>NZ_JADIKI010000023.1:1137695-2383561 GCF_044904605.1 Dyella humi
GGAACGGGGAACGGGGAACGGGGAACGGGGAACGGGGAACGGGGAACGGGGAACGGGGAACGGGGAACGGGGAACGGGGAACGGGGAACGGGGAACGGGGAACGGGGAACGGGGAACGGGGAACGGGGAACGGGGAAGAGCTTGAGGCCGCGTGTCCTAAGGTCAAGTGCTTTTAGGCAATGCTCGGACTCGCGCGGTCTGTACGTTCCCCGTTCCCTGTTTCCCCGTTCCCTGCTTATTTGGCCCTCGGTGCCACGATCGCCCCGATCAGATCCTTGCCATCCGCGCGCACCAAGTGCGGATAGCGCAGCCCACCGTGGTAGTCCACCTTCACCGTGCTGTACACGTCAACGTTCTTCACCAGCAGCTCGATCGGCGCCTGCGAGCTCTTTGCCGCGGTGATCGCATCCTTCAGCGCGTCGCCGGAGAAGTCACGGCCGTTCACGGCGACAACGGTGAGCCCCGGCACCAGCCCGGCCTTGAACGCCGGACCGTTCCACTGCACGTCACGGATGCTGCCCTTCTGGCTGACGATCAGGCCGATCGAATAAGCCAGGTTGGCGCCGTGGTTGATGCCTTCGGAGGCCTTCTCCTCGGCATTCGGCGTGTCGTTGAACACCAGCTTCCAGCCGCCGCGTTCGATGCCCTGCTCGGGCAGTTCGGCGCCGGTGTAGTCGAGACGGTCGCGCAGGAACTTGGCCCAATCGAACGGCTGCACCTGGTTGAGCGTGCTGATCACGTCGTCGAAGGTGTAGGTCTTGGTGACGTAGCTGCCGTTGTCCATGCCGTAGAAGGCATGCGCGAAATCATCCAGCGAATGCTTGCCGCCGCTGAGCTCGCGGATCTTGGTGTCGACGTCCAGCCACAGCAACTGGCCTTCCGGATAGAAATCGGTATCGCGGATCCAGTTGATCCAGCTTTGCGAGCCGTAATAGGTGAGCGGCGCGGCGTCGGCGGTATCCTGCAGCGGGCGCCATGCGCGACCGGTGCGATACGTCATCTCGCCGGCGATGTTAGCCATGGAATCGCGATACTGCTCCGGCGACCACAGCCCGGCGCGTGCGGTGAGTACGCCGCACCAGTAATCGGTGAGGCCTTCATACACCCACAGCAGATCGTCCTGCATCGGCACGTTGAAGTTGGGTGTCCACAGATCGGCAGGACGGCGGAACTTGCCGTTCCACGAGTGCACGAATTCGTGCGGCATCAGGCTGGCGGCCAGCAGGTGCATGTCGTCATCGGTGAAGAAATTGGCCGGCAGGCGGTCATCGCTGGCCTGATGATGTTCCAGACCGAAATGACCCGTGTGATCCGACAGCGTGAGCAAGAAGTCGTAATGGCTGTAGTGATGCCCACCGAACAGGAAATTGGTCTGCGCCACCACCTTGCGCTGCTGGTCGAGCTGCTTGTCGGTAAGCTTCACGTCCTTCGCCGCATCGCCCACCACGTTCAAATACACCGGCGCGCCGCCGCTGGGCGTGAGGTCGACGCGATTGAAATTCGCACCGGCGATCAACGGTGAATCGACGAAGTTGTTGAAGCTCAGCGGCTTGAAACGGATGGTGCTCCCGGATTGGCTGTCCACTTCCAGCGACGAACCGAATTTCCAGCCCTGCGGCAGCTGCACGGTCGGCTGAATCTGAATCTGGCGCGTGTAATAACCAGCCGGATAGAACGCCACCTGGTTGAACTCCATGTCGACCAGATCGGGCGAGGAAGACACGCTCGCACCGAAGTTGCTGCCTTCGCCTTCGCCAGGCGAAAGGAACTGGAATTCCAGATCAAGCTGATTCGCGTCCTGCGGTACGTCGAGATGGATCGTGTACATGTCGCGTAGATCGCGGCGCCACGGCAGCTGCTTGCCGTTCGCGCGAATGATCAGGCCCGACACGTTCGAGACCGGACCCGATGCCGCATGCTCGCCCGGAATCCATTTCGGATAGAACAGCGTGAGCGCGCCGGGCTTTACCGGAATGGTTTCGTGCGAACGGAAGATGCGTTTGCCCGCATCGGTGAGATCCACGTTGACCGTCAACATGCCCGAATAGGGCTGATCGGCCGGCTCCGGCACCTCGCTGGAAAACGCCGCTTGCGATTGCGCAGCGGCCGTGGCCGAGAGGGAACAGGCCGCCATCACGGCAGCGGCGATCAGGCTGAAACGCAGGGCTTGGAACTTCACTCGACGACTCCGGCAGGCACCGTCCTAACGGGACAGCCCGCAAGGACAGTAGATGGACAATGACCGCCTTTTAGGCGGATTGCCGGCGATGGTAGAGCCAAGACCCTACGTCTCTTCCCCTGCCAGAGGTCATGTTGTCGCGTCCTTCCCAGGATCAGGCAAGCGGAAAAATCCTGCGGCGAGCCCCCAATGGCCGTCATTCCCGCGAAAGCGGGAATCCATCTCGCTCTTTGGCGAAAGGCAAAAATGGATTCCCGCGTTCGCGGGAATGACGGCCGTGAGGGTTACCGTTCTTCGACGCGACTATGACGCATGCCATACCCGAAATAGATCACGCAGCCCAACGCCATCCAGATAATGAAGCGCTCGAAAGTGATCCACGGCAATCCACCGATGCGCTGCCAGCCATCCGTATCCGACCACGGCACCCCGAAAATCAGCAGCAGCGAAAACAGCACACCGAGCGGCGCGACCAGCACCAGCGCAGGTGCACGGAAGCTGCGCGCCACATGCGGCTTGCGAATGCGCAACACCAGCACCGCAGTGCAGATAATGATGAAGGCGCTGAGCGTGCCGATGTTCACCAGTTCCGCCACTTCACCGATCGGCAGCAGGCCCGCGACCAGTGCGGTGAATACGCCAAGGATCACCGTGGGCCGCGCCGGCGTGCCGAACCGCGGATGGATATGCGCAAACCATTGCGGCAGCAAACCGTCGCGCGCCAGCGCAAACCAGATGCGCGCCGCGCCCAGCATGAAGGCGAACAGCACGCTGGTAACCCCGATCACCGCCGCAACGGCAATGGTCACACTCAACCAATGCAGACCGATCGATTCGAACGCCTGGGATACCGATGCATCGCCACCCAGATGGCTGTAATGCGTGATGCCGGTGAGCACCAGCGACACGGCGATATACAGCACCATCGCCACCACCAGCGATAGCAGTACCGCGCGCGGCAGATCGCGCTGCGGATGCTTGGCTTCCTCTGCCGCCGTGGTGAGTGTGTCGTAGCCGAACACAGCAAAAAACACCACGCTTGCGCCGGTCAGCACGCCGGCCCAGCCAAAATGCCCCATGCCCTGCGCGTCGACGATACGTGCGGGAATGAATGGCTGCCAGTTCGCAGTGTGCACATAGAAGACGCCCACGCCCACCACCAGCAATACGCCGATGACCTTGATGGTCACCACGAAGGTATTGAAGCGCGCCCCCCATTCCGTGCGGACAGTCAGCAATGCAGCGACCAGCAGCGAGATAGCGGCAGCGATCACGTTGAAGCGGTGGCCATCGCTCGGGCCGGCAATCGCCTGCGTGCCGTGCGCGCCGAATAACTGCTGCAGGTAATACTCCATCGTCTGCGCGCTCATGCTTTGCTGCGCCCAATCCGGCAGATGGATGCCGACCGAACCGAGCAGCACCTGCACGTAGCCGGACCAGCCGATCGCCACGACGGCAACGACAAGTGCATATTCCAGCAGCAGATCCCAGCCGATGATCCAGGCGACGAATTCGCCTAGCACTGCATAACCGTAGGTATAGGCGCTGCCGGTGACCGGAATCAGCCCGGCAAATTCCGCATAACACAGTGCAGCGCATGCGCTGCCGAAGCCGGCGATGATGAAGCTGAGCGCCACCGCAGGCCCTGCATTCGCCGCCGCCTGCTGCCCCGCCAACACGAAGATGCCGACGCCGATGATGCCGCCGATGCCGATGGCCGTGAGCTGCCACAGACCCAGCACACGGCGGAAATCACCACGCCGGCCCGCTTCCGACTGTAATTGCTCGACGGACTTGTGGCGCAGCATCCTGCTCAGGACACTCATCGGCAGTTCTCCCAAACCAAAGCGCCGATCATAGCGAAAGCGCACAGTCTGTACGGCTGCCTGCGGTCATTTCTGACAGCAGCCTCCATGCTGCAATGCAGCTTGGCTTGTAAGTTGGAATGAAAATCTCAGCTTTATTTGCTGCCCAATGCTGGGATTGCCATCCTAGCCCACGAGGCTACGCGGAAGCCGGATGCGTTACGTCAGTGCGATGTCGCTGAAAACCCGCGATGCATGCGAACGCCATTGCGCTGGCCCCGAATACGGCTGCGATGGCGATAACTACGCGCGCATCGAGATGCCCTGTGCCGAACCAGCGCCCCATCAGCATCACGCCGAGCGCTGTGCCAATGGTGCGCAACAGTTCCAATCCGATACCCGCGCCACGGCCTTCCAGCAGAAAGCCGAGTGCATACAGGCTGTAGACCAGGTAAGCGGCATAAGTGACGGCTTGAACCAGTGCCAACTTCGGCGCCGCATCCAGAAAATTCACGCCGATCAGCAACAGCACCCCGAACTGCACAAAGCAGTACAACTTCCAGGACAATGACAGCTGCGGGTTATAGCGCGCATGGCTTATGTCGAACGCCGGCTTCGGGAACCGCGCCGCCACATCCGCGGGACGCCAGCCCGGCGGCTTGATCCAAACCTTGAGTTTGTCCATCCAGCTATGCGCATGCCAGCTGTCCTTGAGCATCGCCCAGTACACCTCGACATTCGCCCACAGCGGGTTCCAGCTTTGCAGCGGCGAACGCGTGCCGTAAATCGGCGGATCCTCGTCGTTTTCTTCCACGAAGCTACCGAACAGGCGATCCCATACGATGAGAATGCCGCCATAGTTGCGGTCGAGGTAGCGATCGTTCACCGCATGATGCGCGCGATGATTGGACGGCGAACAGAACACGCGATCGAACCAGCCCAACCGGCCGACCACTTCGGTATGCACCCAGAACTGATAGAGCAGATCGATCAGCGCAATGATCGCGAACACCTCTACTGGATAACCGAGCAGTGCCATCGGCAGATAGGCGATCCACCCGAGCAGGAAACCGCTTCCGGTCTGGCGCAAGGCCGTGGTGAGGTTGTAGCTCTCGCTCTGATGGTGCACTACGTGCGCTGCCCACAGCACGTTCACTTCGTGCCCGAGGCGATGCAGCCAGTAATAAAGCAGGTCGTAGAGCAGCAAGCCGCTGACCCACACCCAAATGCCGTTCGCGGAAAGCGTCCATGGCGCCAGATGAGCGGCGCACCAGCCGTAGATGCCGATGGTGAACAGCTTGGTGAACACGCCAACGATCTGCGAGATCGTGCCCAGACCAAGACTGTTGATCGCATCGTTGAGGTAATACACATGGCGTCCGCGCCACTTCGCAACCAGCAACTCGATGCCGATCAACACGAAGAAGCCCGGTATCGCCCAGGCCATGATGCGTTCGGGAGTGATCATGCCAGCCCTGTTTGCATTGTCTAGCCGCCGCGTGCGTTGGCGCAGGGTGAAGCCTAACGCCAGCACGCCGCTATCGCGAGCAATCCCGTAGCCCTAGATCCCTACCGCCGATCTACCGAATACTTGCCCGGGCCCGTGATGCACAGCAGCAGCAAGCCGCCGGCAATGCACATGTTCTTGTAGAAATGGATCATCGTATCCAGACGAAGACCTCCCGTCAGCGCCCAGAAGCGATGGCCGATCAAGGCGGTGATGACCGTATACAAGGCCAGCGCCAAGGCCAGCGGTCGTGTATACGCACCGATCAGGATGGCCAGCCCCACGACGAATTCCATGACGAGCGCAATGAAGGCGGACAACGTGGGGAACGGCAGACCCACGGCTTCCATATACGAGGCCGTACCCGAGAAATTCAGGAATTTGTCCAAGCCGAAGACCACGAACAGGGCCATCAACAGCACGCGGGCAACCAGAAGCAGTTCGTCCTTATGGCGTTCGAACAGCTGTGTGTATCGCATGATCATTCTCCCTTGCAGAGAACAGCGCAGACGGGTGCCAATCCGCCCACGACGCGATTTTCGGGCGGATCGCCCGGGTACCACTATGGAACAAATCGCTTCGCGGTCCAAGCGCAAGCGTGATCTATCTCTCAATTGGAGAGCGCGTCGCCCCAGACATGACCTGGGACGAGGGTGAAGCGCAGTCAGGTAACCCAATGGCCGTCATTCCCGCGAAAGCGGGAATCCATTTGCTCTGATGCAAAGGCGAAGATGGATTCCCGCTTTCGCGGGAATGACGGCCATGGGGGCGTACACGGATGACCAAGGCGGATTGGCCCTAACTGCCGTCCCCTCTTCAAAGGGAAAGGGGACATTTGAACAGCCTCAGAACTTGGCGTTGATATTGAAGAAGTACTGTCGCGGCGCACCCGCTTGCAGCGTCTGGTTGTAGCCGTTCGGATCGGAGGCCACGTAGCCGTTGGTACCCGTGGTCGCGAAGTAGTGCTTGTTGGCGAGGTTGGTGATGTTGAAACCGAGGCTCACATCCTTGAGGATCGACCAGGCGCCAATGTCGTAATTCACACCCGCGTTGAACAGCCAGTACGCCGGTACCGCCGAATCGTTGATGTAGGTGATGTAACGACGACCAGTGTACTTACCGTCGATATTGAAGCTCCATCCATCGATGCTGTAGTTCAGCGCGCTGGTGAACATCCACACCGGCGTACCCACCACGTACTTGCCAGCCGTGTCGATCACGCCGTTGTCCAAGTAATTGTTCTGGTACTTGGAGTTGTCGTACGACAGCGTGTTCAACCAGCGCATGTGCTCGATCGGCTTCCAGATCAACGCCAGGTCGATACCCTTGCTCTTCACCGAACCCACGTTGTTGATAATGGCCGAGCAGGTCTGCACCGCGCTGCACGGCGTCACCGCCAGCAGGCGATTGGTGAAGTGTGTGTAGTACGCATCGGCCGAAGCCTCGAAGCCGGCACCCTGCACGCGGTAACCGAACTCGAAGGTCTGCGATTCTTCCGGCTTCAAGTTGCTCTTCGCGCTGTCGAACGACGTCTGCGACTGCGAGAACGGCAGGAAACCGTATGCGGCCATGTTCTTGGTGTAGGACGCATACACGTCCTGGTGCTCGTCGATCTTGTAGTCCACACCGGCCTGCGGCAGGAAGCTGTCCTTGGCGGAAATGCGGCCTGCGGAAAGCGCACTGGTCGGCACCAGCGACTTGGCCGTGGTGGTCACATCCAGCGCCTTGGTGCCGAAGTTCACGGTCAGGCGGTCATCCATGAAATGCAGCGTGTCTTGGATGTAGCCCATGCGCGTGGTGGTTTGGTAGTTCTGGAAGAAGCCACGCAGGAACGGTTCCTCGGAATCGTAGAAATTGCTGAGGAAGGTGTACTGACCGTTCAAGTCGAAGTAGTTGCGTTCCTGATTGGTGTTCGCATCTTCCACCCAGGCGCCGATCTCGATGTCGTTGTTGGCGACGTTGAACGTCAGCGAAGCCGTGCCACCGGTCCGATCCAGGCCATAATCGGTCGTGCGCATGGCAATCGGCACGGTGGCCGACGAAGACACGTACGGCGTGGCCCACTGACCTTCGCCGCGATCATTGTGGTAGTAGGTGCCGAGGTTCAACGTAGCGCTGCCGCCCAGATTGAACTGTCCGCTGAGGCCCACCAGGTTGTCGCGACGGATACCGCCGCCGGCGTAATAGTTGACATCGCCCTTGTCGTAGTTCGCAGGCAGGCCATTCAACGAAGCCGGATACGAGCCCTTGCCCTGGATCGCCCACGCCGTCTGCACCGCCTGGTTCCAATCCGGCTGCCAGTAATCGTAGTTCCAGCCGAGCACGCGCTGGCTGGTCAGCGACAGATCCTGGTAGTCGTATTCCTTACGCTTGGAGCTGTCAAAGAACAGGCTAACGCGATTGCCGTCGCCCCACTGATACAGGCTCTTCAGGTTGATCTGGTTGTCCTGCTGATCGCCGTAACCTTTCCACTTGCCGGTATCGGCGCGAGCGAACGACACGTACATGGAATAGCCGTGGAAATCACCGCTGTCGAGCCGCACGAACGTGCGATACGTGCTATCCGAAGCAAAGGCCTGGCTGACACGCGCACCTGCTACCGCGTCCGGATCTGCCGAGAAGAACTGCACCGTGCCGCCCAGATTGCTGCTCGACGGCGTGCCCAGCGCACCGGCGCCCTGTGCAATTTCCACCGAACTCAGGTTGTCGCTGGTGATCGCGCGAGTAACCTGCAGACCGTTGGTCACGCCATAACTCATGTTGCCCAGCGGAATATTGTCCAGCGTAAAGCCCAAGCGACTCTGGTCGAAGCCGTGCAAGGTAATTTGCGTGGACCACTCGTAAGCACCCCACGGATCGGACGATTGGAAGTTCACACCCGGCAACTGATCCAGCGCCTTGAACGCGCTGCTGCCCGGCGGCAATGCCTTGATGTCCACGCTGGACACGCTCTGTACCTGGATCGTCTCGCCCGGCGCCACCACCGAAATGGCCTCCAATGACTTGGCCTTGTTCTTATTCGCCGCAGACGCATCGGCCGCAGCAGCTGCCGTGGTATCGGCAGTCGTATCACTTGCAAAAGCCACCACACCATGCAGCACCGCAACCACGGCGAGCGCGAGAGCGGACATGCGAATCGAGATCTGTCCAACTGACATTCGGAAATATCCTTTGCGCAGCTGACCCTGCAGCGGGTCGCCGCATACTTTGTTTATGGGATTCGGAGCAGAAGGCGCCGCCCCTGGACAGCGCAACGTTAAGTGTTGCTCACATTCGTGAATGCGGCTTTACAGAAATATGGATGTATTTGGACGTCCATATTTAAGAGATGTGTCGAGCATGTTTCGCAGTATTAGCTTTGTAAGCATCTCGACAGCGAGACGACATTTTTCGCTGCAATCATCATTCCCGAGATGATTTTCTATGGCCCGAAATGACTACTTTCTAGGCGTAGATACCTAAGGAAAAGAGCCCAGCCCAAAGAAAGCGGCCACATTGATCAAAGGGGGAATCAAATACGGCCGCCAACAGCCCTAGCGATATGACAAAGACACAGTAAGCGACGACGGTCTTGTATGACCGCACGAAGTGAGGCATGCAGTGATCTCCTGGGACAGATTGGGAGGTCCGTGGAGTCAGGTATCGGAGCATCCCGCGTGTATGGCGGTCGATGAAGCGGGCGACTTCAAAAGCGTGTTGACAATAAATTCACGGCCTTGTGTCGTAATTTAGACATGATGACCAGGGGATCAGGGATGGTGCGTTATCTGGGGGCGGTTTCTATTGCGCTATGTGTTGCCGGCATTGGCTTGCTTGGGGTTGCCAATGCCCAAAGCGTGGAAGACATAAGCGCAATGAATGGAATGAGCGCGCAGCAAATGAATGCCGCGCTCATTGCTTCGCACTTCCGCGAGGAGCAGGCAGAGGTAGCGCAACTACCTGCGTACTTCCCCAAGTCGAAGACAGATGCAGGCACTTTTCCGCCTGACATACAAAAGATTCTGAACCTTCCCGAGGATCAGATTGATACGGGAGTCGCTGCGCTTACCTTTGCGAAAGAGATTTATCCAAATCTAGACGTGGTTGCTTATTCTTCCCAGCTCAATGATATGGCTAGGCACGCGAAGGCGACCATTGAACGTTTTGGTAAACACGATCCTATCTCTGTCATCCAGGCTCTCAACACTTACTACCACTTTGAATTTCGTGCGCAATACGACTTCGCGCCGGACGGTCGGAAGAACCGAGACAACTATTTTCTTAACCGGATCATGGACCGACACATGGGGCAGTGCGAGACGCTGCCCATGCTCTACATGGCTATAGCGCAGCGATTGGGTTATCCAGTCTATGCGGTGCATGCGCCAGAGCATTCCTTCTTACGCTACGTCGATCCGAGCTTGCCGGGCGGGGCGATCAACATCGAGGTCTCGGGGAGGCAAATTTCTTGGCTCTCTGACGCGGGTTACGCGCACTGGCTCAACATCAATGATCGCGCAATCAAGGGCGGAGCCTTTCTCAGGACGTTGACCCGTCGTCAGTGGCTTGGGCTTTTGCTTGAAGAGAACGCCGTCGTATTTTCAAAAGCCGGATATTGGGATCGAGCCATTCTTTACGTAAAGAAGGCGCAAGAACTCGATCCTCAAGACCCCTATTATCCGAAGAACCTCGCTCAAGCCTATGAGGTCAAAGCTCAGCGAACTGAGGCGCGCGATCTTGCTGAAAAGTACATGAAGATGTCGCACAATGAAGCTGCTCTCGCTGAGAGTATGGGCTGGGTTAACGATCCTGATGCACTCACCAGAGCCGATGCTATGCGAGCCAACGCGCTTGCAAAGGGGACACAATGAATGGATGTCAGAAGTTGTTGCTTGCAGCACTGGCCGTATCGCTGACTAGCGGGGTTTGTGCGCGTGATTACGAGGCAGGCACGGGCCGTTACATTCAGAGCGATCCGATAGGTCTCAATGGAGGCGTCTCGACCTATGCTTACGTCGGTAATGCGCCACTCGATGCTATTGATCCTACCGGCGAGAACGCTTTGGTAATTGCCGGCGGTCAGATTCCTGGAAGCATTAATGTGTTCGGTCACGTTGCCAATGCGGTAACAGGCGCCGGACTCTACTCCTACGGCAATGACACTCCACTAGGAAGCGATCCCGCTTCATACATTAAGGCTCAGAGCCTACTTCGCAACCAAGTCGTTACGCTCATCCCGACTACACCTCAGCAAGATGCGGCGATGATTAAGTTTTACAGTCAGTTTCAGGGCATGAATAGTGTGGGGAAATTCGATAACTGTGCGGCACGAACCAACTTGGCGCTCAACGCGGGCGGAGTACCTACTCAGGACATCCCGTTTCCGGGCGGCCTCTCACGTGATGTAGGGACGCTGCCGGGCGCTCAACAGTGGTTTATTCCGCAGGGCAGCCCTGTTCCACCAGAACTACAAGCCCTTCTCCCTGGCTTTCAGAAGCAATAATAAATGGCTAAGCACAAGACCATTGTATGGACGGCATGGATAATCGTGCTTGTGCCGCTCCTGTACGTATCAACGTGTAGCATGATCGCAACTGTCAAGACGCGAGGTTTCGATAAGGTCAACAAAGGGAACACAGAACAACAAGTTATCGAAGCCCTCGGAAACCCATCCGTGCGTGAGAAAAGCGGTGGGGTACCCTTCCGACGCTACACTGCATATGCGTGCGAAGCTCCTTGCGTTGAGCGGTTCTGGTTTGAGAACCGTATGGGAATGGACATCGAGGCATGGTCGGTTGAGTTTGACGGAAATGGGAAGGTGGTCTCGAAGTCGCATTTGACATCCCCCTGACAGAGATTAAGGGACATCGCGTTTTGCTTATACGCGAATCAGATAGGTCACATCGTTGAACGTGACTTCGTTGTAGCCCACCTTCGCGGCTTCGGCGGCGGCTTCCCAGTCCATCGTCATGTGGCACCACGGCCACTTGCCGCTGTTCATCTCCTTCGGCATCTCATAGCAGTCCTCCACCAGCTACTCGATGTAGTCGGTAAAGTAGCTTTCGCGGATGAGCGTCTCGCCGTACGGCCAGTCAGCGGAGTGTTCGGCTTCCTCGGCCAATTTGCGGAGGTCGTATAGTTCTTGGATCAGATCCACGACGTTCCCGCCGTCGTCAGGGAACGCAGCGTGTACCGGGCCGCTGTCGTCGCGGCTGTCCGCAATCCAGTCGTCAAAGTCGGACATGAAGCCGCCGACTTCGTGCCGGTCTCGCAGGTCCGCTTCTAATTCCTCGATTCGCTCGATGACGTCGCGGCTGTCGATTACGTCTTCCGTGTTCTCGATGGGGTTTGCCATGTGGGATTCCTTTGGGCAACAAAAAAACCCGGCGCTGTGGCAGGGTTTTAGAGGTGAATTTTATTCGGTCAGTTACACCATAGCAGATACACAGCCCATCCTAGGAGTGCGAGACCAATCAGGTCGAATATGATGCCCAAGACGCTCGCGTGTCGCGGGTAGTGCGTTGTGTAGTACCCCGGATATAAACGAGTCTGTAGCGGATGATTTTTCCACTCGCCTAGCCCAAATAGGAAGACTCCTAAGGAGCCTAGAGCAAAAGGACGATTCGGGATCTGCAATGGCAGCGTAATTGCCGCAATGAACACTGCACCGCTTAGAGCCATCAAAACTTTGTACCAATGATCGAGTTTCGGCGACTTGAGGGCGTCCGTGTTCATGTCGTCGGCCATATGGTTATGCTTTCGAGGAGAAGAGCAGGTTTGCGGCGCGATCAAGCTTCATGGAATTTTCCCAGACAGCGGTGCGCGTGCGTCGGGACAACGAACAAAGACTCATCCAAACCCCACTGCCCGCACCAACAGAAACATCCCCGCACCGATGACTACGGCCCCGATGCCTCGTGCGACGCGCTCGCCACCCGGCGCAAGACGTTCAGCGGTAATGGCTGCCGTCACAACAGTCATCGCGGTGAGATTCATCACACCGATCACGAGCAGGATTGCCGTGAGACCGGCTGAGGAACAGCTGCAATGCACACCCAAGCGCAGGCCATGCCGCCAAGCTGCAATGGCATTCGTCGGCATGCTGCAACCATGCTTCGGCACGTCCCGGCAGCAGGCGAGATGCCGCGCTTTCCACACAGTGAATTGCATTGCACCGGCGATCAGCACGACGACACCAGCCGCGATCGGCATGGCACGCGCCAGCGTTGGATGCTCCATTGCAAACGCTGCTAGCGCGGCACTTAGTGGAAAAATCAGTGCTCCGAACACGCTCCATATGAAGAAGTAAGCCAAGCCAACCAGCACGGTAAGCCCGTCCAAGCGCGTCCGGCTCGTTCCTATCAAAGCCTGGCGATAGCGCCACAGCATGGGAACCAGAGACGGCAGCATCATCGCAGTCATCATCGCCATCCACATGCCGAGGAATGCCGCCGCGGTGCCAGACCAGCTCTGGTCCGGCATCCGCATCCATGTCATCGACATGCTCCAGCCGCCGGGCATCGGTATCCCGCCCATCGCCGACATGGTGGTGCAGCCGACGACCGTGGTCACTGCGCTGGCGGCGAAGAGCAGCGCCGCAACGCCGAGGAACGCGTGGCTCGAAGCTCGCGTTCCGCGTGACGAGATCGCCGGCCCCTCCATGACGTGACGGCAGCACTCAGCCTTGCTTGTACTCATCATGACGGCGCCACCATATGTCCGCTTCGTTGCGACCCTTGGGTGCGCGATCCAGCCACTGGTACATGCCCCAGAGGCCGTCCAGTCCACGTGCATAGCTGGAGTAGGCGTGGTACACGACACCATCCTCAAGCACGAAGGTGCTCATGCCCGGGAGATCGCGCACGTAGGTGGGTGCATCGGTGCCGCACATGGCCGCGAACTGGGTCACAGGTTCAGGCGCCGACGCTGCGTCGAACGCGAAGAAGCCGTTGCGCTGGTAGTTGTATTCGATGTTTTGCTCGCGCTGCTGCTGCTCGGTGAACGCGACGTTGAAATCGAAATTGAAATCGCCACCACTCGACGACGCCCACGGAAACGTCCAGCCCATCCGCCGTTTGTACGCTTGCAGTTTCGCCAGCGGCGCGCGCGATACCGCCCAGAACGCTACGTCGTGATGCTCCAAGTGCACGGCGAAACCGTTGAAGCCGTCCGCTATCGCCGAGCAGGACGGACAGCCCGCCTGGTAGTCGGGCCCGAACATGAAGTGATACATGAGCAGTTGCGAGCGTCCCTTGAAGAGGTCCTTCAGCGACGCGCTGCCCTCGTCGGTCTCGAACCGATAGGTCTTGTCGACCCGTACCCACGGCAGCGCCTGCCGCCGTTGCGCCAGTTCGTCGCTGCGCCGCGTCAACTCTTTTTCGGCCTGCAGCAGCTTCAGCCGCTCTGCCAGCCACTGCTCTCGCGTTCCGGTCTTATGTGTGGTCATCGCCCTGATCTCCGCTGTCTATAGGTATGTCGTTTGAGCCGCCCCCGATTCGACATGTCGGTGGGTAGTCGTGGGATAGACTGAACCGGGGCGATCAGACAGTGGGAGTGACAAGTGTGGCGGGATTCCGATGGACTCGCTGATCACGGCGGCAGCACGTGCACTTGCCGCGGGTGATCCTCTCGGTGCGCTGAATCGGGTCGCCTTGCGCGACGACCCGCCCGCGCTCGCGCTGCGCGGCATCGCCATGGCGCAACTGGGTGATTTCGTTCGCGCAAAGACGTTGTTGCGCGGCGCAGCACGTGCATTCGGCGTGAAAGAAGCGGTGGCACGCGCCCGCTGCATCGTCGCCGAAGCCGAGATTGCGCTGGTCTCGCGCGACCTGGGCTGGCCGGCCAAGACGCTCGATGCAGCGCGTGCCACCCTGGAAGCCCACGGTGATCGCGTGAATGCCGCGCATGCGCGCTATCTGGATGTGCGCCGCCTGCTGCTGATCGGGCGTCTGCACGACGCCGAACGCGCGCTGGCCGAACTGGATCCTGCTTCGTTGCCGTCTGCTTTGCAGGCCACCCACGAGCTGATCGCGGCCGGGATCGCGATGCGTCACCTACAGGCGAAGACAGCACGCGCCGCACTTGATCGGGCCACGAGCGCCGCGCATCTCGCCGCCATTCCTGCGTTGGCGGCGGAGATCGAAAGCGCATTCCGCGCGCTGAATACACCTGTTGCACGCCTGATCGCGCGCGGCAAGGAACAACTCCTGCTGCTCGAGCAAGTGGAAGCCTTGTTCGCAACAGGAGCACTGATCGTGGATGCATGCCGTCATGTGGTGCGCGACGCGGACACGATCGTTTCACTTGCACAACGCCCGGTGCTATTCGCGCTCGCCCGCGGACTCAGCGAAGCGTGGCCTGCGGATGTCCCACGTAACACGCTTATCGCACTGGCCTTCCGTGCCAAACACTCCGATGAATCGCATCGCGCCCGATTGCGCGTCGAAATCGGACGGCTCCGCGCCTTGCTTCAACCATTGGCTGACGTGAGCGCAACGACGCAAGGTTTTGCATTGCTACCGCACCGCGCGAGCGAAGTAGTGCTGCTGGAACGACCCGTCGATGAGAAGCACGCGGCCGTGCTTGCACTGCTCGCCGATGGCGAATCCTGGTCGAGTTCATCCCTGGCGCTGGCGCTCGGTGCCAGCCAGCGCACCGTGCAGCGTGCGCTCGACACACTGGCCCTCACAGGCAAGGTGCACGTGTTTGGCAAAGGGCGTGCGCGCCGCTGGATGACGCCGCCTGTCCCCGGATTCGCGACGACCTTGTTACTCCCAGCTCCGCTGCCCAGCGATTAGGATCGCCACATGAACAAATCAGCCGAAATCCTTCGCGAATATGGTCCCTTTTCGGGTGTCGACCAGGTAGGCGGCGTCACCTACGACGGCAAGCATGTGTGGTTTGCCGCTGGAGAAAAACTGATTGCCTTCGATCCAGCAAACGGCAATACATTGCGCTCGATCGACGTACCCGCACACGCCGGAACCGCCTTCGACGGCCAGCACCTGTTCCAGCTTGCCGAGGACCGCATCCAAAAGATCGATCCGCAGACCGGCCGCATACTCGCCATCATTCCCGCACCCGGCGGCAGCAACTCGGGGCTTGCTTGGGCCGAAGGCTCACTGTGGATAGGGCAATACCGCGACCGCAAGATTCATCAGCTCGATCCCCAAACGGGAGCGATCCTCCGCACCATCGAATCCAACCGCTTCGTCACCGGCGTCACCTGGGTCGACGGCGAACTCTGGCATGGGACCTGGGAAAGCGATGAAGGCAGCGTGCGCCGCATCGATCCACAAACGGGAGAAGTGCTGGAGCAGCTCGACATGCCCCCGGGCGTGGGCGTGTCGGGACTCGAGTCCGATGGTGGTGACCAGTTCTTCTGCGGCGGTGGAAATAGCGGGAAGGTGCGTGTTGTGCGTCGGCCGCGCAGAGCTCTGTGACGGATAGCGCTGCTACACAGCCAGAAAAGAATCGGACTGTTTGTTTCTCCGGAAAGATCAGGTCCGCCGGCGTGCAGCCGTTCCAGGGTGAATGATCCAGTTGCACATAGACGTGCTCCCAGTCGCCCGAATCATTGACCAGCAACATCACCGTGACCGTACAACCGCGCAACGCATCCAAGGAAAGCAGGCGGCGCGATGGCGTGTTCACGGAGAACTTTTGGCTCCGCCAGCGGGGATCAGGGAGAAACGATCGATGGCATACAGCGGTCCATCGGTTGGTGCCGTGAACACCAGGCAGAGCGTGTGCTCACCATGTTGCGTGGACAGCGGGGCATCGAGTGCAAAACGTCTCGCGCTTGCTGCGGGATTCGGCAGTGGCGCCGCAGCCAGCACGGGGCCATCGCAGCGATCTTGATGGACCACGAACTCGCCGTATGGCGTGCTATACGGCCGTGATACCACCAGTTTGATGTCGTGCGCGAGCGCGTAGTTGCGCTCAAGCCTCGCCACTTCGACATGAATCGAGCTGATGCCGTCGAGCGGCGCCGCCAGATATTGCTGGCAGGTATCGAAGACGTTGATGGCGTATACCGGCGTCATGCTGGTGGCGTCCGGCATGGGTTGCACGTGCAAGCGGAAATCGCTGCCTGCGCAGTTGGAAAGCTCCCTGCCAGCGCGCGTCAACAGATGAGCGCGATCGATCACGCGCGTGCGTGTGGCGGCAAGTACGCTGCCGTCGCTTGCATAGGCGGCCGCCTTGATCGTTGCGGGCCATGTCACAGTGAAAGGTTTGTTGTAGAGCGAAGCATGATCATCCGGTGCGCTGCCGTCTGTGGTGTAGCGGATGTCGCCATACCCGGCTTGGTTGGAAAGCGCCACTTCCGCTTTGCCTTCTTTCAACGTTGCATTGGTGTCGACTTTGATGACCGGCGCGAACGCGCTATCGGCATAGTCAACTTTCTGCGCGGCATAGCGCTGGAACTGTGCCGGTAAACGTCCGAGAAAATCTTTCCAATCGTGCGTGGACGCAGGCGACCAGACGACTTCGCTCAACGCATCCAATCGTGGGAAAGCGGCATGCTCCACGTGTTGCATGCTCGGCATATGTTCCGTCCACGCGTTGGCTTGCGCGCCCAGCACATGCGCAGCCTGAGCCTTGTTCAACACGGTAGGCACCGGCTTGAAGCGGTAGACGTTTTCCAGACTACGTACCGGATCGCGGCCGGCAGTCTCGTCGGACAGGTTGCTTTGCAGGCTGTCCAGGTAAAGGTCAGGCGCGGGCGACATCACCACGTCGTGTCCCAGCTTGGCGGCCTTGATGGCGCCGTCGGTGCCGCGCCATGACATCACGGTGGCATCGGCCGGCACACCGCCGTCGAGAATTTCATCCCAGCCGATCAGCCGGCGGCCATGCGCGGCAAGATAACTGCCGATCTTGCCGATGAACCAGCCTTGTAGCGCATCCTCATCTTTCAGGTGCAATGCGCGGATCTTCGCCTGGACGACCGGCGATGCCTTCCATTGATCCTTGATTGCCTCGTCACCACCGACGTGGATGTAATGCGAGGGGAACAACGCCAGCACTTCGTCGAGCACATTGTCGATGAACTTGAAGCTCGCATCGTCGACGTTGTAGAGATAGGGATTCACACCCCAATCGACCGATACCGGCGGACGCTTGCCGGTGACGCCGATCTCGGGATACGAAGCCACTGCAGCCTGCGCGTGCCCAGGCATGTCGATTTCCGGCACGATGGTGATGTGGCGTGCGGCGGCATAGGCCACTACCTCGCGGATCTGTTCCTGCGAGTAGAAACCGCCGTAGCGCTCCGGCTCACCGTCATGACCGGCATCCGGAGGCGTGCGCCAGGCGCCGATGCGCGTGAGTTCCGGATAGCGCTTGATCTCGATGCGCCAACCTTGGTCGTCCGTGAGATGCCAATGCAGAACGTTGAGCTTGTGCTGAGCCATCTGGTCGAGCAACTTTTCGACGTCGACGACGGACTGGAAGTGGCGCGCAGAATCGAGCATCACGCCGCGCCAGGCGAAGCGGGGCGAGTCACTGATATGCAACGCAGGCACATCAACCGCGCCCGATTGCGTATTCGGCGTCAGCAGTTGGTACAGGGTGACGGCGCCATAGAACAGGCCGGCATCGTCATGCGCTTCGATGCGGATGCCTTGTGCGGAGACGTCGAGGGTATAGCCTTCGGCGTGAGCGCCGGCTGCTTTGGCGTTGCGTTGGAAGACGATGGCTTGGCTGGTGGCTTTTCCTTCCGCCACCTCAAGATGCAACCCGCGCGTGCGTGCCACGAGATCGGCAAGATACTGCGCGGATTGGCGTGCCGCTTCATCGTGTGCGGGCACGATGATGGATGTGCTGCTGTCGACTTTGAATGAGCCCTCAGTGCGCTGAAGTTGCGCAGGCAACGGGATCAGCGATACGGGATCGGCCTGAACGAGGCCGCACAAGGTCAGGCAAAGAAGTAAAGCAGCGAATCGCATGCGTGTTCCTGTTAGTCGAGATGGGCGGCTCTTCCTCAAGGGCTGCCCTTGCTTCGTCGTCATTCCGGCAGAGGTCGAGGCGCTTCGAAATGCGCAGATACCGAATATACCCAGCTCATTCAATCATGCGGCAAGCTCACCGCATACAAATACCACGCATCGTGCGGCAGCCACTGCTCCGTCCAGCGCCAATCGTCGTCGCGGCCTGTTTGGGCGTAACCTAGATTGAAGGCGATGCCGTCCTCGTCGTCCAGTCCCGCCGTGATGCCGTTGGTGATGGCGCCGGGCGCGCTGGTGTACTCGTAGGAGCGGAAGAACATGTACTGCGCATTGCGCTGGCCGCTGCCCATCAGCATGCTGGTGTCGTACGGATTGCGGCCAACAATCCAGTGCAACTGGTTCCAGGCGTATTGCTCCAGTTGCGCATGGAAGGTGGGATCGTCCACGAACAACGGTGCAGCCATACGAGCTGCAGCGGCCAGTGAGGCGATGCGGGCGTTCTCGCCCTGCCACCAGGGTGCAGCTTCCGTGTCGTGCGGAAAGAAGAACGCAGTGCGCACCGTGCCGTTGCCCATGCGCACTAGCTGGCGCGCATAGCCGAACGGATTGTTTACTTCATCGGTTACGTGCAATTCGTAGCGGAGCGAGCGGCGGACGACATCGCGCACAGCCGCTTGCTTCTCGGGCGTGGCGATCGGTTCGTATTCCAGCAAGGCCACCACCGGCAAGCCGGCGTCGGTGGGATGGAAGAACGGGCGCGTGCCCGCATCGGCACGCCAGTAATCCTTTTGTCCATCGTGCGTGACCAGGCGCGCCATCAGGCTCTGAGCACGGCGGTCCGCGGTCTGTCGCCAGGTTTCATCATGCGTAGCGCGAAAGAGTTCGGTCGCCGCCAGCAGCGCGCAGTAATCGTCGACGATGTTTTCCACGCCGTCGTTGAGCAGTTCCTTGTTGTGCGCATCCAGGAAGTGGTACGCCGCCTCGGCCGTATGCAAGTAGTCCTGTCGACTGAAATCACCGTCCAGGTTCATGGTACTGGCGAGTGCCAGCGCAGCGATCGCCATGCCGCCGCCTGCCCGGAAACTTGACTCGTACGCATGCGGACCGCGCGGCGGCTGTTCCGTTCGCGCACCGACGTCGCCTGCGCTGCGCTTGATCTGCGTGCGCCAGTTGGGATCGCCAATGCGGCGATCCTGCGCCAGCTTTTCCTTGCCCGGCGCATCGATCGATTCGTAGAAGGAACCATCCGGCCGCTTGTCGCGCACCAGGAAATCCGCGCCGAACAAACCTTCATCGAGCAGGCGGCGGAGATACTGGCTGAAATTCTGATCGTGGCGAGTTTCCAGCTGCTGATAGCTGCGCAACAGGCTCCACGCCACCAGCGGCAGTTGCTGCGTATTGAAATAGGAGGTGAGGTTCTGGTGCGACAAATGGATACCGTAATCGCCCGTCGCGTCGTACCAGCCACCATGGATATCCAGTGTGCCCGGCTCGCCGTCCGGATGCGGCAGGCGACGATCCGCCTTGTCCATCTCACCGCTGGCGCGCTGGCCCTTGAAGTAGTAGATGACGTTGGAAAGCGTATTGCGCTCCAGCACATCGTCCTGCACCAGGAAGTCGTCGGAGCGCACGCAGGCATCGTGGTCCTTCAGCTGAAGAACATAGCGGCCCGGCGTTTTCAACGAAGAGAAATCGGCACGCCAATAATGCTGTTTGCCCCAGTTGTAGATGGAGCCAGTGTCCTGCAGCGTGCCTGAATACACCGGCTTGCCGGTGCTGGTGTCGATCACCTGGAAATTATGCAGGGATTGCCCTGCATCAGCCGATACGATCGCTTGCTTGGCTGCTTGTCGCTCGTAGCCGACCTGATCGACCAGGATGGTTGGCTCCGCCGCCCATCCCTGTAATGCATATAAACCCATGCAAGCTACGACACATTGCATAACAAGCTTCATTCACCAGCCTCCGCAGTGACATTTCGCAACACCGGCACAACAGTGTTGCGAGCCATTGTTGCCGTCGTCTTCCCTGAAAAAAAGTGGACCTGGCAAACCATCACCAGGTCCTTGGCGGGGAAGAAGAAAGGTGGTGCGTTACATCAGAGCTTGAAGTGTGCTTCGAGCATGAATTCCCGACCGCTCGCGTACTCGTTGAGGAGTTCCGCACTGGTCTGCCCGAGGTACTGCCTGTACGTTGAGTTCAGAAGATTCAGCATGTCGAAGGACACGGAGAAGTGCTTGTTGAAGGCATACGCTGCAGAAGCATCCAGCTCCTTGTAGCTAGCGGTATAAGAGTCCGGCGCACCGGCCACATAACCGCCGGCCAGATACTTGCTGCGGTAGTTGTAGGAGAGGCTTGCGCTATACGGGCCCAGCTCGAAGTACGGCGCCAACGTATACGAGTTCCTGGAGTTGTAAGGCAAGTCGCCACCCGAGGCAGTGCGTGCATTGGAGTACGTGTAGTTGGCACGGACGCCAAAGCCGCTATCACCAAAGGCCTGCTGATAGGTGATCGCACCGCCCCTAACCTTTGCACGGCCACCATTGATGGGAGCCGATACGCTGTATGTGCACATGCCCGACGTATTGCACTGCCCGTTATTGACCAGCATCTGGCCGATCGGGCCCGGATAGAACGTGCCCCACGAACCGTTCTCACGCTGTTCGAACGACGACGCGTTGACGACGTAGTTCAGGACGTTCTTGTAGAAAGCGGATATCGCGACGAGCGAGTGCGGATTGAAGTACCACTCGGCGGAGAGATCTGCATTGAGCGAACGGTAGGGCTTGAGATTCGGATTGCCGCCGGTGGCGGTGAGCGTGGTGTCGTTAGCTTCGAAGTAGGGCGCCAACTGATTGTAAGGTGCGTAGGCGATGGTTTCCGACGCTGCGCCGCGCAGGATGATATCCGGCGTCAGGTTGTACGCGATATTGAACGCAGGCAGCCAGTTGTTATGCGTGGAGGTCTGGCCGACGTAGCCGGTCCCCGGCCCAAAAGCGCAATCCCACGAAACATTGCCGTCTGCACCCGGCGTCAGGCAACTGGTCGGAATGTAATAGCCATACGAGGTGACCTTGGTCCGCACCCAGCGCACACCGATATTGCCGTGCAAATTGTCGTTGCCGAAATTCACTTGGCCATAGACAGCTGTGTTCTGCTGCTGCACGTTGAAGGTGTTGTCCCAGTAATCCACCGGGTCGTTTGCCACGAGCGGGCCGTTGTTGAGCACGGCGTTGTAAATGCAGGTATAGCCACAAGTCTGGACGTGCTGTACCGAGCTACCCGTCAATCCGATCGCGGAGGCACCCTGCAGATTGGTAAGACCGCCATAGCCAATCTGGTTCAGCGTCATATTGGGCACGCCGCGGTAGATCAGCAGACTCTGGCTTTCCCAGTGCGAGGCATAACGGGCACCCACTTGCAGCTCGTTGAAGAAGCCGTCGAAATCCTTGCTGAAATCAAGTTGACCGTATTCGTCGCGCGCCTTGTACAGCTTGTAGCCGATATTGCCGCCGAAGTCGTTATCGGCCCAGTAGTTTGGATTGTTGGCCGTGGAAGCATCCGTATACGTAAAGCCGTTCGGAATGCTCCAGTTGAAGCCGCCACCGTAGAACAGTTCCTTGAAGGCCTGGCTGATGTGATTTTCAGACGTGCTTACGCCAACCTGCCCACCGAGACGCCAGCCATCACCATAGTAGTTCGCACGCAGGTCGATGCCCTTGGTGCGGATGAATGAATGACGTGCATCGTTGTCCTGGAAGCTCTCGGCGGTGCTCGTGCAAGTGGTCACTTGGTAGCACGGCGTACCCACCTGAGTACCGGAAGTGACAATGCCGTTGGGGCCGGCCGTCAGGTGAGAAATACCGGCAAAGTTGAAGCCGGCAATCGGGTACAACGAGGTATTGAGGTTGTTCAGGCTATCGTTCATGTACATCAAGCTGAGCGTGCTGTCGAAATGCTCGTTCGGCTTGTACTGCAGATTGACTAGGATGCTGTTGCGCTTTTCGATCTGCTGGAAGTTGGCGGAGTTGATTTCCGTCGGCATCTGATCGGAGCCCTTGAGCTGACCGGACGCTACTTCAGCCGCAATGGCGGGATTCACCGCCGCGATCGACGACACCGGCGTGTAGCTGAAAATTTCCTGGCCCTGGCGCGAGGTGTCCTGCTCATAGTGCTGGGCGGAGACATCGACGCCGAAGGTCTTGGCATCGTTGTGCCAGCTATAGAACACCGAACCGTTCGGACGGTTCTTGTCGGTCATGTCGTTGTAGTTCGTACCGAACGAGCCGCTAAGCGTGTTGGCTGGCACGTCAAGCGGCTGCACCGTGTGCATGAATACCGAGCCACCGAGACTGCCTTCCGGCAGACGCGCTTCGGGGCTCTTGTAAACTTCCAGCTTACCCAGGATTTCGGCCGGCAGCAGCGAGTAGTTGAAGCCGCGGTTCGGGCTGTCGCCATAAAGCCACAGGGCTTGCGCGACCGGGTGGCCGTCGAGGTAAGTGAGGTTCAAGCTCGGATCGATGCCATCGATGCTCACACGCTGGGTTGCGGCGAGCGAATGGTCGAGCGTGACGCCAGGCACTTCCTCCAGCGCTTCGGCCACGTTGGTGGCGGGGAACTTGCCGATGTCCGTTGCGGTAATCGCATCGACGATGGCGTCAGCATTGCGCTTGGTATCCATCGATGCCTGCAGGCTGGCGCGGATACCGGTGACGGTAACGGTCTCTAGCTGTTTGGCATTCGCCTTTCTGGCTTGCTCTGCTGATTGCTGCTCAGGCGTCTGCGTAGTGGCTTGTTGTGACGTCTGCGTAGTGGTTTGTTGACTCGTATCCTGTGCATGCAACGCACCGGACAAACAACATAGACCGGCGATAATGCTCGCGGTAAGCAGGTTCTTACGTTGTGACATGACTTCCTCCCCTCAGAGGCGTTTTTTCAGCACGGAAAATGTTCGCGGCATGTCCGTACTGCGTGGCGTAATGGGCTTGCGCCCGGTTCGTTTCCTAAACCTTCCTCTACCCTTTACCTCGATCGGCACGCGCCTCAATGCGTGTGCTGACCGTCCAGATACAAACCAGCAGCGCCGATCACGCCGAGCTGGCCGTGCTCCATCAGTCGAACAGGTACCTGCTGTAAAAAAGGGCGCATTACCCCCTTATTGAAGTAGCGTTCGGCGAAGGTGCTCGACAGCAGTAGGTCGCGGATCTGCGGCAGGATGCCGCCGGCGAGGTACACGCCACCGCGCGCGCCATACAGCAGCACGAGATCACCGACGAAG
Source organism: Dyella humi (assembly GCF_044904605.1). NCBI lineage: Bacteria > Pseudomonadati > Pseudomonadota > Gammaproteobacteria > Lysobacterales > Rhodanobacteraceae > Dyella > Dyella humi. The sequence continues at coordinate 1,161,394 of NZ_JADIKI010000023.1, forward strand.
CTGCCGAGTAGTCCGCAGAACACGTTCAAGGCTTCAACCGCTGCGGCATCCGTACGCTCGACGGCGCTGAGCGTTACCTCGGCTGGCATGTGCAGCTTCGGTGTTGTGCCACGCACTTCGCAGATGGCGTTGTATAGATTGAGCAAGCCAGGGCCGGACAACGCATGCTCATAAGACACATACGCGCGATCGCGCGCCAGCCAGCGCAGAATCTCGATTTCCAATTCGTTGCCGGGCGCCAGCGATACTTGCCCCGCTTCCGTCGCCAACACGGTGGCGTGCGGCTTGCCGGGCAGTAGCACGGCTGAGCCTAGGCCCGTGCCCGGGCCCATCACCAGCACCGGGCCGGCTACCTGCGGTGCGCTGGTCTCGATCACCGCCACGGTGTCGGCCTGGGTCATGAACTGGGTGGCGTAGGCGACCGCTTCGAAATCGTTGATCACCGCCAGACTGGAGATGCCCAAGCTTTCGCGGATGTCGCGAATGGACACTGGCCACGGCAGATTGTCGTTAACGATGGCATCGCCCAGCACGTAACCGGCGCTGGCCACCGCGCAATGCTCCACGCGCGTGCCTGCGCTGAGTTGGCCAACGAAATCTTTCAGTACCGCGGTGAGGCTGGGCCATTCGGCGCAGGCATAGCGGCGGTATTCCAGCACCGTGACCGGGCGGCGACCATCCGGGCGCGGGCTGACCAGCCCGATACGCGCATGTGTGCCGCCTACGTCGGCGGCCAGAAAGGCCGGTTCCGGCGATCGTGCCGATTGCGCCTTGCCATGTACGACAGCCTGAGCCACGCCCCCTCCTCACGCTTTTTATCGTGTCTGCCCCACTGAACTTTCAGGGCAACCCTCCAGACACGTCTCTGATGGCGGAGTCTGGTCAGGAATGACAACGCTGTCAACAGGCAGCAACATACGACCTGTAGGGACTTGTGCCGCACCGCGAAATGCCTGACGCCATGGTTGCAGATGAAATTTTTTAATCCTTTGACATGTAAAAGTTTTTGCCCTGATCATCTAGGCCGAAAGACCTATTCGGATACCTGCTGCGACGCATCACATCCGGGCGCCCGACAGGTCTAAATGACGCACGTTGTCGAAGCGCTCGGAAGCCGTCGATTGACAACGTTGTGCCTCAAGGACAATAAAGGTCATCCGGTGATGTCGGTCGCCGGCATCGGGTTCAGCCACGGGGAAAGCGCTACATGTCGTCAACCACTTACACCGCCGACGCGCCACGCACGTCGACTTTGCTACCGATGATGATCATCGGTGTGTTGTTCTTCATCATGGGATTTTTCACCTGGCTCAACGGACCGCTGATTTCGTTCGTGAAGGTGGCTTTTACGCTCGACGACATCAATGCTTTTCTGGTGCCTTTCGCGTTCTACGTGTCCTACTTCGTACTCGCGCTGCCCGCGGGCGCGGTGCTCAAGCGCACCGGCATGAAAAAGGGCATGGCGCTGGGCCTTTTCATCATGGCGATTGGTGCGGCGTTGTTCGGCGAGTTCGTGCGCATTCGCATCTATCCAGGTGCGCTGACTGGTTTGTTCCTGATCGGCGCAGGTTTGTCATTGCTGCAGACGGCCTCCAATCCCTACATCAGCATTCTTGGCCCGATCGATAGCGCTGCGCAGCGTATTGCGCTGATGGGCATCTGCAATAAGGTGGCCGGTGCACTGGCGCCGCTAGCATTCGGCGCACTGGTGATGACGGGCATCGATACCTTCCTGGGCCAAGTGACCAACATGGCCGAAGGTCCGGCACGCGAAGGCCTGCTCAATGAATTCGCCGCGCGCGTGTTCTGGCCGTACATGAGCCTGGCCGGATTGCTGGTGGTGCTGGCGATCTGGATCCTCCTTTCCTCGCTGCCGGAGATCAAACCTTCCGGCGCCAACAGCGAACGTTCGATCGGGCATAGCAAAGGCGGCATTTTCAGCTTCCCGCATTTGTGGCTGGGCGTGCTTTGCCTGTTCCTCTATGTGGGCGTGGAAGTGATGGCAGGCGATGCCATCAACACGTACGGCCAGGGCTTTGGTCTGCCGCTGCAAGTGACCTCGCACTTCACCACTTACACCATGGCCGCCATGCTGGCCGGCTACCTCTTCGGCTCAGTACTGACTCCGCGAGTCATCTCGCAGCAGAGCTATCTGGCTGTATCCGCGGTGCTCGGTGTGGTGTTCGCTATCGGCGCCTACATTACGCACGGCTACGTATCGGTAGCCTTTGTTGCCGCACTGGGCTTTGCCAACGCCATGATGTGGCCGGCCATCTTCCCACTGGCGATCAAGGGGCTGGGTAGCCATACCGAGCTGGGCTCGGCGGTGCTGATCATGGGCATCGTGGGTGGGGCGCTGCTGCCGCAAGCGTTCGTGCATCTCAAGCAGCACATCGATTTCCAGCTCGCGTTCGTGATTGTCATCGTGCCGTGCTACCTCTACATCCTGTACTACGGCATGCGCGGCCATAACGTGGGCAATCATGCCGGCTAAGGCGGCTTCGTGAAGTCAGGCGTTCGCTCCTACACCACCACTACACCCGGTCACTGGGCTACGATGCCCACCCGATACCCGGGAGGATCTCTCGTTGCACAGCCCCACCATCAAGGACGTCGCCAAGCACGCCGGCGTTTCGTTGAAGACCGTTTCGCGCGTCATCAACCACGAGGCGGCGGTACGGCCCGAGACCCGCGAAAAGGTGGAACGGGCGATCGAGCAGCTCGGCTATCGTCCGGACCCTTCCGCGCGCAGCCTGCGCAGCAGTTCCCACGCGTACGCGATCGGCCTGGTCTACGACAATCCGAACGCGCACTACGTCATCGACATGCAGAATGGCGTGTTGTCGGCCTGCCGCGAGCGTGGCTTCGGCCTGCAGATCTATCCCTGCGACTCGGCCGCACCAGGCTTGGCGGAGGAGTTGGTCTCGCTGGTGCAACGTGCTCGCCTGGCCGGATTGATCCTGGCGCCGCCGATGTCGGAACAATCGGCCCTGCTTGCCACGCTGAAAGCCAACGACGTGGATTTCGTGCGCATCATCGCCGCGCGCGAGGATCCGAAGGACGGCATGCCCTGCGTGTACGTGGACGATCACGACGCGGCGTATGCGATCACCGAGCATTTGATCCAGCTCGGCCATACGCGCATTGGCTTTTTGTGGGGCGAACCGCATCACCGTTCCAGCCCGGAGCGTTACCAGGGCTATGCGGATGCGCTGAAGGATTACGGCATTCCGCTCAATCGCAAAATGATTCTGCCCGGCCGCTATGCCTTCGACGACGGCTTCCGCGGTGCGCGCAAGTTGCTGGCATTGAAGGAGCCGCCCACGGCGATCTTCGGCTGCAACGACGAGATTGCCGCCGGCGTGCTGGCCGCGGCCCGCTCGGCCGGGCTGGACGTACCGTGGGATCTTTCCATCGCCGGCTTCGAGGACAGCCCGTTTTCCAAGCAGGCGTGGCCGGCGCTGACCACCGCACGGCAATCGACCAGCGAGATTGGACGACACGCGGCGCTGCATTTGATCAGCGGCTTGCAGCAGGATGCCGAACTGCCGAACGAGGGCTTCATGCCGGAGCTGGTGGTGCGCGGTTCGACGGCGCCGCCGCGGCAGACATAACAGCACTACTCCCTCTCCCCTCCGGGGAGAACATTTCATCTTTTCCCTTTTCCCAAGGGAAAAGGGGTGGGGTGAGGGGAGACGCTCGCAAGATTCTCACCTCAATCTTCAAAAAATTTTTTATCCATCTCAGACGCACTTACCTGCCATACGGCGAGGCTTCCCCCTCACCTCAATCCTCTCCCCGCAGGGGAGAGGAAGCAGAGCGCTGCGCGTCGTATTTTCCCCGGAGCCTCCATGAAATCCGCTCGTGACACTCTGATGTACAACGAGGCGCAGGAAAGCGCCGCCGCCGTCGAACGACAGCTCGCGCAGAATGCATCCATACTCAAAACACTCGGCGAGCGTTTGCGCGCGAATCCGCCGCGCTTCATCGTGACTTGCGCGCGCGGCAGTTCTGATCACGCGGCGGCGTATGCGAAGTACGTGTTCGAAACGCGCCTGGGCTTGATTACCGCCTCGGCATCGCCGTCGATTTCTTCCATCTACGATGCGAACTTGAAGCTCGATGGCGCGTTGTTCGTGGCGATCTCGCAATCGGGCAAGAGTCCCGATCTGCTGCGCAGCGCGGAAGCGGCGAAGAAAGCCGGCGCCTATGTGCTGGCGCTGGTGAACGTGGAAGATTCGCCGCTGGCCGCCCTGGCCGACACGGTGATCCCGCTGCGCGCTGGTCCCGAACGCAGCGTCGCGGCGACCAAGAGCTATCTGGCCACGCTGGCTGCTGTGCTGCAGCTGACCGCGCACTGGTCGAACGACGACGCCTTGCATGCCGCCGTCGCGCGCCTGCCGGACGATCTGCGGCGCGGCTGGGAAGGTGACTGGAGCGCGCTGGAACAGGGACTGATTAACGTGCACAACCTGTTCGTGGTTGGTCGCGGCTACGGTTTCGGCGCGGCGCTGGAAGCCGCGCTCAAGCTTAAGGAAACCTGCGGCCTGCACGCGGAAGCCTTCAGCGCCGCCGAAGTGAAGCACGGCCCGATGGCGCTGGTGGGCGAAGGCTTTCCGGTGCTGTTCTTCGCGCAGGACGACGGCACGCTGGAAAACACGCTTGCCGTCGCCGCTGAATTCCGTGCGCGCGGTGCGCGCGTATGGGTCGCTGCGCCGGGCGCGAACGATGCCGACGTGCTGCCGCTTCCTTCCGGCATTGAACCCATCGTGACGCCGCTGCTGGCCGTGCAGAGTTTCTATCGCGCCGCGAGCGCCTTGTCGCTCGCTCGCGGTTACGATCCAGACGTGCCGCCGCATCTTCGCAAGGTCACGGAGACCGTGTAATGCCTCCGAGTCCGCTTATCGCCCTCGTCAATGGTCGCGTGCTCGGCGATCACGGCCCGCGCGAAGGCTTGGTCGTGCTGGTGCGCGGCAAGCGCATCGTCGCGATCGTCGCGCATGATGATCCGCGCGTTGCTGAAGCGCAGAAACACGACTTACACGGCAATCTGCTGCTGCCCGGCTTTATCGACGTACAGGTAAACGGTGGCGGTGGTTTGCTGTTCAACGATTCACCCACGGTGGAAACCTTGCGCGGCATTGCCGAAGCGCATCGCAAGTTCGGCACCACCGGCATGCTGCCCACGCTCATCACCGATACCGCTGAAAAAATGCGCGCCGCGCTGCAAGCCGTGGATGATGCGATCGAGCAGCGCATACCCGGCATTCTCGGCATCCACGTGGAAGGCCCCTTCCTCGCCAACGCGCGCAAAGGCATCCACAATGCCGACCTGTTCCGCCTGCCCGACGATGACGACGTTGAGGCACTAATCGCGCCGCATAAGGGTCCAGTGATGCTGACGCTGGCGCCGGACCAGGTGCCGCTGCCAGTGATCGCGCGTCTGAGCGGCGCAGGTGTCGTCGTTGTAGCCGGTCATACCGCCGCCAACTACACCACCACGCGCGCCGCGCTCGACGCGGGTGTATGCGGCTTCACCCATCTCTATAACGCCATGACGCCGCTCACCAGCCGCGATCCGGGCGTAGTTGGCGCGGCGCTGGACGATCCGCACAGCTGGTGCGGCCTGATCGTGGACGGCCATCATGTGCATCCGGCCACCCTGCGCGTCGCCATCGCCGCCAAGCCGCGCGGCAAGTGCGTGCTGGTTACGGATGCCATGCCACCGGTCGGTGCCGATCGTCCCGATTACGTGCTCAACGGCCAGACCATCGTGATGCGCGACGGCATCTGCCAGAACGAAGCCGGCGTGCTCGCCGGTTCGGGTCTCGATATGGCCGGTGCCGTACGCAATACCGTGCAGATGCTTGGCTTGCCGTTGGCGGAAGCATCGCGCATGGCGAGCAGCTATCCGGCGGCCTGGATCGGGCTCGATCGCACGCATGGGCGCATCACAGCCGGGTATCAGGCGGATTTTGCAGTGATGGATGATTCGCTGACGGTGCGGGAGACGTGGGTGGGTGGCGTCTCTCATCCGGTAGATTGAGGCTGCGAATCTTCCGCCATAACCGTAAAAACGCGTAGGTTGAGGTTCGACTATGCCTTACCCCAACCTACGCGGCTCCGGTCTCACTGGTATACGCGTAGCCGATTGAAGATCCAACCGTAATACGACTTCACCAGCTTCTTGTCCACGCAATCCGCATACAACCCGTCGCATCGCTCGCGCAGTGACGACAGCGCGGAGAAATACGAATCCTCCGGCAAGCCCGCCGCCTTCAGCACCATGCCCGGCAAATGCGCGATATCCAGCATCGGATAGGTGGGCAGCGGCGCGCCAGGTACGTTGCTTTTGACCATGTAATACGTGATGTAGTCCTGGTACGGCACCAGAGCCGGCGGCAAGGTGCGCGGCAGCGTGCGCATCAGGTCGTCGAAGGAAGGTTGATGGTCGCCGAAGTGCACCAACACAGTCGGTTGCTCGCGATCGAGGAAGTTGTGCTCCAGGTCCTTCATCGCCACGTCCGAATCGTGGAGGCGCTGCAGGTACGTGTCGAAGTTCAGCGCCGTGGCCGGCGGCAGACCTTGCAGCAGGTTCTGGAACTGCTTCGGTAACGTCGACATCGGATCGTCGTGCGGACCGTGCTGGTTGATGGTGAGGATCATCATGAAGATCGGCTGGCCCGGTTTCTTCAGTTTGTCGTAGACGCGCTTGGCAGCGTCGAACATCTGCGCGTCGGTTTCATCCCAGTCGTCCAGACCAAGTTCGCCTGCGCCGTAGAAATGATCCACGCCGTAGGCTTTGTAGGCATCGCGACCGTTGAGGAATTCGCCGTGGGTGGGATAGATGGCTACGGTGAGGTAGCCCAGCTTTTTCAGCAGCAGCGGCAGCGAATTGCGTACGTGCGGCGCGAGCACGTAAGGCGCGTACATGCCGCCAGGGCCGAAGATATCCTGCGGCAAGCCGGTGAGCGCGGCGAACTCGCTGACCCAGGTGCCGCCACCGAAGGTATGTACACGCAGCATGCCGGTGCCGCGCGTGCGTGCGTCCGGCTTGAGCATCGCTACGTTGCATTCGGGCGCGGTGCAATGCGTGTACGGTGCGGGATCGAAGGTGCTTTCCTCCAACACCTGCACGATGTCGGGATAGTGACTGGGATCGATCGCCGAAGGCAGTTCCGTGGCGGTGGCCTGCCAGTCGCGTGCGGCCGTCGCATCATCCGAAGCCGCCGGCACACGCACGCTGGAGTCGCGCAGGTTCACGAAGAAATTGGTGAGATCCGCATCATCGGACATCTTTTCCCACGCACCGCGCGCATGCACCTGCTCGAAGGGGCCGGCGGGAAGCAAACATATCCAGAACACCAGCGCACACAGCGCGATGCCGCCGACACGCAGCAAAGCGCGCGGCACTTTGCGCAGATGCAGGAACAGTTGCCGATCGCAATACCAAGCCAGCCACAGCACGATCGGCACGGCAATGCCGACGCAAAGACCGACACTGTAGATATTCGGATAACGCCGCAGGGTTTCGAACAGACTCGATCGCACGTAGTACACGAAATCCGCCGGCATCAGTGGGGACTCCAGGTACTGCTCCTTCAGCACCGTGATGGCGCGCAGCAGCAGGAACAGACCGCCGCTGAACACCAGTGCGAAAGCCATGCGTGCGAACACGAACAGCGACACGCCGAATACGCTCAGCATCAGCGTGAGCACGAACAGGCGCTGCTCCAGCAAAGGCTCCTGCCAGGCGGTGAACCACACGCAGACGGCGAAGAACACCCATGCGCAGACAACAACCAAGCGGCTTCGCGAGGCGCGAAACGGAATCAACGGCATGGGTGGCTTTCCCCCTATTACCGCACCGGCGGGACGGTGCGTATTGTTGGTTGTCAAATTGTTGTCATTTTAGAGCCTTTCGGCCGCCCCGCTGGTGCCCGCAGCAGGCGCGAATTGTCACCCGTATCTGCTAGGTTCATGCATTTACCGCTACCGACCGCCCCATGGCCCACTGCTCCCGTATTACCGCCCTGTTTGCTGCCCTCTTCCTGGCTGGCTGCGCCAGTCAACCGCATCCGCTCGAACAGCCTCGCACCCAGCCATTATCGGACGGCCTGCGCGTCGATGTGGCGGTGCTGGAAACCACCGACCTGCATTCGAACATCCTCAGTTACGACTACTACAAGCAAAAAGCCGACCCCACGCTGGGTTTCGAGCGCACCGTCACGCTGATCCGCAAGGCGCGCGAGCAGTTCACCAACAGCCTGCTGTTCGATGCCGGCGACACCATCCAGGGCAGCGTGCTAGCCGATTACCAGGCGCAGGTACGCAAGGTGGATTGCGGCGAGGAACTTGCGATCTACAAGGCGATGGACGCGGTGGGTTACGACGGCGGCACCATCGGCAATCATGAGTTCAACTACGGCCTGCCCTTTCTCTCGCAGGTGACCGGCACGCCAATGAATGTGGACGGCGCTGGCACGCAGCGCTGTGCCGGGCCGCACTATCCGCTGGTGCTGGCGAATGTGTATAGCGCGCGCGACAGCAAGCCGATCGTTCAACCCTGGACGATCGTGACGCGCAATATGGCCGCGTTTACGCCGGATGGCAGCAAGCTCAGCGTGCCGCTGAAGATCGCCATCATCGGCTTTACGCCACCGCCGATCATGCAGTGGGACAAGCAGAATCTCGAAGGTAAGGTCACTGTATCCGGCGTGGTGGAAGCAGCGCAGAAGTACATGCCGGAAATCCAAGCGCAGCATCCGGACCTGGTGGTCGCGATCCTGCACGGCGGCATGAATACCGCGCCATACACCTCCGACATGGAAAACGGCGGTTGGCATCTGGCCGGCGTGCCGGGCATCGACGTACTGCTGATGGGACATGAGCACACGGATTTCCCCGGCCCGCGTTTCGAACATATGCCCGACGTCGACGACGAGCACGGTTTTGTGCGCGGCGTGCCGGCGGTGATGGGTGGTTTCTTCGGCAAGGATCTGGGCGTGATCCGGCTGGCGCTGGTGCGTCAGCAAGGACATTGGACGATCGACAAAAGCAAAACCTTTAGCCAGGTATGGCCGATCTGTCCGCCCATGCTGATCGCGGGCAAGCCCACCGTATCGCCGACGAACTGCGTGCCGGCCGATCCGCAGATCAAGCTGGTGGTCGGCAAGGTGCAGCAAGCAGCGATCGATTACGTCAACACGCCAATTGGCCAGAGCGCGGTGCGCATGAGCAGCTATTTCGCCGACGAAGGCGACATGAGCGCGCTGGCGCCGGTGAATGCTGCGCAGATCGATTATGTGCGCCGTGAATTGGCCGCCACACATCCGGAACTGGCAAACACGCCGGTGCTTGCGGCGGCAGCCGCATTCCGCAACGGCTTCGGCGGTGCGGACGATTACACCGACGTGCTGCCCGGCCCGCTCACGCTGCGCAACGCAGCGGATCTGTACTTCTATCCGAACACGCTTTCGGCAGTGAAGATCGATGGTGCTGAGCTCAAGGCATGGCTGGAAAAGTCTGCCGAGCGCTTCAATCGCATCGATCCGAATGCAGAAGGCGAGCAGCAACTGATCAACACAAAATACCCGGGCTTCAATTTCGATCAGATGCAGGGCGGCATCCGCTACGTCATCGACGTATCCAAGCCGGCCGGACAGCGCATCGAAAAGCTGAGCTATCAAGGCAAGCTTGTGCAGCCGTCGCAGACCTTCGTGGTGGCGACCAACAACTATCGCGCCAGCGGCGGCGGACATTTTCCGGGATTGGATGGCAGCAACATCGTGCTGGCTTCGCCAGATGGCACGCGCGAGATTCTTGCGCAGTGGCTGCAGGCGCATCCCACGCTCAGCGCCGACGATCTGCCGCGTGCTTCGTGGCATTTCGCGCGACTGAAAACGCGGGGCACGGTGGTGTTCACCTCCGCCGGCGACAAGCAGGCGGTGGCGGAAACGGATGGGCTGCACACTCTCCGACAGGTGCGCGATAACGGCGATGGAACGGCGGTGTACGCGATCGATCTTTCGAAGTAAGCGCCGCAGCTTGTGTTCCCTCTCACAGCAGGGGAGAGGGAATACAAACGCTGAGGCAAGCAACAGTTTCTTCTGTAACTTTTGCCTCTTGACCTCATGCAATAGTTTCATTAGGCAACTGTTGACAGCCGCTGCAGCGCACAACTATTGTCGAACCCATGTCGCCTGCCTATACGCCAGCACGCATCTCATCCGCACCGATCACTACCGGTCGTATGGGTGTTGCGGCGACAACGATCATCGCCACGATTATTACCACCACTACCGGAACCGGAACGACTAGGTCTGGGGTGGTGTCTGTGCGCGAATAGTCTTCACACGCAAACGGTCCCGCCCTCGACGAGGCGGGCCGGCACACACCGAACCGCCAGCGAGTAAGGGACCTCCACCGGAGGTCGTCATGGAAAGCTGCGCATCACTCATCGCCGAACATCCCCACCGTCTTCCTCCGTTACAGGCCGCCGTTTCGCGCCGACGAACGCTGGCCGTCGGCCTGATCGGCCCAGGCCGTGTCGGCAGCGTTTTATTGGCCCAACTGCGCGCGGCGCAGGAACGCCTGCTACGTGAAGCAGGCCTGGAATTGAAGCTATGTGCCGTGGCCGCAAGCCGACGCATGTGGCTGGATTGCGACGATCCGGAACTCAACGCGCAACACGACGCGCAGACGTGGCGCCCCACCGACCTCGACCAATTCGCCGCCCATGTGCGTGGCGAAGGCCAGCGCCACGCCATGTTGATCGACTGCAGCGCGAACGACGCGGTGGCCTCGCAGTATCCCTACTGGCTTGCTTCCGGTGTGCACGTGGTGACGCCGAACAAGCTTGCGAGCAGCGGTCCGCTCTCGCGCTGGCAGGCGATCCGCGCGGCGAGCCAGCACGGCGGCCGGTTCCGCTACGAAGCTACCGTATGCGCCGGCCTGCCGGTGGTGCAGACGCTGCGCGATCTGCTCGATACCGGCGATCATCTGCTGTCGGTGGAAGGCATGTTCTCCGGCACGCTTGCGTGGCTGTGCTGCCATTACGACGGTAAACGCCCCTTCTCCGCGCTGGTGCGCGAAGCGCACGCATTGGGCTATACGGAACCCGATCCGCGCGACGATCTCTCCGGTATCGACGTGGCACGCAAGCTGGTGATCCTGGCGCGCGAAGCGGGCTGGCCGATGTCCTTGCACGATGTGGCGGTGGAAAGCCTGGTGCCGGCCGAGCTGGCGGAACTGCCGCTGGAAGAATTCATGGCGCGCCTGGACGAACTCGACGCACCCATGGCCGCGCGCCTGGCCGAGGCGCAGGCCGAACATGGCGTGCTGCGCCACGTCGCCAGCCTCGATCACAAAGGGCGCGCCCAGGTGGGCCTGCAGGTGCTGCCGGCCTCGCACCCGTTCGCGCACACGCGACTTACGGATAACATCGTGAAATTCCGCACTCAGCGTTACAACGACAATCCGTTGCTAGTGCAGGGCCCCGGGGCCGGTCCGGAAGTGACGGCCGCCGGGATTTTCGCCGACTTGCTGCGCATTGCCGAATCGCTGGAGGTGCGCGCATGAACGCCCCTCTTGCCGTGAAATCCGCCATGTCCGTGCAACGCCTGCAAGCCGCCTCCGCTACCGCCTTCGCCAGCGTCGGCAACGTGGGCGTGGGTTTCGACATACTGGGACATTGCATCGCGGGCGCGGGCGATCGCGCCGACGTGCGCCGCATCGATGCGCCCACCGTGCGCATCGCCAGCATCGAAGGCTGCGTGGAAGTGCTTCCTACCGACGCTGCGCAGAACACCGCGGGCGCTGCATTGATGGCGCTGCGCAAGGCGCTGGGTCTGCAACATGGTTTCGAGATCTCGCTACACAAGGGCATCGCCCTCGGTTCGGGCATGGGCGGTTCGGCCGCTTCGTGCGTAGCCGCGCTGGTGGCGGCGAACGCCCTCCTGGAACGGTCGCTGCCGCGCGAATCGCTGTATGGCTTCGCGGTGGAAGGCGAGGCGGTCGCCAGCGGCGGACGCCATGGGGACAACGTGGGCCCGATGCTGCTGGGCGGTCTAGTGCTTGCCACGCGCGATCGCGTGGTGCGCCTGCCCGTGCCGGCAACCTGGCACTGCGCGCTGGTGCATCCGCACGTGGTACTGGAAACGCGCAAGGCGCGTGCGGCGCTGGCCGGCGATTACGTGCTTGGCGAATTCGTGGCGCAGTCGGCCAACCTCGCACTGGTGCTCACCGGCTGCTTTCGCGGTGATGCGGAGCTGGTACGCGAAGGCCTGAAAGATGTGCTGGTCGAGCCACGCCGCGCGCCGCTGGTGCCGAATTTTGCGCGTGTGAAACAGGCGGCGATGGACCACAAGGCCATGGGCGCCAGCATCTCCGGCGGAGGTCCCAGCGTGTTCGGCTGGTTCGAACATCGCGCAGAAGCCGAAGCCGCCGCCGAGGCCATGCGCGGCGCGTTCGCCGAGGCTGGCCTCGATAGCGATACCTTCGTCTCCCCTGTCGATGGGCCCGCCGCGACGCTTGTTCCTTCCGTCGACGCTGGTGAGCGCGCATGAGCGCAGCATTGCGTTATCTCAGCACGCGCGGCGCCAGCCCCGTCGCCACCTTGAGTGAAGCAATCGCCGCAGGACTTGCTCCGGATGGCGGCTTGTACGTGCCGGATCATCTACCCACGCTCAGCATCGAAGATTTCAAAATCGGCGGCAGTCTCGCCGAAACGGCAGCCAGCTTGCTCACGCCTTTTTTTGCCGGCGATGCGCTGGCCAGCGAGCTACCCGCCATCTGCGCCGCGGCGCTGACCTTCCCCACGCCTTTGCGTCCGCTGCCGCAGCATCCGCACACTTCAGTGCTGGAGCTGTTCCATGGCCCCACCGCGGCGTTCAAAGATGTCGGCGCGCGCTTTCTCGCTGCCAGCTTGCGTCGTGTGCGCGGCGACCATGCAACACCGCTGACGATCTTGGTAGCGACTTCTGGCGATACGGGTGCGGCGGTCGGCGCCGCATTCCATCGCCAGCCTGGCATCGAAGTGGTAATTCTCTATCCCGACGGACGCGTCTCGCCGCGACAAGCACACCAGCTCGGCTGCTTCGGCGACAACGTGCAGGCGCTGCGCGTGCAGGGCCGTTTCGACGATTGCCAGCGCATGGTGAAAGCCGCGTTGAACGATGCCGCCCTGCAGGCAAAATCGCCATTGTCCTCTGCCAATAGCATCAGCCTCGGCCGCCTGCTGCCGCAGATGAGCTACTACGCACACGCTGCGCTGACGTGGTGGCACAAGCACCACGAACCGCTGAACGTGATCGTGCCCACCGGCAACCTTGGTAACGCGTTGGCTGCGGTGTGGGTACGCGCGATGGGCTTGCCGCTTGGGCAAATCCGCCTCGCCTGCAATGCCAACACCACACTGCCCGATTTCTTTGCAGGTCAGGATTACGCGCCACGTGAGGCCGTAGCGACGCTAGCCAATGCCATGGATGTCGGCGCGCCCAGCAATTTCGAGCGTCTTCGCTGGACGTTTCCACAAGTCGACGTTTTACGCGAGCAGCTGCAGGCGCACAGCGTGGATGATCAAACCATCTCCGCCACCATCGCCATGCATGCGCGCGAACACGGTGAAGTGTTCTGTCCGCACACCGCCACGGCGATGCATCTGCTAAATCAGTTACGCGCCGCCGGTGACGATGCGTCGTGGGCAGTGGTGGCGACTGCGCATCCGGCCAAGTTCGAGAGCGTGGTGGAACCGTTGATCGGCAAGCCGGTGGAAGTGCCGTCTGCTTTGGCGGCGATGCTGCAGCGTTCTGCTTCGGCGGAGTCGATGGCGGCGGAAGATGGGGTGTTGCGTGGGTGGCTGTTGGAGAAGGCTGCGCAGCACGTTGAGGCTGCTTCTTGATGATTACCCTCCGCAAGAGCGATCTGCCCCTCCCCCTGCTTGCAGGGGGTGAACCTTTGCGGGAAAGTCTGAGGCAAGTACTCACCCCACCCCAACCCTCCCCTGCAAGCAGTGGAGGGAGAATGGATTATTCGGCTAGCGAGGCACCATTCGTCTCAATCACCTTCGCATAAAACTTCGCCGACGCCTTCGGCGTCCGCTTCAAGGTCGCGTAATCCACGTGATACAAACCGAAGCGCTTGGCAAATCCCAGCGACCATTCCAGATTGTCTAGCAGCGACCACGCGTAATAGCCCTTGAGGTTCACGCCTGCCTCGATGCATTGATGCAGCGCGCGCAGATGCTTGCGCAAATAGGCAACGCGCAGCGGATCTTCCACCACATCACGTTCCGCCACCGGCGGATCGTAGAAGGCTGCGCCGTTTTCGGTGATATAGAGCGGCAGATCGCCATAGCGCCGCTTGAACCACATTAGCGTATCCACCAAGCCCTGCTCGTAGACCTCCCAATCCGTTTCGGTATGTGTGACGTTGGCCTGGCGCACGCGCGTCGCATGGCAGGGATAGCCTTCGTCATCATGCTTTACTACGGAACGGGTGTAATAGTTGATGCCGACAAAATCCACCGGCTGTTGGGTGAGCTGAAAATCCTCTGCGGGGAAGTCGGGCCAGGCATCGCCGAAGATCTCCTGCAGTTCCGGCGGATAAGAGCCGAGCAAGGCGGGATCGGCGAATTGCTCGTTCATGTAAGCGTGCGCACGACGCGTAGCGGCAAGATCTTGAGGACTTTGCGAAGCCGGATACTTGGGCTCGATGTTGAGCACCACGCCGATTTCATGCCGCCCAGTTGCGCGATAAGCCTGGATCGCGGCGCCGCTCGCACGCATCAGGTTATGTGCCGCGATAGGCGCTTCATATTTGCTGCGATGTCCCGGCGCGAGCACGCCGCGCAGATAACCGCCATCGGTGACCACCCATGGCTCATTGACGGTGGACCAGCGCTTCACCCTGCCGTCCAGCGCCTTGAACATCACCTCCGCATACTCGGCGAACCAGTGCGCACTATCGCGATTCAACCAGCCTCCGCGGTCATCGAGCGTGGCCGGCAAGTCCCAATGAAACAGCGTGGCGTTGGGTTCGATGCCGTTCTCAAGCAGCTCATCAACCAAGCGCGAATAGAAATCCAAACCTTTCGGGTTGACGCGGCCGGTGCCGTCCGGCAGCACACGCGCCCACGCGATGCTGAAGCGATAGCCTTGCAGACCCAACGCGCGCATCAGCTGCACATCGTCCTTGTAGCGGCGATAGTGATCGCAGGCGATATCGCCGTGATCGTCGTTAGCCATCATGCCCGGCGTGTGCGCGAAGCGCTGCCAGATGCTCGGTCCCGCGCCATCGGCCAGGGGTGAACCTTCGATCTGGTAAGCCGAGGTGGCCGCGCCCCACACGAAGCCAGCCGGGAAGCGATAGCTAAGGGTCATGATGCGAAACTCTCCATGCCGCAGTGCGGCTTGATGTAACCGATTACGCAGTCAGAATAACCCATCGCTACAAAGGACACTGCATTTCGATGGCGACGGTCAGTCTTGAGCGGGTGCGCAAGCTTTATCCCAACGGTCACGTCGGCATCGAGGATGCGAGCTTCGATATCGCGGACGGCGAGTTGCTGGTGCTGGTCGGCCCATCCGGCTGCGGCAAGACCACGTTGCTCAGGATGATCGCCGGCCTGGAGTCGATTTCCGCCGGCACGCTGCGCATCGACGGGCGCGTGGTCAACGACGTTGCGCCCAAGGATCGCGACATCGCGATGGTGTTCCAGAACTACGCGCTCTATCCGCACATGACGGTCGCGGAAAATCTTGGCTTCGGCCTGCATTTGCGCGGCAAGAGCAAGGATGACATCGAACGCCGCGTGCACGAAGCTGCACGCCTGCTCGAACTGGAACATCGCCTGGATGCGCGGCCCGCCTCGCTCTCCGGCGGCCAGCGCCAGCGCGTAGCCTTGGGCCGGGCACTGGTGCGCGAGCCGAAGGTGTTTCTGCTCGACGAGCCGCTGTCCAATCTCGATGCCAAGCTGCGGCTGACGATGCGCGTGGAAATCGCACGGCTGCACCGGCGACTCGGCACCACCACCATCTACGTCACGCACGACCAAGTGGAAGCGATGACGCTGGGTGAACGCATCGTGGTACTCGACGGCGGCAAGATTCAGCAGATCGATACGCCGATGAACCTGTACGACAAACCGGCCAATTTGTTCGTGGCAGGTTTTCTCGGTTCTCCGGCCATGAATTTGTTGTGCGGACGGCTGCGTTGGGAAAACGGCTGGTACTTGGCCATGCCGCATGGGCCGTTGCCATTGGGAACACTGCCGTTGCAGACACCCATGCTGGAAACCTGGCGCGATCGCGAGATCGTGCTTGGTATGCGGCCGGAAGATCTGCAGCCAGCCGCTTCGCATGCGGCAGTGATGGAAGCGAAAGTGGAAGTGATCGAGCCGGTTGGCAACGAGGTATTTCTCAATCTTCGCTTTTGGGATAACACTCTTGTTTCGCGCGTACCGCCGCAGCACATGCCTGCGCCATGCACGTCTATGCAGCTTGGTTTCAATGCGGATCGTTTGCACTTCTTCGATGCGGAAAGCGGACTGCGCATCACGTAATCCCCCATGGCCGTCATTCTCGCGAAAGCGGGAATCCACCATTGCTCTTTGCATCAGAGCAATGGATTCCCGCTTTCGCGAGAATGACGGCCATGAGAGTACATAGGTGCGCGCCATGGTCGTACGCATCTAGCCTTTCACGCTGCCGAGCAGCAGCCCTTCCAGGTAATAGCGCTGCAGCGCCAGGAACAGCGCCAGCACCGGCACGACGGTGATCACGGAACCGGCCATCATCAGCTCCGTATCGGTGGCATGTTCACGCGCCAGCGAGGCCAAGCCCAACGGCAAGGTGTAATGCTCCTGACCGGTCAACACGATCAGCGGCCACATGAAATCGTTCCACGCAGTAAGAAAGGTGTAGATCGACAGCGTCACCATGATCGGCTTGAGCAGCGGCAGCACGATGCGCATGAAGATGCGCAGCTCGCCCGCGCCATCGATACGCGCCGCCTCCAGCAACTCATCCGGAATGCCGCGTGCGTATTGGCGTACCAGAAAGATACCGAAGGCGCTGGCCATCGCTGGCACAATCACGCCGCCGTAGTTGTTGACCAGGCCGATCGGTTTGAGCATCAGGAACAAGGGCAGCATCGCCACCTGTGCGGGAATGGCCAGCATGCCGACCACCGCCTTGAACAGCGCATCGCGCCCAGCAAAGCGCAGCTTCGCGAAGGCGTAACCGGCCATCAAGTTCAACGCGAGCGATAGCACCGTGATGGCCGCGGAAACTAGCAAGCTGTTGAGCAGGTAACGTCCCATACCCGCGCGCACGAACAGCTCGTGATAGTTGTACAGCGTGGCGTGCACGGGAAGCAGCGGCGGCGGCAACGCGCCGGCCTCGCCCGGCCGCATCAGCGACACGGACAGCATCCACAGCATGGGAAACAGTGCAACGAGAGTGCCGCCGATCAGCATGCCGTTGATCAAGGCCTTGGCGATACGCGGATTCATGCTTCGGCCTCGCGTCGCCCTATGCGAAGCATGCATGCTGTCACGACAAACATGATCACGAACAGCAGAAAGGCAATCGCCGAGGCGGAGCCAAGGTTCCACCATTTGAAGCCTTCGTTGTACATCAGATATAGCACGCTGACCGTACTCTGCAATGGACCGCCTTCGGTGATTACGTACGGCTCAGCGAACAACTGGAAATAACCGGAAACGGTGAGGATGCCCACCATGAGCATGGTTGGCGCGAGCATCGGCAGCGTGATATGGCGGAACTGTCGCCAGGCCGATGCGCCGTCGATACGCGCCGCTTCATAAAGCTCGGCCGGAATGGCTTGCAAGGCCGCCAGCAGGATGATCATGTTGTAGCCGAAGTTCTTCCACACGGCGAACAGGATGATCGCAGGCATCGCCCAATGCGGATCGCCGAGCCAGTCGACCGGATGAATGCCGATCGCACCGAGCATATAGTTCACCAGCCCGTACTTGGTGTTGAACAGGTAGCGCCATACCACAGCGACCGCAACCACTGTGGTGACCACAGGCGCGAACAGTGCTGTGCGAAACAATGCTTTGCAACGCGCCAGCGGCGAATGCAGCAACGAGGCGGCGCACAAGGAAACCAACATCGACAGCGGCACGCCCAACACGACGAAATACACGGTATGCCCCAGCGCCGACCAAAACAGCGGCCGATGCAGTAACGCCCAATAGTTATTGAGCGCGACGAAGCGCAGATTGTGGACATCGGCTAACGCGTAGAGGTCGTAATCGGTGAGGCTTAAAGCCAGCGCGCCAATCACCGGCAGCAGGAAAAACACGCTGAGGATGATCGCAGCAGGTGCCAGAAACAGCCACGCGCTACGCTGGCCGTTCATGGCGCTGTCCCCGCTATATGCCTCGCACGATCGAGCATCCATCGCCGCTTTTCCAAAATGCGGTCGGCTCGACGATCGATTTCGGCGGCCGCCTGATCGATGCTGAGATCGCCCGCCACCGCCTGCGCAGCGACGAGCTGCATTTCGTTGACAATCTGCTCCCACTCCGGCACCGGCGGCGTCGGCTTTACGCGTTCGAGTTGTTCGCGGAATGCATGCGCTTTTGGATCGCCACGCAAACTACCCAAGGCCCATGAACTGCGGCGTGGCGGCATATCGCCCAGCAAATCATAGAAACGGCCCTGCACATCCGGTCGCGACAAATATTCGATCAGCTTCCAGGCAGCTTCTTTGTGTCGTGCCTTGCGAAAGATCACCAGGCTGGAGCCACCCGCACCCGATGCGCCAGGACCATCCGGTCCCGGCAGCGGTGCCGTATTCCATTCGCCTTCTTCCGATGCAGGCAAGCGCTTGCGGAATTCACCAATGTTCCAGGGGCCGGAGAAGTAGAAATCGTACACGCCACGGCCAAATTCCACCCAAGGATTGCCCGCTTCGACATTGGTAATGGGTGGCGCCTGATGCAAACGGAAGGTGTCGACGTAGAAGCTCAACGCGCGTTTGAAGCCTGCGCTTTCGAAGTTGCCATAACGCCCGTCATCGCGCAGCAGCGGATCGGGCTGCTGCAATGCCAACGACATCAGCTGCTCGTATTCGTTGGTCGGCAGCAGAATGCCATACACGCCACGCTCGGGATGACTCAGCACGGCCAGCATGCGCCGCCATTCGGTCCAATCGCGCGGCGGCGCATTGAAGCCGGCAGCCTTCAATAAATCGCTGCGATAGAACAGCAGGCGCGTATCCACGTACCAGGGCACGCCATACAGCGCGCCGTCGTAGACATTGGTGGACCAGATGCTAGAGAAGTAGTCATCTGGACGGATGACTTGCGAGCGCGCCACGCGTGCTTGCAGCGGCTCCAGAGCACCGAGCGCAACAAGCTCCGGCAACCAGGTATTGCCGAGCTGAGTCATGTCCGGCGTAGAGTCGCCGGCGAAGGCGGTGAGCAGTTTCTGGTGCGCAGCGGTCAGTGGCAGTTGCTGCAGAACTACGTGGATGCCTGGATTCTCGTGTTCGAATTCAGGCAGCAGCTGCGTAATGGCTTCGCCTTCGCGACCGATGGTCCAGAAGGTGAGTGTGTGGGGATCGGAATGGGGTGTGCACGCGGCGAGGCAGGTAGCCATCACTAAGGCGATCACGCAACAAAGCGAAGCCCATTGCCCCCTCTCCCCTCCGGGGAGAGGGCTGGGGTGAGGGGCGGTACTTGCCATGATGCTCATGACCGATGCGCTTCTTTTCTCTCAGATGCGTTGGAGTAAAAAATAACCTTCCCCGCTAGATTGTCCCCTCACCCCAACCCTCTCCCCGGAGGGGAGAGGGAGCTGAGCATGTGGCGCTATTTGCCTGATTCCAGCCATCCACCGCTAAAACCCGCACGCAACAACCCCTTGCGGACATACGGATTCCTGCGCATCACCTTCCACACAAACCCGCTACGCCAGTTCTCGATCATCAACACGATCGGCCCCTGGTCGATACCGATCTGCAAGGTATCGAACCAGCCCTTGCCGCGCACCACGCGACCTTCCTTGGGCTGCATGTCGGTATCCAGGCTGGGGTTGAACGCATCGACGAAACCGTAGCGATCATAGGCATCGTCACCATAGCGCTCCTTCATGGCCTGCAACGCCGGCACGACGAGTTCCGGCGCGAAGACGATGGAGCCGCCCGCTGCGGTGGGCGCGATGGTGCCGTCGTCGGAAATATAGTCCAGCCCGGCGCCGCGCGCGGTGTAGCCGTCGAATGTGCGCTCGCCCTTGCCCGGCAAGTTGAGCGTTACATCGCCGGGGCCATTGCAGGCGGTCAAGCCCCACACGTTTTCGCCATAACCCGTCCAATGTCCGGGATTGGCGATCGCATACGCGCGCTGGGCGTAAACAGCGCGGCGTCCGTTTTCGAAGTAATCCAGATCATGCGAGCGACTCCACGCATCGCGGATGCCGCGGAAATCCACCCAGGTTTCGCTGTACTGATGCCCGAACAACGGCGCGAAGTTGAGAAAGGTTTGGCTGTAGAAGCTGCCCCATTGCTTTGGATACGTGCTCGTCCAGGCCGACCAGGCGTCGTCGGAAACGGCATGCGTCGGCGAACCCAGCGCGAGGATATAGATCAGCATGCCCTCGTCGTAGCCTTTCCAGTCCGAGTCGATGAACTTGCCGCCCGGCGTCCACCCCATGCTGATCAGCGGCGCGCGCGGCTGCATCCAAGTCCAATCGACGCGGCGGTAGATTTGATCCGCCAGCGCACGGATCTCCTTTTCCTTCGGCGTATCGCGGTCGTAGTAACTCTGCACGAACAGCACGCCGCCCAGCAACAGCGTCGTATCCGCGCTGGAGAGTTCCGTCGAGCGCGCGAAGCGTTTGCCCGTTTTCATATCCAGAAAGTGATAGAAGAAACCGTGATAGCCGGACGCATCGTCTTCACTATCATCCTGCTGCGCGTTGGCGAAGAAGTGCAGCGTGGCTAGCGTGCGATCTACCGCCTGCGCGCGCGTGATGTAGCCGCGTTCCGCGCCTATGCCGTATGCAGTGAGCCCGAAGCCCACAGAGGCAATGCTCGAAAAGGAAGGTCCTGGATAGTGATCCGGTATCAGCCCATTGGCGGGATTGGCGCTATCCCAGAACCATTGAAAGGTGCGTCGCTCCAGGTCCGCCATCATCACCTGCTGCGGTTTGGGCAGGCTATCGAAGTCATATTTGGCCGTCCGTGCCAAGGCTGACTGTTGGGCGCCGCTGCCGAACACTAGTGCGGCAAGCAGTGCCTTGAACGCAACATGGCGGAAATGTCGGGATGTCATGGGCGGAAAATGTCGATTATCGGGACGGAAAAAAGCGAGCGAATCCCGGTACGCCGAGGGGCTCGTACCGGGATTCGCAGGCACACCCCATCCGTGGGGAGCAAGCATTAGAACTTCACACCCAACGTCAGCTTCACTTCGCGCGGTGTGCCCAGGATGTTGCCGGTCGGGTCATAGGTCACCGGTGTTCTGTTGAGCACGCCATTCGAACCGTAGTTGTAGACGTAATCGCTGTAATTGTTCCAGTTGAACGCGTTAAGCAGATCAAAGCGCACGTAGCCGCTGACGTTCTCGTAGATCTTGAAGTTCTTGGTGATTTGGAAGTCGATCGAGCGATAGCCGAAGATCGGTCCGCTCAAGAAGCGCGAACCCGGCGGAGTGGATGAGAACGGGATGCAACCATTGCCGAGACTGCCATTGCCCGGAGCCGGCGCTCCATAGCAAGCCAGGTTAATGCCAGGAATGGGCGTTGCCAGGGTGAACTTGTAACCGAATAGCAGCCCCCACGGCAGGTCGTTCGAACCGGCAACGACCAAGCGATGCTTCGCCACTGCAGAGGTAACGTACGGATAATCCTGGATGGTTGCCTCGTCGAACGCGTATTGATCGGTAACGTCCTGGTTATCGTTGTTCTGCTTCGCCTTGGTGTAGGTGTAGGCGATGTTGATGCCCCAATGCGATTCCGGCGTGTACGGTTTCTGAGCCGAGACGAGCACCTGTTGTGTCTTTTGCGTCAGGCCGTTGTTGGCGATGATCAGGCTGCCGAAGCCGGGAATGCTCTGGCCAAACGCCTGGTTGCCGTTCTGCCAGAACGCACCATTCGCGTAACGGTTGCCGAGCGTAAACACAACACCTTCGAAGCGATTAACCTGCGCCAAGGTAACGTCGGTAATCCAGTCACCGATCTGATTACGCATGCCGATGCTGATCTGGTCGGAATACGGCGTCTTCAGGTTGTTGTTCATCAGGTCCACTTCGCGGCCGGCGGTCGTGCCGGTCAGTAGGCCCTGCAGGATGCCGATGCCGTTCAGATACGCCGGATTCCACGCAATGCAGTTGGGACTCGGCGAGCAAGAGTGATACTGGTTCGGGAACGTGATGGTCGCTTCGGCCAATGCCAGCTTGGTCTGCTCCAACTGCAGGATCTCGTAGATGGTGCGGTCATACGACCGACCGGCGCCACCATGGATCACATGCTGTTGATCGCCGTTAATGTCGTACGAGAAACCAAAGCGAGGCTGAATTTCGTTCTTCTGAGCATGACGATTGTTGCCATTGCTGATGTAGTCATTGACGTTCACACCGCCGAGAGCCAGCGACTGCGCATAGGTCACGCCAGGAGCAGCGTTTGGATTCTGCGAATTGAGTGCATTCACCACTGACTGCGGCGTTACGAAGTTGAGATACGACGGCGTTTGTTCGTAATCCCAACGAACGCCCAAGTTCAGCGTGAGGTGCTGATCCACTGTCCAGTCGTCCTGGATATACGCACCGAACTGCCTGTCATTGGTCTTGACGACCGGACTGGTGCCGGGAAGCGTAATCGGGAACAGCACCTGGTAAGGCGTCGACAAGGTTCCCGTTGGCGTCACGTCATAGGAAAACTGCGGATTGAACTCGCCGGCATCCTGCGCCGTGAGTTGTATCAGCTTGTACTTGGCGCCCATCTTGATAACGTGGTCGCCGTGCCATTCGAGATCGTTGAAGGTCAGGTCGTCCTGGATTGCCGGGCCTTTCTGGCCCTTGTCCTGCGTGCCGCGTGGATCGGCTGCGCCGGTGGTCAGGATCGACTGGTTCTGGTTGTTGTAAACCGTGTAGGTGGAGCCATTGCCGAGATTGATGGCGCTCGGCTTGAAGAAGGCGTTTTCATAGGTGAGCTGCAGGCGGTTGAACCAGCTGTCCGCGCTGTGATCCCAGCGAATGTCGAAGCGGCGATCGTAGTTGATCTGGTTGAGCGCGGAGGAAGCCGCCACACCTGTGCCGGTACCGGTAATCGCGGTTTCGTTGCGGTATTTGCCGCTCACTTCGATGCGATCGCGGTTGGTCGGCTCGTAGTCGAACTTGAGGAAATACAGGTTTTCCTTGAACGGCAGACTGGCCGGCCCAAGCTGCGCCAATGCGCTCGCCGGTAACTGCGAAATCAGCTGCTGCGACGCGGCGCCTGGAACCACCGCGATCGGCGTGTCGTATTCCTTGCCTTCATAGGCCAGGAAGAAATGCGCCTTGTCCTGGATGATCGGACCGCCGAACGAGAAGCCATATTCCTTGTCGTGCGACGGTTGTTTCTTGCCGGCAGCTATCTCCGACGGATTCATCGCACGCATCCACGTATCGGTCCAATCGCCGAATACTTCGCCGTGGAATTCGTTGGTGCCAGACTTGGTTTCCGCGATCACCGCCGCGCTGGAAATCTGGTCGTATTCGGCCTTGTAGTTGGAGGTGACGACCTTGTACTCGCCGATTGCCAACTGCGGGAACGGATTGCCTTGCGTGTTGTTCTGCCCGGTGATGCCGCCGTTCTCCACGTAGTTCTTCTGGCCGATACCATCGATGTACACGTTAATGCCCGCCGGCGCCTGGCCGCCGGATTGCAGGCTGGTATTGCCGTTTTGCTGCACGGTGAACACCATGCCGGGCACGGTGTCGGCAAACTCGAGGAAGTTGCGCGTGATCTGCGGAACAGTGGAGATTTCACGCTGCGAAACCGTGGTGCCGACTTCGGACGTGGTCATCTCCGGCAGTGTTGTAGCACTGACAGTGACCGGACCGAGATTCTGCGCGTTGACAGGCGGCGCAGCGGCTGCGGTGACGAGGTTGAGCGTGGAGGTCGATGCCACGGTCAGCGTCACCGTATGTTGCGTGCCTGGACCGCCGTCGACCTGATACGTGCCGGGTGGCAAACTCACCAGCGCGTAGCTGCCATCCTTGCCCGAGGTGGTCGTGCGCGTGTAGCCAGTGGCCACGTTTTTGGCCGTGACGGTAACGCTGGGCGCAGCCGTACCGCGCAAGTTCGCATCCGAGCTTTGCGCGAAGGAAATCGTCGGCACAGCTACGGTGGCGGTGATCGACGCAGCGATCAACCGCGTCAACATGAGTTTCCGGTAATTCGATACGGCTTTCATTGTTTCTCCCCTCCCCAATCGTGCTGCGGGTATCGTTATGTAGGTGATGGTCGCGACACCCTGCGCGGCTTCGTCGGCGCGACGGTCACGCCGGCTTTTCTGCCGCAGGATTCGCGAATGACGATGTCGCATCCCAGCGTTTCGACCGATGCAGGCGTCTTGTCGGTCGGGTTCAGTAAGGCCGCGAGACGCTCCAGCGCCAGGCGGCCCAGGTCGGCGATACTCACGTGCACCGTGCTCAGCGGCGGGGTGACGTAACGCGCGATCAGAATGTCGTCGAAGCCGGCCAGTGCGATGTCTCCCGGAACATCGATGCCGGCTTCCTTGAAGGCGTAAAGGCAACCGATTGCCATCATGTCGTTGGCGGCGAACACGGCTTGCGGACGCGGCTTCCTGGCCAGCAGTTCGCGCGCGGCGCGATAGCCCGATTCCTCGGTGAAATCACCATCGACGATCACCAGCGGCGCGTCCGGCGCATACTTGGCCATGGCGGCGCGATAGCCTTTCTCGCGCTGCTGCGCGTCGAAGTTGGTCTTGGGGCCGGTGATGAAGGCCACGCGCTGATGACCTGCTTCAACCAGATGCCGCACCATGGCAATGGCGCCGGCGCGGTTGTCGATGTTGAGCACCGGATAGCGCGTGTTTTTCACCGGGCTGTCTAGCAGCACCGCCGGCAGTTTTTCCGGAAGGTTTTGTTCGAGGAACGCTGCATCGACGTATTCGGAAAGGATCAGCATGCCGTCCACGCGTCCACGCATGGCGCGCACCGCTGCGGCGGCATCAGCTACGCCGTCGTGTGAGCTGGATACGAGCAAGTGGAGTCCACGCGCACGCGCTGCCAGGTCGATGCCACGGATCAGTTCCGAGAAAAATTCGCCATACAGATCCGGCAGCACCGCGCCGATGGTATGCGTGCGACCAGTGATCAGGCTGCGCGCCGCGTTGTCCGGGATGTAGTTCAGCCGCGCCGCCACTTCACGCACGATTTTCTGCGTCTCGGGCGTGACGCCACCTAGGCCGTTGAGTACGCGCGATACCGAAGCGACCGAGACGTTTGCCTCGCGCGCCACGTCCTTGATGGTTGCGTTCTTGGTCGTCATCGAAAGCGTCCTCTTGCGAAATGAATGGCCTTACATCCTAGCGGCGGCGCAAACGTAAACGTTTTCATGGAGGCTTGTAAAGCCGTTGTTGCGACGTTTTTCGTTGCAGTGCAATAACTTGGCAGGATGTTCAACTCACACAAATAGGGCCGCTTGGCGTCAGGCGGCTGTCGCCAAGCAAAGCCCGTTGACGCGGCGATGCAGCATCAGGCGGTGAACGAAAGGTTGTTTGCAGGGGGAATGCGCGTGAACGGAGCGTCGCCTAGGCGTGTCGTGTGCGCGAATGGGGCAGGAAGAGAAGCGGGTGTGGTGGCGTTTTGCCTTGCCGTCATTCCGGCGAAGGCCGGAATGACGTTTGCTTCGATTGCGGGCTAACGATTAATTGAGCATTTCCAGCACTTGCGCGGCAGAACGCACTCGCCCCAGCCGCGGAAAGATGTTCTTTATCGCGAACGCATGATGCTCGTCACTGGCCGCACTCATCGTATCCTCCGCGAATACGATGCCGAACCCCAGCTCCCATGCATTACGCGCGGTGGATTCCACGCCGATGTTGGTGGAGATACCACCCAGCACGATGTGCTCGATGCCGCGGCGACGCAATTGCAGTTCCAGCTCGGTGCCATAGAACGCACCCCATTGCCGTTTCGTGATGCGGATGTCGCTGTCGATGGCGCCGAGCTCTGCAGGGAATTCCCACCAGTCGTCCGGCAGAGTCCTGCCCGGCGAGGGTTGGTCGACCGGCTGGCGCAAGGCATCGCCGCCGTCGGCGGACCAACCCACGCGCACCAGCACCACCGGCGAACCCAGCTCATGAAAGCGATGGATCAGCGATCCGGCCTTGTCCAGCACTTCGGCCCCGGTGTGGGGGCCGCCCGCGAACGGTACGATACCCTTCTGCAAATCGATAAGAACGAGCGCCGTATGGCGCGGATCGAGCTTTTCCACTGGATTCTCCGGATCATAAAGTGAGGGTATCCTCACCTTGGAGTTTATGAGGATGCCCTCACAAAATTCAACCGCCGCCCGTAAGCCCCAGCGCCAACGTGGCCACGACCGCGTTGCCGCGCTGCTGGAAGCGGCCGGCGCTTGCTTCGTCGAGAAGGGTTACGAAGGTACGACGATGACCGAAGTCGCCGCGCGCGCCGGCGCGGCGATCGGTTCGCTGTATCAGTTCTTTCCCACCAAGGAAGCGCTGGCGCGCGCGCTGCTTGAGCAATACGCCCAGGCGCTCTACGCGGAACTGGAAAAATTCACCGAGCCGTCGGCGAACTGGACCATCGAGGAATGGGCCGAGCAGCTATGCACGCTCCTGATTGCCTTTCGCAAGCGGCATCGCGCTTTCATGTCGCTGGTGGAATCCATGCCACGGCCGGCCGCCGATGGCCTGAGCATTCGCCGTCGCCTGCGCGCCGAATTGCAGGCGTTGTTGGCGCGCCGGGCACCGCATCGTTCGGATGAAGAAACGTATGCAGCCGCCGTGGTGGTGCAGCAGATGATGAAAGGCGCTGCAGCGATTCAGGAGGAGCCGAACATGCCCGGGCGGCAGGCGGCGCTGTTGCAGATGCAGTACGCCATGCAGCGCTATCTGCATGGCGTGTTCGGCAAGTAAGTCGAGCTCAGCCGCCCTTCGCGGGATACGTCTGGAACCCACCGCCCTGCTGCGGCGGTGGTTGCGGTGTCGTGCCCGGGTTCTGTGCCGGCGGCGGCGCGGACGGACCCACCTGGTGGTTGCCGCACACGTAAGCCTCCCAGGCCTGCGTGCCGTTCTCCGGATCGCCCAGCGGCTTGATCGTATCCGCATGCATGCCGTACGCACTGTTGCGCGCCTGCACCTGCAGCTCGTCGCGCACCTTGATGTCGTTGCGGTCGATCGGCCCGACGCGGCTCATCACCGACACGGTGATCTTGCCCAGGTCACGGCAGCCCGGCACGTCGCCGCTCCACACCGTGCGAACGCTGCTCGAGCCCGGATCGGGATTGATGCCCCAGGTACAACCGCCGAGCAGCACGAGAGGTGCGAGCAGCAGCAGAGTCTTGCGCATAGGTAGCTCCATCAAAGCGAGTAAAGGGGAAAACATCCGTTTGGCATCGTAGCGCGTCGCTATTACTGGTCGCAGAACGCAGGCTTAGCGCGGCGGCGTCCGACGTACCGCGGACACTGTCCGATCGGGCGTGTCCGGTGTCCGCGGACAATCCAGCGCCTCCGGCAATGTTCGAACAAATTGTTTTATATCAAAGCATTGCAGGTGCAAGCAGGGCTGGCACAGGGATTGCTGATGTAAGGGCGAGGACCTTAAGTCCCCTTTCCTCGAAATCGGAGATATGGACATGAAATTCGAAACACTGATCCTGCGTGGTTTGTTCGTGGCATGCATGCTGGTTTGCGGCCTGATCCTGGCGGCGATGATCACCAGCAAACCGGCACCGATGCGTCTGGCTGCCGCCGGCAACACGATCGTCGACCTGCTCGTCTCGGCGCCTTCTTCCTGCGTGCTGCCTATTGTCGACGACATGATCTGCGTGCGCGCGGCGGGCTGATCCATCCCTTGATGCTGATTTTGGAGATATGACCATGAAATTCGAAACCCTGTTCCTTCGCGGCTTGTTCGGTGCTTGCGTATTGGTTTGTGGACTCACGCTGCTGGCGATGGTGACTGCCAAGCCTGCTTCGTACGTGGTGACGACCGGCCACACCATCGCCGCCACGTCCAGCGCAACGGCAGTGCATGCACGGATGGCCGGCTGATCGCAACACGCGGTCGCCCGTCCATCCGATAATGGCGACATGCTGCATGTCATTCTCTTCCGCCCCGAAATTCCGCCCAACACCGGCAATGTGATCCGGCTGTGCGCCAACACTGGCGCCGGGCTGCACCTGATCCGCCCGCTGGGCTTCGAACTCGACGATACGCGTTTACGACGCGCAGGCCTGGATTACCACGAATACGCGCGCGTTACGGTGCACGATGATCTCGATACCTGCCTGGCGTCGCTCGATCATCCTCGCGTCTTCGCGTTTTCTACGCGCGGCCGCAACTGGCACGTCGATGCGCGCTTTCATGATGGCGACGCGTTACTGTTCGGCTGCGAAACGGCCGGATTGCCGGAAGCAGTACTGTCCGCGCTGCCGCCCGAACAACGGCTACGATTGCCGATGTGCGCAGACAGCCGCAGTTTGAATCTCTCCAACAGCGTGGCCGTAGCGGTGTACGAGGCGTGGCGGCAGCTCGGCTTTCCTGGCGCGATCGATCCCTGATCACGGCAAGCCCGCCGCAGACGGCTACAATTCCGGGCATGACTGCCACCCCTGCCCCGAACCTGCTTCCCCGGCCGCTGCGCAAGCTGGCCGGCCGCGCGCTGGAAACCGCGCTCAATCACGCGCTTTCGCTTGATCTCGACACCCAGGCCAAGCTCGCCGCGCTCGACGGGCGCAGCGTGCAGTTGCATCTGCAGGGCGTGGATGTGGCCCTGGCCGTTACCGTCGAAGACAGTCGCCTGAAGGTGGGGCCAGCACCGGAACGCAGCGACCTGCGCGTGGCGGCCACGCCCGGCAGCCTGCTGTCGATGCTGTTTCGCCGCCACAACGAAAGCCTCGCGCCGGGCAAGGTGGAGATTGCTGGTGATGCGGAACTGGCAAGGCGGCTCGAAAAACTCGCCAGCGGTTTCGCACCGGATTTCGAGGAAGCCTTCGCCCGCACTTTCGGCGACGTGCTCGGCGTGCCGCTGGCCAAAGCGGTGCGCGAAGGGCTGACGCATGCGCGCGAAACCGCCTCGCATCTCACGCAAGATGGTGCGGCATGGTTGCGCGATGAAACACATATCGCTGTGGCGCCGGGCGAAATGGAAGGTTTTCTCGACAATGTCGACACATTGCGCGAACGCACCGAGCGGCTGGAAGCACGCCTGGCGCGGCTCGAACGCCTGCAACGGGGAGCGCGCACGTGACGCCGCTGAAGGTAGTCCCCGGCCTGCTGCGCGTCGCCATTGTGCTATTGCGTTACCGGCTCGATGAGTTGGTGGACGCCACGCATCTGTTCCGACCGCTCAAGTTCGTGCGTCCCCTGCTGGGACGGCCAGTGGTGGACGTGCGCCCGCTCTCACGCGGCGCACGCATTCGCCTGGCGCTGAACGAGTTGGGGCCGATCTTCGTCAAGGCGGGGCAGATCCTGTCGACGCGGCGCGACCTGGTGCCTGCCGACATCGCCGACGAGCTGGCACTGCTGCAGGACCAGGTGCCGCCGTTCCCCGGCGATCAAGCGCGCACCATCATCGAGCGCGAACTGAAGCTGCCGATCGACAAGCTCTACGCTAGTTTCGATCCGGTGCCGCTGGCTTCCGCCTCGATCTCGCAGGTGCATGGCGCCACCTTGCACGACGGCCGCGCCGTGGTGGTGAAAGTGCTGCGCCCGCGTATCAACGAGCGCATCGCGCGCGATGTGAGTCTGTTGCATTCGCTCGGCGCGATGGCGCAGCGCTGGCACCCGAACGCGGACAAGATTCGCCCGCTCGATGTGGTCGGCGAAGTCGAGAAGATGCTGGAAAATGAGCTGGATCTGCAGCGCGAAGGCGCGAATGCCAGCCTGCTGCGCCGCAACTTCATCAGCGGCGTGGATCTCTACGTGCCTGAGGTGCATTGGGAGCTCACCACCGCAGGTGTGCTGACGCTGGAGCGCGTCACCGGTATGTCCTGCGACGACATCATCGCCATCGACGCGGCCGGCATCGATCGCAAGCAGCTCGCCGCCAAGGGCGTGCGCCTGTTTTACGAGCAAGTGTTTCGCGACAACTTCTTCCACGCCGACGCGCACCCCGGCAACATCTGGGTGGACCCGACGCGCGCGCAAGAACCGCGCTTCATCGCGCTGGATTTCGGCATCATGGGTTCGCTGCCCGAAGCCGACCAGTACTGGCTGGCGCAGAACTTCATCGCGCTGTTCGAACGCGACTATGCACGCATCGCCAAACTGCACGTGGATGCGGGCTGGATGCCGTCCAGCGTACGGCTGGACGAACTGGAAGCGGCCGTGCGCACGGTGTGCGAGCCGTATTTCACACGTCCGCTGTCACAGATTTCGCTGGCCGAACTGGTGGTGAAGCTGTTCCAGACCGCGCGCCGGTTTGAACTCACCTTGCAGCCGCAATTGATTTTGCTGCAGAAGACTTTGCTCAATATCGAAGGCGTGGGCCGGATGCTCGATCCGGATATCGACATCTGGGCGGTGGCGCATCCGGTGCTCAAGCGCATCCTGCGCGAGCGCTACAGCCCTTTGCGCACGCTGCGCGAAGTCCGCAAGCGCATTCCAGAGTGGTTCCATAACGCACCGCAATGGCCGGACCTGGTGCGCGACGCCATGCGCCAGATTGCTGCCGGCGAACAAAAGCTGCTTCATGATGCAGACCATCTCTTGCATCAGCGTCGCCTGGTGCGGCGCATGTTGGAGGTGGCCGGCAGCGCACTGCTGGGTACGACGCTGCTTATTTGCGCCACGGTGATGTGGACGTTCGGACACCATCAAAATCCGTGGCTGCCGCTGGGCATGGGCGCGGGCGGGCTGCTTTCGTTTGTGAATGGATGGATGCGTCGGTAGTACCGCACCCCGATGCTCGAGATCCTGTACCAAGACGACGCCCTGATCGCGGTGAACAAACCCGCCGGCCTCGCCGTGCATCGCTCGAAAATGGTGAGCAATGCCGATACATTCCTGGTCGACGTGTTGCGCGAGCAGGTCGGCGGCACGCTGTATCTGGCGCATCGTCTCGACCGCGCGACCAGCGGGGTGCTGCTGATCGCGCGTTCCGCTGAAATCGCCGCCGCGCTTGGTGAGCAGTTCATGAGCCGCGACGTGCACAAGCAATACCTCACGGTAGTGCGCGGCTGGCCGGAGCCGGGCGAGGGCTTGGTCGATTACTCGCTGCCCGGCTCGCGCGAGACCGGTCCGCGACGCGAAGCGCGCACGGCGTATCGTCGGCTGGCAACGGTGGAGGTACCGATCGCGCTGGGCCGCTATCCGCAGCAGCGGTATGCGCTGGTGCTGATCGAACCGCAAACCGGCCGCTTCCGGCAAATCCGCAAGCACATGGCGCACCTCCATCACCCGGTGATTGGCGATTGCCAGCATGGTCGCAGTGATCACAACCGTCTCTATAAGCAGTATTTCGGCTGCCATCGTATGTTGCTGCACGCTTGGCGATTGAGCTTCCGGCACCCGCTCGATGGCCGGCCGATGGTGCTGGAGGCGCCGCTCGATAAGGCGTTTGAGTCGCTGTTGGGGCGTTTCGGTTGGTCGCTGCCGGACGCGGAAACATTGACCAGACTCTAAGCGTCATGCCGACCGGCTAAACTTAGGGCATGTTGCCCGTAAGCCGATCCATCAGCCTGCCGGAATCCGAGCTGGTCGTGCGCTTTCTGCGCGCCGACGGTCCCGGCGGCCAGCACGTCAATCGCACCGAAAGCGCGGTGGAACTGCGCTTCGATGTGATGAACTCGCCTTCCTTGCCGGAGGAAGTACGTGCGCGCATGCTTGCGCGCCGCGACCGGCGCATGACCAGTGAAGGCGTGCTGGTGATCCAGGCGCGCCGCTTCCGCGACCAGGGTCGCAACCGCGAGGATGCGCGCGAACGACTGGTGGAAATCCTGCGCAGCGCGTTGGTCGCGCCCAAGCAGCGCATCGCCACCACGCCTTCCCGCGGCTCGCAGTTGCGCCGCCTGGAAGGCAAGCAGCAGCGGGCGAAGATCAAACAGAATCGATCGCGTTCCTGGAGCCCTGAGTGAGCGATGCCACGTTGCCGGCGGTGCCGCCGCAAGCCCCCCTGCTCGACAGCCGCTTCTGGCCGTGGCTGATGCGCAGCCTGCTGCGTCTTTCCGGTTGGCGCCTGCTTGGGCAACTGCCCGACGAGCCCAAGGTGATCCTGATCGGCGCGCCGCACTCGTCCTATTGGGACGGCGTGTGGGGCCTGATGATGAAGATTGCACTTGGCATCAACATCAACATCATGATCAAGCGCGAAGTGCTGGAGGGGCCGCTGGGTGTGATCCTGCGCCCGATCGGCATGATTCCGATCAACCGCAAGGCGGCTCTGAACGTGGTCGGCCAAATGGTGAAGCGCTTCAACGAACAGGAGCGCATGTGGCTGGGCATTACGCCCGAGGGCACGCGCAAGCACGTCACGCATTGGAAATCCGGCTTTCTGCGCATCGCGCGCGAAGCGAACATACCGATCCAGCCGATTTTCATCGACTATCCCAGCAAGAGCTTCACGCTGGGCCCAGTGATCCACGCCAGCGACGATCCCGACGCGGATATGGCCACGATTCGCGCGCTGTTTCGTCCGTATCGCGGCAAGCATCGCAACACCGAAGCATAGACAGGGGAAAACATGGGCACACTCGGCATTCAGCACTACGAAGCCTTTCTGCTCGCCAGCATCGCGCTCAACCTTACGCCTGGCCTCGATACCTTCTACATCCTCACGCGCAGCGGGCGCGAAGGACACGCGGTGGGCATGGCGGCGGCACTGGGCATCAACGCCGGCTGCATCGTGCATACGCTGGCCGCGGTGCTGGGTATTTCAGCCATTCTGATGACTTCGGCGCTTGCCTTCAGCGTACTGAAGTACCTGGGTGCGGCGTATCTGGTGTGGATCGGCTTGCGCATGCTGCTGTCGCGCGCCAGCACGCGTCAGCCGACAGAAACGCGAGGAAATGGATTCAACGCAGCATTCCGACAGGGCATGCTTACCAACGTGCTTAACCCGAAGGTGGCGCTGTTCTTTCTCGCGTTCCTGCCGCAGTTCGTTTCCATGCACGCTGCGCATCCGCAACTTGGTTTGATGCTGTTGGGTGTGAGCTTTATCGGCACCGGCCTAACGTGGTCGACTGTGCTGGCCTTGATGGGTGGAC
This sequence comes from Dyella humi, assembly GCF_044904605.1. NCBI lineage: Bacteria > Pseudomonadati > Pseudomonadota > Gammaproteobacteria > Lysobacterales > Rhodanobacteraceae > Dyella > Dyella humi. The sequence goes on from NZ_JADIKI010000023.1 coordinate 1,194,823, forward strand.
GCATTCACCGGCTGCTTACGGCGCGGCCGCAGCTTGGGCAGTGGATGGACCGGCTATGCGGAACGGTGCTGCTGGCGTTTGGCGTGAAGCTCGCGCTGCAGCAGCGCAGTTGACCTAGGTTGCATCGCAACCGGGCGCATGCCCACGGCAAAAAACGTTTACACGAAGAACATCGCCGTTACTGGCAATTTTCTTTTCTCTCGCTGTCGGACAGGCCGATAATGATCCAGCGCCCATCGATCCTGGCAAGAGTGAGGACATCCGTGCCGCAATGATTCACGTGACCGTCCAGCGTAAATTTGTAGGGCGCCCACACCACGGCAAGGTCATTGTCGATGTGCACAAGGGGATCATGGATGTGCTCGGCGATGGCGCCGCCTCGATGCGCAGCGATGGCCTCTGCCAGGCTGTCCATATTTCTGCGGCGCAGCTCGCCTTGTTGCACGCTCGTGATTTCGACATTGGGAGCCACCACGGCCAGCATTCCGCTCTTGTCCTGCCGGCCAAGCGCATCAAAGAAATGATGGACTGGCTCCATGACCTGGGCAGCTTGATCAGCGGCGTAGCAAGGACTCAATGAACACGTCATCGTGATTGCGAAGCCGAGCTTGCGAAGATTCATGACGGATGTCCTTGGGTCGATGTATTGGCTGACTGGATGCGAGTGAAGCTTATTGTGGCTTCTGATCGGCTCCACGTGCCAAACGTTCAGACCGTGAATGGTCAGCGCTCGGAATGCCCCGACTCATCGTAATCGCGATGCGTCAGCAGCCCTGGCCGAATCAGATCGATAAACGCCTGCGCCTCCTTGCTGAGAAACTTCCCCTTGCGCATCACCACGCCATAGCTGCGCTGCGGAAAGTACTGGCGCATGTTGCGCACGGCCAGGCGCTGGCGGTCCGCATCGGTGATGCAGATGCCGGTGACGATGGATATTCCTAAGCCCATGGCCACGTATTCCTTGATCACTTCCCAGCCGCCCACTTCGATCGCCACGTGGTAAGGCACCTGTCGCTGCTGGAATACCAGATCCACCAGCCGGTACGTGGACAGGCGCTGCGGCGGGAGAATCAGGCCGTAGGGCGATAGATCGTCCAATAGCACGCTTTCCTTTTGGGCCAGCGGGTGATCGAGGGGCGTGATCAGCATGGGGTCGTAGTGGTAGACCGGCGCCCAGGCGATGTCGTTGGGCACATCCAGCATGGAACCCACGGCGAAATCCGCCTCGTCCGCGCGTAGGAGTGCCATGCCGTCCTTGCCGGTGACGTTGGCCAGCTGCAATTGCACGTCGGGAAAGCGCTCGCGGTATTGGCGAACCAATCCGGGCAGCAGATATTGGATGGTGGAACTGCCAGCCGCCACGGTCAGCTTGCCTGCCTGCAAACCCTTCACCTTGGCCTGAAACTGGCGATCCAGGTTTTCCCAGCCTTCCACCAGCGGGCGTGCCAGTTCGTACAGCGCTTCGCCAGCATCGGTGAGATTGATGCGCCGGCGACTGCGGTGTAGCAGTTCCATGCCCAGCTCACGTTCCAGCGCCTGCAGCTGCAGGCTCACTGAGGGCTGCGACAGATACAGCGCTTCGGCCGCACGACTGAGCGTGCCGAGCTTTACCGTGGTCACGAAGGCCCGCATCTGCTTGAGCCGATTGCCTTTGTAGTAATAGCGGCCGGTGTCCGCCGGCTGGGCTGAGGCATGCTTTCTGGAAGCTCGCTTAAGGGTGGGTGCCGGTAGCTTTTTCGTCATGTTCAGCCTCCAGCTGGCTCTTGGATGACAGCCGCTTCAATACCTTAGCGCATGTATTAATGAATTGAATATCAAAAATTGAAATATTTGCTTTGTCAAACAGATATTAGCTGGCCTAGCTTTCCACCCATCAACGAAGGTGGAGAAGCAAACCATGGCAGTACCCAGCGAAAAACTCGTCAGCCGGCCCGTCCAGGTTCATGCCCATACCGCCGGCTACGCGGACATCCTCACCCCTGAAGCGCTGGCTTTTCTGGCGCGTCTGCATCGGTTCGCCGAGCCGCGCCGTCAGGAGTTGCTACAGGCACGGCGTCAGCGACAGGCTCGCTATGACGCGGGCGTGCTGCCGGATTTTCGACCCGATACGCGTGATATCCGCGAAGGCGAGTGGACCGTGGCGCCCATTCCGGCCGCCCTGCAGGATCGCCGGGTGGAGATCACCGGGCCGATCGAGCGCAAGATGATCATTAACGCGCTCAATTCCGGCGCGAAAGTGTTCATGGCGGACTTCGAGGACTCCTCCGCGCCAAGCTTCGCCAACCAGCTCGATGGCCAGATCAATCTGCGCGACGCAGTGAATGGCCGACTGGCGTATCGCTCACCCGAGGGCAAGGACTACCGCGTCGGCGCCAACCCCGCCGTGTTGGTTATTCGCCCGCGTGGCTGGCACCTGCCGGAGCGGCACATCACTGTGGATGGCGAAACCATCGCCGGCGCGTTGGTCGACTTCGGTTTGTTCGCTTTCCACAACGCCGGCGCATTGCATGCCAGCGATCGCGGTCCGTACTTCTATCTGCCCAAACTGGAAGCGATGGAAGAAGCCGCGTTGTGGAACGAAGTGATGGCGCTGGCCGAAGACGAACTCGATCTCCCCTACGGCACGATGAAAGCCACCGTACTGATCGAGACGCTGCCGGCGGTGTTCCAGATGCACGAGATTCTGCATGCCCTGCGCGAACGTGCGGTAGGCCTCAACTGCGGGCGCTGGGATTACATCTTCTCCTATCTGAAGACCTTCCGCGGCCATCGCGACCGCCTGCTGCCCGACCGCGGCCAGGTCGTCATGACCGTCCCGTTCCTCAAGGCGTATTCGGAGCTGTTGATTCAAACCTGCCATCGCCGCGGCGCCTTCGCCATGGGCGGCATGGCTGCGCAGATTCCTATCAAGAACGACGACGAGGCGAACGACCAAGCCATGGCGAAAGTGCGCGCCGACAAATTGCGCGAAGTGCAAGCCGGACATGACGGCACCTGGGTGGCGCATCCCGCGCTGGTGCCCGTGGCGATGGAGATTTTCGATCGCCACATGTCGACACCCAATCAACTGCATGTCAAACGCGATGACGTGCACGCAGATCGCGACACGCTGATCGCGCCCTGCTGCGGCACCATCACGCGTGCTGGCTTCGATAACAACGTGGAAGTAGCGCTGCGCTACACCGCCGCGTGGCTGGAAGGGCTGGGCTGCGTGCCGATCCACAACCTGATGGAGGATGCGGCCACCGCCGAGATCGCGCGCGCGCAGCTGTGGCAATGGTTGCATCACGGTGATTTGGATTTTGCCGATCACGCGCCGATCGATTTCGCACTGTTCGATCACGCACTCGCCACCCACACGCATCGCCTGCAGGAAAGCACGCTGCCTGGCGCACGGCGCGCCATCGATGCAGCACGACTGCTTTCCGAACTGACGCACGCCGACGAACTCGGCAACTTCCTCACCCTTCCCGCTTACGAACAGCTCGCCTGATCGCGCGCCATCAAAGCTTACGGAGCATATGTCATGAAAACCCACAGACCGACCGCCGAACAGATCACGCTGGACTGGAAAAACAACCCGCGTTGGGAGGGCATCCAGCGTACGTACACCGCCGAAGACGTCGTGCGCTTGCGCGGCACGGTGGCGGTCGAACATTCGCTCGCACGGCGCGGAGCGGAACGCCTGTGGAAATCGCTATACAAGGAACCGTTTGTCAACGCACTGGGCGCGCTCACCGGCAATCAGGCCATGCAGCAGGTGAAAGCCGGCTTGCAAGCGATCTACCTGAGCGGCTGGCAGGTTGCCGCCGATGCCAACGTGGCTGGCGAGATGTACCCGGATCAATCGTTGTATCCGGCCAATTCCGTGCCGCTGGTGGTCAAGCGCATCAACAACACGTTGCTGCGTGCCGATCAGTTGCATCACGCGGAAGGCAAAGACGACATCGATTGGATGGTGCCGATCGTCGCCGATGCAGAAGCCGGGTTTGGCGGCGTGCTCAATGCTTTCGAGCTGATGAAGGCGATGATCGAAGCGGGCGCTGCGGGCGTGCACTTTGAGGATCAGCTCGCCTCAGTGAAGAAATGCGGCCATATGGGCGGCAAGGTGTTGGTGCCCACGCGTGAAGCCGTGGAGAAACTGAATGCCGCGCGGCTTGCCGCCGACGCGCTTGGCGTACCGACGATTCTGGTTGCGCGCACCGATGCGGATGCCGCGGATCTGCTCACGTCCGATATCGACGACAACGACAAGCCGTTCATTACCGGCGAGCGCACGGTGGAAGGGTTCTTCCGCGTACACCCAGGTATCGAGCAAGCCATTAGTCGCGGCCTGGCCTACGCACCGCATGCTGATCTGGTGTGGTGCGAAACCAGCAAGCCGAATCTCGAGCAGGCGCGTCAGTTCGCCGAGGCGATCCATGCGAAATTCCCGGGCAAGCTTCTCGCCTACAACTGCTCACCCAGCTTCAACTGGAGGCGTAACCTCGACGATGCCACGATCGCAAAATTCCAGCGCGAACTCGGCGCGATGGGCTACAAATTCCAGTTCATCACGCTCGCCGGCTTCCATAGCCTGAACTACAGCATGTTCGAACTGGCGCACGGCTACGCGCGTCGACAAATGAGCGCGTTCGTGGAACTGCAGGAGAAAGAATTCGCCGCTTCAGAACTTGGATTTACGGCAGTAAAGCATCAGCGCGAAGTGGGCACCGGCTATTTCGACGCGGTGACGCAGGCGATTCAGCAGGGCAAGTCGTCGACGGTGGCGTTGAAGGGGTCGACGGAAGAAGCCCAGTTTCATCGGGCATCGGCGGCCTGAGAGGCCAACGCACTTAACTCAGATGGCGCAGGCTCTCGTTCCGGCGGAAGCGGAAGCGCTTTCGCTGGAACGGCGACAAGGGAAACTCAAGTATTGCCCAAGCGATGAAGATCGCTTGGGCTTATTCGGTCAACAATGACAAACGCCGGTACTGCAACGCCTCGGCCAGATGATGCCGATCCAGCGCTGCAGCACCGTTATCCAGATCGGCGATCGTGCGCGCCACACGTAGCGTTCGATGATAAGCGCGCGCGGAAAGTCCAAGCCGCTCAAGCGCCGCGTCGAACCATTTGCGCTCAGCAGGCCCCATGGCGCAGTCGCGTTCGAGCTCGCGATTGCTGATCTCCGAATTCGGTCGACCGGCACGCGCCAATGCGTGCTGGCGCGCGCGGATCACGCGCTTGCGCACGGTGACGGAATCCTCGCCGTGCGTGCTGCGTTGCGTGCTCAGTTCGCTCAGGGGCACGGCGGGCACTTCCACGCACAGATCGATACGATCGAGCAGCGGACCGGAAATGCGCGAGCGATAGCGCTGTACCTGATCGGGCGTGCAGCGGCAGCGCTGGCGCGTGTCGCCCGCGTAACCACAGGGACACGGGTTCATGGCCGCCACCAGCTGGAACTGCGCAGGAAACCGAAGCTGGCGTGCGGCACGCGAGATCAGGATCTGCCCCGATTCCATCGGCTCGCGCAGCACCTCCAGCACATGCCGGCTGAATTCCGGTAGCTCGTCGAGGAACAGCACACCATTGTGCGCCAGCGAAATCTCGCCCGGTCGGGGCTGGGAACCACCGCCGACCAGCGCCACCGCCGAGGCCGTGTGATGCGGCGCGCGGAACGGGCGACGGCGCCAGTGCGCCGGGTCCATCGACTGGCCGGCCACCGACAGCACGGCGCAGGTTTCCAGCGCCTCGGATTCGCTCATGGGTGGCAGGATGCCGGGCAGGCGCTCGGCCAGCATGGTCTTGCCAGTGCCGGGCGGCCCCATCAGTAGCAGGTGATGACCGCCGACCGCGGCAATCTCCAACGCCCGACGTGCCTGAAGCTGGCCGCGTACGTCGATCAGGTCCGGGCCGGCGTCGTTGTCGGCAGTCAAGGTGAGCGTGGCGGCAGGCGGCAGCAGCTCCTGGGCTCCGCGCAGCCAGCCGCACACGTCGGAGAGCGTGTCGGCGACACGCACGTCCACTTCGGAAATCAGGGCGGCTTCGTCCGCATTCGCACGCGGTACCACCACGCGGCGTCCGCGTGCCCGCGCACGTAGCAAGGCTGGCAGCACACCGGAAACGGGACGTAGGTGGCCAGAGAGGGCCAATTCGCCAAGAAATTCGCAGTCGTCGAGCTTTTCGCGGGGGACCTGGTTGCCGGCCGCCAGAATGCCTAGGGCAATGGCCAGGTCGAAGCGGCCTCCATCCTTGGGCAGCTCTGCCGGAGCGAGGTTTACCGTCACCTTGCGGTTGGGATATTCAAAGGCGGCGCTCTGGATCGCCACTCGCACGCGGTCGCGCGCCTCGCGCACCGCGGCCTCGGGCAGGCCGACGATATGAGTGCTGGGCAGACCGCCCGAGAGATGCACTTCCACCATCACCTGCGGCGCGGCAACCCCTTCCTGGGCACGGCTTAACGTGACAGCCAGACTCATGGGACGCGGCGACCAGCCATGCGTGCGGAGTCGCTGGTTGATCGATCCATCGAGCGACTCCACGGAATCTCGGCGAAAGAAAAACGGCCGCCCCCGATTCCTTGGGGTGATGGTGACGAATCGGGGACGGCTACCGGAACTGTCTATGTCCCGGGAGGCGACACGGCGGCTTCCAAATCCGCCACGCGCTTTTCGAGTTCCTCGACCCTGGCGCGGGTGCGCGCCAATACCTGGGTCTGGACATCGAATTCCTCACGGGTAACCAGCTCGAGATGGCGCAGTCCCTGCGCCAGGATATCGCGAAAATTGGCGCGCAGATCCTTGTGCGCGTCTACCATCCCTGGTGGAACCAACGAGATAAGTCGAAGGGTAATTTGATCGATATCCTGCCTGCCCATCATGGTAGGCACCTCGAACTCGTCGGGAGAGAGTCTATGGAGAAGGGGGAAAGCGGCGCCATCGGTGTGCTCCATCAAAACTTGTAGGGATTTTCCTACAAGACGGGACAGGCTGCCTTCGGGGCGGCAGAATGTATATGCTCCGCACCGCGTGACCGGGCCCGTCGCCCGCCGAGGAAATTCCATGAAATTGGTTGTGGCTGTCATCAAGCCGTTCAAGCTGGACGATGTCCGCGAGGCGCTCGCCGAGGTCGGCGTGCAAGGGATCACCGTTACCGAGGTAAAGGGCTTCGGCCGTCAGAAAGGCCACACCGAACTCTACCGCGGCGCCGAGTATGTCGTCGATTTCCTACCCAAGATCAAGGTTGAAGTGGCGGTGGACGACGGCCAGCTCGAGCGGGTGGTGGAGGCCATCACCCAGTCCGCGCGCACCGGCAAGATCGGCGATGGCAAGATTTTCGTCAGCAACCTGGAGCAGGTGGTCCGCATCCGCACCGGCGAACTGGACCACGATGCCCTTTGATCAGTCCCGGTCGAGGACGTCGGGCCGGCTGTGCACGATACGCTGGTGGTGGATCAGCAACCCGGCGTAGTAACAGATGTAATACCCCACAAACAGGCCGAGCATGGCCAGGGTCAGCGGGCTCTGGCCGATACTCGGGCCATGGACGGGCGGCGTGGCACCGGTCGGGTCCTGCAGTTGCGGCGACAGCATAGCGAAGCGCCATAGCAGTCGCACCAGCAATAACGCAGTGACGATGGCGCCAATGTAGGGATTAGGCACATAGCAATCGCCCTTCACCGGATCCAGCTCGAAACGGCTTAGGCGAAGCCCGAGCAAGCCCAGCGCCGCGCCTGCGACCACGCCACCGGCCAGCCCTCCCAGCAATCGCACGTCATGTATTGCGGCAAAGCCGATCAGACAGCCGATCACCGCAAAGATCGCGATGCGCGCAATCATCCGCTTGCGACGGATCGGCTGCGAGCCGAACTGCATGCGTACGCGCCGCCAGACAATGAAGGCAACCACCGGGATCATGGCCAGTGGCATGGTGATGTGTGGTGCCATGGGGTCTGCCGCGCAAGGAAGTCACGAGCAGATTAGCAGCGCCATTCATGACAGGCGATTGACACCCGTCATGCGTTTCGCCGGCCACGCTCTTACTTGGCTTTGCCCTGATTAGCCACGGCAGCCATCTTGGCGGCGATCGCGTCGGCATCGCCCAGGTAATAGTGGCGCAGCGGCTTGAGTTGCTCGTCGAATTCATACACCAGCGGTACGCCGTTGGGGATGTTCAATTCGACGATGTCCTCGTCGGAGATGTTATCCAGATACTTCACCAGCGCGCGGATCGAATTGCCGTGCGCCACCAGCAGCACGCGCTGGCCGCTGCGAATGGCCGGGGCCAGCACCTCGTCCCAGTACGGCAGCACGCGGGCCACGGTGTCCTTCAGGCACTCGGTGTCCGGGATCAGCTTGGCATCGAGCCCGGCGTAGCGAGGGTCTTTCAGCGCCGGGTTCTCCGCGCGTGGCAGCGGCGGCGGCGGAATGTCGTAGCTGCGGCGCCAAACCTTCACCTGGTCCTCGCCGTATTTGGCGGCGGTTTCGGCCTTGTTGAGGCCAGTGAGGCCGCCGTAGTGGCGCTCATTGAGGCGCCAGTCGGTGAGCACCGGAATCCACATCAAGTCCATTGCATCCTGCACGTGCCACAGCGTGCGCACCGCACGCTTGAGCACGGAGCTGTGCGCCACATCGAAGTGATAGCCGGCCTGTACCAGCAGCTCACCCGATTCACGCGCCTCCGCGGCACCCTGCTCGGTGATGTCGACGTCGGCCCATCCGCTGAAGCGGTTCTCAAGGTTCCATTGGGATTGACCGTGGCGGATCAGGACGAGCTTGTGCATGGGTTCTGTTCAAATGAAGCGGGGCAAGTCTGGAATGGTGCAGGCCGTGCGCAGCCGCGTCAATTCCCACCCATGCCCATGTCGGAAGTCACACTAAACCTGTCGGCGATCCCAAGCATCCTATGCTTGTCTCATCTCGAAGGAATTTCCGTTATGCGCCTTGTTACGCTCGCTCTAGCTACGGCCCTGCTCCTGCCTCTGGCGGCGGCAGCTCAGGACATCAGCAAGATCAATGGTTCGGTTTCCGTCGACGCCGGACAGCATGCCGGGGACGTGCATAGCGTCAACGGCTCGGTGAACGTCGGCGATGGCGCCGTGGTGACGGAGGCCAGCACCGTGAACGGCTCAGTGCATCTGGGCGCACGGGCGCAAGCCAGCAGCCTGCACACCGTCAACGGTGCCGAAACCCTCGCTCAGGGTGCGCAAGTACGCGGCGATACGAGCAGCACGAACGGAAGCATCTCACTGGAAAGCGGTGCGGACGTGACGGGAAACGTGTCCAACGTCAACGGCGCAATCCGGCTTGATCATGCCCATGTCGGCGGCGGCATCGAAACCACCAGCGGCGACATCAATGTCGGCGAAGCGTCACGCGTGGACGGCGGCATCGTGATCAACGAACAGCATGGCTGGGGCTTTGGCAACAACCGGCCGCCGCACGTGGTGATCGGACCGCATGCAATCGTGCGCGGCACGCTGGATTTCCATCGCGAAGTGGTACTGCAGGTGAGCGACAGCGCGCAGATCGGCCCGGTGAAAGGCGCCACGCCGATGCGCTTCAGCGGTGCCCAGCCGTTGGAATGATCATCAAACCCAATCGCGCGGCTTGAGGTACTCCGCAAGCCGCGCTTCGGCGGAGCCTTCCGCCGGCTGATAGGCGTATTCAAAGCGCACGCGCGGCGGCAGGCTCATCAGGATCGACTCGGTGCGGCCACCGGATTGCAAGCCGAATAGCGTGCCGCGGTCGTAGACCAGATTGAACTCCACATAGCGGCCGCGTCGATAGAGTTGGAACTCGCGCTCGCGTTCGCCATAAGGCGTGTCCTTGCGGCGGTCGAGGATCGGCAGATACGCGTCCAGAAAGCCCTGTCCCACCGCCTGCGTAAAGACGAGGCAATGCTCGAAACCACCGTCGTTCAGATCATCGTAGAACAGGCCGCCGACACCGCGCGTTTCGCCGCGGTGCTTGAGATAGAAATACTCATCGCACCACTGCTTGTAGCGCGGATAGACGTCCGCACCGAACGGTGCGCACAAGTCGCGCGCCACCGTGTGCCAATGCCGCACGTCCTCGTCGAAAGGATAGAATGGCGTGAGATCGAAACCGCCGCCGAACCACCACACCGGTTCCACGCCTTCCTTTTGCGCTTCGAAATAGCGCACGTTGGCGTGCGTGGTGGGCACATACGGATTGCGCGGGTGCAAGACTAGCGACACGCCGGTGGCGATGAAGCTACCACCTGACAATTGCGGCCGATGCGCCGTCGCACTGGGCGGCAGCTTGTCCCCATGGACCAGCGAGAAGTTCACTCCGGCCTGTTCGAATACGGCGCCGTCACGTAACACGCGCGTGCGACCGCCACCACCTGCGGGGCGCGTCCATGCATCTTCCATGAAACGGGCCTGGCCGTCTGCCTGTTCAACTGCCTTGCAGATGAGGTCTTGCAGTTCGCGCAGGAAGTGTTCGACGCGTTCGACTTGCTCGCTTTTCATCCAACCATCCGACCGTTGTTCAGTCATGCAAGCTTAGCAAGCCCGTATCCAGAGGAAGCTTGCGTTGGATCAATGAACGCCAGCCAGCGTGGCCCGGAAAGCCATCTAGGCAAGCCCCAGGCTGCTGGCTAGGCTCATGACATGCGCGTGACAACCCTTCCACTTGCGGTAACGGCCTATACCGTCACCTCCGCACTGGGCCTTGGCCTGGACGCTCATCTGCACGCGCTTCGTCAACAACGCAGCGGCCTGCGCGCCAATGATTTTAGCCATGCGCCACTGCCCTGCTGGCTCGGATGCGTCGACGGCTTGGAAGATGCCGCATTGCCAGCGGCCTACGCCGAATGGGAGTGCCGCAACAATCGCCTGGCATGGCTGGGTCTAAACCAAGATGGTTTCCTGGCGAAAATTGGTGCGACCCGAGAGCGCTACGGCGCAACCCGCCTGGCGCTACTGCTGGGCACGTCGACAGCCAGCATCGGCGCCACCGAGGAAGGCTACCGACGCCTGGAAGACGGCCGCCTGCCCTCCAATCTGCATCGCACCGCCATCCACACACCGCACTCGCTTACCGCCTTCGTGGCGAGCGCACTAGATATCGGCGGCCCCTGCCTCACCATTTCCACCGCCTGCTCCTCCAGCGCCAAAGTGTTTGCCAGTGCAGAGCGGCTTATCCGCCTGGGGCTGGTCGATGCTGCCATCGTCGGCGGTGTCGATTCGCTTTGCGAGAGCACGTTGTTCGGCTTCAATTCGCTGGAGCTGGTATCGCCCGAGCCTTGCCGTCCGTTCGATGCAACGCGCCGAGGCATCTCCATCGGAGAAGCTGCCGGCTTCGCCTTGCTGGAACGCATCGAATCGCAGCCGGATGCTCCGCTTCGATTGCTGGGTTGTGGCGAATCGAGCGATGCGCATCACATGTCCACACCGGATCCGGAAGGCGCTGGCGCAGAACTGGCTTTGCGCGACCTCTTCGATCGTGCGGGATTCGACGTATCGCACGTGGACTACATCAACCTGCACGGCACGGCGAGCCAGAAGAATGATGCGATGGAAGCGGCGCTGGTGGCACGCCTGTTTCCCACCAGCACGCGCGTCAGTTCCACCAAGGGGCTTACCGGCCACACACTAGGTGCGGCCGGAATGCTCGAAGCGGCGATCACGCTGCTGGCCTTGCGCGAAGGTTTCGTGCCCGGCAATGCAGGCATCGTGCAACCTGATCCGGCGTGCTCGGCGCATTTTGCGTGGCATAACGAAAACCGTCCGTTGAAAGTGGCGCTCAGTCATTCGTTCGGCTTCGGCGGCAGCAATGCATGCCTCGCCTTTGCGCGTGTGGATGCAGCGGTATGAATACGATGCATATCGAGGTGGAAGGCATCGGCCTTTGGTCGCCACAACTCGCGAATATCGATGCACTGCGTTGCCTGCTTGCTGGCGAAACACCTGCTGCGCCGGGTGCGCGTCCAGAAGCGTCTGCCTTATCGCCCAACGAACGCCGACGCGCACCGGAAAGCGTGCTGATCGCCATCGAAGCCGCTTCGCAAGCCATCGCCATGAGCGGACGCGCCGCCGACAGCTTGGCCTGCGTATTCGCTTCGGCCTACGGTGACCAAGCCACCACCGATTACATGTGCCGCATGCTGGCGGGTGCACCCACCGAGCTTTCACCCACGCGCTTCCACAATTCGGTGCACAACGCAGCGGCCGGCTACTGGACCATCGCAACGAACTGCCGCGCACCATCCAGCGCCGCGTGCGCGGGTGATGCAAGTTTCGGCGCCGGATTGTTGGAAGCCGCCGCGCTGGCTTGCTCCGATCAACGCCCTGTGCTGCTGGTCTCAAGCGACACTGCCGGCGTTGGACCGCTCGGCGAGCTGATCGGATGCACGACGGCGTTCGGTTGCGCGTTGGTGCTGTCGCCGGCCACTCATGCAAGCAAGCGACTGCGGCTCACCACGACGGCGGCACTGCCTCGGCACGCCTCGCTGCCTGCCGAGTGCGGGGCATGGATGCGCGACAATCCTTCCGCCGCATGCGTGCCATTGCTGGCCATGCTGTCCAACGGTGAAGGCGAATGCGTGCTGGCGGCATCGGAGCGGCTTGGATTGCACATACAAATAGAGGTTACCGTGTGAACAGCGCATTGCGTTGGTGCATATTGATTCCTTGCCTCAACGAGGAAAAGGCCATCGCCTCGGTGGTGAAATCGGCGCTGCGGCTTCACGTGCCGGTGATCGTCATCGACGACGGCTCGGACGATCGCACACCGGAGATTATCCGCGCATTGCCAGTCACGTTGCTGCGCCACAACCAGCGCAAAGGTAAGGGTGAAGCCTTGCGCATCGGTTTTCGCGAAGCGTTGCGACAGGGTTTTGACGCGGTGGTCACGATGGATGGCGACGGCCAGCACTTGGCGGAAGACATTCCGCGCCTGGTCGACGTCGGCAAGCGCTTTCCCGATCACATCGTGATTGGCGCACGCCTGCTGCAGCGCGAACAGCAACCCAAAGGACGTCGCCGCGCCAATGCCGTCGCGGACTGGGGCATTTCCTGGGCTTGCGCGCAGCCGGTAGCCGATACGCAAAGTGGCCAGCGCTGGTATCCGCGCAGCGCCCTGGAGCTGGTGGAACTGGATGCGGAAAACTTCGTGTTCGAAGCGGCCGTGCTGATTGCCGCTTCGCGCGAAAAAGGCCTCGGCATCGTCTCAGTGCCCATCGCCTCGCGCTACGATGGCGCGTTCCGCCTAAGCCATTTCAGCCCAGTGCGCGACGTAATGCGAATCGCTTTGTATACCTTCGGGCGCGTGCTCCACTACGGCAAGCTCTGGGCGAGCTATACGCGTTCCCGGTCAGCGCCGTTGATCGTGGACGATACCTACTCGCATCGAACGGCGTAATCGCTCTATTCCAGTAAATGAGCGAATCGCGCCTGCGTCTTTCGCGGCGATGATAGCCTTAGACTTACGTGTACATCACTGCGACACGACCTGACGCCAACTGCTGCCCTTGCTGCTCGACCTTGAACGCATACTGCGTGCCACGCTCGTCAGCGAAGAGACGTTCCGCACGGACGTCCAAATGCCCATTCGACAAATCCACGTATTCGACCGCCAGTTGCACATCGCGCAAACTGACCAAACGGCCAGCCTGCATCTTGGTTTCACCGAGCAACGCGCCATGCACCGCCGTAGCCTGAGCGCCGTATTCGGCTAGATGCACAGCATGCAAACCGGCGGCACTACGCAGAGGATGCTCGCCGGGCCTATACCGCTCACCGATCGCATGGATGGTCGTTTCATCCCAGACGACGACCGCATCCAGCAGTGCCATCGCACCGGCATGCGGAATCGACGCAGCCCATGCTTCCTGACTCAACACGTTCATGCTTCGCGCACGGTCGGTGTCGCCGTCACCGCATGCGCCTGTGCGATGTCCTGCTGCCAGAAGTCATAAAAGTTGAACCAGTTGTACGGTTCCAGGTGGGCGTAATGTTCTAGGCGTTGCGCGTACCGGCGCAAAATCTCATCCAGTACCTGATGGCGAGTCTCGCGCGGAATCTCCACGCGCTCCATGAAGAGTTCGAAACTCAATGCATAGCGACGCCCGCCACGATAGAGACCAAAGCACAGTATCACCGGCACTTGCAGCGTATTGGCCAGCAACCAGGGGCCGATGGGAAACGGCGCCGACTCGCCTAAAAAGTCCACGCGGCGCAGCGTTTCGTGAGCGCGTCCACGATCAGCCAGCAGGGCCACCATGCCGCCAGTCCGGCAGGTTTCCGCAATCGCCAGCGTGATCGCAGCGCCGCCTTGCGAAACATCGATGACCGCCTCGCCGACTTCCGGCGCCAGCGCTTCCAGCAGCTCGGTGATGGCGGGCGTCTTTTGTTTGTCCAGAAGAACACGCAATGGCACTTCCGGACAACGCGCCGCGAGTACACGCAGCACTTCGAAACTGCCCTGATGCGAACCGACCAGCAACACGCCGCGCCCTTGCGCGGTGTAATGCTGAAGCTGTTCAAGGCCATTCACTTCGATCTCGAAATCGCGCTCGCCGTGCGCCAATAAATAGATGCGATCGAGCATGGTGGTCGCGAAATAGTGAATGTGCTTGAACACCTGCCACAGGCTTGCACGACGGCCAAACAAGCGGGTCAGATATTCGCGCGAGGCACGCCGCTCTGCGCTTCGGCGCAGGAAGTAATACAAGCTGATCAGATACAGAAGGCGGCGCATAACGCCATGACCGAAGCGCAGGGCCGCGGCGATCAGTACGCCAAGCCAGAAACGGTTACCACCTTCGCGCTGGTTCTGCCAATGACCGCTCACGACGCACCCTCGACCACGCCGCGCGCCAGGACTTTTCCTTCACGACGCATCTCGAAGCGAACTTGTCCGGAGAGACCCACCAGCTCGAGTTCGGCGGATTCCTCCGGATACAACGGCGCCAGAAACTTTACTTCGCGCACACACGCCAGACGCAGGCCGCGCCATTCACGTAAGGCGCGCGCAACATGCTCCAGTACGAGTACGCCCGGCACCAGCGGATGGCCGGGAAAATGCCCGGGAATACAGGGATGATCCGACGCTACGCAGAGCACCGTTCGATAGCTGGCGTCGCTTGGGCTGCACTGGTCCACGTCATGCACCGCTTGGAAGATACCGACTGATAATGCCGGTTGAAGCTGTCAGGCGGATTAACGCAGCCTCAAGCTGTACGCTCGCGTTCAATATGTTCGGACAGCGCACGCAGGCTGCTGAAGATTTGCTGGTTGTCCGGATGGTCCGAACGCAGTTGCATGCCATAGCGCTTGGAAACGGCCAGGGCGATTTCCAGGGCATCGATCGAATCCAGGCCGAGGTCGCCGCCAAACAGCGGTGCTTCGGGATCGATCTGGGCGGGGGCCACCGTTTCGAGATTGAGTGCTTCCACGATCAGGGTGGCCAGTTCGTGTTCGGCGGCGGTCTGCGTGGACATGCTTGTTCGGTGCTCCGGATGCCCGGCCAGCCCCTCGGAGGCCGGGTGGCCGGCCAGTGTAACATAGGGGTCTTTCGTTCCCGGTTGCTGCTTCCAAGCATGATTCAGGCAAGCGAAATTCTGCAGATTCACGCTGATCTGCCGCGTACCCCCAGCGTGACTTATCGCACGACGTCTCCGGCGATGGCTTTGGCCGAGGCCGGCACGTTGGCTGCCTTCGGTTTCGGCGCAGGCGCGCCCGACGTCGACGATACCCGCTGGCTGCGCGTTCCGCTGGAATGTTTCGACGCGCCAGCACCGTTGGAGGTGTGGCAGGTCGACGCCGAGGTCGTCTTCGGCCGTCAGGACAACGTGCGCTGGTCGGCAGGCGGCGGTTGGCTGTTTGCGGCCATCGAACTGGACGAGCGCACAACGGGAGGCGTCGAAGGCGCTGCCCACCAGGCCTACGTCGAGTTGCGTCGATTCATGAGCACGCGCAACGAACGTTACGTATTGCGCATCTGGAATTACATCGCCGATATCAATCTCGGCGACGGCGATGGGGAGCGCTACAAACAATTCTGTGATGGACGCGCCGCGGGACTCGGCGATTTCTTCGCGGAAGGTTATCCAGCAGCCACCGCCATCGGTCATCATCATCGCGATCCCGTGCTGCAGATTTATCTGCTTGCATGCGTGGAGGATGGTGTTGCGGTGGAGAATCCGCGCCAGACCAGCGCGTGGCGTTATCCGCGCGAATACGGGCGCACTTCGCCTGGTTTTGCGCGCGGCATGTTGTTGCCGGCGCGCGATGCACTAGCGATCTCCGGTACTGCGGCGGTGGTCGGTCATACTTCGGCGCACGAAGGCGATCTGGAAGCGCAGCTCGAAGAAACGCTGCTCAATCTTGAAGCGTTGCTGGCCACGGCGGACATGCCCGCCGGCTTCGACACGCATTCGCCGCTGAAAGGATACGTGCGACATGCCACCGATGCGGCGCACGTGCGCGAACTGCTGCAACGCCGTTTGCCTAGCGTACCAGTGCTGCTGATGCATGGCGACGTATGCCGCCGCGAGTTGCTGGTAGAACTTGATGGGTGGCGGTTCAAGTAGCCGCGGCGTGCGGTAGATAACGCGCGCCGTGAACGACGGGTCGATCACTTCTGTTTTTCAGGCCGCCTCCATCCGTGCAACGTCGCCTGCCTGCCACGCGCTACGGTAAGCTCGCCGGCCGGTGCATCTTTGGTAATCACCGAACCAGCACCGATAGTTGCTTGCGCTCCTACTGTGACGGGTGCAACCAACGCCGCATTGGAACCGATGAACGCACCGTCTTCGATCGTGGTGACGAATTTATTCACGCCGTCGTAATTGCAAGTGATAGTGCCGGCGCCGACGTTCACGTGGCGACCAATCACCGTGTCACCTAAGTAGGTGAGGTGATTGGCTTTGCTGCCTTCACCGATGCGCGCTTTCTTGGTTTCCACGAAATTGCCAACGTGCACGCCGGCAGCGAGTTCGGTACCCGGACGCATGCGCGCGAAAGGTCCGATAAGACAAGGGCCGTGCGTGATGACACCTTCCAGTTCGCAATGCGCATGCACGACAGTGCCTGCTGCCAGATGCACGTCTTTCAGGCGCGAAAAAGGTCCGATGCGCACGTCATCGCCAAGTTGCACGTCACCTTCCAGGATCACGTCGATATCGATCTCGACATCGCGTGCCGCCTTTACGACACCGCGTACGTCCACACGTCGCGGATCGACCACGCGCACACCTTCCAACATCAGCGCATGCACGGCGCGCTGGCGATATGCATCTTCCAGTTCGGTGAGCTGCGAAGGCGTATTGGCGCCAGCTGCCTCCATGGGATCTTCGCATTCGATGCACTGAGCCGCGCGACCTTCTTCGGCAGCCATCTGGAAGATGTCGGTAAGGTAGTACTCGCCCTGTGCATTATTGCGGTCGAGCTTGCCGATCCACTGCCGCAACGAAACCGCATCGGCGGACACGATACCTGTGTTGATCAGGTTGATGGCGCGCTGCGCGTCATCGGCGTCCTTTTCCTCAACCACCGCACGCACAGAGCAGTTGCCATCACGCAACACGCGGCCGTACCCCTGCGGATTGGCCACTCGCGTCGCCAGCATGGATAGGCTGCTTTCGGTTTGCACCAGTCGCTGCAGGGTTTCAGCACGGGTCAGCGGCACGTCACCGTAGAGCACCAGCACCCGCACCTCGTCCGGCACGTTACGCAAGGCTTGCTCCACCGCGTGACCGGTGCCGAGCTGCTCGGCCTGCAAGGTCCAGCGCAGATCGGGCTGGCCGTCGAATGCGGCAAGCACCTGATCGCCGTGAAAACCGTAGACGACGTGAATGGCTTCCGGCTGTAGTGCGCGCGCTGTGGCCAGCACATGCGCCAGCAGCGGCCGGCCCGCCAGCGGCATCAGCACCTTGGCTTTCTTCGACTTCATGCGCTTGCCTTCGCCTGCGGCGAGGACGATGACGTGCAAGGTGGGCTGGCTCATAGCGGGTCGATAGCTTGGGTCACGGTCGGGCGCTAAGGATACCTTTTGCCAGCGCATACTTTGGGGCGCTTTGGCGTCAAAGCTGTGTGCAAACGAAAACGCCGGCGCAAGGCCGGCGTTTCGCTTAGGGATAAGCAACAACGCTTAGTGCTTGAGGTTCTTGCGCAGGCGCTCCAGCGCCTGCAGCTGGGCCAACGCCTGAGCCAGCTTGGCTTGCGCTTCGGCCACGTCGACGGTACCCGAGCGGTTGGCCAGCGCATCCTCGGCTTCCTGCTTGGCGCGCTTGGCGGCGGCTTCGTCCAGATCGGCGGCACGCGCGGCGGTATCGGCCAGCACAGTAACCGCCTGCGGCTGCACTTCCAGGATGCCGCCGGACACATAGAACTGCTGGCGCTCGCCGCCTTCCAGCACCACGTCGATGTGACCGGGCTTCAGGCGCGTGATCAGCGGGGCGTGACGGGGCGTGATACCCAGCTCACCCAGCTCGCCGGTGGCGACTACCATCACCGCGTCGCCATGAAAGATCTCGGCCTCGGCACTGACGATGTCGCAACGAATGGTGCTCATGATTTTCTCGCTTCGCTCAGTGGCGTCAATCGGAAATCGTCAATCGGGAATGGCGCGGACTGCCTTACGATTCCCGATTGACGATTTCCAGCTTTACTTAGGCCGCCTTCTTGGCGCCCATCTCCTCGGCCTTCTTGATGGCTTCGTCGATGGTGCCGACCATGTAGAACGCCTGCTCGGGGATGTGGTCCACCTCGCCTTCCACGATCATCTTGAAGCCGCGGATGGTTTCCTTCAGCGTCACGTACTTGCCGGGCGCGCCGGTGAACACTTCGGCCACGTGGAACGGCTGCGAGAAGAAGCGCTCACACTTACGAGCGCGGTACACCACCTGCTTGTCTTCCTCGGACAGTTCGTCCATACCGAGAATCGCTATGATGTCCTTCAGTTCCTTGTAGCGCTGCAGGGTGCCCTGCACCTTGCGGGCCACGTCATAGTGCTCCTGTCCAACCACCTGCGGATCGAGCTGGCGGCTGGTGGAGTCCAGCGGATCCACGGCCGGGTAGATGCCCAGAGAGGCGATCTGACGGCTCAGGGTGACGGTGGAATCCAAGTGCGCGAAGGTGGTGGCCGGCGACGGGTCGGTCAGGTCGTCCGCGGGCACGTACACGGCCTGGATCGAGGTGATCGAGCCGGTTTTGGTGGAGGTGATGCGCTCCTGCAGCACGCCCATTTCTTCGGCCAGCGTCGGCTGATAACCCACCGCGGACGGCATACGGCCGAGCAGCGCGGACACTTCGGTACCGGCCAGGGTGTAGCGATAGATGTTGTCAACGAAGAACAGCACGTCGCGGCCCTTGCCGTGCTCGTCCTTCTGGTCGCGGAAGTATTCGGCCATAGTGAGACCCGTCAGCGCCACGCGCAGACGGTTGCCCGGCGGCTCGTTCATCTGGCCGTACACCATCGCCACTTTCGATTCCGGCAGGTTGTCCAGCTTCACGACGCCGGCGTCCTGCATTTCGTGATAGAAGTCGTTGCCCTCGCGAGTGCGCTCACCCACGCCAGCAAACACCGACAGACCTGAGTGCTGGGTGGCGATGTTGTTGATCAGCTCCAGCATGTTCACCGTCTTACCCACGCCAGCGCCGCCGAACAGGCCCACCTTGCCGCCCTTGGCGAACGGGCACACCAGGTCGATCACCTTGATGCCGGTTTCCAGCAGCTCGTTGGCGAGCGCCTGGTCGTCGTAGCTGGGTGCTTCGCGGTGGATCACCCAGTGATCTTCGGCGCTGATTGGGCCGACTTCGTCGATGGGGTTACCAAGCACGTCCATGATGCGGCCGAGTGTGGCCTTGCCGACCGGCACTTTGATGCCTTCGCCAGTGTTGCGGGCGACGAGGCCGCGCTTCAGACCGTCAGTGGAACCGAGGGCGATCGTACGCACGACGCCATCACCCAGTACCTGCTGGACTTCCAGCGTGATCTGGGTGCCGTCGATCTTCAGTGCGTCATACACCTGCGGCACCTGATCGCGTGCGAACTCGACGTCGATAACCGCGCCGATGATCTGTACAACTTTGCCCTGGCTCATGGATGTGCTCCAAATGGATCTTTAAGGTTCATATCGGCGCCGCTGGAGCGTCGCCATTCATAGTTCAAATCAAACCGCCGCGGCGCCGCCGACGATTTCGGAGATTTCCTGCGTAATTGCTGCCTGGCGCGCCTTGTTATAGCTAAGTGTCAGCTCGGCGATGACCTTGTTGGCGTTGTCGGATGCAGACTTCATCGCCACCATGCGCGCCGCGTGTTCGCTGGCGAGGTTTTCCAACACCGCCTGATACACCACGGACTCAATGTAGCGGCCGAGCACGTGCTCGAGCACCGCAGCGGCGTCGGGTTCGTAGATGTAGTCCCAGTCGTGCGATTGTTCCAGCGCCACACCCGCCACGTGTTGCGCTTCCAGTTCGGCAGCGACCGTCGGCAGCGGCAGCAGCGCATCGACCGTCGGCTTCTGCGTCATGGTGTTGACGAAGTCGTTGTAAGCGAGGAAAACGCGATCCAGCTTGCCTTCCTTGTACGCATCCAGCACGACCTTGATCACGCCGATGAGCTGCTCGACCTTCGGACGCTCGCCCAGGTGCGTGGAGCTGCCGATCAGGTTCACGCCCTTGATGCGGCGGAAGAACTGCACCGCTTTCTGGCCGATGGCGACCACGTCGACCTGCACACCCTTGTCCTGCCATTCGCGGATGGCGGGCAGCAGGCGGCGGAACAGGTTGGAGTTGAGGCCGCCACAGAGGCCGCGATCAGTGGTCACCACCACGTAGCCCACGCGCGCGACGTCAGCGCGCTCGACCAGGAACGGATGCTTGAACTCCGTGTTGGCCTGCGCGACGTGCGCGATCACTTTGCGCATGGAGCGCGCGTAGGGACGCGAGGCCTTCATCAGGTCCTGCGCTTTGCGAATCTTCGAGGCCGAGACCATTTCGAGCGCGCGCGTCACCTTGCGCATGTTCTGCGTGCTCTTGATCTTGGTTTTAATTTCGCGTCCGCTTGCCATTTGCTTCGCTCGTTATGCTCGCTCGGGGGAATCGTAAACAGTGAATCGGGAATCGTTGAAAGCTGCTGGGATTCGCACTCTTCCGATTCCCGATTGACGATTCTCGGCTCTTAATTACCAGCTGCCCGTCTTCTTGAACTCGTCGAGGCCAGCCTTGAACGTACCCTCGATGTCGTTGTTCCAGTCACCGGTGGCGACAATCTTTTTGATCAGCTCGCCGTGGTTCTGGTGGAAGAAGGCGTGCATGCCCTTCTCGAACGCAAGCACTTTGTTCACCGGCAAATCGTCCAGATAGCCCTTTTCAGCGGCGTACACGGACAGGGCTAGCTCGGCGATAGAGAGCGGGGCGTACTGCTTCTGCTTCATCAGTTCGGTGACGCGCTGACCGCGGTCGAGCTGGGCGCGCGTGGCCGGGTCGAGATCCGATGCGAACTGAGCAAATGCAGCGAGCTCACGATACTGGGCCAGAGCCAGTTTCACACCGCCAGACAGCTTCTTCACGATCTTGGTCTGCGCCGCGCCACCCACGCGCGACACCGAGATACCGGCGTTCACGGCCGGGCGGATACCGGCGTTGAACAGGTCGGTCTCGAGGAAGATCTGACCGTCGGTGATCGAGATCACGTTGGTCGGCACGAATGCGGACACGTCGCCGGCCTGTGTTTCGATGATCGGCAGCGCGGTGAGCGAGCCGGTCTTGCCCTTCACTTCGCCGCTGGTGAACTTCTCGACGTACTCCTCAGACACGCGAGCAGCGCGCTCAAGCAGACGCGAGTGGAGATAGAACACGTCGCCCGGATACGCTTCGCGGCCCGGCGGACGCTTCAGCAGCAGCGAGATCTGACGATAGGCCACGGCCTGCTTGGAGAGATCGTCGTAAACGATCAAGGCATCCTGGCCACGGTCACGGAAGTATTCGCCCATCGCGCAACCGGCGTACGGAGCGATGTACTGCAGCGCGGCGGATTCGGAGGCGGAAGCCACCACCACGATAGTATTGGCGAGCGCACCGTTCTCTTCCAACTTGCGCACCACGTTGGCGATCGACGAGCGCTTCTGACCGATCGCGACATAGATACAGAAAATGCCGGAGTCGCGCTGGTTGATGATCGCGTCGATGGCGAGTGCGGTCTTGCCGGTCTGGCGGTCGCCGATCACCAGCTCGCGCTGGCCGCGGCCGATCGGGATCATCGAGTCGACAGACTTGTAGCCGGTCTGCACCGGCTGGTCCACCGACTTACGCCACACCACGCCTGGCGCGACCTTCTCGATCGGCGAGCTGAGCTTGGCGTTGATCGGACCCTTGCCATCGATCGGATTGCCCAGTGAGTCCACCACGCGGCCCAGCATTTCCGGGCCAACCGGCACTTCGAGAATGCGGCCGGTGGTCTTGGCGGTGTCGCCCTCGCGCAGATGCTGGTATTCGCCCAGCACCACGGCGCCGACGGAGTCGCGCTCGAGGTTCAACGCCAGTGCAAAAGCGTTGCCCGGCAGTTCGATCATTTCGCCCTGCATGACGTCGGCCAGGCCGTGGATGCGCACGATGCCGTCGGACACGCTGATGATCGTGCCCTCGTTGCGGGCTTCCGCGCCGAGCTTGAACTGCTCGATGCGGTTCTTAATCAGTTCGCTGATCTCGGACGGATTGAGAGTGGTGCTGGACATGGTCGTTATCCTTGGGTTTGCGCCGCGCTAGCGGCACCCGGTGATTTTTGAAATCTGTTTATTGCGTCAGAGCACTGGCTAGGCGCTGCAGGCGACCGCGGGCGGAACCGTCGATCACCTCGCTACCGGTATCGATCACGACACCCGCCAGCAGCGAAGGATCGACCTGGGTTTCCAGTTCGATTTCGCGCTTGAAGCGGCGCTTGAGCGATGCCTTCAGCTGCTCGGCCTGCGCGGCGTCCACAGCCATTGCGCTAGTGACCTTCACCAGCAGCTGTGACTCGGATTCACGCTTGTAAGTTTCGTACAGCGCGGCCACGTCGGGCAGCAGCGATACGCGATGCCGCTCGGCCAGTTCAGTGAGGAACTTGCCGAAGGCGCCATCCACCTTCGTGCCTTCGGGCAGATGCAGCGCTACCAACTGCTCCGGCTGCACGCGCGGATCGTTGCTGAGCGCGGCTACGCGCGGGTCGCTCGAGACCTGCGCAGCAAACGCCAGCGCCTGCGACCAGGCGGCTAGAGCGCCTTCCGCACGCGCCAGCTCGAAAGCGGCGCGGGCGTAGGGGCGGGCGAGAGTGATCGACTGTGCGGCCATCGATCAGATCTCGGCCGCGAGCTGGTCGAGCAGTACCTTATGCGCCGCCGGATCGATTTCGCGCTGCACGATCTTCGACGCACCTTGCACAGCCAAGGCACCGACGCGCTCGCGCAGTTCCTCGCGCGCACGCTGCGCCATCGAAGCGATCTCGTCCTGCGCCGCCGCCTTCTGGCGATTGATTTCGGCCACCGCGTCGGCACGGGCCTTATCCAGTATCTGGTTGGCCTGCTGCTGCGCGCGATCGATGATCTCGGTCGCTTGCTGGCGTGCTTGCTTGACCTCGGCGGCTGCCTTGTTGTCGGCTTCCCGCAACTCGGCGTGCGCGCGCTCGGCGGCATTGAGACCTTCGGCAATCTTCAACTGCCGCTCTTCGATGGCCTTGGTGAGATGCGGCCACACGAAGTGCACGCAGAACCAGATCAGGATGGCGAATGAGATCATTTCGCCGATCAGAGTGGCATTGAATTCCATCGCTGCGTTACCTGTACGTACGGGTTATTGCGGACACGGGCGGTATGCGCCCGTGTCGAGCTGGCGGCGCAGAAGCGCCGCCCATGGATTAGCCTGCAACCAGCTTCGACAGCAGCGGATTTGCCACGGCGAAATACATGGCCAGCGCCACGCCGATCAAGAACGCTGCGTCGATCAAACCGGCGAGCAGGAACATGCGACCCTGCAGCAGTGGCACCAGCTCAGGCTGGCGGGCAGCGGCTTCGAGGAACTTCGAGCCCATGATACCGATGCCGATACAAGCGCCCAGCGCGCCGAAACCGATGATCAAGCCGAGAGCGATGGCGGTGAAGCCCTGGACCTGAGCAATGTGAGCGACTAGTTCCACGATGATCTCCTCAAGAAAAAGAAAGCGGTAGTTCTAACGAAAGTGAACGAAATTAATGGTGATCGTGGGCCATCGAGATGTACACGATGGTGAGCACCATAAAAATGAAGGCTTGGATCGAAATGATCAGGATGTGGAAGATGCCCCACACTGCATAGCCGATAACACCCATGCCAAAGAACAGCCAACTGCCCGCGCTGAACAAGCCGGCGATCAGCATGAACACCAGCTCGCCCGCGTACATGTTGCCGAACAGTCGCATGGCCAGACTGACCGGCTTGGCTACCAGCTCGACCAGGTTCAGCGCAAAGTTGAAGGGAGCGAACCACTTGCCGAAGGGTGCAGTGAACAGCTCGTGCATGTAGCCGCCGAACCCCTTGGCCTTGAAACTGTAGAAGATCACCAGCAGCAGCACAGTGACGGACATGGCGAACGTCATATTGACGTCGGCGGTAGGTACGGCGCGGAAGTGAGCGACGTGGAACTTCTCCGTGACCCAGGGCAACAGGTCGACCGGCAGCAAGTCCATGGCGTTCATCAGGAACACCCACACAAAAACCGTCAACGCCAGCGGCCCCAGGAAGCGGCGATCGCCGTGAAAAACGTCCTTAACCTGGCCATCGACAAATTCGAGCACGATCTCAAGGAACGCCTGCCCCTTGCCGGGCACGCCCGAAGTGGCTTTGCGCGCCTGCAGCCAGAACCAAAGGCAGAAAATCAGACCCAGACCCAGCGATACGGCCACGGAATCGAGATGGAATGACCAAAAGCCGTTTGCACCGACCTGGAAATTCAGGTGCGTCAGATGATGCTGGATGTATTCGGTAAGACCGCCCTGCGGCTCGCTTGCCATCTCTTAACCCTTGAATCTAAATGCCAGCAGATTAACCGCGTACGCAGCCACCAGCCCCGTGATGGCGGCCAGCGGCGGCAATTTCCATTGAAACATGATCGCGATCATCCCCCCGATGATCACCATCCATTTCAGGATCATGCCCGTCAGCAGACGCCCAAGCGCCATACCGGCGCCGCCCACCTGGCTGAACATCCTCGCCGAAAGCAGCGCAGTACCCACCGCCGCTAACGTTGCCCCAGCCGCTGCCGCAATCGCCTCGCGAAGCCCGAGCGTCGCGAAAACAAGGCCAACGATAACCGCCACGAATAGCTGCCATAGCAGCAATCGCAGAGCAAGGCGTCGACCGGAAGCAAGACTGTTGAGCACGTGAGGGTTCCCGCGGTGTAGCAAGGCATCAACCCGCCACGGGTCACGATCCAATCTAAAAAAGTATATCAGTGCAGCTTTTGGGCCAGCAAGCCGAGACTATGCGACACGCCGTCCCGGGGGGCTTTTCGGACAACACAATTCCAGACAAGAAAAAGGCCGGACGCGTTAGCGTCCGGCCTAAGGGCATATCGCAAGGGGAGTCGCGATATGCGAGAGGGTAATTACTTGGCGGCAGCAGCAGCTTTCTTGATGGCGGCAACCGGGGCAGCCACGGCTTCGTTGGCGGCCTTCTGCTGCTCCTGGAGCAGCGCATTGAGGGACTCAGCGGTCTTCTGGGCAACAGCGATCACTTCCTTGGTCACGGAGACCGTGTTCTCGGCCTGCTCGCGGGTCAGCGAAGCGCCCTTTTCCCACAGGCCGCGCAGCGCGTCGACGTCGCGCACTTCAACAGCCTGAGCAACGAAGTCGGCCGTGACCTGGGCCTGCTTTTCCAGCGCGGCGAGCTGCAGCTCGGCCACCTGCTCCAGACCCTTGATGGTCAGAGCGTGCGCCTTGAACGCATTGTCGGAAAGCTGCTTGGCGTAAGCGAAAATCTGGGTGTTCAGCTGCTGAGTCATGGCTTTGTCCCTCGCGGGGGATTTGGGAGAGTGGAACAAAGCCTAGCAGAGCTTTTTGTGCAGTGCAATATGTTTTTTGTTAAAAGACCGCGCGGTCACAAAAACTTCAACAGCAGTGAGTAATTGGTGACAAAACTGTGAATGTTGCGCCGCGTCAAAAACTGTCTCGGCTGCAGCTGGCGCCCGATGTGCAGGTCTCGTGCACCACAACTTTATCGAGTCCCGGCAGAGTGGGCTCCAGGCGCTTCCAGATCCAGCGCGCCAGCATCTCGCTGGTGGGGTTCTCCAGACCTTCGATGTCGTTGAGATAGTGGTGATCGAGCTGCTCGTACAGCGGCGCGAACGCAGTCTTGACGTCGGCGAAGTCCATCACCCAACCCAACTGCGGATCGGGTTCGCCGCGCAGATGGATTTCGATGCAGAAGGAGTGACCATGCAGGCGCGCGCATTTGTGCCCGGCAGGCACGTTGGGCAGGCGGTGGGCGGCTTCGATCTGGAAAACTTTGAAGATGTGCATGCCGATATTCTACCCGGCCTGATGCACACACCATCGGATGCGCATCCTCTCCGGCGGGAGAGGATGGAATTTCAGATCTCGCCGTTACGTGCAATCGACCGCCACGCATGCCCCGGATCGAGCAAGCGTTTCTGAGTCACCGGCCCTTCGGAGCCAGCCGCATAGAAATCCGGCGCGCCGCTCTGCCAAGCCTCGAGCACGGGCGTGAGCAGACGCCAGGCCCATTCCACTTCATCGAAGCGCAAGAAGTGCGTACGGTCGCCGCCGATCGCATCGGTCAGCAACTGCTCGTAAGCGGAAAACTCGCGATCGTCCGTGCTGGCGTACGGCGCGGTCAGCACCACGGGGCGGCCAGCCAGTTCGAGACCCGGCCGCTTCGCAGTCACCAGCAGGTCCATCTGCTCCATCGGCCGGATGCGGAAGATCATCCAGTTGTTGCCCGCATGCACGGCCTTGGGCAACGCACCAGGCACCTCGCGGAATTGCACGGCAATTTCCGAATAGTTGGTCGCCAGCCGCTTGCCACTGCGTAGGTAGAACGGCACGCCGCGCCAGCGCCAGTTGTCGATTTCCAAACGCAGTGCGGCAAAGGTTTCCGTGCACGAGCTGCGCGCAATGCCCGGCTCGCTGCGATAACCGGGCACCTTCTTTCGTCCGGTCTGACCGGCGCGATACTGCCCGCGCACGGCATGCGCATCCACCGTCGCCGGCGTGATCGGCACCACCGAACGCAGCACTTCCACCTTGTGATTGCGCAGCACTTCCGGATCCCACTCCGCTAACGGCGCCATCGCGGTGAGACTGAACAGCTGCATGAGATGGTTCTGCAGCATGTCGCGCAACGCGCCGGCCTTGTCGTAGTACGCCGCGCGTTTTTCCACGCCCAGTGTTTCGGCGTAAGTGATCTGCACCTGCGCGATGTGCTGCGCATTCCAGATCGGTTCGATGAAGCGATTGGCGAAACGGAACACCATCAGGTTCTGCGTGGTTTCCTTGCCCAGGAAATGATCGATGCGCAGGATCTGCTCTTCTTCCCAATACGCATGCATGTCCTGGCGCAGCGTCTGCGCCGAAGCCAGATCGGTGCCGAATGGCTTCTCCACAATCAGGCGCCGCCAGCCGTTACGCGGCGGCTTGGCAAAACCCGCTTCCCCCAGCGCCTTCGCCGCCACACCGAACAGCGGCGGCGGCAAGGCGAGGTAGAACAGCGTAGCCGGGCTCAGCTTGTCTTTGAGCGCCAACAAGTGGTCGGGATGCAACTCGCCGCCCACGTAATCGAGTTGGCGGCGGAAGCGATTCCATTGCGCCGGCGTGTAATCCGGCGCAAAGGACTGCAAGGCTTTCTGGATGTGCCGCTCAAAATGCTCGCGGCTCCAGGGCTCCATCGCATAGCCCACGATACGCAGATCTCGCGTCAGGCCCAACGTATGCAAGCGATACAGCGCCGGCATCAACAGACGCTGGGTGAGATCGCCGCTTGCACCGAGGATCACCAGGGTGGTGGCGCCCATGATCAGTCCTTGGTTTTCTCTTGATGTCCGCCGAAGGCATGGCGCATCGCCGACATCACCTTGTTGGCATACAGATCGTTGCCTTGCGACGTGAAGCGGCCGAACAGCGCGGCGGTAAGCACCGGCACCGGTACGCCTTCGTCGATCGCCGCCTGCGCGGTCCAGCGGCCTTCGCCGGAATCGGAGACGCGGCCCGTGTAGCTCTGCAAACTCGGATCGCGCGCCATTTCCGCGGCGGTGAGATCGAGCAACCACGAACCGACCACGCTGCCGCGCCGCCACAGTTCCACGATGTCACCGATCGGAAAGTCGTACTGATATAGCTCCGGACGCTCCAGCGGTGCCGTTTCGGCATCCGCGCTGCGCTTCTGCTTGCCGGCATTCGCGTTCTTCAGCACATTGAGGCCTTCGGCATAAGCGGCCATCAAGCCGTATTCGATGCCGTTGTGCACCATCTTCACGAAGTGTCCCGCGCCGTTCGGGCCGCAATAGAGATAACCCTTCTCCGCTGGCACCGGATCGCCACTGCGGCTGTCGCTGCGTGGTGCAGCATCGATGCCCGGCGCCAACGCGGCGAACGCGGGCTCCAGTCGTTTGTAGGCCGCTTCGGGGCCACCGATCATCTGGCAATAACCACGCTCGCGCCCCCACACACCGCCGCTCACGCCGACGTCCACGTACATCACTTGATGCTTGGCCAACGCTTCGGCGCGACGCAAGTCTTCCACGTAATGCGAGTTGCCGCCGTCGATCACCGTGTCGCCCGCATTGAGCAAGGGCACGAGCTGATCGAGCACCACATCCACCACGGCAGTAGGCAGCATCAGCCACACCGCGCGCGGACCGTCGAGCTTGGCGACCAGATCCTGGATCGATTCGGCCGCCGTCGCGCCATGGCTGGCAGCTTCGCGACGCGCGTCGACGTGCGTGTCGAACACCACGCAATCGATGCCGGCCTCCTGCATGCGGCGAACCATGTTCAAACCCATGCGGCCGAGGCCAATGAAGCCCAACTGCAAGGCCGTCTGTGCTTTCCCCGCACTCATGCTTTGTTCTCCCATACGCGGAATCCGCCAGCGAATGCATTGTGGTTGTCGCCACGCCGCACGCCTGGCGGCAGTTCATTCAGATGATGCACGTTGCCGCCGCCGAGCACGACGTAATCCGGCTCCAGCGCTGCCTGCAGCTGATTGATAACGTCGAACACGTGCGCATGCCACTTCTTCTTGCCGAGATGCTTCAAGCCACGTGCGCCCACGTAATCTTCGAACGTGCTCTTCTTGTACGGCAGATGCGCTAATTCCATCGGTTCGACGATGCCATCGACGATAAACGCCGAGCCCAGTCCCGTGCCGAGGCCGAGGAAGAGCATGCGGCCGCCTTCGTAACTGCCGAGCGCCTGCATCGCTGCATCGTTGATCACCTGCACCGGGCAGCCGAACGCTTTGGCGAAATCGAAACCGACCCAGCCCTTACCGAGGTTGTACGGCTCGCGTGCAATGCGATCGTGCAGCACCGGGCCGGGATAGCCGATGGTCACTGCATCGTATTTCCAGCCACGAATGGCCGCGCGCAATTGCTTGACCATGTCCGCCGGCGTCAACTTTCGATTGGATTTGATCTCCACTTCGCGCTTGTTGCCGCTCAGCATCGCCTTGACGTGGCTGCCACCGATGTCGATCACCAGCACTTTGCGCTGTGCTTGCGCGGCTGGTGCGGCAACACCTTCTTCCATCTTGCGGCGAGCCTTGCGATACCAGCTGATCGCCGCGTTGGTGGCGCTGTCGTGCTTGAGCGGCTTGCGCGGTGATTCGATCTCGTCCACCACGCGCAGCGCGAGCTGCTTGCCAAGCTCCACGCCCCACTGATCGAACGGGTTGATGTCCCAGATCGCCGCCTGAGTGAACACGATGTGCTCGTAGAGCGCAACCAGGGCACCCAATGCGTGCGGCGTAAGACGCTCCGCCAGTAGCAGGCTGGAAGGACGATTGCCCTCGAACACGCGATGCGGCGCCAAGCTCTCGTCGATGCCTTCTGCCTGTACCTGCTCCAGCGTCTTGCCCATGGCCAGCGCTTCGGCCTGAGCGATCATGTTCGCCAGTAGCAGATCGTGATGACGGCCGTACGGATTGAGCGACTGGCCGAAGCCGACGAAATCGCAGGGAATCAACCGCGTGCCCTGATGGATGAGCTGGTAAAACGAATGCTGTCCGTTCGTGCCCGGCTCGCCCCAGTACACCGGGCCGGTGGCGTAGTCGACGTGCGCACCGTTGATGGTGACGTGCTTGCCGTTCGATTCCATCGTGAGCTGCTGCAGGTACGCCGGGAAGCGCTTTAGGTACTGCTCGTACGGCAGCACTGCCTGCGTTTCCGCGCCGAAGAAGTCGGTGTACCACACGCCCAGCAGGCCCATGATCACCGGCAGATTGCGTTCCAGCGGCGCCGTGCGGAAATGCTCGTCCATCGCGTGGAAGCCGGCGAGCATGTCAGCGAACGCATCCGGACCGATCCCGATCATGGTGGAAAGGCCGATCGCCGAATCCATCGAGTAGCGGCCGCCGACCCAATCCCAGAAGCCGTACATCTGTTCGATGGAAATGCCGAACTCTTCCACCGCCGTCGCATTGGTAGACAGCGCGACAAAGTGCTTGGCCACCGCGCTCTTGTCGCCGCCTGCCGCAGCCATCAGCCAATCGCGCGCGCTGTGCGCGTTGGTCATGGTTTCCAGCGTGGTGAAGGTCTTGGAGGCGACGATGAACAGCGTTTCGTCTGGGCGCAGATCGTGCACAGCCTCGGCGAAATCGGTGTAGTCGACGTTGGAGACGAAGCGCAGCGTAAGTTTGCGATCGCTGTAGTGGCGCAACGCTTCGTAGGCCATCACCGGGCCGAGATCGGAACCGCCGATGCCGACGTTGACGATGTTGCGGATCGGCTTGCCGGTGAAACCCAGCCAGCGCCCTTCGCGAATCGCAGTGGCGAATTCGCGCATGCGCTTGAGCACTGCATGAACTTCGGGCACCACGTTGGCGCCGTCTACCTTGATCGCCTTGCGCGCAGGCGCGCGCAAGGCGACGTGCAAGGCAGCGCGTTGCTCGGTGATATTGACCTTTTCGCCCGCGAACATCGCATCACGCCGCGCTTCCAGCCCGCATTCGCGCGCCAGCGCGAACAACTGCTGCAAGGTTTGATCGTTGATGCGATGCCGAGCGTAATCCAGTCGCCAACCGGCTGCATCGGCACGATAACGCTCGGCACGACCCGGGTCGGCCGCGAACATGTCGCGTAGATGTTGCGTTGCCAGTTCTTGGCTGTGTGTTTGCAGTGCCTGCCACGCCGCCTTCTCGCGCAATGCGCTCATGCGGCAGCTCCCATGCGCTCGCTGACGGTATCGATCAGTTCGCGCCAGGACTTCACGAACGAATCTGCGCCTTCCTGCTGCAGCACCTTCGCCAGCGGTTCCGCCTGGATGCCGTGCGCCTCGAACTGCGCCAGCGTGCTGGCGATGCTCGGGTCATCCAGCGTCATCAGGTGCTCCGCCTTGCCATGATCGGCGAACGCGAGCAACGTCTTCTCCGGCATGGTGTTGACGGTGAGCGGCGCGACCAGGTTTTCGATGTACATCACATCGCTGGCGTTCGGATCCTTGGTGCCGGTGCTGGCCCATAGCAAACGCTGCACGCGCGCACCCGCATTCTGCAGGCGCTGCACGCGGGGCGAATTGATCAGCGCGCGATACTTCGCGTAGATCTGTCCGCACACCGCAAAGCCGAGCTTGTTGTGCAGTTCGGTCGGCACCTTGTCCGCTACTTTCACGTCCCAGCGGCTGATGAATACCGACGCGACCGACGCCACGTCCAGATCCAGTCCCGCTGCATGACGGCGCTCCAGGCCGCGCAGCCATGCTTCGGCGGCAGCCTGGTATTGCTCGGCCGAGAACAACAGCGTGACGTTGATCGGCACGCCGCGGAAAATCAGTTCCTCGATGGCAGGAACGCCAGCCGGCGTACCCGGCACCTTGATGAAGAGGTTATGCACGGCCGCCTGCTTGTGCAGCGCCACCGCCTGCTCGATCGTGCGCTGCGTGTCGTCCGCCAGCAGCGGCGAGACTTCCAGCGACACCCAGCCATCCACGCCGTGTGTATGCTGATACACCGGCTCGAAAATCGCTGCGGCGCGACGCAAGTCGTCGATGGCCAGGCTGAAGAACACGGCTTCCGGATCGGTATGGCCGGCCCCGCGGATGGAAGCGTCGTAATCCTTGCCGGCCTTGATCGCCTGGGCAAAGATCGTGGGGTTGGAGGTAAGGCCGGTCACCGATTTCTGCTCGCGGTAACCGAGCAAGGTGCCGTCACCCAGCATGCCGCGGGTGATGTTGTCCAACCACAGACTCTGGCCGAGCCCATGGAGCGTGCGGGTCGGTTGTTCCATTGCAGTACTCCTTCGTGAAGTGAGGCGAATATTCGATCGGGCCGCAACGGCAGGGTTCTGCTCCGTGCCGGCGAATCAGTCGGCAGGTTAGCAAGACGGATGTCACGGTCTGATGACCGTTAAGACTATACGCCCGAACGCCGTGCGCCCGGAACCCGCGTCGGGGTTCGGCTTCGCCTCACCTCCAACCTATATCGCCTCCAGCGCCAGCGCGATGCCCTGGCCTCCACCAATGCACAGCGTCACCACGCCGCGATGCAGACCTTCACGCCGCATCGCATGCAGCAAGCGCGTGGTGAGAATGGCGCCTGTCGCGCCGATCGGATGGCCATGCGCCACGGCGCCGCCTTCCACGTTGACGCGTTCCTCGTCCAGCCCCAGCTCACCCGCGACAATGATGGCGATGGCTGCGTACGCCTCATTGATTTCGAAGCGTTCGACGTCATCGAGTTTCCACCCGGCACGCTGCACAGCAAGCTTCACCGCCGAGATGGGCGCCATGCCGAACATGCCCGGCTCCACCGCAGTAATCGCAAATCCCGCCAGACGTGCCATCGGTGCCAGACCGCGAGATTCGGCCGCGCCACGCTCCGCCACCACCATCGCCGCTGCACCACTGTTCAAGCCCGGCGCGTTGCCGGCAGTAAGGGTGCCCCCCTCGCGGAAAGCCGGCTTCAATCGCGCCAAGCCTTCGAACGTGGTTTCTGGACGCGGCGCCTCATCACGCTGGAAGAGTTCCGTGCCTTTACGCGAGGAGATGTCGACCGGAACAATCTCCGCATCGAAAAGCCCCGCATCGCGCGCAGCGACGAAGCGCTGCTGTGAGCGCAATGCCCAGCGATCCTGCGCTTCGCGATCCAGTTGGTGCTGTGCGATCAGATCCTCGGTGTGCCAGCCCGAATGCTTTTGCGAAAACGCATCATGCAAACCGTCCAGCAGCATGCTGTCGTAAATCTGCGCGTGGCCCATCCGATAACCCCAGCGGCCATTGCTCACCAGATACGGTGCGCGATCCATGTTCTCCATGCCACCGGCCAGCATCACACTACCTTGTCCGGACAGGATGTCTTGCGCGGCGGAAACGATCGCTTGTGCACCCGAACCGCACACGCGATTCACAGTCATGGCAGGCACCGAGACGTCTAGCCCACCATTGATGGCGGCTTGTCGCGCGGGATTCATGCCGCTGCCGGCCTGCACCACCTGCCCCATCACCACGCCATCGATCGCGTCCTTGGCAAGACCGGCACGCTCCATCACGGCGCGGATAACCGTCGCGCCCAACGTAGTAGCGGGCACGTCCCGTAGAGCACCATTGAAGCCGCCGATCGCCGTGCGAACGGGATGGCAAAGCACGATTTCGGATGTCATGAAACGCTCCTGTGAGAGGTTCTAAAGACTGACTACATCTGTGATGTAGTGGCCGTAGCACGCGTATCCAATGCCGGGATCCAGCCGCCGCCAAGCGCGCGGAAGGCGGCGACTGCGGCGCGTGCATCGTCGGCGTGCACGCGCGCCAGCTCGTCGCGCGAAGCAAGCAATTGGCGATCTTCATCCAGTACTTCGAGCAAGCTCACCGCGCCGCCTTTGTAGGCATCCTCAGCCGCCGCGCGAGCGCGCTCATGCGCGGCAACTTCCTTGGTCAACTCGTCGTGCTGACGTTCCAGCTCGTTGAGCGCGACGATGGCATTTTCGACATCTTCGGTCGCACGCAGCATGGATTGGCGATACGCGGCCAGCGCTTCCGCGTTGGCGCCCTTGGCCTGCACTACCTCGGCATCAACGCGGCCGAAATCGAACAAGCGCCAATGCAACCCGAGCGCTGCCTGCGGCTGGAACGCTTTCGCCGTGAACAATTCACCGCTACGCAAGCTTTCGAAGCCAAGCAGCGCACCGAGCGAAACCTTTGGGTAATACTCGGCCGTCGCTTCGCCGATGCGCGCATTGGAAGCGGCCAGCCGCCGCTCGGCCGCCATCACGTCCGGACGCCGACGCAGCAGCATGGCGGGACCGCCATCGGTGTCGATAGAAGGCACGGCAAAGCGCTGCGTGCTGGCGAGCACTTCCTCGCGATAGGTGCTGGGTGCCATGCCCATCAGCACATCGAGTCGGTTGAGCTGCTGCTCCAATTCGATCTGCAATGGCGGCAAAGTGGCGCGTGCTTGCAGCACCAACGCCTCGGCTTGCGCCTGCTCACGCGCCGTAGCCAGGCCGCCGGCAAGACGCAAACGAACGAGATCGAGCAGACGGTTTTCCGTTTCCACCTGCTGCTGCGCCAAAGCGAGACGCGCCTGTGCACCGCGCACACGGAAATACGCATCCGCCGCCTCCGCTGCGAGCGATACACGCACGCCAATGCCAGAAGCCTCGGCCGCCTGCGCTTCAGCTTGCGCTGCCTCAGCACCGCGATGGAGGCCGCCGGCAAGATCGAGTTCCCAGCTCGCGCCGGCGCCGATGGTTTCGTAGGTCTGATCTCGGTGGTAGCCAGGTAACGCGCTGCCGATTTCGCCAAGGGGGCTGTCGAGCGACTGGTGGATGCGTGCCGCTTGCGCATCCAGGCTGCCCTGCGGCAGCAGCGCGGCGCCGGCTTCGCGAGCCGCCGCACGTGCCTGGTCGACGCGCGCCATCGCTGCGGCAAGATCAAGATTCTGCGCCGTCACACGCCCGATGATGCGCGCGAGCTCTGGATCGTCGAAGCCCATCCACCAGGTATCCAGCGCAGGTGCGGACTGCGACGCATTGCGTTGAGCTAAGTGCTGCTGTCCGACGTATTGCGCGTTCGTCTGCACAGTGGGCTTGGTGTAATCAGGGCCAACCATGCAGCCGGAAAGTGCCATGGCAAGCACGGCGAACAAAGCCGTGCGCCTGAAGAGCTGTTTTTTGACGGGTGTGAACATGGATAACGCGCCTCAATGCGCATCGGCCGACGGTGTGGGAGGAGGCGCCACCTTACGCATCATCGGCACCAGCATGGTGGCGGCGACGAAACAGACGGCGATGGCCAGGAACGCATCTGCGTAGGAGAGCGTTTGCGCCTCCCGGAACGTCAGCCGCCACAACTGCTGCAGCTCGCCATCCGTATCACCTACGCTGGCGAAATGTCCGGCGCTCTGCGCGAGCCACTGGTTCATGGCCTCATTGGTGCTATTGAGGTGCTCGGCCAGCCGATAGAAGTGCAAATTGGTTCGGTCGTTGAGAATGGTTGCGCATATGGCGATGCCGATGGCGCCGCCGAGATTGCGCATCAGATTGAACAGCCCAGAGGCAAGTCTCAGGCGTGCCGGCGGCAAACCACCGAGCGTCAAGGTCACTACCGGCGGCACCGCCAACTGCTGAGCTGCACCACGAAGCGCCTGCGGAAGCAATAGTTGATGCGAGCCCCAATCATGCGTGATCGGCGTGAAGTCCCACATCGACAGTGCGAATAGCGCCAGCCCTGCCATTAGGATCCAGCGCAGATCGAAGCGCTGTGCAAGGAACGCATACAAGGGAATGGTGAGAATCTGGAAGATGCCAGTGGAAAACACCGCCTCACCGATCTGCAAAGCGCTATAGCCTTCCACGCGCCCGAGGAAGATCGGTGTGAGATAGATGGTGGCAAATATGCCAATGCCGGTGATGAAGGAGAACAGACAACCCAACGCGAAATTCAAATCTTTCAATGCGCGCAGATCCACGACCGGATGATCGTACGTCAGGCTGCGTATCACGAACCCGGCACCACAAAGGCCGGAAAGCCAGGCCGTCGCGGTGATCGTACTGTCGGTCAGCCAGTTCCAACGCGGGCCCTCTTCCAGCGTGTACTCCAGGCAGCCCAGAAAGATCGCCAGCAGCAGCATGCCGAAATAGTCAGCGCGACGCAGCAGCGAAACATCCGGCGCATCGATATTCACCAGCATCGGCACGGCAATGGTGACGAACAAACCGGGCACGAGGTTGATGAAGAACAACCAGTGCCACGACCAATGATCCGTGATCCAGCCGCCCAGCGTCGGGCCGAGCGTCGGCGCAAGCGAGGCGATGGCGCCGATGGTTGCCGCCGCGATCACGCGCTGCTTGCCGTTGAAGAACACGAAGGCAGTGGTGAAGACCATCGGAATCATCGAGCCGCCGAGAAAACCCTGCAGCGCGCGGAAGACGATCATGCTCTGGATGTCCCACGCGGCACCGCACAGCAAGCTGGTGAGCGTAAAGCCGGCGGCCGATAGGGCGAACAGCCAGCGTGTAGAGAGCACGCGCGACAACCAGCCTGACAAGGGAATGACGACGATTTCCGCGATCAGGTAGCTCGTCTGCACCCATGCCGTTTCATCCACACCTGCGGAAAGGCCACCGCCGATATCACGCAACGATGCCGACACAATCTGGATGTCGAGCAGCGCGATGAACATGCCCACGCACATGCTGGCGAAGGCGAACACTTTCTTCGCAGCACCCAGCTCCGCCGGATCAATCGGGGGCGCAGCCAAGGCGGCGCGCAAGCTCATGGCGCACTGCTGCCGGCTGATGCACGCGTATCGACTTCAGCAATCACGGAAAGACCGGGGCGTAGCAGGCCGAGCGCGTCGTCTTTCTTGTCCAGCGTGACGCGCACCGGCACACGCTGCACGATCTTGGTGAAGTTGCCGGTGGCGTTTTCCGGTGGCAGCACGCTGAATTCGGCGCCAGTGGCCGGCGCAAGGCTGGTCACATGACCGTGGAACGTGCGACCTGGCAGCACGTCCGCGCGAATGTCGACGAGTTGGCCCGGCTGCATGTGCGCCAGCTGGTCTTCCTTGAAGTTCGCGTCCACCCACAAACCATGCGCGGGCACCACTGATAAAAGTTGAGTACCTGCAGCGGCATAGGCACCGACGCGTGCGCGCCGGTTGCCGATCACGCCATCCACCGGTGCGCGCAATTCGGTGTAACTCACGTTCAAAGCGGCGATATCGCGCTCCGCCTTCGCTTGCGCAAGGGCCGCGCGCGCCTGCTGTTTCTGCGAGGCAATCACATTGAGCTGGCGCTGCGCGGCGATCCATCCCGCCTCGGCTTTTTCGGTATTGGCGCGAGCCGTCTTGTCGGTTGCATCCGCACGCTGCGCGCTTTCCACGGAGACCGCCGCGCGCCCCGCCAGTTGCTGATAGCGCACTCGATCATCATGCGCGCGGGTGGCTTCGGCACTGGCTGCGGCGATGTTTGCCTTCGCTTCGTTGATGACCGCCTGTTGCAACTGCTCGGTGGCATCGAGATTGGCAAGCAATGCCTCTTGCGCAGCGACTGCACCCTCGGCTTTCGCCAGTGCGGCGAGGTAATCGCGGCCATCGATCTTCACCAGCAGATCGCCGGCGTGCACTTGCTGGTTGTCCGTCACGTTCAACGCAGCGATGTAGCCGGATACCTTGGGTCCGATCACCGTGATGTCGCCACCTACATATGCATCATCGGTGTCCTGAATGAACCGCCCGATGCTCCACCAATGGACGCCGTAGACCACGCCCAGCAATAAAGCGGCCCCCATCGCAATGCGAAGCGCGTGCTTGCGCCTGGATTTGGGTGGCACCGCTTCGGTGACGTCGGGAATATCCAATCGCTTGTCGGCAATAACGGTGCTCATGACCCTGCTCCGCCATTACTGCGATGAGTTGGTCGACGTGGCGCGCTGTTGCGCGCGTCGTTGCCGATAGGTGTTGACGCGGGAGCGAATGCGCTCGTCGGCGGCGGGCCCCGCATGCATGGCGTGACGTGCGCGGTCGATGGGCTCACCCGTCTTGGCATCCACCATCATGGGCTCGACCACTTCGCCAGTGCGCTCGTCGATCAACTGCATGGCCGGGCCTTCGGTCGCGAAGTGACGATTGCCCCAAGCCATCAATGCCAACAGCACGGGCCGGAAATCACGCCCGCGCGGCGTCAGCACGTATTCGTAGCGAGGCGGCTTTTCGCTGTAGCGCAGACGCTCCAGCAGGCCGGCATCGGTCAGGGCGCGCAACCGGCGCGTGAGCATGTTCGGCGCAATACCGAGGCTGCTTTGGAAATCATCGAAACGCGTCACGCCAAGAAAGGCATCGCGCAGGATCAGGATGCTCCACCACTCCCCGACGCGCTCGAGACTTCGCGCGATCGGGCATCGCATATCGTCAAAACTGGTCCGCTGCATGGCGCTTTACCACCCAAGCTGTGTGCTTGGGTGCACATCATGCGCTAGTAACTATCATTATGCAAGTTACTAGATTAGCGACAACGCCGAGAATTTTCAAGGCACTGTTTTCAAAAGGAAAAATGAAAGGCAATGCCCGCCCACGAATGGCCTGCATCCGGCTACCGAGGTTGCGCGCAGGAGCGACTCGCCCTGAAAGCTGACCTGACGACCTGGCTTGCGCCTGCGTCGACGATGGCCGCCTGGCCAGCGAGTAAAACCACAGCGCCAGCTACAGGTTGATAACGAACACTGCCGGGAAATAGAACTTGTCGTTCAAACCGGTAAGCCACGCCCGGCCGAGATAGGTGCCGAGAATGCGCCCGGGCACCGGATGACATCAGACAACGGAATGCACCCTCGATATCGAGGGTCTGGCATGGATGACGTCAAAGGAGATGGTGGCTATGGGTGGACTCGAACCACCGACCCCAGCATTATGAGTGCTGTGCTCTAACCGGCTGAGCTACATAGCCAAGGGATGCGCCGTCCGGGAACCGGATGGGCTTCTATTCAGGCGGGGCGCGGAAGTGTAATCGGGCCGCCCTTGCTGTTCAAGTGGTTGGCTTGCTCCCGCTTCGTAGGCTGTGGTTGAATCGATCCAGGGTCACGTGCGCTGACGTCTGGCAGACTGCAGCGACAGGCCCCGAGGAGGCTGGATGATCGACGCAGATGGCTACCGTCCGAATGTTGGCATTGTGCTGCTAAATGCAGACGGCCGGCTGTTCTGGGCGCGCCGCGTCCATCGCGACGGTTGGCAGTTCCCCCAGGGCGGCATGCGCAGCGACGAAACGCCGGTGGAGGCCATGTACCGGGAGCTGCAGGAGGAAACCGGCCTGCTGCCCCAACACGTCGAAGTCATGGCCAGCACCCGCGGCTGGCTGCGCTATAAGCTGCCCAGCCGCTATATCCGCCATCACCAGCATCCCACCTGCATCGGCCAGAAGCAGGTGTGGTTCCTGTTGAAGCTGGTCGGTGGTGAAGATGCGCTGTGCCTGGACGGCTGCGAGAAGCCCGAGTTCGACCTTTGGCGCTGGGTGGATTTCTGGTACCCAGCCGCCCACGTGGTGAACTTCAAGCGCGACGTCTACCACCGCGCCCTGCGCCATTTCGCACCATTGGTGGAAAGTACGCTGTGCATTCAACTGGGTCCGCAGCCGCAGCTGCATAGCCGCGCTGGCCGCGGCCAGCGGGCCGCCTGAATCGGCTGGCTGAACTCTAGTTGACAATCATTCGCATTCGCGTTGAAATACGCGACATGTACATTTGCCTGTGCAACGCCGTTACCGATCATGACATCCGCCGCGCGGCCGCCGACGGCGTGCGTAGCTTCCCCGAGCTGCAAGCACGCACCGGCTGTTCCGATTGTTGCGGCTGCTGCGAAGCCGAAGCCCGCGCCACGTTGGACAAGGCCGTCGCGCAGGTCGCAGTGGATCTGCCGATTCTGGTCGCCGCCTGACCGTCCGCACATTGTCGGATGCTTCGAACGCCATCGCCTCCAAGCGATGGCGTTTTTCGTGGCGAATCATCCGTGTCGCGACAACGCGCCGCGCCAAGCACGTATAGTTCCGCATCAGCCCCAAACCGGAGAACAGCCATGAAAGGCGACGCCAAGGTCATCGAGTTCCTCAACAAGGTGCTCTACAACGAACTGACCGCGATCAATCAGTATTTTCTGCATTTCCGGATGTTCAAGAACTGGGGCTACAGCGAACTCGCCAAACACGAGTACGAAGAATCAATCGACGAGATGAAGCACGCCGATCGCCTGATCGAGCGCATCCTGTTTCTGGAAGGACTGCCCAATCTGCAACATCTGGGCAAGTTGCGCATCGGCGAGAACGCGCTCGAATGCATTCAATGCGATCTCGATCTGGAACTGGCCGCCGTGCAGGATCTGCGCGCCGCCATCGCGCACAGTGAAAACGTAGCCGATTTCGTGAGCCGCGATCTGTTCAAGGAAATTCTGCGCGCGGAAGAAGATCACATCGATTGGTTGGAAACGCAGCTAAGCCTAGTGAAAGACATCGGCGCGGAACGTTACCTGCAATCGAAGATGGAAAGCTGAATCGCTTCGCGTCACTTTCTGTGAATCAAGCGCTTGTGTGCTTGATTCACGTCAGGCCATTTCGGTCTGCGCAGACAGATCAAGCCGCAACAAAGTTAAGAACGTATTGCTTCGCGACAAGCCAAGGCGATCTGCCGCACAAAGCGCCTGTCGCTTTCTTGACGGTCTCATCACGGACGGGCTATACCCACCGTTTTGCCGGAAGGGCCATCCATGGCTTCCCGTCCACCGCCCCGCTACGTCGTACGTCCGCACGACGCTGCCAGTCAGCGTCGCAGGATGCTGTGGCTGGGGCTGGCCTGGCTGGGTAGTCTGTTGCTGGTGGTGGTGATCACCGCGCTGTTAAGCGGCGCGTGGAAAAGCGTGGGGCCGAGCCTGGTGGATCGACGCGCGCTGCGCACGCTCACCGCGGAGAACGAAAAGCTCAAGCAGGATGCCGCCAACCTGCAACGCTCACAGCAAGTCGGCGACGTCGCCAACCAGGCGCTGCGCCATACCATTTCACAGCGCGATGAAGAAATCAGCGGACTACGCGCCGATTTAGGTTTCTACTCGCGACTGGTCGGCGGCGATGCGCAACGCGAAGGCCTGAAAGTGCAGGAAGTTTCCCTGCAGCCCGTGCCGCATTCGCAAGCCTGGAACCTCACCATCAGCCTCACCCAGAACGTCAAGCGCAACGACGATACCAACGGCACCACCACGGTCAGCGTGGAAGGCCTGCGCAACAACAAGGTCGTGCAGTTGGATTGGTCCACGCTCGGCGATGCCGCCGAAAAGAACGGCATCCCCTTCCGCTTTCGCTACTTTCAGCAATTGCACACCACCATCGCGCTGCCGGCCGATTTTCGACCGACGCGATTGCATGTCACGGTCACGCCCGACAATGGCGACCCGGTCAGCCGCGCGGTTGCCTGGAACGATGCCCTCTCCAGCCCAGTCACGATCACCCAAGGGGAATCCGATGCTCAGCCGTAACAAACGCAATGAACCTACCTCCTCCCGCCACGCCGACACCAGCCTGATCGCGCAGGGCACGATCATCCGCGGCGACGTCCGCTTTACCGGCACGCTGCACGTGGAAGGCCGTATCGAGGGTGCAGTGCTGGGCGAAGGCGCCAACGCGGTGTTTACGCTGAGCGAGCATGGCCAGGTGCAGGGCGAAGTGCGCGTGCCGCACGCCATGATCAACGGCCAGGTGACCGGCGACATCTACGCCAGCGAGCGGCTGGAGCTGGCCACGCAGGCCCGCGTAGTAGGCGACGTTCGCTACAGCTCCCTGGAGATGGCCGCCGGCGCCCAGGTAAATGGCCGCATCGCGCACCAGGGCGACGACCATGTTCACCGCGAACTGCCCGCGCCGGAACTGCGGCATGAGACAGCAACCGCCTGAATCGGACGGCGAGGCTAAATCCGGTCCATGGGTTCAAGCTGATATGCTTGAGCCCGCAGTGTTGCAGCCCCATATCCGTGCCATGGAAACCATCGTAGCCATCCCCGATTACCGCCAGGCCGGCGCGCCCCTCCTGTTCACCGAGGCCGCTGCGCGCAAGGTGCACGAACTTATCCAGGAAGAAGGCAACCCGGAGCTCAAGCTGCGCGTGTACATCAGCGGCGGCGGTTGCTCGGGCTTCCAGTACGGCTTCACCTTCGATGAGACGCGCGCGGAAGACGATTTTGCGCTGGACCGCGAAGGCGTCACCCTGCTGGTGGATCCGCTTTCCCTGCAGTACCTCACCGGCGCCGAGATCGACTACACCGAGAGCCTCAGCGGTTCGCAGTTCGTCATTCGCAATCCGAACGCGAAGACCACCTGCGGTTGCGGTTCCTCGTTCTCAACGTAAGCGCTGGCCAGTCCGGATGATTGCGACGAAGCTCAACACTTTCGCCGGACTCAGCCTGATTCTCGACCGCGTCGCCGAACAGCGCGACGCCTACGACTGGGTCGCGGCCAAAGCCGGTTCGCCCGACGCGCGCTACCTGCTACTGGATGCCGCAGGCGACGCCTTTCTGCATCGGGAAGAAGAAGCCCTGCGCTGGCTTGATGCCGGCGAGCGGACGCGCCTGTTAGCACACGCATCCTGGAGCCTGCTCGGCATTGCCGACGGGCAACCGCACTTCATGCTGCTGCTCGGCGAGAACGACGACGTCGCCACGCTGGAAGAAACCTTCAACGCCCGGCGCGTGAGCCTGCGCGAAGCGGGTTTGCGCCTGGCAGCCGACGAAGCTGGCCTGTTCGCCTACGCCAAGGGCCTAGCGCACTGGCAGCGCGAAACCCGTTTCTGCGCGCGCTGCGGCGCGGCGCTGCAGTTGGTGTCCTCCGGCCACCGTGCGCAATGCACCAACCCTGCCTGTGGCCGTCTGCATTTTCCGCGCACGGACGCGGCGATCATTGTGATCGTCGAATACCAAGGTGCCTGCCTGCTCGGGCGCCAAGCCAGCTGGCCGCCGGGGCGCTACTCCACTCTCGCCGGCTTCGTGGAGCCGGGCGAAGCGCTGGAAGATGCGGTGCGACGCGAAGTCGCCGAGGAAGCCGGCGTCATCGTGGGCGACGTGCATTACCACTCCTCGCAACCCTGGCCGATGCCGGCTTCGCTGATGGTCGGCTTCACCGCCACCGCGCTTTCCTCCACCATCCAGCTGCGCGACGACGAGTTGGAAGATGCGCGCTGGTTTACGCCACAGCAGATCATCGACGGGCTGGCCGACGGCAGCTTGAAGACGCCAACGCCGCTTTCCGTGTCTTATCAGTTGCTCTCGCATTGGCTGCAGCAGCGCGCAGGGCTGGATCTGGATGCACTGGTAGCACAGTGAAGCTTTGAAGCTTCTTGCGGATTCGTGAATCCGGCCACATCACTCGCATACAATCGCAGCCATTGGAGGGAGTCCGTTTTCATGGCCATACGCCTGCTCGCCGCGCTCATCGCTCTTGGACTGCTGCACTTGCAGCCGCAACTGGCGTGCTGGCGTGGTGACGCCGGCTTCCGGCGCTGGGTGAATCAACTGGCGGATACCAGCGGCGTGGGCCGCGTGGTACTGGCGGTACTGGTTCCGGTAGTGGTCTGCGCGCTGGTGATCTGGATATTGCACCGCCTGCCACTGTCGGATCTGCTGCTATTGCTGTTTGCGCTGGCCGTACTTCTGTTTTCCTTGGGACCGCATGCATTCGAAGCCGATCTGGAAGCGATCCTCAAAGCTCCCGACCAGGCCAGCCGCGAGGCTGCTGCACAAGTCTTGTCGGACGACGGCGAAACCGTCGCTTGGCGCTCCGCCGATCTCGGCGAAGCCACCGCCTATGCCGCATTGCGCCGTCGCTTCGGCGTGCTGTTCTGGTTTTTCGTGCTCGGCCCGGTTGGCGCCCTGCTCTATCGTCTCGCTCGGCAATTGGGTCACGACACGTCGCTGGCACTGGATGCCGGCGCACGCACCAACGCGCGTTATCTGGCCAATGCGCTGGACTGGCTGCCGGCGCAGCTGATGGTTTTCACGCTGGCGCTGGTGGGCCATTGGGATGCGGTGATCGGCGCGTGGCGCCGCTGGCACCAGCAGGCAGCGCCGAACAGCTGGTATCTGTCCAATCCCGATTTCCTCGGTGCCGCGGCGCGCGCCGACGTGCTGACCGATATCGAAGGTGGCGACGGCTATATCGAAGAACGTACCGATCCGCTGCACGAGCTGCGTCGTTTGCGCGATGCGCTGTTGCGTGCGTTGCTGGCCTGGTTGAGTGTGGTGGCGTTAATTGTGATGGGAAGTTGGCTGCACTGATTGCAGGTTAGGGCGTAAATCCCAACAGTGCCGTATATGCATAGATTCCGATGCTGGGGTTTGCACCCCAGCCTAGGCCATGTCACCACGCAGCACCTGCACGCGCTCCTCCAGCATCGCCGCGCTGCTTTCTTCCGGTGGCCGCGGCGCGTCCACGATTAATTCCACATGCGCACGAAAACGCCGCGGCAAGCGCGCGCGTCCGAGCATCGAATCGTGTCGACTCCACACACTGCCCCACAAGCCGCGCAAGGCCATCGGCACTACCGGCACCGGCCTTCTGGCAAGAATCTTTTCCACGCCAGCGCGAAACGGCGCGATGCTGCCGTCCTTGGTCAAACCGCCCTCGGGAAAGATGCATACCAACTCGCCATCCGCCAGCGCCGCATCCACGTCGTCGAAGGCGCGCTGCAGCACGGCCGGATCTTCCTTCTGTCCGGCAATGG
Source organism: Dyella humi (assembly GCF_044904605.1). Classification (NCBI taxonomy): domain Bacteria; kingdom Pseudomonadati; phylum Pseudomonadota; class Gammaproteobacteria; order Lysobacterales; family Rhodanobacteraceae; genus Dyella; species Dyella humi. The sequence continues at coordinate 1,239,700 of NZ_JADIKI010000023.1, forward strand.
GAATCGCCTTTGCCGTCTTGAACACGAAGTGCAGCAGCGGCACGTTGAAGATCTTGTAATACATCACGAAGCGCGCTGGACGGCGCAAATTCGCCATCAGGATCAGCGGATCCATGAAACTCACATGATTGCAAACCAGCAATGCTGCCCCTTCTTCCGGTAGATGGCGCATGCCGTCCACGCGAATGCGGTACAGCGTGTTCACCAGCACCCAGGTGATGAAGCGCATCAGGAATTCGGGTACCAGCGTGAAGATGTACGCCGCCACCACTACGTTGAGTAGCGCGGCGAACAGAAAAATCTGCGCGGCACTGAACCCCAATCGCTCCAGCGCGAGCCCGAAGCAGGAGGCGATCACGATCAATAAGGCGTTGAGAATATTGTTGCCAGCGATCACGCGCGACAACCGGTCGCGTGGCGCGCGCGATTGCACGAACGCAAACAACGGTACGACGTAGAAGCCGGCAAACACGCCGATCAAAGTGAGATCCAGCACAATGCGCCAGCTTCCTGCCGCCTGCAGGAACGCCAGCCAGTCCAAGCCACGCTGGGCCGCCGCGCCGGAACGCGCCAGGAACAAGTCCACGCCGAACACGGTAAGTCCGAATGCGCCCAGCGGCACCAGGCCGATTTCCACGCGCTTGCCCGACATCTTTTCGCACATCAACGAACCGATGCCGGTGCCGATGGAGAACAAGGTAAGCACCAGCGTGTTCACCGTGCCGTCGCCGCCCAGATTGATGCGCGTGTACAGCGGCAATTGCGCCACCAACACCGTGCCGAAGAACCAGAACCAGGAAATGCCGAGCACCGCGTTGAAGACCGCGCGATCTTCGCGCGTGATCCGCAGCACGCGTCCCGTTTCGCTCAGAGGATTCCAGTTGAATTTGAGTTCCGGCGCGGTGGCCGGTGCTGGCGGAATTTGCCGGCTGACGAAATAGCCGATCACGGCGATGCCAATGGTGAGCGCAGCGGAAAAATGCGGCCCCACACCGGCGATCAGCATCAGCACGTTGCCGACCGTCATGCCGATCAGGATCGCCATCTGCGTGCCCATTTCCACTAGCCCGTTGCCGCCGACCAGCTCGCTAGACTGCAGCGCCTGCGGCAAGATCGCGTACTTGATCGGCCCGAACACAGTCGAATGCACGCCCATCATGAACAACACGATCAGCAGCAGCGGCAGATGGTGCGTAATGAAGCCATAGGCCGCCAGCACCATCGCGGCGATCTCGAACAGCTTTACGTAACGGATGATGCGCGTCTTCTCGAACTTCTCCGCTAGCTGACCTGCTGTGGCGGAAAACAGAAAGAACGGCAGGATGAACAGCGCCGGCGCCAGGTTGGTGTACAAGCCAACGTCGCGATCCGACAAGCCCATCTGGAAAGCCGCCAGCATCACCATGGCGTTGCGGAAGGCGCTGTCGTTGAACGCGCCCAGCGCCTGCGTCCAGAAAAACGGTGCGAAACGTCGACTGCCTAGCAGGGCGAACTGGCTCATGCGGATCCTTGGCAAACGGGTCGCCACTAGCGTAGCGTGAAAATCGTTTCCGTCACGAGCGACGGCCCTGCCCTTATGTACCTGCTGCTTGCCGATGCCGTACTGGCCTTGCATCTGGCCTTCATCCTGTTCGTCTGCCTGGGCGCGCTGCTTGCGTTGAAGTGGCGCTGGGTTCCCTGGCTGCAGCTTCCGGCGGCGGCTTGGGGGGTGTTTGTGGAAGCCAGCGGGTGGATCTGCCCACTGACTTCCCTCGAAAACTATTTTCGTGTTCACGCAGGGACCGCGGCTTACCAGGGCGATTGCCTCGGGCATTACCTCACCGCAACGATCTATCCCGACGGCCTGACCAGAAATATCCAGTTCGTGCTCGGCGCGGTGGTGGTGATCGTAAATCTTTCGATCTACCTCTGGCTGCTGCGCACGCGACGCACGTGAGCATGACGTATGCTTGCGCGCTGAACACGCCAACCAACGGGCACGCCATGTTGATCGCCGGAAGCTGCCATTGCGGAAACATCACCTTCACCCTCGACTGGGCACCTGATCCCGAAGCCATTCCCGCGCGCGCCTGCACGTGCACGTTTTGCAGCAAGCATGGTGGTGTATGGACGTCCTATCCGGCCGGTTCGCTGCACGTCAAAGTGAAAGATCCGGCGCAGGTATCGCGCTATGCGTTCGGTACGGAAACGGCCGATTTCCACGTTTGCAAGCAGTGTGGCGTCGTGCCTTTGGTCACTAGCGTGATCGATGAAAAGCTGTATGCCGTGGTGAACGTGAATACGTTCGAGAATGTGGCGCCATCGCTGTTGCAACGCTCGCCGTCGACGGTCGATGGCGAGCGCACTCACGACCGCCTGGCGCGGCGCAAGCGGAATTGGATCGCAGACGTGACGTTCGCATGACCTTCATGGCCTTCATTGACCGGCTTCACAACAGCGAAGCTGGTCAATGACGGCGGCAAAGATTTGCGTCGAGATTTATCCCCGCCGCAAAGCGCGATGCGCAATATCCTTGCGACAGAATGCGCCATCGAAATGGACCTTCTTGATGCTGTCGTACGCGCGTTCGCGCGCCGCCGCGATGTCCTTGCCCAGCGCGCAGACGGTCAGCACCCGTCCGCCGGCGGTGATGACGCGGCCCTGTTCATCGAGCTTGGTACCGGCGTGAAACACCTTCGCGTCCGTACCGAAGTCCGCATCCAGACCTTCGATCACGTCGCCCGTTTTCACCTTGGCCGGATAGCCGCTCGCCGCCATCACCACGCCGATGGACGGGCGCGCATCCCATTGCACATGCGTGTGGTGCAGCTCGCCGTCCAGTGCGGCTTCGATCAGGTCGACCATATCCGATTTCAGGCGCAACATGATCGGCTGCGTCTCCGGATCACCGAAGCGCACGTTGAATTCGATTACCTTCGGCGCGCCATGCTTGTCGATCATCAGGCCGGCGTAGAGGAAGCCGATGAACGGCGCACCTTCGGCAGCCATGCCGCGCAGGGTCGGTTCGATCACTTCCTTGAGGATGCGCTTTTCTACTTCCGCCGTAACCACCGGCGCCGGCGAATATGCGCCCATGCCACCGGTGTTCGGGCCTAGATCGTTGTCGTCGCGGCGCTTGTGGTCCTGGCTGCTGGCCATCGGCAACGCGTGCGAGCCATCGCTCATCACGATGTAGCTGGCTTCCTCACCGTCGAGGAATTCTTCGATCACCACGCGCGAGGATGCATCGCCGAAAGCGTGCGCGCCGAGCATGTCGTGCAAGGCGAGTTCCGCATCGCCCAAAGTGAGCGCAACGACCACACCCTTGCCTGCAGCCAGGCCGTCCGCCTTGATCACGATCGGCGCGCCATGCTCGCGCACATAGGCCAGCGCTTTGTTGAGTTCGGTGAACACGGCGTAGCGCGCAGTGGGAATGTTGTGGCGTAGCAGGAAATCCTTGGCAAAAGCTTTGGAGCCTTCCAGCTGCGCGGCGATCGCGCGCGGCCCGAAGATGCGCAAGCCCGCGGCGCGGAACTTGTCGACCACGCCGGCCACCAGCGGTACTTCCGGGCCGACCACAGTGAGCTCCACCTTCTCCGCCTTGGCGAGCTTCAGCAGGCCTTCGATGTCGGTGACGGCCACGTCGGCATTGCGCACGCCGTGCTCGCGCGCCGTGCCGGCGTTGCCGGGCGCTACGATCACTCCGCTCACGCGCCGCGATTGCTTGAGCTTCCACGCCAGTGCGTGCTCGCGGCCGCCATTGCCGATCACCAGAACCTTCATGCCTGCTCCACTGCTTTAAAAAGAGGCCGCTGTTGCGCGGCGCAGCGCGCATTGTAGTGGGTGTTTGAGCTTTGGCTTCCTCTCGCCACCGGGAAGAGGGCGCTAAGTACGCAGCAAGTCCAGCAATGCCGCGCGCGGCAGCTTGCCAGTCTCGTTACGCGGCAAGCTTTCGACCAGGCGCAGCGGACGGGGCAGGAAGACCGGATCGATCAAGGCGCGCAGTGCATCGACAATGGACTGCTCGTCGAGCGCCGGCGCCACCGCGAATGCTGCGATGCGCCGCACACCGATGGCATCGGCGTCGTCCAACTGGAACACCACGCCGTCCTCGACACCCGGAATGTTCAACAAGCGGCGGGTGAGATCGCCCAGCGAGGCGCGCTTGCCAGCGATTTCCAGCAGATCCGCATGGCGTCCGCACAGTTCGAAGCTACGGCCCTCATCGTGCAAGGTGACGATATCGGCCAGCACGATAGGGGCATCAAGCTGCGGCGCTTCGATCTGCGTGCCGTCGGGCTGCGGGTGCAGATGCGCGCCGTGATAAAGCGACCAGCGACTGTCGACGGTCGCCCGCCGCGATGCGAACGCGCAGGTTTCGGTGGAGCCGAACACTTCAAGCAGCGGCGCGTGGAAGCGCTGTTCGGCCTGCGCCGCCAGCTCGGGCGGCATCGGTGCGGTGGCCGAGAGCATCGCGGCCAGCGGCGGCAGCGTCACACCGGACGCGACCAGCGCGCGCAGATGCACCGGCGTGGTCACAAGCACGCGCGGCACGGGCATTTCGTCCAAGGCGGCGGCGATGTCGGCCGGAAAGAACGGACGGCCGGAATGCACCTGCACGTCGCCCAATAGCGGCAGCAGGATCGACATTTCCACGCCGTAAATATGCTGTGGAGGCACCGTCGCGACCACCGAAAATCGCTCGCCCACCACCTGGTGCAGCATGTGCAGGTTGCCGGACGTACTTGCGTGCAGGCTGCGCCAGGATTTGACGTTCGAGCGCGGCGTGCCGGTGGAGCCGGAGGTATAGCCCACCGCCACGGTCTGCAGTACGGGGATGGACGGCCATGCCAGGTCGTCCGGCACGACTTCGTCGACCGGTAGCGGCGGCAGCACGTGGTAGCGCTGCGGCGCGGGGTGAAAAATGCGATCGCCCACGGCATGGCAGCCTGGGTGGGCGGCCATCACCTCTTCCACCGCCTGCGGTGCGCGCGAAGGCGGCAGCAGATTGGCCTGACCGCGCAGCGCAATGGCGCAAAATGCGACGAGAAAGGCATAGCGGTCTTCGCACAGGTTCACTGCGGCGGGGCCTTCGGGCAGGTGCGCGGCCACGCGCTCCATGTGTGCGATGAACTGCGCGGCAGTGATCGCCTGGGACTCGTGCATCGCCACCACGCGGCGCGGATCGCCGACCTTCAACAGCGGCAGCAGGCGCTCCGCTTCATCACGTTGATAGGTGTCGTAGACGATCGCCACGCGCAGACTCCTGATTGCAACCCATGCGAAACCCTCCGCCGGCCAGATCGGTCGGTGCTGCCGGTGTCTGGAATTTGCCCCCTGATCTCACGCCAACAGCTGAATCGGCACTCATCGCGCCGCAGCCGTGTTCTGCGGGATTCAGGTTCGGATGATAGCGCCTGTCAATGCGTCCCGGATGGTGGTGGGCTGGGTTGCGCTACCCAGGGGCGCGTCCAGCACGCCATCCAGTGCATCGCCGAAGTAGGTTTCAAGCGCGGCCAGATCGCGCGCCGGCGGCTGGCCGTGTGGGTTGGCGCTGGTCGATACCAGGGCGCCACCGAAGGCACGGCATAGCGCGGCCGCCGGGTCATGCGCGGTCACCCGTAGGGCGATGCCCTGGTGCGCACCGGCTACCCACTCTGGTACCTCTGCGCTACGCGGGAACACCCAGGTAAACGGCCCCGGCCAACTTGCTCGCACCTGCGCCAATACACCTGCCGGCACCTTCGCCATGTCGACGTAATGGGCGAGTTGCGTGAAATCGGCGGCGATCAGCAGCACGCCCTGCGTGGCCGGACGCTGTTTCAGTTCGAAGATGCGTTCGAAGGCCGTGCGATTGTGCGGGTCGCAGCCGAGGCCGAAGACGGCTTCGGTGGGATAGGCGATTACGTCGCCTTTGCGCAAAGCGTCGGCGACGGATTGGAGTTGGATGAGGGTGTAGTGCTTGGGCATGCGGATGGAGTCAAGTTGCTGTGATCTGCTCCCTCCCCTGCTTGCAGGGGAGGGCCGGGGCGGGGTGAATACTTGCCTCAGACTTACCCGCAAGTGTTCACCCCCTCCCAACCTCCCCCTGCAAGCAGGGGGAGGGGCACATCTCTAATTTGGACTCTACTTCACGCTTCGGCGCGCTTGCTCGCCGCCTTCTTGGCAACCGTCTTCTTGCTGTCTGTCTTCTTCGCTGTGGTTTTCTTGGTAGCCACCTTCTTGGCTACGGTCTTCTTCGTAGCCGTCTTTTTCGCCGCAGCCTTCTTCGGCGCCGCCTTGGCTGCGGCTTTCTTCGTCGAGGTCTTCTTGCCAAACCGGCCTTTCTTGACCGGCGCAGCCGCCAGCAGTTCCAGGCACTTCGCTTCGGTCAGTTCCTTCGGATCCTGATCCTTCGGAATGCGCGCGTTCTTGTCGCCGTCGGTGATGTACGGGCCGTAGCGACCGTTGAGCACCTGCACGCCGTTGCCGAAGTCCTGGATGATGCGATTGGCGAGTAGCTCGAGTTTTTCCTGCACGATCTGCAGCGCGCGGGGCAGTTCGATGGTGTAGGGGTCATCCTCCGGCTTGAGCGAAGCATAGGTGTCACCCTGCTTCACGAACGGTCCGAAGCGGCCGATGCCCACGCTGACTTCGTCGCCGTTTTCGGCTGCCCCAAGCTTGCGCGGCAGCTTGAACAGTTCCAACGCCTCTTCCAGCGTGATGGTGTGCATGCTTTGGCCGGGACGCAGCGAGGCGAACTGCAGTTTCTCGTCCGTATCCTTGTCGCCGATCTGTGCATACGGCCCGTAGCGGCCCAAGCGCACGGAGATTGGCTTGCCGGTTTTCGAGTCGGTGCCGAGTTCGCGTGCACCGGTGGCTTCGCTACGGTCGACCGATTCGGTCTTTTCTTCCACCTGCTGCTTGAACGGTTCCCAGAAGCGGCGCATCAGCGGCACCCAGGCTTCTTCGCCGCGGCTCACTGCGTCGAGCTCGTCTTCGAGCTTGGCGGTGAAGTCGTAGTCGACGTATTGGGTGAAGTGCTGGGTAAGGAACTTGCTCACTGCGCGGCCCACGTCAGTCGGACGGAAGCGGCGGCTATCCAGAAAGACGTATTCGCGGTTCTGCAGCACCTGGATGATGCTGGCGTAGGTAGACGGACGGCCGATGCCGTATTCCTCCAACGCCTTCACCAGGCTGGCTTCGGAATAACGCGGCGGCGGCTCGGTGAAATGCTGCTCGGCGAGAATCTCCTTGAGCGGCACCTGTTCGCCCTTCACCAGTTTCGGCAGGCGGCGACCTTCGTCGTCGTCCTCGGCGGTTTTCTGGTCGCGGCCTTCTTCGTACACGGCCAGGAAGCCCGGATCGATCACGGTGGTGCCGGTAGCGCGGAACGCGGCGTCGCCGCCCTTGACGTGCTTGACGTCGAAATCCACCGACACCGTGTTCATGGTGGCGTGGATCATCTGGCAGGCCACGGTGCGCTTCCAGATCAGCTCATACAGCTTGCGCTGGTCGTCGTTGAGGAACGCTGCAACCTCGCGCGGCGTGCGCATGGCCGAGGTGGGACGGATCGCCTCGTGCGCTTCCTGCGCGTTCTTGGACTTGGTGCGATACACCTGTGGGTGATCGGGTAGCGCCTTGTTGCCGTAGTCGCGCGCGATGAGCTGGCGCAGCTCGCCCAGCGCTTCACCCGACAGCGCAGTGGAGTCGGTACGCATGTAGGTGATCAGGCCGACGTTGCCTTCGCTACCCAAGCCCACGCCTTCGTACAGGCCCTGCGCGATCTTCATCGTGCGGGTGGTGCCGAAGCCGAGCTTGCGCGCGGCTTCCTGCTGCAGCGTGGAGGTGGTGAACGGCGGCGCGGGGCGGCGTTTGCGCTCCTTGCTGCCGACCTCGCTGACGGTGAGCTGGCCATGCGCGGCTTCCTTCAGCGCTGCGCGGGCGGCCATCGCGTCGGCCTCGTTGGTGAGGTCGAACTGCTCGAACTTCTTGCCGCTGAGCTTGGTGAGGCGCGCGCTGAAGTCGCCCTCGGCGTGCTTGAGCTGCGCTTCCACGCTCCAGTATTCGCGCGCCACGAAGGCTTCGATCTCTTCCTCGCGCTCCGCGATCATGCGCAGTGCGGGGCTTTGCACACGGCCGGCGGACAGACCGCGCTGCACCTTGCGCCACAGCACCGGCGAAAGGTTGAAGCCCACCAGGTAATCCAGCGCACGGCGCGCCTGCTGTGCATCCACCATCTCGAGCGAGAGCTCGCGCGGCGCGGCCACGGCAGCTTTGATCGCCCGGGGTGTGATCTCGGAGAACACCACACGATGCAATTTCTTGCCGTCGGTGAGTCCGCGCTCCTTGAGGATCTCGCTGATGTGCCAGCTGATCGCCTCGCCTTCGCGGTCCAAGTCGGTCGCGAGATAGATGTCGTCGGCAACCTTGGCCGCCTTGGCTATGGCATCGACGTGTTTCTCGTTGCGCTCAATCACCTCGTACTTCATGGCGAAGTTGTGCTCGGTGTCGACCGCTCCCTCCTTCGGCAGCAGGTCGCGCACGTGACCGTAGGAGGCCAGGACCTGAAAGTCCTTGCCGAGGTATTTGTTGATCGTCTTGGCCTTAGCCGGCGATTCGACGATGAGCAGGTTTTTTGCCATGTGGCTTGGGGTTCCAGAAAGTCTTGCTGCAGCCATTCCTGAACGGCCGCCTATTTATAGTTGGAAGCACGCCAGCTCGACGGCTGTCAAGCTGGCGTGCGTGAAAACGCGGTGCAGCGCGCCTTTCGGAGCGAAAGTCAGACGCCCGGCAGGCGTTGGTAGCGGCCACCCGGCAGCCCTTCCACGCAACCTTCCAGTTCCAGCATCAACAACATCGAAGACAGTTCCGAAGCACCTTGCCCGGTGCGCGCCGCCAGCTCATCCAGGGCCATGGGGTCGTGCCCGAGCACGTCCAGGAGCCGCTGGTAGTCCGGATCGTCGCGCCAGCCACCGGAGGCCGGCCGGGCACGCTCGGTGGATGCCGCCGGCACCCGTTCCAGGCGCAGGGCCAGTTCGGCCCCAAGCGCCCGCGCGGCGGGAACCAGGGTTTCGGCAATTTCCGAGGCGCTTTCGACCAGTCGCGCACCATCCCGTATCAGGCGGTGGCAGCCGCGGGCGAGCGGATTATGGATGGAACCGGGCACGGCGAACACCTCCCGTCCCTGCTCTCCCGCCAGCCGGGCGGTAATCAGCGAGCCTGACTGCAGCCCGGCCTCCATCACCAGCGTGCCCAGTGCCAGCCCGGCGATGATGCGGTTACGGCGCGGAAAGTGATCCGCCCGCGCCGCCGTGCCCGGTGGAAACTCGCTGACCAGCGCGCCTTCGGTCGCCACGCGTGCGGACAGCTGGCGGTGTCTGCGCGGATAGACCAGGTCCGGCCCGGTGCCGATCACGGCGATGGTGGGCTGTCCGGCCTCCAGCGCCGCCTCATGGGCCGCGCCGTCGATGCCATCGGCCAGGCCGCTGGTGATCACGAAGCCGGTCAGCGCCAGGTGGCGTGCGAATGCGCGGGCATTGCTCTTGCCCGCGACGCTGGCGCTGCGCGCGCCGACGATTGCCACCTGTGGACGCAGCAGCAGGCCGGCATCGCCTGCCACGAACAGCGCGGCAGGCGGCTGCGGGATGGTTTCCAACTGCGGCGGGAAATCCGCATCGGTACAACGCAGTAGCCGATGCTGCGATTCGCTGAGCCAGGCGAGGTCGGCGGCGATGCGTGCTTCGTCGGGTTGCTGCAGCCACAGTTGCGCATCGGCACTCAGCGCCGATGCGTCGCGCTGAAGCTGCTTTACCACCTCGCCGATGCGTCCACTTGCAGCGGCCAGGCGCTCACGCAAGCCGCCCGGTCCCAGTCCCGGCGTGCGCAGTGCCGTCAACCAATCGCGCAGTTCCGCTTGCTCGTTCATGGCGCGAGTCTACGCGAGGCCGAAAACGACAACGGCGCGGGATGACCGCGCCGTCGTGTGAGCTTTGTCGGGAACGCCGGCTTTATTCGGGCAACTTCAGCCGAGCGCCTTTTTGCACCGGCTTGAGCCCATCCATCACCAGACCGTAGCTGACACGGTCGAAGGTGCGGAAGATCATCACGTGGCCGACGTATTCGTCCGGCAGCGTCACGAACTTGTGGTCATAGCGGGTCCAGCTGCTATGGGCCACGTCGTCGGGTACTTGCTCGCCCGGCTGCCATAGCGAGAACGTCATTCCGTTGTCGACGCCATCTTTCGAGCCGACCGACAGCACCACGATGTCGTACGGGCCGACTTGGCTCAGGCGCTCCTGCCCGAATGCGATCACGCGTCCGTTGTCAGGCAGACTCTTGGGCGGATGCGGGTAGTAATACGGATCGTATGGATTGTCGTCGATCGGCATCAGGCGATCGCCGGCGCGAATTTCCATGATCGAATTCAGCAGCAGCAGCGTGGCCGGGTCACCGCCGCGCAACACTTCGGCCTCGCCGATCACAGTGACTTCCATCGCCAGGGTCTTGCCGCGGAAGGCGTGGTTAGGCGTGGAGCGGCCGAGGTCGGTCGCCCATTCCTCGTTCCACGGCGTGCCTTGGGTGGCCGCATCGCTGTCGGCCACATTGGCCGCCATCTCGTCACTCTGCTGTGCTTCGTCACCGCCGTAGGTGCGGAACACATGGGTGGGACGCACGATCGCCCAACGCTGGCCGGGCTGCGCATCGAGGTGGCGCACATAGATATTGCGGCCGGCCGTGCCGGTGAGGGCGGCTTCTTCGAAGCCCATCACGTATGGCGCATCCTTCACGTCGCTGGGATCGACCACGCGCGTGTCTTTCAGGAAGTGCTTGAGCTTGTCGAGCGGCACTGCCGGAATCGCCTCGCCTTCGCGATGCGTGGACGGCTCCAGGCGCAACGACGGGCCGCCGTTGACGAAGGACAGATCGAGCACGTCACCCGGATAGATCAGGTGCGGATTGCGAACCTGCGGATTGGCTTGCCAGATTTCCGGCCACAACCATGGTTTGGACAGGAAGCGAGCGGAAATGCCCCACAAGGTATCGCCACGACGCACGGTGTAGCTGTCGGGGTGATCGGCACGAAGCTGTGCGCCGGCCGCATAAACGGCCACGGTAACCAGCATGCCGGCTAGCAGCCCGATGGACTTTCTGATCATAAACGGGAATCCCCCTCCCCCTACACTCGGGCGAGTGTAACCGAAGCATCAACCCAAGCAACACGTGCCAGTTGGCAAAACTGCGCACCGGCAATGACTTGGAACGCGTACAATAACCACATTCTAGACCGCGGCCGGGGTGGCTTTTTACCAATTCGCCCGCATTTCCGGCGTCTGAGGCACGTACCCATGTCTATCCTGACAATTCTTGAGTTTCCCGACCCGCGGCTGCGCACGAAGGCTGCGCCGGTGACCGCGTTCGACGCTACATTGAAGCAGCTCATCGATGACATGTTCGAGACGATGTATGCCGCCAATGGTGTAGGACTTGCTGCCACACAGGTGAACGTGCACCAGCGCGTGCTGGTGGCGGACATGAGCGAGGAACGCAACCAGCCGCTCGCGCTGATCAATCCGGAGATCCTGGAGAAGGAAGGCACGCAGGTGTACCAGGAAGGCTGCCTGTCCTTTCCCGGCATCTTTGCCGACGTCACCCGCGCGCTGAAGGTGAAGGTGCGCTCGCAAGATATCGAAGGCAAAACCTTCGAACTCGAAGTGGAAGGCCCGCTCGCCGTGTGCATCCAGCATGAGATGGATCACCTGGCTGGCAAGGTGTTCGTCGACTACCTGTCGCCGCTGAAGCGCTCGATCCTGCTCAAGCGCATGGAGAAACAGCGCAAGCAGGCGGCGACAGCTTGAGAATCGTTTTCGCCGGAACCCCGGAATTCTCTGTACCTTGCCTCGAAGCCTGCCGCGCCAGCGGCGCGCAGGTCGTGGCTGTCTATACGCAACCCGATCGCCCCGCCGGTCGTGGACGCAAGCTCACGCCGAGCCCCGTGAAGCAGGCCGCGCTCGCGGCGAACATTCCGGTGGAACAGCCTGAAACGCTGAAAGCTGCGGAAGTGCGCGCCACGCTGGAAGCCTATCGCCCCGACCTGATGGTGGTGGTCGCCTACGGCCTGATTCTCTCGCGCAAGGTGTTGGCGATTCCGCATCTCGGTTGCTGGAACGTGCACGCAAGCATCTTGCCGCGCTGGCGCGGCGCCGCGCCGATTCAACGCGCGATTCTTGCCGGCGACACCGAAACCGGCGTCGATCTGATGCAGATGGAAGCCGGTCTCGATACCGGTCCTGTGCTGTTGGAACGTCGCACGCCGATCACCCGCGACGACACGGGCGGCACGCTGCACGACCGGCTTTCCGCGCTCGGCGCCGGTGTGCTCGCTGAAGGCCTGCGCCGCACGCTCTCGGGCGCGCCGCTTGAAGCGACACCGCAATCCGAGGCAAGCGTGGTGTACGCGCATAAGCTTGAGAAGTCGGAAGCGCGGCTCGATTTCTCACGTCCGGCCATGGCGCTCGAACGCCAGGTGCGCGCCTTTGATCCGTGGCCGGTGGCCGAGGGCGACATCGCTGGCGAGCCCGTGCGCATCTGGGCCGCGCACGCCATCGATCAGCCGCACCACACTGCGCCAGGCAGCGTGATCGCCGCCCAGCGCGACGGCATCGACATCGCCTGCGGCGAAGACGTGCTGCGCGTTACTGCCTTGCAACGCGCCGGCGGCAAGCGCATCACCGCTGCCGACTATCTCAACGCCCGTCCCGAACTGCGCAGCGCACGATGAACGACACGCGTGCTCTCGCCGCGCAGGCGCTGGCGGATATCGCTCTGCACGGCATGTCATTGCGCGAAGCGATGGAGCAACGTGCGCCGAAACTGCGCGATCCGCGCGATCGTGCACTGCTGATGGCCTTGTTGAGCGACGGTGCGCGCTGGTGGCTGCGCTTCGACGCCGTGCTCGATCGCCTGCTGGACAAGTCACTGCGCCGCAAAGAACCGGAAGTGCACGCGCTGCTGGTGCTCGGGCTGGTGCAACTGGACATTCTCGAACTACAGGACTACGCCGCCGTCGCCGCCACCGTGGAAGCCGCGCGTGCCTTGAACCGCCCGCGCCTGGCCGGCCTGGTGAACGCCGTGCTACGCCGCTGGCAGCGTGAGCGAACCGCGCTGCTGACGGAACTGGATGCGCAGCCGCAAACACGTTACGCCATGCCTGCGTGGCTAGTGAAAACGATCACCACCGATTGGCCTTCGCACGCCGACGCTGTATTCGCCGACTGCAATCGCGAACCACCACTGATGTTGCGTGCGAATCGTCGACGCACATCGCGCGAGGCCCTGATCGAGCAGTTGCGCACCGGCGGCTACACCGTCGATCCACATCCCTGGCTGGCCGACGGCGTCGTGCTGCCGCACAGCAGCGACGTCACCCGCATGCCCGGCTTCACGCAGGGTCTGTTCGCCGTGCAAGATGGCGCTGCGCAGGTGTCGGCCGATCTGCTCGACGTACGCGACGGTCAGCACGTGCTGGATGCCTGCGCCGCACCCGGCGGCAAAGCCTGTCATCTGCTGGAACGCGCGGACATCACGCTGACCGCGGTGGAGTTCGACGCCACGCGCGTTGCACGCATTCACCAGAACCTGGAGCGGCTCGGCCTGCAGGCGGATCTGCGCATCGGCGATGCGGGCGATCCTTCCGCGTGGTGGGACGGCAAACCCTATGACTGCATCCTGATCGATGCCCCCTGTTCCGCCACCGGCGTGCTGCGCCGCCGCCCCGACGTGCGCCTGCATCGCCGCGCCAGCGATATCGCTGCGTTGGTCGCACAGCAGCAACGCATTCTCGCCGGGCTATGGCCGTTGCTCGCACCGGGCGGACGCCTCGTTTACGTCACTTGCTCGTTGTTACGGGCCGAGAACGAAGCTGTGATCGAACACTTCCTTGCTGCTCGCGACGACGCGCGCGTCATGCCGATGCAACTACCGATCGGACAAGCTGCGTCCGTTGGCTGGCAGATCTTGCCCGGCGATGGTGATCTCGACGGCATGTACTATGCCGTGCTTGAACGCCGCTAGCTCTGCTCCCTCTCCCCTCCGGGGAGAGGGTTGGGGTGAGGGGCCAATCTTGCGATGAGACGTCATAGTCTCTAAGCAGCTTTAGAAGAAACAAACGCGGAATCATTGGGATTTATGGCAAGCACTGCCCCTCACCCCAACCCTCTCCCCGAAGGGGAGAGGGAGCTGTTCTCGGAACACCGCCAATTCTGGCTCCTCGCCTTCTTCGCCATCCTGATCCTCGCCGTTGGCATCGGCCTGCGCGATCCGTGGCCCTCCGACGAACCGCGCTACACGCTCGCCGCCAAGCAGATGGTGGAAAGCGGCGACTGGCTGTTCCCGCATCGCGGCGTGGAGCTGTACGCAGACAAGCCGCCGATGCTGATGTGGCTGGAAGCGGCCAGCTTCGAGCTAGTCCGCAACTGGCGCATTGCCTTCATGCTGCCTTCGTTCCTCGCCGCGCTGGGCACGTTGTGGTTGATCTACGACCTCGGCCGACGCTTGTGGAATCGCAAGATCGGTATGTATGCGGCGATGACCGCGCTGATGTGCATCCAGTTCGTGTTCCAGGCCAAGCGCGCGCAAATCGATCCGCTGGTGGTGTTCTTCATCACCGCCGCCAACTGGGGTCTGCTGCGTCATCTGTTGTGCGGGCCAAATTGGCGACTGTATTGGTTCGGTTGCTTCTGCGCGGGCCTTGGCGTGATCACCAAGGGTGTTGGATTTCTCGCCCTGCTGATGCTGCTACCTTACGCGTGGGCAGCTGTTCGCCGCTGGGACGGAATCGCCGCGATCGATAACGCTACGTGGTGGCGCTGGTTGCTGGGCCTGGTCGCTACGCTGGCCGCGATTGCGTTGTGGCTGGTTCCCATGCTGTTGGCCGCGCGTGCGCATGCCGGCGATCCTGTCTATACGACGTACGTCAACAACATTCTGTTCAAGCAAACGGCGCATCGCTATGCAAACGCCTGGCATCACATCCATGGGCCGCTGTTCTATCTGCCGTTGATGATCTACAACTGGCTGCCGCTATCGCTCACCTATCCCGGTACACTGCCGCGTTGGTGGCAAGCGCTGAAAGCGAAGGATGCGCGCATCCTGCTGCCGCTGGGCTGGATTGTGCTGGTGTTTCTGTTCTTCAGCGCATCGGGCGGCAAGCGCGACGTGTACATTCTGCCGATCGTGCCGATGCTGGCGTTGATTACCGCACCGTATCTTCAAGACATGCTCGCAAAGCGCTGGTTGCGCGCGCTGGGCGCAATCTTCCTGCTGCTCATCGGCGGGTGCATGCTGGGGCTGGGCATCTATGCATTGGGCGCGCATCCGGCCTTCGCGACCAAGCTCGCCTACGATCGCGGCTTCGAAGGACCCGCGGACAGCCTGTGGTGGATGTGCATCGTCATCGGCGCCGCGCAATGGCTGGCATTGGCGATCTTCCGCTTGCACCGCGCGCACTACGCCGTGGCTGGCGGCATGCTGGCGCTGTGGATGGTATGGGGCTTGTGGGCGTATCCCCTGCTTAACGACAGCAGTTCCTCGGTCGGCCTGATGCATCGCGTCAGCACGCATCTCGGCCCGCAGAACGAAATCGGTCTGATCGATTGGAAGGAACAGAACATGCTGATGCTCGATCGCCACGCCATGGATTTCGGCTTCAGCGCACCAACCTCGCAGCAGTTCGTGCGCGGCGCGCAATGGCAGGCCGCTGCGCCAGCCGCGCGCTGGCTGTTCGCGCAGGAACCTGCCATGGGTCATTGTGTAGATCGCAGCAAGGCCATCGACGTGGGCCATGCGAATCGCCGCGATTGGTGGCTGTTCAAGGCCGATGCGGTGATTCCCGGCTGCATGCCGAAGAACAGCGACGAAGCACCGGAGCCAGACGATGCCGCATCCTGATCGCTGCCAGCTCATCGCACGCGACAACGGCGCGGGCCTCAGCCGCGACCTGCCGCTTCTGGCCGATGCGTTGCAGCGCGCCGGATGCTCGACGCAGATCACCGGCTTGCCGCACCGCGGCCGCTTCACCGAATGGCTGACGCGCCTCTCGCTAGCGCGCAAACGGCCGACCTTCGATGTAAACGTGATGCTGGAGCGCATCCGTCCTGAGTTTCTGCGCGCGGCGCAGCGTAGCGTGCTGATTCCCAATCCGGAATATTTTCGGTCACAAGACAAAATCGCGCTGCCGATGATGGACGCCGTGTGGGTGAAGACGTGGCACGCCGAACGGCTATTCCAGGCGCTTGGCGCCAACACGCGCTATATCGGCTTCACCAGCGCAGATCGATTTGATGCAAGTATTCTGCGCAAACAAGCCTTTTTCCACGGCCCCGGACGCAGCGGCAACAAAGGTACGCAGGCTTTGCTGGCGTTGTGGCGCAAACATCCGGAATGGCCAATGCTCACGGTTGCGTGGCGCCGCAAGCGCGTGGAGATCGAAGCGCTGCCGGCGAACGTTACGCTGATCCGTGATCATCTGAGCGATGCCGACTATCGTCGTTTGCAGAATGAGCATCGCTTCCACATCTGTCCGTCGCAAACAGAAGGTTTTGGCCATTACCTCGTCGAAGCGATGAGTTGCCGCGCCGTGGTGGTGACGCTCGATGCCGAGCCGATGAATGAGCTGGTGACTGCTGAACGTGGCGTGCTGGTACCGGCGCAGGCGATCGGCATGCAGGATTTGGCGACGTGTTACGGCTTTACGGAAGCGGCGATGGAAGAGGGGATTGAGCGTTGCTTGAGCATGGATCTTCCGACGACCGAGCGTATGGGTGAGGCTGCGCGGACTTGGCACGAACGCAATCATGCAGGATTTCCACAGCGTTTATTGGAGGCGCTACGCGCCTCGTAAGCCATGTATATCCCCAAGGCCGTCATTCCCGCGAAAGCGGGAATCCACTTTGGCCTTTGATCCAACAGCAAGATGGATTCCCGCTTTCGCGGGAATGACGGCCTTGAGGGATAAGAACCTCATGCGCGTCAGCACCCAGCAAATTCCGCCAGATGCCGATCAATACCCAGCTCGCACCGCACCCGATGCTTCTCGATGCTCTCCTGCAACAACTGATTGTTCGGCAAGCTCGGATTGTTCACGTCATCCTGCGCTCGCGAGCTGTGTTCCAGATGCATCGCCAACGCGCACCACTTCAATGCACGGCGCCGTAACCCAGCATTCTCCAGCCGCACGACCAGTTCGCGATCTTCCGCGCCATAACCTTCCATACGCTCGTCGAAGCCGTTGACGCGCAGCAGATCTTCGCGCCAGAAGCTCATATTGCAGCTCATGACGCGGCCGCCGCTGCGCGAGCGTGCCTTCCAGCGCGCCAGCAGCGGAGCGCGAAAGGCATAGAGCCGCTTGGTACCGTCGAACTCGTGGAAATTGGCTTTCACCCACGGCGCGTAGACCGGCTTGCCTCCTGCAAGCAGGCGCTGGCTTTCCGCGTAGTTCGCCTTCAGGCGCCCGCCCTGCAGGAAATAACCCTGCTTGGCCAGCATCAAATGATCGGCGATGTAATCAGGATGGATCAGCATGTCGCCGTCGAGCAGCACAATGTAATCGCCCTTGCTCGCCGCAATGCCGCGGTTGCGCGCACGGGCTGCGCGGAATCCTAAGTCTTCCTGCCAGATGTGCTTTAAGAGCACCGGAAAATGCTCGCGCGCCTTGGCGATGACTGCCGCGGTTTCGGGCCCGGAGCCGTCATCGGCAATCAGCACCTCGTCCGGCAGACGCGTTTGCGCGGCCACGCTTTCCAGCACGCGCGCAAGGGCCGTCGGCCAGTTGTAGGTGATGATGATCAGCGAAACTTTCATGCGTTACGCGCGGCTCGCCGGCCGAACGTAGTACTCAACGCCAGCGGCAGCCAGGTGATCAACCAGCCGGGACGCGGGCTATCGAGCAGGTGCGGCAGATCGAACTGCACGGCGACGGTACCAAACACCCACAAGCCGAACACCAGCAGCCCCGCCGCTTCATGCCTGTGTCGCCACGCGCGCCAGCCCAGCGCAAGCCAGATGCCGGCCCACAACAGCACCGCCGGCAAACCCAGTTCGATCGAGAGCTGCGCGAACATGTTGTGCGCGTGATCGAGCGTTTCGTCACCGGCCTGGATGGTGAACGCGGTGCCTTGTCCCAATCCCAGCAAGGGATGTTGCAGGAACAGTTCCAGCGACTTGGCGAAGATCTGTGGCCGCAATGACCAGCCGCGTTCCATCAGCATTTCGAAACCCAGCGCAACGCCGAGCGCGCCCAGCAGGCAGATCACCCCGGCAAAGAGCCAGGCGCGCCGGCCGCCGCGGCACAGCACCATCGCCATCAGCGCCACGAACAAGGCCGCCCACGCGCTGCGTGTAAAGGTAAGCAGCACGAACAGAGCCAGCACACTGATCGCCATCCACTTGACGACGATCCAGCCCCAATGCTCGAAGCGCCACGGCCACAGCCAGATCAGTGCGGCGCCCATGCCCGCGGCGGCGAGATTGGCGTTGGCCATCACGCCGATGCCGGTCAGGCGTCCGTCGGCAGGCGGATGCAGCGCGAAGTCCACCATGTCGATCACGGCCACCGCGGCCAGTACCAAACCGCAACCGATCAGCAGCCAACGCGTGCGCTGCTCACTGCTGCCGAAGACCCATTGGCTAGTGATGAGAAACAACAGCACGCTGAGATTGCGCGCCGCTTCATCGCCGCGATGCGGCGCGTGACTCCATGCCAGCGATACCCAGCCCCAGACCAGCAAGATGATCACCCAAGGCATCAGCGGCAGCTTGCAGAATTCGGCCAAGCGCTGCGGGCGCATGACGATAAGCACTATCACCGGTAGCCACATCGTCAGCGCCAGCACGGCTTGGTACGCCTTGCTGGGGTTGTAGGAGGCGCCGGCCGGCATCACTGCCATGCCGATGATCAGCCAGGCCATGCCCACGACCAGCAAGCGCCGAATCCAGCTCGTCACGGTGGTGTCCTGCTGCTCGGACCACGCTTCCAGCCATACCGGATTGCGTGCGGACACGGTCATGCGCGCTGGCTCCGAAGATCGACGGCAGGCGACTGCACGAAGTCCGCAAGATGGGCATCCAGACCGAATTCACTGCGCACGAGATGCTGTTCCTTGCTGGCGAACAAAAGCTTGTTATTGGGTAGTTCGGGATCGGCCGGGTCCTGCGAGGACACCGACTTGTGCTCAAGATGCAGCGCCAGCGCCGCAAACTTGATCTGCGAACGGCGCAGGCCCCCGTTGCGCAGGCGGATGTCGATTTCCAGGTCCTCGCTGCCGTAGCCGTGCATGCGCTCGTCATAGCCGTTGACACGCAGCAGATCTTCGCGCCAGAAGCTGACGTTGCAGCCCATCGGATGCCCGGTGGAGCGCGACTTGATCTTCGCCAGCCACGGCAAGCGCAAAGTGTGGTGCCGACGACCGAAGTGCCAGGTGCCGCGGTCGTTTTCGTCACGGAAATAAGCGTCCACGAACCAGCCGAAGCGCGGCGTGCCGTCGGCAAGCAGGCGCGCTGTCTCGGCCACCGTGGTGCGGATGCGCGTGCCCTGCAGGAACCTCCCTGCCTGAGCCAGGCTCAGGTGATCCTCCACGAAGCGCGGATGCGCGAGCATGTCGCCGTCGAACTGGATGATGTACTCGCTCCGCGTGGCAGCGATAGCTCGGTTGAGGATGCGCGCCTTGCGAAAACCCTCGTCCGGCTGCCATACGTGCTTGAGCGGCACGGGGAAAGTTCTGGCGATGTCGCGCAGCAGCTCGGCGGTATCTTCGCGCGAGCCGTCGTCGGCCACGATCACTTCATCCGGCAAACGGCTTTGCCCGGACAAGCTGCGCAGCGAGAGTGCCAGGGCCTCCTTCCAGTTATAGGTGGAGACCATGACGGTAACGCTGGCCACGGCTGACTTGGGCATGACGATCTACAGTTTCCAGTAAGAATCACGAACGCCGATGCATCATTTCGCCATGCGGCCCGGCAGGTTTCGAGCGCACGACGGGCCAAGTTCGGCCCGCCGCTCGGGTGGCGCGCATCTTAACGTACCCTGCCGCACCGGAACGGAATGTGTCCGGAATATGTGAACGCGGTAGCCGCGACACGGTGCACATCCCTGCCCAGGGCCACGTGGATGCCCGCTAGAATGCACGCATGGCGTCCCTTCTTCCGTTCACGCTCGTTGTGATCACCCGCAACGAGGCGCAAAAAATCGCGCGCTGCCTGGACAGCGTGCCGTTCGCCGCCGAAAAACTGGTGGTGGACAGCGGCAGCACCGACGACACGGTGGCCATTGCCCGTGCCCACGGCGCACGCGTGGTGCATCAGGATTGGCTTGGCTTCGGCCCGCAGCGTAACTTCGCCGCGACGCAGTGCAGCCATCCGTGGATTCTTGCGCTGGATGCAGATGAACACCTCACGCCAGAACTTGCCGAGGAACTGCAACGCCAGCTGCCCGCGCTGATGGCCGGCGACACGGCGGCGGCGATCCTGCGCCGGCATCTCATCTACATGGGCAGTCCCATGCACTGGTACCGCCCAGCGGTGGGCGAGAAGATGGCGCGCTTCTACCATCGCGCTCGCGCCCGCTGGAACGATGTGCGCGTGCACGAGTCGCTGCAGTACAAGGGCGCAGCCGTCACGTTCAAGGCGCCGTTCCTGCACGACAACAACCCTAGCCTGGTGGAGAAGCAGCTCAAGGTGCTCTTGTATTCGGAGCTCAAGTGCCGCGATTGGCTGGACAAGAACAAGCCCGCACGCATGTGGCAAATGCCGTTCGTGTTTGCGCTGGCCTTTTTCAAGGATTACGTGCTGCGCCTGGGCTTTCTCGACGGTTGGCGCGGCTACGCGATCGCGCAGACGGCCGCTAGCTACGCGGCCTACAAACGCATGCGCTATTACGAGATGCGCCTGAATCCCGCTTCCCGCGACACCGCCGCGGCTGCGTTGACCCGCAGCGGTCTGGATCACTGAAATGCCCAAGCACTACCTGCTCTACGGATCGGAACGCTATGCCTTGGCTATCCTGCGCCCGCTGCAGGAAGCGATCCGCGCGCGTGGTGATGAAGCTGCCTGGTTCTTCGACGGCCCTGGCGCGGAAGATCTGGTTGAAGGTGAGCGATTGTTCACGGTGCAAGAAGTGCGCAAGTGGAAGCCGATTGCGGTGATTACACCAGGCAATCACCTGCCACATTTTTTCCCCGGCGTGAAAGTGGAAGTGTTTCACGGCTTCAACGCCGGCAAGCCCAGGCATGTGTATATCCGCGGCTTTTTCGATCTGTACTGCACCACCGGCCCGCGCGATACCACGCAATTCGGTGCGCTGGCGCAGAAGCTCGGGCATTTCACCGTGACCGAAACCGGCTGGCCCAAGCTCGATCCCTTCATGAAGGAAATCGCCGGCCCGCTGCCGCCGGTGCGCACGCCGCCAGTGATCCTGTATCACTCCACCTTTTCGCCCTCGTGGAGCGCGGCGGAAACTTTGTACGACGAAGTGAAGCGTCTTTCGCGCGACGGTCGCTGGCACTGGATCGTGTCCTTCCATCCCAAGATGAGTCCGGACACGGTGGCAAAGTACAAAGCGCTGCAGAACGAGTACCTGACGTTTGCCGAGAACGACAACATCCTGGAGCTGTTCCCGCAGGTCGACATGATGTGCTCGGATACGTCTTCCGCTCTCAGCGAATTCCTGCTGACCGGCAAGCCAGTGGTGACATTCAAGAACCGCGCGCCGGGTCCGCAGCTGATCGATATCGATGATGCCGCGCAATTTGAACCGGCGATCGAACGCGCGCTGTCACGTCCGCCGGAGCTGATGCAGGCGATCAAGGATTTCGGCGAGGCGATCCACCCGTATCCCGATGGACACTCTAGCGAACGCGTGCTGGATGCCATCGACGCCTTCATCGCCGCGGGCGGGCGCAATCGCAAGCGGAAGCCAGGTAACTGGTGGCGCAAGTTGAAGTTGCGCAAGCGCATTGGCTATTGGGGACCGGCGTAATGCAGCTTTTCCCCTCTCCCTCCGGGAGAGGGTGCCGATAGGCGGGTGAGGGTTCGAGCGGAGCGCAATGCCGGCTTCTTGCGCAAGTCTCTTTCATCGCGCGTTGATCGCACCCTCACCCCCACCCCTCCCGATAAGGAGAGGGACTTGTTCGCGCAAGATTCAAACAATAACGGTGATATGCGCCGCACCGGCTAGAATCCCGCCCACTCCCACACAAAGCCGCTGCCCGTGCCGACCACCAACACCTATCGCCGCTCCGAAGTCCTTCGCAGCCTGTGGCCCTGGCTGCCGTTATGGACCGTGGTGGCGCTGGTGGCGATCTTCTCACACGGTCCGATGCCGCTGTTCTCCACTCGCACCCTCGCGGTAGCGTGGGAGATGTGGCGTGAGCATCACTGGCTGGTGCCGCACATCAATGGTGAACCCTACAGTGAGAAAGTGCCGCTGCTGTTCTGGCTGATCCACGCCGGCTGGTTCGTGTTCGGCGTCAATGATCTATGGCCGCGCGTGCTGGAAGTGATCTTCGGTTGCGTGCAGCTGGTGCAGTTGTCGATCCTGGCGCGCCGCCTGTTCCCTGATCGTCCGTGGGTGGCGAAGGCCGCGCCGTGGATGCTGCTGGCTTTGTCGTACGCGTTCCTGTTCGGCCTGCAGATCATGTACGAAGTGCTGCTGGCCGACTGCGTGCTTGGCGCGCTGCTGTGCCTGACGCCCACGTTGCGCCGCGCCGAGCCGCGCTGGCTGCTGTTCGGCCTCCTGATCGGCGCCGGCTTGCTCAGCAAGGGGCCGGTGATGTTGCTGCACATCGTGTTTCCGTGGCTGCTTGGACCGCTATGGAACGATTGGGCGCGCGTGCATCGCGCACGTTGGTACGGACGCGGCGTGCTGGCCCTGCTGCTCGGCTTTGCGATGTTGATAGCGTGGGCCATTCCAGCCGGCTTTTCCGGTGGCGACGCCTATCGGCAGCGGCTGTTCTTCACCCAGACGGCCGGGCGCGTGGTGAACGGTACGCAGCAAGCGCAATCGCTGCAAAGCCATCCGCACTGGTTCGGTTGGTATTTAGTTTGGCTGCCGATGCTGCTGTTCCCGTTCACCGCCTGGCCGCGCGCGTGGGTGGCCCTGGGTACGTTGCGCAAGCCACTCGAAGGCGGGCTGCGCTTTGCGCTGTGCTGGCTCGTTCCGTCGTTCGTGCTGTTCTCGGTGATCAGCGGCAAGCAGTGGTACTACCTGTTACCGGAGTTCGGCGGCTGGATGCTGCTGCTCGCCGGAGCCATCGCCGTACTGCGTGAGCGGCACACGGCACTGGCCGAGAACTACTGGCTGGGCAGTTGGGTGCTTGGCGTGGGCGGCATCCTGTTCGCCGGTGTGCTGTTCGCACTGCCGTACCTGGCGATGAGTCACGCGTTTCACAATGACTGGATCGAAGGCGCGGCGCCGTACAGTCGTAGCTTCAGCGTGGCATTCCTGCTGCTCGGCGGCCTGTTGCTGCTGCGCGGGCGCGGCGAAATGCGCCGCCTGGCCGTGGCTGGCCTGTTCGGTGCGCTCGCGCTCAATGCGCTGTTCACGCTGACGCTATGGCACAAGTACGACCTGAGCCCGACCACCACGTTGATTTCCTCCGCGCAGGCCGATGGTCACTCGGTCGCCTATGAGGGCAATTACGAAGGCCAGTTCCATTTCGCCGGCCGATTGACTGAGTCGATCAATGAGCTACGCGACGGGATGGCTTTGCAGGCGTTCGCCAAGGAACATCCCGACGGTCTGATCATCACCCACCCCGACAACATCGACGCCTCGGCCCTGCGCTACGCCCTGCTGGCGCAGCCGTTCCGTTCTTCGTGGGTGGTGGTGTGGTCGGCGCCAACGATCGCCGCACTGCGCGCGGGCCGCACGCCGCCTGAACCGGCGCAGCCACCGCGCGTCTTCCCTGTTCCCATTCCTTCGCAATCCATGCCGCAGTCGTGAACACCGCCCTGATCGACAGCCTGCGCGCGCAATGTGGCGGTCCCCGCGACGGGGCGCTGCTGCGGTTTTCGCTGGGCAACGCGTTGCTCAGTGCGGGTGATCATGTAGCCGCGATCGAGGAGTTTCGACAGGCGGTGGCGTTTGATCAGGATTATTCCGCTGCATGGAAGCTGCTCGGCAAAGCTTGCTTGGCGGCGGATGACAAAACCGGCGCGGTGGACGCGTGGCGACGAGGTATTGCCGTGGCGCAGCACCGGGGAGATAAGCAGGCGGAAAAGGAAATGACGGTGTTTTTGCGCAGGATTGAGCAGGGATGATCTGTTTTCGTTCTGCTACCGGCATACGTTCTCGATAAAGGCGAACCTTGCCCAGTCGTCATTCCGGCGAAGGCCGGAATCTAGTTCAAATACGTTGTGCGTAGCACTCAACATTAAAAAATGTCGTGTCCTTCGGACGCACATTTAGACTGGATTCCGGCCTTCGCCGGAATGACGGTGAGGCACTAAAACCGTTGTCGAAAAGTAAATAAAGGGACGCAACGTCCCTCAATACGGACTCGGTCGGTTATCCGCCGAATACCGCTTGTAATGCCACTGATACTGCGCAAAAGCCAGATTCACGCAGTTCTCCACGCCACGGTTGAGCGCCGCGCACGCGCGCGGCAAGTCCGCATCGTCCAGGCCTTCCGGCGCCGGCAGAAAGTGGATGCGATATCCCTCGCCGCGTGGCAAGCGCTCCGCAAAGGCAAACAGCACGGTGGCGCCGGTACGCGCGGCAAGGCGCGGCAACAGCACCATCGTCATCGCCTCGCGGCCGAAGAACGGTGCGAACTCACCCTCACCCGCGCGCGGCTTCTGATCCGGCAGGATGCCCACTGTGCCGCCAGCCGCCAGTCGCTTGTACAAGGTACGCACCCCAGCGCCTTCCGCACGCACCTGCTCCGGCGCCAGCGCGCCGCGCACTTTGCGCAGCAACGCCTCCACCGCGGCAATGCGCGGCGGCCGGTACAGGATCGCCATCGGCGTCTTGCGACACAGCCAGTAATTGAGCAATTCCCAGCAACCCAGATGCGGCGCCGCAATGATCACGCCTTTGCCGGACGCCAGCGCTGCATCGAACAGCGCCTCGCCACGCACTTCTCGCACCAGGCCCAGCGCGCGCTCTGCGCCCGCGCCCCAGATCTTCACGATCTCGGTAATCGACTTGCCCCCTTCGATCATCGCTTCGCGCACCAGCATGGTGCGTGCCGCCTCATGGAACTCCGGCTTCACGATGCCGATGTTCACCGCCGTATAGCGCGCCATCTTGCCGCCGCGACGCTGCGCCAGTCGCCCCAAGCCTGCGCCGATTACCTGCAGCCAGCGCAACGGCAGCAGCCCCAAAAGGCGCAGCAGCAGGTAGACGAGGTAGATATCAGGACGCATCGAGGTTGACGTGTGCAGCGGGCGAACGCGTAAGGGTATAGGGGCTAGACACGAATGGCACTGACTTGAATGCATACCCGTGATCGAAACCCTCAAGCATCCGCGCTATCTGCCGTTGATCACAGCAACGGCAACCACCCTCCGTGCGCAACGGAACTCACGTCCTGACTGCTCGCCTTTCGCCCCTTTACCCAGCCCGCAGCGCCCTGCAGAGTTATCGCCTCTCCTTGCACCACCTCGACCGCTCATGATTGCTCTTATCCAGCGCGTGCTCTCCGCCCGCGTCGACGTTGACAACGAAACCGTGGGCGCCATCGGCCCCGGGCTACTGGCGCTGGTAGCCGTCCAGCCGGACGACGGCGAAGCACAGGCCAAGCGCATGCTGGAACGATTGCTCGGCTACCGCGTGTTTTGCGACGAGGCCGGCAAGATGAATCGTTCGCTAGCCGATACCGGCGGCGACCTGCTGCTGGTGAGCCAATTCACCCTGGCTGCCGACACCCGATCGGGCATGCGTCCGAGCTTCACCAGCGCCGCCTCACCCGAGCATGGCCGAATCTGGTTCGAGCGCCTGGTGGAACTGGCACGCGCGGCGCATCCAAGGGTGGAAATTGGACGCTTTGGCGCCCATATGGAGGTACATCTGGTCAACGATGGCCCTGTCACCTTTTGGCTCGAGGTGCGTTAGGTGCCCAGGCAGACGAGCAAGCCTACGAACGCTGTCATTCCCGTCGAAACCCGCGATTTGGCGCGATTTTTGCGTGCCGATGACAGCGAATTTTTCACTTGAAAACTGGTCAAAAAAGCATCACATCGCTATACTGATTGGTTCCTATCCCGCGGCGGTTAGCATGAATAACAAAGCCCACGAGCAGCAGTCGGAAATCAAGGCCCTTATTTCCAAGGGTCTAGAGCAAGGTTATCTGACTTACGCCGAGATCAACGATCACCTCCCTGACGACATCGTCGATCCGGAGCAGATCGAAGACATCATGGCGGTGCTCAAGGGTGTGGGCATCGACGTGCACGACGCCGCCCCCGATGCCGACCCGCTGGCCGACAACGCCCCCGGCGCCGCCACCGACGACGAAACCGCCGCCGAAGAAGCAGTCGCGTTGCTCTCCGCCGTGGATTCCGAGGTGGGCCGCACCACCGACCCGGTGCGCATGTACATGCGCGAGATGGGCACGGTGGAACTGCTCACCCGCGAAGGCGAAATCGCCATCGCCAAGCGCATCGAGGAAGGCCTCACCCAGGTGCAGACCGCGCTGGCCAGCTTCCCGCTGACCATCGAACTGCTGCTGGAAGAATACGACCAGCATCTGGACGGCAAGCGCCGCCTCAGCGAGATCCTGGCTGGCTTCGCCGACCTGGAACAGGCCGCCGACGCCGCCCTGGCCGAAGCCGAGCTGGCCGAGGCCGAAGCCGATGCCGACCTGGAAGACGAAGAAGAAGAAGCCGCCGGCACCGAAGACGAAGAAGCCGGCCCCACCGGCCCCGATCCGGAAGAAGTAAAGCGCCGCATGGAACTGCTGCGCGACTACTACGGCAAGTTCCAGAAAGCCGCCGCCAAAGCCACCGACATCAACGACAAGAAGGTGACCAAGCTGCGTGACCAGATGGCCGAGGAGTTCCTCAAGCTCAAGCTGCCGTCCGCGCTGATCGACAGCTTCGTGCGCCGCCTGCGTGAAGTGGTGGGCAATATTCGCCATCACGAGCGCATGCTGATGGACGTCTTCGTCAAGCACGTGAAAATGCCCAAGGCCGAATTCCTCAAAGCCTTCCCCAGCAACGAGGGCAACCTCGCCTGGGCGGAAGAGCTCGGCCGCAAGCGCCAGAAGTGGTCGCCCAACATCAAGCACTACCGCGAGCAGATCGATGCCGAGCAGCAGAAGCTGCAGGACATCGAGAAGAAACTGTTCCTGCCGCTGACCGACATCAAAGAAATCAACCGCAGCATGTCGGTGGGCGAAGCCAAGGCACGCCGCGCCAAGAAGGAAATGGTGGAGGCCAACCTGCGCCTGGTGATCTCCATCGCCAAGAAATACACCAACCGCGGCCTGCAGTTCCTCGACCTCATCCAGGAAGGCAACATCGGCCTGATGAAGGCGGTAGACAAGTTCGAGTACCGCCGCGGCTACAAGTTCTCCACCTACGCCACATGGTGGATCCGCCAGGCCATTACGCGTTCGATCGCCGACCAGGCGCGCACCATCCGCATTCCGGTGCACATGATCGAAACGATCAACAAGCTCAACCGCATCTCGCGTCAGATGCTGCAGCAGTTCGGTCGCGAGCCGACGCCGGAAGAGCTGTCCAAGGAAATGGACATGCCCGAGGACAAGATCCGCAAGGTGCTGAAGATCGCCAAAGAACCGATCTCGATGGAAACCCCGATCGGCGACGACGAAGATTCGCACTTGGGCGACTTCATCGAAGACACCAACGCCAGCTCACCAATCGACTCGGCCACCGAAACCGGCCTGGTGGAAACCGTGCGCGACGTGCTCGCCGGCCTCACCCCGCGCGAAGCGAAGGTGCTGCGCATGCGCTTCGGCATCGACATGAACACCGATCACACCCTGGAAGAAGTCGGCAAGCAGTTCGACGTCACGCGTGAACGCATCCGCCAGATCGAAGCCAAGGCCCTGCGCAAGCTGCGTCATCCCAGTCGTTCGGAACAGCTGCGTTCGTTCCTTGATATCGACTGAGCTAATAGCCCAGTAGCTACACAACAAAAGCCCCGCGAAAGCGGGGCTTTTGTTTGCTTCCTTCTTAGTAAGGAAGAGAACCACACTACAGGCTGTACACCTCAACCGAAGCGAACGTCATCCCGGCGAAGGCCGGACGGAGCGCGACGCGCGGAGAACGTCCGAAGGACGACCCCGTAGGGGTGAGCGAAGCGAATCATCCAGTCCAAACATGGCGTGCGTAGCACACAACATAAATTGAGCCCTCGGCCAGGCTCAATGCACGTCATAGAAAAACTGCTCCTGCACGATCTTGTCGTTCTTCACGTGATACACGCAAATCTCGCGCATATCCGCACGCCCGCGTCCCTTCATCGTGGCATCCAGATGCATCGCTACGCTGAACCAGCCATCCGCAATCACCGGATCGCTCACTTCGTTCTTGTGGATCTTCTCCACCGCCTCTTGGAACTGATGTCCCTTCTCGAGAATCGCCTTCAATCCCTTCGCATTTCCCATCGGGCCATTCGCCATCTCTTGGGGCTCGACGCTAACCGCATCCTTGGCATAAAGCTCCCGCTGCGCCTCTTCGTACTTGCCCTCACGGCACAAAGTAACCAGGCGATTGGCAACCGTTGCAGTGCTCATAACCCACCTCCGCGAAAGATAGGAACAAATAATCTAAGCCCCGCAACGTTAAGATATCGAGCACGCGACGACGCTGCGCCCAGCAGATTTTTGCGGCATGCAGCGACACCCGCTTCCGCTGCCGTGCTGGTATCATGGCCGACGAGATAGGGCCTATAGCTCAACGGTTAGAGCAGGGGACTCATCGAAAGGTGCCGTCGCGCAGTAATGCGCGAACGGGAACGGGATGAATTCAGGGAACCCGCAGCGACGCGTCAGCGGATCGGCGGCAACCCTGAGCCAAGCCGGCGGTACACCGCCGGAAGGTGCAGAGACTACCTGAGGACTTCAGCGTCCTTCATAACAGGCTCGAGCGTCCCGCACCCCACCCGCACGGAAACGTCGGAGGGTGAAGAGATAGTCCGCGCCAGAGGGAAACCTTTGGAACACGCGAATCCCTTGGTTCCAGGTTCGAATCCTGGTGGGCCCACCAAACATCTGTCCGGCGACGTCCAAACAAGTCCAAAGAATCTAAAGAAACCCCGCTAAAAGCGGGGTTTTTTGTCGTCTTATGCCCAGAATAGTCCCGAAATGTCCTGTTGCATCCAATGAAAAAGTGAGTAAGGTTGTGAGTAAGTGGCCGGCTCAAATCTTGCCTTACTCACAAAAGCGTTACTCACATGCTCACTGATACCAAGTTGCGAACGTTGAAACCCCGCGAGAAGGTGTATCGCGTAGCCGATGCCAATGGGCTGTGTATCGAAGTACGCCCCACCGGCGCGAAGCTGTGGCGCTATCGCTATCGACATGCGGGCAAGCCAAGCATGGCTGCCTTAGGTGAATACCCCACAATGTCGCTTGCCGAAGCACGCAGCGAGCGCGACCAAGCACGGGCACAAGTGAAAGAGGGATTGAATCTTGCGCACGTTGCCAAAGCCGAACGCGCCGCACGGATGGAGCGTGCAAGCAACACCTTTGCCTCGGTGGCCCTGGAGTTCCTAGCTAAGCGCGAGAAGGAAGGCATGGGGATGGACAGCGTGGAGCGTGGCCGTCGCCTGATCGAAAAGGACCTCGCAAGTATCTGCAACCTACCAGTGGCTGAAGTGTCTGCAACGATATTGCTGGCGGCTCTTCGCAAGATGGAGAAGCGCGGCATCGTGGAATCGGCACATCGTGCACGCGGCTTGGCTGGTCAGGTATTCCGTTACGCCATCGCCACGGGACGTGCCGAACGCAATCCTGCGGCTGATCTGATTGGTGCGCTTGAACGCCCAAAAACCAAGCACTTTGCCAGCATCATCCTTCCATCGAAGATCGGCGAGCTGCTGCGTTCCATCTACAACTACCAAGGCTCGCTCGTGACGATAGCGGCGCTCAAGCTGGCGCCAATGGTATTCGTACGACCGGGTGAACTGCGGTATGCCGAGTGGTCTGAAATCAACTTGGACAAGGCCGTGTGGGATATCCCTGCCGAAAAGATGAAAATGAAGCAGCCACACCTAGTCCCACTATCCGATCAAGCTGTGTCAATTTTGCACGAGCTGCACTTGCTGACTGGCGGTGGAAAATATGTGTTCCCCGGTGTGCGTAGCATGCGCCGACCTATAAGCGAGAACACGGTTAATGCGGCTCTGCGTTACATGGGCTACGACAGCGACACGATGACTGGGCACGGCTTCCGTGCGATGGCCAGGACGGTGCTGGACGAGGAGCTGGGCTTCCCCGTGGATCACATCGAACACCAGCTAGCCCATGCTGTCAAAGACGCCAATGGTCGCGCTTATAACCGAACTTCGCACTTGCCCGCGCGCCGAAAAATGATGCAGGCGTGGGCGGACTTTTTGGACAGCCTTCGCGTTGGTGCCAAAGTGATTCAACTTGAGCGCCAGTCTGCCTGAAATTAGCGTTTGGCATTGATGGTCGTCATATCCCCCCCTGACCTACGAGCGGAGACCCTAGTCTTGTTCGTGAACACTTGAAAAACGAGTTCCTGTGTGCTTGCACGATCGTTCGGGGCATGCAATGAATGGGCCGCCGGGATGTCCTTGGCGTCCGTGAGGGGCCCCTCACAGCAAGGAAGCCGACGCCCGACCGCCGCCCCTACACGGGCGGCGTTTTACTTCTTATGCCGGGGCTTGGGCTTGACAGCCAGCATCTTGGGGAAGAGTTCCAGGGCCTCATCCACGCGCCGTCCAAAATCCTGGTAGGTCGTGCCACAAGCGGCACACCACGTGTGAACCTGGAGCGGGTCCAATCGTCGGGACCCCACCTCACAAGCTGATACAAAGGCCTGGTCGCGCCCCATGGCCTCGCCCAGCGCTTGCTGGGTCAAGTTGGCCTTCACACGAATAGCCCTGAGCAGAGTGAGGACAACCTCGTACTCCCGCTTATCAATGGACTTGTTTTTGGGTCTGGGTGCCATGGACCGCCCTGGTTTGCGCGGTCCCAAACAATATGCCTCCCGACGAAAAACTCGTTTTTCGAGTGCATTTCAGTAAAATTGGCTTTTTTAAGCCATATGCTCACTCGTTATTCATGTTTCAAATGCAAGATGGCCATCGGGCCCCGGCCTGGCAGCCCTGCCGCGCGCTGCAGGCTTGGCTGGGGATGGGCGCAGCGCGAAAGGCGGGGCTTGACGGAGGAGTTGAGAGCGAGACCGATACAGAGGCGACGCCGCGCAAATATTTACGTGGCTCGCCCTCATACGGAAGCCATACAACCAGCTCAACCGCCAAATTGTCGCCCCGTAACACCCACAACAAATTTTGATAAACAAGGGGGAAGTATGAAGAGGAATGCACAGGTTTGGATGCTTCTTGCGCTCACGCCTTTGGCAATCAGCCTGGCTGGTTGTGGTTCTAACGCAGTCGACTCGAGAGACATTGAATTCAACGATGGGCTGGCTTTTCAGGTTAACCACCAAGACCCGTTTACCGGTGTTGTGACGTTTGTTCACGACACGCCAGGCATCGTTGGAAAGCTGTATGGCTATGCTCCAATGTCTGGATACACCGCTGCGGAAAATAATAATGTTCAGCGCAACTTTACGTGCTCTTTCCACTACGTGAAGGGAGCCATGAATGGCGATGCCGAATGCAAGGATGACAGCGGCGACAAGATGGCGTCCTTTTCGGTCAATGAGAAGTCTTTATTCGATGGATCGGCCGTTATCTATTCGCCACTGGACGCAACGAAGAAATACGCTGAGCTAAATTGGAAATCCGGAACCCTTGATGGGGATCAGAAAACATATGGCGATGACGGGAGCACCGTCATTGACGAGATTCATTTGTCTGATGGACACAAGGACGGTCGAGAGGTCGTAAAGGATGAATCCGGTAACGTTATCGCCGATGGCAAGTGGGATAACGGAAATCCAGAAAGCGGGGATTTTGCTAAATGGAAAATAGGAGCCGAACCAAATGGCGTAAAGATCATCACGGTAGAATCGGTTATCAGTTACGCCAACGGCCAGAAGAGTGGCAAAGCAATTTTTTACGCAGAAGATGATTCAACATCACCGCCATCCACATCCATCTCTTCCGGTGAATACGACAACGGGAATCGGTCTGGTGTGTGGAAGGATGGTCACGTAGGTGGCATCGTGAACGCCATTACATCTAGCTTTCAAGGTGGCTTGCCGCAAGTTTTATATAACTTTCCCCCTTACAAAATGACGAATGGCGACACAAAGAGCGTCTTTAAGGATTGTCATTCGTATGAGTCACATTGGTCACAAGGCCATATCGCGGGCAAGGTTGAGTGCTTCGCCACGTCGGGTAGTCCAGTTGTTGAATTTGAAATTGAGAACGGACAGTTAGTAGGCGATGTCCTATTTCATGATCCTAGTTCGGGTCAAATCGTGACTATTCACCAGCAGGATGGTCGAGAGGTGTCGGAGAGCGGAGCGGAATCTACGTCGCAGGCGGCTCCACAAACAGCCCCTCGGTCTGCACCAGGCAGTGACGGGTGCGTCAATAAATGGATCGATGCCTTCCATAAGGAGCAGGGAGAGGACGCGTCAATCTCCAACGATCAGCTGAGCGAGTGGCAAGATGATTGCCAGCAAGGGAAGCAGGCTGCTCTGTAGCAACATATCAAACCAACCCATAAGCCTGGATCGCTCCGTAAGGAGCGATCCAGGCTTATGCATGTCGTTGCAATCAACCAGCAAATAGAGGAATAGATGGACGCTGTGACATTGATTTTGACGCTGCTGACAGCCTTCAACCTGTCGATGTTGGTGATGAAGGCCTACGGCGACAAGTTTCCCCAGCCGAATGTGCGAGCAAGACATGTCGGTTGGCTCCAAGGATGGCGAAACACCCAGAAGCCACTCCAGCGATACTGGATTCAAGTCGCGATCATGTTTGCGATCATGCTGCTGTTCAACTTTGCGGGCCAGATGTTCGTGGGCTTTCTGGTGTTCGTTCGTTTGATCGTGTTCGTTCTTGGGTACAAACGGGCCAAGCTACAGATCGCCCAGGCGACGTCGCTACAATCCCCTCTAGCAGCAAGCAGGCAGCTGATTATTCAAGCGGAGGCGGCCCAGGGCCACGCTCCCGCCGTAGAGCAGTCACAGGCACCGCAAACAACAGTTCTCCAAGCGCCACCTCTCCCTTCGGGGAAAGGTTACATGGGCAACGGGACGTGGGTGCTCCTGATCGTCATCGTGGTCTGCGCCACCGCGGCGTTCCTTGGCTATCTCTATATCCGCTCGCATCCGCTCGATAACTACGTCGGAAGCGCCCCAGACAACAGTCCTGCCAGTAGCGACACCACATCGACACTTTCGGGCGCGCTGGGTGATTCGGACGGTGATACCCATGCCTCCGGGTCGACCGCGGCCAGCGAATCGGCACCGCAAGTTGCTCAGGTGCAACAGCCAGCGCAGACCCCAAGCCAACAAGCGATGCAACAGGCCGTCCAGCAAGACATGGCAGCCCAAACGCAGGGCGGCAGCTCGAAGGTGACACCGAGCACCTACGGCAACGTGGTGGCCTCGTTCTATCCGGGTAAGTCGCCGCTGGACGCTATCGGGGATGCGTTGGTCTCGATCCATTCTGAGTTGACCGTCCTTGAAATGGCACCCTCGGGCTATCCCGAATACCAAGTCGAGTGTGAGTCCAATGGTCAGTGCGTCGGCGGTATAGGTACGCCGTTAGGAACGGTCGCCGATATTGCGAAGGAGATGTTCCCAGTGAATCCAACCGACGTTGGTCAGGGCGGCATTACCTGTGGTCAGTACATCTGCAATGACGGCAAGGACAACGTCATCGGGCGTGCGCCGGCAGCCGCGCAGTAACCAGCCCGCATTACTCCCCCTGAAACAAGCAGGGCGCCCCGTCACGCTCAGGGGGCGCGGCGCTGATTCGCGTCGAGATAAAGTAGGTGCATGTGAGGCTATTCTTGCGGAGCGGGCCATGTGAAGTGGTGGATTTCTCTCAAGTGAGATTCAGTGTGTTGTGGAGCAGGTTCGGGAGGAGAACAAGGAGTTGTTCGATCAACTGTCCCGCGTCAACGATTGCGGATTCCGTTCGAGTTGATCGCCTCGTCCGGTGAATGACGCAACGGACGCTGCCAAGCATATTCGCCAACTCATCAAGATCGACCCATATACGGCCACACACCTGGTGGCCGACGTCCAGAGCGTTGGGGCGATGCAATCACAGCTCTTGCCGGAAAAAGTTCTATCTGAGAGCTTGGAGCTAGCTCTGACCCCGGACAGCAAGAAGCCAAGCACGGTTGAAAAGATTCAGATCCTTTCATCAATCATGTCGCTGCACGAGGAGGCCACTTCGTTGCTCGCAGCGAGGCCTACTTTTACGAGCACTCTGAAGCATCTTGAAGAGAATCCTGCAGTAGAGCGATGGATCGAAACGGGCCTGGAACTCCACGCGCAACCTGGTTCATGTGAATTTTGCGGAAACACGGTCACTCAAGACAGGTTGGCCTTGCTTGGTGCGCATTTTTCGAAGGATCTGGTAGACCACAAGAAAAAAGTCTAACTCCTATTGGAGCGCGTCGAAGCTAGAGAAATTTCCACTGAGCTACCGAAGGTGTCGGACCTCAATCCGCAGTTTCGAGAAGAGTACAGGCATGCACTCGCACCATTGTCTGATGCGATCAAGTCATTCAATGATGTGGTGAGGTCCTTGGCTGATGATGTTCGCCGGAAACCTGTGCTCGCGACTACGCCGTGATCGAGTTCGATGAAGGGGCCGGTGCGTGGAGGCCTTCGCGGGAACGGCGGCACAGCTCACGCATTCCGTTCGGACATCGGTTCTCGTGAGAGAAATTCGAGGGCCTTGGGCACGAAGTCGGTATGGAACTGAAAAACTGCACCGTGCCCGGAGTCGGGATAGATGACGAGTTCGCAGTTGGGAAGGCGCTTGGCCAGATCGTAAGTATTGGAGCTTGGGACCATGCGATCTCCATCGCCATTCGCGACAAGTACGGGTTGGTAAATCCTGGACAGATCCGCGGGTGACTTCGCACCCCACTTGCGCAGTGCTTTCAACTGGGCCTGCAGCGCGGCGACGGTAATGGCGTCATCGCGATTCTCCGAGCGTTCTTTCAAGCGCTGCAGAAACTCCTTGCCTGCACGGATGCCAGCTGGTGTCCGGGTGAAGAACAGAAACTGCTTCGGATCCTGGAAGGTAAGCCAGCCCCGGATCATGTCCAGGTACGTCACGCGAGCGACCTTGCTAATGCCCTCACCGCCGGCGGGGCCTGTCCCGGTAATGATCATCTTGCGGACGAGTCGTGGCTCCATCAGCGCGATCTCTTGGGCGATCATGCCACCCATCGAAAACCCGAAGAGATCCACCTGATCAAGACCCATGGCCTTAATGAAGGAGATGGCGTCTTTGGCCATCTCCTCCATGGATGAAGCCGGGGCCCCGCTCGACGCACCCACGCCCCTATTGTCGAAAGTGATAACGCGATGTGTTGCTGAAAATCCGTCGATGACCCGAGGATCCCAATTGTCGAGGACGGCTGCGAGGTGGATGAGAAACACCACCGGCGTACCGGGGTTGTCCACCCCGAGCTCCCGATACGCGAACTTCACGTCACCCGCAGTGATCGTCTGCGTAGGAACATCCTTCCAGGTGACTTTGGATGTCTGCAATACGTTCATGTTGCTCTACCTTCGCAGTACTCAGAGGAGCGCGAGCGCTGAGGCGTGTCAGGCCGCAAGCGCCGGATAGTCGATGTAACCTTCGGGGCCAGGTGTGTAGAGCGTCGCCATGTCCACAGCATTCAACGCCGCATCGGCCCGCATGCGCTCCACCAAGTCGGGATTGGCGAGGAATGAACGGGCGAAGGCGATGAGATCGGCCTGGCCCGCCTTGAGGGCTGCCTCGGCGCTGGCCCGATCGAAGCCGCCGGCCAGGATGAACACGCCCTTGAAAGCTTCACGAAGCCGGGATTTCAACTCCGCCGGTACCGGCGGCGCCCCCATCGCTGAATGATCGAGCAGGTGGACGTACTGCAAACCCAGTTCCGACAGTTGCTGTATGAGCGCCAGGTACTGACTCTCGACATCAGGGAAGGCCCCCGTGCTATTGAATACACCGTAGGGTGACAGCCGGATTCCGATGCGGTGGGCACCGATGGCGTCGGCTGTGGCGCGGGCGATGTCGAGCGCGAAACGATTGCGACCCTCAATGCTGCCGCCATAGCTGTCGGTGCGCTGATTCACATTGGCATTGAGGAACTGCTCGATCAAATAGCCGTTTGCGGCATGCAATTCGACACCGTCAAACCCTGCTTCCATCGCAAGCCGCGCTGACTGCGCATATTCATTGACCGTATGGGCGATGTCGGCCGCGGTCATCGCTCGTGGCACGCTGTGCGGCCGCATGCCCTGTGCGTCCGTGTACATCTCACCCGGGCACACATCCGCCGTGGGCCCGAGCACCTCCGCGCCTGTCGGCAGGTTGGCCGCCTGGGTCACGCGCCCCGTGTGCATGAGTTGCACCACGATCTTGCCGCCCTTGGCGTGGACCGCCTCGGTGACAGCTTTCCATCCGCGTACCTGCGCGTCATTGAAGAGCCCGGGGATGCGCGGGTATCCCAGGCCGTTGGGCGATGGCGAGGTGCCTTCAGTGACGATCAGGCCTGCCGATGCGCGCTGCCCGTAGTACTCAGCCATCAGTGCATTGGGGGTGTTGGCATCGACGGCACGGCTGCGCGTCATGGGTGCCATGACGGCACGATTGGCGAGCTGAATCGAAGCGGTATCGAGAGGGTCGAAAAGCATGAGAGTCCTCGAGTGCGTGTGGAGTATTGGAGAATGGGTGTCAGGAGGTCGGCGGCAGGTAACTGGGCGTGGCCGCCGTCAGTCCCTGCTTGACCTGCTGGGTGAGCTCATCGGCGAGCACCTCATGAAGGCCCCCTTCGAGTCCGTCGAGCGCGCGTCTGACGATATCCTCGGGGCTGGACTTCGGGACATCGAAACCGCGTGTAAGGTCGGTGTCCACGTAGGCCATGTGCAGTGCCAGCACCTGGGTCTTCTGCGCCGCCAGTTCGTTGCGCAAGGCATTGGTGAGCGACCAGGCGGCGGACTTGCTGGCCGAATAGGCGGCCAATTCGCCACCGTTCACCCATGAGGCGACCGACAACACATTGAGCAGCGCGCCACCACCGTTGGCCTTGAGGATCGGTGCGAAGGCCTTGCTCACACGCAACATGGCGAAAAAATTGGTTTCGAAAAGGCGTCGCGCGACGTCTTCGCTGTCCGGCGCAAAGAAACCGCCGGGTTGGGCGATGCCGGCATTGTTGATCACGAGCGTCACATCCGACGCCCGCTCGACAGCGGCCGTCACATCGTCCGGGCTGGTGACGTCGAGGCGCAGGGGCTCGACGCCCGCTAGCGTGACTGCTGCGGGATCGCGCGCACCGGCGTAGACCTTGCGAGCCTCACGCGCGAGCAGCTCGCGCGTAAAGGCTAGACCTATGCCGCGATTGGCACCCGTGACCAGGACAACAGCGTTTTCAATCTTCATGTGTGGTATCCAGAAAATAGGGGCTTATTTGATCTTGACGACGACTTTTCCCTTAGCGCGACCGGTTTCGACATAGCTCACGGCCTCATTGGTCTGCTCAAAGGAGAAGACACGATCCATCACGGGACGGATCACACCGTCCTCGACAAGCCGAGTGAGTTGGCGCAGCTGCAGTCCATTGGCACGCATGAACAGGAACGCGTACTTCAGGTCGCGGCGGATCGCTTCCTTCCTGACCTTCGCGCTTAGCAGACGGATGATGAGGCGAACGAACCACGGTGCACCGATGCCTTTGGCGAACGTGGGATCCGGCGGCCCTGAAATCGAGATGAGTGCGCCCCCCGGACGCAGCACGCGCAGGGATTTCGTGAGCGCCGCCGCGTCCTGGCTATGCAGGACCACGTCGTAGTTTTGGAGCACCCTCTCGAAATCATCTTTCCTGTAGTCGATGACGATGTCCGCGCCGAGATTCTTCACCAGGGTGATGTTGGCGTTGCTCGTCGTGGTGGCGACCGTCGCACCAATGTGCTTGGCCAACTGGATGGCGAAGGAACCGACGCCACCCGAGCCGGCCTGGATAAAGACCTTCTGGCCCTTTTTGAGATGAGCGTGCTCAACAAGCGCTTGCCATGCTGTCAAGCCAACAAGCGGGAGCGATGCCGCTTCCTCCATGGTGAGATTCGAAGGCTTGGGCGCGACGTCGTTTTCGTTCACAGCAACGAACTGCGCGAACGTGCCAATACGATGGTCGGCCGGTCGCGCATAGACTTCATCGCCGACCTTGACTTGCCGTACCTGTGATCCGACGCGTGTTACGACACCGGCCACGTCATGGCCCAGTACCAGAGGCAGCCGGTAGGGTAGGATCAGCTTGAACTCACCGCTTTTGATTTTGGAATCCAGCAGGTTCACGCCCGCGGCGTGTACCTCGATCAGCACCTCGTTGTCCCGAAGCTCCGGCGTTGGCACCTCGCCTTGTCGCATCGGCTCTTTCTTGCTGTACCGATCAATGAAGAATGCTTTCATTTGCTTTTCTCTCGTGAATGTATCGGGTAAGGAGCCACTTAGGCTTCCAGTCGCAGATCTTTCCGAACCCCGGCATCCAGCACACCGGCGGGCGCAAATCGGCGTAGCCATCGCATGCGGCTGGCTAGCCCCGGCGCATAGCGGATCTTCGGATGGTTGGCCGCGGCTGCCTTCAGTACGACCTCGGCGACAACCTCAGGCCCATCGGCGCCGACGAGTACTTCTTTGACTCGCCGCTCTACACCCGCGCGAACTTCGCGATAGACGTCCAGGGGAGCATCAGGCTTCATCACATTCGCTTCGAACGGTGTGTTGATGTAGGCAGGCTCGACCACGGAGACATGGATGCCCAACGTGCGCAGTTCATGGTCGAGTGCCTCCGAATAACCTGCGACGGCGTGCTTGGTGGCTGAGTACAACGCCATGTAGGGCATGGGCAGGAAGCCAAGTACGGAGCCGATGTTGATGATGCGGCCACTGCGCTGTAGTCGCATGTGGGGAACGACGGCGCGCGTCATCCGGACGACCCCCATGAAGTTGGTATCGAAGATCGCTTTAGCCTGTTCGATGGAGCTTTCTTCCGCAGCCGCCGGAGCCACGCCGAAGCCGGCGTTATTGACGAGCAGGTCGATACGGCCGGCCTGTCGCATGATGTCCTTGACGACTGCGTCAACGGATTCGTCACGCGTGACATCCAGGGTCAGCATCTCAAACAGTCGTCCTGTGGACGCCGGACGTCTGCTGGTGCCGAAGACGGTATACCCCGCGCGGGCGAGTCGGTCGGCGGTAGCTTCGCCGATGCCTGAAGACGCCCCTGTAACTAGGGCGACACCTTTACCTTGCTTGCTCATGATTCAAAGTTCCGCTGGGCACGAGGGCGGTTCGTGGCTGATAGTTACTATCGATTCGATATGGACTATACTGCCGACATAGAAGAAAGTCACTATCGAAATGATATGAACAGCGAAACTCTCTGTAATGAACCCTGTCCGATCGCCCGCAGCCTGGCGGTCGCGGGAGACGCGTGGAGCCTTCTCATCCTGCGGGACGCTCATGCGGGGCTCACGCGATTCGACCAGTTCCGCAAAAGCCTGGGGATCGCACCGACGATCTTGACCAAGCGGTTGGCGACGCTGACTGACGAGGGGATGCTCGAGAAACACCGCTACTCCGATCACCCGCCGCGCGAGGAATATCGGCTAACGGCGGCTGGCCGCGATTTCCTACCGATCCTCTTCATGATCGGGACATGGGGACGTCAACATCGTGCCGGTGGCGAGCTGACGCGGTTCCTCGACGCGGAATCCGGCACCGAGATCAAGGCCGTGGCTATCGACGAGGTCACCGGGGCAAGGATTGGGACGCGGCCGATACGGGTAGTAACGCCAGAAGAAAGCGCACCATAGATTAGGTACAGGCTTGCAGGCGCGATCGGCGCCAAGGTCTGCTTCGGGCAAATCGGCCCCGGCGACCTTCCTGAAAAAAGTAGAGGCAGGGAGTCGCTCGCGCAGAGCGGTAACTCTGAAGGCCTGGCCACATTCGAAGCCCAGCAGCGTTCGCAATGCCGTAGCCCCTACAAAAGCCGCGACAGCTCCAGCTCCTCCGACAGAACCGCAATCATCCAAAGTACCAGCACCGCGCACAGTACCGGCGAAGGAACCCGGATCAGCGGGAGCGATACCTCAGACCAGCGGCGTCGACAGATTGATGCAGCCCCACCATCTGACCAGTCGTTGGTGACCTGTTCAGTACCAGCAGCCTGCTCAATACCCACCGGAATCGGTGTTCAACCCGACTGGAATCCGCATCAACGATCATGCGCTCTCTATCCAGCGAAGAGTTGTAGTCGCGCCGGAAGACATGCAGGGGCTTGTAGTTGCCACCTTTTTTTCGCGCACCATCAACAGCATCCAGGCTTCCGTCATTCTCATCGAGCGTGGCCTTTCCTCACAAGCGAAAGTGGTACTTCGAGCAGCCATGGAATCGCTGTTCGGTCTTCGCGCCTGCCTTGATGGTGAGTTTTGCGAGCGACTCGTCGCTACCGACGCGGTGAAGAGAAAGAAGCACTTCCGGAAAGCAGAGCAACTAGTACAGAGGGGCGTCATACCCGATGTCGATGGAGTCCTCACGAAAGACACGCTGGCACAGATAGAGGCCGACATCGCGGAAACGAACGCCCGAGATCTCACGACAGCGGATATCGCCAAGGCGGCGGGGCTACACGATTGGTACCTTGGCGTATATGCCATGTTCAGTGCATCGGTGCACACCACAGTGCGCGACCTAACTGAGTACATCCTCGTCGACGGCAACGGGGAAATTGCAGCCTTGACCAACGACCCGTATCTGAAAGCATGCGCCGGGCTCCTGATATGCGCCATTGAGCAAATGCTGATGGCCTCAACAGCCGCGGCAGCATATTTCGGCTTCGATCACTTGGACTACTGGGAACGCCAGCATAAAGCGCTACGCCTTCTCGTCGAGAAAGAGCAGACGAAAAGGCAGCGCCAGAGTTCGAATGGTTAGTGCAGTACCTGTCGCGAGTGTAACGCCAATGTTCGTTGCTGCCTTCATGGCGAGCGATCTGTATTTAGGATGACGCATACGCGACAGTTGGCCGACTAGATTGCACGCGCCCAATGAGAAAGCCCTCAGCCATATATCACCCATGCGAGCAGGGATACCTCCGCTGCTTCATCCACGCAAATCGATGCGCGGGTGTTCCTTTGTCATGGAGCGTTGGTGATGCAAGATCAAACCTCAATGATCCCGTTCACGCGGGATGAATCCTCGCCGTCGTCTGGATTGATTCCCGGGGCTCCTGCTTGCCCCGTCTGTCGTTCGATACGCATTGAAACCCGCCGGTATGGAAAGAAAGTCGGCGGCACCATCGGTGCGGTGGCAGGTGCTACCAGTGGCATCGCACTGGTGCTGTCCGGTGCGGAAGTAGGGGCCGTCGCAGGCGTTGTGGCGGGACCGGTCGGGTCGGCGGTGGGTGCGCTCACCGGTGGCGTGTTGGCCATGCTGATCGGCGGCGCGACCGGATGTGCCGCGGGCGCTGCCTTTGGTGAAGTGGTGGACGACAACGTGCTCGACAAGTACCGCTGCGCTGACTGCGGACACACCTTCGGCAGTAAGCCTGCCTGACGCGGCAGTTCGCCCGTCATCCCAACAACCCATGCATAGACCAAGCGTCCGGCCTCAGCCGGGCGCTTAGCGTTTATGCCATCTCCTCTTGAGGAAACACACATGCACCTGGTCGAAACGATGGCCTATGCCGGCGAGAAGCCGTGGCATGGCCTGGGCAAGAAGCTCGAAGCCCGGCAACCGATTGATGTCTGGAAGATCAACGCCGGCATGGACTGGCAGATCGAGGAGTCCGAAGTTCGCTACATCAGCGGCAAGAACAACATGGGCGTCATTAACGCCTTCCCGGAACAGAAGGTGCTGTATCGCTCCGACACCAAGGCACCGCTGGCGGTGGTGAGCAAGCGCTTCCAGGTCGTCCAACCAGGCGAGATCCTGGAGTTCTACCGTGACCTGACCGCCTGCAACGGCTTTGAACTAGAAACGGCGGGCGTGTTGCGCGAAGGGAGGAAGTTTTGGGCGCTGGCGCGTACCGGCCAGAGCACTACATTGAAGGGCCGCGATAAGATCGATGGCTACCTGCTGCTGGCGACCGCCTGCGATGGCACGCTGGCGACTACTGCGCAATTCACCAGCGTCCGCGTGGTATGCAACAACACCTTGCAGATTGCGTTGGGTCAAGCCAATGGAGCGATCAAGGTGCCCCACCGCAGCGTGTTCGATCCCGATGCGGTCAAGCGTCAACTTGGCATCACCGTGTCCTCGTGGGACGGCTTTGTCGTACGCATGAAGGCGCTGGTGGATCACCCGGTCGATCCCGATTCCGTGGAAGGCCTTCTGCGCCGAGTCCTCACCTACCAAGGGCAGCACAACAACGTCACGGTGGTTAACGAGCATGCGGTCGCCGCGGTGCGCGCCTTGTACGAAGGCGGCGGTCAAGGCGCGCAGATGGCCTCCAGTCGCGGCACGGCATGGGGGCTTCTCAACAGCGTGACCGAGTTCGTGGACCACCACCGGCGCGCGCGCAGCCAGGATCACCGCCGCGATGCCGCGTGGTTCGGCCAGGGCGCGCAGATCAAGCGGCGCGCATGTAACGAGCTGATAAAGCTAGTCGCCTGAAGGAGGGTGTTATGGGCCTGGATATGTATCTGGAAGCACGGCTCTATCTGCCTCCCTACGACGAAGCCTTGGCGTCGATCCGCGCGGCGATCGGTAAGGCCATTGGGTATGTCCCGCCAGCGGAAAAGCCCGACAACGATTCAACCTTGCTGGAAGTGACCGGCGTATCGGTACGCGTCGGCTACTGGCGCAAGTTTGATCCGCTGCACCAGTGGTTCGTCAACAACGTGCAGGAAGGACATGACGACTGCCGACCTGCCTCTGTTTCCTCGGAAGTTCTGACCAAACTGGAAGAACAGCTCAATCAGGTCGATGACAATCCGCAGAGCGCCGGCAAGCATTTCATCATTGAGGACGACAGCACTCTGGACGAAGGCGATGTCCATTACACGCTGAAAGTCCTCGTCCACGCCAAACGCCTGCAAGAACGCGGTTGGGACATCTACTACCGCGCCAGTTCGTACGGAGCCACACACACCTTGAACGCTCACCAACGCCTCGCTGATGCATGTGCATGGGTCGGGCCTTTTAGGCCCTGAGGAGACCGATGAGCAGGCAAAGCGCAGCCGTAAGGCTGGCTGATACAAGAAGCTGCTCTAGTAGCGGATGTGTCGGTGATGTCCGGAGTCGTGAGTGGCGTAGTGGTGTACGGCATTGCCCTGTACGTGCTGGTGCGGTTTCTATAAGACCGGGGCAACGACTCCGATATGCAGGCAGCTCAGCGGCATACACTGGAGGGGCATCAGCCCCCTCCAGTGATCCTGAGCGCGAACTTTTTTGCCGGTTCAAAGCCGCTGCCAAGCACCTCGGCGCGCCGCCATCGCATCGCGGGATTTGTCCTCGCCTCTAATGCAAGCTTCAGGATGCTGTTGACTCGCAGATCTCAGTCCTGATCGCCGATCGTTGCCTGGTCGTCGGGGTTCCGGATGGATTGGAGACCGTACTATGTCTGTACGATATGTTGAGGACAAAGGACCGACGCCCCTACCCGCTTTCAGTAGCGGGCGGATGTCGGTTGATTAGGGTCGGTTACCGAGGATAGGGCAAGCTGGGCTTTAATCTCAGGGAAAATCCATAGGGCTAAGTTATCCATGTCTCCGAATAAGGTTGCTCCGGGAGAGGGTGAGCGTCGTGCTCAACGCGGGTATGGGAGCCAGTACGAGTCGGCAGCTGCCGCCATCTATGCAGCGTTGGATCGGGCCGATCTACTGTGGGTGGGTCTAGCTGATCGATCGGCGGGTATCGCGGACGATGTTGTCCTTGGCTTTCCGGATCGGATCGTCGCTCACCAGTTCAAAACATCGAAGTACCCAGATAAATTTAGGGTCAGCACACTGCTCATAGGTACCAAC
This sequence comes from Dyella humi, assembly GCF_044904605.1. Classification (NCBI taxonomy): domain Bacteria; kingdom Pseudomonadati; phylum Pseudomonadota; class Gammaproteobacteria; order Lysobacterales; family Rhodanobacteraceae; genus Dyella; species Dyella humi. Next base: position 1,283,989 of record NZ_JADIKI010000023.1, read on the forward strand.
GGACTCTGGCAACCGCTCGCCGAGGCGTGGACGGCGTTGAAACAGGACAACCCCGGGCATGTCGTCAACATTCACTTAGTCACCAATGACTTTCCCGCCAACGACGACTCACTCGCTGAGTCATCGGGGAGCCACAGTGCTGCTTTTCTCATTGAGTGGGATCAGCATCGCGACCGCACATTGAGCGAGTGGCGCGCCGGTCCATGGCAAGTATTCATTGACAAGTTGTTACAAGCCTCGGGTCTAGACGAAGAGTCGTTCGAGGAATTTTTCTGGGGATTTAAGCTGATTTACGGATCGAGTGCGGATTTTGTCCAATTGCACCGGCTTTCGACTGAAGGCGCGCGGCTTGCGTCGGAAATTTCGAAGGTGCTCCCTAAATTGGTAGCCGATCCGCGAGACAAAGATCGCTGGAGCCGGGAAGAGCTACTTGATGCACTGAATTGGCGCGACAGCTCCACGACTAGGCATCATCATTACTTTCCCATCGGCGCCCACGTGCAGCGCAACGCGATCACTGAGCACGCGCTGCGCGAAGCTATCCACGACGTGTTGAGCGGTTATGTGGCGTTGGTCGGCCCACCGGGTGCTGGCAAATCCACGTTGCTGCAGACATCTCTCGCCACCGAAGCCGGACTGCTGGTGGTGCGTTACCTAGCCTACGTCCCAGGTATCGGGCAAGGCGTAGGACGCGGTGAGGCAGACGATTTTCTCGATGATGTCGCCGCCCAGCTTAAGGACAGCGGTTTATTAGGATTGCGTTATCACAATGAAACGCTTTCGGAGCGACGAGAGCATTTTGCCATGCTCCTCAAGCAAGCAGGGCAGCGCTACAAGAAAGACAAACTCCGCACGCTCATTGTGGTCGACGGGCTGGACCATGTCCCACGCGAAGAACGTCCCGAACGCTCGTTGTTGGCGGAACTACCACTTCCCGACGCCGTTCCCGAGGGAGTGCTGTTTGTTCTAGGTACGCAGCGCCTCGACCTCACGGATTTAAAGCCGGCTGTCCGCAGCCAGGCCAGCGCGGTCGGTCGTCAAGTCGACGTCGCGCCTCTCACTCGGGAAGCGGTCCATCGGATGGCCGATCAGCTGGAGCTGGATGACACCATCGCGCGCGATCAGGTGTTCAGTCTTTCGCACGGTCATCCGTTGGTGACGCGATACATCATCGAAGCACTTCGCAACGCCGATGAGAACGGGCGCACAGAGATTCTCGCCGGATCCATGAAGTTCGAAGGCGACATTGAAGCTGTCTACGAATCGGCGTGGCGTGGCATCGAGAGCGATCCGGAGGCGAGTAATGTGCTGGGCTATCTTGCGAGGGCCGAGGGCGCCGTACCGCTGCCTTTGCTTGCGACAATCGTTTCCGAAGCAGCGATTGAGCGTGCACTTACCTCGACCAAGCATTTGCTCATCAAAAGCTCGAAGGGGTGGAGCGTTTTTCACAATAGCTTTCGCCTCTTCATCTTGGGAAAGCCGCATCTTCGCCTCGGTGAAATCGACCCTACGTACTCGATACAGGTTTATCGCCAATTGGCGACACTCGCGCGCACGGCTCCGGCCGCTACTGCACAGCGCTGGCTTGAGCTTCGTTATTTGGCACGCGCGGGTGATGACGACGACGTCCTTCAACTTGCCCAGGCCAAGCGGTTTCGGGAGCAACTGGCACAGGGACGTAGGGTCAGCGACATACAAAGCGATATCCGGCTGGCGTATACCGCAGCACTGAAGAAGCACAACCCCACAACCGTCGTACGCTTACTTCTGGCCGAAGACGAAATCGGCCGTCGCGCGACTACGTTGGAGGGCGCCACAGATCTCACAGAAGCCTTCCTGGCCGCTGGCGACATCGATACTGCCCAGGCCCTGGCCGAAGAGTACGGCCACTACGGCTACGAGATTGTTGATGCATTCCTCGCGCGCGGAGCCTTCAGCCGAGCAAGGGAATTGTTCGAAAAACTGGAACCGTTGCAGCAATTGCTGACAGGACGCATGGATGCGCAGAGACTTCGCGATAATGCGCCCAGATTGTTTGGATGGGCCCGACGAGCCATCCATTTCAGGGATCTGGAGTTCATCAACAAAGCCATCCAGCGGCTGGCCAACGCCGCCGCTAGCGCCAGCCCTTTGTCTCAGGAGGAGCAGGAAACCGAAGGGTTGGAGCTGGCCCACAATCTCAGTTACGCCGCAGCACTTGCCATCTTAGAGTCTCGCGACGGGGTGGCTATTATCGCGACGGCTGAGCGGCTACGGGTCCCGGCGGATCGAATGCTCATGCTGCGCGCGCAAGCGGGCTTATCGGCGCACGGTGCAGGGGCCACGAAACACGCGCTCGCGTTGCTCCACTCCGTCATTGCCGACACGGAATTTCTGGATCTACCAAATGCCTGGCGCCGCCAAATGGCATGGATCATGGTGCGTGCGGGCGAGGTGACAACGGCGCACACGATTTTTGCGGGGCTCGTAGCGCCCGCCATGGCGATGCTTGACAAGGAAGCCGATGAAGGCGCGCCTGAGCATCTGACGCAAGCGATCATCGAACACACCAAACTGGCCACCGTACTCGCGCGCCCGATCGAGGAGGCAACCCTGTCTGAACACGCGGTGCTGCGCGCCCTTCAGGTCCATGCCATCGTGGCGGGCAAGCTTCTCGGGAGATTGCACGCGCAAGGTCATGGGGTCGCCCAGGGTGAGGTGTATCACGCCACACAAACGGCTCTCGCGTTTCTGTCGCAGAGCCGCGCCCATAGCGGTGACGATTTTTTTGCCCTGCGCCGCACTGTGGCCGCTGCCCCCGTCTTAGGGCGCGCATTCATAGAAGCCGCAGCGCTGCGTGGCGACCAAGAGTTTCGGGATGTACTCGGGGTATTTGACCGCGCCTTTGCCGCAGCGGACCCACAAAGCGGTATACGCCTTAATCTGCGACGACACGTTGCCCTGGCGATTTATGCGGCGACGGGAAACACCACCGAAGCCTCGCGCCGACTAGAGCCGTTGCTGGCGTATCAGGACGACACGCCGAGTGCTCAGGTGAATGGCGTAGCCGAGCTGGCGATTGCTTTTGCCGCCGTGGGCAATAGCCAGCGCGCACACGAATTGCTCAAGGAGGTGCCAGCCCACACGCTCGGTTATGCCCTGGCGCCCAAGAAAGACCCCCAATACGCCACGTGGATTGAGCTGCTTGCACGCGCTAACGGCGTCGATCCATTGCGCCGGGGCGAGCGGATCGCACTGTTGATGCAACAGGCTCATGGCATGGCCCAAACGGAGGGAAGTTCGGCCGCACATCGCATGACCCATACATTAATCGTCCAAGCCGCAATGCGCGACGCAGGCGCCGGACTCACGGTCGCCATGGCGCTGATGGATGATGGACTGATCGGTTGGCCCAATGTGGTCGATGCGATCCTGCTAGGCATCGTCAAGCGCAGCCCTGGCTTCACGGTGCCGTGCGCGATTGCGTGGATGTCGCTATCGCTGCCTTTTTACGCGGAGCCGTACTATCGCGAAAGTCGTTCGGGAGAATTTCTGGACGAAGCCATGAATCTAGCGCCGGCGTGCGACGTTCCGTCCTTGGTGGAGACTTTTCAACGTGCCATCGAGACGGATAGCTTGTTCACGCTACGAGGCCTGCTGATGGAGAAGCTGCACAGCGTCGCGCTTAAGCGAGGACATGTAACGGCGAATCTGACCGTAGCCATGCAGCGATGGACGGCGGAAGCACCGTTCGAGCGCTATACCGGGACGCCCGGGAAATACGACGAAATCGAAGATTTTGTCGCGCTCAAAGCTACCTTCGAAGAAGAGGGCCTCGATCAACTTAATTTCGAAGCACCGAGCGCCTTTACCCGACTCGTTCGATCAACGAACTTTGAGGTCGCTCGCGACGTGTTTGAGCGCGCGAAGGTATTGCAAAGTGATTCACGGTCGAGATTTCTTCTGGTAGATATGGCCATCGACGCTGGCGATCTTGATTACGCGCGAAAGATTGTTAGCGATTACAACGTGAAGGACGATCGGTCTGCAACATGGGCACCATGGATGGGGGGCGGGGCTCTTCGCTACTTTCGCGCACGTGTTCGATTGGAAGGGCCAGCGGCGCACACGCTGGCCTACGAACACTTTGTGGGAGCGCTTGCCGCCGGCCGCGAATTTCTTATGGCGGTGCTGATGGAAATCGAAGACATCTTGCCGGTGTTGGATCCATCGCCCGATTGGGTTTCGTCGTGGGAGTTGCTCGCCGAACAACTGGCCACCACGCGCGAGCATGCCCTGGGAAAGCCCTTTTCGCTCGATGACACCCAAGCGACCGACGAAGAAGTCATCGCGCGCCTGTTTCAATTGGCTGCGGCTACTCCCATTGCTGAAGTTCAGCGGCACGCTCAGCTCGGTGCGACACGATTGGCATCGACGTCGTCGCAGCAGGGCATTGTCGCGCGATTGGTCCAGTTGCTTTTGGAGGGAAAGGAGGATGAGCCCGTCGAGGCCCTGCAGATCCTGTTACGCAGCTCACATAACGCGGTGCCAGACCTCTTGCGCGAACAGGTGCATGCCCTGGTCAATCACGCGGATTTTGCCGTAGCAGAAATGGCGACAACACTGTTGAGGCAATGGGGAACGCCTGCGTCGCGGACACATAGCCCTCTCCCTGCATTTTATTCACTCGTTCTTGACGATCACGACGATCGCTACGAAGCACCCGCCTTGGCCGACAACGAGTCGGGGGCTATGCGCATCCTGGACGCCGAGGCATGGACTGCGATGTTTCCAACTCTGGTCGATGCGCTCGCCCGAGGCGCGATCACGCCAACACAGATACGGCTTCGCTGCGCAATGTTCATCCAGCAATGGGGCGGGCTAGCTGCCTATGGTCAGGCAGGCACCGACCGATTGCAGGCTACGCTGCGCCGTTGGAAGATGAAAATCACCTATCGTCGGCCGCACGTCATGGTGGCGCTAAGAGCCCTGCGTCATGTGGCGGGAGAGCTTCGATCGGCGGGTCTCCTGACGGAGCGGGACGTGCCGTTCCTGCGGCACTTGATGGGTTACCCCGGTTTCACGGCGTCTCCGATCACGCCAGTTTGCCGCCCGCCCTTCATGGCGCGGCCCGCTCTCGATAAGAAGGGCTGGATGGACAAGGAAGTAGGTGAGCAATGGCTGCGAGATGCCGAAGGTGATCTACGACCCCTAAAGTCTCCGAGCGGACATGTGTTAGCCGAAATTTCGCAGTTCTGGATACGCAAAGCTCGCCAGGCCGAATACACCTTAAAGCGAGTCCGCGCGCCCTCCTTAAACCTACACAATGTGGAAAATTTCGAGGACGCGGTTGGGCTCCTGCCAAAAGCTATCTGGCTCGACAAGGTTACCGATCTGACGAACGTCGCTTCCTCCACGGTAGTGCGTCGCTTGTCCTACAGCTGGGCCTGGGACGTGCCGCATTACCCACTCGCCATTTGTTCACACTGGTTGAAAAGGTTGCACTGGTCGGTTCATCCCGACCTCCTAGGGACCTACGTAAACCGCGCTGGCGACGTCGTCGCGCAATTCATCTGGTGGCGCGATGGTGGCCCGATTGACATCGATGAAAGCGTTAGCTGGGGTGAAGGCGTCTATGTCCAAATGACGCCCCAAGGACGCACCGAGATGCAATCCGCAATCGGTATGCTCAACATTGTTGGCGTGACAACACGAACGTATAAGAACGTCCATGACGAGGCGGAGGTACAAGCGAAGACTGTGATGGGTTCAGCCTAGGTCGTGATCGATCGGGGACGCCGCGTAAGGATGATTATGCGGACGACGCGAGTGAGTGCGTCCATCCCGCGTGCAGCTTTGACGATCTGGAGCAATGGTTTTCCGAGGGCGCAACGTTGGGAGATTTTCAGTCCTGTTGTCGGGGTCAGCTCATCTTGCTATTCCAGTAAGCGCGCCGCGGAATTGTCTTCAGCTTGGCCAGACTGAAAATATCCGATCGCACACTCCCCAGGCCCATGTTCGGTCATCGCCATGACTGCCGGCAATGGCACTCCGCTTCACCGGTGGCTGGCGCTTGGGAAGTGGCCTTCAGGGCCTCGATGTTCAATCGTCGCGCCATAACGCGCCTCCGTTCTGATCCTGCACTTGTAGCCTATCGTAAAGCCGATACTGGCTTCCGGCAGCTTGTGGCCGACGGATGCCCTTACCTTCCTGTCGACGGCCGCGCTAGCTGCGAAGCGCTGAGGTCGACCCGTAGCGGACATATCAACTTGCTGGCACGATCTCTTCGTGTGCGGCTCTGAACATTGCGTGGAGGAGAAGCAGTGAAAGTCATATACACGGGCCGTGCTAGTCGTCGAACCAATCCGGTTCCAGAAGGCGATGGCGACGTTTTGGAACTGCTCGCCAATGATTGGGATGACTACGGATTCAAGACAAGCTTCCCGACCACCTGTCGGGTCAAGGGGAAGTCCGTCGAACTGGGGCTGCTTCGACTGCTAATCGACGGCGAGCACAACTCCAGCGCTCATCTGAATGACTTGAGAAAGCGTGGGTGGAACGGCGAGTTTCCGATTCCTGGAGTCAACTACGTCTCGGTACCAGCTGAGATCGCGTTCTACGAGCAATTGATGGGGGTGTTGCGGACGACCAAGACGATCCGGGTCGCCAAGCTTCTACGGGATGCAAGCTATCTCGTACACACAGCAATTAACCCCGCCGCAATCGGTCTAGTCGACAGCAGGGGATTTCGAGACTCCCTGCAGCGTGAGCGCGGAAGCCAGAAAGCATTCTCTGATGGATGGAAGATTCTCGATAGTCAGGCGACGGCAGTACTGGATCTCGGCTTCGCGTTTGATGACGTCTGCGGAGGCCAATCCACGCTCAATCTGAAATACCAAGGCGATGGCCTGCTACCGCACGATGTCAACGCTTTGATTGGACCCAATGGCGTCGGCAAGTCTCGAGTCCTCCATCAAATCGTCGAGGACTGGACTAGTCCGTCGAAAGACGGAGGACGCGGTTTTACTAAGAAGCCCAATCTGAGCCAGGTCGTGGTTGTTTCGTACAGTCCGTTTGAGCAATTTCCCGTCGACATGGAAGGCAGGAACGTGCAGGACAAGGATGCTTATCGCTATTACGGATTTCGTGGCCGGGCCGAATCCAGGGCTCCGTCCAGCAAGGGACGCATCCGTTTGTCACACACTTTTCCCAAGCGCAATTCGGCCTCCGCACTGATCGAGTGCCTGACGGACGACAAGCGTTACGGGTCGATCCGAGGCTGGGCAAAGAAGGTAAAGACGGTTGAGACAACGCTGCGCCTGGCGTTCGCATTCGACTTTGCGGCCGTCCAGATCGACCCATCCAGGCGTGCCCAATCCCTTTACAGTGATAGCTCCGAAGTCGATCCGGCTAGCATCGATATCGAAGAAGGAAACATCAAGCATCGCTATATCCCGATCGCATCAGATCGGATCGAGGAGCTCGATGACCAGAAGCTGCGTCAACGGGTGCGCCTCGAAGATGGTGTCACCTTCTTTCGACAGGGCAGGCCCGTGCGACTGAGTTCCGGCCAGCGCCTGTTTGCGTATGTCGTGATCAACATTCTCGGCGCCATTCGCCGAAACAGCTTGATCCTCGTCGACGAGCCCGAGTTGTTTCTGCATCCCACGCTGGAGATTCAGTTTGTCGACCTGCTGAAGCGTATCCTGACCAAATTCAACTCCAAGGCCTTGCTCGCCACACACTCGGAGGTGACGGTTCGCGAGATCCCAGCGCGCTGCGTGCACGTGTTCGAGAAAACGAATGATGGGTTGATCATCAAACATCCACCGTTCCAGACGTTCGGCGGCGACGTGCAGCGCATTTCGTCGTATGTCTTCGGCGACAACACTGCCACCAAGCCCTTCGAGCAGTGGATAAAGGACCGAATCGAAGAGCTGGGTTCGGGCGAAGCTCTACTGGAACAGCTTGGCGACCAAGTCAACGAAGAACTGGTTATTCAGATTCGCGCGATGGATCGCCAAGCATGGTAATGCGCTTGATGGCTCCGATAGCGTGCAGCCTTCAGCTGGTGACTGACGTCGTCGCGGAACGGCAGAACGGAAAGAATGCTGTGTACTTCACCGGCATTGCCCCGGAGTGGCGCCAGCGTGTCCAAGACTACATCGCGCACTCGGGATCACCAGAGTACGTCCCGCTGTGGCCCGCGATCGAGCCGAAAAGAAAGTCATTCCTCAACCTGTACCTCCATCCCACTGCCGGTTCTGCACAGGGCGTCGTCCTAGCCGAGATGCGCCGCAGCCATCGACTGAACTACTGCCCGGCGTGTGGCGAGCCAGGCACTCCAAACACGCTGGATCACTACCTACCGAAGGCGTTGTATCCACACTTCTGCGTGACGCCGTTGAACCTATTCCCAATGTGCGACGCCTGCCAGGATTTGAAGGACACCAAGACCGGCGACGCAGCTAATCCTCGGTTTTTTATTCACCCCTATTTCGACGTGTTCGTTGCCAACCAGGTCATCGAGCTCGCTGTTCAGGCGCCCTACGACACGCCAACCTTCAGGTTGGGCTCGCGGGCGGGCCTGACAGCGCCGCAGCGAGCGCTAGTTGAATGCCACGTTCGCGAACTAGACATCGACAGACGCTTCGGCAACTACTTTGTCGAACAGCACCGACGTCTGCTTAGGCAAGTCGATGCGCTTAGGCGTTCTCATCAGGACGTGCGCGTGGTGTTGACTTCCTTCAGGGATAGCACGGCACTCTCTGGTGCGAATGTATGGGATCACATTTTCTATGCCGCCACGGTGGCAGACGCCAACTTCATGGACTACTTGCAGAATGAAGATTTTCCGCCCTTTCTGTAGCGATCCTGCAGCGATCTGTCCACCTACCTGGATTGGCCTACTTGATGTGTCATCAATAGGAGGAGGTTTGATAGCAGCGCAACAGGTATTGCAGTTGGAACGCCGTCGGCGTCAAACGAGAGCCCGAGCATCTTCTAGTTGGTAGCAGTTGCACTGACACAGTGCTTAACGACTGCCTTGGGTCGGTTCTATTGAAAAACTCCGCTTTAACGAATGAACGTCTGTTAGATATCTCTCCCCCTCAAACTTTTTCTTGCCAGCATAAAACCCGGTCGTCGCCAGCTCTTCGGCTGACGACTCGGGTTATTTGTCAGCCCTTGCCTACGGCGGTCTGATCAAAGCGTACGGCTCGCTTTCAGCATCGCGTACGCTGTATCTCTAGTGGGTGTTTGTCTTCGACACACCCACGTAAATCAACAGCAAAAGCCCCCCTGCCTTATGGCACCCGGCCGACGGAGGGTGAGGTCGTCGACATAACATAGGGTAGTCGGGCGTAAAAATTTACAGAGTGGCATATAGATGACCATCAGCTATGCGTGGTCGATGCCAATCGCATTCGCGCCAAACACCAACCACGGCTGAGTCTCGCAAACATCACTTGGGTAGACGACCATCGAGCGCATGGTGGCCGGGTAGCGGGCCGAATGCATGGTGGGCGGTCTGGCGAGTCGGCCGGGAAGTCATTGGCAAACGCACGTCTGCGCACACGCAAAAAAAACGGCCCCGCAGTTCGGGGCCGAATGAATGAGATCAAGTTTTTTCTGAAAACCGGGAAATCTGCGATAGAAAGTCGCGGATTTGGCGGTTTTTGAAGAAAAAGTACCACTGACTTCGATGGTACTCGTGCTGGCGGGCTAGCGGCGCCCATCCGTATGCTGATGGTGGGCCTGACTGCTGTACAAGCCTCCCGCAAACGGCAAGGGACCTTGGCGACGAGGGTCGTTGTAGCAATGAATCGGAGCACGGTAGAACGCTTCCGGAATCGGTCCCTTGAACGACTTCGCGGTGAGCTGACAGAAGGCGGTAGGGTTAAGGCGGAGGAACTTCTTGTGCTCGGGCTTCTCCATCGTCACGTAGCCGACGTTGATGAGATGGTTGACTGCTGCGTCGTAATCAGAACCACCCTCGCGAACGGCACGGCCCTGAAGCACGTCGTTGTACGACGCTGGCAAGATGTTGGGCACCCAGTTGTGCTCGTAGAGGTAGCGGGCCACACGCCACGCATCCTTGATTGACTTCGGCGTGTCGTCGGTCGGGTCGAACATGCGCTTGAACTCGGCGAGGAACATGCGCATGACGGCGATGGCACGAGATAGCGTCGTGCTGTTGATCTCGCCTTCGAGCCCATCAACGACGTGGAAGATACCGGCGATGCGACTGGCGTTGTCCATGTATTTGGCCGCGAAGTCGCTGATGTTCTCCAGCTTGCCGCCGGGCTTCACTTGCTCGTTGATGGCGTCACGCTCTTTCTTCCAGAGGGCAACGGCATCGGCCGAAAAGGTAAGAATGGTCCGGGAGTAATCCCCCACACGGCGGTGCTTGAAGGCTTCGACCACGAGTTGTTCCAACCGCGCAAGGAATGCACGGAGGTGACCTTGATCCATGACCTCGTTGCTGGGGAGGTCGTAGTCTTGATGTGACCAGCAGCGGACGATCAGCGAGCGTGCCATCAGCCCCGACTCGCGCGCGGCCTCGTCGTTCTTCGTTAGAAGCTGATCGAAGAATTTTGGCTGCACGAATAGTACGGAATTGAGGATCATGTCGTTGAATGAACACTCTGTGTGCGCACCGTCCAGAATGAAGGCCTGATTCCCGCCTTGCCATGCAGTACAAAGGACAGCGGGGTGGCTCATTACGCCAGACTTCAAGATGGGGTGCGCTTCGTCGCTGGCGATAATGATGCGCTTGTGTTTGGTGCGAGACGCTTTGGCGAAAGCGGAGAAAGACATCACCTGATACAGCACACGATCATCCGTGGGCATGTCGTTCTCATGCTTGCGCATGGCTGCCTGGAGGTGATCGTCAGGTTCACATGCTTGCGCGGCTTTGACGATCGCCTTGTCGAGACCTTTGCGCTTGAGCTCCCAGAGGCGATACTTGCTTTTGAACTGATCGGACGTAGCACCGCTCTGAGATTCTTCACGAGCGAAGACCTCCAGCATGGGCTTCACGAAGGCGTTGTAGGCCGGCGTCTTGCCGACACCCGACTCGGCAATCCCCCAGATGAAAAGTGACAGTGGGGTTTCTTCACCGCTGATCGGGTGCTTCACACTTGAGTGTGGCGCGACCACGGGAGCAGCGATACCGAGTTGAGAGACGAAGCACAACGCATGGGGAATCCCGGCTTGCGCCGGGGATTCCAGAAGAGCATTGCGCCAGAAGTCCGAGAGATGCGACTGGAGGGTTGCCGACCAGTCGATATAGACAGGGTTACTAGAACCAGAGACGACATAGTCAATCATGGCGAGCCTCCTTGCTGTTATTGTCGCTCGCTTCCGGCATATTGCTGCCAGTCGTCGTGTTTGTTTGATGCAAATTGGTGCGGCGGCTACGCTCAGCCTTGAGCATCTTGGCGAACGTATTGGGCGAGAGTTTCAATCCCATTGCAGCGAGACCCGCAAGGATCTTGCCCTTTGGTACTTCGCGCTTAAGTGCATCTTCGATATCGGCGAAGCATTTCTGGAAAAGCTGCAATTTCAAGGCCCGCTCGCTTGGCGGGAGTGCACTGAGCATGAGGGCGATATCCATTTCCAGAATTTCGCCTTCGCCAGCATCCGTCTGCGGGAGCAGATGATCCTCGAGCTTCATCTGTGCTCCCCTTCAGTGAGTTTCGCGAGAGACGGACGCTTGCGCTTCTAGCCATGCCGAGATTTCATGCTCGAAATAGCGCGTGACATTGCCCGTGCGGAAAGCGCGCGGGAACGCTGGCTGGAACGAATCGCACTTGGGATTGCCCATGGCGTAGAGGTGACTACGGCTGAAGCCAGTCATCTTCATGACGTCGCGGACACTGATCGCCTTCTTGGCTTTGTGAGTGGCGATCTTCTCGAGCAGCTCCGTGAGGAGATGGTGGATATCGTTCAGCGTGATGTCGCCGGGGACGGCGGCATGTACCGTAACCAAGGACTCATCAGCCCTGGCAGATAGGCGTGTAACGCCTTCAGGAGAATGGGACGAACGCATACAAATCCTTAGACCAAAGGCTGGTCAGGTAAGGTGTGAGTGAAATTGATCTCTCACGGCTGCGCTTGCCGGATTCGCCATGCGACGGATGGCTTTGGGGAACTCGACAGCCCGGGTTGTAGTGGGCTGGAGTATCGTTGCGATGAATTTCTTGTGTCGAGAGTCTCCGAGCTCGACTGGAGAAATTTCGGTGGTAGAAGTCCCGGACCGTGCACCGGGGACTGCCGTCTTTTACTGCCTGCTTGCGCTGCCAGGCAGGTGCCCGCTTATATCGGACATCGCGAGATCACGAGCTTCGCGATTTGAAGTTCAAATAATTGAAAAGTTTTCTTCTCCGCCAGAATGATTTCAATTCGATATTGCATCGCAGCTTGTCAGATGTAAAGCGGTTCGTCACTGACTGCAGTTGCGTGCCTTTGATCGTTGCTTGAGTGGTTGTCCAAGGCCGTCCATATCTGTCCGCGAAGTGATTTGAGCAGTGAACGACTGGCTTGATTGATCACTGTTGGTTGGTGGGACGCATACAAAGCAGGAAGGCCTCGCATCATCACGACGCGAGGCCTTCTTACTTCCTGATTAGCGTGGATTCTCAGCCAGGAAAATTGGTTGCCATCCGTAGAAGAGCTCCGCGTTAAGCTTGCAGAGCATCCTGGCTCTGGCCGGGAGAGGCAGATCGTGCGCAGACGAACGCACCGATTAAACCGTTAGGTCGCTTCGGCCAGATATCCGCTTCCGACTGGATAACGGACCTTCCTGGGCAATCCTCGAAAAGTGAGTAAGATTGTGAGTAAGGCGGCCAGAAGGCGCTCGCATAAAGGCTTTAATTCAATTACTTATGAAAGGTATTTGAATGATGGTGGGCCACCAACTCTCCATCTCACAGCATCCCTTGTGTTCGTTTAAGCAAAAGATGGCCGTTCTGGCCATCTTTTGATTTCATCGGAAGCATAAACTGACCACTTTGGAGCCAATCCGGGTGGCTAATGTAGGGCAACTATTTCGGGTCTCACACCTGGTTGTCAGCGTTGATCAGTAAAGGGAACTCCCAATCTGAACCAGCTTTCTGACCACGTGTATCGGGGCGCCAGAGTTCTGCGCCACCCTTCGGACGAACTCTCGATCAGTCATGTATCGGCGCTGTTCATGAAGTCGCCGAATAGAGGCGATAGCTCTTCGTCGCAGGATACTTGCTTGCTGCTTCTTCCATTCCACATGCTTTGCCGACAGCTGCTTAGTCAGCTCAGAGAAACTTTTACGCGCACCATCCAAAGAGAAATCGCATTCCCTGCAAAAGGCTTTGGTAGACGGGTATGGACCTGGCCCGCTCAAAATATCGCGCAGCCGCTTCTCAAACCACTTTGAACGCTCCTTTCGCCTAAGTGAAAATGGACGTTCCTGCTTGAGTGGAAGATTCTTTTTAAATGAGAAGCCTGCCTGAGTAGCAGCTTTTTCCGGCGCAGTGATTAGATCCACGACATCAATGTCAAAGTACACAGCTATCGCTATAAGCGACGCCAGCTGTGGACGTGCTGGTACGCTTCGATTATGAAAGATGTCGCCGAGTTCTTCCGAAACTCTGTTTAGGTCGGCATCTATGCTTGCCAGAAAGCGCTGCAACGGTAGAACGGCGGTCTTCCCAAGGCTGCCAATATTCTTAATCAGGTGTTCGGCCTGCGCCTCCCCAAATGCAGGTTTCGGGGCAAACGTGCCATCGACCTTCGATATCGCTAGGCTCTGAAAGCATTGCGAGCATTCATAAAGCTCTGCGTGGCTAGAATCATTAGTCTGCGTGGCATCGCAATGCGGACACTGTTGGACAAGTTTCTGCCGATGGATACTGCACCTCTGGGTCACGGATACGGTACCCGCACATGGGAATGGGTGCAGGGTCACTGGAGCAAGTAACGCTGAATCTCTCCATTCTGGCCTCAGACCATCTCGGCATGCGTCGCGGCCAACTTATGCTTTAAAGATGCGGCCAACTTATGCTTTAACGAACACCTTGTGTGGCTGAAAGCATAAGTTGGCCGTTTTGGCCAACTTATGATTGCCTGGAAAGCATAATGCGGTCGCACTGGAATCCGGGTAGAGCTTGGCTGGCCTCAGTCAAAGGCCCCGTGCGAAATCAACACACTAGCTTTGAAAGTCTCTCTACAAAGCACACCAAGTCGTTGCATAAGGTGAAGCGTCGTGGCTACGACTTGCGCCGTGTCATAGCGGTGGATGACAACCCCGAGAAGTATGCTCGAAGCTATGGGAATCTGGTGACGGTGGCGCCTTACCTAGGGAGCTTGGAGGACGATGAGCTTCATTATCTCAAGCGGTACCTGGAGGAGCTCATTCGCCAACCAAACGTTCGGAGCGTGGAAAAGCGCGCTTGGCGCCGTCGGCTGGAGCACGCCGATAGAGGGCGACTGGCATCTACCGAAAAGATGCCGTAGGTGGAAGTGCGGTAACGAGGGGAATCAATGAGTGATGAGCGAAAGCCGGTTTGGATTACCTTCCCGACTATCCCGTGGGGGAGCATTGGGTGGCGCATGGGTCATGGGGAAGACTACTGGCACGCATGGGTTTCTTGGTTCAGAGAATTAAGTACCGCCGCACGCGGGCAATACAAACAGACTTGGCCCGAGCCCGAGGGGTGGTTGGGCTTTTATTCAATGATTGAAACTGGCACAACTCCACCATGGTTAGCCGAACGCCAAAAGCGAGTGGCCGATGCGGCGATACCTCCTGCAGCAGATGAAATAGTCATTTCTGACTACTACCGGATAATTTGGCTAGTTCGCCAGCACATGAAAAGGGCTGGCTCTGATCAATTGAAGCCTGACGAAGCGTTCGCGGAATTCTATGATTCACCCGACGGCAGTCGATGGCGAGTGTCGGCTCTGCTACAAGGTGGTATGAGCATGCATCGTCTTACCGGGTGATGTCCGCTTCCCAAAGCGGCTGCCCGAAGGAGTGAGGGGAGCGTGGACATCGTTGTTAAATGCGCTGGCCTCGCAAGCGAGGCGTCGTTCTGGCAGGCGTACTTGGACGCGGCCAAACCTGAGGGTGCCGCAAACTTTGGTCGAAACCTGGATGCATTCCGTGACGCCATCCTTGGAGGCGGCCCAGGATGGCCGGGGGAATGTGTGCTCCGACTGGTCAATTTTGATCAACTGCGGGCTATTGATGGTGGCCGACTTTGTATCGATCTGGAATGGTTGGCCGCAGAGTCTCGCCATGTGACGATCCGATTCGAATGACCGTTTCCGACCCAAAGCAGACTAGTGAGATGTAAGGTCAACGATCTCGATACGGCGAGGGAAACCGATATGACACCAGAGAGCTTTGTTTCGAAACTCAACGTTACTGTCGTGGAGCAGAACAACGCCATCTATCGCGCCCTTTTATTGAACACCGACCCCAGCGAGGCGTCCGAACCGTATTGGAAGCGCGTGCTAACGGTCTTCAGTGATCTGAACTCCGATCAGCGGGACGTGCTTATAGAGCTGACGCGTCAGGTCGCGATCGATACGACCGCCAATGTGCTGGGCGTTATCGATGGAACGTGCACGTTAGAAGGTGCTGAGGGCGAGTTTCGCTTGACCTTTGATGCGCGAAATCTTGCAGGGGACTTGCAGAGCTTATTCTTGGAGCGGGCTGAGCAACTGGCTCCCTAACGGCTGCTTCTGACCCGAAGCGGACCTCCAGCGACGGTAATCGACGTCCGCCTTAGCGATGGATTGTTAGCCGGACGTGGGGTGGTAAAGTTTGAAGAGCTCGGTGCTTTAGGGGCTGCATTCAGCGAATGTGGGCAGATGTATAGCCGGACCTGCACGTCCGTCTATTAGGTAGTTAGATTTCAACCTATGGAAGTATGTATGGACACAGATCTCGTCGATTACAACGGCACCAAGGTAGTCGCTGGATCGCCAGAGCAGATAGAAGCTGCTCAAAAGATCGCAACTTATTCCATCGACGGCGTGCTGTTCCCTCGGATTCCATATGGCAGTGAGGCCAGCGGAGCGGGGCATCGGATCAACAACGACACGCCTCTCTGCAAGCTATCCCCAGCTGCAGCGGGGGAAGCCGAGTGGCAGTATCGGATGGAAAGTGGATTTCCCGTTTATTGGGAAATGAGGAGAAAGGCCCGCCCATGGCCGCTTCGCGTCATCCAGTTTTTTTTTGGCAACTGACCTAGCATCCGACGTGCCGCATCGCCGAGCGGCAGGCACGCTGCTAAGGTCCGCTTCCGACCCGTAGCGAACCTTTTGAAAAGGAGGTTGCATGACAGCTAGTGACATCCAGGACTATCACGCGGCTACGGGGTGCCCGTTAGGCCGCGCGCAGGAGTTGCTATCTGCAATGCCACCTGATCTTCGAGAGCGTGTCCTGTTGGCAGTCAAGCAGAAGAGCAGCCGAAAGCTACTGATCGATCCGATCGAGACGGATTCGCTGCTAGCAGAAAAGGTTCGTGAGGCCGCAGACGAGGCAACCCGAGCGGCCGACCTAGCGGGTCATCAAGGCAGGGAGCGAAGCCACGTTGTTTGGGCAATGCAGAAAAAAATCTTAGCTGAGCGTTATGGCATTGCTTGGTTTTCACCTAAAGATATGAATCCTGATGTGATCTTCGACTAGGACGGCTGATGTCGCTTCCGACCCATATACGACCATAAACTCGGTAAGTCATAGGAGGGGTATGTCAAACACTTTCAGCGTCGAAGGACAGACCTTTTGGTGGTCCATGGTCCCGCAAACGAATGAATTTGAGCCCCTGCTCCGGCTTGCCGTGTCGGAATCTGCGATTGACGTACTTCGTATTTCTAGCGAAGACCGGGCGTTTGATATCGCGGTGCGAGTAAATGTCAGCACGTACGCGGGCGGCTCCAAGATCCGCCACCTCGGACCAATATTGGTGCTCGGCGACGGCCTCCGAACTCTTGATCGGACCGTGCCTTCTGGGATGATGATCCGAGTTCGGCCTCGTGTTTCCGTGATGACGGAAGGGGACGACGCTGGCGTGGATGCTTCCAGACTAGTTCAGTGGTGCCTTAGTCCGCACTTTCGAGCCGTGCGGGTTACGGCGTCTGGTAGCGCCTGGAACGAAGCCTAGCGCAAGGCGGACGTTACTATCTCAATTGCAAAGGGTGTGGTGCCGATGGAAGTGATCGCCGAGCAGCACTGGGGTTGGCAGCTTTTTGAGGATGCAGGAAAGCTGTATATGTCCGTCATTTGTGGCGGAGTCGGTATCTTCAGCGTCGATTTCGAACTAGCAGGCAACGAGGTCGCGAACTACCGGCAAGTCGGTTGTGAATACATAGATCAGCTGGCCAATTCGGTTAGGAGAAAGGCAGCCGAGTTCGAGTCAAGACAGCTCGTCGGGTTCCTTTCCAGTGAAAAGGTTCAAACTGCGGTTGATGCTTGTCGCGAAAAGAGCGGTGAGGTAATTGGTCGTAGCTTATAGTCTGCTTTCGACCCGAAGCTGACACTGCTGCTACAACGTATCTCTTTGAGGGAGAGCAATGCACGAAGCTGCCAAACGGTTTTCGGAACTACCGACCACCCAAAGGAAAGCGGCTTGCCTGCGTCTGTGTGAGCATGCTCTGCATGTGTGGGAGAAGAGCTTTCCCGAAGATCGCACGGTGAGCTATCAAGAGACGGTTGCTGGGTCGATTCAGACGCTTGATCTCGAACTCCCGCGGGACGCGCTTGCTGCCGCCAACGCCGGAGCGGACACCGCGAGTGTGGCCTCTCGCTATCGCGAGCCGCTGGTCGCACTGCAAGATGAGGACGTCGTATTGCCGAAAGACGCCGAGTTTGCCTACTACGCGATCCATAACGCATTTGAGCGATACGCTTTGGGCCGCGATATCGGCGAATGGATCATCGTCAACCAGGCGCTGTCCACCGCGCCTGATGCCATCGGTCTGCTTACCGATGTGCTGAGGGAAGCGGGTTAACTGGCATGTCCGCTTTCGACCCAAAGTAGACCTTAGAACCAATGACTCGGGATGAGGGTGATGCCAAGAGCCAGTATCACGGTAGTTGTGGATGATCGAGACGAAGTAGCCGCCGTTGATGCGTGGTTCGCGAAGTGGCGACCAGCGCTAACCCATGTGTCGGAGGATTTCGGATGTGGCTGTTGCGTGCATATTTGGCAGCTAGAAGGGCCTGCTGAGGCGCTCGCTGAGCTTCCTCCCTCTATCGTCTCCGGAGACGAATGGACTAACTAGTGCGTAAACTTTTTTGGTTCGCTTCCGCCCCATAACAGACAGATTTGCCAAGGACAAAGAGGACTATGGCGATAGAAGTCGTCACGACAAATGATCTGATGGTCGGGTCTTCAGTGGTTATTGAAGGGGGATCGCCCAAGGGAAACTTGGTAGCCGTTTTCGAAGATGACGGCCAAACAGGCTACTTCTACGCGCTTGACATGGCCGCGGCCGGCAACCCTATTCAGGATGCTATGCACATCTACAACGTCTCTCAAATCGCAGACCGAGAGATAGCTTCGACCGTGAAGATCGGGTGGTCGAGCGACGGCCGGAAAGTCGTGCTTCTGATCAACAATCATCCACATGCCGTTTTCGATTTCGAGAACCGAAAAGGCTATTGCCGCAGCGCATTCCCTCCGGTAAGTCCGTCCCAGGACTGGTCGAAAGATGGACATGGCTGGAACAACTTGGCGATAGAGGCGCTTTTTCGGTGACATATCAGGGGATGTCCGCTTCCAACGCAAAGCAGACGCGGACCAGATATCCTTGATGCCACGCTTTCTTACCGTTTCAAAGGAAAAATTTGGGGGTCGAAATATGCGCAAAATTAGCAGTTTTTCGATGATACTTTTTCTTACATTGCAACCTATGATTGCATCTTCCCAGGATGATCCCAACGTACCCGAAGTCTGCTATCGGATCATTGATACGTACAAAGAGTGCCTCCAGCATTTGAGGATCATTGAACAGAATCGTTCGTTGGACACCACGCAATTGACAAACAGCATGTCCAATCTGCAGAAGTTTCGGGATGCGCTAGGGCCATCGATAGGATAGTGACTTCTGTGCATGTCGCTATGGAAACCGGCCGACATCTTGCCTATGGAACCGGTGTCGCATATCGGCACCTCTGTGGCATTAAGCTTCCGCCAGGGACGGTCGAATACTCATAGTTACAGGGAGGCCGCTTTCGACCCATGGCGGACCTAAGCCGTAAGACCAACCACAGGGGTGGGTATGGACGAATCCAACGATTTGCTGGAAGCCATTCGCTCGTTGAATAGCAGGTTTCAGGTCGTACAACGCGATCCACAACGCCTGGAGTTGGCTCTGACGTGCGTCGTGCTTGCCGGTGCGGAGGGGCCCTACGTCATACGCTTCACGTCATTTCGGGACGAATGGGCCATGGAATGGGATTCCGCGCACTCCAAATGGATCGAGCGGCCCGAGCTTTCCAGTCCCGAATTCGGACTGATTGCCGAGGCATTCGTGAAGCCGGTTCCAAGCGGTTACACGGTTAGCTTTTCAGATCGCAGTGAGCCGTTAGTGCGGTGGGGGCTTACGGCTGACGCAATTTCAATTCGTCCGGCGACTCAGGGCTGATCATTCATTTAACTTGAGCGGTGAACTACTCTGCTTTGACGGTCCGCTTCCGGCCGAGACTGTGTGAAAACGAAGAGCGGAATTTTTCGACGCATAATTTTTGATCAAAATCGACGGCGTGGAGGTGATTCTGACCAACCAGAATCAGTAAGTTGATCAGATTTCGCGTAGGAGGCACGCCGTTGTTGAGCGACTAACGTTTTCACACAGCCTGGACCCGAAGCGGACATCGCTGTAAATTTTCTTTAGGGTATCGAGGCGTTAAATGAGTCTGGTCGATCCTAGCAATCGCCATTTCCCGGAAGCCTTTCTAACACCTAGAGAGAGAGCGAAAGCCACTCATGAACTCGCATCCTATGGAGAAGCCGCCCTGCCACTATTGCGAGCAATTCTCGACGGATCGGCAATCAACGAGAACGGAGTACCTTACCGTCGCCTGGGTATGCCTATCGATTGCGCGTTGGTGACCATTCGAATGCTCGACAAGACCGCATTCTCGCTTCAAGATTTAGTACAGGTGGAGTTCAAAGCAGGGCATCCTTACGCGCAGGACGCACTTACGGCTTTAAGCTGACGGAAACGTCCGCTTCCGACCCATAACGGGCATGATCGAAAGCGTCATTGACTATCAAAGCTTAGCGATTTCGAGGGGAAATTATGTACGCAGCAAGGTGGCGCGAGCTACGCACATGGACGTACGCATCGCGGGGGCTACTTATTCTTTTCCCGATAGGCGCGGTCCTGCTTACTGTCTTTGGCGTTAAAGCAAACATCAACTACATCGTGCCATGTTGGTTCGTCGTCTATGCTTACGTGAATTTGGTTATAACGTATTTCCTGTGTCCGCGATGCAACAAAACCTTCTTCACAAGTAAAATCCATCTTATAAATAGGTTTTCGCGAAAATGCATGAAATGCGGACTGCCTAAATGGGCACACGATCACCATTGACATGGCCAATGTTCAACGAACGATCGTGCGCGAGAGCTATCGTCACTCTGATTTGGTGTCTGGCAAACTTGATGTCCGCTTTCGACCCTAAAGGTTAGAGTTGGTGTGTATGAAGAATTCTATCCACTAAATAAAGGTCCGGCGCGCTTCGTGCCGGGCATCCATCCTAAGCGTCTTTATAAAGTGACAGATGCCACACTAAGAGTTGATTTGCGCATTTCTGCCTTTCGGGAAGCACCCTGGACCGGTATCCAGTGTCCATCAATTAACGATATGGAAAGCGCTCTGGAAAGAGCCGGATGGAAGAAACTGAGACCAGTTCCGTCATTGGATGGCGGTAGCATGACGACTAATTTTCAGTACGGAAATAAAGCGGTATCCCTAAATGCCGAATGTTCCGAATTAGTCCCCGAGGCCGTCCTTCTCTCACAAGACCCGACCGAACTCTAATGATCTTCCGGTTGCCTGGAGTTCGAGAGCGCAGCGCTATTGTTTGAATCTTTGGCGTCCGCTTCCGACCCAACGCGGGCGCTACCAATGAGTCTGGAATACGCCATAGGTCACATTGACTGACGCCTCAGCGCCGCCTGTTTGAGACAAAATCGGTTCAATTCAAGTAATTAGATCGCGCGGCCAAATTATGCTTTCCGGGCACGGCCAGATTATGCTTTCCGCCACATCCCTTGTGTTCGTTAAAACATAAGCTGTCCGTTTCGGATGGTTACGTGAAGAACTGGTGGCTCATGCGTTACCACGCACAGCCGCCTCGATCTTCGCAACATCAATCTTCCGCATCTCCATCATCGCTTTGAACGCGCGCTTCGCTACCTCGCCACCGCTCGCCATTGCCTCGGTCAGGACGCGCGGTGTGATCTGCCAGGACACGCCCCATTTGTCCTTGCACCAGCCGCACGCACTCTCCGTACCGCCGTTGCCGACGATCGCGTTCCAATAACGGTCGGTCTCCGCCTGGTCGTCTGTAGCGATCTGAAAGGAGAACGCCTCGTTGTGTTTGAACGTGTCCCCGCCGTTGAGGCCAAAGCACGGCACGCCGCACACCGTGAACTCGACGGTCAAAACGTCGCCCGCTTTACCATCTGGAAAATCGGATGGCGCCCGGCACACTGCGCCGACCGCGCTATCGGGAAACGTTTGAGCGTAAAAGCGCGCGGCCTCTTCAGCGTCATGGTCGTACCACAGGCAAATCGTATTCTTGTTCATCGTTGCTCTCCTCTATTTGCCATCGAACGAGCGTTGATGCGATATGTCCGCTGCGGGTAAAAATTGACATCTACCGAACCTCCCGTGCTCTCAAGACTGCTGAGGATCGATATCCCCCGATCAACCTCACGCAGAAGGATAGGCTTTTGCGAGGCGCAGGGACGGCATTGCGCGGCCATAGCGGCGCGAGGGCTGCAGAAGGTTGCTAACGCGCAAGGATCCTCTCACCGCTAGACCGCGTTTGTATCAGTGATGATGCATGTCCGCAGGCGTTCCGTCGGACCAGTTGGGGGCCGGGACTAAAAACACAAGAATCGGCGGCAGCCCTTTTATTTGAGGTTGTTCTTCCGGAGAGACGAACCAATAGGGGCTGGACATAACCGGTGAGCCCTCGGCGCCAGAACCCCAATCTTTACCGTCTTTGACCAGGGTATCGAACATGAGATGAGGCATGTTGTGGCCCCCTTCGTCGGTCAGATACGACGATTTCGACATCATGTAATCCATCGCGCCGCTTTCGAGGTCCGGCAATTGTTTATTTTCGTACGCGGCTTTGAGTGCCGACAGCATCTCCGCCTTGGAACGACCAGCCATCACCATCTTGGCGCGTAGATAAAAGATGGGCACTATCGAACGTGCAGCTTGGGGGTTCAGACAATCTGCAGCCCTCACTTTCGGGTTCCAGAATTCGGGCCAGTCAAACGGTCCCGACCAACTTCTACCCACCACGCAGATAAACCCGTTCTTGCCTTCGACCGCTGTCTCGTAGCCCTTGCGTCCCAGAACCAGGATCGTCGCATCACGGGAAATGGAATCGGGAGCTGCACTTCGAGCTAAGGCGATTTCAGCTTTCCGATCCGCCATGAGGTATTGGTCGATCGGGGCCATCTTCGGATAGTTTGACGCGGCATCTTGCGCCATCACCTGGTGCATCGTGCCGAGCCCAACAAGTAGTGCGAAGCTCGTGATTGTCGTTGCGCCAATCTTATTTTTGCGCATAGTCCTCTCCTCACAACCGGTCATTTCACGCAGAAACGTGTTATGCGCCCGCCCTTCTGCGCAGCACCCGTTCGCCGCTGCCGTACTGCTCAGTTCTCCGCGGGGGCGGGCATAAAGAAAATCTCTCGCACCTCAACCACACCCGGGAGCGCCTTGGCACCTTTGCGCACCCACGCCAACAATTCGTCCAGATTCTCGGTTTCCAGTATCGAAAGACCGCCCACGTACTCTTTCGCCTCGATATATGGCCCGTCGGTGACGACCACCTCACCGTTGGGCTGCGACCGAATTGTCACTGCCTTCGGGCTCAGGCCACACGCAAACTTCCTGACACCAGCAGCCATCATTTCCCTGTTGAGTGCGTGAATGGCTTCGATGGTCTCTTCGGTTACGAGGGACGGGTCGAAGTTGTCGGGGATGTAGGTAGAGATCAGATATTGCGGCATTGTCGTCCCCTAATATGGTCATCAGCCGGGTCAGTTGCCCACTTTGACTATAGCGACGAACGGCGACACTGGAATTCGACAAGCTGCCCAGAAAAAAATTGGCTCTTGTCGCTTGGGTATCCAGGAAAACCGGGCTCGTCTTTGGACGCCTGACGTTGGCGCGCGATAGCGAGGCGGAACAAGGCCGCCCATGCACGCTGTCGTTCTTGGCTCATGAGCTGCGGTCGGGCGAGCTATTTTTGGAAACTAAGGAGTGCCCGAACAACAAATTCGATACGTTCAACGCGCGCGCTGGGCCTAATTCGCCCTGAGCGCTCGAGTTCGGCGAGCCCATGAAGGGCTGCCCAAAAAGTCTCGGTCGCGACATCTACATCGACGCAGAACGGCGTTACGACCGATGCAAGAGCTTCGAAAGCAGCCCGCAGTTCCGGTCTGGTTTCAGCTTCAGCGAACCGCAGATCCGTCGGAAGGACAAACATGGCCTCGTAGAGTGCAGGCTGACGTGATGCGAAGCCGAGATAAGCCATCGCGGCATTCTCTAGGGCGTTTCGTTGTCCGGTCGATCCGTGCGCTGCTTCCTGGAGAGCTATTGTGATCTCCTGGAAACCCTCCACTGCAACCGCGGCAACAATCGCATCCCTGTTCTCGAAATGTGAATAGAGGACTGGCTGGCTATATTCGATCTCTTCGGCCAGGCGGCGGATGGTTACGGCATCCCATCCTTCGCGCTCAGCGATCGCGCGCGCGGTCGCGATAATGCGGGACTCGCGCTCCGCCCGGTGCCTGCCTTTTCGCTCGGCGATACTCAACCTTCGATCTCCCAGACCAAGACGGCCGACATGTCTTGTGATGATACGGAAGCTTGATAATATATCAATGCTAGATTATATTACGTTGCTACTTAACGACCGTAGGACATGGCGATGCATTGGCTTCTGATAGGACTGGCACTGCTCCTGGCTCTCGCGATCATCGCGATCGGCACCCAATATATTTTGAGCCCCACCGCCGCGACGCGCAGTTTCGGCCTGCCGCTTCCTGAAAACGGCACCAACATCGCTTGGTGGCTTCGCCTCAAGGGGGTGCGCGACATTGCGTCGGGATTGACCGTACTGGCGTTGATGGCCTGGGGCACCCCCCGCGGGGTCGGCATCGTGCTGCTGGCGGAAGCCTTCATCCCTGTCGGCGACATGCTGCTCGTTCTTGCAGCGAAAGGCTCCACCCGAAGCGCCTTCGGCATGCACGCCGTTACGGCTGTGGTTATGGTCTTGACGGCCATTCCCTTGATCATGGGAGTGCGCTGAGATGGTTCATGCCTTTTCGATCTGGCTTCTTGTTGCCGGTTTCTTCGGCGCAGGCCTCTTTAACGCGATCGGCACACCCGCGACGCAAAGCGATTTCGCTCGGTGGGGTTACCCACGTTGGTGGAGCCGTTTCACCGGTGGACTGGAAATGATGAGCGCTGTTCTGATTGCGTTTCCTGCCAGTCGCATTGTTGGCCTAGCGCTTGGGGCGGCAATCATTGTGGCTGCGGTTTTGACCGTTTTACGCCACCGCGAATTTTCCCACCTTGTGCCTCTTGGTGTCTTCGTCGCCGTGATGGCGCTCGCGGAGATCTCGTCTTGAGGGGGTAAGGCACAAAGTGCCGCTACGGTAGCCACCGGACTCCAATGCCGATCACTACTCAAAGCGAGGAACGTCGATTTCGCAGCAGATCGTGAAGGCCCGCGCTGTAGTTGCGGCTCGCTCGCAACGTCTGGCCATCTCGCAATGTAACGAGTGCATCGCGATTGGCGAGCGCCTGCACGCGAACGATGCGATCTACCTGGACGATCGAGGAGCGATGGATGCGCAGGAACTGTGAGCTATCTAGATGCGATTCCAGAGAGCTGAGCGTTTCGCGAATGAGGTGGGTCTTACGCTGTACGTGCAAACCGGCGTAATCCGACAAGCCCTCTATCCAATCGACGTCGTCTACCTTGACGAAAGTAATATCGTTGCCGCAGCGCACTGTAAAGCGACGAACCGGCTGGTCACCTGTGCCAACGTGTTTGGCAATTAACCGTTCATACAGAAGGCCGTAGTGGCTCTCTTGCCGATGTAGCACAACGGTTCGCCTAACGCGATCAATGCATGCGGCAAACCGTTCGTTATCAATCGGCTTGAGCAAATAGTCGAGTGCCTCGATATCGAATGCATTTAACGCATACTCGTCGTGCGCCGTCAGGAATACGAAGTGCGACGTGTAGCCTTTAGGTAGCAGTCGTACCAGCTCAATGCCGTTGATACCCGGCATCTCGATATCGAGAAAAACGAGGTCTGGCGTCAGACGAGAAATCAAATGCTGCGCCTCCTCTCCCGTGGCACATTCGCCGACGACGATCATGTCCGAGTACGCGCGTAGGCGCATGATCACGCCAAGTCGCGCGAGCGGCTCGTCATCGACAATGAGGACTCGGATCGTCATCGTCCAACCATCGACAAGCTCACAATCGGCTCCGTGATCAGCGGGAGTCGAAGTGAAACCATAAATCGTCCAGTCTCCCCCGACAGTACCAGGGTAGCGTCGTGGGCACCGTAGAGCTGTCCCAATCGAGCCCTCGTGTTCGCCAATCCCACCCCATGGCTTTGATAGGAGCCCGTCGCTTCGAGCTCACTCGTATCGTTCGCAACGTCGATCTGCAATCTCTGCTCGGCCAAGCGTGCGCTGATGGCGATTTCACCGCCCGCGGGACGCAGGGCGATCGCGTGCCGGATGGCATTTTCGATGAGCGGCTGCAGCAAAAAGCGCGGCACCTGCGCGTCATTTGCCTCGTCGCTTACATCGAAAGATACCTTAAGTCGCGAACCGAAGCGTATTCGCTCAATAGTCAGATATTCGTCGACCACAGCGAGCTCATCTCGCAGTGTCACCGTGTGCGTGTCAGGAAAGCTCAGCGTATTTCGCAGAAGTGCGGCCAGCCTTGCGATCACTTCCGTAGCCAATAGGGGCTGATTACTGACCACTAACGAGGAAATGGCGTTGAGTGTATTGAAAAAGAAGTGTGGCTGAAGCTGATAGTGCAGAGCCAACAACTG
Source organism: Dyella humi (assembly GCF_044904605.1). NCBI lineage: Bacteria > Pseudomonadati > Pseudomonadota > Gammaproteobacteria > Lysobacterales > Rhodanobacteraceae > Dyella > Dyella humi. The sequence goes on from NZ_JADIKI010000023.1 coordinate 1,310,298, forward strand.
CGCATCTCGCGCTGTCGCCTCCGTCAAAAGCAGCTTTGCTCTTTGTTGCTCGACGGTTTGATAGTGTTTTACGCCGAAATAGAGCGCACTCCATCCATCAAGGGTCAAACTGACGCTGATGGCCTCAGTCAACGCGATACTCCAGTCGAACGGCAACACCTGGTTGGTCCAGAGCATCTGCATGAGGCGCGTAACGATCGTGCACGCTACGCCGAGCACGTAGGAGACAATCACGCAACAGGAGAGGGCGCGAAATAGCGGCACGCCCTTGCGCCAAAGATGCCGGCAAAGAAAATACAAGAGAAAGCTGGCGAGAAAGGAACTACCAAGCTCCGCCATTACCGCAAACACTTCAGCGCCCGTGTGACTATAAGGGGCCAACGTGATTGCAGTCGTCAATGCATATAGCACCCAGCCACCGATCTGCAGTGGCCAGAAAGATGCGAAACGCCTCGGCATATCTGGAGTAGGCATATCACCATTCTATGGGCTGCCTCTCTGTTCTTGCACCCTTTGGGCGTACTGAATGCACGGTTCATCGCAAAATTACCAGGTCTCGTCGAACGGGAGCTTCTGGTCATCGCGCGCGCCATTAGGCTTCGCACAAGTTCCTGCCACAGTCATTCGATTCACGTGCGAACGCCATTTATACCTGCTGCCGGTCCGGCAAAATCAAGGAGGTCTTGTGAAGAATCACGTCTTGAAAAATTCTGGAATAGCCTTGGGTCTGTTGGGAGCAGCCCTGATCGTCTCAAGTAGCTTTGCGCAGGGATTTATGCCTGCGGTGAGGTTTCCAGGTGTGCGAAAGACGCTGCCTAAAGCGCAGGTGAGCACACGGATGTCGGATTCACCGACCTATACATACACTCTGCTCAGCTATCCCGGCACTCTCGACACACAGGGTGTTGGTATCAACCCCGATGCCCTTGATGGCGACTTGTACGGCCAGAGCGTAACAGCTAGGCCAGAGATTAAAGTCGTCGGGGCGTGGTTTTCATCCGACGGCGCATCCCAGACGGGCTTTCTTGCTCGAGTGTTTGGAACCAAGTCCGTCCGCGAGACCTACGATCTATTGAATGACCCTCAGGGCTCGCTGGTACAACAACCCTATAGCATCAATGATTTCGGCCAGATTGTCGGCGATTATTATATGGGTGATATCGGAGGCTCTTACGTCTTTCACAGCTATGAGCTGGACGGCGATACATTCAAACCCCTAAATGTGCCGTTTGCCAATGCCGTCAGCACCTTCTCCCCAGCCATCAACAACACGGGCGAGATTGTCGGCGGATGGACCGATAGCGCCGGAAACTCGCACGGATATACGCTGATCGGAGATACGTACACCTCGTTCGACTATCCCGGCGGGGGCCAGATTCAGCTGTATCTTTCAGTCAATAGCGAAGGGCACATTGTCGGCTCCTACGCCGACGCAAACGGTAACGTCCATGGTTTTTTGCGGCGCGGGGAAACCTATACGTCGATCAACTTCCCAGGTGCGGTCTACACCGCGAGCACAGGGATCAACGATGCCGACGAGATCGTCGGGAGCTACTGCCCGACCAACCAATGTCTCCAAACGGGTGGTGAGGGCTTGCAGGGATTCATATTGAAGAATGGGGTCTATACCACTTTCGCGATTCCGGGCGAGTACGCCACGGCGTTGGCCTCCATCAACAACAAAGGTGTGCTGATGGGGAACTACTACGATACAGACGTGAATGCGGCCGACACAGCCAATCACGTTCACACGTTCCTGGCAACGCCGACTCTATAGGGGATCGTTAAGACAGGCGAAGCGATCGATGGGCGGCATGTGTGTTTCCCATGCCTAGCCCGTACTTCTCACTGCACCCTGTCGGCGCTCGCTCCGAATGGACTAGGTTGCTCATATTGGCGCCCGGCGATGTCGGCGTGGAAGAAAGCGAGATTGTTTCTGGTCATGGCAGTACACGTTACACGTGTACTGCCATGACCAGCGCGGCAATGCGATTCAGCCGCCTAACAAGTGAATCCGGCCCAGAGTTTCCAAACTCGGTCGACGGTAGAAGATCACCATCATTCAGATGCCTGCTTAGCTTCGAAAACCGACCTTTCACAAGGTGACGCAAAGTACTTCTGAAGTACAACATCCATCGATGGCAGGCGCCGCAATTAATTGAATTTAAAAGCGAGACCGAATGCGAGATTTGGCTTGAAAAGCCGCATGTCAGTGGTTCGATTCCACTCCCTCCTCCATCGCATTCTGTGATTTAGCCCACCTATCGAATGGTCTATCCAATATCAAGACAAAACCCCTGCATTTGACGATGGCGTTATCCATAGTAAATGATACGGCCTTTCAAATGGCCCTATGGTGAGTGGGTCCATTACGACTGGGAACACGTACCCAGCGCACAGGGAGAACGGTAATTCGAACAGCCGATGCAAGGAAGCAAAAACCGGCGTTGATTTATCAGCAAGCATGGCGTGCACCAATGGCGGCCAATCAAGGCTGCACGTGGTTAGCGCAACGCGTCCGAAGTGTCATTCGTAAAACAGGAGATTCCATGCACAAGATCGAGCATTTCAAAGACAGCAACCATCAAGGCAGGTGGTCGCTTTCCATGAGTAACGCGACCGTTGTAATTGCACTGGGTATCATCAGCTCGCTGTCTCCGCCGACCGCACGTGCGCAGTCGACAACGTCCAGCGTCTTCGGTCACGCGCCGGCTGGGGAACTTGTGACGGCAAGTAATGCGACAGGTTTGCATCGCCATGGAACCGTGAATAAACAGGGCCGCTACAAGATCGGCCCGTTGCCAACAGGCGATTACATCGTGACGTTGGAAAAAGACGGAAATACGGTCGATACACAGCACAATGTTACGCTGCTCGTTGGTCAGAACGCCGAAATCGACTTTGCTTGCCCTAACGACCATTGCGAGGCGTCTGAAAACCGCTAAATCAGCGCTAGTTGCAAGCCTCGATATCAAACCCGGCGTCGTCGCCGTGCAACCTTGCTTGCGACGACGACCGGCATCAACAAGATCAGACGATCTCCGGTGATGGATGAGCATTGGCGCCTGAAGTTCACGTGCGTGCTTGGACGCTCTGCTTGATGAATCCAAACGCGTTTTCGGGTGCCTGAAATCAAAAGGTCCGCATTGCTTTGGGTCGGAAGCGGACATTGGCTATCTTAGGGAAGTACAAGAATCATCGCCCGGGGAGCCGGATAGGCATCGGGCGAACAGTCGACCTGTTTCAAGGACGCATCCATGACTGCAATCGGTGTACCAGCTCAGAGCGCTATGCGAGGCTACCGGGGGAGTGTCATGCCGGTGCTCGTCATTGCCGTGCTCTTCGGCGCAGCCCACATGTTGACCAACGGGCAGTACGGTTTTCACCGGGACGAATGGCAATTCCTGAGTGATGCGCAGCATCTGGATTGGGGCTTTGTGCCTTACCCACCCCTGACCGCTGCACTGGAGCACCTGGGCCTCAAGATGTTCGGCCTGTCACTCGTGGGCCTGCGACTCTTTTCGGTGCTCGCACAGGTCTTGGTGATTCTCGCCGGCGGCCTTATGGCTCGCGATCTGGGGGGCGGACGGCTGGCGCAGAGCTTTACGGCCATCGCGGTAGCGCTGTCGCCATTGCCGATATTCGAAGCGACGGAATTCCAGTATTCCTCATTTGATCTATTGTGGTGGGTGCTTATCGCCTGGTGTGTGATTCGTCTGATGCGTGACGATGAGCCACGCTGGTGGGTGGCGATTGGCCTACTCGCCGGGCTTGGTCTGCAGACCAAGTATTCGATCGCGTTCGAACTCGCTGGCGTGCTGGTGGGGGTGCTGCTCACCGACGCACGGCGATATGTTGCGAATAGCTGGTTCTGGGCTGGCGGTGCCATCGCGCTACTACTGTTTGCCCCCAATCTCGTTTGGCTCGTCAGGCACGACTTCGTTTCGTACCATTTTCTGCAAGCGATCCACGCACGCGACGTACATCAGGGACGCGCAGATGGCTTTCTGCGCGATCAGTTCCTATTGAATGCCAACCTGTTCGCCGCACCTGTCTGGCTGGCGGGTTTGTTCGCCTACTTCAACGACCGCCGCTATCGCATGCTTGCCTGGATGTATGTGGTGCCGCTGCTGCTGTTCCTGTTTGCGCAGGGGCGCGGCTACTACACCTGCGGCGCTTACCCCATGCTTCTGGCCATGGGATCTGTGGTGGGTGAACAATGGTTGCGCACCCTGCGTCCCGCATGGCGTGTTGGGATTACCACACTGATGTTTACCGGTGTCTTCGCCATCGGCACCTATGCGGTGCTTAACATCGTACCCATCGCATCAAGCGGTCCGCTGCGAGACTTTGCGCTTCGAAACAATGGGGACCTCCGAGAAGAAATCGGCTGGAACGAACTCGTCGCGCACGTGGCTGCCATTCGTGATGCCTTGCCTACCGAACAGCAAGCCAACCTGGGCATTGCCGTGGGAAACTATGGCGAGTATGGCGCTATCGCCCTTCTCGGCCCGCAGTACCACCTGCCCGTGCCGATCACCACCGTTAACTCCGGATGGCTACGCGGCTATCCGCATACGCCACTCACCACATTTATCGTGCTAGGAAATTCGCAGGAGCGCGTCGATGAGCTCTTCATCGATTGCCGTCTCGCTGGTCATTCGACCAACGCTTTGGGCGTAATCAATGAGGAAAGCCGGGATCACCCCGATATCTTTGTGTGCGGCCGCACGCGTAAGCCGCCAAGCGAGCTTTGGAAGCACGGGCCAGACTTTGGATAAGTTGCCGCAGACGCCTGAAAGGATGCGTGCTGATAGCGATGTCCGCAACGGGTCGAAAGCGAACTTTCTGTTCTCTGCCAAGAACTACCCTTTCGGGCTCTGAATTAGGAAGGTAACCGAATAGGCGGGATGGATGACTGGGAACGCGTAAGGCGGCGCGGTCCCGAATTTGTCGTACCTCTGTGGCATCATCGCGATGAGCGTCGGGGATGTGTACCTGAGACGGGAGCGACGATGCGTTGCGCGATGCTGGTCGTGGCAATGATGGGCCTTGGGGCGATGACGAGCGCTTTTGGCATGGCGCCCGGTGCGTCAACCGGATCGGTAGACGGCATACCTGCATGGATCGGTGCTGCTGACACCGGCCAGGCAACGCCAGTGTCTGCGCGCAGCAGCGATTGCGCACAAAACATTTTCAAGCGCCTCAGCGCCGCCTATCGTGAGGACGCGCAACCATCCGATCCAAACAGCCCCGTGCCAGCGCGAAGAGGCATGAATGCTCCTTTGGATTCGCCCGCCTTCCCGTCGGCCGAGTGGCAGCTTGGTGGAGTCAGCTTTCCCATTGGCGCACCCGACGAAAATTCGCAATATCCGCTCGAAAAAGCACTTGGCTGCACGGCGCTGGGGCAATGGATGCAGAAACATCGCATTGAGATGTTTGGCTGGGTGAACGTATCAGGAAATATCAGCACTTCGAATTTCACCAACTTTCCGCTTTCGTATCAGGTACGCCCCAATCGCGTCGAATTCGATCAGGCAGTCTTGAACATTCAGCGAATTGTAGACACCGTGCAGACCGATCATCTTGATTGGGGGTTCAACATATCCACGCTGTACGGCTACGACTACCACTTCACAACGATGAAAGGGGTATTTAGCAATCAGCTGCTGAACAATTCACCGCCTAATGCACAGCTTCCCGGCCACATCTATGGCATTGATCCCATGCTGTTCTACGTGGATATCTACGTGCCATGGGTTGCCGAAGGCATGGTGGTCAGGTTCGGCCGCTGGCTGTCGCTGCCGGACATCGAAGCGCAGTTCTCGCCGAACAACTACTTGGTGACCCATTCGATTCTCTATACGGCTGATCCGTACACGCAAATGGGCGTGCTGACGACGACGCGCATCAATGCGCAGTGGACTGTGCAGGTCGGAATCAACGGCAGCGACGACACTGCCGTCTGGAATCACAGTGCGAGGCCCACGTTTCAAGCGTGCGTCCGTTGGGTATCGGCCAGCAACGACGACATGCTCTACCCGTGTATCAACAGCGTGAATGGCAGCGACTACAACTACGACAACCTCCAGATGTATGCCATGACATGGGGCCACCGTTTCAACCAGCGCTTCCACACCCTTACAGAGGCTTATGAGATGTATGCCCGCGGCATTCCCGGCTATGGCCCAGGCGGCATGCCGGGGATGGCGGGGTCTTCACCTCTACCTGGCAAGGCTGGCGAGTTTGGTGTCGTCAACTATATGAACTTTGAGCTGGACACCAGCAACATGGTGTCGTTCCGCAATGAGTTCTACAACGATGAGAAGGGACAGCGCACAGGTTATGCCACGCGCTACAGCGAACACACGCTTGGACTCACGCACTGGGTATCCCAAGATCTCGAAATCCGCCCGGAGCTGCGCTACGACCATTCGTATGACGAAGCCGCCTATGACAAAGGCAAACGCAACTACCAGGTCGTTGCTTTGATCGATGTCATTTTGCATTACTGAGTAGCAGGGAATGGACGTAGATAACCGACGAACAGCAAACGATATTTCTGTTGTACTACGCTATTGATGTCGTTCGCATCGCATTCTGAAATGCTTGCCGTCGTCGGTCGCACGATCTTCGCGTTCGCCGTTGACTGGCGCGCCAGCTCCATCCCTGGAGAGGGCTTTGCAGGCTCTTCGAAGCGAGGCGCATCACTGCTCCCTGCTAATCACTGCCGGTCCACCGACATCGAAGGCGGCGCATCCCTCGGGTCGGCGCCCCAAGCCTTATTTGGCTCGGGTCCCATCGTGAGCACCAACGTAGCACCGTTCGCGATGTCGGCATGGCTGAACCAAGGCTTGGTCCATGGCTTGCCGTTGAGCGTTGCGGATTGGATGTACATGTTCTGGGCCGAGTTGTTGCGCGCGACGATCTCGAAGATCTTGCCGTTGCCCAAATGCAGGCGGACCCGATCGAAGATCGGACTGCCGAGGATGTAGTCGGGGCTGGAGGGATCGACCGGGTAGAAGCCCATTGCACTGAGCACATACCAGGACGAGGTCGAGCCTTGGTCGTCCATGCCAGGGAAGCCATAGCCGCTGGCGTCGCTGCCGTATAGGTCGGCGAGGATGCGGCGCGTCAGCGCTTGCGTCTTCCAGGGCTGGCCACTCCATGCGTAGAGATAGGCCGCCTGCTGATCCGGCTGGTTACCCTGTACATATTCCCCGATCATGCCGGTGCAATCGCGGCAGATGCCCTTGGCCAGATAGGGCGTGGAGAAGAATGCGTCGAGCTTGGCGTTGAACGCGGCGCGCCCGCCGAGCAGTTCGATCAACCCCTGCACATCGTGCGGCACCAGCCAAAGCGTGGACCAGCCCGAGGCTTCCTTCATCATGAAGTTGTAGTAGGGCTCGCCTGGATCGAACGGCGAAATCCACTTGCCGTCCATGGTGCGGCCGCGGAAGAAGCCCACCGACGGATCGAACACGTTGTGATAGTTCGCGGCGCGACGCAGAAACATCTCGGCATCTTCTGTCTTGCCGAGTCGACGTGCGACATCAGCGAGCGCGTGATCGTCCCAGGCGTATTCGAGCGTGGTGGCGACGCCCGCTTTGCCGCCAGCGTAAGGCGGACTGGGATTTTCCGGCGGGACGATGTCGGAGATCCAGCCGTTCTTCATGTACTCGGCCAGGTAGTTGCGCGGACCGCTTGGGTCGGTCGCATTTTTTCGCAAATACGTATAGACGGCCGCGTAGTCGAACGGGATACCACGCTGCCACGCGCCGTCATAGAGGAACACAGCGTGGTCGCCGTGGAACGAGGTGTACATGTAGCCGCGTTCGCGCGCACGGTCCAGCTCGGAACGCATGATGTCCTGCACCACGTTCGGTTCGAGCAGCATCAACAGTGTGATCTGGTTGCGCCCGGTGTCCCAGAAAGGCACCGGTCCGTAGTGGTCGTAGTCGGCAACTTGGACGCGGCCGTCCGCGTCGGCAAAGCGCGCGCCCTTGCGCGCGACCAGCCGTGGACTGGCGAAGGAGTGGTACAGCGTCGAGTAAAACAGCATGCGCTGCTTCGGTGTGCCGCCGTTGACTTCGACGCGGTCGAACAGCTTCGCCCAGGCTGCGCGCGCCTGCGCGTGCACGCGCTCGAAATCCCAGTTAGTACCCTCGGCGCGCAGTCGCTGTTCGGCCTCGTCAGCACTGTGACCATGGGCGACCCTCACCAGCACCTGTTCGCCAGCCTGTGTGTCGAAGGTGACGTAAGCGCCCGCGTAGCTGCCGGACACCGTGCGCCGTCCGGTCTGCACGTCCTCGTCGCCGAATCCTCCGCCCTTGTCGTCGTGGTTCGCGCGGAATGTGCCGAAACTGGCGAACGGTCGCGAGAACTCGGCGACGAACCAGGAGCCGTCCGAGTCGCGCTCCGCGCGTGCGCCCTCGGCGACGCCGCGAATGGTGCGGTCGCCTATCACCTCCACGTTGCCACCGGCGCGGCGCAAGTTGACGACGACGTTCGAGCGGTGGCTCGCCGGAAAGGTGAAGCGCATCAGGCTGGTCCACTGCGTCGCCGTCAGTTCGACGCGGGTGTGGAACGCGGCGAGATCGACCGCGTAGTAGCCGGGCGACGCCTTCTCACTCGCCTTGTCGTAATACGACTGCGCGTAGTCCGGCGGCATGGTCCAGTCGCCCACCACCGGCATGATCATCGGCGCGGCGCGAGCACCGTAGGTCGAGCCGCCGCCGGTGAAACCAATCATTGTCGGACGTCCATAGTTGTATGACGCGGCGACGCCGGTGGGATAGCTGAGATCGGCGTTGACATTGACCGGTGCCGCCTCGGTCGAGCTTTGCGGCAGGCTCGCGCCCGGCGAGGTCATGCCCGAATACAACGGCTCGCCCGGAGGCGGCGCGTTGCCGATCAGTATCTGCTGGTCCAGCGGCGCGGTGCCAACCAGCGGGTTGGCTTCATCGACGGCCGACACCGCGGGTGATGGCGAGTTGCTGTTCTGGGCACGGCCCACGCAGATATTTCCGAGCGCAAAGATCGTCAGCGCGATGGCTATAGCGGCGTGCCGCTTGCATAGCGTTGAAGCGCGACGACGAAGGTGTGCAAGCAATGAGTTCATGGTTTCCTCTTATGCGGAAATGAATGCGCGTCCACTGCCGTGCTTCTCCTTCGAAGCGAATCGTCATCTCGGCGGAGGCCGGAATGACGAAAAGAAGAAGCGCACGCCGCGGGGTCAGGCAAGCAACCCGACCCCGCGTGTCCTTTTTCAACCGCCATCTCCGAACTTGTACGTGACGCCCAGGTAATACTGACGCCCGGCATATTCGAGCTGGTAGAGACGGTCCGCGGTATCGCTACCCAGATACTCGCGAGACGTGGAGCGCGTCAGATTGATGATCGACGCGGTCACCATAAAGTGCTTGGTGAACTCGTAATCCCCGTTCAGATCGATCTGGTTATAAGGCTGCATATACATGGGGAGACCCGACGAAAGCCCTTCCATGGTCCGGCCCGTCCAGTTGCTGGTGGCCCGCAGCAGAAGTCCGTTTTTTTCATAGAACAACGAAATGTTCGCCGCGTATTTGGCGCTGCCGATCAATTCCGACTTTCCGACCTGCGTATTGCCCAACGTAACGGCGGTTTCGTTGGTTTTGTTGAGCGTGTAGTTGGCGATGTAGCCAATGCCGATCGGGAAGGTGTGCTGCGTGTAGATCTCCACGCCCCGGGAAGTACCCGAACGGCCGTTGGCGTTGGTGCTGTACGACATGAACGGCGTCGGCGTGCCGTTGACGTCTACGATCGTGTTGTTGATGGTGACCGGCACGACGAAGTTCTTCACTTTCTTTTGGAACAGATCCACACCGACGACCGATTCGGGCGCGTAGTACCACTCGCCAGCCACGTCGAATTGTGTGGCCGTGAAAGGCTTGAGATCTATGTTGGCGCCGCTGCCGTACCAGCCCGGCAGGGGCGCGCCGAACTGCTTGCGGTCGTTGTAATAAGCCTGGGTGTTATTGGTAAGGCTGCCCAGCTGAGCCAGATCGGTGTAGTTGGCGCGAGCCAACGCTTGCGAGCCGGCAACACGCAGCACGATGTTATTGGGAAGGCTCCATGCAAAGTTAAAGCTGGGAAGCGCCTTGTTGTACCGCTTGCGCAGGGAGGCATTAGTAAAGGACTCCACGACCGCTTGTTCCTGCGGGAGATATTCGAAATCGCCCGGCGCGCACGGTCCACCCGCGATGTTCACGCCGGAGGTCGGACAGATCAGGATGGCACCCTGCGGTGAGTGGTAATACACCGCATTATTGGTGGTGATCAGGTCGGCCACGGTGAGGTTTTGCAGCGTACTCACAAAGCGCAGACCGACATTGCCGCGTATCGTGCCCGTGTCGATGTTCGCCTGGACATAGGCCGCCGAGATCTGTTCGCCGATGGCGGATCGATCTTCGGGGTGAGGATAGACCACCCTGTCGTAGGTCTGGTTGAGGTAGTTGTAATAGGCCGGGAAATTGATCGCCGGGAAGATGTTGTCGTTGAACGCCTTGGTGTTGCCGTTAAGCAGAGAGGGCTCCAGGAAGTTCGCTGGCAGATTGCCAGCATACGGATCACAGGTCTGGAACTGCTCCGTGGTACCTGGACAGTACCAGCGGATTTCGTAGTTCTCCTGCTGGGCGTGGTTGTCGCGGTACTTCAAACCGAACTGCAGCGATTGCATCCAACTGGAATCGAATGCATACGTGAAGTCGACCTGCGCGAAGTTCTGCGAGGTTTGGGTATCGATGTAGTTGGAGCCGGTGGAACCGAGGTCTACCTGACCCTCGCCGGCCAACATGTTTTGCAACGTATTCGGCGAAGCCGTGAGGGTGGGCGTGCCGCTCAAGGTCCACTGGCTTAGCTGGCTGCCGTCCACCCACTGTCCATTGACGAAATTGCGCGGCTTGGCCGCCATGCCGAGCTCCACCGACGGGCCACCTGTCGCCCAAGTACGGCCGACGTTGAACGTTGCGCTGAGGTTGCCCTCGCCTTCCCACTCACCTTCGATGTTGATGGACTGCGAGAGTGCCTTTTCGATGGAGTAGTTGCCTGTTATCCATGGTGTCTGCGAAGAGCAGACGTCCACCGCCTGACGTTGCGCACCGGTAACGGGGTTCGTAAGCGAGTTGCACCCCTGGCCTTGGTTCGGAAGGACGTATTTGGCGCCCGTGACGATCGTGTGCGACGGATCGAACGTCAGTCCATTGGGAGCAAGCAGATTGCCTTGCTGATCCGCATAGCTGCCGGTGGGTAGGCCCCACTCGGGAATTTCCACCGTGTTCTCGATCTGGTCTTGCTGCCGCTGGAAGCGGAAGTAGTTACCCGTCAACAGGAAATTCTTGGTGGGCTTAAATTGCAGAGTGACCTGAGCGCCCTTGGTCTTCAGATCCAGGTTGTTGATGCTGGTGCTGAACTGCTGCGGCATCCAGTAGCCCGAATAGCTGTTGCCGGCCTGGTCGGTCACGCCGCCGCCGGGCCAAAGGTTGATGTTGGGTTCTACGGAACTGCCGAACTGTTGGCCATGCACGTTCACTGGCGGCTGCGTGCAGGTGGCAAAGCTGGTGCAGTTGTTGGACCACCAATGCCAGTTCGAAGCATTGGAGAGGTAATCGGTATCTTGGCGTTCTTGATACGAACCCGCGACCAGTACACCGAAGGTCTGAGCCTTGTTGCGCCACGACCACAAGGCCGAAACCTGCGGTTTGACCTTGCTGCTGTTGTCGGAGCCTGCGCCATTTATGGAGATGAAGCCGTCATTGGGGGACATTTCCAACGGACGGCGCGTGTGCAGATCTACCACACCACCGATGCCACCCTCGTCCAGGCGCGCTTCAAGACTTTTGTAGAGCTTGATGTCCGAGAACATGTTGGCCGGCATCAACGTGTAGTTGAACGAGCGCGATAACGAGTCCGAGGTATCGGCTGAAGCCACGTAATTGCCGTTCAATTCGGTCAACGTAAGCTCGGGCGCGAGGCCACGGATGCTGACCGTTTTTCCCTCGCCGGCGTCGCGACTGATCACCACGCCCGGAACATGTGCAAGCGCGTCGGCGATGTTCTTGGCGGGAAACTGCGAGATGTTCTGCGCGTTGATGACCTCGACAATGGAATTGGAATCGCGCTTCTCCAGCATGTTCTGGTCGATCGATTGGCGAAAGCTCGAGACGACAATCGTCTGCAGGGTCGTGGGGTTGTTTGCGTCCCCGGTTTTTTTCTCATCGGCCTTCTTGGCCTTTTTGCTATCGGACGGTTGTGCGGTGGAGGGTGCTGTCGTTGGACTTGCAGAAGGCGGAGACGTCTGCGCGGCAAAGGCAATCGCGGGTACTCCCATACAGCCGCCAAATGACAAGGTCGCCAAAGCGAGCGCGGCGTACAACGGCTTGCGTGTAGACACGTATGGCAGGTAGGTCATTTTTCTTGATTCCCTTACTTGGTGCGCCCTTCTGGACTCGGCGCGGTGATCCCCCTGTTTGATCACGTGCTGCGGATACGCGATTTATGGCTATAGGCGTCCTCCTCTCCCTTCGATTTGGATCGATCCAAAATTTCGATAACTAACGGGCGCTCCGCTCGTCAGCGATGGATGTTTCAAAGCCCTAGATGCGCTGCAGCGAAGGCCCGGGTCTGGCGTAGCGGCACGTCGCCGCTTCCCCTGGCACAGCCAGAGCCGGACAAATGAATAAGGCCGAAGTCGCGAACGCGAGCACGCATGCGGCGCGCTGGCCTGCCATGACGGGAATGCTGACGGCTTCTGATTTCATGTGGCGACTTCCCATTCCCCTCAACCGGTCTGGCGGGAAGCAGCGACATGCCGGCCGGTGCATAGCGCGCACGTCCATAGCCCTCTCCACCCCAGGCCAAACCATTCAGACCGTTCGCAGCCGCGACATGATCTGAATCACTGTTGATTTGGATCGATCTAAAATCCCCTAAGGGCAAATAAACACCCTGAAGACGCAAGGTGTCACGCTGCGGCGCAAAAACGCAGCGTTCGACCGGCGGTATTTCACGCCGGCTTGATCGTCAAAAGATGGAAAGCGTCCGCGATAAATTCCGGACACGCTACGCTGGCTTAGTGATGCCATAAAAACGGTAGCGAAGCGGACATACGAGAAGTCGATTGTTATCCGGAAAAAGCGGCCCTGCATCCAACCTCAAACACCGCACGATCAACTAAGCGATCTGGCCTTGGAGATCACCAGCAGTGGCTTCACGAGTGCCAGAGCAGCGAACACTCCATGCGCAATGCCTATGGTCATCGCCACCCCGAACGGCATCTTGAAAACCAATCCTCTCTGCCAAGACCCAGCGACAGCTAGGTCATCAGAGAGCGGCGTCGAGCCTCTCAGCAAGGAAGTCGCCGACCGCGTCCATCGCTTGATCGGCCGCCTTCAACGTGCCGACGCGTCCGACGAACCCATGCGGCATACCCATCCAGACGTCCAACTTAGCGTCAACGCCAGCGACGATTGCTCTTGCAACGTATCGGCGAGAGTCATCCAGCAACACTTCGTCGTCGCCCACGTGCACACGGACGGATGGCAACCCCGCAACAGGCCCGGCTAGGGGCGAAGCCAACGCGCTGCTCGGGTCAGCATCCCGCAGGTACGCTTGTACGAGTTGCACGACCTGGGCGCGGGTGAAGAGAGGATCGGCGTCCGCGCGCGTCACGTAGGTTTCGCCGGCCAGCGTCAAATCGGTGACCGGCGAGAAGACTGCAACGCCGACAAGCTCCGCGTCGGTCGAGCCACCTGCGTCCACTGTTCGAGCCGCTAGGCCAAGCGCGAGATTGCCGCCAGCAGAGTCCCCTGTAAGAACAAGCCGGCGATAACCCTTTTGCGCGAGCCCCTTGTAGCAGGCCCAAACGTCCTCCGTCGCACCTGGAAAGGGATGCTCCGGGGCGAGCCGGTAGTCCGGAATGAAAGCACTGACTCCGACACGCGCCGCGATTTGTCCAACGAGGTTGATGAAGGCCGCCGCAGATCCGAAGTTGAACCAGCCGCCGTGCAGATGCAGAAGCGCACATCCCGGCCGTGCATTCGCGGGGTGTACCCACGTTCCTGGCACGCCGCCGATTGTGTCCACTTCTGATCTCACGTTGTTCGGCACCGAGACACTCGCCATAACGGCGTCGAACGGTCCCCGGGCTTCAACTCCGCGCAAGGCGCCCTTGGCGGGGGCCGCCATGATGCGCATCTTGGCCACGATTGGTGCATCGTCCGGATCGAGCGGGTGCACCGATGCAAAGTCGTTCGTCTTCAGGTTCATCGCTGATCTCGGCGCTCGCCGCTCCTTTCACTTGTTCGATTTCGCATTCGCGTAGGGACATCGACTATTCGAACAGATCGAGTCCAGCGAAAGCACCTAGTTATGTCATGCCGGGTTTGAATCGAGGAATACATAAAGCGCTGCGATCCTCTCGTCGCGAACGATGATCACATCCCAGCCTGTGTAGTCGGGCGACTCGCCGCGCGGACCAGAACCCCACGCCAAGCGGCCGGCATTATGAAGAGCCTGCGGTTTGCTATGCGGTGTGTAGACGAAGTGCGGGTGTGTCGCGCGAAGGTCTCCGGCGAATTTGTCGAGAGCGTCGTACCCGCCGAGTACTCCCAGTGGTGTGTAAACCGCACAGTCTTCAGTATAGAGCTCCTCGATGGCTGCACGACGACGTGTCGCGTTACCTTCGCCGAAAACCTCTTGAAGATTGCGATGAAGCAGTTCATGGATACGGTCACTCATAACACTTCTCCTTAGTCATTGACTGTGGACCGGATGGCGGTCGCATGGTGTGGAAATTTCTTGCACGTCCATTTCCAGCAGAAGCTGCGTCAGGAAAATGGTCGATGGGGTGCTCGTGCTATTGAACGAGCGCCTGGGTCTTGGCGATGGCGGTGACGACGGCGGGGCGTGCCGAGATGTCGTCATACCAATGGGCGACGGACGGAAACTTATCGAGGGATGCTCCGATCGCCTGGTGGCGCCACATCCACCCGAAATGGGCAATGTCCGCGATGCTGTATGCGTCACCTGCCACGTACCGGTGATGCTTGAGGCCGTGCTCGAGTACGCCGAGCACGCGATCGACCTCCGCTAAGGCGCGTGCCTTGGCTTCGGGTTGAGGTGACGACTGCATCGTGACCAGGAATGCTTGTAGAAATGCTGGACTCAGGCCAGACGCGTGGAAGAAAAGTTGTTCGAAGACCTTCCCGCGATGGGCGCCATCCTTCGGTAGAAATTGCCCGGTCTTCTCTGCAAGGTAGACAAGAATCGCAGCGGATTCGCTGATTACCACGTCGCCTTCTGCGAGCTTGGAGGAACGATCGATAAGAACGGGGACTTTCGCGTTGGAATTCAGCGCCCTGAACGCCTCGGTCTTCTGCTCGCCCTGGCGCAAATTCACTGGAACGAGCTTGTAATCGAGTCCCATCTCTTCCAGCGCGATAGGAACTTTGACGCTGTTGGGCGTGGCGAATGCGAGAACTTCAAACATGGTCATTTCCTTTTTTTGTCACGGCTTTTTGTCACGGCTGGAGCGACCTTCGCCGCTCCAGCCGATATGTCAGGACCGACGGCCATCGAGGCTCACGCGGCCGCCACCGAAAGCGATCACGTGCAGCAGACCGCCCGCTATCGCGACGTTCTTGAAGAAATGGATGAACTGGTTCTGGTCGCCGAAGTGGTTGTGGAAGAACGCGGCGGTTGCCAGCGTGAACACGAACATCACGCTCGCGACGATGCGAGTGCGGTAGCCGAGCAGCAGCGTGATGCCGCCGACGATCTCGGTAAACGCGGCAAGTCCGAACGCCACCGACGGCAACGGCAGTCCGACGGACTGGATGTAGCCGATCGTCATCGCCGGCGCGGCGAGTTTCGAAAGCCCGGCAAGAAGGAAAAGAGTGCTGATCAGCACGCGGCCTACGGCCGGAACGATCGTGGTGACAGCGCTGGGAATGGCCGAGGGAACGACCGTGGTTTCTGCATAAGTCTGGTTGTTCATGGGAATGTCCTTGGTGGTTGATCGCCTATGGCGACGTTTGAGGTGTGTCGAACTGCGTGGCCGGTTCGGTCACTGAATGCGTTTTCATTAGATCTGCGCTTGTCCGCCGTCGACGAAGAGTTCGGTGCCGGCGACGAAGCTCGAGTCGGAGGAAGCGAGGAAGACGGCAGCGCCTGCAACTTCTTCGGGGTTACCCACACGCCCCAGCGGGATCGTTGAGGCCATGTAGTCGAGCAGGCCCTGTTGTTGCGCGGCGTCGGGGCCCGCGAGGTCGACGAGGCCAGACGTCTTGATCGGGCCCGGGCTAATGACATTGACGCGGATGCCGCGAGACTTCAGATCAAGCGTCCAGCTGCGCGCAAAGTTGCGCACGGCCGCCTTCGAGGCGCTGTAGACACTGAACGCGGGCGTGCCTTTGATGCTGACGTTGGAAGCGGTAAGAATCACTGAGGCACCGTCGACCAGCAGCGGCAGTGCCTTCTGCACCGTAAAGAGCACGCCCTTCACGTTGCGGCCGAACGTGTCGTCATAGTGCTCTTCGGTGATGGACCCCAAAGGCAACATCGAGCCGCCACCGGCATTGACGAACAGCACATCGATGCGACCTGCCTCTGTCTTCACACGCTCGTAGAGGCGATTGAGATCGCTGAGATTGGAGGAATCCGCCTTGACGCCCGTGGCCTTCGGGCCGATTGCCGTAACGGCGGCATCGAGCTCTACTTGGCGGCGGCCGGTGACAAAAACCTGCGCGCCTTCGGTGGCGAAACGCTTGGCGGTGGCGAGGCCGATTCCAGTGGTACCGCCGGTCACGACGGCAATTTTTCCTTCGAGTTTGCGAACCATGATTTGTCTCCGGGATGAGGTGATGTGGTGCGACGAGACAAATCTACGGCTGCGTGCTACTTTTCGAAATAGCAATGAATGAAAACTACCGTTGCAGGATTGTTATGTCGAAACTACCGGATTTCGAAGGGCTGGCGATGTTCGGAAAGGTCGCCGAAGAAGGTTCGTTCGCCGCGGCGGCAACCGCGATGGGTGTCTCGGTCGCCACGGTCTCCCGGGCGGTGACCCGCCTTGAAGAGCGGCTGGGAGGACGACTGTTCAACCGCACCTCCCGGCGACTTGCACTCACGGACTATGGCCGCTCGCTTGCCGAGCGAGCGGCGAAAATTTATGCCGATGCGGAGGAGGCCGAGGATGTCGCACGCGAGACTTCAAGCCGCCCGCGTGGTCTTGTAAAGCTCGCGGCGCCACTCTCCTTTGGCACTCGCTGGGTCGCGCCGTTGTTGCCCGAGTTTTTTCGGACCTATCCGGATATTTCCGTCGATCTTCATCTCACGGACGCACATGCCGATCTGATTGGCGATGGCTTTGATGCCGCTCTCCGCATCGCCATCATGGAAGACTCGTCACTTGTCGCGCGTCTCATTGCGCCCGTGCGTCGGTTTGTCGTGGCATCGCCAACCTATCTGTCTCGCTATGGTCGTCCCCAGCATCCGCATGATCTTGGCGCCCACCAGTGTCTGACCTACGTCAACAGGAATAAGCGCGACGTCTGGCGCTTTACTCACAAAAATGGTGAGGAATGCACAGTCACACCCACCGGAGCGTTGCGAGGAACGAGTGTGGAAGCGTTGCTGCCCACAGTCCTCGCTGGACTTGCCATCACCGAACTTCCTGAGTTTGTGGCGACACAGTATTTCCCAGACAAACAGCTTGAGCCCGTTTTGACCGATTGGCGCATGCCCGAAGGTGGTCTGTATTTCGTAACACCCACTGCCCGCGCGCGACCCGCGAAAGTTAGCGCGCTGGCCGACTTCTTCATCTCCAAACTCACTGCGGCGGAATGGAGTGCAGAAAAACTCATGGGGTGGAAACCACCGGGTCACGGCAGAAAGTGATTTTGACCTTCTTCAAGGTCTGTTATGCGTTGGGCCTGATGGTGTCCGCTTGGGGTTGCGGATTCAGCAGGTGGATGCAACACCAACTGTGGTTAGAGGCACTGCGCCTTACATACATTTGACGCTGCGTTGTAACTCGCTCGGTGGAAATGTCGATCTCAATGTGTGTTTCGACGCGGTGCATGAGTATTGGCGCGCCCCTTAGGCTTCGCGGCTAGATGCCTCGAACGTCAAGCGCGGATTGCGAGCGAACATGACTTCACCGGAACCGTAACCGATCGAGCAGATGAAATTGGATTTGACCCGGGTCCCTGCAAAGAACTCCCTGTCCACGGCATCATTATCGAAGCCCGACATAGGACCGCAGTCGAGTCCCAGTGCTCGTGCCGCCAAAATCATATACGCGCCCTGGAGGCTGCGATTGCCGAGGCAGCGGCCCACAACAGCGAGCCGGCAGGTGTCTTGAAAGTCAGCATGAGTCCATCGATTGGCCTCCCGTATATCCTGCCTTTGCTGCCGCCCTTCCTGGCCAAGTACCCACGAATCAAGCCGGAATGGCACTTCGAGAACCGGCCCGTGGATCTGATCGCCGAGAACTACGATGCTGCCATCGGTGGTGCCTTCGATCTCACTCCAGGTCTCGTGTCGCGCAAGCTGGCCCCGGTGCACGTCGTCGTCGTGGCCTCACCGGCCTACATGTCCGGCCGTACGCCACCGACCGATCCGTCTGAACTTGCTGTCTTCAACGGCATCGTCATGCGCTCGCTGCACACGGGACGAATTCGCCAGTGGATGTTCCGAAGTGCGAAGGGGATCGAGGTAGCTGGAACGCTGACCGAAACCATCGTCGTGAATGATCCTGCCGCGATGCGCGAAGCTGCACGTCTTGGCCTGGGTGTGTCATTGATCGCTCTGTTCGATGTACTGCCCGAATTGGAGCGCGGCGATCTAATTCGACTGCTTCCGAACTGGTACGCGGATGCCGGCGCCATATCGCTCTACTACGCATCACGAACGCACATTTCGGCCAAGACGCGCGTTTTTGTCGATTTCGTCGTCAACGCCTTCAAAAGCGAGCGATTGGATCTTCGGTTCGCCAGCAGCCTAGGTTAGGTCGACTTTAGACCCTCGCCAGCGTCACTCGAGAGAAGAAAAACAGGGTGTTCACCCATGCGTTTCCCCGTTTCAGTGGCAACCAGCTTTGCGCGCCTATCCTTTAAACGGATGAGACTTGAGATGCCGCTATGTCCGAGGATACGAAGACCCCGCTCGAACACGTCAACGACGTCCTTGCGCAACTCAAAGAGATGCGTCACTACGCGAAGAACAACGTCGAAACCCTGACGGCGCAGTGGCTACTGTTCGACGGCGAGTTGAAGAAGCTCAAGCAAGGCGGACCGATCGAGACGTTGATGACGCGCCAAAGCGAGTTGCACGATGCGCTGAACGAGGAGATCGCCACGCTTGAGGAACTGGCTGCGACGCTGCAGCCGCCTCCGGAGGAGGCTTAGTTGGCGACTTCGGCCCAATCCGGAGCCTGCGGTCAGCTGTAGGCTGGACGTGAAGACTCCGTTTCCAAGCGATGGTGGGCGCTTGCGTACGCGTTGCGAACAAGCGCCTCTAATGTGCCCGCGATCGTTGCCTCATCGCGGCATTTTCCAAGATTGTCGTGCCGTCTTGCCCGTGGAGAAATTCACCGACAAAGGCCCGACCAATATCGTCCTGATCAATCGTCCCAAACGATCCCGGAACGAAACGCCCCAGCAAAGCAAGATACCTTGGAGTGTGCGCATTACCCGCAATGATGCCGGGACGAAAAATTGCTAGACGCTTAAATCCGAGGCTCCGCACGGCATCTTCTTTTTCGCCCATGATGCGGGCATAACGAATCCAGCTCTTAGCGCTACTACCGGCTGCCGAAAGTAGCCCGAATCGTTCGATTCCCGCCGCCAGGCAGCCACGCGCAAACGCGCCGACCAAGCCAATTTCCAGTTTCCTAATGTCCTCTTCGCTCCATTGCTGACTTCCTTTACCGATGCCGATACATGACGCAGCATATAACGGTTCACCCTGCGCACTGCAGGTCCGGGCAAGTTCGGTAATCGCACTGGCAAAATTTGCCGCATCGGTATCCATGATCACTTGGCGCAGACGCGCGTCGGCCGCAAGAGGAATCGTTCGGCGATTGACCATCACGACTTCCGTGCACGAGCTGGCAGCGAGCAAAGCCCGTACCAGTGCCGACCCAACTTGCCCGGTACCACCGACAACCAAAACGCGAAAACTCATGGTATGCCTTTCTCCGAGTCATATCGCTGCAGTATTTTAAGCGCGATGGAAGGTCTGCTCAGGGTCGAAAGCGGAACCGGCCAGGTCATTCGCCACCATGGCAATCTTCGTTGCGTCAGGCGTAGCATTCGTGGCGGACTCACTCTCATGATCCCATGTCCGGATCAGTGTGATCCGACTGGCTCTTCAAAGCCATCTGTCGAATCGGGAGAAATCCATTCGATCAATCAGGCGGACCGCTGCTGAGAAGTTGCATTTATACGCTGGACATCGCGACAGCGACCGTTTACCTCAAGCGTTAGGCGGCTTGCTAGGCTTCCTTCAAATACGTCAGGTCCAACCATGACAAAGCTCGATTCGCGCGTAACGATTCATATGGCGGCAAGCCTTGACGGATTCATTGCGCGCAAGGATGGGCGCGTTGATTGGCTCGAAACTTCGGACGAATTTGCGGGCGGTGACACTATGGATCCGGAATTCGTGAAAACGTTTCTTAGCACAATCGATTGTTACGTCATGGGGGCGCGTACTTATGAAACTGCGTTGGGTTTTGAAGCCAAAGGCTTCGGGTGGGCATATGGCGACAAACCCACTTTTGTCCTCACCACGCGTGATCTACCGCGAACCCGAAATACCATCGAGTTCTACACAGGTGATCTTGCACAGCTAGTGAATGAACGCCTGCGCCCGAGATTCCGTTCCATCTGGTTTGCCGGAGGCGGTTCGGTTTCCGGTGAGTGTCTCCGCCTCGGGCTAGCCGACGAAGTGCGTTATTCAATTCTGCCTATCTTAATTGGCGACGGCATTGCATTCTTTGAAAAGCTCGACAGAGATATTCCGTTGCATCTAACTGAGGTCAAAGCCTACAAAAGCGGTATGGTGGCTCTGTGCTACCAAGTGCAAGCACGTCATGGCGAGCGACCAAGCGCTGCCTAACTATTCATGCATGGACTCCCATTGCAGCTGATCGAGTAAAACGGGATTAGGCAAGCAGTGTGGTTGCAGTCTTGTATACGGCCTTCGGGGAGCATAGGCATGAACAGGCGGTCCGCGGCGAGTTCGTACCAAGGTCCGTCAATGTATTTACACGATCCTTCCTTTTGTCATTTTTTTGTAGTGCCTGCTTCGGATCGGAAGCGGACATCTCCGGTCGCCGATGCCCGGCCGCTTTGTTTGGACGACAACATTATCGTTAGCGGTCACAAGGTGAGGCGCTGCCTCAGATCCTTGCAGCGAGCCTCCAAACCCACCAAGGCGAGTCTGTCTCGGCCCACGAACAAATAGTGGTGCGCATCGGGGGACCATTTATTGACGTCGGTAAACTCCTCGCCAAATGCGCGAGCGCACGCAAGGTTGTTGGTTTGCCAGATTTTTAGACCTGGATGGACAACCAAAAACGGATGGTGCTCATCCCAGCGATGACCTGCCAGCGTCCCGTCACGATGCAGTGCAATTAGCGCCTCGACCGACTCACGGTTCGCCATCCCATCACGCAAGCACCCCTCGACCAAAAGAGGGTCCAGCATATCCACGATGAAATCACGGAAGTGCCGAGCGCGGGCTTTGTCTTCGTCCGAGGGCGGGGTGGCGGTGGTGATAGGTGCGGTCATAAGCGGCCTGCTTGGTCTACCTAGAGCCACTATAGAGTTGTATTGGGGCAGAGAAACAGAGGCTCGCGCTGATTTGAGTACCCCAATGGATTCCGTGCGTAGATCTTAATGTCCACCTTGGTCGGAAGCAGACAGTTCAAACTCCTCGTCATTCATCATCCTCTCCTATCAGACTGCTCGTGTTGGGTCAGAAGCGGACATTTGCCAATGGTCTTCACCCACGTTGGTGAATCGTCGCTTTGCTGAACAGTGTACGACGGGCGTTGCGACGCGGGATGTAACAAAGCCCGACGCACGCCGGCAGTCAGCAGGGATAGCGGCTGGTTATGCTAAATGAACAATCAACCGGAGCGGGAATGGTCCGCGAGCAGCGGGCTGGCTGGCCAACTTGAGGGTGTAAGCATGCGAACAGATCGCTGGGTCGTCGCGTTTGCCTTCACAATCGTTTGTCTTTTCCTTCAGGCGTGCTCCACGCTTCCGCCCAGCACGGCGAAGGTGGAGACGCATCACCTGCCGGCAGCCGCCGATACGCCATCGGCGCGATACGCCCACACGGAGGTGGACAAGCATCCGCACCAGTCGGGCTTTCGTTTGCTGACACTGAGCACGAACGCACTGCTCAGTCGTGTGGCGCTGATCGATCATGCCGCGCACTCGATCGACCTGCAGTACTACATCTTCGCCAACGACATGACCGGGCACCTGATGATGCAGCACCTCCTTGCTGCTGCCGACCGTGGCGTGCGCGTGCGGATGCTCATCGACGACGACAACTTCGATGACAAGGATCGTCTGTTCGAAGCGCTCAACTCGCACCCGAACATCGAAATTCGTCTGTTCAATCCATTCCGGACACGGAACCCAACGCTGGTGTCGCGTGCCGTCCAGTTTATGCTGGAGTGGCGACGCCTCAATCGGCGCATGCATAACAAGGTGTTCATCGTCGACAACAACGTGGCCGTCATCGGTGGACGTAACATTGGCGACCCTTACTTCGATGCAGGCAGCGACACGCACTTTCGCGACCTCGACGTGGTGGCCATCGGTCCGGTTGTACAGCAGGCTTCCGATGCATTCGATGCCTACTGGAACTGCGATGCCGCTTATCCACTCGACCAGCTTAAGAAGACAGATGATTCCGGCATACGTCTCGCTGCCGCACGGTTGATTCTCCAGAAAGAGGTGCGCAAATTCGCGCAATCGGACTATGCGCAGGCCGTGATGGACGAGTTGCCCGATGGGCCAACCGCCGACAAGCGCGGGGCATGGTTTTGGGGCAATGCCGAGTTCGTGGCCGATCAGCCGGAGAAAATCGAAAGCGACGGCGACGTGCCCGCGTTGCGCATCGGCCCGCGACTCAAGACTATGCTGGACGGCGCACAACACGAGATACTTGCGACGACGCCCTACTTCATACCCGGCGATGCTGGCACCAAGCGTCTCGTGTCGCGGGCTCAGAGTGGCGTGTCCATCAAGATACTGACGAACTCACTCGCGTCGACTGACGAGACGGCGGCGCATGCGGGGTATGTGCACTATCGCAAAGCGCTGGTAGAAGGTGGCGTGCAGCTCTACGAACTCAAACCAACATCGGGCCAGAGTCAGCCAACCACATCCATTGGCAAATCGTCGGGCATCAGCCTTCACGCCAAGACCATTGTCGTGGACGATCGCGAGGTCTTCATAGGCTCTCTCAACATGGATCAGCGCTCCAAGCTGCTCAACACCGAAATGGGCGTGATCGTGGATTCGCCTGGGTTGGCCCGCGCCATCAGCGATTTCTTCCACACCGCGACGCAACCTTTAAATGCGTACCAAGTGACGATCGACCCGGCTACCCACCAACTTGTCTGGCAGGCGAAGGAGAATGGCAAACCGGTCACCTATCAGACCGAGCCCAGTGCAAACGCCAAGCGACGTACGGAAGTCACCCTGCTGCGCCAACTTCCCATCGATAGTTTGCTGTAGCCACTACGTGGATGACGCACGCATAGATCAATGCATGGCTTCATCCGGCTCTTCCGGCAGCCTGTCGCATTTCACCCAATAAGCTCTGCTTTGGGTCTAAAGCAGACCAAACAAGTGCTAGTGAAACCTTCACCAAAGCCACGTCCCTGTTACATCGCATTGACCTTGAACAGATCATGTTCGCTCTGGAATGTCCCCCATTTGGCATATTGCCGCCTTTCATGCACGCTCCGATGATCTGTCAACAGATCAGGGATTGTCTCTCCCATCATGAAAACACAGCTACGTCGATCGCTGGTATCACTATGCAGCGTTTTGCTATTTGGGGTGGCTATCGAAAAGCCGGCTCATGCCTTCGACGCTGCCGCAGCGCCCTATTACCACGCTCATCGTTTAGTCGAAATAGCGTCCGGCCGTAAGCTTAATCTGTATTGCGTAGGGACCGGCAGCCCGGTGGTCATATTCGACTATGGCTGGGGTGGGCCGCCGACTGCGTGGGAATACATCCAGACCGCTATCGGACGTCTGACAACCGCCTGCACCTATGATCGAGCCGGCTACGGTTTTTCGGAGGCAGGTCCGTTGCCACGCGATACGTCCGCGTTAGTGACCGACCTTCATCAATTACTGATAGCGGCCCATTTGAAGCCGCCTTATGTGTTTGTCGGCCATTCTTTGGCTGGATTGAACGGCGTGCTGTTTGCCGACAGGTATCTAAAGCAGATGGCTGGTATGGTGCTCGTCGATCCCGCTTTTGCGCATCAAGATGTAAAGTTCAATGCGATACCCGGCGTCAAGGAAAAGTTTGCGGCGTTCGCGCCAGATTATGCGGAATGCGTTGCGGTGGCGAAGTCCGGGCAACTGCCCACTGATGCCAAGCGGATACAGGATTGCCTCGACCGTGACCCGCACGACGATGCAACTGCAAAAGCCGTCAAAGACCAGTGGGATATGAGCGTGGCTCATTGGATCACATTGCAATCCGAAGACGGGTCTTCCAACCCGCTTTCTTCCGGCGGAGACGTCGACGGCGCTGAATTGGATGCGGCCCGACGCAACTGGGGCGATCTTCCATTGATCGTCTTGACCAGCAGTGACAAGCATTACGCGGGATTCCCCGCGAAACAGATTTCAGCAATGAGCGAGCTTTGGAAGAGTGGACACGATGAGCTTGCCTCCCGCTCGACACGCGGCCGCAATATTGTGATCCCCGGTTCGGACCATTACATCCAACTCGACCATCCGGATGCGGTGATCCAAGCCATCGAGCAGGTATTGAAGATGGCAAACCAGAGTAGAGATTAATCACTTCACTGATGGTACTCGGCTGCTACAGCCGGTACATGATCGACCAGCCACAAAAGATCGACTATTCGTCCCACGTAAGCCGATCACGTGGGACCTCCCTTTGATCAAGCGCCAGTGGCTTGAGCACAGGCAGAAAAAAAAGCACCGCGGAGGGTACCGACTTCACAAAGCTCGGAGAACATCCGCGCCATAGCATCGGTATGCATCCATTCGCATAGCTCGACTGCACCGATCACCGGCCCGGATGGCCTCTCCCCGTCTGCTCTTCAGTGCTGCGAACCAACGGCAGACGAATAGAGAGCAGTAGCACCGCACTGACTAGATCTGTTCGAACAGCACGTCTTGCGCGCCTTCCCAGAGCACCTTGACGCCGAGCTCACGCAGACGTTCCTTGCCTTCGATGACAGTCAGGAAGTGATTGCCGGCCAGTTGCCCCATCTTGCTCGCAAAGCAGCAGGAGCCATATGCAAGGATGATTTCCGTTTCACTATAACCGCCGGGATAAAACAGGATGTCGCCTACCGACGGATGGCTTGTGTGATTTTCGAAGCCCACTGCCTTGCCGTCGTTCTCCAGCTTAAAGTCGTCGAGCGGCACCCAGCAACCTTCGCCGCTCCAGCGGACGTGGATCAACTTCTGGCGATACGGCAGGAGTTTCAAGAAGGCGCTCACCGTCTGCGGTGCGTCCGGGTTGGTCTCGGCGATGAATTCGAGGCCGCAGGAGGTGATTCGAAGTCGCGTCATTGCAATCTATCCCCTTAGTCAGGTTGAACGGGATCGTCGGCCGCTATTATGTGGGCGGAGGCCGTTAGCTAGGCGGAAAGTAGTAACCGGCTAAATATGCAAAGTTTGGAACGTTACGGGCAAAACAATAATCAAGCCCACGACATAGAGCGCGACGTAGCTTGCCCCAAGCCATAGCCACGGATTCATCAGGGGGCGCTTCGCCAAGTAGTTGATGATCTGGGCGAACAGCAAGAACCGCAGCCACCGAAAAATAGGCCAAAGATTGCATTGTGCGCCTCTATGAGACGGAAATTTTGGCTAGTAAAACTGTCCAATTTCGCCTGTGATCGGCTAGATCTACTGCGGTCATAGACCGATCTTTGTTAGGTTCGCTTCGGGTCGGAGGCAGAGATTGGGGACGTACTCAAGTCGCCTTAGCGACAATGAACTGAGGATCATCCCGCAGGGTAGAAATGCGATCGTTCAGATGCACATGATCAAAGTCGGATCGCTCCATTTCATTCGCGACGTCAGCCAGAAGCTTGGCTATGACTCGCAGTTCTTCCGGACTAGCCACTACGGTTACTTCCTTCAATATTGCTGGCCGGTGTTCGTCGTAAGCATCCGCCGTGTATCCATATAGCTTCATGCCAACCTCGATTGCATAGTCGCTTAGCAGTATTTCAAAACGTCCGCTTTGGGTCGAAAGCCGACACGCCAAATACTATTCGAACGTGCCTCAACCCGGGCTTCCAGCGAAGCGCTCGGCGTAGCGGTGGTGCCGAAACTCCTCGATCACATAATCGATAAAGACACGAGTCTTGGCCGGTAGCGACATGCGTGTGGAGTAATAGAGCGAAATCGATCCGGCATCGGCATACCAATGAGGCAATAGGCGTACGAGCGAACCGCTTTCTAGGTGCGGAAGAACATCGGGCATCGCGAGCATGGCGACCCCCAAACCCTGAACTGCCGCCTCGGTCATCGGGCCCGGATCATTAAGGATTACGCGCGCTTTGATCGGCGCCGGAGCTTCGTTGCCGCGCGCATCGCGCAGTGTCCAGATACGGATGCGACCTGAATTGCTTGAGCGCATGACGATACCGTCCCATTCGCCGAGGTCTTCGGGCGAGACAAGCTTCTTTCTTCCTTTCACATAGGAAGGCGACGCGACGGCGACGATATGCGCCGGAGCCAGGGGACGTGCCACCACACCTGGCGAGAGCTCGAAACCGCCGCCGATGGCAGCGTCGAACCCTTCGGTAACGAGATCGACCTGGCGGCTTTCGAGCTGCCAGTCGATTCGCACATCGGGATAGCGATGTAGAAAGGCGGGCAGCATGGGAAGTAGGTATCGCGTCCCGAGCGACATGGGGACGCTGACCTTCAATGTTCCGGCGGGTGCACCTTGGTCGGCACTCGTGTCGGCAATGGCGGACTGCAACGCGTCCAGATTGCCGCGAATGGATTGGAGGAAACGTTCACCTGCTTCGGTCAGGGTGAGCTTGCGCGTATTTCGGTGAAACAGGCGCACGCCGAGGTTTCGCTCCAAGAGCGCGACGTTGCGGCTGATGGCAGCCGGCGTCAGGCCAATGTGCCGGGCAGCGGCGGAAAAACCACCGAGCTCGGCACTTCGAACGAAGGATTCCAGGTTGGCAAGCGTTTCCATGGACACCTTCAAATTTCAGTTGAAAATGATTCCAACTATTTGAGACTACTGATGGAGGAGACGAAATTCCATAGTGCTGTCCAGGCAATCGGGCCTTTTTGGAGATTTCGTCATGAACAACCCTGTTTCCGCGTCGCGCGCTGACTCAACCACTTCGGTGATCGATGGCTCCCGCAGTATCGGCATCATCGGGGCGGGGCAGATCGGCTCCGCTTTCGCTCGGGCACTTGCCCGCCACAACATCCCTGCGGTCATTGCCAACAGTCGCGGCCCGGCATCCTTGCAGTCGTTGGCCAGTGAGGTTGGCCCATCCCTTCGCGCGGGGACACGCGAGGAAGCGGCCAAGGCCGACATCGTCCTTGTTGCGGTGACTTGGTCGAAATTGCCTGATGCGATGGCGGGGCTCGATCTGCGCAGCCGCATCGTCATCGACGCCAACAACCCGATCGAACCGCCTACGTTCCATCCCGCTAATTTGAAGGGGCGCACATCGAGCGAGGTCTTCGCCGATCTGGTTCCCGGCGCGCGCGTGGTGAAAGCGTTCAATCATCTGCCAGCGTTGCTGGTATCGGACGATCCTCAAGCGGAAGGCGGACGCCGGGTACTTTTCTTCTCCGGTGACGATATGCAGGCTAAACGCGACGTGGCGTCGCTCATCGAATCCCTAGGCTTCTTCGGCATCGATCTGGGCTCGCTCGCTGTGGGTGGACGCCTGACGGAAATCCCTGGCGGGCCGTTGCCCATTCACAATCTCGTCAAATATGGCTAAGCCATCCAGCGGCAATATCAGGCATCTTTTTGAACCCAGCTGGGAAGCGCGATGATGAAGCTGTAAAAATCCGGCGTAATTGTGCTTGTTACGACAATCTTTGTTTGTTCGCCCAATAATATGCGGAGCAAGGGGGTGAGTACGAACTTAAGAAACGACGGCAACGGAAGGGGATATCTTCTAACTATAGCAAAATCTTTATATCCAAATTCTTTTAATAACGACAAGACTTGTGATTCACCATTTACAAAGTCATCAATGTGCTGCTCAAATAGAATTATTGGTCTGTGTTCTTGTATTATTTTTTTGGCTCCCATTAGGGCTTTGCATTCATGGCCCTCCACATCTATTTTCAATAACTTGACGTTTTCGAACTCGGAAAAGGAGTCAAGCGTTACCAGTTTTATGTCTACTGATTTAGAGTCTCTCGACTCGCTTATGGTTGAGCGGCCAAAGTTTGTCTCAGGACCGGACAGAACCGCGCTTCCATCCTTATCAGATAGGCCGACATTGTGGCAGGAAACGTTGTTGACCAGCTCTGCGTTTAGAGAGAGAACCTTAAATATGCGTGGGTGTGGCTCGAAACTGACAACGCGTTTAAAGTAATCGGAAAAATAGAGACTGTGATTTCCAATGTTAGCCCCGATATCAAGTGCCGTGGCTTCTTTGAAGTCTATACCGACTGACTCGATCCACTCAAAAAACGTATCCAAGTCATCTTTTTCATATACGCCATTTAGATTTATATTATGCGCAATAAAATCGAAGGAAAAAACCACAAGCTGCTTTCGATGTTCGGAAATATGTTTTCTTGATTGCCTGCGAAGCAGCTGAATCATAAGCCAACGGAAACATTCTTTTAAAAATGCCAGCCGGCTGTGTTTTTTCCTAAAAATAAGCTCTGCTGTATTTGTCTGCGTCATTATCGATTGCCTTATCCGCGCGGAGCTCTGAGGAAGTCGAGACACTATCTCCCGGGCGC
This sequence comes from Dyella humi, assembly GCF_044904605.1. Taxonomy (NCBI): domain Bacteria; kingdom Pseudomonadati; phylum Pseudomonadota; class Gammaproteobacteria; order Lysobacterales; family Rhodanobacteraceae; genus Dyella; species Dyella humi. Next base: position 1,339,553 of record NZ_JADIKI010000023.1, read on the forward strand.
AAATCTAATGCCCACCTATAAAATCGGCCCGCAGAGCGTACACATCGAGATGTCCACGATCGGTAGATTCCTCTTCTGCTACATGAATGAGCCGATGGTTACTCAGGTTTGGGAAAGACGAGGGCTTCGCACCTGAACTCTATCGGCGTCGATTCACGTCTAGAGGGTGATCGCCTTGGGAAATTCCGCCACAAGGTGATCTACAAAGGCACGGACAGCTGGCAAAAGGCCATGGCGGTCCGGAATCAAGGCAGTGATGGTTGAGTCACCCGCTTTCCAGTCCGGGAGTACGCGTGTGATTTCGCCCGATCGGATCTCGTCGCAGCAGGTGTATCCGGGCAGCGCAACAATGCCCAAACCGTCGAGCGCGGCCTGCTTCAGGGAAATGATGTCGTCGCTGAGCAAGCGAGGAGTGAGCGGAAGTATCAGCTCTTCCCGCGCGTCACGCACCGGGCGGCTGAGATGCCACGCGGGTGCGACTCCGCTTCGCATCAAGAATAGCGACGGATGTTTGGCGAGGTCTTGCGGTGCCTTCGGAGTGCCGACGCGACTGAGGTAGTCCGTTCCGGCAAACAGGTACCAAGGCGCTGGCGCAAGCGTGCGTTGAACCAGGCTGGAATCCGGCAACGGGACCGAGTGCGCGCGAATGGCCACGTCGAAATTCTCGCCAACTAAGTCAACGTTTCGATCGATAGCGTGCTCGACGAGGTTGACCTTTGGGTACTTCGCGATGAAATCGCTGACCATCTTCCGCATCGCAAACTGTGCAGTGATCACTGCTGCGGTGAAGCGGACCGTGCCCGACGGCTCAGACAGCCGTTGGCGAATGACACTTTCAGCTTGCTCGGCACGTTGGAGCATTCCGACGGCGTGTCGGTAGAACTCCTCGCCGGCGTCGGTCACGCCGAAGCGGCGAGATGTTCGATTCAGGAGGCGAACCCCCAGGTCATTCTCAAGCCGCTGTATTCGGCCACTGAGCGTTGATTTAGGTACACGCAGTGTCCGTCCAGCGGAGGTGAAGCCCCCGCGATCGACGACTTGGACGAAGTAGTAGAAGTCATTCAAGTCCAGCATGGTGGCCTCATCGTTCGGCTTACCGGATGATACTTCCGAGTTTTCACAACTTCTCAGACGATGATACGCGCCTTAGCTTTGACCATGTCGAGAGGCGCTCTGTCGCTGTCCATTCGCGAGGCCGCAGTGGCCTGCGGGACTTATCTCGATGGAGCCAACTATGGATCGACGTTCGTTTCTTCAGCAGGCCGGTGTCGGCACGGCCGCAGTTGCTGTCGCAGCCGCGCCATCCATTGTGGCCGCAGTAGGTCAATCACCTCGTAAGACCAAAGCGAGAACTGCCATGTCCAATCCATTCATGCCTTACACCCCTCTCACGCAGGACAACGCGGCCCTTGTCCTCGTCGATCATCAGGTTGGCCTCATGACCGGCGTCCGTGACTACTCTACTGGCGAGCTGAAACACAACGTCGTCGCGCTCGCGAAAGCGGCCAGTATCTTGAAGCTTCCCATCGTCGTCACGACGACCGCGCGTGACAGCATGTGGGGACCCACCTTTCCGGAACTCGTCGAGGCATTGCCCGGCGTCCAAATCATCGATCGATCTTCCGTCAATGCGTGGGACGACCATCGCGTCGCCGCGGCCATCGAAGCGACTGGGCGAAAGAAGTTGATCTTTGCGGGTATTTCGCTGGAAGTTTGTGCAGCGTTTCCCGCGATGACCGCTATTAGCAAAGGCTACGAGTCGTATGTGGCGGTCGATGCATCCGGAACGTTCAGCGAAACCAAGCGCCAGGCAGGTCTTCTTCGTATGCAGCAGGCGGGTGTGATCCTTTCCGATTACGGCACGCTTATGGTCGAGATACTCAAAGACAACGCACGCCCAGAAGCGGGTCCGGTGTACGGTGCTATGGACATGCCGTGGGCCGTGCTCGTTGGTCAAGTTGCCAAGGCGTACGGCAAGTAATCGACAGCGCGCTCATAACGGCCAACCCGTTAATCCATAGCCCCCAAGGCCGCGCAGCATCTGCACCATATCGTTATCACCCTGCTTTGCTGCAATCGCCATCGGTGTCTGGCCATTGACATCGCGGCTATCGAGCCGTGCACCATGACGAACCAGTTCGCTGAGCAGCGACTTCCTGCCAAAAAGCACAGCAAAGGCTAATGCGGTTTCACCGGCTTTGTTGGCTTGATCAATGGGACAGCTTGTCTGCAATAGACGCCGCGCAATCGTTGTATGGCCTTTGTAGATCGCACCCATCAAGGCGGTGTTGCCGTTGTGGTCGGCGATGCAGGCGTTGGCACCGACGCTCAGCAGGTAATTCAAGGCCTCGGGTTGTTCGTCGTAAGCGGCAAGCACCACGGCGGTGTAGCCGGAGGCATTCTGCGTGTCGACCGGGTAATGGGCGTCGTAAAGCGCCTGCAGGATATCCACCCGGCCAGCCCTTGCTGCATCAAACCATTCTGGATCATACCTATGCGCATCCACCCAGCGCGCCGCAGAGACTTGCTGCAAAGCCTTGGAGTGAGCCCACAAACGCAACTGGGGAAAACAGACATAAGCACCCATAGCCAATATCAATGCGAAAGCTATGGCGATGAACATCCAACGACGGCGCATACCAAATAAGCCTTGCTTAAGTCGGGAAGAGAAAGTCGCCCTGTGCCTACCGCGGCAGGCACAGGGCAGCGAGCAATCAGTCCGCAGAGAGCTTATCGGCCAGCGTCTTCACGCGAGCGGGATCGGCATGAGTTGCCTTCGCCAAACGCGTGCCGTAATCGGCATCAGCTTTGTAGAAATACGAGAGCATCGTGTACTTGTTGCCATCGTTGCTAACGTGATTGAGATCCGCACTCAACGCAGTTACCAGATCGGCCTTGTCCTGCTCGGAGAGTGAACGGTAGTACTCGCCGGCCTGCAGAAAGTTACGCTTCTTGTCGATGGCCTGCTGCTGCGTCGTGCCGCTCAGTTCCGTGCGAACCAGCTTGGCGCTCGGATCTTCCGACATCTCGTTCACGCTCGACGGCTCGAAGTTGATATCACCTTTACGGCCGCTGGTGTTCATAGCACCATCCTGGTCTTCCGAGTTCACCGCCACCACCGGACGGTTCACCGGGATATTTTGGTAGTTGGCGCCCAGGCGATACATCTGTGTGTCCGCATAGGCAAACAGGCGCCCCTGCAGCATGCGATCTTCTGAAGCCTCGATGCCGGGCACCATGCGTGACGGCGCAAAGGCCGATTCTTCGGTGCTTTCGAAGTAATTGTCCGGAATGCGGTTCAGCGTCATGGTGCCGATCTTCTGTTCCGGCACGCCGGTCCAGATTTTGGTGTCATCCAGCGCATTGAAATCGAATTTGGCCAGATCGTTGGGTTCCAGCACCTGGATGTACAGATCCCACTTGGGATAGTTGCCGGCCTTGATCGCGCCATAGAGGTCGTTGGTGTTGAGGTTCCAGTCCTTGCCGATGGACGCCGCGATCTCCTGCGGACGTAGCCCATGGATGCCCTGCTCGCTCTTCCAGTGGAACTTCACGTAGTGCACGTCGCCCTTGGCATTGACCAGTTTGAACGCATGCACGCCGAAGCCGTCCATGTGACGGTAGGAATCTGGCATGCCTTCATCGGTGTACAGGTGGGTCAACATGTTGGTCGCTTCGGGCGTATGCGCGAAGAAATCAAACGCAAGATTCGCATCCTGCACACCAGTGATTGCGCTTGGCTTGTTGGCATGAACGAAGTCGGGGAACTTGATCGCGTCGCGAATGAAGAAGATCGGCCAGTTGATGCCTACGATGTCCCAGTTTCCTTGCTGGGTGTAAAACTTGGTGGCAAAGCCGCGCGGATCGCGCGCCTGCTCGGGCGACCCGCGATAGCCCATCACCGTGGAAAAGCGCACGAATACCGGCGTAGTGCTACCGGGCGTGAAGACCACGGCCTTGCTCAACGCGGAGATATCGGCCGTGGGTTGGAACACACCGTAGGCGCCCGTGCCACGAGCATGAACCACGCGCTCAGGAATGCGCTCGCGATCGAAGCGCTGCAGCTTCTCGATGAGATGGGAATCCTGCAGCAATTCCGGCCCATTCGGCCCGGCAGTTTGAGAGTTCTGATTGTCGCCGACAGGTGCGCCGGCATCCGTGGTGAGATGAACTTCCTGGGCCTGCACCGAGAGTGCAAGACAGAACGACACGGCGAGCATGGCGTAGCGCGCCTTGAAGTTTCTTATCGCTGGCATGGTGACTCCTTGATGAAAGTAATGCCAAAAGGCGTACCTATTTCCATTGATAAGGTGTTTGGATGTCTAATCGATTGTTCGCATCACGCTCATAGCTTCTTTCAATGCAAACGACCATGTATCTATTTGCCAAGAGTCAGAAGACGGACACACGCAATCGCCGCATGTGTGCTGCATGCGGGTCAAGGGCGTTTCGCGACGACACGAAAAACAAGGCCTTTCACAAAGGGCCTTGAAAATAGCTATCCGCAGTCAGTCAGAAAATAAGGCAATCTCGCGTCTGATCGCGTCGATTAGCCTCCCGCCATGGGCCAGTTGTACGGCACAGCGTTCGTGTCTGCAGAATCGCCAAGCGGAAGGCCCAGAATCTGCCATACCGACACCATGGCGCGGGCGAGTTCATCCACGAGCGCTTGGTCGTGAAAGGGACCTGGCGTGATTCGCAACCGCTCTGTGCCACGGGGCACGGTTGGATAGTTGATGGGCTGAATATAGATTCCGTACTGTTCTAGCAACAGATCGCTCGCCTGTTTGCAGAGGTCTGGGTCACCAACCACCACCGGCACGATGTGCGTGTCGGTGGCCATGACCTGCAGGCCCGCCGCCACCAGCGCCTCGCGCGTGGCCGATACCGCTACTTGCTGACCCGCGCGCTCGGCCTGCGATACCTTTAAGTGCGCAATCGACGCGGTGGCTGCCGCTGCGATAGCCGGCGGCAATGCCGTGGTAAAGATGAAGCCCGGTGCATGCGAACGCACCGCATCGATCACCATGCGCTTACCGGCGATATAGCCACCCAGCGTGCCATAGGCCTTTGCGAGCGTGCCTTCGATCACATCGATGCGATCCATCAAACCTTCGCGTTCTGCGATACCCGCGCCGCGCGGACCGTACATGCCGACAGCATGCACTTCATCGATGTACGTCATGGCGTTGTAGCGCTCGGCCAAATCGCAGATACCCGCGATGGGTGCCACATCACCATCCATGGAATAGACGCTCTCGAAGACGATTAGTTTGGGGCGGCTGCCCGCTCGCGCCAGCAGTTCCTCCAGATGCGCCAGGTCGTTATGCCTCCAAATGACTTTGTCGCGACCCGCCGTGCGCACGCCTTCGATCATCGAGTTGTGGTTGAGCGCATCAGACAGGATCAGGCAATTGGGCAGCAGCTTCGCTATCGTCGAGATACCTGCCAGGTTGGAGACATAGCCTGAGGTAAATACCAGCGCCGCTTCTTTGCCGTGCAAGTCGGCCAGCTCGTCTTCCAGCGCAATTATCGCGCGATGCGTACCAGAGATATTGCGGGTCCCGCCTGCCCCGGCGCCCGTCGTGCGCGCTGTCTCACACATGGCATCCACCACGGCGGGATGCTGACCCATGCCCAAATAATCGTTGGAACACCAGATCACGATATCGCGTGGACCGTGTGGGCTATTCCAGGTAGCGCGCGGAAATCGGCCTGCCTGACGTTCCAGCGTGGCGAACACGCGGTAACGGCGTTCGTCCTTGAGTGCGTGCAGCGTTGATTCGAAGTGGGCGAGATAGTCGATCATGGCAGTTCCCTGGCTGGCCGATCATGGCTCGCTGGCAGCAAGCATCTCAGGCATCGTATCGAGCCCTTGCTTACGGGTGAAATTGAAAGATGCTCTCGAGGGAATTGAGGAAAGCTATCGCGTTGAACTCCTCTACCTGATCGCAGAGCGCCAATTTGCGGCAGTTCGAGCGGCAATAGGCGGCAATTCGGATAAGCCGGCATGACTTCACCGTCAAGGCAGCAACCGTGAGTTCACCCTCTTCTCAAAGTTACTTCGGACTAGCTTTGTTCAGACGTCGATGGCCTGCAGCAACTGCTGACGCCCGTACTCGAGTATTTCATCGGCGAGGACTGGATCCGTCTCGACGACAGCGCGCGAAAGCTGCAGCGATCCGACCATTTGACTGAAAAGTGCGATGGCCTTTTTTCTCTTCTCTTGCGGGTTCTCGCCGCCGATCACACTCGCTAGCTGATCGAAATTCGACGCCAGTCCGCGGGCATAGGATTGCCGCGCTTCTTTGCCGAGTCGCCGAACATCGCCGGCAAACACCGTCAACGGACAACCCGTCGCGATATCGGCCAGGTGGCCGGAGGAGAGGTACCACTCCGTATACCGCTTCATCGGATCGGTCGCCTTCGCCTTGTACGCCTCGATGGCAGCGACGAGTTGGGCCGCGCCATCTTCCGTAGCCTTGTCCATGACAGCGGCGACCAAGGCGTCCTTCGACTTGAAGTGGTTGTAGAAACCGCCTTGAGTGAAGCCCGCGGCCTTGGTCAGCTCCGCCAAGCCCACCGCAGCCACCCCGCGCTCGCGGAAAAGCTTATCCGCAGCAGCGACGATAGCGCGTTTATTTTCAATAGCTTGCTGCTTTGAAACGCCCATATACCAACTCCTCTTTGACGACCCATTCGCGGGTTCGCCTCAAATCACAATGATGATCACCATTGACATTTGCCGAAAGCGGCGCCATGCTAACTCATGTCGATGGTGATCACCATCGTAATTCCATTCTAGCGCAAGGCGGCCAAACGTCCAGCGCTGGGGCCTTGAGGAGACATGTTTATGCGTGATGTCCGAATCCATGCGGTGGGTGGCCCGGAAGTCCTCTGTCTGAAGGAGGTGCCGATGGATGTGCCGATGGATGTGCCGGGGCCGGGCGAACTGAAGGAGATCGACTGGGATTCCGTCTACGCATCAAGTCCCCACGGCTACATCGACTATCCCGCGCTCGAGCGCATCGTCGCTTGAGCCATCAGCCATCGAAGAGGAAATGATCATGTCAACGACTACGCCCGAACAGAACAAGGCCCTTGTCATCGAGGCATTCGACACGCTGTTCAATAAGCGTGACTACGAAGCCGCCGAGCGCTTTTGGTCCGACAAGTACATCCAGCATAGCGCGCATATCGAACCGGGCCGCGAAGGTCTGTTCAACCTGATTCGCAGTGTCCCCAGCGCGTTGCGTTACGAGCGTGGCCTGATCCTGGCCGAGGGCGATTACGTCATCGTGCACGGCCGTTTCTCCGGTCATGGCCGTCCAGCGGCATGGATCGCCGCAGATGTCGTCCGTATCGAAAACGGCAAGCTCGCCGAGCACTGGGACGTATTGCAAGACGAAGCAACGCAAGCCGAATCCAAGAGTGGATTGCCGATGTTCGGCGACCGCTTTCCTGCTTAATCCCATCCAAGGAGAACTCTCATGAAACTCACTGGCAACACTATCTTTATCACTGGCGGCGGCTCAGGTATCGGCCGCGGGCTTGCCGAAGCGCTGCACAAGCTGGGCAACAAGATCATCATCGCCGGCCGGCGGCGTAGTCATCTCAATGCGGTGATCGCAGCCAATCCCGGTATGGAAGCGGTCGAACTCGACATCGCCGATCCAGCCAGTATCGATAACGTAGCGGCAAAGTTGATCGTCGATCATCCCGAACTCAACGTCCTGATCAACAACGCCGGCATCATGCAACCCGATACCGCTGCTGGAAAGATCGACGACGCGTTGCTGACCTCGACCATTACAACGAACCTGATAGGGCCGATTCGCATGACGTCGGCGCTGGTCGAGCACTTAAAGAGCAAGGACAACGCTGTCGTGGCGTACACGAGTTCCGTTCTTGCCTTCGTACCGTTGGCCGTTACTGCCATCTATTCGTCGACCAAGGCGGCGCTTCATTCGTACATTCTTTCGCAACGCTTCATGCTCCGGAATACGGGAGTTCGCGTACTTGAGATCGCGCCACCGTGGGTGCGCACCGAACTCATGAACAGCCAAGAGGCTGAACAAGCCATGCCGCTCGATCAGTTTATTGCCGAAACGATTGCGGTTCTTGGCACGGATTCGGACGAGATCCTGGTCGAAGGCGCCAAGCAGTTCCGTTCCAATGTTGGTCCGAACGAACATGGCTTCGTCAATGGCTTTAACGAGCAGGCGCTTGCGATCTTTGGCGGCGGCTAAGCTGGCGGCTACTGGCATGTAGGCTTGCGCTGCGCCATGGACGGCGCTCCACCGCTAGCGTTTCCTCTCTCATTGGGTTCCGAACTTGTCGAAGACGGCTCAGGCTTTCTTATCGCCGCTCAGAACAATTTTCCCTCGCTCAATTTGATGGAGCATCGTCATGGCTACAGCTGCCCCCAAGCCCCATCATCAGCCGTGCCGTTATCCGTAACATTGGAGATCGCTTGTGTCGCTACATCAAGGACATGCACCGAAAAATAGGCGCCCGCATGCTCGCCCTGGATGATATAGCGCGTACGGTTGAGCAAAATGTGTGAATCATCCTGAGACCATTCCACCGGGTAGTAGTAGTCGAAAGCAACGGGATGTGTGGTGATCTGGCGAACGCGGCTGCCGTCGGCGGACATCGCGAACACGGCGCCAAAGGTGCCATAACTGGAGCCTGGAACGTTAACGGTCTGAGCGAATGCAATGTACCTGCCGTCGCGCGACCAGCTTGGCGAGGCGCCATAAAGGTCGCCAAACTCCGAACCCAACGACTTGCCGGTGGTGAAGTCGACGACTTCCATGGCAGAAGTGGCATCCCACGCATAGACACCGTGGGTGCCGTCCGGCGAGATCGACAGATGCGCGACGTCACCGATGTTCAGATGCGAGATTCGCGCAGCTTTGCCGGTAGCGACGTCGACTTTATAGACATCCGAATACGCAGGCGGATTGACCCCCACAACGCCGTAATAGTGAACCTCGACAAATAGCTCGCTGCCATCGAGGGACCACTGCGGCGCCTGAAATACCGCATCGGTCGGTCCTGGACAAAACAGCGTGTGTTGATCATCGCCATTTGGTCTGACCAGGGCCACGCATTGATTTGTATCCACACCGCCATCTATGTAAGCAATCCAATTGCTAGGCCCCCACACCGGAAGTTGGTGGCGGCTCTTGCCCACAGTGATTTGCCGAAGCTCTCCGGCATTGCGATCCATGCGGTAGATCTCCGATTCCGTGAACCAATCCGTCGTGGCGACGCGCTCAAAGACAACGGCGTGGCCGAGCGGAGACCAGCGTGCGCCCAGATCCAGCGTGCCAATGGTTAACGGCGCCAGTTTTGTGACGGCGCCCCCGACTGCCGGTGCTCGATACAGCGCGGTGCCATCCGGGCTATCGAAAGCATCGACGTGAGTTTGCGAGAACAGAATCGAACCGCTTGGCGCTTGTTCGGCTGCTTGGCTGCCGGATGCGCACACGGCCGCGCTTAAACCCGCGACGATAAAAGACGACGTTGCTACCAAGCGACGCATTAGCTGCGTTCCTTTCATACTGGAATACCTCGGTGATCCCCTGTGGGCATAGTTTCCTGTACGCGGGATGCTATGGTGAGGCGTGTGAAGCTTCGAAAAAAATTTCGTGGAATGAACACACGATGCAGCGCATTTTCACTGCGCAGATTTTTTCTATCTTCACGTTTGCTTCGATGTGTTGGCGCATAGACGCCTATCGATAGACGACAAATCACTTCGTCCTTAACAGATAGAAGCATCTTGACGACAAGCGGCTTTGTCAGTGCTGCATGAACGACAAGGCCGCCGCCTCGATCTGACGGCCTCGAGCGAGATCCGCCTGGAATTCCACGTCACGCATCGCCTCTTCGAAGGCGACCAAAGACGAGGCTGCAGCACTGAGTGCGACTCAGCGCACCGGCAGTTGCGCATCCAAGAAAGCGAAGATGTCGGCATATTCGGCTGCCTCGGCCCCGAGCGAGACTTGGATGCCATGACCCCCATGGGCATCAGTACGAATCCAGACAGGTCGTCCGCTAGTGTCGGCAGCGCGCAAGCGCGCAGCGAACTTGCCCGTCTCCCAAGGAGCGACGCGGCTGTCGTTGAGACCCACGCTCAACATCACCGCCGGGTAAGCAGTGTGTGGACGGATCTGTTGGTACGGGTCTGTCGCCAGGATCCAGGGAAAGTCCGACGCCTTGCGCGGGTCGCCCATTTCGCCGAGCTGGTTGGCACCGTTGGGAGCCTGCATCCGACGCACCGGATTGAGCATGCTGACCAGAAACACGGCGGCACCGAAACGGTCGGGATAACCCACCGCCGCGTTGCCAATTAGCAGACCACCGGCACTCCCGGATATCAGCGCGGTGCGTTCCGGGTGGCTGTAGCCCAGTTCGCTCAGTCGCGCCACGCCGGCGACAAAATCTTCCACGCCTTTGTGCTTGTTCGGTCCCCTGCCAGCCTGATGCCACGCTTCGCCCTTCTCGCCGCCACCGCGAACGTGCGCATACGCGAAAATGTTGCCGTGCTTGACCCATTCCAGCCGGTTGGGCCTGAACGACGGCACGATGGACATTCCGTAGCCACCATAGGCGAACAGGATCGCGCGATGACTGCCATCCAGTGCGACATCTTTGCGGTGCAGGATCGTAAGTGGCACATGCGTACCATCCTTGCTGACCAGCTCGGTTTCGGTCGCCTCGATCATGCTGTAATCGGCCGGGCTCGCTTCGTCTTGGCCGAGGCTGTGCATGGCGCGGCTTGCCGGATCGTAGCGCCAGGACTTCGGCGGCGTGGTCCACCCTCGCAGTTCCAGCAGAAATCCGTCTTGGTTGTCGTTGGCATGAAACAGCGAGGCTGCGCCTGCCAGCGGCATCGGTACCGTTTCGACCTTGCCGGTGCCGTAGTCGATGCGGCGGATGCCGTCGATGCCGTTCCTCGACACTTTCACGTATAAGGCATCGCGCGCCGGCGCGACCATCTGCGTATCGCTGACACTGACTCCGACAATTATGTCGTCGTCCTGTAGCGGCAGGATGGAGCGTGCATCCTTGATCGATGCATTCGGTCGCGACAGGTCCAACGCCAGTAACTCGCCGTTGGAGCGTCCGTGGCTGGAGACCAAATAGAGCGTGTCACCATGAATGGCGGCATCCTGTACCTCATCGCTGAGGTCGGCGATGCAGCGCCAGGTCGCACCGGGCTTTACCGCATCGGACTGCGCTGTCACACAGTAGCGCTGTTCGACCTGCGCCCCCAGCGCCTCGCCCAATGCCCAGCGCGAGTCGGCGGGAAATTCGATGACCGGAAAGCGATTGGCAGCAATCGCAAATGAAGGATTGGCGCCCTCCCCGGTGCCCGCCCGCAGCAATATCGGGTCCTGTGCCGTCGGTGTGCCAAGCCGGTGAAAGCGCAAGCGCATATCCTGCAGCGGATCGCCGCCAGTGCGCTGGTCGGGCGGCGCCATCTGGGTGTAGTCGAAACCGCTGCCGTCGGGCAGCCACTGGGCTCCGAACTCGCCCCACACCGGTTCAACCGCGTCGCCGATGGGCTTGCCACTCTTTACGTCGAGCACTTCCAAGCGGGTGACTTCATTGCCACCGTGATCGATGTTCACCGCCACCTTGCCACCGTCCGGCGAGGGTGTGAACACGGTGATCGAGGCGTTACCGCCATCGCCCTTCAATGTTGCCGGATCGAGTAACACACGCTCGGAGCCGTCCACCTCGCGCACCATCAGGACGCCATTGCCCTCCGCTGCCTCGCGAATGAAGAACAGCCTCCCATCGACATAGCGCTGGGCGCGGTGGACCACGGCGGTGTTACTGACTTTTTGCAGGGTTTGCTGCCAAGCCTTCAGTGTCGGTAACGCATCGAGTTTGGCTCGCGTGTAGTCACCCTGTGCGGCGAGCCATTGTTGGAATTCTGCATTGTGCTCACCCTCCATCCAGCGATAAGGGTCGTGCAGAGTGGTGCCGAAGATGTGATCGACGACGTCGACCGTGCGCGCTGTCGGCGGGCCGTTGGTCTGTGCAGCGATGCTGGGTAAGCTGCCGAGCGTCAGGGCGCAGGCTGCGACGGCAAGGCATGACGAAAAGCGCCAATGGCGCGCGCGGGAAATACACGGCATGACGTTGTCCTTGGTGTGCGTGAAGGAGCCCTGAGGCGTGTCCTCGCTTGCGTTACCCATCATCCGAGCACTCCTTTGCATCAATGGAGACGATACCGTCTCACGATCAGACATCGCTAAACAGTGCTAAAAGCCCTTTCTAAGCCTTCACGTATTCGTCACGACCAACGCATGTCAATCTAGCCGTAGAACAGTTCTCGCTTTGAATTGGAAGTAAACATTGAGGCAGTACTAACTAACGTTGTCGCGTCAGCCGAGTGAAGCTGTTCGACTCGCGGGTTATGGTTAGCTACTTGTTCGAGGCGATACTGCGTTCTTCAGCATGATTCACGAGAAGCGGCGAAGCAGTTCCATGCCAGGCGCACAAGCTGACTCGAGGCGTGCCCGCTCGTCGGCGGCCAAGGTCACCCACTTCGGCGGGTTCTTCCGCACACGCGCAACCGCCTGCGCGAGCCATGAAGGATTGTCCAAGCTGGGGTCCATGAAGAGAACGATGCGCCGAAGTTCAGCTTGAGGCTCGTCGAGCATCGATTCGTAGCGCACGTGAAGGACCCGCTCGGTGGGCACCGCTTCCAGAAGCTTCAGACCCACGGCGATCATCTCCGACCAAGCCGCGCCGATCGGCTCGATCGGGAGCTCGAAGCGCTGGAACACATCGACGTCGAAGCTTTCGGGTACGAGTCCACGCCACGCCGCTGGCAGGTCTTCAGGCACCTGGTACGTCGGCGTGAGATAGGGGGCCGAGCCGAACGTCCGCTTGAACATGGCGCCGATCATTCCCATCCGCATCAGAGGAAACCGGCGCGCTGAGACCGCGAACTCTCGACCATCACGAAAGACGTGGATGAATTTCGCCTCCGGAAAGAAGTGAGACAAGGGATGGACGAGGGCGAGCGAAGCACCCGAGCGCTCGCACCAGAACCGGCGACCGAGACGCGTACACAGCCACTGAAAGACCCGGAGGTACTGCTGGTGGATCCGGTCTTCCGGCAACGATTGCACGAAGACGCGCAGCTCCTCGTGGAGCCCGTCGGGGTCTTCGGTGAGCAGCGGGAGCGTCATCGCCAACAGCGGCGGAATGCCTGTCTCGCGGAAGCGCAAAGCGGAGGCCACGGGGTAGCGGAACTCGTCGATGGCGAGGCCGCGCTCCATGAGTCGAAGCCAGGCCGTATGGCGGGGGCGCGGCTCGCTCAATACGGACCAAAAGTTCGGGCCGTCGACGGGATCCTTCTGAAAGCCAAGCGGGTGGAGCGCGTTAAACAGCTCAGAGAGGCTGAGGACATCCGGGTGCAGCGAGAGAAGCTCGGAGAGCATCGTCGAGCCGGAACGGCCCGTGCTGACGATGAAAAGAGGGGTTTGGGGTCCTGTCATAACTGAACTCCAATTTAGCAGCCGGGCGCCTCCTCCGCATGGCACTGATTAGCGTCGAATCTCGGTTACACCTCATCGTCGCCGCGGCGAAAGCCGGGGTCCGGAGCCTTTCAGGCGACTCCAAGTCACTGGATCCCAGCTTTCGCCGGGACGACGAGCAAAAAGCACAGCAAGCTGAGATTCGACGCTAATCAGGCGCATGGCAGAGGGGCCATTCGCCCCTTGATGCAAGCAACGTCGATAATCAAAACGCGCTGATTTCAATGTGGATTCAGCTAGCTATTTTATTTGATCCAAACGCAAGGTCGTTGACCCAAAAACTCCACAATACTCATCGCATCAACGTCTTAGCGTTCATGATCGCTCATTAGGAGGGACATCTCGCCGACCGGCTTTTAAGTCGTCGTGCAACGAGGCGCCTGTCATTATCTCCCCCGATCAGGCTTAAACGTTTCATTATCTATTTGCTTTTTAGCTCGCCAACCTTTACTGTGCGCGGGCTGAGTTTCAAGGGTCACCGTGAATTGTGGCCCGATGCTGTAGAAGAAGTTCCACTACACCGTTGTACCCGTTTCCTCCTTGCAACCAGCTCTTCGCCGCCATGCGGCCTCATCCGTTCCAAGGAGAAATAACTATGTCCCAGATCGAAACCGGTACCGTGAAGTGGTTCAACGACGCCAAGGGCTTTGGCTTTATCGCTCGCGAGAGTGGGGATGACGTGTTCGTCCATTTCCGCGCGATCCAGTCCTCGGGCTTCAAGAGCCTTCAGGAAGGTCAAAAAGTGACCTTCACGGTGAGCAAGGGCCAGAAGGGCCTGCAAGCCGACAACGTGCAGGTGGTCTGAGTACCTCCCGCCAGTTGAAAAAAGCCCGGCCTTGAGCCGGGCTTTTTTTATTCGACGTTCGACAGCGCCTACCCAGAGATCAAACCGGTCGCTAACGTGCGCGCATTGCAAAACGAGCCGCACGCGCTCTGATCACCGTGTCTCGCACGGCGATGCCTTCTGCGCACAAGAGCGATCCAGCACTCACGACTAGCCGGAAGAAGGCTCTCGCCCCGTGCCAGTGCTACTCGGGCTGGGGCTGGAATTGCTGTCGCTTTCGCGTACAGCCTTTTTCCGCGCCTTCTTTTCGTCTTGCTCTTTCTTCTTCGCAATTTCGCGCTGACGCTTTTCGAATGTGTAGTTGGTCTTTGCCAATTAAAGTTACTCGCAAGTAGTGAAAAGGGGTAATGATCGCAGACGCAAGACTTGTTACGGCGGAGTGAGCTGAGCGCCGCAAGCACGTTTTTCGGCGTACTCGGCGCGAACGGACTTGCAGTATGGGCCATTCATGACGAATCGGCGGCATATAGCCGGGCGACTCTCATAGATTCCGCAGTTCATGTGAGCGCCATCCATCGCCACACACCAGCCCTCCTCATCGCGAGCCATCACGTGGAGTCCATTCGACAAATGCGTGGTGAGATGCGCCGGGATTTTATCCTCGGGTTGCAGAACAACCATCAGGCGACAGCAGACGGCATCGCATTTAGAACAGTGGGCCGCGCCGCTAGTGTGAGTATTTTGCTGCTTCATGTCGCTGTGTTCTCCCCGATACGGGTGTAGTGCAGCAGACGGCCTCGGTACGGCGGCAAATCGTCATCTTTCATCAGGCAACGCTCTTCCGTCACCGTGAAACCCCGAGCTGCCAACAATCGGCTGAACTGACCACTGTGACGGCGACCGGGATCGGTCACCAAAACCTCGGCGTCTGGATATGCGTGCCGATCGATGACGCCGGCGAGTAGTTCCGCCTGATCGATCTCGTAAAGCACGTCGCTGGCGATGATCAAATCGAAATGACCGAGGGCCGGCAGTGGAACATCCCATCGCAACTGGCGGTAGTGCACGGCAGGCAGCGCGTTGAGCGCAGCGTTGTAAGCAAGGAACGGTTCGGCCAGCGGGTGCATGTCCGAAGCGACGATGTCGGCACCGCGACGCTGCAGAACGAGACTGGCCAGCCCAATCCCGCAACCCAACTCCAGCACGCGTTTGCCGGCGATGTCGAAGCGGTGCATGGCATGCGCAAGCAAGCGCCCAGACGGCCACACCTGACCGAACAGACTCCACTGCGCGGAAGAAATGCCAAGCCGCGCGCCATGACCGTCGGGATCGGAAAACTGCTGCTTGTCGCTAAGAACCCGCAAACGGTAGACGTGCCCGCCAATGGGCACCAATTCGTTACGGGTGGAATAACCTGGCATGTGGGAGCTCCCAGGGGCGTCACCCCGCCTGCGAGGCGGGTCACACGTGAAGGGGAGCGAGGCGGGCAGTCGCTGGGCGGCCACGCGGAACGCACGAAACAGGCAAGTGCTTACGACGCCATGTTACACCATGATGGCGAGATCGGCGGTAAAACCCACCTGCATGTGTCAGGCACTCGGTGGCATCAGCGCACATTAAGTGCACTTGAGTCTGATCTAGGGATGCTCTGATCAATTCCGGATTCGTCGTCCCGGCGACGATTTATTCAGACCATCCCAAAATCGGGTGGTGAACCATATCGCCGATAACCGACGCAGCAAATACGCGTTGTGATCAAGCATGCGTTGATGCTGCACCGCAGTTAGATAAATACTCAGCCATCACCGCCGCAAAGTACCTGCCATGGCTGAGTTACTTGCTCCAGAAGCGCTCGCTCCGCAACAGCTCGATTATGCGCTGACCCTGCCAGCCCGTTTCTATACCGACGCACGCATGCCCGTGTTGGATGCCTCGGCGATCTTCGCGCGGAGCTGGCAGCTGGTGTGCCATCAATCGCAACTCGCGGGTGTGGGCGATCATGTGGTGACGGAGATCGCGGGGTTGCCGTTGCTGGTGGTGCGTAGTGATGCATCCAGCATTCGCGCCTTTCATAACGTGTGCAGGCATCGCGCGGGGCCGATCGCCAGTTGCGACGGACGTGGCGCGCAGAGTCTGCGCTGTCGTTATCACGGTTGGACGTATGGATTGGATGGCGTGTTGCGTGGTGCACCTGAAATGGGGCGCACGCCGGATTTCAATCCTTCCGATATCCGTCTTCCCGAGGTTCGGGTACATGTGTGGCAAGGTCTGGTGTTTGTCGCCATCGGCGAGGCGCCGCCGTTCGATGAATTCGTCGCGGGCATCGATGCGCGCCTTGGTCCGCATCGCGCGCTGCATGATTACGAGTTTCATCATCGTGCCAGCTACGACGTGGCTTGCAATTGGAAGGTCTACGTCGACAACTACCTCGAAGGCTACCATGTGCCGCATATTCATCCGGGTTTGAACAGCCTGCTCGACTACCGCAGCTACATCACCGAGACGGCCGAATGGTATTCGTTCCAATTCAGTCCGCTCGAAAGCGGTGATGACCTCTATGGCAGCGGCGAAGCCTTGTATTACTTCCTATACCCAAATGCGATGCTCAACATCCTGCCCGGCCGTCTGCAGACCAATCGCGTGTTGCCAATGGGCGTGGATCGCTGCCGCGTGGAGTTCGATTTTTATTACGCACCGGACAGCAGTCCAGAAGCGCAAGCGCGGCGTGCGAAAGATATCGAGTTCAGCGACGAAGTGCAGGATGAAGATGTCACCATCTGCGAGGATGTGCAGCGCGGACTGGCTTCCGGTTCTTACGAGGCCGGACGGCTGAATCCGTTGCGGGAAAATGCCGTGCACCATTTCCATGAAATGGTGCGCCGTGCTTATCGCGACTCGCTCGCCCGCGCATGAGCGGCGGCCGTCGGTCGCTCGGCTTATGGATGCTGATCGCGCTGGTCATTGGCAACATCATTGGCTCGGGCGTATTCGTGTTGCCAGCGGCGCTGGCGCCGTTCGGTGCCGCAAGCCTGCTGGGTTGGGGAATCAGCCTGTGCGGTGCATTGATGCTCGCGCTGGTGTACGCGTGGCTGGCACAGATCGTTCCTAATCACGGCGGCGCGTATGCCTATGCGCGGCGCGCCTTTGGCGATCGAGTCGGCTTTGTGGCGGCGTGGAGCTATTGGGTTTGCGTGTGGTCGGCGAACGCGGCGATCGCCGTGGCGTTTGCGGGTAGTCTCGGCTCCGTGTGGCCGGCGGCAACTTCCACGCCCTTACGCGGTGCCTTGTGCGCATTAGGCGCGTTATGGGTCTGCACATCCATCAGTCTGTCTGGCGTGCGTGAAGCAGGCTATACGGCCATCGTAACGACTTCGCTCAAGCTGGTGCCGTTGGTCGTCTTTGGTCTGCTGGGGTTGGGCTGGGTGCATGCGAGCGCGTTTCACCCTTTCAACGCCAGCGGCCTTCCGTTGGTGAGCGTGGCCTCGTCCGTCGCGGCACTGACGTTGTGGGCGTTTCTTGGCCTGGAAACGGCCACGGTGCCGACCGGCGTCGTTCGCGATCCGCAGCGCACCGTTCCCCGTGCCACGGTGATCGGCATGACCGTCGCGGGGCTCGCCACCATGCTCGCTTGCACCGTGGTGGTTGGCATGCTTCCGGCGGACGTACTGCACGCATCGGCGGCACCGATGGCCGAGGCAGCAAGACGCGTATGGGGTAATGCTGCGGGTATCGGCATTGGTGTGATTGCTACCATTTCGTGCTTCGGTGCGCTCAACGGGTGGGTGCTGCTGCAAGCGCAGACCACGCTCGCTCCTGCGCTGGACGGTCTGTTTCCAAAAGCTTTCGCACGCATGGACAAGCGTGGCACACCGTGGTTCGGCCTGCTGATCAGCAGCGTGCTCGCCAGCGCTTTGATCATCTCCAACTACAGCCGCACGCTGGTAGCGCTCTTCACCTTCACGATACTGCTGTCCACGGCGGCGACGTTGTTGCCCTACCTGATCACGGTGCTGGCATGGTGGCGAATCGATATCGCCGCCAACCGATGGCGGCGACTGGTTGCGCTCGGCGCACTCGCCTTCAGCCTGTGGGCCTTGATTGGAACCGGTACCGAAACCCTGCTGTGGGGCGCCGTGTTGTTGCTGGCCGGATTACCCATTTATGTGTGGCAGCGTTATTTGGTCAGATCCCGGTCGTGATCTACGGCATGAGCATTATCTAAGTACCCCGGAGCCAGGCGTGGTCTTGCCTTACCGTCATTCCGGCGAGGCGATTTTCGGCCTCAAAAACAAGGTAGATACCTATGCCTTCGATAATTATCGCGAAGGCCTCGTTGCCATTTGCAATGGCGAATCCTTCCGCTGCTCCTCAACAAGCTTGCGCCACCATGGCTGCACCGCTTCGACGTATGCAGGTTCGATCGGCTCGCCCAGCAACGGCATCACCAAACCTTCAGGCGCTTTTGCAAACAGCACTTCCGCCGGTTCCGCCCAGTGATGCGTCGCAAGGTTGAAGGTGGCCCAATGTATCGGCAGGAAGCGTCCGCTGCCGATCTGTTCCCATGCCCGCAACGCGTTGTCAGGGCCGAGGTGGATGCTTCCCCATGATGGATGGAATGCGCCGACTTCCAGCATGACCAGGTCGAACGGTCCGAGTCGTTGGCCGATTTCTGCGAAGTGCGGGGAAAGGCCGGTGTCACCGCTGAAGAACACTGAGCTTCGTTCGCCGCGAATCACGAAGGATGACCACAGCGTCGTATTGCGATCGTGCAATCCGCGCCCGGAAAAGTGATGCGACGGCGCAGCGGTGATCACCAGGCCATTGGCCAGCGTCGTGCTTTCCCACCAGTCGAGCTCGATGATGCGCTCCGGCGGCACACCCCATGCTTCCAGGTGCGCGCCCACGCCGAGCGATGTTACGAACGGCACGTTTAGTGCCGCCAATGCGCGTACGCTTATCCGATCCAGGTGATCGTAATGATCATGCGATATCACGATCGCATCGAGTGGAGGCAGCGCGTCGATCGCGACCGGCACGGGCTGGAAGCGTTTCGGCCCCATGAAGGGAAAAGGCGATGCGCGGTTGCCCCACACGGGATCGGTCAGCACGCGCCGACCATCGATTTCCAAAAGAACCGTGGAATGGCCCAGCCAGGTCGCGCGCAAGCCAGACTGCACGCGACGCGTCCAAGCGGCGCGCGGATCGGTCGAAGGCAGCGGACGCGTCGGCATGCGCTCCTTACCGCCGAACATAAAGTCGACCAGCGTGGGCCGCTCTCCCAGCTCGCGCAGCGTGCTCGCAGGATAGGTGTTGATGAAGCCCTCGCCCGCGAATTGCTTGGAAGCGCGCATGCGCTCGAGGCGAAGGCCTTCGAATTGATGTTGACCGAACAGTGGCATTCGTTATCTCTCAAGGGCTTTGCGAATTGAGCTTGGCCGTCCTTGCCGTCGCTACGGGTTCTCTATGTGTGCTGGGAGGCCGTTATCCAAGGTGTTCGTGGCAGGTGTATTCATATGCGCATCAATACTGAACCCAGGTGCGCACACAGTTGACGAAAGCAATCTGACGACTCTTTATCGATCGACCAGCCTCCTGAGAAGGGCTCAACCCCAGGGGGAGTTTCCGGATGTCATTGCCGAGGAAGCGAAGCGTCTATGGCGCCCGCTACGGGAGCGTATCTGTTCACCACGATGCCGCACTCATAGGCGTCCGACCGGATCAGACGAAGTCTTGTGCCATGCGTGTCATGGAATAGACCCTTGCCTTCACCCACCACGGCGGGATTGACGAAGAACTGGAATTCATCGACCAATCCCGCCGCTACCAATGCAGAAACAAACCCAGCGCCACCGAAGGTGATGATGTTTCCGCCGGGCTGTTGCTTCAGCGCTTGAACCTCGCTGACCATGCCGCCACCGGCTATGGTCGTTCGCTCCCACGGCGAGCTTTGCAACTTGTCGGTAAGAACGACTTTGGACACGTCGACGATGCGCTGCGCGAAGGCGTAGTGCGGATCGCTTGGAAAGCGTTGTGCGATTCGCGTCCAATGATCCAGATAGCCTTCCTGAATCATGGGCCTGCTTAACAGGATGCAGTCCACGGACGCCAGGATACGGTTGAATTCGTCCTTGAGCCGTTCATCCCAAGTCCAATCGTCGCCCCAGTTCCAAACCTGCCACGCCAGTCCGGAGCGCGCTGCGGAAACATAGCCGTCGACCGACATCTGCATCTGCACGATAAGCTTTCTCATGCCAATCTCCCATTGCATACGCATGCCGTCGTGAACCATCGCCCATCAGGCAATGATGGAAAACCTGCATTCAATCCGCGTGGACCATTTTCTTGCTGGCGATTGCTTTTAATTGCTTGACGACGCCGCTATGCCTGGCCTCGTCGATGACGAATTCCACGAAGCTCGACACGCGGCGCGGCAGATTCTTTCTGGCGGGGTAGTACATGCAGATGTCGCCACGCTTGGCGAAGTAAGGAGACAGCACGCGCTTTAGTTTGCCTTGCTCGATAAGGGGCAACACGTGATGCGCGCCAAGCAAGGTGATGCCGCAACCGGCCACCGCAAGCTCGGCCTGTGCCTCGGTATCCGTCACCATCAGTTGGGAACGCGGCTGGATGACAATCTCCTTTCCTGCGCCTTGCAATGTCCACGCCTCGATTCTCCCTTTGGTGGGCGATCGAAACGCGATCAGCGGATGTTGGTCCAGATTTTCAAGCGTCAGGCCTTTTCCATGTTGATCGAGATAAGCCGGCGAAGCGCAGAGAATAAGCACCAGCGGCGCCAGCGGCCGGGCAATGATGCTGGAATCGGTATCGCGCCGTTGTCCGATGGCGCAGTCGAAACCCTCTGAAATGAGATCCACATGGCGATTTTCGAAATGAAGATCGAGACTGACCTGAGGAAAGCGTTCACGAAATCGTTGCAAGGTGGGCAACACGATCGTGCGGCTGAACGCGACCGGCAGCGACACCTTTACAGTACCGCTGGGTTGTCCTTGTTCCGATACCAAGCTGGCAACGGCCTCTTCGATCTGCTGCGTGGGTTGCTGGATAAGTGTGTACAGGCGCCGACCTTCTTCGGTCACCGAGAGCGAACGCGTGGTTCGCTGAAAGAGCCGGCAACCGAGCGAATCCTCAAACACGCCGATCTGCTTGCTGACGGCCCCGGGCGTGACACTGAGCAGACGCGCTGCGGCGGAAAAACTGCCGAGCTCGTATACGGTGGTAAACAACCTCAGAACCTTGAAGAGGTCGATGGACTCATGATTGGCGGTGCTCATTTGTTCCTATGGCTCACAACAGTTTCGTCGCCGCCTGGCATAGACGGCCATGGCAAGCGTGCCGAGAATCGGCGCGATTGCATCGGGTGATCGACCTGACTGCTTGCTTTGGATAAGGGAGACCGTGATGGTTGTCGAGTATATCCGCTACAAAGTTCCGTCCACCGACGCGCAGACTTTCGAAAAGGATTACGCAACTGCCGGAGATATCCTCGGCATGTCGGAACACTGCCTGAGCTATGAGCTTTCACGATGCGTAGATGAACCGGGCAGCTACGTCGTTCGCATCGAGTGGGATTCGATCGACGGGCACATGCAAGGATTCCGTCACAGCGATGTGTTTCAACGCTTCTTCGCCGTGATCAGGCCGTACGTGAATCAGATCGAAGAGATGCGGCATTACGAACCCCTCTCGGCGCATTAGCCAAACAACGCATGAACGCTTCCGATGGGCAGTGCGATCGCATATGGCAGCTGGCCTGCGCTATCGAACCTGATCAAGATCGCGTGCTGGATTGGTGGCACAACGAGGCGCTGGTCGCGCTGGGCGGACTCAAGCCGTGCGAGCTTCTCGATAAAGGATGGGGAGACCAGCTTGAAGCGTACTTGTCGGCGATCTATGCCAATGCGTTGGAGTAGTCCCCATTCACCGATGGAAGCGATGCCGATCGATCGCAAACCCCGCTACTGCGAGGCTTGCGATCAGCCGCACTGACTACTCGGCAATCCGTGGCTGCAGCAAATCGGAAAGCCCCACCCTATGCAACATTTCGGCACGCAGTCGATCCGTTACCGTGAAGCCCACATCCGCGCCATCCTGGGTGGGATCGATGTGTACGCGGAACGGCCGCTTGCCGAACGGCGCATCCACCACATCCACAACGGCATCGGCCACCAGCTTGGCATCGGCATCCGGCGGCACGATGGCAGCGAACGCCTTCTGCACTTGTTCGCCGAAATTCGCATAGGGGCCTGCCTCGTATTCGGACACGCGGGCCTCATCGGCCGGCTGGCCGGCATGAGCGAAATGGTTGGTGCCGCGGGTGAAAGCGCCGGGCACGATGATCGAGGTTTCGATGCCCCAACGCGACAGCTCGCGCGCGTACTGGATGGCGATCGCATCCATGGCAGCCTTGGCGCCGAAATAAGGCGCAAGATAGGGTGGCGTGCCGCCGGCTACGCTACTGCTGGATACCCATACCAGCAAGCCCTGCTGCTGGCGGCGCAAGTGCGGCAGCACCGCGCGATTTACGCGCTGCGTGCTCAACACATTCACGTCATAAAGCTGTGCGTATTGCTCGGACGAGAAAGCTTCGGCGGGACCGAACATCATGTGGCCAGCGTTGTGCATTACCACGTCGACACGGCCGTTGTCGGCGATGATCTTCGCCACGGCAGCATCCACCGATGTCTGTGATTGCACATCCATCTCGATGGTGCGCAAGTCCACGCAATGGTCTTTCGAGAAGGTCGCCATCTGTTCGACCACCGGTGCGTTCCGGCTGGTCGTGTTGCGCATTGAGGCGTAAACCGTGTGGCCGGCCTTGGCCAGCGCTTCGGCGGTGAGGCGGCCGAAGCCGCTGGAGGCGCCGGTGATGAGGATGGTCTTGTTCATGACAATGCTCCTTCGCTAATAAAGTTCAAACCATGCCGCCGTTGGCGCGCAGCACCTGGCCGTTGATCCAGCCGCCGTCAGGGCCTGCGAGAAAGGCAACTGCATTGGCGATGTCGGCTGGCGTGCCGAGGCGTTCGAGCGGATTCATCTTCGCCATGCGCTCGATCAGCTCCGGCGATTTGCCATCGAGAAAGAGATCCGTCGCGGTCGGCCCGGGCGCCACGGCATTCACGGTGATCGAACGGCCGCGCAGCTCTTTGGAGAGAATGGCAGTCATCGTTTCTACCGCCGCCTTGGTGGCGGCATAGACGCCGTAGTTCTCCAGCTTCAAGCCGACCACGCTGGTGGAAAGATTGACAATGCGGCCGCCATTGCGCAGGCGGCGCGCGGCCTGGCGCAAGGTGTTGAACGTGCCTTTCAGGTTGACCGCGATCTGGCTGTCGAACAGCGCGTCGTCGCTTTCGGCCAGCGATGCCAGCTTCATGATGCCGGCGTTGTTGACCAGCACATCGACGCCGCCGTACGCCGCTTCCGCAGCATCAAACAGACGCGCCACCGCGGCGGGATCGCTCACGTCGGCCTGCGCGGTGATGGCGCGGCCGCCGGCCTTTTCGATGTCGCCGGCCAGTTGTTCGGCCTCGGCAGCCTTGCCGGCGTAATTGATCACGACGGTGAAACCATCGCTGGCCAGACGCTGGGCGATGGCGGCGCCGATACCGCGCGAGGCGCCGGTCACGATGGCGACTTTTGCTTGGGTGTTCATGGGTTTTCTCCTGGGATAAGCCGCGAATTGCGGTGCGGAGGAACTATGGTCTTTCGTTCCCGGGAGATAATCTGGCTAAAATGCACAGTGCTGTTTCTACGGTGCGAACAATCGCGCGAAGGGGTCGTGATGGACCGAGTGGACGCTATGCGGCTGTTCGTGCGTATCGTGGAGCGGCGCAGCTTCACCGTGGCCGCCAACGATATGGAGATTCCCCGTTCCACCGCGACTAAGGTGATCGCGGAAATGGAAGCGCGACTTGGCGCCCGCCTGCTGCAGCGGACGACGCGAGTGGTGCGGCCCACACTCGACGGCGAAGCGTTCTATCAGCGCTGCTTGCGCATCCTGGATGACATCGAAGACGCCGAAGGTGCCTTTCGCGACGTCGAGGCCAAGGGCCTGCTTCGCGTCGAAGTACAAGGCACGCTAGCGCGGCATTTCCTGTTTCCCGGCTTGCCCGCCTTCTTCGAGCGCTATCCCGGCATCGAGTTGTCGATGAGCGAAAGCGACCGCTGGGTGGACCTGGTGCAGGAAGGTGTGGATTGCGTGCTGCGCTACGGCCATCTGCGCGATAGCGAACTGGTGGCGCGACAAGTAGCGATGCTGGAACGGCTCACCTGCGCCACACCGGCGTACCTGGAGACATTCGGCACGCCGTTCGGCGTCGACGATCTCGATGGTCATCGCGCCGTAAGCCTGCGTTCGATCACCACCGGCGTGGTAACACCGCTGGAATTCGGCAGCGGCGACAAGCTACGCACGGTCACGTTACCCAACATGCTCACGGTTACCGGCACAGAAAGTTATCTCGCCGGCATTCGTCTCGGGCTGGGCCTGGCTCAGGTGCCGCGCTTTCATGTCGAGGATGATCTGCGCCATGGCACGCTGATCGAGATTCTCAAAGACACGCCGCCACCTTCCGTTCCCGTGTCGCTGCTTTATCCGCGTACGCGCCAGTTGTCGCCGCGTGTGCGCGTTTTCATGGATTGGGCGGTGCGGGAGTTTGCGAAACGCCATGGAGAGGCGTGGGATTAAGTGGTCCCTCCCCTGCGCGCGCAGGGGAGGGACCACATCAATAGGATTACGCACCAGGCGTGCTTGCGGTGCCCCCATCCTTACCCACGCTACTCACTTCAAGTTTTTCCGCCATGAAGGCATTAGCCAACTGCGCCAAGGTGGAAAGCGCATTGCCACCGTCCGTGCCCAGCGCAATCTTCGGCACGATGGCGATCTGGCCTTCGCGCAAGGCATCGGCAAACTGTCTGCCGAGATCATTGATCAGTTGCATGCGGGCGCCCTCGCCGGTAAGCGCATCGGCCTTAGCCCGGATCGCGTTGGCTTCGGCCTTGCCCACAGATTCCGTCGCAGCGGCCTTGCCTTCGCCCACGGCGATCTGGCGTTTGCGCTCGGCGTCGGCATTGATGTTGATCACCTGCGCTTCCTTGGTGGCTGCGGCAATCGCGGCATCGCCTTCGTTGGTTTTGATCTTGACGTTGATTTCGGACTTGGTGAGGTCCGTCTGGATCTGCGTTCTAGCCTGTGCCTCGCGCAGCGTGCGCTCCTTGATCGCGGCTTGCTGCTGCTGGTCGTAGGTGTCCATCTGCTCCTTCGCCACCTGACGATCGCGCAACTGGTTGAGGATGGTGTCGATGCGCTGGCCCGAGGCGTCGCCAGTGTTGCCATGCGGCGTGCCGATCAGCACTTCCTGCAATTCGAGGTTGTAGGCGGCGAAGCGTCCCTTCATGTCGATGCTCGCTTTCTCCTGAATCTCCGAGCGTTCCTGCAGCAGCTCAAGTAGCGTTTTAGTCTGCCCGGTATTCTTGAAATACGCAGAGACCATCGGATCAAGCGTCTGGTCGACCAGGCGCTTGATGTCGCCGAAACGTTGCACCACCAGCGGTGCCTTGCGGTAATCGATGTGCACTACCACCGACAGCGGCATCAGCGGCTCGAACGCATCTTTGGTAATCAGCGCGACCTCGGAAAGGTTCTCGTCATACTTGTGCGCGTTGGTGACTTCCTTCGACCATTTCAGGATGAAGTTGGTGGTCGGAACCAACTGGATCTTGCCCGCGTAAGTGTTGAAGGCGTATTTGCCCGGCAGCAGCGGTTCCTTCCACACGCCGCGGCAGCCGTTGTCGACCAACTCGCCATGCGAGTAGCCATCGCCGGAGCGGTCTGCACCTGCCTTACCGAAATACGAAACCACCACGCCCACGCTGCCCACTGGCACGACGGTTTTGCGGATGAACTCGACCGTGGCGAACAAACGGTTGAGGTAATACGTGCCCTCCACCAGCACTTGATGCTGGCGACCGCGGCGGCCGCCCGCGCGCAAGAAGGCGTTGATGTTCTGGAAGTTGTTGTGGAAGGTCGCGAGATTGGCAGGATCCTCGCCCACGCGCGGCGCCACGATCTCATCCGGCGGCAGCACCGGGCCATCGTGGATGGTGACCACCCCGAGCACGTCCCTGGGATCTTCATCGGCGCGCTCAGATTTATCCATCACGCCCGCCATCGAGGCGGTGCCGCCAATCACGACGGGCATGAAACCGCCGCGCTCGCCCAGCACACGACCCATCCGATCGATGGTGTCCCTTTCTTCGTCCGCCAGCAGCAGGCCATGCACGCGTGCCGCCGTGATGATCGCAAACTGCGCCACGTTGATGGCATGCGTACCTTCACGCAGGATCGCGCGCTGCGGACCCTTCTGTCCGCCCGCCTTGAGAAACGCCGAGACATCTTCAATGCCGGCATCCACGATACCGCCAAGCGTTTGGCCGTCCACCAGTTCACGACCATCGCGCGCAAAGATGTAGCCGATCTCGCCCTGCGGGATCGTGACAAGATCCACCTTGTGCACGCGAAACTGGAACGGAAAGAAATAATGAAGACCGCCGCGCAACACTTGCGGCTGAAAGCCGACCTCGCCGTTCAAGGCGATAAGGCCACGAGTCAGCGAAGGCGCACCCCAAAGCCGCTCGACGATGCCGACGCGATCGTTGGGGATGTAGACAATGGCATTGGACACGAAGGTCAACGCCACCAATACAACTACCGCTACTGCTAACGCAATAAGCATGATCATTGTTGCTTGTCCCTGTTGGAAGAGAACCTGACATGTAGTCAGGGCCGTGATGAATGACGGGTTTCAGGCCGAGCTTGGCCGCAGCCCTGACTTGCGTCTGGGCTAATGGCTGAAAGTGTTCGGTGATTACGCTATCGAATCTGCGCTACGCGGACGCGCGCCGAGCCGTTACCAGGCGACATCGTCGGTCGCCGATAGTCATGAAAAACGCGAGAAATAGGATGCACATGGCGATGACCAGGAGCGAACGCACGCTCTGAGTCGTTCACGCTTCGAATGGGGAAGTGGTCGGGGGAGATGCGCCTGCTAAACCGGACGCTGTTGCATGGCTGTCTTTCGCGGCGCGCCGAAACAAGCAGGACACTGAAAGATGCGGATCATGTTGGCCAGTCGCTTGACCTTGGATGCGCGCATTCTACGCCGAATTTTTGGAAGTGCGAGTGACGTTATAACAGTCGGTAACAAAGGGCCGCCGGCTTCGTCACACTCACTGCAAGTACCTAAGAAACCTGGGCCGCTAAAACATAGATCTCGTAGCCACAAGAAAATTTCTCAGCTTGGTTCTCAACACAAACCACAAGTGATCGTGATCCTTTGCGCCGTGCCAACAATGCTTCGATCGTTGCCCCGGAAGCGGCGCAAACCAAGCGTGTGTTGGAAAGTGCACTCTGACCCTCTGATCTGAAAAAGGGGCCGGATGTAGTTAAGGTGTTTAACTACCTCCGGCCCCTTATCGTATCGGGCCCCTTTTCGCGGCTTTAACTATCTCCGGCCCCTTTTCGCTGCGACAATGCCACTGCTGCAATCAAATCGCCTATGGTTTTTAAGTCATTCGGTAAGCGAACTACGCCCCGACCTCTCAACCATGTCTCGAACATCTCCTGCCCTTCACCCAATCTCCAAGAATCCATTCCAGTCAACGCAGAAATAGAATCGTCAAGCCGAAGAAGCTCGGGCTGAACGCCGAACGATTCTCCCATTTTCGTTAAGACTTCGAACGCTTCCTTTTGGGGTACTGCCGGGGGCAGTCCTTTGACAATTTCACTCAAAAGAAGTGGTCGTCGCTGCTTCAAATTATTGCCTGACAAGTATCGGCCAATAAGCGCAGCCACGACTCCCATCGCTATCAGCCCACCAAAGATGATAATTCCGAACATAGCTAGTGCTTTCCGCAGCCACATGAAGAATCGGTCTGTTGCGAAGGCGACATTCCGCCTGGCGCATACATAAAGCCCTCCACCTCAATAGTGGCGTCATATGCCGCAACGAATGTCCCAGCCAAGGCTACACCTTCTGCGGCAAGTTCAACCGCTGGCGACGTATAACCCGTGGTGCCTCGCACAACGCTCGTCAGCGGATTTGTTGAACCAAGCAGCGGGCCACGAAAACCACCTGCCGGAGCCCACACCTTTGGCATGACTCCCACACCGAGAGCAGCAATCCCAGGGCCCACATTTATTGCGTACTGGGAGACGAAATTGCGATAGCTATCCCAATATCTGGGCCAGTAATCGTCGCAGGGATCGGGTGGCGGCGGCAGGTCACCGCAGCCTGCCAAGTTACCTCCGCACTCCCGCAATGGCGACATTGCCAGCCCGAGCGGGTCAACGTAGCTCAGCGGATTGCCACCCACATAGGCATAGGTACTAGCCTGACCACCGAAAAACCCTAACGGATCACTCTCGGTATACCGTCCCGTGCTGGGGTCATAGTCACGATGGACGTTGTAGTTGAGCCCCGTCTCAGCATCATAGTATTGCCCAGGGAATCGGGAATTGTAGGTATACCCGCTAGATGTCGGGGCCACCTCACCCCACGAATTACCCTGATATGCCCATTGCCACTCGGCCGTACCGCTGCTGTTACTGACCGCCCTAGGCGTACCCAGCCCATCCGCCGTGACATAGGCAACCGTGCTTGCACTACCCGAGGTATCCACGTTGGCGACGGGAATACCGTCTAGCCACACATAGTCCCTGTTGCTCGCGCCATATTCGCCAAGCAACTGACTCGCTTCGTTGTAGTCGTAACGCTCCGTGACGTTACCGGCCACCTTCTGAACACGCTGCTCCAGCGCATTGAACGTATAACTACCCACTGTACTTCCACCAAGCTGCGCCACGGTCATGCGATTGCGGTCGCTATAGCCAAAGCCGTAATTGCTGCCCGCTTGGGAGATGGCCGTTGTATTGCCGTTGGCGTCTACACTCCTCGCCGCATTGCCCGTGGCAACGAGTTGATGGGTGTTCGGGTTGTAGCTGTAGGTGCCGGTGGCCAGACCGCTGCCGGTCTTGCTGAGGCGGTCACCTGTGGGGTTGTAGGTGACGCTTTCCAACGTGGAGCCGCTCGCTTCGGTGATGGTTGTCAGGCGATAGAGCGGGTCGTATGCGTATTTCTCTGTGGCGGGATTGGCGCCGGGTGCATTGCCGATGGCGGTGATGTCGCCCATCGCATCTCTTGCCACGTGCAGGTTGAAGGCGGGGCTGGTGAGGTCGGTCAGGCGATAGTTCGCGTCATAGGCGCGAACGATGGTTTGCTGGTTGCCTAGCTTGTAGCCGCTGACAGGGCCGAAGGGTTGGTAAGTGATGCTGCTGACGGCTGTGGTGGCAGCCCCTTTGGACGGTGTGACGCTGATGCTCGTGATGCGTCCGTCACCGTCACGGGTGTAGCTCGCGACCGTGCCACTGGGATACACGATGCCGCTGAGCCGGTCTGCGAGCGTCACAGTGTATGCCGTCGTATCCGCCAGGCTGCCAACGGTCTGCTTCTTTTGAATTACGTTACCGCGATTGTCATAGCAGTAGACGGTTGTAACCGTATTCTCGACGATACGCGTGAGGCGACCTATCGGATACGAAGTCGCACAGCCGGTGACGCTGTTGGCTTCGTCGTAGTGGTAGGTGATGTTCTGCGTGGTGTCGGAATAACTCGTGCTGAGCACGCGGTCGAGCGCGTCGTAGGTGTTCGTTGCCGTGATTTTCTTGGCATCTGTGCGCGTGAGCGTATTGCCGGCAGCGTCGAACGTGCGGCTGGTCGATCCAGTATCGGGACTGACTTGGCCTGTGGCGTTGCTGAGGCCGTCATAGCCATACGTAGTATTGAGATTGCTAGGATCCGTCACTTGCGTGAGGCGATCCAGGCTGTCGTAGCTTAAGCCGGTGCTGGTGTTCTTGGTGTTGGCGTCGGTGCCATTGTAGTTATCGAGCGTGGTGATGAGACGGTTGAGGCCGTCGTAGCTTAGCTTGCGCTGCACGCTCAGTGCATCGGCGGAGTGCACGAGGTTGCCGTTGCCGTCGTAGCTATCGCTGTAGCTGGCGTTGAATACTGCCTGGCTTAAGCCATCGGTCACCTGAGTGAGTTGATTCAACGTGTTGAAGCTGCGCGACAGCGTGCGATGCACTGTGTTGCCGGTGTCGAAGGTCTGCTCTTTGGTGCGGTTGCCGAGGGCATCGAGCGTGTAGTGAATATGGTTGCCCAGGGTATCAGTAATGTCGGTGAGTCGATGGGCGATGTCATAGGTATAGGTGGTATAGACGCCATCGGGATCGGTGATCTTGGTGACGTTGCCCACGGCGTCGTAGCTGATCTGGGTGATGGCGTCGTTCGCCGAGGCGCTGCCATTGGCATTCGCGCGCACGGTACGGCTCAGCAGCCAGCCGCGCGGATGATACGTAAAGTCAGTGATCACACCATTGGTGTCGCTCTGACGCACGACGCGGCCGTTCTTGTCGTAGGTGACATCGGTGGTGACATGCCCAAGCGCATCGGTGATCTTGTATAGATCGCCGGCTTGGTGACACGAGCCGCCGACTGTTCCGCAGCCTGACGCGTCGGTGGTGAGGTAGTAGCTGTATTGCGTGGTGCTGGTGAGATCGGTGCGTGGACCCGTCGCGCTCAGCAGCAGACCAACGATGGGGCATTGCGTGCTATTGACCGTATCGCAATAGGTATAGGTCCAGCGCCGCACACCGACGGGTGGTGTGCCGGTGGCCGCGCAGGTATAGCTTGGCGCCTGGGCGGGATCGATGTCGCAGCGGACCAGCGGCTGTCCCCGTGAGTTATCCACCCAAACCGTCTTTGTGATCACAGTGCCGGCCGAATTGGCCACGGTCGTTAACACGGGTACGTGGAAGCCGCTGTTCCATGTCGTAGCCATGGTGCGCTGTTGCGCGAGTCCGACCGCCTCCACGCGCTGATCTTCCAGACCACGCGCGTCGTACGTGAAATGGGTGATGTCGCTATTGAAATCGGTCGCACTGGCGGGAAAGCCATTGCTGTCGTAGGTCTGCGTTTTTGCCGGTGCGCCGCAATAGTTGCAGGGGTTATCCAGGCTGGCTTGACGCGCCACACCAAAGCTGACACTGAAGCCAAAGGTGCGCGCCTGGCCTAGTGCATCAGTGATGGTGGTGGTGCCCGCACTATTGAACGCCAGCGAAGTGCGATCGATGGTGCCTCCCGTAAAGGCACCATGCACGCTTAGATTGGCTCGGCCGTCGCTGGTGTAACCCCAACTCGCATAGCGATTGGCATCTTCATCCACGATGCCGGTGAGCGCGTTCGGCAAGCTGCCGCCGGACGTCTGGCCGGATTCGTTGTAACTGTACGTGCGCGTTATCTTGCCGCCGCCGGTGGTCGGGTACACGACGGTAGCCAGGTTGTTGCTGGTGTCGTAGGTGTACGTGATAACCGCACCGTTGGCATCCGTTACCGTGCTCAAGCGGTTATTGGCGTCATAGCCAAAAGAAAGGCTGCGACCCTGCGGATCGGTAACTTTTTGCACCTGATTCGCTGGATGGTTGCTGGCGTCGATATAGCTTAGGGTTTGCGTATAACCGCCGCGCGCGGTGATGGAGAGCAAGCGGCCTTCGTCATCATAGGTTTCCACAGCATCGTCGGCCGTGGTGAGTTGCCAGCCCGTGCCGGAGACGGCCAGGCGCTCGGTGACGTCGGCATCGGCCTGCCAACTGCTGCCGTTGAGCGAGAAGGTGAGCATGCGGCCATCCGTGCGATAGGCGCGCACGCGGTCGAGAGTGCTGCCCGGTACGGACGCGTAAGCCACGAGGTGGCTTGAATAGCTGTGCGACCAACCTATGCCCATCGGCGTCGGCGTGTTGGCGGCGCTGGTGTTGTAGGAATAAGTGCGTTCGAAGCGCAGTGGAAACGGACCGGTGCCTACGTAATCCGTTTCCTTTTCATATTTGTTTCCGCTTGCGGTGTTGATGGGATTGGTGCCATTGGCACACACGTCACAGCACGCCGCACCGCCCACCGTGCATTTCGGCGACCCGCATTGACCGGTATCGGGATCGGCATAGCCGGAAATGTTGCAGTTCTGTGCGCTGCCAAACGGCCCGTATACGAACGTGTCGACCACTTCCAGCGTGACCCATATCGATGCATAGGTGCGCTCGATATCGCCTTGGCATTCGAATTCGCCAAAGCCGTCGTCGCCGGCGATGCTGAACGCCGCAATACGATATTGCACACTGGGATTGGTTTCTTGCGCGCGATAGCCTTGAATGCGCGATTCCAATTCACCCGTGACGCACGCTTCGGACGTGGTGCGATAGTGCGTGCGGGTGGCATCCTGATGCGAGTCGAGATAATAGGTTTGCGCATGAACGGTGGCGTTGAATAGCACGGCAACCACCAGCAAAGCCCACTTCCATACGGACTGCGTACGCATACTGCCTCCTGCAAGGCATGAACCACCTTCGCGGTGGCAGCGAATCCATAAATCAGCGTAAAAGGGAATGGCGCCCATGCAGCGTGGCATGGCGAGCGCGAGTGTCGGCTGCGAGATGCGAAGCATTCTGTGCCGCGTTTCGCATTATTTTGTAGGGTCACACAGCCATCACGAAGCTAAGTACGTGCTGTATCGAGGCTTACGAATAATTTTTAAATATGACACTCATTATGTTGCTTGAATGACTCGCTGCTTTTATTCAGAAGGACGGCGACGATCAAGGCGAGAAGTGCGTGACTGGAAAATCGAAATACGTATCGGGATAGGGTTCGTTCTTCAGCGTGAAATGCCACCATTCCGTATCCAGCGGAACGAACCCGGCGTCTGTCATCAGCGACTGCAATAGCAACCGATTGGCTTTCGCCTGCGGCGGAATGTCTTGATAGGAAGGATGAGACACCAAGCCGAAGCAGTCGAATGCAGTGCCGAAATCCAGGCTGTTGTCAGGAATACGAGCAGACTGCGGTGCGGCGCAATTCGCCAGTGTCGTTTTTTCCGTCACGCGTGGGATGATGCTGTCTAACGGCACGATGGTGATGTCGAGCGTGCTTCCACGGCTATGTCCGGAGTGCGCAGCGATATAGCCTTCTTCGAACAATCGATCCTTCGGCACGGATGGATAGAACTCGGCCTTCATCTTCTCGGCGTGTGCATCGGCAGCCCAGTGCACAAAATCATCAACAGCGCTTTGCGGGCGGTAGCAGTCGTAGGCCTTGAGCGTAAGCCCCATCGGAAGCAGCTTTTCTTCGACTTTCTTCAGCGCGGCGGCGGCCGGCTCGGTGAGCAGGCATGCGTCCTGTTCGTAGCCATGGATTCGGCGCCCGACGAAGTTATGGCTGGAGAAGTACCGCATGTCGAATTGCATTTGCGGGACCGCCTTGCTGACGTCCACGATGTCATGCGGGCGTTGCTTCTCGAGCTTTAATGCATCAGTGGCTCCCATCCCAAAAGATGAGGCGAGTCCAAGGGCTATGGCGACAGCTGCCACAGTAACGCGTTTTTCGCTGTTCATACCGCACCCCGGATGCAAAGCTTAGAGCTTGATATTACAAAAGACGGGATGCGGCGGATCACTGACGTACGGCCACGGAGGGAACCCCAACGTGGCAACATGTGCGGCTATGTTGGGGTTTTCGCCTTAACCTACACTTGCTACCTGCTAGTCGTTATCCGCTGTTTCCACAGCGTTCTCCAGGACTTTTCCCGTTTTCGCATCCACGCCTACTTCATGCGTGAGCTTGCCACTGAAGATGTCGAAGGAGTAACGCAGGCCACTGCCGCCTTTTTCCTGTTCCAGCTCTTCCTTGACGATAGTGCCGGGGAATGCCTTGATAGCGATGGCACGGGCTTCCGGGAATTGGATTTTGGCCTGCTTGGCAAGATCCGCCGAGGTTGCAAGAGCGATGCAGGGAACACCCATGACAAGCGTCGTGAGTAAGGTACTGACGATGTGTTTCATGCCGATCTCCAGAACGAGTGCGAGCCTTCGCTTCAGGGATATACAACCAGTCAC
Organism: Dyella humi; assembly: GCF_044904605.1. Taxonomy (NCBI): domain Bacteria; kingdom Pseudomonadati; phylum Pseudomonadota; class Gammaproteobacteria; order Lysobacterales; family Rhodanobacteraceae; genus Dyella; species Dyella humi. The sequence goes on from NZ_JADIKI010000023.1 coordinate 1,373,922, forward strand.
TTAGATCTGCCTTACGTCATTCGCCGCACCTTTGGCGCAGTGACGTAGCTCGGGTGCGAGCCCCAACGTGACGATGTGCATGACGGTGTTGGGATTTCCACCCCGACCTACAACTCACGCGGCCGAAGCATTCTTGAACGCTCCGGCCACTGCTCGTAACAGTTCATGCATTGACAGGGAGCGCGCGTACTCGCACGACATCTTCCTTGAGCAGGTAGATCGACACCGCGAGCAGCACGACGTCCTTCATCAGGAAGGGCACATTGCCGACCATCGCCGGAAAACCACCGGCCGATGCGGCCCATCCGTTCGGCATGAAGGGAATGATCGTGACGGTCATGACGAAGGTGATGACGGAGCCGGCCGCGCCGAGTATGCCTAAGCGCTTGTTCCAGAAACCGGCCAGGATCAGCGCGCCGAACGTCCATTCGGAAATGCCCAGGAACCAGCTTGCGCCGCGGATGCCGAACACCGGATACATCCAGGAAATGAGCGGGCCGTTGCTGATGAAGGGAATCAATACCTGCGCTTCGTATTCGAACCACTTCTGGTAACCGAAGAACAAAAAGATGATCACCATGGAAGCGCGAAGCAGGTGGTAATCGAGGTCTTTCTTCAGCAATCCGGAATTGGCCAAGATGCGGATGAGCGAGTTCATGATGCAATCCTCTGAGTGAGTGAATGAGCGGCGCACCACGCCGATGCGGGAATCGCGAGCGAAAGCCGACTCCCTCGTTGGCGTGCAGTGACGCCACTTTACGGCGATGTATTGAGCCGGTTAATGTTCCAATCGCTCAGATACATGCCCATTCGTCTCACCGAGGTCACGCATGTCGCCACCGCTGGATTGGCTAAGCCGCCTGCTGGAGATCACGCCGGTGCGTGGGCAACTCGATTTGCGCTGCATGTATGGCGCGCCTTGGCGCATCGATCAGAGCGCGTCAGCGCCCGGCGAAATTCTGTATCACATCGTGCTGGGCGGCTCCGCCGTGCTGGAAGATCCGATCGGCAAGACGCCGCGGCAGTTGGCAGCGGGCGATATCGTGCTGCTTGCCGATGGCGATGCGCATACCCTGCACGACGGCAGCGGCAAGCGCGCGAAAGCAGCGCGCGAGCGTGCCGTGGCAAACCTGGTCTTCAGCGAGAACAGTGGCAGCGGTGCGCAGCTGGACATGTTGTGTGGGCGGTTTGTGCTCAGTCCCGCACATGCACGTTTGTTACGTGGCTATCTACCGACGCGCTTGATTGCGCATTCAGCCGTCCAAACCGGTGACGCGACGAAAACCGGCTTGCACTTGTCGAATTTGCTGACGCTGATGCGCGTGGAGTCGAGCGGCGACAGCCTGGGCGGCCGCGCCATGCTTAATGCGTTGTCGACGGCGCTGTTCGCGTTGACGCTGCGCTTTGCCAGCGAATCCGGTGAAGCACCTGCAGGCTTGTTAGCTTTGGCGGGTTATCCACGCCTGGCGCCGGCCTTGGAAGCGCTGTTTCACGATCCCGGCCATCCGTGGACGCTGCCTGCGCTTGCGCAACTCTGCAATATGTCGCGCGCGACGTTCGTGCGTTTGTTTCAGGAGAAGCTTGGGCGTTCGGCCAGCGATCTGTTGACGGATATCCGCATGACGATGGCGGCGAATGAATTACGCACATCATCGGCGTCGACGGGAGCGATTGCGGAGCGGGCGGGATATCAGTCGGAGGCGGCTTTTCAGCGTGCTTTCAAGCTGCATATGGGCGTGACGCCGGCGCATTGGCGGCGGGGTTTGTACTAGCCCCGATGCTGCCCCTCTCCCTTCGGGAGAGGGGTTTGGGTGAAGGTTCGGCCAGCGCGCGAGGCCAACGACTTGCGCAAGTCAGTCGCATCGCGCTCCGCCCGAACCCTCACCCGCCTCTTGGCACCTCTCGCCCGAGGGGAGAGGGGCTCACTCGGGAGGCACTGTCGTACATCGACGCACTCAAGTAACCGCCGGAAAATCCAACGTCGTATCGTTGATGCGATTGAACATATTGGTGAACGTGATCCCGGCAATAGCCAAGCTGATGTCCACGAGTTGCGTATCGGTGTAACCGGCGTTCTTGATCGCAGCGAAATCCTCGTCGCTGACCGTCCCGCTGGTCTTCACCAAGTTGCGCACGAAGCGGACCAGCGCGTCGCGCTTGGCGTCGCCGGTGGCTTCGCCCTTGCGGATCTGCTTCAGTGCGTCAGGCTTGAGGCCGGCCAACTTGGCGAGCAGGCTGTGCGCGGCTTCGCAGTAGTCACAGCCGGTGGCGGCGCTGACGGCAAGCCTGATGGTTTCCTGATCCTGTTTGCTCAGCGTGCCGGCGGCGAGCACGCTGTCTGCCTGCAGCATGGCCTTCAGCGCGGCTGGGTTGAGCGCGCCGATGGCGGCATAGGTATTGGGAACGCTGCCAGCGCCCTTCCGGATTTGTGCATAGACCTCGGCGGTAGCGCCGGTGGCCGTATCGAGTGCAGGTGTGTGGATGCGAGACATGGGTTGATTCCTTCGTAGTGGGGACGGCGTCACTGTAAGAAGGAAGCGTCAGCCGCTTAATGCCTTATTTCCTCAAAAACATGCTCGTTCGTCTCAACCACGACGGATTGAACCGCAACACCTCCGCGCGGTATGAACAAGCATGTAAACCGTGGTTCGGAGGCAGCCATGCGCAGAGAGCGGGCGGATCCGGCAGGGGGAAAGGGTGGCGTCTCCGTGGACGAGGAGGCTGCCTTGCTGGGTCGTGTGGCGGCGGAGGAAACAGATGCCTTCGAAGCGCTATATCGGCTTTACAGCCCTCGCCTGCAGCGGTTCGTGCGCGGCGTGACCAAGCAGCCGGCGCTGATAGAGGAGATTCTCGACGACACCATGATGGTGGTGTGGCGCAAGGCGTACACCTTCAATCACAGCTCGAAGGTGTCGACGTGGATTTTCGCGATTGCGTATCGGCAATCCTTGAAGACGCTCAAACGCCTCGGTCATCTGCAAGACGAATCTGGCGAACGCGCGGATGTCTCGGTACCCGGCCCGGATGATGCCCTGCAACTGCTGGAACTGCGCAAGCATCTGGACGATGCGCTCGGCACGCTTTCGCCCGAGCAGCGCGCCGTGATGGAACTCACTTATTACTTCGGTTACGCCTGTCGCGAAATCGCCCAGATCATGGGTTGTCCGGTCGACACGGTGAAAACGCGCATGTTCTATGCGCGGCGCAAGCTCAAGGCATCGCTGGCATCTCAGCGGGAGGCCATATGAACGGTCGAGTCATCAAGTTCGAAGGTTCGTTGCACGCCGAGGCCGATCGGCTGCTGCCCTGGTACGTGAATGGAACGCTGGAGGACGACGCACGCTCGCAGGTGGAGCAGCACCTGGTCGAATGCACGCAGTGCCAGCGCGAAGTGGCGTGGTTGCGTACGTTGCAGGAGGAGTTCGCCGAACAGGCTGATAAGGACGACGTATCGCCGAGGATGCGGCGCTTGCATCGCCGCATGGAATCGCGTCGCCGAAGGGCGCCCGCAGCCTCCGTCTGGAGACACCGCGAACGGCAACTTGCCTGGCTCGCCGCATTGCAGGCGGTCATCATTCTTGCGTTGGGCGGCGTGCTGCTGCGTCAGCAGCACGTCGACTATCGCACGCTGAGCGCACCGGGCAGCAAAGGTGCATTACTGGTGGTGATGTTCGATCCGCATACGCGCGAGTCGCAATTGCGCGAACTGGTGCGCGCCAGCGGAGCTCGCATCGCGGGCGGCCCCACCGATGAGGGCGCTTACGTATTACGCGTAGCGGATACGCACGAAGCCGCCGCACGGAAGCTGCTGCTCAACTCGCCGCAAGTCACTCTGGTCGAAGACCTCAGCTCGGGCGGCAATCCATGAAGCGTGGCTGGCTCCTGCTCGCGATGCTGTGCGCAGTCTACTTTGGCGCTGCCGTGCAGGCCCAAGCGCAGCCGCCATCGCAGGTGTTGGTGATGCTTCGCGCCGCCGCGCCGCATCTGCGCGCGGCGGATGGCTACGCACTCGGCTACACCGCTGCGCCTGATGAAACGGCACGGTTGCGTATCGCGCGCGAACTGGCCCATCAATATGGCCTGCAGCTGGTCGACAACTGGCCGATGCCGGCGCTCGCCCTGGATTGTTTCGTCATGCGAATGGCACCAGGCATGTCTGCCGACCAGATAACGCAAGCGCTTTCGCACGATACGCGCGTGGAATCGGCCCAGCCGAGGCAGGCGTTCCACACGTTGTCCAAGGATCCGGATCCGCTCTATTCGCTGCAGCCCACCGCCGCGCAATGGCATCTGGCCGAGCTGCATGCACTGAGCACGGGCCGAAACATTGCGATTGCGGAAGTGGACAGCGGCGTGGACAACGTCAACCCCGATCTGGCGGGACAAATTACGGAGCAACGAAATTTCGTGGATGACGGCGCGTATCGCGCCGAACTGCATGGCACCGAAGTGGCCGGCATCATCGTCGCGCGCGAAGGCAATGGCGTGGGTATTGTGGGCGTTGCGCCGCAAGCGCATCTGCTTGCATTACGTGCCTGTTGGCAGCTTTCGCAGGATAGCGCCGCGGCGGCGTGCGACAGTTTCACGCTCGCCAAGGCGTTGCAATATGCGCTGGAAAAACATGCACAGATCATCAACCTAAGCCTGACCGGGCCGGACGATCGACTGCTGCGACGCCTGCTGGACGTAGCTATCGCAAGCCGCGTCACCGTGGTCGGCGCGGTGGATGACACCGCGGCCGATGGCGGATTTCCCGCCTCCTATCCCGGCGTCGTAGCGGCAGCCGGCGAGCATGCCGCGGTAACACGTAACGGCGTATTGCTCGCACCCGGTGAAGACATTCCCACGACTCAGCCCGGCGCGCGCTGGAACCTGGTCAACGGATCCTCCTTCGCCGCGGCGGAAGTCAGCGGATTGGTGGCGCTGGTCCGGGAGCTGTCGCCTGACATCACGCTTACGCAGCTGCATGACGTCTTGCACGCACGAACTGCGCTAGGCTTGGCCTCAATGCGGCCTATGACGATCGATGCATGCGCGGCCGTGGCGCAGGTGAGTCATCGTTGCACCTGCGACTGCGCGGTGGCGCATGCTTCAGTAGAGGTGCCGCGCCGATGAGTACGCCTCGTGTTTCGAATCGTCGTGGCCGTTCTTGTCGCCTTGTTCGCACTGCAGGCCCGGGCGCAGGTAACGGGCACCGCCACGTTCGTTTCCGATTACCGCTTTCGCGGCGTATCCCTCAGCGACGACCGCCCGGCCGCGCAGCTGGCGCTCGACTACGACTGGCCGGCCAGCGGCTGGTACGCGGGTGGCATGCTGTCCAACGTGCGGTTGGATGCGCGAAAGGCGGTGCAGTTGCTCGCTTACGCGGGCTACGTGCATCGCATACGTCCCGAACTGAGCTGGGAAGCCGGCGTACGGTATACGCGCTTCACTGGCCACGAATCCTATGCCTACGCGGAAGCCTATACCGGCTTCGCTTACCGACAACTTGTTGGCCGCATTTACTACGCGCCCAGCTATTTCAACGCCGGCTATCCGGCGTGGTATGCCGAACTCAACGACAGCCATGTGCTGTCGGGGAAATGGTATGTGTTCGCGCACGCCGGTTATCTGCGGCGCGGCGGCAACGTGGCGGATTATCACGTCACCCGTTTTCGTTCCGATTTTCGCACTGGCATCGGTTTGAGCCTGGCGCCGTGCGACATCCAGTTGAGTTGGACCACGGTGCACGGCGCTCCCGATGCCGTGCTTGGTTATCCATCCGCTGCGGGTACGAGCCGCAACGCCTGGGTTCTCAGCATCTCGTACGCGTGGTGATGCTATGGGCGTAGCTATCCCGCTGATCTGAATGATTTACCACGGCGCACGCAACGCACTTCCCATGGGCTTTATGGGAAGCGGGGGTTTAGGGATGCTCTGATCCATTTTGCGTGGGCGTCACCGCTCCTGTCTGTTCGCAGACCACAGGACCATTGGCGAAGGCAGACTGGCCGTCTGTCAAGACAATGGGCCGAAGGTATGCGGACAGACAGGACCGGCCCGAAGGGTGATGTCCAGAAGGCCCGCAGCCTGCGCCGCGCGACTTGAAAAGACGGCCAGTCTTCCCTGCGTCGCGCAACACACCCTGCGGGCCTTCTGGACATCATGCCGCCTACGCAAAATGGATCAGAGCATCCTCTGCCTTCGAAATCATCTTTCATCCCAAAAGGAGGGATCTGACATGAGACGCACTCTGCTCTACAGAAAGCTCGTTCATTCCATCGTTGCGACGCTGGTCGTGGCCGGTGTGGCCACCGGTGTCCTCTACTCCAAGGCCGCGGCTGCGCAGGATGACGACGATCATGTGCTGATCGCGGATCAATTCAACAACCGTGTGATCGAAATCGATCGCCATACGCACCAGGTGGTGTGGCATTTCGGCAACGGTTCGGACCTGCCCGGCTCGCACAGCGTGGTGGGCACCAATGATGCCGAACGCTTCGGACCGTTCACCCTGATCTCCGGCACCGGCACACCGCCCGGCTTACCCGGGTGCTCGGATACGGTCAATGGTTGCCCGGACAATCGCGTGTTTATCGTGGATCCGAACAGCAACATCATCTGGCAATACGGCCAGGCCGGTGTCGGTGGGTCCGGCCCGAATCAGTTGAATACACCGGTGCAGTCGTTGTTCCTGATCAGTTTTCCGCGCCATTACGGTCCGCACGTGCTGATCACCGATCAGGTCAATGAGCGCATCATTCTGGTCAATCTCAATCACCAGATTGAGTGGCAATACGGCACCACTGGTGTGAGCGGCATTGGACCGAACCAGCTCAATAATCCGAATAGTGCGGAAGTGCTGGAGAACGGGCATATCCTCATCGCCGATGAAAACAACAACCGCGTAATCGAGATAAAACCCAACGGACAGATCGTCAAGCAGTTCACCGCTGGCGGCACGGTCAGCGGCGCGGCGTTCGCAAGCCGCCTTCCGAACGGCGATACCTTGATTACCGATTCCAACAACAACCGCATCGTGGAAGTGAACGGCGACGATCAGGTGGTGTGGCAGTACTTCACCAACATGCAGACGGGCAGCAATCCTACTCCGCTGCCCACACGCGCAGTGCGTTTGCACAATGGCGATACGCTGATCAGCGATCAGTTCAACGATCGTGTGTTCGAAATCACCAAGGCCGGGAAGATCGTGTTCGATCAGGGCGACCTTAATAGGCCGGGCGATGGTTTCAATCAGCTCAATGGCCCGTATGACGCCAAGCAGATCGGCGACTTCACCGGTTTGACACCACCGTTCGATCTGTTCTGATCCGTTCATGCTTCGCTGTCTAGATGAAGCCCCGCCAACGTGGCGGGGCTTCTGTCTGAAGATTGCGAAACCGATCGCATTGGCAGCGGGGAAGCAGCAGGATTCCGTTCAGCTGATTGCGCTAGTCTCGCTAACAAGCAATCAGGCAACACCAACTAGCCGCGTCATCCACAGGCGCTTACAGGGAGACAACTCATGAAACGACATCTGCTCGCACTAGCTTTGCTTTCTTCCCTGCCGCTGGTGATGACCACCACGGCTGCCGTCGCGCAGGATCAAGACCACGATCACGATCACGGTTGGCAGGATGATCATGGTCATGATCACGACCATGGACATGATCGCGACGATCATGGCCGGTACGACGATCGTCACGACCACGGCCGCCACGAAGGCTGGGACAGACATTACGGTAGGGGCGAATACCTACCGGAGCGTTATCGCGGACGTGAGTATTACATCGACGATTACGCGCGCTATCACCTGTACGCACCGCGGCCAGACCAGCGCTGGATTCGCGGCGACGACGGGCAGTTCGTGCTCGTGGCGGTTGCTACGGGATTGATCGTGAGCGAGATGGTGGGGCATTGATTGCTTCGCAGCCCGGACTTAGCTTCCAGGCGCTAACGAACCCGTAAGGATGATTCGAAGCGCTCGTCATTCCGGCGAAGGCCGGAATGGCGGCGCTGCTAGATAAGCTTATTTGCGAGTACGAACCGTCCCTGATTAGGACTGTTGCACCAGCGCCTTTTTCTGCGCCATCGAAACCGTAGCGCGCTCGCTATTGAGCCACTGCAGCCACTCGCTCAACACCACCAGCGTCCAGATTGCCCGCGCATGATCGCTGACACGCGCCTGATGTTCGGCAAACAACGCCTGCGCCGCGCGCGTATCGATACCCGCCGCGGCGAGATCGCCGCTGGCCAGATGCGCCTGCGCCCACTCGCGCAGCGGACCGCGCAACCACGCAGCGAGCGGCACCGACAAACCGCGCTTGCGGCGTGTCACCACCGTCTTGGGCACGTAGTTCAACGCGTAGTTCTTCAGGAACACCTTGGTGGTGAGGCCACGCACGCGCGCTTCCACCGGTAGCGTGGCAGCGAATTCGATCACAGTCTGATCCAAAAACGGCGCGCGGATCTCCACGCCATGCAGCATTGCGCCGCGATCGGCCTTGGCCATCAAAGCGTCCGGCAGGGAATGGCTGAAGTCGTAGCGTTGTATGGTGTCGATCAGGCGCGAGGCATCGTGCTGCGTATCGTCGGTGGGTGGGGCGATGCCGAGGCGTTGCTGCCACACGGGTGGAATGTTCGCGGTCCACAGCAGATGCCGCGCCAGACCGTCCAGGTCTTGTCCGCGAATAAAGCGCTTCAACAGAAACGAAAGCGTGACCTTCTTGTCGCTGGTCGGCAGCGATTCGATTGCGCGCTGCGCCAGCGCCTTCACCGGCGGCGGCAGGTTGGCGTAATGGCTGGCCCAGCGCGCGCCAAGGTAGGTGGGATAGCCGCCGAACAATTCGTCTGCGCCCTCGCCCGCCAGCAACAGGCGCACGTCCTGCGATGCGCGCTTGGTGACCAGCGACAGCGGAATCCATGCCGGATCGGCCAGCGGTTCGCCGTTGGCCCGGATCAGTTCGCGCAATGTGCGCGGCACGTCCTGCGCGGAAACGTTCACTTCAACGAAGTTGCAGCCCAGTTCGCGCGCGAGCTGCGCGGCGTACTGGCCTTCGTCGAAGGATTCTTCCGCGAAGCGGATGCAGTAGGCGGAGATGTTTTTCTCCGGCCGCACGCTGCGCGCCACCGCTGTCATCAACGCGGAATCGATGCCGCCGCTCAGCAGCACGCCGTAGTCCACATCGATGTCGCTCTGCCGCCGCACCGCCTCGCGAAAGATCGGGTCGAAGGCGCGCAGCGAAGGCGCGGTGGTGGCTTTTTCCGTCGGAAAATCCCAGTAGCGCAGATGGCGGATGCCGCTGGGCTCGATCACGATCATCTCGCCGGGGCACACCTTGTGGATGTGCTTGAGCGGACTGCTTGGCGCAGGACAGTAGCCCGAACGCAGATAGTGGGCGAGGCCCGCGGCGTCGATCTGCACGTCCGGCTTGCACGCTTTCACCAGCGCGGCCAGCTCGGAAGCGAAGTACACCGTCTGACCAATGACGGCGTAGTAGAGATGCCGCTCGCCGGCGCGGTCGCGAGCCAGGATCAGCCGCTGGTGGCGACTGTCCCACAAAGCCAGCGCGAACACGCCCTGCACGTGTTCCAGAAACGACAGCCCTTTTTCCAGATACAGCGGCGCCAGCACGGCCACGTCGGTGCTGAGCGTGATGTCGTGCCCGGCGTCGGCCAGCGTACGGCGCAGTTCGTGGTGGTTGTCGATTTCGCCGTTGCAGGCAACGATCACGCCGGCTTCGTATTCCAGCAGCGGCGGCTGATGCTGATCCACGCCGCGAATAGCCAGCCGATTGGTGGCCATGGCGAGGCCGGGACGCGAGATGAACGCATCGCCATGCGGCCCACGATGAGCCAGGGCCTCGAGCATCGTCGTCGCTTTGTGCTCCAGATGTGGCAGCGGATGTCCTGCATCCCGACTCAAGATTCCGCAAATTCCGCACATGTAAGGATGCTCTGATCGATTCCGCCGGGCATAACCGCCCCAATCGCGAGATTGTAATGGATGGGGGGTATGCGGACCCTTACAACGAAGCGAGCGGCCTCCCTCTATGGAGGAGGAGGCGAGCTTGCCGAATGGATCGGGTCCTGGGTTGGGGTGAAAACCCAATATGTCGATGCCGGGTTGCATGGCGATGTTGGGGTTTGCACCCCAACCTGCAACTTTTCACCTCAAAGTCGCTGGGCCCCGGCGTTTGCCGGGGCAACGAACCCTAAAAATTGCTGTGCCCCAGAGAAAGGGGTGTCATTCAAAGGTCAACCAGCTTCAGCGCATTCTTCCGCCAGGTGCCCAGGTCTGCGACCTTCGTTGAGCAGCGCGCCAGCGCGGAATCGACGGCCGTCGACCCCAAATCCGGATCGATCACCACCAGCACCCGACCCTCGTTGTGCAGGGCATGGCACAGGGCCTCGCCGCCCTGCGGCGCCAGCCAGGGAATGCCGTACACCGTCCTGCTCAGGTACAGGCGCAGGCCCCACGGGGTGGCCTCCTCGATGGTGTAGCCCACGGCGGTGTTCTCCACGAAGACGATCGCCTTGTAGCGCTCGGCCGGCGCAATCGCGCCAAGCTCGCTGGCCGCCTGGCGGTTGTCGTTTTCCGAATGCCAGGCGTAGGCGGCACCACCCTTTACCGCCAGCAGAATCACCACCCATAGCGCCAGCAGGAGTTTCTGCCCGGTGCGCTGCAAATCAATGCGATCGCGTAGCTCCAACGCCAGCAGCAGCGTCAGCGGTACGAACAACGGCAGCATGTACAGCGGCAGCCGCGACTGCACCAAACAGAACACTACGAACGGCACTAGGAACCACAACACCAGGAACTGTTCCACCGAAGGGCTGCTTTTCTTGCCCCAACGTTCGACAGACACCCAGCGACGCAGCACGCGTCCCAGCGCCGGCCACCACGGCAACAACCCGAGCGCCAGCACCGGCACGTACACCTTGATCCAGCCGAACCAGCCGGCATTGCGGCGATGGGCGGCAGTGAACATGCGGTTGTAGACCTCCTGCTGCAGGAAGTAATGCAGCAGGCCCGCATAGCGCACCACCACCACCAAGTACCAGGACAGGCCGATCAACAGAAACAGCGCGACGCCACTCAGCGGGAAGAATCGCCTAAGCCCGCGCCAGCCGTCGCGGCGCACGATGAAGGGAATCGCCGCCAACAGCGGTATCAAGCCCGGCGGCCCCTTGGTGAGGAACGCCAGCCCCCAGCCCACCCACATCAGGATCACATAACGCTTGCGCCCGCGTTCCTCTTCGTCGAACGCCGCGCGCAGAAAACCCAGCATAGCCAGGGCTTCGCACAACGAGAGAAAGGCATCCGTGCTGACGATGTTGCCGGCCAGGAATGGCGCAAGCGCGCAGCCGTACACCAGGCTCGGCAGCCAGGGCTTTTCAGGAATAAGCAGGCGCCCCATCGCGTGCAGCACCAGCAGCGTCAGCAAAAACGCCAGCGCATAGGGAACGCGCACCGCCCAGGTGTTGCGACCGAATACCTTCATCGACGTGGCAATCACCCAGTAGGTGGTCGGCGGCTTGGAGAAATTGACCTCGTCGGGGCTATACGCCGGCGCCATGTAGTTGCCGGTGTCGAGCATCTGCAAGGCCGCGACGGTGTAGCGCCCTTCGTCCGGGCTGAGCAGGCCGCGCGTGCCCTGGAAGGCAAAGCCGAGCAGCAGCCCTAGGCCGATCACGAAGAGCAGGGACCATCGCGTAGCGTGCGTGGCGCTAGGCCGCAGACGTTGCTCCATGATGCGGTCGTTCGGCATGTGGGGTATCCAGATAAAGCGCGCCATCTGCCGTTGGTGCGTGCAGGCATGCGAGGCGGCGGGGTGATCTCAACCTGCGCTCAGGCGGCGCGGGTCCCAGGGCGTGGATTGTAAGCGACGGGGATGGCGGACGGATTTTACCGCTGGGGTTCGGCTCCCTCCCCTACTTGTAGGGGAGGGTTGGGGTGGGGTGAGTACTTGCCTCGAACCTTCCCGCAAGTGTTCACCCCCTCCCAACCTCCCCCTGCAAGCAGGGGGAGGAGCTTGTTTCATGCCTCGCTTTAACTTCTGCGGAGCGGTGCAGATTTTTCCCGGACAGCAGTGGGTGAAAGCCGGAACAACAGCCGGGTACTACAACACGTCCCTAGCGAACAGATTAGGCAGGCAACGACCAGGACCGCTTGCGCCCCGCCCTACCGCGCCGCCAACGCATCGGCCAATACCGGAGCTGTCGTCTCCTTCGACGGCACCGCCGGTACGCCGAACAGATCGGGAAACGTCTCGATCACATGCCGAGCCGCATCCTGCGCGGACATGTCACGCGTGGACAGCGAATCGTTGCGCGCGCCATAGGGTCCGTACACCTTTGGATCAGTCGTGCAGAACAGGCCCATGGTCGGCACCTGCGAGGCCGCGGCCAGGTGCATCACGCCGCAGTCGGCGCTGATCATCAGGTCTGTCGCGGCCATCACCGCGCCCATGCGCCGGATGCTGCTGGAGTAGTAACTGGGCCAGCGGTCGCCGAGCATCGAGCGGCCGTGCATCGGCACGATCTCCACGATATCGCACGATGATGAAAGCGCCTGCAGCGTAGCCATGAATTCGTTCCACCATTCCAGTGGATAGCGCTTTTGCCCGGTCGCATCAGCGAAAATGCCGATGGTGCAGCCAACGCGAGCCGACGGCCGCTCTGTCAGCAATTGGCGCAGTGCAGCCTTGCCGGAGGCCCGTTCGTCGTCGGTAAGCCGGATGTCCATGGCGGGAAACGCAAGGCTTTCGTCCTGCGCCGGCGAGGCGTGCCAGCGCACCAGCGCCACGGGCCGCCAGGCCATGTGCCGCGGCACCATCGCCTGCGGCACCACGTGCGTGAGACCGGGCGATGGGTTCGGTTCGTCGAAACCGAGTTTGTAGCGTCCGCGAAAAATACGCGCGAGCGTGCGGGCGAAACCGGAGCCCATGCAAGGATCGATCACCAGGTCGTAATGCACGTTGCGGATGCGCTGGATCAGCGAGAGAAACCCCACCGGATGCTTGAATCCGCGCCGCGGCAGGCAATAGATGTTCTTGACGCTGAAGCACGTAGCGAACACATCGGCAGCGAGCGGACCTTCCGCCACGATGTCGATTTCCGCGCCCTTGTACAGCCGTTCCAGCTCGGCGATCAGCGGCGTCATCAGCAGCATATTGCCCAGCCGATGATTCGGCCGACATACCAGAATGCGGTGAATGCCCTGCCTGGGAATACCGGGGGTGGAAGGATGAATGGTGGATGCGCTCAAGGAGATACCTGAAAAACTGACTGCTTCGATAGCGTGTTCGGCATGATCGTCAATGCGCTCAACGTTCCGCAAGAACTCGCGCAGCAGCACGCCCATGATGGCGTACACGAAGAGTGTGGAGGGGCTGACTTAGGTCAGGCTTATCGATACGTTACGGCTTTGTAACCCATTCAAGAACGCTGCTTTGCACCATCCGCTGACATATTAACCCTAGCGGGAAACGTCCGGGCGTTAATCCGTCAGGGTCGTGAAAGGAGGTTCACCGCAATCTGTCAGCGCGGCACTTGCCGAGGCAGGCGCTGTCGAAGCGATTCGCGCGCCGTGCATCTGGCCTGTCGCCGCATCGAACGGAGGAGACTGCTCTGAACGTTCTTATTGTTGAAGATTCCATACGCTTGCGCGACTCGCTCGGCCGCGGCCTGGGAGCCTCCGGATTTACCGTCGACAGCGCGCCGAACGGCATTGCCGCCTGCCAGCATCTGGATACCTACGAATACGAGCTGGTTGTGCTGGATCTGGGTTTGCCCGGCATGGATGGATTATCCGTACTACGTCATATCCAGGGACGCACCTCGCGCCCTCGCGTGCTGGTGCTGTCGGCCCGTGATCAGATCTCCGACCGCATCGACGCCCTCAACCGCGGCGCGGACGATTATCTGGTCAAGCCTTTTTCGTTCGACGAACTGGTGGCGCGCCTGCATGCACTGTCGCGCCGCTCCAAAGATGCGCAGACGCCACAGCTGACCGTCGGCGGACTCAGCCTCGATCCGGTGGCGCGCATGGTGCACGTGCAAGGCGAGTCGGTGGCACTTTCACCGCGCGAGTTTTCGCTGCTCGAATTGCTGTTGCGGCATCGCGGCCGGGCATTCTCGCGCAGCGACATTCTCGAGCGTCTGGCCGGCTGCGAATCCAACGCCTCCGACCGCAGCGTGGAAGTGTTGGTGTTCGGCCTGCGGCGCAAGCTGCAGCTGGCCGGTATGAGTGAACTGGTGGAAACACGCCGCGGCTTCGGCTACCTGATTCCCAAAAGCTGATGAGCATGGCGACACAAGCCGCTTTCACGAAACGGGCCATGTCGCTGCGTTTTCGCACCACCTTGCTGGTGATTGCGGCGATCGTGGTGGTCCTTGGCACCGCCACACTCGTGATCGACATCCGCGTGGACAACGAAGTCGCACAGCGGGCGGATACCAACCTGCTGGAGCGCGCGCAGGCGCTGGCGGACATTTTCACCACGCAAATCAGCACGTCTCCGCAACGTTTTCCTTCCTATTGGATTCCCTCGTTCCTGGGGGACGATGGCACTGTGTATTTCCGCATCGACTGCCGCGGTCAGCAGGTGGTGTCATCCGATGCCGCTGCTGCGCTCGCCTGGCCGGTGCCCGCGCCGGGACAATCCACCGCGCTCACGGACATGACCGATCTCCAAGGTACGGACCTGCGCGCCATCGCTCTGCGTTTTTCGCCGGACGCCAGCATCGCGGTCGATCCCGGCCCCGTGAAAGACCACGCCGCAGCAACGCCGGAATGCATGCTCGGCCTCGCGGTCGACCGCAGCGAAGTGCTGGACTTCCAGCAATCGATGGATCGCATCGAATTCGGCTGCGTGGTGCTGGGATTTCTGGTGGTGGCGGTGCTCACGCCGCTGCTGGTCAGTCGTAGCCTGCTTCCACTGTCCGGATTGGCCAAGGCGATGGAAAAGATCGGCCCCGACACGCCGAGCGTGCGGCTGGCCAGCACCAATATTCGCGAGCTGGCACCGCTCATCGCCCGTTTCAACGAAGTGCTGTCGCGCATGGAAGAAGGCCTGCTGCGCGAACGCCAGTTCGCCAGCGGCGTAGCGCACGAATTGCGCACGCCGCTGGCCGAACTGCGCACCGCCATCGAAGTGGAAATGCGCTACCCAAGCGGACGCGACGCACACGAACTGCTCGCCGACATCGGCCAGATCGGCGCGAAGATGGAACACATCGTCACGGCGCTGCTGCTGCTCACGCGCATCGAGGCCGGCATCGAACAATTGTCGTTGCAGCGTGTGGATGTCAGCGCGCTTACACAGGCTTTGGTCGAGCGGCATCGGCACCGCTTACAGGAACGCGCATTGGATCTTGTGGCGCAGATCGATCCCGGCATCACATGGATGGCCGATTCCACGTTGCTCGACGTCGTGCTCGGCAATTTGTTGAACAACGCCTTCGCATACGCGCCTTCCGGCAGCACTGTCGAACTGCGCTGCATGGCGCGCGACTGGTCCGTGACCAATCCTGCGCCAGACCTCACCGACGAGGATATCGCGCGCATGCAGCAGCGCTTCTGGCGCAAAGGCAAGGAAGCCGGCGTGCATACCGGCCTGGGACTGGCGTTGGCTGTTTCGGCGGCACGTGCACAATCGTTGCAGTTAGAATTGACGCTGCGCGACGGGTATTTGCAGGCGAGCGTTATCTCGTGAACTTGGCTTTGCGCACCCAATCAGAAATTGCCTGATCGTCATTGACCAGCTTCGCCGTTGTAAAGCGCCTCGGCGAAGGCCGGAATGACGGCTGGGCAAAATACCGAAGAGTAGCTACTTGAAATAGTGCACAAACCCAACTTTGAACCCACCCGGCAACCAGCTGATGATCAACGGCGAATCGCGACGCGACGCGTAGATGCCGAAGCCCACGCCGACCGCTGCGCCTACCAACACATCGCTCTGCCAATGTCCGCGCGTCTTCACGCGCGCCACCGCGTCGTAGGCCGGCAACAACGCCAGCGCGTACACCGCCGGGTGATCGTCACCGTAACGCGCCATAAAGGGTGTCACTGCGGCGGAAATTGCAGCCACTTCACCGCTGGGGAAACTCTGGGCACTCGTGCCCCGGAAAAACAAGTTGGGATTAGACGTCTGTGAGGGACGCTCGCGCTGGAAAGCGTACTTCATCGCTTGCGTGCTCAACCCGGTAAACGCCATCGCATCCACCGAACGCCACAGCGTGTCACCGAACTTGTCCTGGTCGCCGAATGCCAGCGCACCGAGCGCCACACCAGCCACCGAGCTGTACAGCAGGCCGCTTTGGATATTGCGATTCCATATGCCCGAATTGTCGTAAGCCACTCGGTGGTCGATACCGAGAAAACCGCCACCTGCGAGCGCGTGCCCGGACATCAAGCACGCCACGGAGCAGACCGCCATGGAACGCAATGCACGCACGACGCAAATCCGCGTTTGCAATGGACCTTCACAACGGCCTATCACCCTAAGCCCGCTGGCTTTGATTTCGCTTAGTGCGGAGTGAAATTTGCGCTGCGCAAGCACCGCGACGATATGCACTGATAAAACCATGCCTGGTCATCACATACTTGTCATGTCAGGCATGAATGCTCTCTCGGTAGCCCCTGAACGCCGTCGGGTAAAACGATGCGGCGCTTGCGGTGCTTCATGTCTTCGTATCGTCTTTCCCGCACTGGTTCCCCGTATGCCACTTCGACGTGTTCTGCCTTTTGCCGTGTTAGTAGCCGCATCCCTTATCGCGCCGCTTGCACATGCCGATCTCACCGATGAGATCCAGGTGTACGACGACAGCATCAATCATCAGGGCCAGTGGGGCCTGGAACTGCACTTGAATACCACGCCGGATGGCAGATCCATACCTGCTTATCCCGGCGAAATTCCGCCCGATCACGGTTTTCGCACCACCATGGAGTGGTCGTACGGCATCACCGATACGCTGGAAGCCGGCCTTTATTTGCCTTTCTTGCACGATGCTGCAGGCACCAACTATTTCGCTGGACCGCGCGTGCGCCTCAAATGGATTCCCATCAAGCCGGCGGAGGGCAGCTCGGGGCCATTCCTGGGTTTGAACGTGGAAGTGTCGGCGGTCAACGAGCGCCTGGAACAAGGACGACCCGCGGTGGAATTGCGGCCGATCATCGGCTATCGCAGTCCGCTGTGGTTGATCGCCTTCAATCCGGTGGTCGATGCCACATTCCATCCGCGCTATGGCAACAGCAGTTCCGATTTCGCGCCGGCGTTGAAAGTAGCCAGAACAGTGTGGAGCGGTACTGCCCTGGGCCTGGAGTATTACAACGATTTTGGACGCATCGGCAGTTTCGATCCGGCGCGTAAGCAGAACCAGCAATTGTTCGCCGCGCTGGATGTCACGCGCGGACTTATTCCCTTCAACTTCGGCATCGGGCGCGGTTTGAACGACGCGAGCGATAAGTGGACGGTAAAGGCGATTCTTGAAATACCGATTTGATGCACGGCCACAGTCCGCTGTTTACGGCAAGCAAGTGGATAATGGGATAACACGCCACCTGAGTACGCGGGCCATGAGTGATACCCGGCAGCACTGGGAACAGGTCTACCAAAGCAAGGCCGCTGACGCGGTGAGCTGGTACCAGGCGCACCCAACAACGTCGCTGGCCTTCATCGCCGATAGCGCGCTGGCACTCGACTCGCCGATCATTGACGTGGGCGGCGGCGCGTCCACGCTGGTCGATCACCTGCTGGAGCTGGGCTACTCAAACGTCACCGTGCTCGACATTTCCGCACCTGCTCTGCTCCAGGCGCAGGCACGTCTCGGTGCCTCGAAAGCGCGGCAAGTGCATTGGCTACCGGAAGATGTCACGCGCTTCGCGCCCTCTCGCAGCTATGCACTGTGGCACGATCGCGCGGTGTTTCATTTTCTTACGGACGCTGCGGCTCGAGGCGACTATATCGCGACGGTGCGGCGCAGCCTTGCGCCCGGCGGTACCGTGATTGTGGCCACGTTTGCGGCGGACGGCCCCGATCGATGCAGCGGTCTCCAAGTAACACGTTACGACGCCGATACGCTGTGGGCGCTATTTGGAAGCGAATTCGAGCGCGTGGCGACAGGACGCGACATGCACGTAACACCATGGGGATCCACGCAGGCGTTTACGTATCTGCGCCTGCGCCGACGCGACTGAAACGGGAGAACCGTCCATGCCGATCGATCGCCGTGAATTTCTGAAACTCGGTGGGCTGGCAGCTGTGGCGAGCAGCGCACCGACATGGTTGCGTGCGGCGTCAACGCCGGCTTCCCTACTGGCGAGCAAGGCCGATTACACGCTACGTATCGCGCGCAGCCTGGTGGAACTGGCGCCCGATCACATCATCTCCACTACCACGTACAACGGGCAGTTCCCCGGTCCGCTGATCCGGTTGAAGGAAGGGCAGCGCGTGGTGGTGGACGTCTACAACGACACCGACGTGCCGGAACAACTGCATTGGCACGGGCAGTTCCTGCCGGTGGATATCGATGGTGCCGCCGAAGAGGGCACGCCCTACATTCCGGCGCGCGGCATGCGCCGGCTGTCGTTCGTGCCAGGGCCAGCGGGGTTTCGCTTCTATCACTCGCACGTGGTGCCGGGCGGCGATCTCACGCGCGGGCAGTACAGCGGTCAAGTCGGTCCGGTGTACATCGAGCCGCATCACGAACCAGGCGATTACGATCGCGAAGTGTTCCTGGTGCTGAAGGAGTTCGATCCGTTCTTCAGCCAAGGCGGCGACATGGCGATGGATTTTCTTCAGCCGCGCGACCGCGAACAGGCGTTGGAAGAACGCGGTGAGTCGACAATGAAAGCATCGCTGGCACAAGGGCATCCGCACGGCTACGAAGTGGGTTACCAGGCGTTCGCCATCAACGGACGCATGCTCGGTCATGGCGAGCCGATCCGCGTGAAAACCGGCGAGCGCGTGCTATTTCACGTGCTCAACGGCAGCGCCACCGAGATACGCAGCCTGGCGCTACCCGGCCACGCGTTCAAAGTGGTGGCGCTGGATGGCAACGCGGTGCCGCATCCAGCCGAGGTGCCGGTGCTGTGGATCGGCACGGCAGAGCGCGTCAGCGCCATCGTCGAAATGAACCATCCGGGTGCGTGGATCCTCGGCGATGTCGATGACGATGATCGCGGCCATGGCATGGGCATCGTGGTGGAATACGCGGGTCACGGCGGCGAGGCACAGTGGATCAAGCCGAAGCCATCCACCTGGGACTACCGGCGCTTCGCCCTGCCCGATGCCAAGCCGGCCACGCCGGACGAGATCATCGAGATGACCTTCGCCAAGCAAAACGCGGCCGACCACGGCTTCAACCGCTGGACCATCAACGACATTGCGTTCGACATGGCGAGCCGTAAACCGATGTTCCAGCTGCACTACGGCAAGCGCTACCGGCTGCGCATGCACAACGCCAGCGACGATATCCATCCGATCCACCTGCATCGCCATACTTTCGAGATCACACGCATTGCAGGACAGCCGACCGGTGGCGTGCGCAAGGACGTGGCGATGTTGGGCGGCTATCAGACGATGGAGGTGGACTTCACCGCCGATCAGCGCGGGCTTTCGTTATTCCATTGCCATTCGCAGCTGCACATGGATTTCGGCTTCATGGCGCTGTTCGAGTGCGCATGACGCCGTCGTCGCGCACGCAAGGGCATGCCGGCGAAGTTGGCGCCGCGTTCCTAAAACTCGGGTTGATGTCGTTCGGCGGGCCGATTGCGCACCTGGGTTATTTCCGCCGCGAATTCGTCGATCGCCGGCGCTGGCTGGATGAAGAACACTTCGGCCAGTTACTGGCCTTGTGTCAATTCCTGCCGGGGCCTGCGAGCAGCCAGCTCGGTTTTTCCATCGGCTTGCTGCGTGCGGGATGGCTTGGCGCGCTGGCTGCATTTGTCGCCTTCACCCTGCCCTCGGCGGTGCTGATGTTCGCATTCGGCGCATGGAGCCATCACCTTGCCGGTGCATGGGGACAAGGCGTGGTGCATGGCTTGAAGCTGGTGGCGGTCGCCGTGGTGGCGCAAGGCGTGTTGGGTATGGCGCGCAACCTGACGCCGGATGCGCCGCGCGCTTTGATGGCCGCCGCCGCAGCCGGTTTGATTGCGATCAGCGCCAGCTCGGCGATGCAGCTTGGCGTAGTGGTCGGCGGCGCGTTGCTGGGGCCGTGGATTTGCAGTCGCGTCGTCGCGCGGCAGGGCGAAACGTTTTCGCTCCCGTACGGCCGGCGCAGCGGTGCGCTGTTGATCGGCGCCTATGCGGTGTTGCTCGTGTTCGCGTTGACGATCGCGACGCATTTGGCCGGGTTGTGGCAGATCGCGGCGGCGTTCTATCGCACCGGCGCGCTGGTGTTCGGTGGTGGCCATGTGGTGCTGCCGCTTTTGAAGCAGGCGATCGTCGATCCCGGCTGGATCGACAACGACACCTTTTTTACTGGCTACGGCGCGGCGCAGGCGCTGCCGGGACCGATGTTCACGCTGTCGGCGTTCCTTGGCGAACATCTTCCGGGCGCGCAAGGTGGCGTGCGAGGCGCCGTTGTCAGTCTGCTGGCGATTTTTCTGCCGGGCTTGCTGGCCGTTTCCGGTTGCCTGCCGTTTTGGCGCGCTTTGGCTGCGCGCGATAGCGCCGCGCGCATGCTGGCCGGCGTGAATGCTGCAGTGGTCGGCATTCTGGCGGCCGCGCTGTACAACCCGGTGTGGGTGAGTGCGGTGCGCGATGGGAAGGATTTTGCGATTGCGCTGGTCGCGTTTGTGTTGCTGGTCGCTGCGCGGTGGTCTGCGTTGGCGATTGTGGTGTGGTGTGTGGTGGCGTCGGTGTTGGGGGTTGTTGTGTAAAGCGCAACGTCAGATCTGTCATTCCGGTCTGTGCCATTGCTGTCTAACAAACTCGCATGAACATTCAAAGTGCAAGACGTCGACTCCCTCCCCTGCTTGCAGGGGAGGGCAGGGGTGGGGTGAACACTTGCCTCAGACTTTCCCACAAGTATTCACCCCCTCCTGACCTCCCCCTACAAGCAGGGGGAGGAACCACTCAGGAAACTGCACGCAAGTCATCATCACAAGCGACAGAAAAATACTTCTGTCATCAAAGCTGCAACGCTCCACCCGCCAACTTGTTCACCTCAGCCGTGATCGCCGCCATTTGCGGCCCGGATTTCAGCGCGTAATTACCGTTGGTATAGCCCCACCAGTCCCAACATCCGTACGGGTTGTACGGCACCGACGCGTTGATCGTCTGCGGATAGAGAACGATGATGTTGTTGCTGTCCGCCCACTCGTTGATGCCGGCGTACTGCACGAAGGTAGTGCCGATGGTTTCCTGGTTCTGCGAGCAACCGTGCAGCGCCACCAGCAATCGACAAGCTTGTCTTTGTGCGCAGTTCTTCGGCACGAACAACCAGCCCGTGCTGCCCATGGAGATTGCTGCGCAGTTGCTGTTCGGGCAGAACGCGTTCTGGTTGAACTGAATGAAGCTGCCGCCGAGCGAACCGTTGTTGCGCGCGTTGAGTGTGCCGTAGAACATCGTGAGAAAGGTCTTTTCCGCATCGATGCCGCAGTTGTTCATGTACGGCGCTTCCAGGTACGAACATGGCACCACCGAATCCGGCGTGATCCACGAATGCTCCGCCGCGGTGTCGTTGTTGTAGGTAATGTTGCCGGTGGAAGTGAAGCTCTGGTAGTAGCTGTACAGATCGTCCATCGTGGCCTGGTAGTTCACCGTGTCCAGCGTGCCGCTGAACATGTAGATGGGCTTGCTGGCGATGTTGCTGGTGGGATCGATCGTGCCAGCCGCGGCCTGCTGGTTGGTGTAGTTCACCAGTGACGACACGGGTACACCGTAGCCGGTAGCGCACGCGCTTCCCCAGTACGCTTCGTTGTTCTGCGCACAGTAGTAGGCACCGCCGGCCATCACCGCGGTGCCGTAGATCGCTCTTGAATACGCCACTTGCAGTTGCACAGCCATATAGCCGCCGGACGAAATACCGGCCACCGTCACCGAATGCGCGGCGATGTTGTAAGAACCCAGCGCGGACGCGCCCCACGCCCATGGCGACAGCAGCAGCGCCACGACAACCAGTACAAGGCGTGGCAGGAACCGGACGAATCTCAACATGACGAAGCCCTCCCGAAATCAGGTAAGCAGCTCGAATGGCGCAGCCGTACACATCCGGCACCCTGGAAGCCGGATGATCATCGGCAACGCTAGCGGTTGTTGCTGCCTTAAGAGAGCACCAAAGTCGGATGCAGTGAATTGGACTTAGGGGCTATGGGGTAGGACTGCCTTTACGTGGCTTCTTCCCCGCTGCGCGTGGAACCAAGCGTGGTCTTGCCTCACCGTCATTCCGGCGAAGGCCGGAATCCAGTACACACATGCTGTGCGAAGCACTCAACATAAATAGTTTTGAGTGCTTCGCACAACGTATTCAAACTGGATTCCGGTCTTCGCCGGAATGACGGCTGTGCGTATTGGGCATTAACTGGACGTCACACAAATAAAGAGGGCGCCATATGCGCCCTCTTTTGGCTCATTCCCTTGCGAAGTCGCTTCAACTTCGTTTCGTCGCTCCTTTAAAACCTGCAGCCCAGCTAAGCACCCAATTACCGATCGTGCCGATCGTGATGTTTGCGCGCTTCGTCGCTGGCCTTACCAATTTCTTTCTGGATCTTGCCGGCGTTCTTTTCAAGGTTGCCGGCCGCCTCACGCGCGTGGTTGCCGGTCATTTTACCGGCAGCTTCTTTCATGCCACCTTTGATTTCGTGCTTGGTACCTTCAAGGCGATTCTTGTCCATTACTTTCCTCCGACTGTCTACAGTGGAGACATCATGCTCATCGCTGTAGCACAGTGCGGTGCAAATCAAGTGAAGAACACCGCAATATTGCTGTACGCCCTAAAGGTTCAGCCCGTTCGCCGCGATTGTCCATCTCACGCGACGTGCACGTTCTAGCGATACCCAGATCACATCGTAACGCCGACGCAGTGGGTGACGTTCGCAGCGAGCGGACTCAGCCCGAGGGCGATCAGCGCGGAGGGCGTGTAGACGTCCATTACGCGCGCCTGATCTTGCGCTCCTGGCTGTTGTTGTCGTGGCCGCCTTCCATGCCATGCACAACGAAGCGATAGGTATCCCTGCCCGCGTCCTTGGCCATGTACAAGGCTTCGTCGGCCATCTTCATCACCGGATCACCGGTGATTTCGTCCTTGCACAGCACTGCGCCGACGCTCATTTTCACCGACACCTGCGCGCCGCCTGCGTCGACCGTCATGTGCAGCCGCTCCCACAGCGACTGGGTGAAGGCCATGGCCTGTTTCGAGTTACCGATGTTGTCGCTGAGCACGACGAACTCGTCGCCACCGATGCGGGCGACCACTTCGCCCTCGCGCACCAGCCTCTGTAGGCAGCACCCCACTTCCGCCAGCACGATGTCGCCGGTGGCGTGGCCGTAGGTATCGTTGATGGTCTTGAAGTTGTCGATGT
Source organism: Dyella humi (assembly GCF_044904605.1). NCBI lineage: Bacteria > Pseudomonadati > Pseudomonadota > Gammaproteobacteria > Lysobacterales > Rhodanobacteraceae > Dyella > Dyella humi. Next base: position 1,397,431 of record NZ_JADIKI010000023.1, read on the forward strand.
CCACCAATGCCAGCAGCACGGGCACATCGCGCTGCCGCGCCTGCTGGAGAATGCCTGTGATGCGTTCGTTGAAATAGCGTCGATTGGCCAAGCCTGTTAGCGAATCCTGATGTGCCAGACGCAGCAGTTCGCGCTCCACGTTCTTGATGTGCGTGATCTCGGTAGTGAGCTCGTATACACCGCGCACCTTGCCCTCGGCATCGCGGTCCGGCACGTAATGCGCTTGGAAGTGCGACAGCTTGTCGCAATGCATGGCTTCGTATTCAAACAGCAAGGACTCGCCGGCAAAGGCGCGTTCCAGGTAATGCTTCAGGCGGTCGTAAACCGCGTTGCCATGCACCTGGCACACGCTTTTGCCGATGATCTGCGCCGGCGTTCTACCGGAAACCTGCTCGACGAAACGATTGACGTAGGTGTAGTGCCAAGACAAGTCGATGCGCGCGATGACGGCCGGCATGTTGTCGGTGATGGTGCGCAATTGTGCCTGGCTTTCGACCAGTGCCTGTTCGATGCGTACGCGCTCGGTCACGTTGCGGCCGGTGTAGATGATGTCCATGCTGCCGGCGTTCTCGGGGCTGGGCACCAGGCGCGCGAACGCTTCGATCCATAGATAGTGACCATCCTTGTGCTGCAGCCGATAGGTGACGGTGGTGGTGCCGCCCAGAGCGCGCAGCTTCATTACCTCGGCGGTGATGCGCTCGCGATCGTCCGGATGGATCAAATCCGGCCGCGGCCTCTGGAAATCCTCCACTTCCCAGCCGAGCAGTTCCTTCACCGAGGGCGATACATACATGCGGTCGCCGTTGGCGCGAATGCGCATCACTAGGTCGCCGCTATGGTCGGCCAACATGCGGTAGCGCAGCTCGCTTTCGTGAATGCGATTGCGCAGGCGATCCTGATCGGACAGCGCCAGCGCGATCGGCAGCGCCACGAAACAAGACACACCGATGAACACCTGCGCCATCACCACGCGGAACGCGGGCGTGACGCCCGGCCACAGATTGAACGGGCCGATGTTCAAGGTGGTGGCGAGGCTGATCACCAAAGCCAGGATCGCCATGCCGATCACCATGCCGAGGAAGCGATGGCGGAATACCAACAGCAGCAACGGTGGATAGATCAGGAAGGCCATCGGCACGCGCGATTCCCCGAACACGCCCACCGTAATGGCTGTCATTAACAGCAGATCGCGCACCAGTATCCAGGTTCTGCCCGGCTCGATGCGCCGCAAACTGGGCGTGACCATCACCAGCGAGGTGCTGCCAGCGATCACCATGCCCACGAAGTGCGCGCGGAACAGTGTGTTCAAGCTCACCAGCACATCCGGATGCGACCACAAGTGCAGGATGCTCATCATGCTCAGCGCGCATAGCGTGCTGCCGATGAACGCGCTCACCACGCCGACGCGGGCCAGATTCATGAAACGCGTTCGCGAACTGAGCTGCGGAAAACGGCGGCGGATCGCTTCGCTGACAATCACCGTTTCCAGCGCGTTGCACGGACCGATCAACAAGGCGGGCAGAAGCGGATCCCCCAGGCACGACCTGGCCACGAGGGAGCCGAGAAATGCGGTAATCAGCAGCGGCCAGGTACGAACGAGCGGCTTCTGCACCAGCCAGCCGATCAGCGCCCCGTTGGCCAGCCACAACGCCACCGGGCTTTGATTCGCCCTCGCCAGCGCCAGCGCGTAGAACGAAAGGCCGCCGTAAAGCGCGAAGGCAGCAAGCAACAGCCACAGCTGATACGGAGCGCGCCTGGCAAGCATGATGGCTTGAGTCCTTCGCGGTTGCGGGCGAACCCACTTGCGGGAATGGATGCAAGACTCTTGCCAAGGGATTGCCTGATGGTCGCTTTTTCTCGCCGAAGTTAGGTATCTACACCGCTATTTTGAGGCTCAAAATCGCCCAGCCGTCATTCCGGCGAAGGCCGGAATCCAGTACAAACATGCTGTGCGGAGCACTCAACATAAATAAGTTTTGAGTGCTTCGCACAACGTATTAAGACTGGATTCCGGCCTTCGCCGGAATGACGGCATGGCAAGTTCGAGCGACTTGGAGAACTTTAGATACCTAGCGCCCAAAGGGAGGAGGGGACGTTTTTCCAGGCCCTACCCGTTCGCCCGCCCTCCATCCACATTGACGTAAATGGGATTCCCCACCAGCAACAACTCCCCGGCCGCCCCACGCACATTGGCCCGGATCCAGTGCCGCTTTCCGTCACTGGGCCAGTCGAACAACCGGTTCAGCGGCCCGTGAACAGCCAGATCGGCGTTCGGCTGCCACGGCTTGCCGTCCACAAGCATTTCCACGCGGGCACCATCCGGCGCCGACACCTTGACCGTGAAATGCGCACTTTCTCCGGTGGACACGATGAGCGCATCGCCCATTTCCGCGTTCTGCTGCCCAGCACTGGCGGTGAGTTCAAGCATCCGGTCGCGCGTGCCTGCAACATCGATAAACACATGCCCCGCGCGAATGCCTGCAAGAATCGCCGGCATGGACAACTCGCTAGCATGCACCACGGTCGTAGGTATGCCGATGAACGCTCCGCCTGGTTGGGTGAGCGATAGTTTCGCATCGTGATTGTCGCTGCCGCCCACGGCCGTGAGCCGATAACCCTGATCGAGTAGATGTTGCCAGAACGGGATGCCCGTATCGGGGAGCATTGCATCTATGCCGTTCACCGCTTCGATCGCCTGCACCAGATGCATGTCAACCGGCTTTTCTGGTGCCCAGCCGCAGCCCATGCAGGTTTCGTCGTCGGGGCGGATCGGGTGGTTGATCGAAATCAGCCCGTGCAGCTTCGCTACTTCACGCAGCAAGGCGTTCCAATCCGGCACGGCAGTGCTGCCGACGCGGAAATCTACCGGCTCATCCGTGCCGAACAGGTTTGCATGTCCGTAGAACGTAGTCAGCTCGCGCGCCGGCATCAGCAGCAGGCGATTGAAATACGGTTGCAGTTCGCGCATGTCGTTCGCTTGCGACACTGAGTTGTGATCGCTGAGCGCAATGAAATCGAGCCCGCGCTGGATGGCCGCGTCGATGGTGAGAAAGAGCGGACACGGCACACGCTGGCTGCCGCTTTGGCTAACACAGCTGCCGTCACTGTGCGCGCCGTGCATGTGCAGATCGCCGCGGTACCATCCCGCTTCGCGCCGCAGCGGCGGATTCAGTACTTCAGGCAGCCACGCCGGATCGCCCGGATGCCCGAACCAGATGTTCGCGGTGTACTGCGCCGTGATGTTCGGGCGGATGTTGGGAATGCCCAGCAGCAACGTCCAGCGCCCGGGCCGGATCACACCGGGCAGGAACGATGGTGTGGCGTCCGTTGCGCTGAGGGTGAAGATCTTTTTGCTACCACCACTCCATCCGCGAAAACCGTCCTGACCGTGGAAGCCGTCCGGCCCGAGCAAACCGAGATCGATCGTGGTGCGCTGGTCGCGGCCGGTGTAGTCGAACTGTACAGTGATGCGGTTGACGTTAGGCGGCACGGTGAAGGACACCGGATGGTAAGTGTGATTGTCGCTACTGTGAATGTCGCCCTTCAGCACCAGGTCCGGCTTGCTGTCATAGGCATGCGCGGTGCATGCCAGGCACAGGAGCAGCAGCATCATGGCGAGCATGAAAAGCGAATGTCGGTAGAGAGCTTTCATGGTTTGGATGAGCTCCTGGCTGTCTGGAGCCCAGGATTCGGACGCCTTTGATTCGAGATGACTTGCGCTTGCGTCATCGTCATTCTGGGGTAGGCCGGCTCGGAGGGAGAACACATGGATATGCTCGGCCTTGAGGGGCGAGGATTCCAGTTTGAATACGTCGTGCGAAACACCCATAACGTTCTTCCTGTCGAGTGCTTCGCACAGCATGTTTGCACTGGATTCCTGCCTTCGCCGGAATGACGATGAGGTCATTTCAAGCATTCTGTGATGTGCCTGGTACATCAAAACCGGTACATCACGGATGCCCTGAACGACCGCCCCAGCAACGGCCGCGCAATGAATACCGTCGCACCCGCATCGCTGCTCTTCAACTCACCCGAGCGCGGATTGCCCTCGGTCAAACCCAGCGAGTTGTTGAGATTGTCCGCATACAAGAAGAGCGACAGATTCGGCGTAGCTTGGTAGCGCGCGCTGAAGCCCAGCGTGTAGTACTGCGGCAGCACCACGGAGTTGGCCGTGTCAGAGAAACGCTTGCCTTCATACTCGTAGGTCAACTGCAGGCGCAGCTTGTTGTCCAACAGGTTCAGGCCGGGCACGATCCGCACGCTCTTGCGCGGCACGCGAATGAGCTGGTCGTCATTGTAGTCGAGTAGCACCGGCGCGCCGGCCTGGATGACGGTGTAACGCAGACCCTTGTAGCGCGGATCTTGCAGCGTCGCGCTGTATTGCAGATCGAACAGCTGCGACGGATAAATCGTGCCTTCCAGTTCCAGGCCGTAGGTCTCGGTGTTCGCGTAGCCAGTTTGCGCCGTGGATGCGCCGGTGTTCGGATTGAACACGTAGTTGCTGAAACCGACGTTGTTGTATCGGGTGTAAAAGAACGTTTCGTAGGTTTCGATCCAGCGGTTGGCGAACTTGTAGCCCACCTCGGGCAGGATCATCGTCTGCGTGATCGGCGTGGCGGTCGGCGTGGTGATGTACGAACTCAGATTAGGTAGGCGGAAGGTAGACGTATAGCGCGCGAACACGCCCTGGTGATCGGTGAACTGGTAGTTCGCACCCAGCGTCCAGCCCAGTTTGTTGAAGCTATCGTTGTAGCTGGCGTACTGCCCGTTGCCGGTGAGGATTGCCGAACTCCACGGCGTGCCAAGGTTCGCCGTGGTCGACAGCTCGGTCCAGCCCCGCGTGTTCACGCGTTCCCAGCGCGCACCGCCATCGATGCGCAGCTTGTCGGTCACCTGCCATTCGTCGGACAGGTAGAACGCATCGGTATCCGACGTGCCGTGCGCATGCGCCCACTCGTAGCCATTGTTGTAGATGCCGTTGCTGGTGAGCGTGCCAACCGGCTGGCCGGCCGCGTTCACCGCTACCAGGTTCAGCAGTTTGGCGTTATCCGAGGTATCCAGCAGCACGGTGGAGGAATAGCGGTCGAAACTCTGGTTGAAATACGCGTGGTAATAGCCAAGCGTCACGTCGTGCGTCTGGTCGCCGAACTCGAACTTGCGCATCAGGCGCGTATCGCTGGTCAGCTCGTTCATTGGCATGGTGATGCCGCGCAGGCCGCCGAGGATCACCAGGCCGTTGCCGTTCTGGTTGGGGCTGAACACCGCGCCCGAGTCCACGTATTGCAGCTGCATGCCGGCGGCGTTCGGGTAGTACTGCTTCAGCCGCGCCGCTGCCGAGGCGTAGAGCGCCGCTGGCGTCTCGATCGCATTCGGGTACACGCCGTTGCGTATCGAGTTGGTGTCGCTGTAGCGCAGGTTCTCGGCTATCTTCCAGCCGTCCCCCAGGTTGTAGTCGAATTTCACCGTGAGCTGGGTGCGCTTTACATCGGTACCGAGCGTGTTGTCGAAGTTGTAGTAGCTTCCGTTGCCCTGCTGCAGCATCACATGCTCGGTGTCGGAACCGGCCACAGTGCCGTAGTTGCCGTTGAAGCCCGGCACGGAGACCAGGTCACCGCTCGGGTTGCGATACATGGGAATGCCGAGATCGAAGCCGACCCGGTCATCCATGCGCTTCACGTCGAAACTGAAGTTGCCGTTCTCGAATTGTTTGGAGAGCGTGGCGCGCAGTTGTCCACCGTTGTCGCTGTTGAAACCCGGATTGCGGATGTTGTGATCGATACGGAAGAAGCCGCCGGTGCTTAATTTCCAACCGTCGCCGATCGGTGTGCCGTACCAGAAATCCAGCCGGCCCAGGCCGTAGTTGCCGGCCGTGTACTTGACCAGGCCCTCAGCCGTATCGTCGACTTGGCGAGGAATAAAGTTGATGGCGCCAGCCGGCGCATTCGAATAGAAGATCGACGAAGGGCCGCCGCGCACCACTTCGATGCGTTCGATCGTTTCGTCCAGGCGAAACGCCTGGTCGGCATTGAGATAACCCAGCGCGGGGTCGTGCTGCACGGGAATACCGTCTTCGAGCAGGTTCACCGAACCATAGCCGTCGACCGGAATGCCGCGCGCGCGAATATTGCCGCTCGCTTCGCCGCCGGAAGATTCCACCCAGAAACCCGGCACGGATTTCACCGCTTCGGTCACGCTGGTGGGCGCTTGCATGCGCAGGCGGTCTTCATCGATGGTGGTGATCGAATAGCTGGTTTGCGCGCGAGTGCGCGTCTCCACACCGGAACGCGCGGTCACCACCACGCGCTCCAGGTCCTTGGTGCTTTTGTCGCTATTCGCCTGTACAGCACCACCGTTGATCGCATCAGAGCCTGCACTACCGGCCGTCGCTACCGCAGCGGAGGCCGGACTGCCCGCATTGGTTGCCACGTTTCCCGGGACGATCGTCACCGTGTTCGGCGTTACGAAGCGATAGTTGAGGCCCGTGCCCGCCAGCAGCTGGCGCAGTTGCTGCTCCGGCGTTAGACCTGCTTCGGCACCCGGGCTGCGGATGCTGTCTGCGATTTCCGAGCCATAGACGACCTGCAAACCCGCTTCGTGGGAGAAATTCTCCAACGCCTTGGCCAGCGGCATGGGGGCAATGGCGGTGGTATGCGCCGTGGTGGAAGCCTGTGCGAACACCGCCAGTGGAACGCTCGTGCCCAGAATCAGGGCGATATGAAGGGCCAATCGATTACGCATGTGGGAAGCAGCCTTGAGAGGATGTACGTGAGGCAGACGGCGATCGCGTTGCGCGCTTTTCGTCTGCCTATACCTTTCAAGAGTCCTCCAGCGTGCAAACCGGGTACCCCTCATTGCATGAATTTTTTCTTACAACCTTCCGTAACCCTAAAAGCCGTCATTCCCGCGAAAGCGGGAATCCATTTGCTCTGATGCAAAGGCGAAGATGGATTCCCGCTTTCGCGGGAATGACGGCCAGACATGCGTTTGCACCACAACCTATCGCGCTTTTGCGTCCGTTTGATGTGAAGCGACGATGCGGATGCGATCGGCAGCGTCAATGATCCGCACGTTCGGCAAGGTCGACAGATACGCGACGAACGCCTGCGGATTGTCCGCGTGGAAGACTCCGCTGATGCGCTTGTCGGCAATATGGTCGTTCTCGATCACCAGCGGCTTGCTGGTGTAGGCGTTGAAACGCCGTGCCACGTCGCCGATGGTTTCGTGTTGGAAGCGGATCTCATCAGGCAGCCATGCTGTCGTCTGCGCGATCTGCGCAGGGTGCACGACGCCAGTGCTCGTCGCATCAAGTTCGATCTGTTGTCCAGCCGTCAGATCGGCCACCGCATGGCTGTCGAGCGTGGATGCATCGGAGCTGTCCAGGACGCGCACGCGGCCGCTGATCACCGTCAAGGTGTCGCCGCTCGCATCACGCCTGACGTCGAAGACGGTGCCGATATCCTGCAACACATGGCCACCAACATTGACCAGCATCGGCCGCGCCAAATCCTTGCCGACGTCGAACAGCACGTGACCGCGAATTACGTCGATGTGCCGAGAATGGCTGTCGAAGCGCACATCGATGGCGCTGTTGCGGTCCAGCTGCACCAGCGTACCGTCAACGAGCTTCAGTGAACGCACGGCGCCGGTATCGCCCGCGTAGCTTTGAACAACGTTCTGCGCGAGCGGCGCATCATGCGTACGCCAATGGGCCACGCCCAGCAAGACCATGGCTGTACATGCCGCCACGCCAGCCATGCCGGCAAGCAGGCGCCTCGCGCGGGCACCGCGCTTCGGCCGAGCTTCGCGTTCCCGCGGCATGGCGCTTCCCATAAGCGGAAACATCACCACCGGGTTCTCGCGCCGGGCTTGCTCCACCAGCTCGTCTGCTGAAAGCTGCTTGAGCGAAGCGGCGACTTTGAAATCGCCATGCATCTGCGCCACGGCGAAGTATTCGGCGACGTGTTTGGGCGAAGCGTGCAGCCAATCCAGGAACGCCACGCGCTGGCGTTCGGTCAGCGGCTCCTGCTGCTCGATGTACCAGGCCACGGCCTGTTCGCTGATGCGCCGAGCCTGCCGTGCCGCGTCGAAATGCGTGGAGTTACTCATATTCGGCCATCCTCTGCCGGCAAGCTGCCAGTCCTTTCACGACGTACTTCTTCACCATATGGGTCGAGATCGACATGCGCTCGGCAATTTCGCGATACGACAACTCATCGCGGTAATGCATGATCAGCACCGCCTTGCACTTGGGCGAAAGGCGGTCGATCAGCGCGCCCAGCCGCCGCTGTCGCGATTCGCTGTCCATGTCCGCTTCCAGATTGATGGGCGCTACAAGCTGCTCCACCACCTGCTCCAGCTCATCGCTACCCAGCGGCTGCTGCTGGCGCAGCACGGCGTGTTCCTTGACGAGATTCGCGGCGACCGTGAAAAGGTAGGCTTCGGGGCTGCGGATATTGGCCGCGTCGGCCGGCTCGATGCGCAGCAGGCGCAAATAGACTTCCTGCACCAGATCCTGCGCATCCCATCGATGCGCCACGCGCCGGAGAAAATAGCTGCTCAGCGTCTCGCGTTTTTCCGCGAACAGCGCCGACCACGTGCCATGCTTTTCACGCATCGAGCCTCCTTCGAGCACATCCGCCGAAATAGGCTACGGTACCCAGAAGATGACAGAGAGTATGGATGCGTTATGACTGTTTTGTGAAATGGCTCGCCGAAGTCCATCCATCATTCCGTCGAAGGCCGCAACGCGTTGAACGGAATACAAATCCGCGGCACATCGTTCTCGTGCGGCTCCACGAAGTGCTCCAACCAATGCGGAAACAGCACCAGCAAGCCCGCCGAGGGCCTCAACTGAATATCTTTGTACGCATTCGCCCCATTGCCTCTGGCATAGGCATTCAACACGCCAGGCCGCGGGTCCTTGAACACCAAGGCCCCCGATCCCTCCGGCACCTGCAGGTAAAACGTGCCGCTTAGCAGCGCACCTTCATGCATATGCTGGAAATTGAAACCGCCGCGATCATGGATATTTGCCCATGACTGCACTTCGAATGCCGGCGTACCCACTCCCATCTCCATAAATGCCTGCGCACAGTAATGCCGCACGGTCTGATGCAACTCCGCGAAGATCGGCTGATGCATCACCGCATTGTCGACACTGTTCCAACCGCCACGATTGGTTCGTCCCGCCGGCATCGGCGCCGCGGCTCGCATAGCCTGAATCGCTTGCGCCCACTGGGCAAAATGCGGCGCCAGATGCCTAAGCGGAATCTGCCAGATGCGTGTAGGGAACAGATCGAACGCCTGGGCCGCAGGTATGTTCGCGGGCGACGACCCTGCATTTTCACCCATCGTTATGCCGTAAGTCTCAGCCATACATTGCACCCGGTGCGATCATAAGAACCGGCGTGCACCATAGCGACGAAATATGACGGTTCGCGCACGCTCGCAGAACACGGGATATAAAGAATCCGTCGGCGCGTCAAGCGCACCGACGGCTCGCAGAACTATCCAGGCATCGCCAAGCAAGGCATGATTTCGATCGAATCGCCCGGAAACAGCGTGAAGTGCGGATGGCCTTCAAACAGTTTCGCCGCGTCTTCGTGCGACTCCGCCTGTACGACGGTAAACCCAGTCAGCTCATTCTTGATGTTCTCGATGCCATGCTTGGACGTGCGCAAGGTCTTGCCCAGCGGCGCGCCCACTTCAACAATCGAAGCTTGGTTGGCTTCGACCCAGTTCTTCCAGGCATGTATGCCTGCCCGCTCGCGTTCTTGACGCTCCGCGTCACTCAATGCGTTCCACCCGGACTCGTTCATCGATGCTTCGGTGCCGATGTAAACCGCCAGAAATCGTTTCATAACGCGCTCCAGAATCTGTGGGAAAGAGGTGTGGTCAGGACTCGCTCCGGCTTTCGTATGGAGTGTCCTGATCTCCCGACGAACAGCGGAGTGCAGAATCGACAGGCGTCGAGCACTACGATTGGCGAGCCGGCTGAATGGATAAAGTTGCCATGAAAGGCACCATTCCCTTATCGCCGTCATTGCCGCCGATCCATGCGTTTTCGTCCCAATTTTTTAACGATCGCCGCGATCTTCACTCGTAGATTAGACCGCCACCCAAAAGCCACCGGGTGTAGAGTAATCATGGCACCGGGCACAGCCGGAGGGTGGTCACCAAGCGCCCGGGTTGTCCAACGACACGGCCTGCTCTGGATGAACTAGCACGCGTCATGGCTCTTCATCGGGAGGCTTCTATGACTCGCTTGCTCGCCTTTCTCTACGGTGTCCTCTGCTATCTGATTTTCCTCGCGACGTTTCTGTACCTGATTGGCTTTATCGGAAACCTGGTCGTACCGAAATCGATCGACTCAGGAATTCCAGGGTCATTCGCGCTAGCACTAACGACTAACTTGGTGCTGATCGGCATTTTTGGCATTCAGCACAGCGTGATGGCCAGACCTGGCTTCAAACAATGGTGGAAGCGCTTCATACCTCCGTCCATCGAGCGCAGCAGCTATGTACTGTTCGCCAGTGCGGCGCTGATTCTGATGTTCTGGCTATGGAAGCCGATAACACAGGAGGTGTGGCATATCCGTATGCCTGTAGCCGTCTCTGCGCTGTGGGTGATGTTCGCATTGGGGTGGGGCGTGGTGTTGTCCTGCACGTTCCTGATCGATCACTTCGATCTGTTCGGATTGCGGCAGGTGTACTTGAATCTCAAGCAGCGCAACTACTCACCTGTTGGATTTCGCGAGCCCTTTTTCTACAGGCTCGTACGCCATCCGCTTATGCTCGGCTTCATCATTTCCTTCTGGGCAGCGCCTGTGATGACGGTTGGCCGTCTTATTTTTGCCGCCGGCATGACGGGTTACATTCTGATAGCGCTGCAATTCGAAGAGCGCGATATGGTGACCTACTTCGGCGAGGAGTATCGGAAATATCGCCAACGCGTTCCCATGCTGGTGCCGTGGCATAGGCGGCGTCATGTGTGATGCGAGTGAGACAGAGATCGCCGCTGAACTGAAGGCAGAATGGAGCTAGAAGAAGGTCAGGTTCACTGCCGGTGAATTCGGCTTATGATCGCAGTCAAGTGAACCTGACCGCTATTCAGCGGCAAGAACAATGGTCACTGCAACCTTTCGCTTTTATGAAGAACTGAACGACTTCCTCGCCCCTGCACTGCGCCGGCGGGAATTCCAAAGACGCTGCGCGCGCGCAGCCACCACCAAGCACATGATCGAAGCACTTGGCGTGCCGCACACCGAAGTCGAACTGGTGCTCGTCAACGGCGAATCCACCGGCTTCAACCATCTTCTATACGATGGCGATCGCGTAGCGGTGTACCCAAAATTCGAAGCGCTGGACATCACACCACTGCTGCACGTGCGCGAGCAGCCGTTACGCGTAACGCGCTTCGTAGCCGATGCTCACATGGGCGGCCTGGCTCACTTGCTGCGCATGTGCGGCTTCGACACCTTGTACGACAATCAATTCCAAGACGACCGCATCCTGGAACTATCGCTACAGGAAGAACGCATCATCCTTACCCGCGACAGAGAGCTTCTCAAGCGACGCGAAGTCACGCATGGATGCTATGTTCATGCACTGAAATCGCCGCAGCAATTGCAGGAAGTCATTACGCGACTGGACTTGAGTACCAGTGCGCAACCGTTCACGCTATGCCTGGACTGCAACGTTCCGCTGCGTGCTATCGACAAAACATCCTTGCTTCGGCGCGTGCCCACGGCCGTGTTGGAACGTCAAAATAGCTTCGTCACTTGTGATCAGTGCCATCGCGTGTACTGGGAAGGCTCGCATTGGCGACATATGCGGGAGTTTCTGCAAGCGATTGTGGACGTTGATTGAAGGGCTAGAAAAACAAGAACAGGCTCATTTCCGAATTGGAAAGTACTCGTACATACAGCCACAAGACATTCTTGGAATAAAAAAGCGAAGCGGCACCCGCCATCCGCTTCGCTCCGTCGACTGTAGAACTTCCGGTTCGCGACTTACTGGGTTAGGTCGGCCGGTAGCTTGCCGCCGTTCGCCGCCAGTGCCTGCATCAGTTGTTTGTGCAACCAGATGTTCATCGTGGCTGAGTCGTTGGTGTCACCGGTGTACTTGAGCTCCCCCGCAAGCTCCTTGCGGTGCGCGAGGCTGCTGTCGATGCCCAGAGCCTTCATGGTGTCGACGATCGAGGTGCGCCAGTTCAATGTCTGACCACTTTCACTAACCAGCTGATCCATGACCGCAGCAATGTCCACATCGGCCAGCGGTGCGGGGGCAGGTTGAGCGGCAGGGGTCGCAGCCTGCGTGGCCACCGGGTCGGGCGTGGGTTCAGCCGGAGCTGGCTCGCTGGGTTTTGCCTTGCCAAACAGCTTGTTGACGATGTCGCCGAAAATGCTCATTTTACTCTCCTCACAGGCGGGTCAACACGATAGTAACGAGCAGGTAATGACAACTTGCCATCAGAGAATTCTGGTCGTGCATATATTGCTCGGAAGCGAAATGTTGGAGTTTACAACCCAACCGACGTCCCCAACCGACGTGGTTATCGCGGGGTTTGTATTCGCCGCGATGGTTGAATGAAGGTATGCTGGTACTACGAATCGGTAGCGTAGAGAGAATGCCCATTAAGACATTTCCGACGCCCTTCGATACAACAACTCCCGCAACTTGCGCGCCAAATCGGCATGTCGATAGGGCTTGCACAGCACGGGAAATTCCACGCCTTCTTTTTCACTCAATTGCGCGTAGCCGGTGACGAGCAGCACCTTGAGAGATGGGTATTGCTTGGTTGCGGTGCGCGCCAAGGTAATGCCGTCCATCGAGCCGGGCATGATCACGTCCGATAGCAGGAGTTCGTAGGCGCTGTTCTGTGCCAGCAGTTGCAGTGCCGAATCCGCGTCGTGCGCGACCGCACTCTGGTAGCCGAGCAGCTCCAGCATTTGGGTGGTGGTGGTAGCGACATCGTTGCGATCTTCCACCAGCAAGATGCGTGGCTGCGCGGCGTTGGCCAGTTGCTCGCGTTTGAGCCCCTCCGACAACGGCGTATCCGTATAGGGCAGCAGCACGTGGATCGAGGTGCCAACGCCTTCCTTGCTTTCGATATACAGCGTGCCGCCGGATTGGCGGGTGAAGCCGTATGCCACGGACAAGCCGAGGCCCACGCCCTTGCCTTCGGTCTTGGTGGTAAAGAACGGATCGAGCACGCGGTTGAGAATATCGGGTGGAATGCCGGGGCCGTTGTCCGCGATCACGGTCTCCACGTAACGCCCCGGCTCGACGCTGCGCAGCGTGGCCTCGCGCTCGGAAAGTTCGCGATTGAAGGTCTTGATGTCCAGCCGCTGATCGACGGAGCCTTTCATCGCGTCACGCGAGTTGATGGCGATGTTTACCAGGATCGTTTCCGCCTGTGCGAGATCGGCGGTACAGCGCCACAGATGCGGCTCCAGATGCAGGTGCACCTTGATCTCCTCGCCCAACGCACTGGTCAAGACACTGCGCAGCCGTTCCAGCAATTCGTTGATGTCGATGGGCGTGGAGGCGTACGACTGGCGTTTGGCAAACACCATCAACTGCTTGGTCAGCGTGCTTGCACGATCGATGGCGTGGCGGCAAGTCTCGATGGTGCGCGTGGTGCGGCGGGCGATATCTTCGTTGGCAGCGACGCTCAACTCGATCATCTCCAGCGAGGTCTGGATTACCTGCAGCAGGTTGTTGTAGTCGTGCGCGACGCCGCCCGTGAGCTTGCCTAATGCTTCGAGTCGCAAGGCCTGCTGCAAGGCTTCCTCGGTTTCCTTACGCTGCGAGATGTCGCGCTGGTAGCCGAAGAAATAAGTGATGCGGCCCGATTCGTCGCGGATCGGGCAGACGTATAGCAAGTTCCAGAAGCTGCTGCCGTCTTTGCGGTAGTTGAGCAGCTCGGCGGATACCTCGCGACCCTGCCGCACGGCTTCGGCGATTTCCCGCAGGGCATCTTTGTTGGTGTCGCGCCCCTGCAGAAAGCAACAGCTGCGCCCGAGCACTTCCTCGCGCGCATAGCCGGTCATGCGCAAGAACGCATCATTGGCGTAAAGAATGGCGTGGCCGCCCGTGGCTTCGGTGACGATCATGCCGACGCTGCTGGCCTCGATGCCCTTGGCCAGGGTTGCCGTGTCTACCGAAGCGGTTGAGGGGAACGGCGTTTCCAGCCCGTTACTTTGAAGACCTGCGCGCTCATTCATGGAGCACCCTCCTGGTCAACGTTTTTCTACTCTGCTATGCATGGCGGCTATGTGAAGAGTCGCCACACCTTTTTGTGACAGGCCTTGGACGAATCGCCGCACCTTTCGCAACGCATTCATCGAAACGGCTTTCCGCCCCAATTGAAGGAAAGCGCCGTTGATGCGCAACACACTTCATCGTGACATTCCGGGCCAGCGAGCGCTGGAAGCGTTTTGTTTCTTCATGGCGAACGTGCAGGTGCTGGATGGCATGGACGCCGGCTTGCAGAGTGTTGCCGTGCCCCGCTGGTGGCCTATCTGATGCCCGACACGGGCCTCGTCTACGTGGGGTAAGGCAGCACACTATTGCGCTGCGCCATGCGACGGCCCCTAGGCAACTGATAGGGTGAGCTGATATAGATCGATTGAAACGGGGACGCACGGCGTTTTCTCGCCCGGCGCGGTCGAACATCCATCCATCTGCCTATCGATATAAAAAGCATGCTTGAACGAATCCGCTTGTCCGGAATGAGCGCAGTACGGCGTCTTCCGAAAATCGCCGTGCTCTCGCTGCTGCTATTGCCGCTGGCAACCGGCAGCGTGGCGGCGCAGACCACCTCGCAAACTTTGGACAGCGGCTGGCGCTTCCGCCTGGTCGAAGGCGATGCGCATGCAAAAGACCACCATGACGCCACGCGCTGGCACACGGCGACGGTGCCGGGCACGGTGCAAACCGATCTGATGGCGTCGAAGCTGTTGCCCGATCCGTTCTATCGCGACAACGAAGCCAAGGTGCAGTGG
The DNA here is from genome assembly GCF_044904605.1 of Dyella humi. Lineage (NCBI taxonomy): Bacteria > Pseudomonadati > Pseudomonadota > Gammaproteobacteria > Lysobacterales > Rhodanobacteraceae > Dyella > Dyella humi. The sequence continues at coordinate 1,412,438 of NZ_JADIKI010000023.1, forward strand.
GTCGGCCTGTCCGACTGGCAATACGAGACCCGCTTCAGCGTAGACAGGGCCACGCTCGCACGCGATCACGTGGAGCTAGTGCTCGACGGCCTGGACACGTTTGCGGACGTCTATCTCAATGGCCACAAACTAGCCTCGGCGGACAACATGTTCCGCCGCTGGCGTGTGCCGGTGAAAACCGCGCTACATGAAGGCAGCAACACGCTGGAAGTGAGGCTGTATTCGCCGATCAAGCGCCTGCTGCCGTGGCTGCTCAAACAACCGTATGCGCTGCCGGGTGAATTCGATTCGGCGTTCGGCGACGAACCCAAAGGCAAGCAGACGGCCAATTACGTGCGCAAGGCCGGTTATCAGTACGGCTGGGATTGGGGTCCGCGCATCGTCACCGAAGGCATCTGGCAGCCGGTGCATCTGGATAGCTGGAATGCCGTGCGCGTGGATGATTTCCACGTGCGGCAGAACTATGTAAGCAGCAACGCGGCACAGGTCGCGGCGCAGTTCGACGTGATCGCCGACACCAGCAAGACATTGCAGGTAAGCGTGGATGCGATCGGTCCGGATGGGCAGACAGCAGCACACATTGAGCAGGACGTGACGGTCGATCCGGGCAGCAATCCGGTCAGCGTTGCGTTGCGTATCGCACATCCCAGGCGCTGGTATCCGGCAGGCTACGGCGCGCAGGATATGTACACGTTCAAGACCAGCGTGCGCGACGGCGGTAACGAGGTATACAGCACGCAGCGCGCCACTGGCCTGCGCACCGTCGAACTGCGACGCGAGAAGGATGCCTGGGGCAAGAGCTTCGCCTTCGTGATCAACGGCATTCCGGTGTTCGCCAAAGGCGCGGACATGATTCCGTTCGACAGCTTCCCCACCCGCGTGAGCGATGCGCAGATGGAACGCGTGCTGCAATCCGCGCGCGACGCCAACATGAACGCGGTGCGCATCTGGGGCGGCGGCTATTACATGCCCGATGCGTTCTACGAGATGACCGACCGCCTCGGCCTGATGGTATGGCAGGACTTCATGTTCGGTGGTGCGATTCCACCCAGCGATACCGCCTTCGTCGAGAACACGCGGCAGGAAGCCATCGAGCAGGTGAAGCGCCTGCGCGATCATCCCAGCATCATTCTGTGGTGCGGCAATAACGAGGTGCAGACGGGCTGGGATTCCTGGGGCGATCGCCTGGCGCTGAAGAAAGCGATCTCGCCAGATGAGCGCGAGAAACTGGTAATCGGTATGGTGAATCTTTTCAGCAATACGCTGCGCAACGTGGTCACTGAATACGATCCCAGCGTTCCGTACTGGGCCAGCACGCCAAGCACGGATTACGAAGGCCCGGCGAACGTGCTGGATGATGGCGACTATCACTACTGGAACGTGTGGTCCGGCGAAGCCAAGCCGGTGACCGAGTACCTCAACATCACGCCACGCTTCCAGTCCGAGTACGGCCTGCAGTCCTTCCCGGAGATGCGCACCATCCACGCGTTTGCCGAGCAAGGCGATCTGCAGCCCGAATCGCCGGTGATGCGCGCGCACCAGAAATTCGACAGCGGCAACGGCAACAAGCGCTTACTGCTGTACATCACGCGCAGCTACGGTGAACCGAAGGATTTCGCGTCCTTCGTTTACCTGAGCCAGGTGATGCAGGCCGAAGGCATCCAGCTTGCAGCCGAGCATCTGCGCGCATCACGGCCGCAGGCGATGGGTTCGATGTACTGGCAGCTCAACGATGTGTGGCCCGGCGCTTCATGGGCGAGCATCGATTACTTCGGTCGCTGGAAGGCGCTGCAGTTCCATGCGCGGCGGTTCTATGCGCCGATGTTGATCGCTGCGTTGCGCAATGATGGAAACACTACTGTTTCGCTGGTATCCGATAGCACTTCGCCCACCTCCCTGCGCTGGCGCATGCGCACGATGGATTTCTCGGGCAAGGTGCTGAGCGAGCACGAGGAGGCAGCCGAGTTGCCTGCGCTGAGCAGCACCAAGGCGGCTACGTATACCGACGCGCAGTTGCTCAACGGTGCCGATCCGCACGCGACGTTCGCGGTGTTCGAGTTGCTGGATGGCAACAAGGTGGTATCGCGGAACCTGGTGTTCTTCGACGAGGCCAAGACGCTTGCGCTGCCTACGCCGCAAATCCATACCTCGCTGGCAGCCGGCTCGGACGGCTACGCCTTGACGCTGAGCAGCGACAAGCTTGCACGCAATGTGTGGATTTCCTTCGGCGATCTGGATGCGGAGGTGTCGGATAACGCGTTCGATCTGCTGCCTGGGCAAAGCGTGACGCTGACGGTGCATAGCAAGCTGGAGTTGGAGAAGTTGCAGCATGCGGTACAGGTGCGGGATTTGGCGGGTGTGATGGCCAACGCCCATTAGCCTCGCAGTACTTCTCCTCCCCCTGCTTGCAGGGGGAGGTCGGGAGGGGGTGAACACTTGCGGGAAAGTCTGAGGCAAGTACTCACCCCACCCCAGCCCTCCCCTGCAAGCAGGGGAGGGAGCCGTTCCTCACAAGAAAGAGATTCCTCACCATGCCCACACGCCGCAATTTTCTCAAACTGATTGGCACTGCCACGGCAGTGGGCATGACTGGCATCACGTTGCCTGGCTTAGCGAAAAGCGCTTCAACTTACACCAGCCAACGCCCACCCCTAGCCAAGCGCAAATTCGTCAGCGAAGCCGTCGAACGCCAACTCGCCAGCGTCAAAGCATCCATCGCCGATCCAAAACTCGCCTGGATGTTCGAGAACTGCTATCCCAACACGCTCGACACCACTGTGGAACTCGGCACGCTCGACGGCAAGCCCGACACCTTTGTGATCACCGGTGACATCAATGCGATGTGGATGCGCGATTCCTCGGCGCAGGTCGTGCCGTACGTCCCGTTGGCGAAGCACGACAAGGCGCTGCAACGTCTGTTTCGCGGACTGATCCGCCGCCAGGCGCGCTGCATCCGCATCGATCCCTATGCCAACGCCTTCATGCCCGATCCGCACGCGCAGCCGCTGGTGTGGGCGCGCCATGATCAGACCGACATGAAACCCGGCGTCGGCGAACGCAAGTGGGAGATCGATTCGCTGTGCTACCCGATCCGCCTTGCACACAGCTACTGGCAGGCAACCGGCGACACTGAGCCGTTCGATGACGACTGGCGTGAAGCCATGCACCTGGTGCTCAAGACCTTCCGCGAACAGCAGCGCAAGCACGACAAAGGGTCCTATCACTTCCAACGCACCTCCGAGGTGCCGACAGAAACGCAGATGCTCGGCGGCTACGGCAATCCCACGCAGCCGAACGGAATGATCCATTCCATGTTCCGGCCGTCCGATGATGCATGCACGTATCCGCTGTTCGTGCCGCCCAACCTGTTCGCCGTGCTGAGCCTGCGCCAACTCGCACAGATGAGCCGCGCCTTGCACAAGGATGCGGATTTCGCCGGCGAATGCGAGGCTCTGGCGAATGAAGTGGAACAGGCTGTGCATAAGGACGGCCGTATGCGCGACGAAGACGGCCGTGAGTTCTGGGCTTACGAGATCGACGGCTTCGGCAACCAGCTATTTATGGACGATGCCAACGTGCCCAGCTTGCTCGGCTTGCCATACCTGGGCTGCTGCGATCGCAACGATCCGCTTTATCGTCATACGCGCGAGCTGGCATGGAGCCCGCGCAATCCCTACTTTTTCCGTGGCAAGGCGGCCAATGGCATCGGTGGACCGCACGAGGGGCTACGCATGATCTGGCCGATGTCGATCATGATGTATGCGCAGACCAGTGGTGATGTTGCCGAGGTTCGGCAATGCCTGAAGTGGTTGCGCGATACGGATGCGGGCAGCGGTTTCATCCATGAAACCTTCGATCAGGATGATCCGACGCATTTCACGCGCAGCTGGTTTGCGTGGGCAAATACGTTGTTTGGTGAGCTGATGATTGATGTGCAGCAGAGATATCCCTCCCTGCTGCTCGGCGAACTTTGATTTTCGCGTAGGTTGGAATTCGCCGCAGTGCATTTGTCACTTTCCGCAAAAGGAATGCGACCGGCTCACCGACCTCCGACTCGATCGACAACATCACACGCTTACATGCTCGGCGAGGCGGTGCCGTCCGACCATTTGCCGGCCGCTATCATCAATACGTTTATCGGCTCGGGTGCGCCGTGGAATTGTGGATTCAACATGACCGGCGAGCCCGCTTGATCGGCACCCCAATCCACGTTGGTAGCGGTATAGAACATCAGATGCGACATCCAATGGCCATACTGATCGTCGAGATACCCTTGCTTGGACATCATGTAAGACATCGCTCCTGGCTCCAGCGATGGCAATTGCTTTGCCGCGAACGCGTCTTTGATGCTCTTTTTGATTTCTTCTCTGGATTGCCCAGCTAGCACCAAGGCCGTCCTCTTATAGGTCATGGGCAGAATCGATCTGGCCGCCTCCGGGTTGAAGCAGATAGGCCCGCGTAATTTTGGATTCCAGAATTGCGGCGCATCGAATGGGGACATCCATGACCGCTCGACCACGCATACGAAACCATTCTTGCCTTCAGACGCCGTCACGTAGCCCTTCGATTGGAGCACCAACACGGTCGCTTGATCGGAAATCGCTGCGGGCGCAGCACTCCGAGCTAACGCTATTTCCGCGGCGCGGTCGGTGATCAGATATTGGGAAAGCGGCGCCATGCTCGGATAGCTTTGGCGTGGCTGCTGGGCCCAGGCGCCGGCACTGGCGATTAACGCGGCAAGCACGCAAAACACAAGCAAGTGGCCGAAACAACGGAATGTCTGATTCATTGCCTTGCTCCTCTATTTCCGTTCGGTACCGGGTATCCGGGCATACACGGAACGTTGGGCGCGACGGTACGTCCGACCCAACAGTCACCCGTGACTTCTGAACGACGAATGGGAAGCCGGCAAATCGACATGTCGAACAGGGTTTCAACTTATTGCTGCACTGCACATGGCAAGACGGGTACTCGGGAAATTCAAGGCCGTGGGCAAAACCTTGAAACGGACAGTCTCTATTGCGGCCACCGTTTTCACGCTTCTGACTGAATGCGCCAATCCGAACATCGCCAACAGACCGTGCCACAATACGAACTGATGGCCGTTTTTTGAGCCTATTGTTCTTGCGTTGACGGCGATGTCTTTCCCTCGTTTTGATCAAGAGCTAAATTCCAGCTAGGTTCGCTTGGGATCGGAAGCGGACATGCCGAGAGGCCAACTAAGGTTGCAAGCGCATACCGTCTTCGGCGAACACTACCGGTCCCTTGTAGTGCTCACGAATAGATGCCTCGACGCTGGCCTGCTGTTGATCAATCGAGGGCGACAAATGACTGAGCAGCAGCTTTTCCGTTTCGCTCTCGGCAGCCACCACGCCAATCGTCTTAGGCGGTGTATGCAAGGTATAGAGCACGGGCCGAGATCCAGGTGGATCAAGCACGACGCAATTGAAAACCAGCAGTCTGGTATGTCGTGCAATGCGACGCAGGTTGTCGATTCCGTTGGCATCGATGTCACCGCTGAAGGTGATACTTTGGTCACGATAGTCGATGCGATAGATTACTGCAGGTGCGTCGCCATGATGGCCAGCTATCGCGCTGATATGCAGGCCGCGCTCTGAATAAATCACCCTCGATGTCTTGGGAGCATTCGTGGACGCGTCGATATTCGTCGCATTGATCGTCATTGGGGCCGCAAAGTCGTGCAGATAGCTGTATGCGCCATCAGGACCGAACAACAGATCGATAAAGTGGCTAGTCGATGGGAAGGTGGCCTCCTCGCCTTCGCCACGGCGCCCTGTGGGACCAAAGACCCTGAAATTGACTGCGCCATCACCTGAAATCGCACGCGCTTTGAATAGCCCGGGCAATTCGCCCGTGTGATCGATATGCAAGTGCGTTAACAGGATGATATCGATCTTCGCCAATGAGAGCTTTGCCTCACCCAGGCGTACAAATGTGCCAGGCCCTGCATCGACCACGATGCGAGGTTCTCCATCGACTAACACGACATATCCTGCTCCGGCCCGGCCTGTCGCTCCGGGGCCACCGGACCCCAGCACCAGTAACTCCAAGGGCGGCGCAACCGGCGCAGCGATGCTGCTGGAAGCGGCGAACATCAAAAGTGCAGCATAAAGTGAGAGCTTAAACATAGGTGCCTCCATTGACGTGTATGCACAGCGTTCGCTTCGGATCGAAAGCAGACACAAGAACAAGCACGTTTCAGAATAACTTTGAACACTTCGGACCAGGTCTGATACCGGCCGCTGATCGCGTGCGCCGACGGCGTTAGCAACAAGCTTGCCCGAAAAAATCCCCGGAAGCCGCCGCGGCAAGGCCGATGCGGAGTGCAGGATTGGAAAGTTGAAGGCTCCATCTGATTTCTTGCCTTGATCGCACAACTCTGGCCGTGCGCCAAAAACGGAGGAGCGTCATGAAGCTGTGGACCATTGCCATGTGTCTGCTGGCCATGTGCGGAAGCGTGTATGCGAAGACGATGATTTGGCAGCCCGCAGCCGGACACACGCAGATACCGATATGGCCAGGCGTGGCGCCAGATGAGCAACCCGTTCCGGGGCCGGAAACCGAAACGCGGGGGGCGGTGACCAACGTGACCCAGCCCACGATGACGGTCTATGCCCCAAAGGGGGAGAACACCGGTGCCGCGGTCATCGTGTTTCCGGGCGGCGGCTTCCAGATTCTGGCCATCGATCTCGAAGGCACTGAGGTTTGCGATTGGCTGATATCCAGAGGCATTACTTGCATATTGTTGAAGTATCGCGTTCCGAGTGTGCCTTATGTTTGGCAATGCGATTGCCGTCCGCACAATTTGGCGACGTCGGTGCCGTCGTTGGAGGATGCCCAGAGAACGTTAAGGTTGGTGCGCTTTCATGCCACGGAATGGCACATCGATCCCCACAAGATTGGAGTGATCGGGTTTTCAGCGGGCGGGTATCTTGTGGCGGAGGTTAGTACGAGCTTTAAACGTCGCCTGTATACGCCGGTAGACATGGCCGACAAAGAAAGCAGCCGTCCAGATTTTGCCGTAGCGATTTATCCCGGACATCTCGCGACCGATGACGATACGTTGAACCCCAATGTTCCGGTCTCCCATGAAACACCACCTACGTTTTTAGCGCAGGCAGAAGACGATAATGTGGATGGTGTGAACCAATCGCTGGTTTACTACGCTGCGCTGAAGAAGGCCGACGTACCGGTTGAGATGCATCTGTATGCACACGGTGGGCATGCGTTCGGCTTGCGACGGACGCAGTTTCCTATTACCGACTGGCCTCGTTTGGTCGAGGTATGGCTGCGGACGATCGGCATCGTCCAAGACTAAATGCGGAACATCTTGGTGGGATGGTATCTACTCGTTACACGTGTCCGCAGTCGAAATCGGACATTGTAGCGGTGCTACTAGCGTTGGCCTTCCCACCACGGGAAATCAGTGGAGTACTTCAAGATTGGGGTTGGTCTGGCGCGAGCACTTGTATGCCAGCGTGGCCAAGCGCAGCCTATCTAGTCGTCCAAGCGGATGCGCGTATCGCATGCCCCTTGATTCAGGCGTTAGATACATACCAAGTTGGTGCCGTAAGCACACGGCTCAAAATGGAGGCCGATGATGGAAATGCAGAACATCCGAATGGCCATTGATCGACATTGGGCTGCATCCGCTGCGGGTGATCAAGTTGTCGAGCATGAGATCTATCACGATGATGCTGTGTGCGAGTACCCACAGTCAGGCGAGATCATTCACGGCCGGCGTAACCTGCAAGCGCTTCGTAGCCATCATCCAGGTAAACCATCGGGGTTTGTGGTCCGGCGTGTCGTAGGAGAAGGCAATCTCTGGGTTACCGAGTATGTGATTACCTACGAGGGCAAGCCCGCCTACACCGTGAGCATCATGGAGTTCAGGGATGGAAAGGTGTCGCACGAAACCCAATACTTCGCCGATCCGTTCGCCGCTCCTCCTTGGCGCGCTCAATATGTCGAACTGCGGGCCTGATCAGCGGCATGGGTTGCGACTTCAGCCGGTCGATGAAACACCCATAGACTGCGTGAGCAGGAGGCGTGTTGCAACGATCAGTTGAGTCCGCAATCGAAAGTGGCCGGTTAAGGCTTGATGATGCATTTACCCGTGAAGATCCAGCCCCATTCAAATCCGCCACCGCTGAATGCGAGTTGAGATTTAGTTGGATCAAACTCGATACCTTCGGAGTAAGCCATCATCCCGGGAGATTGCTGAGGCGAAGGGTGAGTTGGTTTAGCCGGATAGATAACAATTCGGGTGCGGGCTCCAATGTTCTCCACTTTACAAGTGGCACCATTTGCGCAAGGCTTCTTTGCCTGGGAAGGGACCGGAGTTAAATCCACTTCAAGGTCTTCTATATCTGCACTAGGATGAACAACCGCGCGTGCTGTGAGTTCCCTAGTATTGGGCATGCTACCCAATTGGCTCACATCTATTTTGCCCTCGCATAACCAAGGTTTTGAACTCGAATGGAACAGATTGGGCTGGTCACGTGCAACGGTGGCGCACCCATTGACCGTCAACGCAACCGGGATAGTCAGAAGCACGTTTCGCCATTTGCGATTTACTGACACATTGTCTCCTTAGAAAGTCGTCCTGTGCGATGAGAAGGTGACCTGAAACAGATAAAATAAAAGGTCTACTTCGGGTTGCGGATTCAGCCGCTGAATACACTATGCTGAATTTCCATCAGCCAGCGTCGAGCATCCTCTCGTGACTCGAACTCATTTACTGTCAAGCCATTCATTTCGGTGGCTGTGCCGCGGTCAAGCCGTACTTGGCAGTCTGTGCGTCGATCTTTGGATCAAGCGCGCGCGCGGCGACCAGATTGGCATTGCCCGCGTCCGTCTGGCCATTGCGGATTTCCGCTAAGCCAAGGCCGTAGCGCGACCACGCGGAACGCGGCATTTGCGCGATGGCCTGCTCGTAGGCTTTGATCGATTCGGGATAATGTCCCAGCCGCAACTCCACCAAACCGAGACTGTCGAGATAGCCCGGGTTTTCGCCATCGCGTTTGATCGCCTTGCGGCAATCATGTAACGCATCGTCGAGCATTTGATTGCTCAGGCCGCGCGCCCAGCAGCGCTCGTTGAGCGCGGACCCGAGCTTGGCGTCATTGTCATGAAGGCGAATCCAATCGTCGAGCATTGGCAGCGCCGCGGCGGGTTGATCGAGTTGGATGTACATGGTGGCAACCGAACGTGCCTGCGCTGATCCCGCAGGCGCCAAGGCGCTTGCCGCCGTCACATCGGCTGCAGCACTCGTACGGTCTTTGTGCATGAAGTGGAGTCTGGCGCGCAGCAGCAACGCTTCAAGGTTCTTCGGATCCAGGCTCAAGGACTTGTTGAGATCAGTGAGCGCCGCATCGGACTGTTTATCCGCCCAAAGTGCCCTCGCACGGGCAACGTAATAATCAGCCTGATCTGGAGCCATGCGAATCGCCTCGTTCAGATCGGCTACGGCAGCCTTTGGTTCGCCGCGAGACAGATAGGCTTCGCCACGCAGCGCGTAATCGGGCGCGGTCTTGGGTGCTGCGCTGTTGTTCTCAGCACCAGTGGCGGCGTCGGATTTATCGCCGTCGCTAGGTGCATCGGCCAACGCAAACACACGGCCGCCGTTGTACGTGAAATAAGCTTTTTTCTGGCTGTTGGCGATAAACATATGATGGGCAAGAAGGTAATCCAGGCCCAGCAACATGTCGGTGCCATCGCCAAGGGTTCCATCAAAGACCTGCATCTGGCTATGCTGGATGGTTTCCGTGCCGACGGAGAATGAATCGATGCGCACAATCCATGACTTGACTGACTTGGCGCCAAAGCCCATGACGGTGTTGCCCTTCTTCACATCCGGCGCATTCAGGTCGATACCGACTTGCTCAGCAGCATGACGGGTTAGCAAGGTGGCATAGGCTCCCGAATCGAGCAGCGCCCGCACTTTCTTGCCGTTTATCGTCACGTCGATAAAAGTACGTCGGTCGAGCCGGTTATCGGAGGGGTCGAGGTCGGCCATGAAGTAATCACGGCCCGTGGACCAGTACGCCAGCACATGCTTATCGCAGCCGTCCACCTTGAACAGAGTCAATTTGCCATGTGCCATATCGATTTCCAGATCGGCGAAATCGAGCAGGTTGGCGCCTAGCAGGCCATAACCCGCATCGGTACCGCCGACGAGGAAATCAATATTTTTGAGCGTCGTGCCGAGGATGCCAAATTCCTTCACGCGCGCGTACTGGGCATCCGCAGCGCCTCCGATACCGTTAATGTGAAAACCAAACGGCATAGCTCGCAACTTGAGTTCCAACGACGATGCGGTGGCGTTCGACATGATGTTGAAAAAAGACCCTGTATCGAGAGCAAAGCGCGTATCGGCTCCGTTGATCTTCACCACAGTTGTGGCACGCCCGCTTTCCATTTCCACCGGAAAGGTGCCGTAACGTATCAATTGGCAACTGTCAGCCCAAGCGTGGCTTGCGAGTAAAACGCTGATACCAAGACAGCACAAACGCACCATCCTTATCGCGAATGCATTCGCGACAATTCGTACCGCGACGATCATGATTCCCCCTGAGAAGTATGGTGCCTATTACTGTTTGTCTCACGTCCGCTATGGGTTCCGGTTTCAGCCGGCCAATGCGAAGGCGTCTAACGTTTCGGCTCCCAAAGCTCGATCTTGTTGCCTTCGGGATCTAGGATCCACGCGAAGCGGCCGTTTGGGTCGTTGTCATCGCGCTTCAGAACTGCAACGCCTTTTGCGTGCAATCGCGCAAGTAAAGCGTCCATGTCGTCGACTGCGTAGTTGATCATGAACGCACTGGTCGATGGCGCGAAGTAGCTCGTTGACGCAGGGAATGCATTCCACGCCAGCACCGGAGGGTGTTTTGGCGCGTCGTAGCGCAGCGCCGCACCGCCCCAGGCTTCCACCGGCAGTCCCAATACGTCGCGATACCAGGCCGCAAGCACCTTCGGATCTTTCGCCTTGAAAAACACGCCGCCTACGCCAGTGACGTGTCCGGCGGGCGCGGCAGCCGCGGTTTCACCCTGATTGGCCATCAAGAGAAATCCCAAGCACAGCACCAAGATCGGCCTAACTGCCATTTGCTCGCTCCTTTCGGTCGAAAGTGGATTTACCTATCGCAGCATAAACCCTCCTTTTTACGTCATCGATATCGGGACTAACTTCTCGCTTCGATGTCCGATTTGGTTCGGAAGCCTACTGCCGCAAAGATGCCGGTATACGACTGTGTTTTTGTAATCAGGATACCGGCCGGTTATCGAAGCGACCTGCGGAGGTTAGCTTCATTCGAACACGCTGGACTGCAACACCAGGCTCGATGGCTCTTCGAGAAGGGTAAGTACTTGCGACAGGGTTACATACCGAGCGACTTGGTTAAGCAACGCCGACGACAACATATACGTCCAGCTCAATTCCCCGAAGAAATTAGCTTATAAATAAACAAGTTATAGCCGCCCCAAAGAAATTTGGATCGAGACAAATTTTTCGTTTACAGTCGTGCAGTGGACGGTGGCCTTATCGCTAGTCTCCACTGGGTGAGATGTGCGTCTTGCGCGCGGCTGGATTGCTCTTTTACGAACCTGTCGCTGACGCCTCTGGTTTACATGACAACTAGAAAGTTCGGGGAGTAGCGACATGGTGTCACGTCGAAGGTTCTTGCAGGGCTTGGGTGCGGCGGCTGCGTTGGGTGGTCCATTGCCTGCGTTCGCGCGATTGGCGGAAGGTTCCGGTGCGACCCAAAAGGCAGCTGGCGGTGCGGCGACGAAGGCGGCGGGTGGCGTGTCGCGCTATGTAGACGTGTTCGTCGGTACCGGCGGTCACGGGCATATGTATCCAGGCGCGTCGATGCCGTTCGGGATGGTGCAGTTGAGCCCCGATACGAACGACGCCGGGTGGGATGCATCGTCCGGTTATCACCAGGCCGACGGTTCGATCATGGGTTTCTCGCACACGCATTTGAGCGGTACCGGAGCGGCGGACATGCTCGATGTGCTGGTGATGCCGGCGCAAGGCGAGGTGCTGTTGCAACCTGGCGAGCGCGGTTTGCCTGATGTGAATTACCACTCGCGCTTCGATGGTGCAGCCGGACCCGGACCTCAGCTAACGGAGCACAGCAAAGCGCACCCCGGCCACGGATATCGCTCGCGCTACAACGCGGAGCATGCGCGTCCCGGTTATTACAGCGTGCATCTGACCGATCATGATATTCGCGCGGAACTCACCGCGACCATGCGCGCAGGCCTGCACCGCTATACCTTCCACGGCGCCGGCAGTGGACATCTGCTGGTGGATTTCGCGCATGGCTTCCACGACGACTTCAAAACTCCATGCAAGGTGACCGATGCGCAGCTCAAGCTGATTGGCAACGACACGCTGGTCGGCACCCGACGCGTGCACCAGTGGGCAGACGGTCGCTACATCTATTTCGCGATGAAGGTGTCGCGGCCGTTCTCGCAAGCCACGCTGTATTCGGAAGACGCCGCTGCACCGTCTGGCACCGGCGAAATCAGCGGTACACATCTTAAGGCTGCATTGCACATTGAGGACATTGCAAAAGAACCCGTGCTGGTAAAGGTGGGCATTTCGGGTGTGGATATCGACGGCGCGCTGCGCAATCTCGATGCGGAAATTCCCGGCTGGGATTTCGAGCAGGCGCAACAAGCCGCCGCTGAAGCATGGGAACGCGAGCTGAGCCGCATCCAGGTGGAATCGTCTTCGGAACGCACGCTGCGCGTGTTCTACAGCTCGCTGTACCACACCATGTTGGCGCCTACGCTGTTTAGCGACGTGGACGGGCGCTATCGCGGCATGGATCTGGCCATCCATCAGCTGCAGCAGGGGCAGAACAACTACAGCACGTATTCGCTGTGGGACACTTATCGTGCGCTGCATCCGCTATATACGCTGTATCAGTCCGAGCGTGTGCCGGATTTCCTCAATTGTCTGGTCCGCATGGCCGAGGAGAGCCCGCAAGGCCCCGCGGTATGGCCGCTGCAAGGCGTGGAAACCGGTTGCATGATTGGCTATCACTCGGCGGTGGTGCTCGCCGAAGCGCAAGCGAAAGGTTTTACCGGCATCGATTACGCGCGTGCGTGGCCGATCTACCGCAAACGCGCGATGGACGACGATTACCGCGGCCTACCCTACTATCGCAAGCTCGGCTACATCCCCAGCGACAAAGAACCCGAAGCGGTCAGCAAGACGCTGGAATACTCGTATGACGACTGGGCGGTGTCGCACATGGCGGATGCAGCGGGCGAGAAGGAGCTGGCCGAGACGCTGCGCCGCCGCTCGCGCAATTACCGCCACGTGTTCGATACCAAGTTGAACTTCGTGCGCCCGCGTGGCGAAAACGGTGAATGGCTGGAACCGTTCGATCCGCGCGGCATGGGCCACTCCAAGGAATGGCGCGACTTCACCGAGTCCAATTCCTGGGAGGCCACCTTCCTCAACCAGCACGACCTGTACGCCTATATGGGTCTGTTTGGAGGCCCCGACGTGTTCGAGCGCAAGCTGGATGAGTTGTTCACTACCAGCTCCAAGCTGCCGCCGGATGCTCCACCGGATATCGCCGGCATGGTGGGCCAATATTCGCACGGCAACGAACCCGGCCATCACATGGCCTATCTCTATGCGTACACCGGCGCGCACTACAAGACGCAGTCGCGCGCGCGCATGTTGATGGAGACGATGTATCCGCCGGAACCCGACGGTCTCGCCGGTAACGAGGATTGCGGCCAGATGAGTGCGTGGTACGTGATGAGCGCGCTGGGCCTGTATGCGGTTGATCCGGTGAGCACCAACTATGTGTTCGGCAGTCCGTTGCTGGATCACGCCGAGATTGCATTGGGCGGCGATCGCAAGCTGGTGATCCGCACCTTCAACAATGGACCGAAGCGCGCTTACATCCAATCGGTGACGTGGAATGGCAAGCCGTGGACGAAGAGCTGGATCAGCCACGCGGAATTGGCTGCCGGTGGCGTGTTGGAGTTTCATATGTCGGAGACGCCGAACATGCAGTTCGGGTCCAAGTTGGAGGATCGCCCACCAGCGTTTGGCAAGGCGGCGAGCGACGTGATCGCGCTGTGAGTTGAGTGTGTGTAGAGGTTGATGTGGCGTAAGCCCGGTACGATTCGCGGTCGTGCCGGGCTTTTTCTTTTTTTCTCCACAATGTGAATGCGCGTAACCACGTCATTCCGGCGAAGGCCTGAATCCAGTTTCAATACGGCGTGCAAAGCACTCAACATAAGACGTTGTGTCCTTCGGACGCATATTTGAACTGGATTCAGGCCTTCGCCGGAATGACGGTGAGGCGATACCAGGCTTGGCTTCAAGATATGTAGATAGCTATGCCGAAGCAGAAAGGTAGTTCTTGCGAAGCATTTAGCCATCCAAATTGTCGACGCAGGCCAGTTGCTTGATGTTTGAGGCCATAGAAGCGCAGTGGGCTTTTACCGCGCGAACTTCGTAGCAAACTAACCACACTAAGGTCTTGCATCGCATGTGGGGCGATGCAAGGTGACATGAACCCAGCATGTCACCCATGGGTCTGTTTCCTGCACTCCCTCCAAGAAGGGATTCGGGCCCTTGAAGCCCCGACAACCAGTCCCCGGTTGTCGGGGCTTCATTCTTTTGGGCAATCGCAGCGCATCCGCAAAGCGAGATGAAATGCAGATTGTCACCGCAGGCCAACAATTTGTGATCACAGGCCAAACGCATTACGCGAAGCGCCACGCGTCATCACGCGCGGTAATGTGAAAAAAACATTCGACTGACGAAACGTTTTTCAGCACGTCCCGCTGGGCTCTGCCCGGCGCGGCCTTTTATTGCTCATTGTTGGGGAGAAGTACACATGTATCGTCGTGACGATAAAAATCTTCGTTATAAGAAGATGGCTTGGGCGATCACGTTCGCCTTCGCCGCGGGAAGCGGCGCGGTGCTCGCACAGAGCACATCGGGTTCGATCTACGGCACGGCCGATTCGGGCGCGCAGGTATCGGTGGTCAACGAAGGCAACGGATCGACGCGCGCGACCACCGTTGGCAGTGACGGTCGCTATCAGTTCAATTCGCTGCTGCCCGGCAAATACCAGGTCAACTTGAGCGAGAACGGCAAGTCCAGCAGCCAAGAAGTAGTGGTGCTGGCGGGCCAGGGCGCCAACGTGAATCTTGCTACTGCGGCAGCGGCTAAGAACCTCAGCACAATCAGCGTCACGGCTAGCTCCATGCCGTCGATCGATGTGTCGTCAGTGCAGACCAACACGGTGCTCACTGCCGAGCAGATGAAGGCACTACCGATCGCCAAGAACGTATCGGCGGTCGCCCTGCTCACGCCGGGCGCTGTGAAGGGCGATGCGGCGTTCGGCAATCTCGTGTCATTCGGCGGCGCGTCGGTGGCTGAGAACGCGTACTACGTGAACGGCTTCAACGTCACCAACCAGTTCGATTCGCTGAGTTTCTCGCAAGTGCCGTTCGAAGCAATCGACCAGGAGTCGGTGCAGGACGGCGGCTACGGCGCGGAATACGGCAACGCCACCGGCGGCGTGGTGTCGGTGACCACCAAGCGCGGTACCAATGAATGGAAAGGCGGTGTGGATATCACGTGGAATCCCGCCGAGACGATGGCCAGCGAGCCGAACGTCTACTTGAACAACGGCAACATGTCGTATTCCGCACGCGGCAACAAGAATGCCTCAATCGGCAACAACGGCAGCTGGAACCCGATCGACTTCACCTCGCGCTGGAATGCCTGGGTCGGCGGCCCGCTGATTCAGGACAAGCTGTTCGTCTTCGCCCTGGTCAGCCAGACCAAGACCGAATCGGATTACTACAACCCGATCACCCAGTCGGGCAGCGGCGGCTACCAGCAGCAGAATGAGAAGGATCCATACTGGCTGCTGAAACTGGATTGGAACATCAACGACAGCAACATTCTCGAATACACCGGCTTCAACGATACGCGGCACTACAGCACCAACGTCTACTACTCGGGCTTCACTGCCGACAACACGCCGTATCATTACGGTTACCAGGGTCAGGTGACCACCAAGTACGGCGGCCAGAACAACATCCTCAAGTACACCAGCTACATCACGGATAGCTTCACGCTCACCGCCCAGTACGGCGAAAACAAGAACAAGCGTTACAACACGGCCGTTGCCGCGGACGGCACGGTGGAAAGCTACGATGGTTCGATCACCAACGAAGCATCCGGTTGCCCGGTCATCGTGGACGATCGCAACCCAGTGCTCGCCGGTACCACCTCGCCCTACAGCCATTGCAATTTCGTGCCTGGCAGTCTGCTGACGGCGTACAACAGCCAGGACAGCCGCAAGTCGTTCCGTCTGGATCTGGAATGGAAGCTGGGCGATCACGACATCACCGGCGGCTGGACACGTGACGTGACGACCTCGTCGTACGGCCAGGCCTATGAAGGCGGCGCCTTGTGGGAATACCTGCCGGACAGCTCGAGCTCGGGCGCTGCCGCGAGCGAGAACTACGTCGAGAAAGTCGTGTTCAACACCGGCGCCAAGGTCAGCGTGACGCAGCGCGCGGAATATCTGCAGGACAACTGGCACATCACCGACAACTTCCTGGCGCGCATCGGCCTGCGCAACGATCAGTTCAACAACAAGAACGCGACCGGCCAGACGTTCGTGCGGCAGGATCACAACTTGCAGCCGCGCCTGGGCTTCGCCTGGGACGTGCATGGCGATTCGTCGTTGAAGATCTACGGTAGTGCGGGTGATTATTCGTTGCCGATCGATGCGGGCGTGGCCATTCGCGGCGCCGCGGCTTCGATCTACAGCTATCAGTCCTACAGCTACACCAGCGTGAATGCCACCACCGGCGCGCCGGAGGGCCTGACCGCGCTCGGCCCGGTGCAATACGCTAACGCCGAAGGCGGCCAGGCGCCGGCTGCTTCCTCGTATGCGCCGCAAGGCTTGAAGCCATTCAAGCAGCGCGAGTTCATTCTCGGCGCGCAGCAGCAGTGGAATGACTGGACGCTGGGCGTGAAGGGCATCGTGCGCCACGTGCTCACCGGCCTGGACGACGAGTGCGATTTCCGTCCGATCGCCAAGTACGCCGATTCGGTTTATGGCTTCGATTACTCCACCACCTCGCTGAGCCCGGCGTTGAACAGCGGCGCGGCGGTGGCCTCCACCCTCAACGGCTGCTTCATCAACAACCCCGGTAGCGGCGCCACGTTGTATCTGCCGCTGGATCCGAACAACCCGAGCAAGTTGTACAAGGTAGTGCTGAGCGGTTCGGACATCGGCGAGCCGGCCTACAAGCGCAACTACTACGCGTTGGAGCTGACCGCCGCGCGCAACTTCAACAACAAGTTCTACCTCAACATGTCGTACACGCTGGCCCGCTCCTACGGCAACACCGAAGGTTTGGTGGACTCCAACAACGGTCAGGCGGATACGGGCACTTCTGAGCTGTTCGACTATCCGGAGTTGATGCTCGGCAGCAACGGTAACCAGACCAACGATCATCGCCACACGCTGAAGGCCTATGGCGCATGGCGCATCACCGACCAATGGCAGGTCGGCGCCAACTTGATTGGCCAGACCGGCCGGCCGAAGAACTGCTACGGCGATGCACCGATCGATTCGCAGATCAGCGGCTATGGTTCCACCGGCGGTTCGCCCTATCTGTACTGCTATATCGACGGCGTCGGCACCTATGTGGCACGTGGTTCGGTTGGCACCACGCCAACGCTGTGGCAGTTGGACCTGAGCGGTTCCTACCATCCGCACTGGATGAAGGGCCTGACCTTGCGCGCCACGGTGTTCAACGTGTTCAACAAGCACACGGTGCTGACGGTGAACGAGAACCAGAATGCCAACAGCGGTGCGTCGCTGTACACCGCAACGACGTATCTGACGGCTACGGGTTATCAGGAGCCGCGGTATCTGCAGTTAAATGCGGAATATGACTTTTAAGCGATTCGCTTACTTTCTACCGTACATAGCAGCTGCTTTCTCCTCCCCCTGCTTGCAGGGGGAGGTCGGGAGGGGGTGAACACTTGCGGGAAAGTTCACGGCAAGTACTCACCCCACCCCAACCCTCCCCTGCAAGCAGGGGAGGGAGTAGAGGCGGCGAGATTGAGGTTCTCCGTAGCTACGACAGTCGCAACGCTTTCATGGCAAAAAGGCCGCGGGATGCGGCCTTCTTTTTTTGCTCGAGATGTTTGCCTTTCGGAATGACGGGATGGGGTATTGCGCGAGGTTGGCCCCTCACCCCAGCCCTCTCCCCGGAGGGGAGAGGGAGCAGAAGGCTCAAGTCCCGGTGGCCAGCAACCGCGCCCGATACCTGCTCGGAGATTCTCCCGTCCAACGACGGAACGCGCGCGTGAGGTTGGCCGGGTCCGCATAGCCCATGCGTATCGCGATTTCGTCCATGCGCAGCACTGGGTTGAGTACGTCGCGCAGCACGGCATCCTTGCGCGCGTCGTCGACCAGGCTGCGGAAGTTCAGGCCCAGGCGCTGTAGTTTGCGCTTGAGCGTGCGGCTGGACATGCACAGCATCTTGGCGGCTTCCTCGATGCTGGGATAGCCGCTGCGTTCGTGGCTTTGCAGCATGTCCATGACGCGCACGACCAAGTCGTCCGAACGGCGCAGGCGCGCACGCTCGCGTTCGCACTGGGATGTGATGTAGCGCAGCGTGGAAGCGTTGGCGTTCGCCAGGGGAATATCCAGGTCTGCGGCAGGGAAGCGGATCAGGCTCAGATTGGTTTCGAAGCGCGTCGTCACCACACGCTTGCGGTAACGCGCGTAGTGCAGAGGTTCCGGACCACGATGCCAGATCTCCAGACCCGGCAGCACGCGCTGCGCAAGCTGTTCGCATAGACGCGTGGTCATGGTCATCAGGCGATCGACGGCGCAGAAACGCATCGGCGCGCGCGGCGCCATGTCGTGCACGATGAGCTCGGCAAAGCCGTCACGTTCGGTCAAGCGCATGTTGAACGTGGTGGTACGCAGATCCAGGAAATTCGCCCACATCTCGAGCGCGTCACGCAGCGTGGCGCAACTCATCAAGCCGTAGCCGAGCATGCCGTGCCAGGTGAGCGTGCTGTGCAGGCCGATCTGGTAGCCGATGCCCGGATCGTTGGTGAGGCGCACGGCATTGGTGAGCAACAGCGCGTCCTGGTGCGAGGTCAGGCGGCCGGCATCTTCTAGCTGTTCGGCGCGAATACCGGTACCAGCCAGCGCCTTTTCGCGGGAATGTCCTTGTTGCTCGAGCAGTTGCAACAGGGCCACGACGTATTCAACGTGGACATCTTCTTTGTACAGCTTGTGCATACGGCCACCCCACAAAATGCATCGTGTTTTGAGTCTTATCGTTGACGTCCATGCGCAAGGCGCGGACGTGCCGGTTCGAGCGCTGCATGCATCCATGCGCCGTACGCATCCAGTTCGCGCAGGAGCTGGTCGGCTTCGCCGGCCATCACCAGTTCGTCGGCGGTCTTGCGGCCGCACTGTTCGATCGGCGTGTTGAAGTACCAATCGATGGCCTGCTCCAGGTCGTGTTGCTGCGTTTGTGCGGCGTCCAGCACGCTGAGCAGTTCGTCCACGAATTGCTGCCACGACACACGCGTGCCGCGACGGATCCAGCGTTTGCGCAAAGCGGCTTCGGTCATGCCCAGCCAACCGGCTAGGCGAATGCAGGACACGGCGCCGGTGACCGGATCGGAGATGTCCGCCAGAAAATGCAGAAATTCGTTGGCGAGCTTGCGTTTGCCCGTAGCCATGAGCGCTTGTCCACTGGCGCCCTTGTGGCGCCGCACAAGGCCACCTTGGAGCAGGACTGTGCAGGAAAATTGGAGATTCTGTGGAATCGACCCGTTGCGCTTGCAACTGTCCGGACATCCAGCGCTAATGGCGATAAGGACAACACCCACAATAATTTGCTAAAGCCATGCGCCCTGGGCTCACCGTCAAGCTATTTCTTGCGATGCTCGCCGTCGCCGTGTTCGCCGTCGTGGCGATGGGCGTGGCTGCGCGACTCAGTTTCAATCGTGGTTTTCTCGGCTATCTCACCGAACAGGAAACGGAGCGGATGCAAAGCGTGGCCTCGTCGCTCGCCACGTCATACCGCGAACACGGCAGTTGGGATTTCCTGCGCAACAATCCGCACGCCTGGATGGACATCATGCGGCAGGGCCATTTCGCCGGCATGCCGCTGCCGCGCAATCTGGTCGACCTGGGACCGCCCGATCGGCCGCCGCCCGACGCGCCGGGAGACCAGCCGCCTCCGGGTCAATCACCGCCCGGCCAGGATGATCGTCCACCGCCCGATCGCCAGGGGCCGCCGCCTATGCTGGGTCGCATGGGTGGACTCAGTTCCGTCTCCGAACTCACCGGCACTGATTTCCGCTTCGCACTGCTGGATGCGCAGAACCAATTGTTGTTCGGTAATCCCGCCGCCGTGACCGCCGCGCATTCGCTGAAGCAGGCGATCGTGGTGAACGGCAGCACCGTCGGCTCGCTGGCGGTGCTGCCTTTCCGCGATGTCACCGAAACCGGCGATCGGCGCTTCGAGCTTGGACAATACCGGGCCACTTGGATCATCGGCATCACGGCGTTGCTGCTAGCCGCGCTGCTGGCGATCTGGCTGGCGCGCACGCTGCTGACGCCCGTGCACCGCATCGCCAAGGCCACGCATGCGCTGGCCGAGGGCGATTACGCCACGCGGGTGGAAACGCCGTCGCGCGATGAACTGGGCCAGCTCGCTCGCGACTTCAACCAGCTCGCTGTGGTGCTGGAAAAAAACCAGCGCGTGCGGCGGCAGTTTGTGGCCGACATTTCGCACGAGCTGCGCACGCCGCTGGCGATCATGCGCGGCGAACTCGAAGCGCTGGAAGACGGCGTGCGCCACTTCGACAAGGACGCCATCACGTCCTTGCAAAGCGAAGTAGGTTTGCTGAGCAAGCTGATCGACGATCTGTACCAACTTTCGCTCGCCGACGTGGGCACGATGCTCTACCGCAAGGTGGAAGTGGATCTGCCGAAACTGCTTGAAGGCATCGCCGACACCTTCCGCGAGCGTTTCCGCCGGGTAGAAGTGGACCTGCAATTGAATCTGCCCGCTACGCCTGTGCTGGTGACTGCCGACGAAGGCCGTCTGCAGCAGCTGTTCGTGAATCTGTTCGAAAACAGCGCGCGCTACACGGATGCCGGCGGCATGCTGCGGGTCAGCTGCCGAATTCTGGCCGATAGCGCCATCGTCGACTTGATGGATTCGGCGCCAGGTGTGGAAACAGCCAACCTGCCGCGTCTGTTCGAGCGCTTCTATCGCACCGAGGCTTCGCGCAATCGCGCCAGCGGCGGCGCCGGACTCGGCTTGGCCATCTCACGCGCCATCGTCGAGGCGCACAACGGCACGATCGATGCTCACCCCTCGCCGCTGGGCGGGCTGTGGCTGACGGTGCGCCTGCCATTGGAGAATGCATGACATGGAGACCACATCGCAGGCACTCGCGCGCATCCTGATCGTGGAAGACGAACCTAAGCTGGCCGCGCTGGTGGGCGATTATCTGCGTGCAGGTGGCTACGATTCGAGTTGGGTGGCGGACGGCCGCGAGGCGATTCCCGCGATCAAGAGCCGCCAGCCGGATCTGGTGCTGCTCGACCTGATGCTGCCGGGCCGCGACGGGCTGGACATCTGCCGCGAATTGCGCAGTTTCAGCGATGTGCCGGTCATCATGCTCACCGCACGCGTGGAAGAGATCGACCGCCTGCTCGGATTGGAACTGGGCGCGGACGATTACATCTGCAAGCCCTTCAGTCCGCGAGAAGTGGTGGCACGCGTCAAAGCGATCCTGCGACGTGCACGCGGCAACAGCGAGCAAGGCAGCGGCATCGCCCTGCGCATTGACGAAGCCACGCACAGTGCGATGTTCCATGGCGTACCACTGGAATTGACGCCGGTGGAATTTCGCCTGCTGAAAACGCTGGCCGCCAATCCGGGGCGTGTGTTCTCGCGCGATCATCTACTCGACAATCTGTATCTGGATCATCGCGTGGTAACAGATCGCACCGTCGACAGTCATATCAAGAACCTGCGTCGCAAATTGCAACAGGTGGCGCCGGGACAGGATCCGATCCGGTCGATCTATGGAGTAGGCTACAAGCTGGAAATCGAGTGACGATTCGACGCGATTTGCGTTAACTATCCTCACGAGGTGCAGCATGCGCAGTGATGTACTGATCATTGGCGCGGGTCCGACCGGTCTGGTGCTCGCACTGTGGCTCACCAAGATGGGTGTAAGCGTCCACATCATCGACAAGACTGCCGCGCCGGGCACTACCTCGCGTGCACTCGCCGTGCAGGCACGCACGCTGGAGCTTTACCGCCAGCTCGACCTCGCTGAGACAGTCGTGGCGAAAGGTCACCGGGTACCCGCGGTGAACCTGTGGGTGAAAGGTGAAAAAAAGGCGCAGGTGTCGTTCGGATCGCTAGGCTCGGATCTCACGCCTTTTCCGTTCTTGAACATCTTTCCGCAGGATGAGCACGAGCGCCTGCTGATCGAACGGCTCGAACGCATGGGCGTGACCGTGCAGCGGCAGACCGAATTGCTCAGCTTCGTCGACGAAGGCGAACGCGTGGTCGCGCGCCTGCGCGGCCCTGATGGCAGCGAGCAGTCGTGGGAAACACGTTACCTCGCCGGCTGCGATGGCGCGCGTTCGCTAGTGCGCGAGACGATCGGTACCGGCTTTCCGGGCGGCACGTACAAGCAGGTGTTCTACGTCGCCGACGTGGACGCTTCCGGCCCCTCGTTGGATGGGCAACTGCACATCGATCTGGACGAAGCGGATTTCCTTGCGGTTTTTCCACTGGCCGGCGAAGGCCGCGCACGCCTGATCGGCACGGTGCGCGACGAACGCGCGGAACACGCCGAAACGCTGCACTTCGAGGACGTGAGCGACCGCGCTATCGAGCATTTGAATGTGACGGTAAAGCAGGTGCACTGGTTCTCCACTTATCGCGTGCATCACCGCGTCACCGAGCGCTTTCGCCAAGGGCGGGCGTTTCTGCTGGGCGATGCGGCGCACATCCACAGCCCCGCCGGCGGCCAAGGCATGAACACCGGCATCGGTGATGCGATCAATCTGGCTTGGAAACTTGCCGCCGTGCTAGCCGGGTTCGCGCCCGACCGTCTGCTTGACAGTTACGAAGCCGAGCGCATCGTGTTCGCGCGTCGATTGGTTGCCACCACCGATCGCGTGTTCACCCTCGCCACCGCCGAAGGCCGCATCGCCGACATCATGCGCACACGGCTGGTACCTGCGCTGTTTCCGGCCATTCTGCGCTTCGAAAACGCGCGCGAATTGCTGTTCCGCACTGTGTCACAGATCACCTTGAACTATCGCCACGGCCCCTTGAGCGAAGGCGAGGCCGGCGAGGTGCATGGCGGCGATCGTTTGCCTTGGGCGGCGACCGATGGCGGCGATAACTTTGCCGGCCTGGCTTCCATGGCGTGGCAAGTGCACGTGTACGGCAACGCGAGCACGGCGCTGCGCGAGTGGTGTGCCGGCAACGGCGTGCCGCTGCACGTCTTCGACTGGCAACCGGAACACAAGGCCGCGGGTTTCGCCCGAGACGCGCTGTATCTGATACGTCCGGATACTTATGTGGCGCTGGCGGATGCCTCGGGTGCGCCGCAAGCTGTAGACATCTATTTAACTTCCCAAGGCATTAAGCTTTCGACGGCGCGCGCGATCTCTTCCGCCCGATCCGATAACGCGGCGCGCACAGGGGACGTTGATGAATCCTGAAGAATCCTTGCGTACCAAGCGGTCCGCATCCGCAGGCGACGATGCCATCGGCACCTCTACCAAGGTGGCGAGCGTCGCGGCGGCGATCGGCGGCTGGGCGCTGGGCATGTACGCCGGTTTCAATCTGCTGGTGCCATTACTGGCCACCGCGATTATCTGGTTCCTGGGCAAGAAACTCTTTAGCAAACCGAAGCAGCTCATCCTCCCGCCGTTCTGCGTGCAGGGCGGACACCTGGTGTGGTTCGTGGTTGGCATGACGATGACCCGCGAAGTGGCCAACGCGAACATGATCGACATCCTCTGGCTGTTGATCGGACTGACGTGGCTATGGTTGAAGCCAGGCAAGGTGGCGTTGTGCGTGCTGTCCGTCTATCAATTGCTGGCGCTGCCCTATGACTTGCTGCAGCTTTCCCATGCGGAATTGGGCAGCGTGGCGAACAAGGCGCTGCTGGTGCATGTCGTCTGGCGATGCCTGGCGTTGTTCTACATGGGCAGGTTGTATTACCGGATGAGCAAGCCGATGCAAGTTAAGGACCCGAAGCGTTCTTGATGGCTTGGTCGTGCCTCACCGTCATTCCGACGAAGGCCGGAATGACGAACCCTTCGATAGGGTGAACGTTTGCAAGACACGCAAGCGTTACATCGTCGCAACGATGCGTCCCACTGCCGCCAGCACGACGCTGCGGCCGTCGCTGTCCTTTGCCGTGTTCTCGTAATACACGCTCACCAGCAGCGGCTTGCGAGCTGGCGGCCAGATTATGGCGACGTCGTTGTTCTGCATGTTGCCGCTGCCGGTTTTCTCGCCGACCCGCCAATCGGCCGGCAGTCCCGCACGCACCAGTTTTTTGCCGGTAGTCGTGCCGAGCATCCACGTGGTGAGCTGCTTGCACGAAGCATCGGATAGCGCATTGCCGAGCAGCAGTTTGTCGAGATTGGCCAGCATCGCGTTGGGCGTGGTGGTATCGCTCACGTGATCAGGACTGGGGCGATTGAGTTCGGGCTCCACGTGGTCAAGGCGTGTGATCGTGTCGCCGAGTTGCCGCGCGAAATCCGTGACCACGGATGGGCCGCCCAGATGGGCGAGCAATACGTTCGCGGCGGTGTTGTCGCTCAGGCTGACGGCGGCCTGGCAGAGTTCCGCGATGGTCATGCCCGGCGGGCCGACATGCTGGCTGGTCACCGGCGCGTATTCGAGCAGCGCATCCTTGCCGAACACGAGGCGACGGTCCAACTGTTCCTTGCCCTTCTCGACACGCGACAACACTGCCGCTGCCAGCAGCATCTTGAACGTGCTGCACAGAAGAAAACGTTCGTCCGCACGATAACCCGCGCGACGTCCGTTGCCGGTATCGCGTATCGCCACGCCCAGGCGCCCGCCGTATTGCCGTTCCAGTGCGGCCAGGCGAGCGTTGATGTCTTCCGCACCCGCCAGGAGCAGCGACGGACGAAGGCCGAGCACTGCAGCCCCGATCACAACGCTTTTGAGCAAATCACGACGTTCCATGCGATGTTTACCTGTAAGGGCCATGCGGGCCACGGATGCTAGCGGCATGCCGGGTCTTCGGACGGCGAAAGTTGAGGCGAAACTGGGGCAGCGACCCGCCGCGCATTGGCCTGCCGGCACACTGCGCAATTGGCTCTTGAACCGCGGGCGGCGACGGATTGAATGGGGTTATCCATCACTCGAGGAGGCTTGCATGCGCGTCGCTGACACCGGCCGGGTGATGTTCGCCCTGGCGTTCATAGCTTTGGGACTGCTCAGCCTCTTCTCCCGCGACTTTGCCTCCGTGTGGCAACCGGTACCCGAAGGCGTGCCGGCGCGCGCGTTCCTTGCACTGGTTTCGGGCGCCGTCATGCTGGTGGGCGGCGCGGGATTGTTGCTGCGGCGCACGCTGGTGCCGGCTTCATTCGCACTGATGGTGTACACGCTTGTGTGGCTGCTGACGCTGCATGTGCCGCGCGTGATCATGGGACCGCTGCATGAAATCACCTGGGGTGGCTGTGCGGAAATCGTTACGCTGGTCGCCGCAAGCTGGCTGTTGTACGCCTCCGCCGTAACATCGAACGACAAGCCCTATTTCGCTTCGTTGAGCGGCCCGCAAGCCATGCGCGCCGCGCGGATCGCATTCGCGGTGGTGCTGCCGTTGATCGGGTTGGAGCACCTCATCTATGCCAAGGAAACCGCCGAGATGGTGCCGGGCTGGCTGCCTTATCACATGGGTTGGGCGTGTTTGACGGGTATCGCGCACATCGCAGCAGGTTTGGCCATCGCACTGGACGTGCTGCCGCGGCTGGCGGCCACGCTGGAGGCGTGGATGATGGGCATCTTTACGGTCTTCGTGTGGATTCCGTCGGTGATGGCTACGCCGTCGCAGCGCTTTGTGTGGACTGGGTTGGCGATTTCGACGGTGATTACCGCAGCAGCGTGGATTGTCGCGGCGTCTTATCGGGATGTGCCTTGGTTTTCTTTCAGCCGGTCGCGGAATCGGGTGGCCGAGTTGGCGACACGGTAATCGTACTGCCGTCATTCCCGCGCAAGCGGGAATGACGGCCCTGAAGGTACGCACAATTACGCGCTTACTAGACCGCGCGCCCCGTCTCGAACAAGAACCACACGCGCCGTTCCGCCTCATCGATCCAGTTTTCGAGCAGGCTGGCGGTAGCGACGTCGTTGTATTCGTCGCACAGATCATGCGTCTTGCGCATGTATTCGGCCACGCGCGCATTGTCTTCACGCAGTTCGGCCAGCATGTCGGCAGGCGTGACGAAATCTGCATCGTTGTCGGACAGGCGTTGGTGCCTGGCGATGTCGCCGATGGAGCGCAGGGTGGTGCCGCCGAGCTTGCGCACTCGTTCGGCGATCGGATCGGTGGTGGCGTAGATTTCGTCGGATTGCTCGTCCAGCAGCAGGTGGTAATCCCGGAAGTGGGGGCCGCTCATGTGCCAATGGAAGTTCTTGGTCTTCAGGTAGAGCGCGAACACATCGCTCAGCAACGTATTCAATTCGGCAGAGATGTCGCGTCGCGCGTTGTCGCCGAGCGAACTGGGGGTTGTCAGCGGGGCCTTGCGCAATTGCTTGGCCTTGGCGGCCTTTTCGGCCTTGTTTGCTTTGGGCATGGCGGTTTCTCTCCTCGTGGCAGGGGGTAGTTGAACGAGAGATCGGCTGGTAGCAGCAGGTCTGTGACCATAGGCCAGCGAGGCCGCGCAGGCAACCGCCCAAATGGGTCATTGGCGGTGCCGTTCATGACGCCCTTGTCACCTTTCACGGCTAGACTGCGGGGCAA
Organism: Dyella humi; assembly: GCF_044904605.1. Taxonomy (NCBI): domain Bacteria; kingdom Pseudomonadati; phylum Pseudomonadota; class Gammaproteobacteria; order Lysobacterales; family Rhodanobacteraceae; genus Dyella; species Dyella humi. Next base: position 1,439,550 of record NZ_JADIKI010000023.1, read on the forward strand.
CTTGAAAAGGCCCATGCCTGCCATGACGGAAGCTTCCGCCAACCCATTGCAAAAACCTGCCTTGCTCGCTGCCGGCGTAGGCGCGCTTGGCGTGGTGTTCGGCGACATCGGCACCAGCCCGCTGTATACCTTCAAGACGGTGTTGGACATAACCGGCGGCAATACACCGCAGACCATTCTCGGTGTCATTTCGTTGCTGATCTGGACGCTGATCATCGTTACCTCGGTCAAGTACGCCGGCTTTGCCATGCGCATCGACAACGACGGCGAAGGCGGCATCCTGGCCTTGATGGCGCTGCTCGGGGTAAAGCGCCACAAGCGTCCGATGATCGTTGCAGCCGGTTTGTTCGGCGCGGCGCTGATCTACGGCGATGGCGCGATCACACCCGCGATTTCGGTGCTTTCGGCGCTGGAAGGCCTAAACATTGCGGCACCTTCCTTGCAGCACTACGTGCTGCCGTTGACGGTGGTGATCCTGCTGGCGTTGTTCGCATTGCAGCCGATGGGCACGGCGCGCATCGGGCGCACCTTCGGGCCGATCATGGTGTTGTGGTTTCTTACCATGGCGGTGCTCGGCGTGTGGGGCATCATCAAGCATCCGGGCATTCTCTGGGCACTCAATCCGTATTACGCGTTGCACTATCTACTGCATAGTGGCAGCGGCGGATTCCTGGTACTGGGCGGCGTGTTTCTCTGCGTAACAGGCGCCGAAGCACTGTATGCCGACATGGGGCATTTCGGTGCCGGCCCGATCAAGCTGGCATGGTCCGCGCTGGTGTTCCCCAGCCTGGTGCTGAACTATGCCGGCCAGGGCGCGATCGTGCTGGCCGGTGCGCCGACGGAAGGCAATATTTTCTATCGGCTGTGTCCCGCCACGCTGACCTTGCCGCTGATCGTGTTGTCGACGATCGCCACCATCATCGCCAGTCAGTCGATCATCACCGGCGCGTTTTCGATGACACGGCAGGCGATCCAGCTCGGCTGGATGCCGCGACTGAAGGTGTCGCAGACCTCCGAGGAAGGCTACGGCCAAATCTACGTCGGCGCGGTGAACTGGCTGCTGATGCTGGTGACGATCGGGCTGGCGCTAGGCTTTCGCAAGTCCGACAACCTCGCTGGCGCTTACGGCATCGCGGTATCGGCCACCATGCTGATGACCACCGCGCTGTTGTTCATCGCCATGCGGGAAATCTGGAAGTGGAGCATGGCGGCAAGCGTGGCCGTGGCCGGTGTGTTTTTCGTTGTCGACAGCTCGTTCTTTGCCTCGAACATGATGAAGCTGCTGGATGGCGGCTATGTGCCATTACTGCTTGCGGCGTTGGTGTATCTGGTGATGTACATCTGGCATCGCGGTATCGTGGCGGTCGGCGCTCGCATCAGCGAAGACCCGATGCCTGTTGACGTCTTTCTGGATGAGCTTGCGCAAACGGGGGTCGCACGGGTGCCGGGCACAGCGGTGTTCCTGACCCGCGCGAAAGCCACCACGCCGCCGGTGATGCAGTGGTACGTCAAGCACAGCAAAGCCTTGCACAAGCGCGTGCTGGCAGTGACGCTGGAGATTGCGTCCACGCCTTGGGTGGCGCCCAGGAATCGCCTGACGCTGGCCGAAATCGGGCCCAATTTCTGGTCCATCACTGCCACCTTCGGTTTCATGGAACGGCCGGACATGCCCGCCCTGATGGCGCAGATCGCCACGCATGGTTGTCCCATTCATCCGCAGGAACTGACCTATTTCGTCGGCATGGAGAAAATCGTTGCGCGTGAAGACGGTCGCGGCGTGCCGCGCTGGATCCGCGCATGCTTCGCCGTGTTCTTGCGCAACGGTGCCCGCGTTACGGATTATCTGCGCATTCCGGCCAGCCAAGTGGTCGATATAGGCCGACAAATATCGATCTAATCGCATTCGCACGGTTCGGAACGGAACCCTTGAAGCGTTCTTCACGAACCTAAACCGTAGCGCTTACGTTCGTGACATTGCTGAACGACATGTCCGCACTTTTCGCTGGCATGTTCCTTGCCTCACTCCCTTGAAGGCCGGCAAAGAACGCGCTGCAGTTCAGCGCGCACATGCGCTTGCCGATGACGCGGACAAACGCCTGTCGGAAGGGAGAGCATGTTGACGGCAACGAGCACCCATGTGCGATAGCGCCAAGCGCTTCGATCGCATCCGCAAACTCATTTTGCCGGCGCTAGTCGCTGCCGGAAACCTGTCATGCATCTGAACGTCGAAACACTAGCGCTGATCAACGGCGGCCAGGCCCTGGTGCTGGCGCTGATGCTTTGGTTCGGCACACGCGACGGCAGCAATCTTGCGGTCAAAGGTCTTCGGCTGCGTGCCACCGCTTTGCTGCTGGAGGCCGGTGCTGATTTCGTGCTGGCGTTCGATTTCAAGCTTTCGCCGCTTGCGGTGCTGCTTGTGGGCAATACGCTTAACCTTTCCGCGCAGGCATTGACGATCGTGGCGCTGCGCATGGTGCTGGACCGTAACTTGCGCTGGCGCGAGGCGCTGGTGCTCGGTGTTGCCGCTTGGCTTGGCGTGACGTATTTCAGCATTGTGCATCCGGACTATTTGATGCGCGTGCTGTGGGGTTCCTGCATCCTCACTTGCAATGCCTTGCTCAATATCACGGCGTTGTGGGGCGGCTGCCGTAAGCGCGATACGCGCGCGCAGTGCTTATTGCTATGGACGTATGTGCTGGCCATTGCGCTGATGGTGTGGCGCAACGTTTCGTTGTGGATGCTTTCCGCGCCGCCGCAAGGTATTGGCGTGCCGTCCACCGTGAACACTATCTACGTTCTGCTGTTGGGGTTGCAGCCGTTGCTGGCCAGCGTGGGCTTTCTGCTGCTGTACAACGAGATTCTGCAGCGCGATCTGCATGATCTGGCGCGCATCGATCCGCTCACCGGCGTGATCAATCGCTTGGGATTGCTGGAAGCTTCCGAAGTCCTGCTTGCGCGAGCGCGCGCCAGACGGGAGTCGATCGGTGTGTTGCTGATCGATGCCGATCACTTCAAGAGCATCAATGACCGCTTCGGCCATGATGACGGCGATCGCGTTCTGCTGGAACTGGTCGCCAACATCCGGCGCATGTTGCGCACCAGTGATCTGGTGGGACGGGTGGGCGGTGAGGAGTTTCTCGTGCTGTCGCCTTCGGTGAAAGAAGCGGATCTGCTCGCGCTGGCCGAGCGCATTCGCATCGCGGTCGAACGCACACAGTTCCACATCGCCGGTCAGTCTTATGCGCTCACCGTGTCCATCGGCGCAGCCATTGCCACCGCCGACGAGCCCGACATGATGGGCGCGCGGCGCCGCGCCGATGCCGCGCTTTACGACGCCAAACGCGCCGGCCGCAATTGCGTGAAGATTTCAGCCGCGTAATACACGCCGGACGGCAGTGTCGCTTTGCGACCCGCACGGTTTCTCTCCGTTCCTGGTGTGCCGTTACGTCTGCGCTTCCGATGCAGGACTTTGCATGGCGCACGCTGCGTGCAGACTCGCGTGCAACTGCTGCAAAGCAGGAAGAATCTTTTCCGGTTCGCGCATGACGCGACGTGTATGCGTGAGCGTCTGATGCACGCTCGCCGGGGCCGCTCCTTGTTCGATCAACCGTCGACCCGGGTCCCGACAGCCGAGGAGAACATCGATCCAATCGGCGGCCCGCTCCGGCCGAATGCGGTGGGCAATGTAACGAGTGGCGCGAAAGGCCGGTGCAATCTGTTCGATGGCATCGAGCGCGGCGAAGAAGGCCTCCGGCGTTCGCGTCGGCTGCTGCCGGTCGAGCGATGAGGCAAGCGCAGCCAACGCGTCCGCAATGCGGCGCCGCAAGACCGCGGTGGAGCGCACCGGCAAGACGAACCATGCGACCGCCACGCCGATCACGGCGCCGACGGCGATTTCCTCCAGCCGTGGCCACAGCATCCGCGCCGCAGGCACACCGGCGAAATCCTGTAACAACGCAAGCGCCACGGTGACGAACAGCGCCCACCAACCGTAGCCGAACGGCCGCAGCCACATGCCAAGAAACACCGCAGTAAGAATCAGTACTACGCTCGCGCTGCCCTGTATGCCGAGGTGAACGCCAAGCACCTGCGCAACGATCGTTCCGGCCGCTGCGCCCAACATTCGCAGCATGCTCTTGTGCACCACGTCCAGCCGCCCGCGGTTGCCGCTGTTGACGATAAAGGCCGTCAGCACGACCCATTTCCAATGCTCCGGGAAGCAGATGTGACCGATAGCGAACGACAGTAACAACGCCACCGCCATCTGGATGGCCATACGCGTGGAGGCGACGGGTCGCAGCGAGCTTTCCGGCTGTGGCGCAGTGCCGAAAGCCGGCACGCTGACGGGCGGCAGCAGCTGAAGTGCTTGCGCCAGCGCATGCACGACGTTGACCCAAAACAAGGCCAACAGCGCGATGAGCACTGGCAGCAGCGTGGTGGGAAGCATGCCGTGGCTTTGGGGCGGTATGTACGGAATGGTCAGCAGCGCGACGAACGGCAATGCGATCAGCGAGCCGATCCGGCGCGCCATCGCGCCGAACCGACGCAGCCAGATCGATAGGAACATCCCGCCCGAGAAAACGAGCGCGCCCACGACAGGAAGGTGATGCAGCAGGAACGCCACGCCCGCTGCAGCAAGGCCCACCGCGGGCAAGACGAAGGCAGCTTCGATACGGCCGCGACGATCCCGATCGAGTTGGCTGCGCGACAAGGAGAGGCACAGCACCACGGCCAGCACGCCTGGGCCCGGTTCCCGGCTGATCGCCAGCACGCAAAGCAGCGTGGCGATTGCCGCGAGCAGTGTCGCGATCGCTTCCATCAGGGCGCGCTGTGGCCGCGAATGGCCGGCCGGCACGTGGGCGGATGAAGTAACCCGATTCAAGGAATGCACCGAAGAAACCGCGAGCCGAGGCAGCGGCCGAAGATATAACACCAAGGACGTTTCCGCCCACGCCGGCTGTATATCGATCGTCCGACGCAAGCTCTTGCGCACCGGGCACGAGCCGGCACGTCAACAGCAGCGGCCGTCGTCCGTTCTTTCACGATGGCAACCTTCACGCCGCGCCGCGGTCGGACATCCGAGCATACGACGACCGCGACGGCGGGCTACACTGCCGAAAGGCGGCCGAATCCTACGGAATTGAACTGCGACAAGGCATAACAAGGCATGAGCTTGTTGTACGACCTGTCAGCCAATGCAGTGCGCCGACTTTACGATGCGCGCATCGACACGCCGCCGGTGCTAGACACCGGGGTCTATTTTCCGGGTGCCGCGAAGTTCGTCGATGCGTGGCAAACCTTGCGCGACGAAGCCCTTGCCGTGGCTGCGCGCACGCAGGCTATCCCGCGCTTCCACGAGGTCATGCCTGAGCAGATGTCTATTTCCGCCAATGACGGCAAGGACTGGCGTGTGTTCGTGCTGAAGGTGTACGGCACGGACATCGACAAGAACATGGCCGCCTGCCCGACGCTGGCGCGCATCATCGCCGCCTCGCCGGACGTGGTTTCGGCCACCTTGTCGTTCCTCGCGCCGCATAAGCACATTCCGCGACATCGCGGCCCTTTTCGCGGTGTGCTGCGTTATCAGCTGGGGCTGTCGGTACCGGTGGACGCGCAAGGGCGCCCAGCCTCGGTGCTATCGCTCAACGACCAGGAGCATCGCATCGGCAACGCCGAGCACTTGCTGTGGGACGACACGTATCCGCATGAAGTGTGGAATCACAGCGACGAACCGCGCGCCGCCCTGCTGCTGGACGTACGTCGCCGCCACATGCCGGTGGACATGCGTCTGCTGTCCAGCGCTTTGATCGCGTCGGTCGGCATGGTGGCGCGATGGCGCGGCATCGACTGAAAGCGTTCGATGTCATTGCCGACGTATCAGGCCGTCCCCGATGCCAAGGCAGAGACGATGGTATTGCGACGTACGCTCGCCGCCTGCTGCACGTTCCCTCAGCTTGTCGCGGGTTTCGTTTGCCCGGGGCGCATCAGGTACATGTGAGCGCCACTGCACATATCTACCGTCCGTGATATGGCCATGCAGAGATAGAAGATCCAACCAGAGCGAACTCAGCGAAATATCCATGTCAGTCGACGGTTTCGCCCGCGAACACCGTCGCCTGCATGGACGGCCTTTGCAGAAACCGGCGATACCATGCCGACAATCGCGGCCGTCCGATTTCAAAATCAGGCAGATGCCGAAACGCCAGCCAGTCCAGCGCCGTAGCGAGCGCGATTCGCCCGATATCGACGTGCTCGGCTTCGGCGTGGCTTGGATCCATGTCCGCTTCCTGCTCCAGGAAGTCGTAGGAACTCGTCAGCTTTTCGACCTGGCCGTCGCGCATGGCGGGGTAGCGAAGCGCTTCGGGACGCCGCACCGTTTCATGGCGCACGGCAATGCCTGCGTCGCACAATCCCTGCGCGAGTGCCTGCAGCCGCAGGCTGACTCGCCTTGCGCGCCCATGCGCTGGAATGACGCGCTTGCATTCGTGCAGCGAATCGAGGTGGTCGCAGATCGCGCCGGAGTCGAACAACGCAAACCCGTCATCGAGAATGAGCACAGGCACCTTTCCGAGCGGATTTTCCCGGAATACGGTGTCATTACGGACGGTGGGGCTGGTTTCGTGATGGATGACGTCGAGGCGATGCGCGAGCCCCACCTCGTGAGCCATGACCAGTACTTTGCGCGCGTAGGGGGAATGGGTCTGATAGAAGAGTTTCATTGGAGGCAGGATTCGAGAGGCCGCAGCAGTTTCCCAGCTTGCTGCGCGGCTTAGCCGCGTTATTGTCCCCTTTTGCGTTGCATGCCCGCTTTTTTTGGGTTAATTCTGCGGCATGACCGACGATGCCCTTGACGCCTTCGACCGTGAAATTCTCCGCCACGTGCAGCGCGATGCCCGCATGACCAGCGAGGACATTGGCGCCGCCATTGGGCTTTCGGCCGCCGCCGTGCAGCGCCGGCTCAAGCGCATGCGCCAACTGGGCGTGATCGTCGCCGAGGTCGCCATCGTCGATCCGCAAGCAGTCGGACAAGCCATGAGCTTCATCATCGGCGTGGAGATGGAACGCGAACGCGCGGACATGCTCGACACCTTCCGTCGCGCGGCGTGTGCCGACCCCAACGTGCAACATTGCTACTACGTCACCGGGGTGGCCGATTTCATCCTGATCGTGACGGCCCGCGACATGGATGATTTCGAGGCATTTACCCGCCGTCTGCTGTTCGACAATCCCAACCTCCGGCGTTTCACCACCAGTGTAGTGATGGCTCGCGACAAGACGTCCCAGGCGGTGCCTGTATAAGGGCAATTTTCAAGTTTGCGGCGCGGCTGCCGATAGGGTCGGCCGAGCCTCCGTCCGCCATGACGCGATGGACGAATTCAGCAAACTCTCAGCCAAGTTTCGACCATGATCCCGATACGGCCTGTCCGATGACGCCGCCGTGTCGTGGCCCCCAATAGGGTCGTCCGTCGGAAGTTGGCAGGAACAGGCAGTCGATGCAGCTTCAAGCACAGCTAAAAGTGGGGGCGGCGCTTTTGCTGGCGGTGGCAGCGGGTATTTCAGCTTATGTGTTCGTAGGCTACGCGCAAGGTTACCGGCAGGGCGCACGCAACCTGCAGGCCCTCACCTCCTACGACCAGGTGCTGAAAGCCGGCAACGCGATCTCGGCCGAACGCGCGCCATCCAACATCCTGCTTACGCTGGATCCGCGCGCCGCGCAGGCCTACGCATCCACCCGGGCGGACGTGGCCGATGCGCGCCAGCACACCGATGCCGCGCTCGACCAGCTGGACCGGCTGATCCGTGCACGCCCGGAGGCGGACTCGGAAACCCCCGTGCTTGCACGTGCAAGGGAATCGCTGGTGAAGGCACGCGCCGATTACGACGCGCTGGCTCGCAACGCCCCTTCTGAACGTTCGCCGCAGGATCTGCAGACCGCCATCGACATCTTGATCGTTGCGCGCAAGCAGCTCGACCCGCTGATTGCCGATTTTTACCGCGAAGCCGTGGAGCTTGCCCCCGATCAGGCCGGCACCATGCAGATGGCGCGCATCCTTAGCGACCTGCGCGAGTACGGCGGTCGGCTCGGCTCGATGCTGGTGGTGCCCTTGTCGACGCCTGAGCCGATCGATCCGGCGCGTCGTGTGATCATCGCCACGTTGCGCGGTCGCATCGACGAGCTGCGCGCGCTGATGCTGGCACGCACCGGCCCGGACGATCAGCATGACGACGCTATCGAACGCATGCGCACGCAGGTCGAGCGCGGCTTTTTCGGCCGCACACTTGCGCTGGTCGACACGCTAACCACGCGTTCAGGCACGGATTACGGCATTCGTGCCGCAGCATTTACCAGCCAGGCGCTGCCCGATCTGGTGGCGCTGGAAAAGCTGGAAGACCTGTTCGTGCAGCGTGCTATCGCTCACGTCACCGCTACCCAGCGCCATGAGCGCGTGCACATGCTGCTGATCGGCGCCTTCCTGCTGGCATTCTTCCTGTTTCTGCTGGCCATGCTGCGCGCGGCGGAAAGCCTGGTGATTCGCCCACTGCTGTTGGCGAAGAACGAGATCGTGGCGCTCGCCAACGGCGATCTGCGTCGCGCGCCGCGTGCCGGCAACAGCGAGGAGGCGCGCGCCCTGCACGATGCCATCGATACGCTGCGGCAACAGCACTTGCGCAGCATGCAACTGGCGATCGAACGCGATGAATTAAGCAAGGCGCTGCGCCGGCAGGCGCATACCGATGCCCTCACCGGCCTGCTGAACCGCCATGCGTTGGAGGAGATTACCGGCGACCTGTCGGCGGAACCCGTGCGGCTGTCCAAGGGGCGTGGTTTGATCCTGATCGACGTCGACTACTTCAAGCCGATCAACGACGAGCACGGGCACATCGTGGGTGACTTGGTGCTGCGCGAGGTGGGCGGACGTATCCGGCAACTCGTGAAGGAACCGCATATGGCCTTCCGTTATGGCGGAGAGGAATTCGCGGTACTGACGAATGGTTTGTCGATGAAGGACCTGTGCCTGCTTGCCGAGGATATCCGTCGCGCCATTTCCAGCGACAACATCGCCGCGCCCGGCGTCTCGACGCTGATCGTGACGGCAAGCTTCGGCGTGGCGAAAGGCAACCTCGCCGTGCTTACTTGGCTGGATCTGCTCAATGCCGCGGACGCCGCGCTGTATCAAGCCAAGGCGCAAGGACGCAACCAATTGGTCGCGGCGCCGACGCCGACGGACGACATGCAAAAGGATCGTCATATGCCCGGTAACGTGCAGGCCCGATGAAAATTCATATTCAATGTGAAACCGCTCAAAGCGGCCGCATATGTGTAAACCGTATGTAACACCTAAATGTTCGCCAGGCACTGGACGACACCGTTACGCAGGCGCAGGATCAAAAGCCCGATGTTTATCGGGATTTCGCTGGGGAGTTAATCGCTATCGGGGTGATCTGATTAATTCAGCGTAGGTCTGATCGGCCCTGGATTAACTCAGAGCATCCTTAAGGGTAGTCAACGCGACCGCAGCCGGCGTGGCTGCGTCGGGCCCACACAGCGGTCCGCTGACTTTTCGCGCACCCTTTTGCAAGGAGGTAATCACGACGAATGCATGGTTTAGCCGATTCATCACAGGGGAACTCGTTTTTTTCATCCAACCCTTAGGAGAAAAGAATCGTGAAAACCGAGCATGTGATGATTGCGTTGTCGATAGCCGCCGCTTTCGCAACGCTGCCTTCGATCACCAAGGCTTCTAGTTCCAACCCGGCGCTCGCTGGGATCGACACGACTGAAGCATCGCGCGTTACGCAGGCTGTGAACAACAACGTGGTATCGGCGCTAAGCCATACTCATCTTAGCTTGCTGGCCAACGCCACACCCGCCGGCCGCGTGGATGATGCGCTGCCGATGAACCATATGCAGCTGATTCTGCAACGCAGCGCCTCGCGCGAGTCGGCGCTGCAAGCGCTGATCACCGCACAACACGATCCGAGCTCATCCAAATTCCATCAATGGCTGACGCCCGAGGAATTCGGCACGACGTTCGGCGTGACCGATGCGGATATTGCTGCAGTGAAGTCATGGCTTATTTCGCAGGGCTTTACTGTCAACGGCGTATATCCGAACAAGCTGCAGATCGACTTCAGCGGCACGGCCGGTTTGGTTCGTCAGGCGTTCCGCACGCAGGAGAACCGCTACGTCGTCAATCACGTCACGCATATCGCCAACGCGAACGATATCAGCGTGCCTTCCGCGCTGCGCGACGTGGTGGTGGGCGTGGCCGGTCTCAACGACTTCCGGCCGCAACCTTTGCACGTGGCACCGCAGGTGGCGCAGTTCGATCGCAACAAGAGCAACTTCAAGATCAAGCAGCCGTCCAACTCGACCGCGGGAACACCGGGCCATTCGGCGGTGAACTTTACCGGCGGCGTGCGCGGCTTCGTGCCGTATGACATGCAGACGATCTACAACGTTACTAGCTTGTACACGAGCGGCGTCACCGGTACCGGCATCACCATCGCGGTGGTGGAAGATGTGGATATGTATACGCCTGATTGGGCCAATTTCGTCAGTCAGTTCGGCCTCGGCAGCTACGGCGGAACGTTCACGCAATTCCAGCCGCAGTTGACACCGTCCACTGGCAACTGCACTGATCCAGGCGGCAACTCACCAGGTGGCGAAAGCATCGAAACGGTGCTGGATTCGGAATACTCCACAGCGATCGCGCCAGGCGCAAATATCTGGGTGGCGACGTGTGCCGATTCCGATTCCACCAACTTCTTCGGCGGCGTGTTTACCGCGGCGGATAACCTGATCAACAACAGCGATCCCACCGGCCGGCCGAACGTGATCAGCGCAAGCTACGGCTACGGCGAAGGCTTCACCGATGCCGCCAGCAAGGCGGCGATTGATCTGATGTGGGCACAGGGAGATGCCGAAGGTATTTCGGTGTTCATATCCAGCGGTGATTCGGGTTCCAACCCGAGTTTCAACGGCAGCATCATCAATGGTGTCGGCATCGACGCGAACTCGTTTGCCACCTCACCCAACGATACGGCCGTGGGCGGAACGGACACCGCTGACGTGCTTGACGGTACCACCAACAAGTACTTCAACAGCACGCTCAACGCCGTGTACGGCTCGGCGAAGTCGTACGTACCGGAGATCACCTGGAATCAGTCGTGCGGCAATACGCAGGCGGCCAGCAAGCTGGTGCACACGTCAGCGCTGCAGTTCTGCAAGAACGCACTGATCTATGATCCCTACGGCTATTACGTGACATCCGAGAGCGGCAGCGGCGGTCCGTCGTCGATCGACGCCAAGCCTTCATGGCAGCGCATCGTACGCGGCGCGGCCAAGGACCAATCGCGCGATCTGCCGGATGTGTCGTTGTTTGGCGGTTCGTATGGCGGTTATTCGTGGGTGATCCTGTGCACCGGTTTTTATCCGTGCACGGCCAACTTCACCTCCCCGGTGGAGCTGGTAGCCGGCACGTCGCTCTCATCGCCGATGTTCGCGGGTATCCAGGCGTTGATCGATCAGGGCCTGTACAACGCCGGCCTGCCGAAGAACCAAGGCAACGCCGCACCGACGCTGTATGAGTTGGCCAGGAGCGAATACGGCGGTCCGACGGGCAAGACGCCCCCCACGCTGGCGGGATGCAATTCCGACAACGGCACCAGCGGTACCGGCAAGTGCGTGTTCTACAACATCACCGCCGGCGGCAATTCCACGCAATGCATCCAGGTGGCGGCCTTTGCGCAGACCACACCGGATTGCTATTTCTACGGCACCATCCAGAACTTCCAGCAGTTCTACGGCCCCACGCTGGTCGGCCTGACTGCGACCAGCACATCGAAGTACAACGCCACTACCGCGGCCTTTGCCGCGCAGCCCGGCTGGAGCTTCGCCAACGGTCTGGGTTCGGTGAATGCCAACAACCTGCTCAAGGCATGGAAGTCGTTCGTAGGCGCGCCGTAATCGTCGCGATGTAGTGAGCCTCTCCCTCTCCCCATCCGGGGAGAGGGATGGGGTAAGGACCAATCTGGCGATAAAGCGTTAGCAAATACCCAAGGCCGTCATTCTCGCGAAAGCGGGAATGACGGCCTTATGGTGCATATGAGGTGTTGCGCAAGAGCGGATGCTTCGTTCTTCCACGAAACATCCATAGCTGCTATGCCATAAGGTTCTTGCATTCATAAGCAAGTAACCGGCATGGATCAGCACGCATTTCATCGCGCTATCGCACGAGTGACCACGGCGGCGAGCTTCGGCTTTGCGCTGGTGCAGTTGGATGTCACCATCGTCAACGTGGCATTGCCGCGCATCGCTAACGATCTGCATGCAGGCGTCGCGGGGCTGCAATGGGTGGTGGATGCCTACGCGCTCGCCTTCGCGGTATTGCTGCTGAGCATGGGTTATCTCGGCGATCGCCTGGGCGCGCGGCGGGTGTATCTCGGTGGCATGCTGCTGTTCGCGCTCGCTTCGATATTTTGCGGCTGTTCGGCCAACGCGGTAATGCTGATCGTCGGACGCACGCTGCAAGGCGTGGGTGCCGCGGCGATGCTGCCCTGTTCGCTGGCGCTGCTCAGCCATGCCACAGCCCACGAACATGCCTTGCGGGCGCGCGCTGTCGGGTGGTGGACGGCGGCCGGTGCGATTGCGATTGCGGCGGGGCCAATTGTCGGCGGCCTGCTGATGAGCGTGACCAGCTGGCGCAGCATTTTCTTCGTCAACGTGCCAGTCTGCGCGGTGGGTGCCTGGCTGACGCTGCGCGTGCCCGAAACGGAACGCAAGGTGCGCGACGGTCGTTTCGACGTCTGGGGCCAGCTGCTCGCCATCCTTGCGCTGACTGGCCTGACGATGGCGGTGATTGAAGCCAAACCGCTGGGCTGGACGCATCCGCTGGTAATCGGCTGCGCGGCGATGGCGGTGGTAACGGCGCCGTTGTTCGTGTGGATGGAATCGCGCAGTGCAGCGCCGATGCTGCCGCTGAAGTTTTTTCGCGCGCCGGGTTTCAGCGTGGCGGTGATGTATGGCGTCATCGTCAATCTCACCTATTACGGCATCGTGTTCCTGCTCAGCCTGTACCTGCAACGCGTGCACGGCTACAGCGCGTTGCGCACCGGACTGGCGTATCTGCCGTTAACCGCCACATTCTTCGGCGTGAATGTTTTCAGTGGCTGGCTGGTCGGCCGCATCGGCGCACGTCTGCCGATGGTGCTGGGCGCGCTGATCGACGGCATCGGCTTTGGATTGTTTTTGCTGCTGGGCGCAAACAGCCCGTACCTGCTGATGCTGCCGGCCTTTGCGCTATTGCCGTGCGGCATGGGACTGGGCGTGCCGGCGATGACCACGACCGTACTTTCCGCCGTGGAAAAACACGCTGCAGGCACCGCTTCCGGCGTGCTCAATGCGGCACGCCAGGCGGCGGGGGCGATGGGTGTGGCGCTGTTCGGATCGCTCGCCGGCGACAGCAACGAACTGGTCGTACGCGGCTTGCATCGCTCCGCATGGATCGCGATGGGTATGTTACTGATCGCGGCCGTGTTGGCCTTCCGTGGCATGGCTGCGCGAACAGGAACGAGCCGATAGACGCGCGGGTCAGGCCGGATAATCGAGCTTCGGATACCAATCCGTGCCGCGTCCCTCCGGCGTCATGTCGAGTACCGTCCAGATTGGCATGGGGTCGGGCGCGCCGCGTGGGTCCTGGCCGGGATCGACGGTTTCCGAACCCATTTCGCCGCTCCAGAAAAGCCGAATGGTGCCGTCGCGGCGGGTAAACACGTTGATTTCGGGGATGTCGCTGTTATCCGGTGCGATGGCGTGATAGTCGCGGCTGAAGTTGCCGTTGAGGTCGGAATAGAGCTTCAGATCGCGCCAGCCGCGTTCACGCTTGAACGCAAGCAAGCGCTCGATCGGCGAGCGCGCCACCACCGCCAGTGCAATGCGTTGCTGCATGTCGCGCGCCTCGCCTTCCCATGCGCTCAGCAAGGACGTGCACATCGAGCAGGGCCGCTCGCGCTGTGGACCGAACATGTAGCTGTAGACGACCAGGGTCTGCTTGTCGCCAAACAGGCCGGCAAAGTCAGTTGGGCCGCTTTCGCCCTCGAAGCGATAGTCACCGATCACCTCACCGCCGGGAGGCAGTTTGCGGCGCAGGGCGGCGACGCGTTCGATATGGCGACGCAATTCGATTTCCTCGCGCAGGAGTTCGTCGCGTGCGCGGCGGTATTCGGTGCTTTCGTTGAGCTGGGTGGCGCCGTTGCGCTTCACCAGTTCTGCAGCGGGAACGAGAGTGGGGTTTTGGGTCATGGTTGCGCTCCTCCGGACAGGTTGCTTCATATCAGAGTGACGAACAGCAATCCGGGAAATCGACATTGGAGCGCTGCCCTTTTTCCTCAGGAGAGACCGATATTTAGCGAGGCTGACCCCCACCTCAGCCCTCTCCCCGGAAAGGAGAGGGAGCGGGTCACTTGCATTCCGATACAACTTCGATATATCGTTTCGACCGTCAATTAGATATATCGGAGTTGCATCATGCACAGGCATTTCATGTTCCATCGCTTCATGCACCGCCATCATGACCGCGGCTGTGGGGACTGGCGTGAAGCCGGCGGCGGGTTCGCCGATGACGAAGGCTACGCCTTCCATGGCCGGCGCGGCCGGCACGGCGAGTTTGGGCACCACGGCGACTCATTCGGCGATTGGGGCGATATGCAGGGCGGCGGCCGGCGTGGCGGCGGGCGCTTGCTCGGCCACGGCGACTTAAAGCTGCTATTGCTGGCGCTGGTCGAGCAGCAGCCTCGCCACGGTTACGAGCTGATCCGCACCATCGAGGAGATGTTCCTCGGGCAGTACTCGCCCAGCCCCGGCGCCATCTATCCCACGCTGACCATGCTGGAAGAACTCGGCTACGCCTCGGTGGAGAACGAACAGGGCGGTCGCAAGCTGTATGTCATCACCGATGACGGCCGTGCGTACCTGGATGCCAACCGCACAGCGGTCGAAGCGATCATCGAACGCACACGTGAAAGCGCACGCATGTTCGCCAAATTGTCGGTACCGATGTCGGTGCGCAAGGCAATGCATGCGCTCAAGCATGCGGTACTGATGCGCGGGGGCGACTGGAAAGCCGAAGCACAGCGCGTGGCGACGATTCTCGAGCGCGCCGCGACTGAAATCGCAGCCGGACGCAAAAACGATGACAAGTGATGTCGCCATGACGAAGCACGAACACCGCATGGTTCGTCATCAGCTCGCGATGCGCACGCTGGAAGTTTTGAGCACGAAGCGGATGACTCCGCACATGCAGCGCATCACCTTGAAGGGTGAGCAGCTGCGCGGTTTCGTTAGCGCCTCGCCTGACGATCACGTGAAGCTGTTGTTTCCCAACGCGGACGGCGAATTGATTTTTCCCACACCGGGGCCGAACGGTCCTGAATTTCCGCCGGGTTCCAAACCTTCGCCTATGCGTGACTACACGCCGCGCGAACACGATGGCGCACGTAACGAATTGATCATCGATTTCGTGCTGCACGGCGACGGGCCTGCCTCGACCTGGGCGGAAAAGGCCAGGCCCGGGCAGCGCATCGGCGGAGCCGGACCGCGCGGCTCCTTTGTTGTGGCCGCGGACTTCGACCATTACGTGCTGGTCGGCGATGAAACCGCTCTGCCCGCAATCGGCCGTCGCCTGGATGAAATGCCAGCCGACTCGCACGTGGTGGTGCTGGCGGAAATTCCCGAAAACGCCGATCGACAGCCGCTGGGCTCGCAGGCAGACTTCGAAGTGACGTGGCTGGAACGCGATGGCGTCGATGCCGCCAGCAGCGAATTGCTGGAAAGCGCCCTGCGCGAATTGCCGGAGCTAGCGGGCGATACGTTCTATTGGATCGCCACGGAATCACGCCGGGCGCGGGCGATGCGACGGTATCTGACGGAAGAGCGCGGCGTGCCGAAGGAGTGGATTCGCGCGACCGGGTATTGGCAGGTGGATGGAAGTGAGGACGAGGAAGATTGATCAGCGTCGGAAATCTCATCCGAAGCCATTCGTCATTCCGGCGAAGGCCGGAATGACGGGCAGGTTAGTTCGCGGCTAGCGTGCAGTCGCCGGCTTCACCCACGTCTCGAACAACTCATAGATTCGCCGATACTCGTCATACCACGCATCCGCATGCTCGAATTCGTGGCGCTCCAGCGGATACAGCGAGATCCAGAAATTCTTCTTATGCAGTTCGACGAAGCGCTGGTACAGCCGGATCGAATCGCTGGCCAGCACGTTGTCGTCGATCAAACCGTGGTTGATCAGCAGTGGATCGCGCAGGTTGTCCGCATAGGTGATCGGCGAGCTGATCTTGTACGCCTCCGGATCGATCTGCGGATTGTTGAGGATGTCGGAGGTATACGAATCGTTGTAGGTGACCCAATCCGAAGGCGGACGCTGCGCCGCACCGGCGGCGAATTCACCCGGCGCGCGCAACAGCGCCATCTCGGTCATGAAGCCACCATAGCTGCCGCCGTAGATGCCCACACGTTTGGCATCGACGCCATGGTTCTTCACCAGCCATGCCTTGCCGTCGAGCAAATCTTCCAGCTCGGGATGGCCCATCTGGCGATAGATCGCCGTGCGCCATGCGCTGCCGTAGCCCTCGGAGGCGCGGTAATCCATATCCAGCACCACGTAACCTTCCTGCACCAGCAGGTTGTTGAACAGCTGCTCGTGCTGGTAATACGTTGCGGCTTGCTTCACATCCTGCAGATAGCCGGCTCCGTGCACGAACAGCACGGCTGGGCGCGAAGCCGACGCATCGGTTTCATCCGTCGGGCCGTAATACTTCGCATAGATCACGCCCGCACCGTGCGAGGACGGTACTTCCACGAACTTCGGTTCGATCCACTGGTGCGCGGTGAAGCCGGGCTTCATGGTGTGGGTGAGTTCGCGTGGCGTGCCACCTTCCGCGCTTTGTACAGCGAGCTGCGGCAATACGTAAGCGGACGAATGCAGCACGGCGAGCTGCTTGTCGTCCGGCGATAGCGTGAACTGATCCATGCCGCCGTATTGCGTGATGCGGCCGAGCTCGCCGCCGTTCGACGGCACGCGATAGACGTCGTAGCTGTACGGCGCCAGCTTGTTGGCAAGCACGTAGAACCACTTACCGTCGTTGGACAATTGCGGCTGGCTTACTTCGAACTTGCCGGACGTCAGCGCTTTTGCCGCGCCGTCCACGGGCTTTACGTAGAGCTGCGAATAGCCGCTTTCCTCGCTTAGGAACCACAGCGTGCAGTTGTCTTTCAGCCAGCCGACGTCGTTGAAGATCCAGTTGATCCACGCATCGTTGTGCAAGCGATGCTGCGGCACCAGCGCGTGATGGGCAAAATCGACCGTGGCGATCCAGCGATCCTTGTTGTCGATGGCGAGGAATTCCACCGCCGCATTGCGGCCGTCGTCACTCCACACGATGCCGGCGCTGCCGCTATCCATGCTGTACAACGTGACGGGACGCACGTCGGGCGCTTTCAGCGCCTTGGCTTCGTCGTCCTTGCCGGCTTTCTGTAGCGCGGCGACGGTCTTGGCGCGGATGGCTTTGAGCGGATCGTCCTTGATTCCGGGCAGATTGTCGGTGCCGAGCGGATAGGATTTGTGCGCGGAAAGATCGAGCAGCAACACCGACTGCGGCGCGGGATCGTTGCGGCCGACATACGTGCGTGCGGCTTCGGTGTCGGTGTAGCCGGTATCGGTGACGAAGTGGATGACGTCGGGCGCCTTGCCGTCGTCGTGATGCGCCGGCTGCGTCACCACCAGCATCCAGCGGCCGTCCGGCGAAAGCTCGGTATCGACGAGCTGCGTTTTGTCGCCGAGATAGAACGGCTGCGGTGCGCGCGTGGAATCGGCGGCGACCAACTGCTGATCGTTGGCATGCAGCGCATCTTTGTCCGCCTTGTCTTCGCGCAGCGACTTGAATAGATCGAGCTGTTGCTGGCCGAGCGCGTCGGGTTTCTTGTCTTGCGGATCGTCAGTGAATTTCAGCACCGCGGCGGGCGAAGTGACGCCGCTGGCGAGGTCGTAGACGTACCAATTGTTGCTTTCGCGAAATTGCAGCGAACGGCCATCTGCCGAAAATCGTGGCGAAGATTCCGGCAGCGGGCTGCGCGTCACCTGCGTGCGGTGGCCGTTGCTCACGTCCACGAGAAACACGTCGCCATGGAAGATATAGGCCGCGTAGCGATGCGCGCGGTCGTACACGGCAGGGCCTTCCGCCTGCGCCGTGGCCGTCGCGTCCAGTTTGGCGCCACCGCCGCTCGCAGGATCGACGCGATACAGATCGCGCACCGGGCTGCCGTCGCGCTTGAGGCGGTAATACAGCGTGCGGCCGTCCACGCTCCAATACGGGGTTTCCACTGCCTGGCCCATCCAATCCGGATTGGCCATGATGGTTTCCAGATCGAGCTTTGGCGCGCTCTGCGCAGTTTCTGCTGCCGCGGGCAGTACGGTAAAGGCGATGAGGCCGGCGAGCAGCAGTCGGCGCATGGGAAACGCTCCGTGGGTGGAAAATCGGCCAGCATAGCCAAGCGCACGGGCGTGACAAGCGCCAAGGGTCCCGTTTCGTCGCGAGCATGCAGCCGATAGGCTGATGGGTCCGCCGCAGATTCGTGCGGTGCCAAATCACAGGACCATGGCATGTCCCCTTTTCTGCGCTGTCTGCCCGCATTCGCCATGGCCGCGTCGCTGGTCGCCTATGCCGGCAATGCATCGAAACCACCTGCTTCGCCTACGCGTTCGGCCGCAAGCACCTTGCATGGTGAGACGGTGAACGATCCTTATCGCTGGCTGGAAAACCCACAGGATCCGGCCGTGCAAGCTTGGATCAAGGCGCAGAACGAACACACCGAAGCGGTGCTGGCCGCAATGCCAGACGGCAAGGCGATGACCGCGCGCGTGCAGCAGCTTGCTGTCACCTCCACCACGCGTTCTTCGCCGCTGCTTGCGGGCGGCACGCTGTTCTACATGCAGGAAACACCACCACAACCGCAGCCGCAGTTGATGGCGCAGACGTGGCCTGAGGGCAAGGCGCGCGTGCTGGTGGATCTCAACGTCGTCGGCGGCAACACCGCGATTACCGGCTACTGGCCGTCGCCTAGCGGACGCTATCTGGCCTATGGCACGGCGGAAGGTGGCAGCGAATTGACCACGTTGCATGTGCTCGATGTAACCACCGGTAAGATCTTGAGCGATGCGTTGCCTTACGCCGGCGGCGGCACCACGCCGCAGGGCGTGGCCTGGGACGCAAACGAACAAGGCTTCGTCTACGTGCGCTTTCCGCTGCCGCCTGCCGGCGCGGAGGTGCAGCAGTTCGATGCGGTGCTGATGCACCACACCCTCGATCAGGCCGCTACGGCCGATCAAGGCGTATTCGGCAAGGACTATTCGAAAGTTGCCGAGTATCGCCTGCTCACCTCGCCGGGCGCGAAGCAGCTGGCCGTGCTCGCCAACATCGGCGATGGCGGTCCGGCCGAGGTATATCTGCGCGACGGCGCAAACTGGAAGAAAGTGCTGGGCTACGACGCGAATGTGCGCGAAGCAGCCTGGGTCGGCCAGCGCCTGTTCGTGACCAGCTTCGCCGACGCACCGCGCGGCAAGTTGCTCGCGATCGATGCGCAAGGCGAGGTCGCCACGGTGGTGCCGCAGCGCGATGGCGCCTTGCAGGATGTCGCACCCATCGCGGACGGCTTTCTCGTCACGCGCAGTTGGGGGCCGGACTGGTGGGTGGAGCAGTACGACGCACAGGGCAACTTCTTGCGTCGCCTGCCGTTGCCGCAGCACGGTATCAGCATCGAGGGCATCGCCTCCGAACAAGGGCAGGACCGCGCGCTGATCACCTACAGCGGCTGGACACTGCCCTCGCGCTGGGTCGACTACGACGCGAAAGCCGGCAGCGTGCGTACCGTTTTCGACGTGAAGGCCGCCGCCGACTACGGCAAGGTGGACGTGCACCGCATCGATGGCATTTCCAAGGACGGCACCAAGATACCGGTCATCGTGTTGGCGCTACGCGGGATCACGCCCAACGGCCAGCGTCCAACCGTTCTCTACAGCTACGGCGGTTACGACATTCCGATCACGCCGCATTTCATCGGTCCGGAACTGGCGTGGTTAGAACGCGGAGGAGTGCTCGCCTTCGCCAACATCCGCGGCGGCAACGAATATGGCGAGGACTGGCACACGCAGGGCCAGATGCTGCACAAGCAGAATGTGTTCGACGATTTCTACGCGGCTGCGCTCGCGCTGTTCGACGCACATTGGACTGATCGCGAACATCTTGGGATTCTCGGCGCCAGCAACGGCGGCCTGTTGATGGGCGCGTCGCTGGTACAGCATCCGGGTGATTACCGCGCAGTGGTGTCGATGGTCGGCATCTACGATGTGATCCGCCATGAAACGCATTTCGCCAACGGCCCGTACAACGTCAGCGAGTCCGGCACGGTGAACGATCCCGCCCAGTTCAAGGCGACGCTAGCCTATTCGCCGCTGCAGAACGTGAAACCGCACACGGCGTATCCCGCGGTGCTGATGACCACCGGCGCGAACGATCCACGCGTGGCGCCGTGGCAATCACGCAAGTTCACCGCTGCGTTGCAGAACGCCACGACATCGGACCAGCCGATCCTGTTGCTTACGCGCATGAATGCCGGTCATGGCATTGGTGCGCCGTTTAGTCAGCGGGTTGGGGACACAGCGATCATGTTGACGTTCTTTGCGCATGAGTTGGGCTTGCCGGCACAGTAACCCACATGGCCGTCATTTCTCTCTCCGCGGGAATGACGGCCATGAAGATTACGCGTAACCACGAAACTCGCGTCGATACATGGAAGGCGTGGTATTGAACAGGGAACTGTTGTTGGAGTGGCTGTTACCATGCCGCTCCGATCACCTTCTTGCTTGAAGCCATGTCCCTACTCCCCACCGTCGAAAACGAAACCGCCGCCAACCCCGTCTACAGCGTCATCTGGCTGCACGGCCTGGGCGCCGACGGACACGACTTCGCGCCGATCGTGCCGGAGCTGGTGTCGCCGGAATGGCCCGCCATTCGTTTCGTTTTCCCGCATGCACCAGTGCGGCCGGTGACGATCAACAACGGCATGGCGATGCGCGCCTGGTACGACATCTACGGCTTCGATCTGGTGTCACGGCAGGATGAAGCCGGTACGCGTGAATCCATCGGTCAGGTGGAAGCGCTGATCGCCCGCGAACAGGAACGGGGTGTGCCCAGCGAGCGCATTCTGCTGGCGGGTTTCTCGCAAGGCGGCGCTATTGCGCTGGCCGCCGGCTTGCGCCATCCGCAGAAGCTGGCGGGCATCATTGCGCTGTCCACCTATTTGCCGATCGCCCACACGCTTGCCGCCGAACGCAGCGTCGCCAATGCGCAGGTACCGATTTTCTGGGGACACGGCACGTACGATCCGGTGGTGGCACTGCAGCGCGGCGCGGATTCGCGCACAGCGCTGGAGGCGCTCGGCTACCAGGTGGCATGGCACACCTACCCGATGCCGCATGCGGTGTGCCCGGATGAAATTGCGGACCTGCGCCGCTGGATCGGCGAGCGGCTGCGCTGAAAAACGGCGGGCTG
This sequence comes from Dyella humi, assembly GCF_044904605.1. NCBI lineage: Bacteria > Pseudomonadati > Pseudomonadota > Gammaproteobacteria > Lysobacterales > Rhodanobacteraceae > Dyella > Dyella humi. The sequence goes on from NZ_JADIKI010000023.1 coordinate 1,461,165, forward strand.
TGCGGGCATACTGCGCGCATGCCAGGGGTTACCACCAAGCCATCCTCCCAGCCACGCAGCCCGCTGCCGGATTTCTGCAGCCTGCCGGTGATTTCCGCGTTGCTGGTCGTCGGCGCGCTGTGCGTGACGTTGGCGTGGCTGGCGCCGCAGAGCACACGCGGCTGGCGCGGTTACAGCGTCGGCATGTTGTTTGTGGAATGGGTGGCCATGGTGATCGGCGTGGCGCTGTGCAAACTGCGCCCATGGCTGCTGCGCCTGCCAGGCCTGCTGCCGTATGCGGGCGTGTGGCTGGTGATGGTGTTGATCGTGACGCTGGGCAGCGTGCTGGCGCAGTGGATGGACGGCATGCTGCAGATGCAGTTGATTCCCATCGGCTCCAATACCTTCGTGCGCAACAACGCGTTGATCGCCGCTCTGCTCGGCGCAGCGATGCTGCGCTATTTCTACGTGCTGGCCGAATGGCAGGAGCGATTGGCGGCGGTGGCGCATGCAAAGGTGGAGGCGTTGCAGGCGCGCATTCGTCCCCACTTTCTTTTCAACAGCATGAACACGGTGGCGGCGTTGGTGCGGATGGATCCGGAAGCGGCCGAACGCACGGTGGAAGATCTTTCCGAACTGTTCCGCGCCGCGCTAGGCCAGGACGATACGCACAGCGACACGCTGGGCGAGGAACTGCAACTGGTCGACCGCTATCTGGCGATCGAGCAGCTGCGGCTGGGCGAGCGCTTGCGCGTGCGGCGCGAGCTGGACGACCTGCCCATGGACGCGTCGATGCCGGTGCTGCTACTGCAACCGCTGGTGGAAAATGCCGTGCGCCATGGCATCCAGCCGCTGCTCGAAGGTGGGGAAATCGTTCTACGCGGCCGGCGCACTGGGTCTATGCTGCAGATCGAGATCGACAACCCGCTGGCCGACCGCCCGACGATCGGCGGTAGCGGGCATGGCCTGAACAACGTGCGCCAGCGCGTGACCTATCATTTCGGGCCGCGGGCAAGCATGGAGGCAGGACCGCAGGAAAATCGTTTTGTGGTGAAGCTCCAATTGCCGATAGAGACACGCCATGCGCGTACTGATCGTTGACGACGAGCCGCTGGCGCGGGCAAGGCTTGATGCCATGTTGAAGGAATGCGCGGACGTGGACGTCGTCGGCAGCGTGGGCGATGGCGAAGCGGCGCTGGCAGCGCTGTCCGAGAAGCAGCCGGACCTGCTGCTGTTGGACATCAACATGCCGGGCCTGGACGGCAAGGCTCTAGCCGCGCGATTGGCTAACCGCACGCGTCCGCAGGTGGTGTTCTGCACGGCGTACGAAGCGCATGCCGTGCACGCCTTCGATCTCGGCGCCGTCGATTACCTGTTGAAACCGGTGCGCGTGGAACGCCTGCGCGATGCGCTCCGACGCGTGCGGCAGCGGCTGGAATCACACCCGCGCGAACCGGTCGGCTGGTTGCATGCGCGTGTGCGCGGTGAACCGGTGCGCATCGCCCTGGATGAAGTGATCTGTTTGCTGGCGGAAGAGAAATACGTGGTGGCGCATCGCGCAGGTGATCAGTTGCTGCTCGACGACTCGCTGCGGCAACTCGAGGAAACCTATCCGGATCACCTGATTCGCCTGCATCGCAACTGCCTGGTGCCGGCGGACCGCCTGATCGGCCTGAAAACGCTCGCCGACGGCCGCGTGCTGGCACGGTTGGCCGGTACGGATTTCAGTCCGGAAGTAAGCCGACGCAATCTGCCTACTTTGCGCAAGCTGCTGCGCATGGGTTAGGGGCTCTGAACCATTCTGCATAGGCGTCACCGGCCCTGTCTGTCCGCATGCCTTCGGTCCATCGGTTTGACAGACGGCCAGTCTTCCCGGCGCCGCGCAACACACTCTGCGGGCCTTCTGGACATCATGCCGCCTACGCAGAATGGTTCAGAGCATCCTTAAGTGCGCGACAATGGTGGCTGCCGTCGTTTCCGGAGCCATCATGTCGCCTACCCTGCTACGCATCGCCACCCGCAAGAGCGCGCTCGCCCTGTGGCAGGCCGAGCACGTAGCCGGCTTGCTGCGCGCCGCGCACCCGGGCCTGCGCGTGGAGCTGGTGCCGTTGACCACGCGCGGCGATGAGATTATCGACAAGCCGCTAGCGACGATCGGCGGCAAGGGATTGTTCCTCAAGGAACTGGAAGTGGCGATGCTGGAAGGCCGCGCAGACCTGGCCGTGCATTCGCTCAAGGACGTACCCGCGGAACTGGAACCCGGTTTCACCCTGCCCGCGATCCTGCCGCGCGCGGATGCAGCCGATGCCTTTGTCAGCAACGACTACGCCGATGTGGCGGCACTGCCGCATGGTGCGCGCGTCGGCACATCGTCCCTGCGTCGCCAGGCGCAACTACGCGCCGTGCGGCCCGACCTGGCATTGCTCGATCTGCGCGGCAACGTCGGCACGCGCCTCCAGAAACTGGATGCCGGCCATTACGAAGCGATCATCCTCGCCTGCGCCGGGCTGGAACGGCTGGGATTACACGAACGCATCCGCGGTCGAATGAGTGCCCCAAACTGGTTACCTGCACCCGGCCAGGCGGCCATCGCCATCGAAGCGCGCGCTGATCAAGCCAATGTGCTCGAAGCCCTCGCCGTGCTGGATGATGCCGATACACGATTGGCCGTCACCGCCGAGCGCGCGATGAACCAAGCGCTCGGCGGCAGCTGCACAGTGCCGATAGGTGCGTGGTGCACGGTAACGGAACATGGCTTGCACTTGCGTGGCATGGTGGGCGATGTTTCCAGCGGCCGCCTGCTGCAGGCAGCCGCGAGTGGCAGCAGTAGTGATGCAACCAAACTCGGCAATGAAGTCGCGCAGGCGTTGTTTGCGCAAGGGGCGGCGGCGTTTCTTGGACATTGAATAGAAAAGCGGGCCCGAGGGCCCGCTTTTTGAAAGTAACAATACAAAAGTTCAAAGATCGAACTTCTGGTTGTACTGCAGATAGAAGAAACGATCGACGTCGAAGTTCGGATCATACGGCGGACTACCCGAACCGGCCTGCACCACACTGTAGTAAAACGGCCCCTTCTTATTGAAGATGTTGTTCACTCCTACTGAAACAACGCCTTTCCAAGGGGTGGTGTAACGCACCTGGGCGTCATTGAAAGCTACCGAACCCTTCCGCGAGATGCCGTAACTGCCAATCCAAGGATTGGTATACATGGGATTGCCACATTCGATCGTCGGCGTACCCGGAGAGCTGCCATAGCTGTTGCTATAGCAAGCGTCTTTCAGGCCTGAGTAATACCGAATGGTCCAACTTGCGCCAAATTGCTTGTAATCCCAATCCGTCTGGAAGGTGGAGCGAATGCGGTACAAGCCCTGCTCGCCGTTCATGAAGCCGGCGAGATCTTGAGGGACCGCGCCAGGGCCGCTAGTTTGCTGATATTTGGCGAGATAGGTGCTGTCTGACGAGATGCGGAAGCGCCCGAACGGCGTTTCCGGCAAACGGTAATGAATGCCCAGATCGTAGCCGTTGGTTGTTATCGAACCCAAGTTGTACAGGGTTTCCGTGAGGCTACTGATGGCTCCCGTGCTATCGCGCGTGAAACTGTTGCAGAAGCTCGAAATGTTTTGTACGTAGCAATAATCCAGGATACCGCCCGCGACCACACTGGTAATGGCGTTCTTCAGATGGATGTCGTAGTAGTCCAGCGAGATATCGAGGCCGTCGATATAGTGCGGGCTGTAGACCACACCGAAGGTGCGTGTCGTGGATTTTTCCGGCTTCAGGTTCGGATTGGAGCTAGCGAGAAAAGCAGTAGGTGTCTGACCACCAGCTGCGCTGGTGATCGCACTACCGGATTGATCGATCTGGCGGTAATTGGCCGGTACGCCGGCTGCTGCACACCGCCCCGCAACCGAAGGATTGCTGGCGGCGGCACCGTACACGCTATCGCATGGATCCAGGAAAGTTTCGAAGCTCTGGCCCGTGCCGCTGTAGAGATCGCTAAGCGTTGGCGCGCGGAAGCCTTGTGCGTACGTGCCACGTACCAATACATCCTGGATCGGCCGCCAACGCACGCTGTACTTGTTGTTCGTCGTGCTGCCGAAACTGCTGTAATGCGAGTAGCGGCTGGCGACGTTGATGCCGAACTCCTGCGCACCCGGTAGATCGCGTAGCAATGGTGCGTCCAGTTCGATGTAAGCCTCATTGACATTGTAGCGACCGTTGGTCGGCTCGCTGGCCAGATTGGTGGTGAGGCCGGCGGAATCGTTAGGATCGGGCGTGAAGTAGCCTTTTTCGCGACGATGCTCGATGCCAGCAGCCACGCTGAACGTGCCGCCGTGAGGAATGTCGAACAAACCGCCGCTCACATTTGCCGTGACATCGTCGGTCTGGCTCATTTGACGCGCGGTGCCGACGTAATTCACGTAGTCCCATACGCTCTTCGGTGTGTTGCCAGGACCGGCAAGGATATTCCAGGGAACGCACCCACCCATCGGGTTCGCACAGACGGGCTGACCGTCGGGCCCTGCAATCGCGTTCAGCGCGTTATCGGCATTGGGTAAATATAAGTTACCCGTGGAAATTTGGCGGATGCGCGTTTGCGCGAAAGTGTAGCCAGCATCCCAGTTCCAATCGTGACCGAGGAAGTCGAAGTAGCCTTCGATGCCTGCGTCTACATGCGTCAGGCGCGAATTGGTCCATGTGATGCGCGGCATTTCGGAGGTACGACGCACGAAATCCGTTTCATAGCCTGGGAACGGGTTGTAATACGCGTCGGGATTGAGGGTCCACGAAAACGGATAACCCGCGAGCTGGCTGGAACTGTTGCGGCTGCTGTAGCTGGCCGAGCCGCGCAGCGTGATGCTGTCGGTCACCTTGTAGCGTTCTTGCAAGAACAGGTTCTTCAGCGAGGTACCTGCGCGGAAGGTCATGTCCTGGTTGGCGTTGTATTTGTCCGCTGTGCTGGAGGAATCGTAGAGGTGATAGTTAGCTAAATCGGCGCTATTTGTGCTGCCGTGATTAATGACATACGCAACCCCCGTATTAGGATCAAAGACGCGGCCATAGGAACCCGTTCCCAATCCGGCATCCGGATGACGCGGACCTTGTGCATAAGCCGTTATGTCACGGCTGCGATCCCATATCGGCTGCTCGTCCTGATAGGAGGCGCTCAGGATGAAGGACGATTTCTGCGTCGTGTGACCCCAGGTGAAGTCTGCATTCTTCTGCTGACCATCGCCCTTTCCGTTCTGGCCGTAATAGGCGTTGAATTCCGCGCCATCGAACTTTTCGCGCGTAATGATGTTGACCACGCCACCGATGGCGTCGGAACCATACACGGAGGAAGCGCCATCTTTAAGAATATCGATGCGGTCGATGAGGGAAACCGGAATAGTTGAAAGATCCGTCAGACCACTGAGGCTGGTGCTCCAACGACGGCCATTGACCAGCACCAGCGTGCGCTGTGAGCCTAGGTTGCGAATGTTTACATAGCGACCGCCGACGTCCATGCCGGATGACAAGGTGTCCTGTGGCGTGATATCCGGCGTGCCGATGGAAGGCATGCGCGCCAGAATGTCGTTGACGTTGGTCAGACCCGTCGACTTGATGGCTTGGCGATCCATGGTGAACACCGGCTGTGACGTTTCCACATCTACGCTGCGGATGTGCGAACCAGTCACGGTGATGACATCGAGTTGCTTGGCTTTATCAGCGTTTGCGCCTTGGTTGGCGTCCTGTGCTCCCACGCTCCACGCGCAAATCATGAGCGCCGCCGCAATCGCGGACGCCATCCGGTTCTTGTATCTCATCTGCGCACCACTCCCTATTGCCAATGCTTATGCGCGGCCGTGTTGAGCGTGCGGCCGGCTTTACAAAAAAATGACGAGTGGCGAGTTTTCGCGATGCAGTGCTGAAGGACTAGCGGACGTTGGCATGCAAATGTGTACGCCTGCGCCGACAGCGGCGAGCGTGAAGCGCATCGACGTGTGAGGCACCTGCCAGAGTGCGAAAAGCAAAACCCCTCCGTGTTTGCACACGGAGGGGTTTAAGGCGTACGAAACGCGCGAAGCGCGATCAGAGGTTGTAAACGATGTTGGTCGTCGTCAACGTGTCGGTATGGCGAATGCCCGACAGCACATCGCTGTTGTGGCGCACCTGGAAGCCCACCTTGAGCGAGAGCTTCCTGGTCATGCTGACGGCCAAACCCATGTCGTTCTGCAGGTAGGTGTTCTTGGTACCGGATTCCATCAGGAAGGTATCGTCGAACGCGGTGTTCTCGGTGAGACGGTATTTGTAGTTCACCAGTCCGCGCGCCACGACCTGGCTCTGGCGTGGTTCCTTGAGCGGCACTACCACGCCGTTGATGGTCTGCGTGCCGGTGGACGGCTGGTATTCGGTGTAACCGGGGCCGAGTTCAAAGGAGAGCTGGGTGCGGTCGGTCTTCAGCGCCATGTAGCCATAGCCGATCGAGACCGTGCCTTGCCAACGGTAGGCGGCGAAGTCGTCGTGGTCATAGCGGCCGGCGGCCACGATGTAGCTGCGTGGGTCGAGCTTGTAGCCGGCCGAGGCGCCGAAATCGTAGCGGTCGGCGGTGGTGTCGAATTGTTTGACCGATTGGCCCTGGGCATTCGTCACCGTGACCTGGCCCTTGGAGCGCAACCAGTCGGCGAAGAAGCTGTTCTTCCACTGATCGGTCTCCTGGGCCAGATTGAGCTTCGCGTTCACGTTCTGGGAGCGGGAGTTGCCGGTGGTCGAAGCAAAGCCCAGTTCGCCCGAGCCCGTCCAGTTGCCGGAGCTGGTCTGGGTGCCGGAGGACGTGTCCTCGGCCTGGGCGGTGAAGGTGGCCAGGGTGGCAAGCGCCAAGCCGGTCATCAGCAGGGTTTTCATCGCTGGATCGTCCAATGTTAAAAAGCTGTTGGGACAGGCCACTTTAACGGCCCGGCTTGAATACTTTGTGAATATTTAGAGCGATCTTAATGGCCCGTTTGAGACAAATCGGGCATGGGGCAACCATCAGCGGGGATCGCGGGGGCATATTCGCCGAATCGGAGCCAAGAAAGCTCGTCGCACGCTTGCGGGCGTCACGCAGCATGGCCATGCTACACAAAATCCCAAGCTGAACGTCGACATGGATCGGTACGAGCGCATTCTCACCCTGCACCGCTTGCTGAAATCAGCGCATTACCCGGTGCCGCTGCCCCGGCTGATGGACGAGCTCGAATGCTCGCGCGCCACGCTGTATCGGGATATCGCCTTCCTGCGCGATGCGCTGGGGGCGCCGATCGAGAGCGCCGGCGGCGAGCACGCCGCGTTCCGCTACGAAGCCACCGAGGGCCAGCGTTTTGAACTGCCCGGCTTGTGGCTGACCTCCGACGAACTGGCCGCCCTGCTGGCGCTCAACGAGCTGATCGGTCGTAGCGGCCCGGGCGTGCTGGCTGGCGCCTTGGCACCGTTCAAGGCACGCATCGAGCATCTGCTTTCTGATCGCGCCAGCGGCAAGGCCTTGCCAGTGGAGCGCATCCGCGTGATTCCCTGGGGCGAGCGCAAGCTTGACCAGCAGGTATTCCGAATCACTGCTGGTGCGGTACTGGATCGCAAGCAGCTGCGTTTTCTCTATCGCGCGCGCACCACCAACAATGAAAGCAAGCGCACCGTATCGCCGCAGCGTCTGACGCATTATCGCGACAACTGGTATCTCGACGCCTGGGATCACGATCGCGAAGCCTTGCGCAGCTTCGCAGTGGATCGCATCGCCGAGTCGCATGCGCTGGAAGAAGCCGCGATCGACGTGGCGGAAAACGAATTGAACGATCTGCTTGCCTCCAGTTACGGCATCTTCGCGGGCAAGCCGAAAGCCTGGGCCACCATCCGCTTCTCCGCGCACGCCGCGCGCTGGGTGGCCGACGAACACTGGCATTCGCAGCAGAAGGGCACGTGGCTGCCGGACGGGCGCTACGAACTGCAGCTGCCGTATTCCAATTCACGCGAGCTGCTGATGGACGTGCTGAAGTACGGCCCGGATGCGGAGATCGTCGCGCCCCTGCCGCTGCGCGAGGAAATGAAAATCATGCTGCAGCTCGCCCTTACCGGCTATCAATAGCCCACTCCATGCCGGTCACGCCGTCCACCGATCTTCGGCCGCACGTTCGCAACGAGCAAACCCCGCGCAAACCCACGGTCGCCCTCGCCCTTGGCGCGGGTGGTGCGAAGGGGCTGGCGCATATCGGCGCCATCGAGGAACTTGAAGCGCAGGGCTTCGAGATCGTCGCCATTGCCGGCTGTTCGATGGGCGCGCTGGTCGGCGGCGTTCACGCGGCTGGCAAGCTGGCTATCTACCGCGACTGGGTCTGTTCGCTGGACAAGTTCGACGTATTGAAACTGGTGGACTGGTCGTTTTCTTTCGCCGGCGGCGGTCTGATCAAAGGCGAGAAAATCATCGGCACCATGCTCGAAATGATCGGCGACGTGCACATCGAAGATCTACCGATTGTCTTCACCGCCGTCGCCACGGATATCGAACGCGAACGCGAAGTGTGGCTCACGCGCGGTTCGCTGTTCGATGCGATCCGCGCGTCGATCGCGATCCCCACGCTGTTCCGTCCGCATGCCATCGACGGACGCCTGCTGGTGGATGGTGCCCTGCTCAATCCGGTGCCAGTAACGCCGTTGATTCGCGAACAGGCCGACTACGTCATCGCCGTGAGCATCGATGGACCGGCCGAAATCAATCTACCAGTCGAAATATCCGCGGGCGACACGAAATCCAAGGGCAGCATCGGCCGCCTATTGGGGCGGTTTCTGCCGGGCAACGAGATGCGCGCGGCAGAAGCCAGCAAACCGCACGAACCCGGCGCATTGGAATTGTTGGGACAATCGATGGATCTGATGCAGGCCAATCTTTCGCGCCTGCGTTTGGCCGCGTATCAGCCGGATCTGCTGGTGCAGCTGGCGCGCAACGTATCGAGTGCGTATGAGTTTTACCGCGCGCGCGAGTTGATCGAATTAGGGCGCGAGAAGACGCGGACGGCGCTGGAATCGTGGCGCCCGTCGGCGCGGTAACGTGCCGAGATGGGACGTCTGCGCATCAGCGCATGCCGTTCGCCTTCATCCAATTATCCAGATACATCTTCAACGCAACAGCCTGGTTGTGCTCTTCGTCTTTCGCACCAAACAGTAGGGTTACGCGATGACGCTCGGCGCGTGTTATCAGCGGTTGCCAGAACGATTTTTGCGCGTCCAGTTCGCTCGCATAACGATGACGGAAGGCTTCCCAACGCGCAGGATCGTGGCCGAACCATTTGCGCAAGGCAGTGCTGGGGGCCAGTTCCTTGGCCCATATATCGAGCGCCACGTCTTCCTTTTTCAAGCCACGTGGCCAGACCCGATCCACCAGTACGCGATAGCCATCTACTTTGGCGACCGGTTCGTAGACGCGTTTGACGGCGATGCTCACGGACGTCCTCCTGGAAAGGAGCAGCAGTCGTCAAGCATACGCCTGCGTCATCCAGGCGATGTGATCGCTTTCTAAAGTTCTTCGACGCGAGTTACCTTAGCCCGACGCATCAGCCAGGCTACGCCACGCAAGTCGGCAATACCCACCCACAGGCGATCGAGCATGCCGTACTTGGATGTGCCGGCCGTGCGCGGGCGATGTCCCACCGGCACGCTCTGGCTGTGGAATCCGGCGCGCTTCACCAGCGCCGGCAAGTAGCGGTGCATGTGATCGAAGTAGGGCAGACGCAAGAAAACCTGGCGCTCGAACAGCTTGAGGCCGCAACCGGTGTCCGGCGTGGCGTCACGCAACATGCGCGAGCGCACCGCGTTGGCGATCTTGGAAGAGATGCGCTTGTTGAAGCTGTCGCGGCGCGTGGTGCGCCAGCCGGCGAGCAGTTTTACGTCCGCACTGGCCGCATCGCGCGCGGCGAGCAGGTTGGGGATGTCAGCCGGATTGTTCTGGCCGTCGCCGTCCAGCGTGGCGATCCATGGCGCGCGCGCTGCGTGCACGCCGTTCCATACTGCTGTGCTCTGTCCGCTGCGCGTAACGTGGTGTAGCACGCGCAGTTCCGGATAGCTTGCCTTCTGGGCCTGCAGCACCGCGCGGCTGTCGTCGCTGGAATCGTCGTCGACGTAGACGATCTCGAAGTCCAGCTTGCCGCGCAGTGTGGCGGCGATTTCGGCGAGCAGCGGCGGGATGTTGTCGCGTTCGTTGAAGACGGGCACGACGACGGAGAGTTGCGGCATGGAGATAGCCTTTGATGCGAATTTTGAATTGTTTTACGCCATGGCCCAGTAACCGCAGCCATCAGGCCCCTCCCCCTGCTTGCAGGGGGAGGTTGGGAGGGGGTGAACACTTGCGGGAAAGTTTGCGGCAAGTGCCTGACCCCACCCCAACCCTCCCCTGCAAGCAGGGGAGGGAGTTAATTGCGCTGCGCACTTTAATTAGCGCAGCTTGCCCAGAATCCCATCCAGCTCATCATTGCTGTGGTAATGGATCACCAGCTTGCCGCGACCACCGCGGCCATGCGCGACTTCCACCTTGGTGGCGAAGCGATCAGCCAGTTCGCGTTCCAGCGCATCGATGTTCGGGTCGCGCGCAGGCGCACTCTTGGCCTTGCCCTTCGGTGCGGTCTGCGCTTTGCGCGCGGCATCTTCGAGTTCGCGTACGCTCCAGCTGTTGCGCGCCGCTTCCAACGCCAGCGCTTCGGCCTGGTATTCGGGCAGCGTGAGCAGGCAGCGGGCGTGACCCATTTCCAGTTTGCCGTCGTCGAGCAGCCGCTTGATGGAAGCGGGCAGATCGATCAGGCGCAGCATGTTGGATACCGCGGCACGCGAGCGGCCTACCGCGTCGGCGGCCTGCTGGTGCGTGAGGTCGAAATCGTCGATCAGCCGCTTGATGGCGTCGGCTTCTTCCAGCGGGGTGAGATCCTGGCGCTGAATGTTTTCGATCAGCGCCATTGCCGGCACGGCCATTTCAGGCACGTCCTTCACCAGCGCGGGAATCTCGCTGAGCTGCGCGCGTTGCGCCGCGCGCCAGCGTCGTTCACCAGCGATCAGCTCATAGCTGTTCTTGCCGATGGCGCGCACCACCACCGGCTGGATCAAACCTTGGGCGCGAATCGAGGCGGCCAGTTCGTCCAGCGCTTCATCGTTCCAATGGCGGCGCGGCTGGTATTTGCCAGGCTGGATGTATTGGATGGGCAGCGAGCGCAGTTCGCCTTCCTGTTCGATCACCGACGGTGCGCCGGTGTCGCCGCCGCCGAGCAGGGCATCGAGCCCGCGTCCCAATCCACGTTTCTTCGCGGCAGACATGCTGAGTGCTTACTCCTGATCCAGATGTGCCGACGCTTCGACCGAGGACTCCTCGGGGGCGTCGCCGTGCATGGCATGCAACGCCGCGATGGCCGCTTGCGAACCGCGTTCGCGGCGGATGATTTCACCGGCGAGCCCGATGTAGGCGATGGCGCCGCGCGAGCTGCGGTCGTACAGATGAATCGGCTGGCCATGGCTGGGTGCTTCGGCCAGGCGCACGTTGCGCGGAATGATCGAGCGCAACACTTTGTCACCGAAATGCTGGGTAAGCTGCGCCGACACTTCATTGCCGAGGTTGTTGCGCACGTCGTACATGGTGCGCAGCAGACCTTCGATTTCCAACTGTGGATTCAAGTGCTGGCGCACGGCTTTCACCGTATCGAGCAGACTGGAAAGACCTTCCAGCGCGAAGTATTCGCATTGCACGGGAATCAATAGGCTAGTCGCTGCAGTGAGCGCGTTCACGGTGAGCAGATGCAGCGTGGGCGGGCAGTCGACCAGGATGATGTCGTAGTTGCCGGCAACTTTCGCGAGCTGTTCCTTGAGCCGGTTCTCGCGCGCGAGCGCGTCCATCAGCTTGAGTTCGGCAGCGGTGAGATCGCCATTGCCAGGCAAGAGATCGTAATGCGCTTCGGTGCTGACGATGGCTTGCTCGATCGGCGCCTCGGCGAGTAGCACTTCGCAACCGCTCGGCGAGGCTTCGTGTTTGTTCACGCCGGATGCCATCGTCGCGTTGCCCTGCGGATCGAGATCGATCAGCAGCACTTTGCGCTTCGCCGCAGCGAGTGCGGCGGCGAGATTGACAGCGGTAGTGGTTTTGCCGACGCCACCTTTCTGGTTGGCGACAGCGATGATACGGGCCATGTCTCGTCCGGTACCGTGCGTGTGTTCGAAAGGCGGCTAGATTAGCAGGAAGGGGGCGAAACGGCCTGCTGTATTCAAGGGCTTGCGTGCTCAAGCACCACCAGATGCCGCTCCGCCGACCCCAGCCCCGGCACCGCCAGCGTGTGGATGCCGCGCACGATGAATGCCTGCGGCACGCCAGCCAGCTCATCCTCTGGCGGCTTGCCCTTCATCGCCAGCCACACGCCGCCCGGCGCCAGCAAGTGGCCGCCCCAGGCGAACATGTCCGCCAAGCTGGCGAAGGCGCGCGCGGTGATGCAATCGAACTGGCCTTCCACCTCTTCCACGCGCGCTTGCAGGGCGCGCACGCCTTCCAGCTTCAGCGCGCGAATCGCCTCGCGCAGGAAGCGGACCTTCTTGCCGTTGGAATCCACCAGCAGCACCTGCCGGCCCGGCGCGGCGATGGCCAGTGGAATACCCGGTAGGCCCGGGCCGGTGCCGAGGTCCGCCAGCGTCTGGCCCTGCACGTAGGGGAGGATCGCCAGCGAATCGAGCAAGTGCCGTGTCACCATTTCCGCCGGATCGCGAATGGCGGTGAGGTTGTAGGCCGCGTTCCAACGCTCCAGCAAGGCGAGATAATCGAGCAGACGCGGCACGGCGTTTGCCGGCAAGGTCAGACCGAGCTTGGCGATGCCCTGTTCGAGCTGGATTTGCAGGGCAGAGCGGTCGGTCATCATGATTCCTTGGGAGCGCAGCCGCGCAGTATCTCCACGCGCTGCAGATAAAAGAAGACCCGCCGCAGCGGGTCGAACTTCTCAGATTCCCCTGAGCCGGTGCTTCTTGGGCGACCTGGCCAGATCTTCTTGTTTAGGCGGCGGCGTCCAGTTCCACGCGAGTGACCATCACGCCGCGCTCGCGCAGCTGCTGATTGAGGCTGGACTTGAGGCGGGCAGCCATTTGGAGACGTTCTTGCTGATCGGCTTCCGTCTCCGCTTGCAGCGCGTCGAGCGCGCTGTGGCGAATCAATTGGTCGGCCTGCTCGATGACCGCGTCGGCGCGCTCGGGCTCCAGCACCTGCCAGTAAACGGTGCCTTGCACCGGTGCGGTTTCGGCGAGGGAAGCGTCGAAGCGCAGCACACGGCCGCCGAGGTCGATGCGATGCCCTACGCGATCCAGCAGCGGCAGCACCACGTGGGTACCCGGCTGCAACAGACGCACTTGCTTGCCGTAGCGATAGAGACTGTAGACCTGACCCGCCGGCACGCGCTTCACCGCCACTGCGGCGAGGGAGAAAACGACGATCAAGGTGAGGGTCAGGACGGTCATGGTCTGTTAAAACAAGTGGTTAGCTACGATTTCTAAAAACTTTACGGAGCATCATTCTACAGGCACATGAAGGTGCCAGGATTAATGTCAATTTAACGACACGAATTTCAGTTCCGCAACCCCTTTCGTCAGCAAATCCTTAACGGTTGCTGGCACTGGGAAGATGCATCGTCTATGCCGCGAGCCAACGAAAAATCGCCCCTCGATTCGTACCGTGACCCAACGCACATCGCCCCGCCGATATCTCTATCGGCAGGGCGACGGGGTGGCTGAAGTGCTTGTTGCGGTTTAGAACTTGCCGTCGCGGAAATCGGCAATGGCCTGGTGGATCTGTTCGGGCGTGTTCATCACGAACGGGCCGTAGCGCGCTACCGGCTCCTGTAGTGGTTGACCCGCCACCAACAGCACACGCGCTGGGGTTTCGCGGCCGGCGATGCGCACGCTGGTGCCCTTGGACAGTACCGCCAACTCGCTGCGCGAAAGCTTGTCGCCGGCCACCTGCGCATCGCTGCCATCAAAGACATAGGCGAATGCGTGATGGTCTTCCGGCAGCGGAATCTCGATGCCAGCACCTGCCTCGACCGCGATGTCCAGGTATACAGGCGAGGTGACAATTCCTGACACTGGACCCGTAGCGTCACCCAGGTGGCCCGCGATGACCTTCACCGTCACCCCTTCGGCCGGATGTACCACCGGAATCCGCTCCGGATCGATGTCCTGGTAGCGCGGGGCGGTCATCTTGTCCTTGGCCGGCAGGTTCACCCATAGCTGGAAGCCCCACATCAGACCGTTTTCCTGCTGCGGCATTTCCGAATGCAGGATGCCTCGGCCAGCGGTCATCCATTGCACGCTGCCGGGCTTGAGATCGCCGCGATTGCCGTGGTTGTCGCCGTGCTGCATGTGTCCCGCGAGCATGTACGTGACGGTTTCGAAGCCGCGATGGGGATGCTCGGGAAAGCCGGCGATATAGTCGCCCGCCTCATCGGAACGGAATTCGTCCAGCAGCAGGAACGGATCGAGCATGTCCAGCCCCGGCTGGCCGATGATGCGCTTGAGCTTCACCCCCGCTCCGTCGGAGGTGTCGGTGCCGCGGATGCGGCGAAGAATGCTGCGTTCGGTCATGGCTTGCTCCGATGAGAAGGATCTGGCGCACATGATGGTTGCGCCGGAGCATCAGCCCAAGTGGGGCGGTGCGAACGGACTGTTCCAGGCGAGGAACAGGGAACGAGGAACAGGGAACGTGTAGTGCGATGCAAGTTGAGCGTTCGGCTCTTTGACACGAAACCGCAAAGCTGATGTTCCCCGTTTCCTATTCCCCGTTCCCAGCTTTCATCAATGCACCCAATGCCCGCTGCGATGGCGCGGCGGCGCATGAGGTTCACTCTTGGTCTGGTCGGCGCGGCTGAGCGCATCGAGTTCCGCTTCGGTGGCCGGGTGCTCGAACCAGTAATGGTTCACGGTTGCCAGCACGGCGGGCAGCTGCGCCAGGCAATCGTCGTATTCGTCGTCGGTGAGTTTCTCGAACTCGGCCTCGGCGCTGAGGATGCCTTCGTCCACGGCCAGCGCCATCACCGGGCCGAGCAATTCCATCAGCGACGGATCGTCGGCCAGGCGCTTTTCCCACAGCAGCGCGCGCAGGTCGATGCCGCGGCTGAAACCTTCGCACCAGCCGGCGGCGGAAAGTACCGGGCCGGCTTCGGTATCCACTTCGCCGAGGATCGGTTCGTAGGCGTCCACGTCGAGCTCGGCACTGATCGAATCGTTGAGCTTGGCCAGCAGGGCGAGCACACGATTGCCTTCGGCTTCGTCAGCGAACGGTTCGTGCAGCACTTCGGGCAGCCATTCCTCCGGCAGCACTTGCGTGGGCCCGACGGCCAGCGCGCTGAGCAGGCCGTGCACCCCGTCGAGCAGCAGATGGCCTTCGCTCTCCTGGGCGTGCGTGCGTAGGTAGGCGTCCAGCTCATCGAGCTCGCGGTCGTCCAGGGAACTGGGCCAGTTGGTCTTGGTATCGCTATCGCTCATCGTCATTCAATCAATGTCCAGGTCTACCGTGACCGGAGTGTGATCGGAGGGTCGCTCCCAGCGCCGCGGTTCGCGGTCGATGGCGGCGCCCCTAGCCGAGGATTTCAGGGTATCGCCAAGCAGGATCAAGTCGATGCGCAAGCCCATGTTGCGCCGGAACGCGCCCTGCCGGTAGTCCCACCAACTGTAATGGCCGTCACCCTGTTCAAACAGCCGGAAGCTATCGTGCAGGCCCAGCTCCTTGATGGCTTTGAGGGCCGCCCGCTCGGGCGGGGAACACAGCACTTCCTCGCCCCAGCTCACCGGGTCGTAGACGTCGCGGTCGTCCGGCGCGATGTTGAAATCGCCCAACACCACCAGCTTGGGGTGGCGCTGGATTTCTTCCGCCAGAAAGTCCTTTACGCGTTCCAGCCAGTGGAGCTTGTAGGCGTATTTTTCATCGCCCACGGCCTTGCCGTTGACTACGTAGAGATCGACCACGCGCACGCCGCCGATGGTGGCCGCAAGAATGCGCCGCTGCGGATCGTCCAGGCCCGGGATATCGGTAACCACGTCCTCGAACGCCAGCCCGGTGTCATTGCGGGCCAGGATCGCCACGCCGTTGTAGGTTTTCTGACCGGCGTACACCGCCTGGTAGCCGGCGGCGGCCAGTTCATCGACCGGAAACTTGGTGTCTTCCAGCTTGGTTTCCTGCAGCGCCACCACGTCCGGGCGCGCGTCGGCCAGCCACTGGGTGAGGTGCGGAATGCGCACCTTCAGCGAGTTCACGTTCCATGAGGCGATCTTCATGCGCGGGATTGTACGGGATGAAATTGACGCGTACGGACGGTCCGTCCTCGGACGGGTGCCTTCATGCACATGGGTACGCGGGGGATAGCTGCTAGGTTTGGGCTTTTCCGTGTCCGCGAAACGTACCGTCATGCTCAAACCCTCCCGTTTGCTGTTGCCGCTCATGGCTGCCTTGATCGCCCCGGTCGCACTGGCCGATACGCGCGACGCCACCGATCCGCGTATCGAAGCGCTGCTCACCCAGTTGGGCAAAGTGCGCGACATCAATGAAGTGGCGCTGTCGCCGGATGGGCATCAGCTCGCCTGGGTAGTGGAGACCCAGGGCAAACCGGGCATCATGCTGGCGGATGCAGATGGCAAGCAGGCGCACAGCGTCGGTCTGGCTACCAAGCCTGGCGAATGCAGCGAGTACGGCGTGGCCTGGGCACCGGATTCGCAGCACTTGGCATTTCTGTCCAATTGCGCCAGCACTCGCGCCGGCATGGGCGGCAGCAAGCAGCCGGATGTCTACATGCTCGACACGCAAGCGCAGGCCAAGCCGTTCCACTTGTCCCGTCTCAATGGCTACGCGCATGCGCTGAGCTGGTCCCCGGATGGCAAGACGCTGGCCTTCCTTTACGTGGAAGGCGCCACGCGCCGCGCCAGCGCATTGGCCGCGGCGAAACCCTCGATCGGCGAAATCGGTGTGGAAGGCATTGAGGTGCAGCGCATCGCCACGCTGCCGGCACAGGGTGGGGCCTTGCAGCAAATCACGCCAGGCGGCAGCTATGTCTATGAATTTTCCTGGGCGCCGGATAGCGCGCGCGTCGCCTATGTCGCCGCACCGACGCCGGGCGACAACAACTGGTGGATCGCGCAGCTCTATGTGCAGGGCGCGCAACCGAATGCGTCGCGCAAGTCGGCGGTAGATCCGAACACCGTGAGCGGACCGTTGCATGGCTTGCAGATTGCGCTGCCGCGCTGGTCACCGGATGGTTCGCGCATTGCTTTCATCGGTGGCTTGATGAGCGATCAGGGTTCCACGGGTGGCGATATCTACAGCGTGTCCGCATCCGGCGGCGCGCCGGTCAATCTTACGTCGGGTATTCACGTCACACCGTCGTGGTTCACCTGGACGTCGCCGCAATCGCTGCTGGTCAACCAAGTTAGCAACGGCAGCGCGCAGCTGGCGGAGTACTCGGTGCAGGCTGATCGCGCGCAACAGCAGCGAGTACTGTTCACCGAACCGGGCTATGGAGGCGACGGCAGCGCCATGCTGGGACTTTCATTCTCCGCCGATCATCGCTATGTGGCCTTTGAGCAATCTTCCCTGGACGTAGCGCCCGAGGTTTATGCCGGCCCGGTTGGCGATGGCATGCCGCATGCCGTTACGGCCATCAACGCGGAGCTGAAACCGAGCTGGGGCAAAGCCGAATCGGTCGAGTGGAACAACGAAGGGTTCCACGTGCAGGGATGGCTGGTGTACCCGGCCAACTACGATCCCAGCAAGCGCTACCCGATGGTGGTGAATGTGCATGGTGGCCCTTCCGCCGCGGTGATGCCGCGTTGGCCATCGGTGGGTTACGGCGCGGTGCCGTTTTCTGCGCTCGGCTATTTCGTATTCATGACCAATCCGCGCGGCAGTTATGGCCAGGGCGAAGCGTTCGTGCAGGCCAATCGTAAGGATTTCGGTTACGGCGACCTGCGCGACACGCTTGCCGGTGTGGATGCAGTAGAAAAGAAAGTTCCGGTGGACGACCACCGCCTCGGCCTCACCGGCTGGAGCTATGGCGGCTTCATGAGCATGTTCGCGCCCACGCAGACGCAGCGCTTCCGCGCAGTGGTGGCAGGCGCGGGTATTGCCAACTGGCAGAGCTATTACGGCCAGAACCTGATCGACCAGTGGATGATTCCGTTCTTCGGTGCATCCGTGTACGACGATCCCGCGGTGTATGCGAAGAGCTCGGCGATCAACGTCATCAAGAAGGTGAAAACACCCACGCTGATCGTGGTAGGCGAGCGCGATGCAGAATGTCCTGCGCCGCAATCGTTCGAATACTGGCACGCATTGCGTACGCTTGGCGTGCCGACATCACTGGTGGTGTATCCGAACGAAGGACATCACTTTAACAACCCGGCGAACCAGCGCGATGTGTTGCAGCGTGCTTTGAACTGGTTCGAGAAATATCTGCCGCAATAGGTTGGGGTTCGGCCCGGATCAAATCCGGGGCTCACCCCACCTACCGCACCATAGCGGCGTCAGAACAACTCACCCTGCGGTGATGGTTTGCGTGGCGGCACAAAGCGCGATGTATCCAACTGCAACTCGCGCGCTCGGCCAAAGTTGTGGCGACGGCAGGTCACGTCGAAACGACGGCGCAGCAGTTGCGCAAACACACCTTGGCCGCGCATACGTGTGGCGAAGTTGCTGTCGTAATCCCTGCCACCATTGAGCTGTTGCACAAGGCTCATTACATGCACGGCGCGCTGTGGTGCATGCAGCTCAAGCCATTCGCGAAACAGCGCTTTCAATTCGTAGGGCAATCGAAGCACGGTATAGCCCGCACAACTTGCTCCGGCATCGGCGGCCTGTTCGAGCACGGCTTCCATGTCGCGATCGTTCAGGGCCGGAATAATCGGTGCCACCAATACGCCCACCGGCACGCCGGCTTCGGCCAGCGCGCGAATGGCTTTCAGGCGGCGATGCGGTGCACTCGCACGCGGTTCAAGCTTCGCTGCCAGGTGATTGTCCAGTGAATTCACCGAGACGAACACCTGCACCAGCCGTTCGCGCGCCATCGGCGCCAGAATATCGAGATCGCGTTCCACCAGCGCGTTCTTGGTGACAATGGTGCAAGGGTGATGGCATTCGGCCAACACCTCCAGCGCAGCACGCGTAATGCGCCACTTTTTCTCGATCGGTTGATAAGGGTCGGTATTGCTGCCGATATTGATCGGGTCGACGACATAACTCGGCTTGGCCAGCTCCGCGCGCAGCACCTCGGCGAGATTGCTCTTGGCGCGCAGCTTGGTTTCGAAATCCAGGCCGGGCGATAGATTCAAATAACTGTGGCTGGGCCGCGCAAAGCAATAAATGCAGCCGTGTTCACATCCGCGGTACGGATTCATCGCCTGCGTGAAAGACAGATCCGGCGAATCGTTGCGCGTGATGACGCTGCGCGCTTGCTCTTCGGTCACCTCGGTGCGCGGGCGCGGACGTTCTTCATCCAGCACGGCATGCTGCCAGCCGTCGTCTTCGGCATGATGACGGATGCTTTCGAAGCGCCCTTCCGGATTGGACGCAGCACCACGACCTTTGAATGCATGAGGAAAATCTGCCATCGCACCATGATGCGCCGCGGCCATCTCAACCGGTGCGACACTTAACGTTGTCTCGCCGCTTTGATCTGCTGCGTCAACCACGCGCCCATGGCAGCCAGGGGATAGTTGAGTTCCAACTGACGATGCATTTCCTCGAACACTGGCGGAGAAATGGTCCAGCCGAGCGGGAGCGGATAATTGCCGGGACAAAGACGCATATGCCAGAGCACGTCGCCACTGCCGGGATCGGCCGTGTTGACCTGCAGCGATGCCAGCAGTTGCGATCGGGCGTATTCGCCACGTGCATCGCGCGTGTCCAGCAACGCGACCAGTGGCGCCGTCGCCTCACCATAACTGTGCTGTTCGGTGGGACTGGGCGTCCGCGGGCAGGCGACCGAGTAAAAGGGCAACGGCCGGCCGGGATCGTGTGCATCGACGAAATCGTGCAGGCTGGGATCGTTGCTGATGTGCAGCACGATGAAATGCATCGGTTGTCCCTGCGCTGCGGCGATCGCACGCAGGTGCTGCATCAATTCAAGTAGTGTGGTCGCAGCCGAATTCTCGAAATAACCGCCATCCGCCAATTGGAAGGTCGCCGGCGAAAGCGAAGCATTGGCTGCCGTTTGCAACGTACCTGCAGGGCTCAGGTAGGTGAAGCGCGCGCTGTTGAGCACCACCTCGCTGAGGGGAATACGCGGATCCAGCCAGTGCGCGCCGTCGTAGGCAGTCGTCCAGGGGCTGTGCGCGAACGGCCGAAACGGATGCTGCACGAAGCGCCAACCCTGTCCCACGGTGGTGCTATTGAAGAACAGCGCAGGCACGTTCGTGCTTACGTCGCCGCGTTCGTTTTCGTACAGCGCAGCGAATGGCTCGGCTAACACATCGGTACCTTGTTCCTGCGTCGCCTGCTCCCAGGCACGCGTGAGCGCGCGGCCGCGATCGTCGAACAAGGCACCCGGCAGCCAGCGTTGCGTGAAATCGATGAACCAAGCGTTCGCCATCACCGGCGCGAGGAAGTCGTGATCGAGCATATTCTCGGCGCGGCCTTGCGCAGCTATGCCCGTCTGGGGCGCTACCTGCAGCGCTGCGACGTAGGTCGCCATGCCGAGGCTGCCGCCGGATACGCCGCTACCCGCGAACAAGTAGCGCTCGAACATGGGCTCTGTGCCGTTTGGCGGCATGGCCTGATCGATGAGCGCGGTGAATCGGGTCAGCACCATCGCGGTCCACGCCGCGCTGCGCAGGCCGCCGCCTTCGGTGGAAACCATGATGACCGGGCAGCTTTGATGCAGTGTGCAGCGGCTTTGCAACCAGGCTTTGGCGTAGCTGTCGAAGTCCGGTCGATGATCGGCCGGCGCGGGTGCGGGTTGCTGGTGCGTGCTCATCGCCGGGTACTGGCGCACGCGGTGGTTGTCGTTAAGATGCAGCGCGTGCAGGCTCACCGCCATCAGCACCAGCAGGCTCAGCAGCGGCACGCCGCGCCGGTCGGCGAGCATGCACAGAAATCCGCCAGTCATGCAGAAAAAGCTGCCGCTTAGCAGCAGCACCGCCAACGAGCCCATGCCATCGAACTGGCGTGGCTGAAATGCCACCAGCACGGTGAGCAGCACGTTCAAGATCAGCACGGCGAGGAACACGCTCAACGGTGTGGTGCCGAGGGTGGCAATGGATGCCACACGCGGCTCGATGGGCTTCTCTGTGCGCTCGGCCACAGCCTGCAACACTTTTTCCCTTCCGATGAAGAACACGATCATGGCTGCCGCCACAATGAGCAGGCCCGCAGTACGCCAGTCACGGCGCAGGCATTGCGCATGCGTGGCGCAAACCGGGTGTGGCGTGCTCCGCAGCGCCATCAGGTACCCGAACACCACCAGCAGCGGCACGAGAATGCCCAGCAACCGCGGTATCCACTGCCGTAGCTTGGCGGCACGCGGGTCCTGCAGGGCAGGCCAGCGCGGATAGGTCAGGCGGTACGCATTGTGCGCGGTGTACCAGACTGCGAGCCCGGCCAGTGCGCTGGTCGCCAGCAGAAACACATAGCGCGTGCTGCTGGGATCGGCCCACATGGCAATCAGAAACAGCTCTGTAGCTTGATCAACATTGGTAATGACGATGCCGGCAAAGGCCAGCACTAGCAGGGAGACGCGAACCGGTTTGCAGTGATCCAGACCGATGGCCAGCCAATCGACGACATTCAGCCAGACGAGCCGCGCGCGTTGCGTCACGGAGGTGGACGGATTCTGCTCAGCCATCGTTCCCTTTTCCCCGGCCATGTCCGATGGGCGCCCATATTACGGATATGGCATGTGTCGGGCCGGTGGATAGGATCGCAGTTCCGGCGGAGGTTGGCAGCGTATGATGGGCTCGTCTCAGGGGGAATCTGTTGTAGAGGCCTGTCATGCGCTGGTTGCTGCTGTTCGCGACGTTGCTGTCGTGGGTGATCTGCTTTACGCGCCACAGCGCCGGCGCCCTGGCGTTCTGGCTGTTCGCGGGCTTTGTCGGCGTCATTGCCACCGCACTGGGGTTTGCGCAAGCACGCATCGAAGCCAATGCGCAACCAGAGATCATGCTTGATCTGCCTAAGCGCCCGCCGAAGCAGGAAAATCCTCCGCAGACCTAAATGCTGCACTGCAGCTTTGTCGGTTTAGCCATCCAAACGCTACACTCGGACGGTTCACACGGCGCGAAGGCGCCGCGCGCGATTATTCACCGAGTGCGCTCCCGGTAGGCCGGCGAGCAGGAGGCAAACATGTCAAAGGTTTATCCGGTCGATCCCGCCTTTGCCGCCAAGGCGCGCATTCGCAAAGAGGAATACGAACGCCAGTACGCCGAGTCGGTGAAGGATCCCGAGGGTTTCTGGGGCCGCATTGGCGAGCGCTTGGAATGGGTGAAGAAGCCCACGCGCATTCGCGACGTTTCCTACGATCCAAGCAACCTGCACATCCGCTGGTACGACGACGGACAGCTCAATGTATCGGCCAACTGTCTGGATCGTCATCTGGCCACTCGTGGTGACAAGACCGCGATCATCTTCGAAGGCGACGATCCTTCCGAATCGCGACGCATCACCTACTGCGAACTGCATGCGGAAGTGTGCAAGTTCGCCAATACGCTGAAACATTTGGGCATCAAGAAGGGCGATCGCGTGGCGATCTACATGCCGATGATCCCGGAGGCAGCGGTGGCCATGCTGGCCTGCGCGCGCATCGGTGCGGTTCATTCGGTGGTATTCGGCGGCTTCTCGCCCGATTCGCTGGCCGGCCGCATCGCCGATTCCACTGCAAAGGCCGTGGTGACGGCGGACGAGGGCTTGCGTGGCGGCAAGAAGATTCCGTTGAAGGCGAACGTGGATGCGGCGCTGGAGCGCCCAGGCACCAATAGCGTGGAGACGGTGATCGTGGTGCGCCGTACCGGCTCTGCGGTACCGATGCAGTCCCCGCGCGATCGTTACTACCACGTGCTGATGGAAGGGCAGTCGGCCGACTGCCCGGCCGAACCGATGGAAGCAGAACATCCGTTGTTCATCCTTTACACCTCCGGCTCCACCGGCAAGCCCAAGGGTGTGCTGCACACCTCTGGTGGCTACCTGGTGTATGCGAGTTTCACGCACGAGCTGGTGTTCGACCTGCGCGACGACGACGTCTATTGGTGCACGGCCGACGTAGGCTGGGTGACCGGTCACAGCTATGTGGTCTATGGCCCGCTCGCCAATGGCGCCACCACGGTGATGTTCGACGGTGTACCGAACTATCCGGATTTCAGCCGTTTCTGGCAGGTGGTGGACAAGCACAAGGTATCGCTGTTCTACACCGCGCCGACCGCGATCCGCGCGCTGATGCGCGAAGGCGAGGCACCGGTGAAAAAGTGCTCGCGTGCCAGCCTTCGCTTGCTCGGTTCAGTCGGGGAACCGATCAATCCGGAAGCCTGGGAGTGGTATCACCGTGTGGTGGGCGACGAGCGCTGCCCGATCGTGGATACCTGGTGGCAGACCGAGACCGGCGGCATCCTGATCACGCCGCTGGCCGGCGCTATCGACGCGAAGCCTGGATCGGCCACTTTGCCGTTCTTCGGCATCAGGCCCGCCGTGGTGGATGCTGGCGGTGCGTTGCTGGAAGGCGCGGCCGAGGGCAATCTGCTGATCACCGATTCCTGGCCCGGTCAGATGCGCACGGTGTATGGGGATCATGAGCGCTTCATCGAGACCTACTTCAAGGCTTATCCCGGCAATTACTTCACCGGCGATGGCGTGCGTCGCGACGAGGATGGCTACTACTGGATCACCGGCCGCGTGGACGATGTGATCAACGTGTCCGGCCACCGCATCGGCACCGCCGAGGTGGAAAGCGCGCTGGTGGCACACCCGAAAGTTGCTGAAGCGGCCGTGGTCGGCTGTCCGCATGAGATCAAGGGACAAGGCATCTATGCCTATGTCACGCTGGTGGCCGGCGAGCAGGGTAGCGATGAACTGCGCAAGGAACTGGTCGCCTGGGTGCGCAAGGAAATCGGCCCGATCGCCACGCCCGATTACATCCAGTGGGCGCCGGGCCTGCCGAAGACGCGTTCGGGCAAGATCATGCGGCGCATTCTGCGCAAGATCGGCGAGAATCAGCCCGATCAGCTGGGCGACATCTCCACGCTGGCCGATCCGGCGGTGGTGAAGAATCTGGTCGAAGAACGGCTGATTCGCTGAGTTGCAAAGACTTGCCTGACGTCGCCCCGGCGAGGACTGGAGCGACGCGCGTTTCGGTTACCTTTGACGGACGCTTGTGCACTTCCGGCCCATTCGGCAGCATGCGCGCATGCGCACCACCCTAGGCCAGGACGTCGCAAGCATCGCGGCCGGACTGGGCAATGATCAGATCCACGTATGGCGGCTTCGCTACGAAAGAGCGTGGCGGCGGGAGCCGTTGTGCGCATTGCTCGGCATCTATCTGGGCTTGCCTGCGGGGGACATTGCCCTGGTGGATGGTAAGCACGGGCGGCCTGAACTTGCCGAACCGTGGAATGGCTTGCTGCAGTTCAACTGGTCGCACAGTGGCGATACGGCGTTGGTTGCGTTGGCGCGCAGAGTCGCTCCGGGCGTCGATATCGAGCGTCTTCGTCCGCGCGCGCGCGCGATGCAACTGGCGGATCGATTTTTCCATCCGGAAGAGACCGCAGCGCTGGCGTCATTGGACGCGACCGAGCGAGAGCAGGCTTTTCTGCAACTGTGGACGGGCAAGGAAGCGGTGCTCAAAGCGATGGGCCGCGGCATTGCGTTCGGACTGGATCGGCTACGTCTGGCAGTGGCGCCTGCGGCCCCCCAAGTGATTTGGCTGGATGGCGACGATCCCGCGCAATGGCAGCTTCATCCACTGCAGGTCGACAGCAGTCATGTGGCCAGTTTGGCTTGGCGCGGGCCGGCGCAAGCCATTGCCTGCTGGACACTTGCCGACAGCGGCTGAACGGAGCACTGTGTCCGGCCCACGATTTTGTTCCTTGGCCTCCATGACCCTGCTCAGCGTCAATCTCAACAAGATCGCCGTGCTGCGCAATTCGCGCGGCGGCGACGAACCCGATATCGCGCGCGCCGCAGTGACCTGCATTGAATCCGGTTGCGGCGGCATTACGGTGCATCCACGCCCGGACATGCGTCATGTGCGCCCCGACGATGTGCGCACGCTCGCCGCCATCCTGCGCGGACGGGTCGAGTACAACATCGAGGGCAATCCGTTTGCGCCACCGCGTGGCGAATATCCCGGGCTGATCGCGCTGGCTCGCGAGGTGCGCCCGACCCAGGTGACTCTGGTGCCCGACAGCGATGGCCAGATCACCTCCGACCATGGTTTCGACCTCGCCCAGGATGCGGAACGACTACGTCCCCTAGTCGCCGAACTGCGCGAGCTGGGCTGCCGCGTGAGTTTGTTCGTCGATCCGGGCGCAACAGGTTTCGAACATGCCGTGGCGTTGGGCGTGCAGCGCGTGGAGATCTACACCGGCCCGTACGCCCATGCTTTTGCGGAAGGTGACGCGAAGGAGCCATTGACCTTGTGTGTCGATACGGCACGCCGCGCGCAACAAGCAGGCTTGGCGGTGAACGCGGGGCACGACCTCAGCCAGGCCAATCTCGGCACTTTGCGCGCGGCCATTCCCGGGCTTGCCGAAGTATCTATCGGGCATGCCTTGATAGGCGAGGCGCTTTACGAAGGGCTGGCCACGACGGTACGCAAGTATCTGCAAATTCTTCGCTGAGGTTTGGCCGTCTAGACGGCTATTTGCTTTTATCGCCAAGTAGGAGAAAACGGCGATGAGTGTGAGTGGTATGCCCGTAAAACAGAAACCCCCGCATACGCGGGGGTTCTGTGGGTAACGCTTGGCTGCACGGTTGAACTGTTCCGATTCAACCGCCGCTGTTACTGTCCACTGCTTTCGGTAAAGCCGATCTTGTTCAAGCCGTAGCTTTTCGCGTCAGCCAGCACACGAGCCACCACCTGGTAAGGCACCTGGTCGGCCGCATCGATCTGCACTTCCGGCTGCTCGGATTCCGCCTTAGTCGAGATCACCGCGATCTGTGTCTTCAGCTGCGCCTCGTCCACCGGGGTATCGTTCCAGTAGAACGCACCCGACTGATCGATCTTCAAGCGGATCGGTTCCGGCGGATTCGTTGGCGGAATCACGTTCGGATTCGGCTGCGGCAGGTCGATCTTGATCTTGTGAGTCATGATCGGCGCCGTGATCATGAAGATGATCAGGAGCACCAGCATCACGTCGACCAGCGGTGTGACGTTGATGTCGGCCATGGGGCCTTTGCCACCACCTGTACTAAATGCCATGGCTCATCACTCCTTGCCGGTCGTCATGAAGCCGACGTGGACCATCCCTGAGTCCTTGGCTTCGCCAAGCACCTTCCGGACGGTCTTGAACTCCGTGTCTTTGGCGGCACGAATCTGCAGTTCCGGCTGTGGCGACATGGCCGCGAAAACTACAAATTTGGCCTTCAACTCGGAATCGTTGATCGGGTTCTGATCGTCGTTGAGATACATGCTGCCGTCATCCTTGATGGCAATATCCATCGGTGGTGTCAGCGGCGGCGTATCCGTGGTTTTCGGATTCGCCGTCGGCAGCTTCACCGTGATCCGGTGCGACATCAGCGGTGCTGTGATCATGAAGATGATCAACAGCACCAGCATCACGTCAACCAGCGGCGTGACGTTGATTTCCGACATCGGCGAGCCGGACTCGTTTCCGGAGCTCATCGCCATGGGTCAATCCTCACTTCTGAGTCGGGGCGACGCCTTCGACGCGTGCGCCGGTGGCGAAGAAGTCGTGCAGGTCATGCGCGAATTCGTCGAAACGGGCGTAGGTCAGGCGGTTGGAACGGGTAAAGAAGTTGTAGGCAAGCACGGCCGGAATAGCGGTGAACAGACCGAAGGCGGTCATGATCAGCGCTTCACCCACCGGACCGGCCACCGCTTCCATCGAAGCATTACCGGAAGCCGCGATACGGATCAGGGCGTGGTAGATGCCCCACACAGTACCGAGCAGACCGATGAACGGCGCGGAAGAACCGACCGTGGCGAGCAGCGTCATGCCACCTTCCAGACGCAGACTTTCGCGAGCGACAGCCTGGCGCAGAGCGCGGTCGATGAATTCCGAACGGCTCAGCGATTCGGCAAGACGGCCACCACTGGCAGAAGCCTGCTGGTGGTGAGCGACCGCCGAGGCGGCGTCCAACGCGATCTTCGAGAAGGGTTCGCCCTTGGGCTGGGCTTCCAGCTCACGAATCGCGTCTTGCGTGGAGTTGTTGGACCAGAAACCGTTGATCACGCCATCGGCGCGACCGCGGACCATCGAGTTGCGGATGGCGTTGGCAATGATGAAGTACCACGAGGAGAACGACATCGCCACGAGCACCACGAACACGATCCACCCCAGAAAATCGAAGTTGTGGAGCAGGTCGTGGAAACCCATTTGTTGCATGGCCATCGCATTGGCGTTGCCACCCAGTGCCGGAGCGGCGGCGTCGGACGCAGGAGTTTGTTGGAACATAAACGCTACCCTTAGGAAGTCAGGCGTGAACTGTAACTGTAATAGGTATTACAGCTGATTGAGATTGAAGTTGACGGGTACGCGTACGTAACCTTCAACCTTCTTACCGTTTTTCATTTCAGCATTGAAGCGCCATTTCTGGGCCGCCTCAATCGCTGCGCGATCCAGTTCGCGGAAGCCGCTGGACTGTTCGACCTTGATGTCCTTCGGCGTGCCGTCCACGGCTACCAGAATCAACAGCGTCACTGTGCCCTCGTGCCGTTGGCGAATTGCCTGCGGCGGATACTTAGGCTGCATGCGACTGTTGTAGCTGATATCCTGGCTCGCCGTGATATCCGCAGGCGGAGCCGGTGGCGCAGGCGGAGCCGGCGGCGGCGACGGTGCAGGATTGTTCGACGCTTCTTCCGAAGGCGGCGGCGGAGCCGGCGGCGGCGGAGTCGGCGGCGGGACCACCTGCTTGATGATCTTCGGCGGCGGCTGCTTCGGCGGTTCCGGCGGAGGCGGCGGGGGAGGAGGAGGTGGCGGCGGAGGTTCGATGAAGTTCACCTGCACGATCTTTTCTTTCTGAACTTCCGCCGTCTTCGGGGGCGCCATTGGCGCAATCAGTATCAGGAAAGCAAACGCATGCAGCGCAATGGCTACCGCCAGCGCCCATGTGCGCCCCCAACTGAACGGCTTAGCGCCGGTATCTTCGTTACTTGAGGCCATCTGTCGCTTTCAATCAGGAGCTAGTAATCGGAGGATTCGTGGTCGCAGCATTCAGCGGCAAAAGTCCGCTCCCATATAGGGTGACATTTGCCACTGGACAACGCGGGAAAAGTCCAACGGTACAACAGCACATGGCGTTTGTATAGCTTTTGTGTAGGCATCGGATGGCTATCTTATGGACGTCCATCCGGGTGCACTGCATTGCGTTCGCCACGTGCTTTTCAATCAACCGCCAATGTTGGCTTCCTTCAGCCACTTCTTGGCTTGGGAGGCGGTTTCCGGATCCTTCTCAGCTTCCATGACTGCTTCGGCCGCAGCTGCCTTATCCTTTAGGCCGACGTTCGCTTGGGCCAGGGCCATGTAGGCCTTGCCCTTGTGCTTCACGCCCTTGCTGATGGCCTGCTGGAGCAGCGGCTTGGCAGCGCTGTATTCGTTCTGTGTAACGAGCGCAACGCCAGCCTTGTAAGCCGCCTCGCCATCGCTGGCGAGTGGTACTGCCTTTTTGTATTGAGCAGCCGCAGCGTCAGCGTTGCCACCGATCATGCTCGCGTCGCCCATCAGTACGTAGTTCTCTGCGCTGGGTTTGACGATGCCCTTAGTCATACCTTCTTGCAGTACTTGCGTGGCCTTTTCAGTATCCGGACCCGGATCCTGCGTGGCTTGGTCCTGCGCTTTATTCATATAAAGCTTAGCCATGGTCACGTAGTCGCTTTCCGTGCTGAGCAAGCCCTTCGCCTTGCCATCCTCCATCAGCTTCAACGCGTCGTCATACTTCTGCATCTGGATGTCCAGACTCAGCGCGTTGTGGAAGCTGGTGGGATCGGTCGGCGCAGCGGCCACTTGCTGCTTGGCGACGTCGGCGGCTTTATCTTTTTGACCCGAATCGTTGTAGGCGAGCATCAACAACTGATTCCAACGCGGATCAGGTTTATCCGTCATCGACTGCGCTTTCTTGATCGCAGCAATCGATTCGGGATACTTCTGCATGCGGTAATACGCTTCGCCTTCCAGCGCGTAGGACTCAGGCGTTTCCTTCTTGCCTTCGGCGCGCCACTTTTCGACTTGATCGATGGCCGGCTGGTATTGCTGATTGAGCAAGTAGAACGTCGCCAGTTCGTATTCGAGTTGGAAGTATGCGTCGTTCGGCATCACACCGTTGTCAAGCGAACGCTTCAGAAGATCGATGCCACCCGGCATATCGTTGTTCGTCGCATGCACGCGAGCCAAGCCCTGCAGCGCCATCGCTTGCACGTACTTGCTCTTGCTGCTGTCGACCAGCGGCTGCAGCAATTGCGTGGCCTGATCCTTGTTGTTGGCTTGTGCGGCGTCGAGTCCTTTGTTGAGCGCTTCCTGTTCTTTCTTGTCGGTCAGATCCAGCTTCGGTTCTTTGCGGGTCGCATTGGGATACAACGGAGCCGCTTTCTGCTGGTCGCTCGACGAATTGTCGCTCGCTAGCGCCGGAGTGCTTGCCAACATCAACGCAAGCGCTGCGCCGGCCAGCATCTTCAGGGAAGCGTGTTTCATAGCGTTCCTCAAATGGAAGGATTCGAATTACGCGCACGAAGCGTGCGGGGGATCGTTGAGATTAACCTGAGCGTGCTATCGATAACAAGCTGCATTGCCACATTAAAGTTTCTTCAAAATCAAACGGTTATGACATTGTCGCCATACGGCTCCGCATTGCGGGCCCGAAAATGCCTCATTTGCATGCACGAGCATCCGGCGGCCGTTGTGACGGACACGTATATGCCTGTCTGTTTGTATTAATGCGTTAGTACAGTAGTTCACGCTTAGGCGCGCTGCGGAATCCGCGACGCGCCTGCTCAAACTCAGATATCGAGGTTGGCCACCTTCAGCGCATTGGCCTCGATGAAGTCGCGGCGTGGTTCGACTGCCTCGCCCATCAGCATCGAGAACATCTGATCTGCAGCAATGGCGTCTTCGACGCCCACTTGGAGCATGCGCCGCGTCTCTGGATTCACTGTGGTTTCCCACAATTGCTCCGGATTCATTTCGCCAAGGCCCTTGAAGCGCTGGATGGTGCGACCCTTCTTGGCTTCGTCCAGTAACCAGGTACGCACGTCCGCAAAGCGGATGACACCGCGCGAAGCATTGCCTCGTCGGACGACTGCATCGGATTGAACCAGTCCGGCCAACTGCTGGCTGATGGCGAGAATGGGTCGGAATTCGGAGCCGCCGAAGAACGGCTGGGGAAGCAGCCAAGTGTGGCTGAGGCCGTGCTGGTCGCGCACGACTTCGATCGCGGCCGGCTGTTCGCCATGCGACGGACGGAATGAAAGCCGATAGCGCGGCTTGCCCAGGCCGCTGGATGCAAGATTCCGCGCGACACCATCCAGCCAGCTTTGCATGGCAACCGGGTCTTCCCAGTGATGCGCGTCGATCGGCGGATGCTCAAGCATGGCGCTCAGCACGTTGGTATCGAAGCGATGTCCGAGACGGTCGATCTGATCCAGCGCCGTCTGATAATCGCGCAGCAGTTTTTCCAAGGCTTCGCCGCTGATCGGCAGTGCATCCGGGCTATACGTCAGCTCAGCGTTGTCGACGGCGCTGGAAATGAGATACGCGTTGAGCGCTGCATCGTCTTTCAGATACAGCTCCTGCTTGCCCTGCTTGAGCTTGTACAGCGGCGGCAGGCCGATGTAGACGTGACCGCGCTCGATCAGATCGGGCATTTGACGGTAGAAGAAAGTCAGCAACAGCGTGCGGATGTGCGAGCCGTCCACGTCCGCGTCAGTCATGATGATGATGCGGTGGTAGCGCAGCTTGTCGGGGTTGTAATCCTCTTTACCGATGCCGGTGCCCAACGCGGTAATCAGCGTGCCGACTTCGGCAGAGGAAAGCATTTTGTCGAAGCGTGCCTTTTCGACGTTGAGGATCTTGCCCTTCAACGGCAGCACGGCTTGCGTCTTGCGGTTGCGGCCCTGCTTGGCCGAGCCGCCTGCGGAGTCACCCTCCACCAGGAATAGTTCGCACAATGCAGGATCTTTTTCTTGGCAGTCGGCCAGCTTGCCCGGCAGGCCAGCGATGTCGAGCGCGCCTTTGCGGCGGGTCATCTCGCGGGCCTTGCGAGCGGCTTCGCGGGCGCGGGCGGCGTCTACCACTTTGGAAGCGATGGCTTTGGCTTCGTTCGGATGCTCGAGCAGGAATTCGCCGAGCTTCTCGTAGACCACCTGCTCCACCACCGTCTTCACCTCGGACGACACGAGCTTGTCCTTGGTCTGCGAGGAGAACTTCGGGTCCGGCACCTTCACGGACAGCACGGCGATCAAGCCCTCGCGCATGTCATCGCCGGATAGCGTGACCTTGGCGTTCTTGGCCAACCCTTCCTTCTCGATGTAGGCCTGGATCGCGCGCGTCAGCGCGGCGCGGAAACCGGTGAGATGGGTACCGCCGTCGCGCTGGGGAATGTTGTTGGTGAAGCAAAACATCGTCTCCTGGTAGGAGTCGGTCCATTGCATCGCCAGATCGACGGTGATGGCGTCCTGCTGTGCGGTGAGGCTGATGACATTGGGATGCAGCGCCGTCTTGAGCAGCGCCAGATGCTGCACGAAGGACCTGATACCGCCCTCGTAGGCGAACGTATCGGCGCGCTCTTCCCCGCGCTCATCGCGCAGATCGATGGTGACACCGGAGTTGAGGAAGGCCAGCTCACGCAGGCGTTTGGCCAGGATCTCGTAATGGAACTCGATATTGGTGAAGGTTCCCGGGCTGGGCCGAAAGCGCACCGTGGTGCCGCGCTTCTCGGCCGGTCCCACCTGCTTCACCGGGTACAGCGGTTCGCCCAGCTGGTATTCCTGGTGGTACTCGTGCCCGTCGCGGTAGATGGTCAGCCAAAGGTGGTCGCTGAGTGCGTTCACCACGGATACGCCCACGCCGTGCAGGCCGCCGGACACCTTGTACGAGTTCGCATCGAACTTGCCGCCGGCGTGCAGCACCGTCATGACCACTTCGGCAGTGGAACGGCCCTCTTCCGGATGTGTGTCCACCGGGATACCACGACCGTTGTCCTGCACGCTGACGGAACTATCGTCATGAATGGTTACGATCACGTGGTCGCAGTAGCCGGCCAAGGCTTCGTCGATGGCGTTGTCGACGACTTCGAACACCATGTGGTGAAGGCCGGTGCCATCATCGGTATCGCCGATGTACATGCCAGGGCGCTTGCGCACCGCTTCCAGACCTTTGAGTACCTTGATGCTGTTCGAATCGTAGGATGCGTTCATGCAGTAACCATATTCCGACGCCAGTAATCCCGCTCGGTGTGGCGCCAAGGGAGCCGAGCTGGATGCAACCGATCAATTATAACAGGCGCGTCAATTGCCCCTGTTCCACGTGGAACATCTTGACCGGAGTCTGCTCCAGCACCTTAGGCAGCTCCGTACCGGAAATCAGGACCTGCGCCTGAGTGCCGCGTAGGCTGTTCACCACAGCTGCCTGGTGGGCCTGATCGAGCTCCGACGCCAAATCATCCAAGCAGACGATGGGCCACTCGCCCCGATGCTTGGCATCTAGCCAGGCCTGGGCCAGCACGCAGATTAGCGCGGTGAGCTTTTCCTGGCCGCGGGAAAGGTGCTCCCGCTGAGGTGCCAGCTCGAAGGAAAGCGACCAGTCCGCCCGATGGGCGCCCGAGGTGGTATGTCCCCTGCCCTGGTCACGAGCTCGCTGGGACGCCAAAACCTGCG
Organism: Dyella humi; assembly: GCF_044904605.1. Lineage (NCBI taxonomy): Bacteria > Pseudomonadati > Pseudomonadota > Gammaproteobacteria > Lysobacterales > Rhodanobacteraceae > Dyella > Dyella humi. The sequence goes on from NZ_JADIKI010000023.1 coordinate 1,494,170, forward strand.
CCAAATCCTCGCCCTCCGGCCAGCCGGGCCGGTAACGCAGCTCGATAACTCCCAACTCAGGAAGCAGCAGGACCGCCTGCTCCCGGAGGAACGGCTGCAGTGCGTCCAAATACGTCCGGCGCCATTGATCAATCAGCGTGCCGGTGCGAGCCAGCTCCAGTTCCCAAGGACCAAGTAACCGCTCGTCGGCATCCTGCCCGTTCCGAAGCAGGCTATTTCGTTGCTTGAGCGCTCTTTGGTAGCGCCGCCAGGTAACCAGGAAATCATGTTCCACGTGGAACACACCCCAATCCAGGAAACGTCGCCTTTCCTCCGCGGCCCCAGCAATCAACGCATGTGAACCGGGTTCAAAGCAAACCACGGCACATTCCCGGATCAATTGGCCCATGGGAACATCCTGCCCGTCCAAGCGAGCGTCCCAACGCGCACCTTCCCGACCCAAGCCCAGGCGATGCACTACTCCAGAGTCATGCCGCACGCTTGAAAAAACATTCAAACCGGACGTTCCCCGCTGCACAAGCGCGTCACGCGCCCCACTGCGGAACGAGCGACCATGCGAAAGCAGGAAAGCCGCCTCCAATACCGACGTTTTGCCTGCTCCGTTCGCACCGAGCAGAACGTTAAAACCGGACGCCAGCTCCAGAGTCAGATCGCTTATGCAGCGCAATCCCTGCAAATGCAGCCGCTCCAACCTCATGGCTGATGAGCTCCCAAACGACGACGCCGGAGCTTCTGGCTCCGGCGTCGCAAAGGCGAATACAGCCTACAAACAATCATGAAAGCGACGATCAGAGCCGCAGCGGCATGATCACGTGCCGAGACTGTTCGTTGTCCTCTTCCTGCACCAGGCAGCTCGACTGCGCATCACGAAGGCTCAAACGTGCCTTGTCACCGCGCAGCGCATTCAGCGCATCCAGCAGATAACCGACATTGAACCCCACGGTGAGATCGGAGACGCCGGTATCCGCCTCCACCTCCTCCACCGCCTCTTCTTGCTCCGGGTTGTGCGCGACGATACGCAGCTTGCTGGGCGAAAACTCCAATTTCACGCCGCGGTACTTTTCGTTGGAAAGAATGGCTGCGCGCTGCAAGGCGCCGCGAAGCACTTCGCGATCTAGTGTAGCGCGCTTGTCTGCACCGAGCGGGATCACCGCTTCGTAATCCGGAAAACGGCCATCAATCAACTTGGACGTAAACACCACTTCACCGCGACGCACGCGCAAGTGATTCCGACCGAACTCCAGCTCCACCGAACCATCGCCGGATTCCAATAAGCCAACCAGCTCATTGACGCCCTTGCGCGGAATGATGATCTGCCGGCGCGCCGATACTTTGCTCTCGAGATGCGTTTCCTTCAGCGCCAAACGATGCCCATCCGTCGCCACGCAGCGCAGCGCATGTTCCTGCAAATCGAGCAGCATGCCGTTGAGGTAATAGCGCACATCCTGATTGGCCATCGCAAACGAAGTGCGTTCCATCAGATCACGCAGCACTTCTTCCGGAAGGCTCACCCGCTCGACCAACTCAATTTCATCGATGGTTGGAAACTCAGTCGCTGGTAGCGTGGCCAATGTGAAACGACTGCGGCCCGCGTTGAGCGCGACGCGATCACCGTTCTGTTTCAGCTCGATCTTCGCGCCATCCGGCAGTGCGCGCACGATGTCGAACAACTTACGCGCGGGGATGGTGGTTTCACCGTCCAACAGCTTTTCCGCTTCGGTGGAAGCAACCATCTCTACTTCCAGATCAGTACCGGTGAAGGACAGTTTGCCCCCTCCGACTTTCACCAGAAGATTGGCGAGTACCGGTAACGTCTGACGACGTTCCACCACACCGACAACCTGCTGCAAGGGTTTAAGCAGAGCTTCTCGTTGGATGCTGAATTGCATGTTTGCGCTTTCCCTATCCTGCAGTTCTGTTTTTAAAAGAAGAGTAGTGGTTGTAGTAGGTGGCGTGGATAACTTAAAAACTGCCAATTATCCTTGAACAACAAAGGGTTGCATAAAATTCCCCTGTGCTTGGAACGCTTTGCGGCTTGTGCATCGTCAGTGGATAACTTTGGCACATCAAAGCATCACCATATTATCCACAGGATACCCGACCGCTTTTCAAGCGCTTGTTCAACGAACGCGCAAGATCATCCGGTCAAACTGCGAATCAGCTGTTCCCAGTCCTGCCGCATGCGCGTATCGGTTTCGCATAATTTGCGGATGGTGCGGCAGGCATGCAGCACGGTGGTGTGATCCCGACCGCCGAAGGCCTCTCCGATTTCGGGCAGGCTGTGCTCGGTAAGCTCCTTGGACAGCGCCATCGCGATCTGGCGCGGCCGCGCCAATGAACGGACGCGGCGCTTGGACAGGAGATCCTGCAGGCGCACACCAAAATACTCGGCGACGATCTTCTGGATGTTCGGCACCGTCACCGCCTGCGCATGCGTGGCCAGCAGATCGCGCAAGGTCTCTTCCGCGAAATCCGTGGTGATCGGTCGCCCATAGAAATTCGCGCGCGCCGCGAGTGTGTTGAGCGCACCTTCCAGGTCGCGGACGTTGGAGCGGATGCGCTTGGCCAGCAGCATCGCTACGTCTTCGCTCACCTTCACGCCCTTGTCGTGCGCCTTCGCTAGCAGAATCGCAGCGCGCGTTTCGAAATCCGGCGGCTCGATCGCCACCGACAGTCCCCAACCCAGCCTCGATTTCAGGCGCGGCTCGAGCTTGTCCACTTCTTTCGGGTAGCGATCGCAGGTAAGAATGATCTGCTGCTTAGATTCGAACAGCGCATTGAAGGTGTGGAAGAACTCCTCCTGCGTAGTGTCCTTGCCGGCGAAGAACTGGATGTCGTCGATCAGCAACGCATCCACCGAACGGAAGCGGCGCTTGAACTCGTCCATGCTCTTGGTGCGCAGCGCTTCGATCATCGAGCCCACAAACTGCTCCGAGCGCAGGTAAAGCACCTTGAAGTTCGGATTGTGCTCGCGCATCAGGTTGCCGGCGGCGTGCATCAAATGCGTCTTGCCCAGGCCGGTACCGCCGTAAAGCAGCAACGGGTTGTAAGCGCGGCCCGGATTTTGCGCCACCTGCATCGCCGCGGCCTTGCCCAACTGGTTGGACTTGCCCTCGACGAAGGTCTCGAAGGTGTAGTGCGGGTCAAGATTGTGGTGAAAATTCAGCGGAGGGGCTTCCGCTACCGCGGACGGCTTAACGACGACCGGCGTGGGACGATGGCTGCCGTTAGCGCTACTGGAGCCTACTTCCAGGCGAACCGTCATGCTCTGCCCGCTCAACAGGCTCAGTACTGCCTCGATCCGCGTCAGGTAACGGTCGCGAACAGCATCCAATGTGTAGGGATTGGGGGCGTAAAGCTGCAAACCGTCGGCATCGTCGCGCGCCTGCAGTGGCATAAGCCAGGTGTGCAGGTCCTCGGCGCTCAACTCACCTTCAAGACGCTCGAGACAGCGCCGCCACAAATCACTCATGGATACTTTCAGCCACAGCAGGGGCGCTTTCGCGCAGGGTGGACCAGGAAGTCTAACAGTACTCCTCGGACATCTATCCACACGGATATCCACAAGTTGCCGCCACGATTGTGTTTGACACAGTTCGGCCTGATTCCGCATAATCCCCAATCTTTTTCACCCCAACATTAGGAGGAAGCCATGAAGCGGACCTTCCAGCCCAGCAAGCTCAAGCGCGCCCGCACGCACGGCTTTCGTGCTCGTATGGCCACGGCCGACGGTCGCAAGGTGCTCAACGCACGTCGCGCCAAGGGCCGCAAGCGCCTGATCCCGTAAGCGATCGCGTTTATGGGCACCGCCGGCCTGCCGCGCGAGGCGCGGATTCGCCGAGCCGGTGATTTTGCGGTCTTGCGTCAAGCCAGCGGTCGCTTCGGCGGCCGCTGTTTTTCTGTGCGCTATCGGCAGAATGATGTAGGCCACGCCAGGCTCGGCCTTGCCATTTCCAAGCGGGTTTCCAAGCGCGCCGTGGATCGCAACCGCATTAAGCGGCTGGTACGCGAGTCATTTCGCCGCGCCCGTCACACACTTCCACCGGTGGATTTGCTGGTGATGGCCCGCGAACAGGCCTGTGTATTGTCCGGCGCCGTGCTGCTGGCCGAGCTCGATGCTCTCTGGCGCAAGTTGCCGCCGTTGAAGCGTGAAGGCGACACCTCCACAATGGCTTGCTGACCTTCCTTCTTTCACTCGCCTGGCCTGCCATGGCAGGGCCCTCTTTCGGATCGCTACGCGATGAATCAAACGCGCACCTTCCTTCTCTTTGCCCTGCTGGCAGTGGCCTATCTGTTGTTCCAACAATGGGAACAAGATTACGGCCCGCATCCAGTCGCACCGAGCACTGCCTCAAGCACCAGCACTAACAGCAACAGCGCGCCCGGCGCCGCGCCAGCGATCGCCAATGGCGGTGAAACGGGAACTGCTCAGCTTGTAACCGTTACTACCGACGTACTGCGCCTGACCATCGATACGCGTGGCGGCAGCATCGTGCGCTCCGAGCTGCTGAAGTATCCAGTCACACCGCGCACGAAGAAGGATCCAAACCCGGCGCCGATTCGTCTGCTCGACGACGGCGATGTTGATTACTTCGCCGCGCAAAGCGGGCTGGTGAGCGCTGACGGTGCCGCGCCCGACCATCGTGCGATTTTCCAGGCAGCGCAGAGCAGCTATGAACTCGCTTCCGGCCAGGATGCGCTGAATATTGAGCTCACCTGGACTGACGCTTCCGGGGTCAAGGTGATCAAGCGCTACACCGTGCATCGCGGCAGCTACGTGATCGACCTGGATCAGCAGATCGACAACGGCAGCAGCAAAACCTGGGACGGCAATGCCTATCGTCAGCTGCAGCGCGTGGATCGTCCGGCGCCGGTGTACAGCAACTTCCTACAGCGCATTTCTGACCAGTCGCGCTACGGCTTCTTCGGCGCCGTGTGGTACAGCCCGGAGCAAAAATTCAACAAGCTGCAGTTCGACAAGTTCGAGAAGGAGCCGCTGCAGACGAACGCAGTTACCGGTGGCTGGGTGGCGATGATGCAGCAGTACTTCCTCGGCGCATGGATTCCGCCGGCGAAGGAAGCGGACACGTTCTCCAGCGCCGTAGTTAACGAGGCCAACGGCAAGCCGCGCTATGTGATTCGCAGCGTCGGTCCCCAGATCAGCGTGGCGCCCGGCCAGCAAGCCAGCAGCACGGCGCAGCTTTACATGGGGCCCAAGCTCCCTGATCAACTTGCGGTCATTGCGCCGGGCCTGGACCTCAGCATCGACTACGGCATGTTGAAGATCTTCGCCGAGCCGTTGCACTGGATTCTCGCGCAGCTCGACAAGCTCACCGGCAACTGGGGTGTATCGATCATCCTGCTGGTGCTTCTAATCAACCTGACCACCTTCAAGCTCACCAATGCGCAGTTCGAGTCGGCGAACAAAATGCGCAAGCTCAAGCCGCGCATTGATGCGTTGAAGGAGCGCTACGGTGACGATCGCCAGAAGATGCAGCAGGCGATGATGGAGCTGTACAAGAAGGAGAAGGTGAACCCGGCCGCGGGTTGCTTCCCGCTGCTGATCACCATTCCGATCTTCTATGGCTTGTACTACGTGCTGCGCGATAGCGTGGAGCTGCGCCAAGCACCGTTCTTCGGCTGGATTCACGATTTGTCTGCCGCCGATCCGTACTTCGTGCTGCCGGTTCTTTACACCATCGTGATGCTGGCGCAGCAATGGCTGATGCCCGTCCAGCCGGGCATGGATCCTGCGCAGCAGAAGATGATGAAGTTCATGCCGTTGATGTTCGCGGTGATCTTCCTGTTCTTCCCGTCGGGCTTGGTGCTCTACTACGCGGTCAACGGCCTGTGCCGTTTGTTGCAACAGTGGTGGATGATGCGCCGCGCCGATGCCGCACCGCCGGCCAAGGCGGCAGCATAAGAACTTCGCGAGGGCGGCCATGGCCGCCCTCTGCGGTTATGCTGATGCACCATGGCCGCACAACCTCTCCATGACGACACCATCGCCGCCATCGCCAGTGCACCTGGTGCGGCGGGCGTCGGTGTCGTGCGCGTATCCGGCCCGCGTGTGCTTTCCATCGCGCAAACCCTGCTGGGCCGTTTACCCTCTCCACGCCATGCTCACTTCGCCGCATTCCGCGCGGCAGATGGCGAGCTGATCGATCGCGGCCTGCTGCTGTACTTCCCTGCTCCCGCTTCTTACACCGGCGAACATGTGCTCGAGTTGCAAGGCCACGGCAGTGCGGTGTTGCTCGATGCGCTGCTGCGTCGCGTATGCGAACTTGGCGCCCGTCTCGCACGTCCTGGTGAATTCACCGAGCGCGCGTTCCTCAACGGTAAGCTCGATCTTGCGCAAGCAGAAGCCGTTGCGGATTTGATCGCCGCACGTTCGCAAGCCGGCGCACGCGCAGCGCTGCAATCGATGGAAGGTGTCTTCTCGCGCAAAGTGGATGCCTTGCTGCAAGCGCTGATCGCTTTGCGTGTGCACATCGAAGCCGCGATCGATTTTCCTGAGGAAGAAATCGACTTTCTCGCCGATCCTGCCATCACCCAGAAACTGCAATCGCTACGCACACAACTTGCGGATCTGCTGCGCGAAGCCCAGCGCGGCGTGCGACTCAACGATGGTCTGCGTGTTGCCATCGTCGGCCGTCCCAACGCCGGCAAATCGAGCTTGCTCAATGCACTCGCCGGCAGCGAACGCGCTATCGTCACTGACATCGCCGGCACCACGCGCGACGTGCTGCGCGAAAGCATTTCGCTGGAGGGCATTGCGTTGGAGCTGGCCGATACTGCCGGTTTGCGCGATACGCACGATCCCGTGGAGCGCGAAGGCGTGCGCCGCGCTCACAGTGAACGCGAGCGCGCCGATGCCGTGCTGCTCATTACCGATGCACGGCATGCAGATACCGACCTTGCATGGTTGCGTGATCTCCCATCGAACGTCGAACGCATCGTCGTCATCAACAAAATCGATCTTGGTGACGAACGGCCACATGCAGACATGCACGATGGCGCGCGTTGGCTTTGGCTCTCGGTAAAAACCGGCGAAGGCCTCGAGGCGTTACGCGAACAGCTCAAACAATTGGCCGGTGCGGGCAGCGGCGAGGGCGCTTTCAGCGCTCGGCGTCGACATGTGCTGGCGCTTGAGCTGGTATCCGATCATCTCGATCGTGCGGCGCACGTGCTCACGGATACGCACGCCGGTGAACTTGCTGCCGAGGAATTGCGTCAGGCGCAACACGCGCTTGGTGAAATCACCGGCACCTACACCAGCGATGATTTGCTCGGCGCCATCTTCAGTTCGTTCTGCATCGGCAAGTAATCAAACGCGCTGTCTTGCCAGTAATGCATCCACTTCGGCGGTGCGCGGCATGCCGCCGCGCGCACCAAGGCGCGTGACGGACAGTGCTGCCGCCGCGCACGCCTTGCGTACGGCGATCGGCAAGCTTTCGTGCAGAAACACGGCAAACGCGGCGTTGAACGTATCGCCGGCGCCGGTGCTATCTACGACTTCCACTGCGAAGCCGGTTTGATGTTGTGGCTCGCCTTCTTCACGAAACCATGCGCCTTCGCCACCGCGCGTCAGCACCACGGGACATGGCGCGCGACGCATCAGGTCACGAAAATCTTCGGAAGCATCGGCGCCAAGCAAGGTGGCGAGTTCGTGTTGATTGGGCGTGATGTAGCGGGCAAGACGCAACCACGCTTCAGGCAATGGCTGCGCGGGCGCGGGATTGAGAATGACCGGCACTTGTTGCGCGTGCGCGATGCGTAGCGTGGCTTCCACGGTTTGAAGTGGAATTTCCATCTGTACCAATACGGCATCGGCGTTCGCAATCAAATGTTGTGCTTTAGCGACATGTGAATGTTCCAGTCGCGCATTGGCGCCGGACACCACGACGATTTCGTTTTCGCCGCCGGCGACGATAATGGATGCCGTGCCGCTGCTGGAGTTGGCGATGCGCGCTACATGTGTCACGTCCACGCCTTCTTCTGCGAGTCCGTCACACAGCGACTGCGCGAAGGCATCGTCGCCGACAGCGCCGATCATGTGCACGTCGGCGCCCAGTCGCGCGGCAGCCACGGCTTGATTGCCGCCTTTGCCGCCATGCACGGACAGAAAGCGTTCGCCCAGCAGCGTTTCACCCGGTGCGGGGAAGCGCAGCGCCACGGTGACAAGATCCATATTGATGCTGCCGACGACAACAATGCGGGTCATGAAGCTCTCGCAAAATGTGGATGACTTGCGAGAGCGTAAACGCAGAAGCGTGGCGAGGGTAGTTCGTGCGCCGATACGCGCCAGCTATGCCAGCGCGTACCCGTTCGGTCGATCAGTGGCTGTCGTTGTCCGAGCCACTATCGGCGCCGCCGGAAGTGTTCGGCGCACCATGCGCGTTTTGCCAGCGATCCTTCATGTTCTGCTTCAGGGTGGCATATTGCTTCTGTTGGTCGGGCGTAAGCACGGCATTGATCTGCGTATCGGCGCCTTGCTGGATCGAGTGCAGCTTGGCGCGGCGATCCTGCGGAGCTAGTGAGCTGTCGCTGCGCACGGCGGCGAGCTGTTGCTGGCGATCTTGCAGAATCGCGGTAAGCTTGGACGTCTGATCGTCACTCAGCCCCAGCCGTGTGGCGAGGCGTGCGGCCTGCTTCTGTGGATCCGGTGGTGCGCGGTGTTGCTGAGCCGGTGCGTTGTTCGAGTCGGCGGCCGAGCCGCCGTCCTGGGCGAACGCGGCAGGGGCGAAGCTCGCGACACCGAGCGCCAGGCCGAGCAGGGCGAAACGCGAGGCGAATCTGTTCATGGGTCTCTCCAGGTTCCTTGGGTGAGGCCATCAGTCGACGGCCGGCAAGATAAGGAAACGACGAAGCGCGTGTGTCGTTTACCGTGTCTGGGCACATCTAACCTTCGCGACCTTGAAAGCCCGGACGGCGCCCCGACGCTGGGACTTTCCGCCCTGGAGCCGATCATGATCGAACTTCATTACTGGCCCACACCGAATGGCCACAAGATCACCCTATTTCTGGAAGAAACCGGTCTGCCCTACACCATCAAGCCGGTGAACATCGGCAAGGGCGAGCAATTCGAACCCGCGTTCCTGAAGATTTCGCCTAACAACCGCATGCCGGCCATCGTCGATACAGAACCGGCCGATGGTGGAGCGCCGGTCAGCGTGTTCGAATCGGGCGCGATCTTGCAGTACTTGGCGGAAAAGACCGGGCGTTTCCTGCCCAAGGATCTGCGTGGTCGATTCACCGCGCTGGAATGGCTCTTCTGGCAGGTGGGCGGTCTTGGACCCATGCTCGGGCAGAACCATCACTTCAACCGCTACGCGCCGGAAAAGATTCCGTACGCGATCGACCGCTACATGCGTGAAACGCGCCGCTTATATGGCGTATTGGACAAGCAGCTGGATGGACGGGATTTCATTGCGGGCAGTGAATACACCATTGCTGACATGGCGGCGTATCCGTGGATCGTGCCGTACGAAAACCAGGGTATGAAGCTGGAAGATTTTACGCATCTGAAGCGCTGGTTCGAGCGAATTCGTGATCGTGATGCGACGCGTCGAGCGTACGCGATCGCTGACACCATCGAGGGCAAAACGGATTTGCGCTCGGATGAGGAGGCGCGTCGACATCTGTTTGGGCGATGAGAATGCAAGTTCGCGTATGTCATGCATGCATCGCGATGTTGGTTCTTTGCGAGATTGGACTATCAAAAAGAAAGCCCGCCATTCGGCGGGCTTCTTCATGCATTTCATTGCGCCCGGCCGACACCGGAATCGCCCTGCAATAGCGGCGGCGGTGCGCCGGCCACAGCAAGCAGGGATTGCGCATAGCCGTCTTCCATCGTCACCGTGGACACCTCGTCCCAGGCGAAGAACGAAGGCTCACTCAGCCATTCCGCATCGGGTGTGATTTCCTGCATGTTGAAGCCGTCTTCCTCGATGCTGATCAGGCGGCCGATGTAGCAGACTTCCGACTCGTCTTCGCTGTCGACGTGCACACCGATCACCGGCGCCATCGCGCTAGCGGCCTGCACCACGTCCCGGATGCCGTCGAGCGGGAAGCTGCGCGGCAGGCGCGGCACCAGGTTCTTCAGCACCAACGCTTTCTCCATGAAGTTGGAGTGCTTGTCCGGGGTCTCCAGCTCGGTGATGTCGCGATGACGCATCACATACATGCCATCGTAGGTAACGCCGTCACCCACAACCCATAGCAGGAAAAATTCCCGGCCCACGCTACCGACATAACCGCAGAAGCTGCCGTGTTCTAATTCGCCGCGCCATAGACGCACCAGCTGCTGTTTCTGCTGCGCTTCGCGGAGTTGCGCACGCGAGCCGGTGGCCTTCAGTTCAATGATCGTACCCATGGCCACCATTTTATCAGAGGGGGTCTGGCCGCTTGTTTACAGCCCGCTAACTGCCGATGTTCAGAAAAGTTAGCTTTTATAAACAAGCGCTTACAGAAAACTCGCCGAATCAGAGGATGTATCGGCTCAGATCCTCATCCTTGACCAGGCTAGAAAGGTTTTTATCGACATATTCGGCGTCAATCACATAGTTTTCGCCGGATTTGTCAGCAGCTTCGTAGGAGATTTTCTCCAGCAGGCGCTCCATCACCGTATGCAAGCGGCGGGCGCCGATGTTCTCAGTGCGTTCGTTCACCTGGTAGGCCACCTCGGCCAGGCGATCGACGCCGGAGTCCTCGAAGCTGAGGGTCACGCCCTCGGTGCCGAGCAGAGCCACGTATTGTTTGGTGAGCGCGCTGTGCGGCTCGCGCAGGATGCGTTTGAAGTCATCCACCGAGAGTGCCGCCAGCTCGACGCGTATCGGTAGGCGGCCCTGCAGTTCCGGAATCAGGTCCGACGGTTTGGCCAGCGAGAACGCGCCGGAGGCGATGAACAACACGTGGTCGGTCTTGATCGGCCCGTACTTGGTGGACACCGTGGAGCCTTCCACCAGCGGCAGCAGATCGCGTTGCACACCTTCGCGACTCACACCCGCGCCGCCCCATTCGGAACGCTGCGCGATCTTGTCGATCTCGTCGATGAAGACGATGCCGTTCTGCTCGGCCGACTCCACCGCCAGTGCGCGGATTTCCTCGTCGTTGAGCAGCTTGGCCGCCTCTTCGTCGACCAGCAACGGACGCGCGGCCTTGATCGCCAGCTTGCGCTTTTGCGTGCGCGCGCCGCCCAGGTTCTGGAACATTTGGCGCAACTGTTGGCCCATTTCTTCCATGCCAGGCGGCGACATGATTTCCACGCCGACGTTCATGGCGACATCGAATTCGATTTCGCGATCGTCCAGCGCGCCTTCGCGCAGCTGCTTGCGCAGCTTCTGACGTGTGTCGTTTTCGAGCGAAGCAGCCGGGGCTGGGTCATGCGTCCAGTCGGTGGGCGACATGCGGCGCGGCAGCAGCGCATCCAGGATGCGATCTTCGGCGCGGTCTTCGGCCTGCGAGCGCACGCGCTTCATCGCCTGCTCGCGCGTGAGTTTGTAGGACACGTCGGCGAGATCGCGCACGATCGATTCCACGTCTTTGCCCACGTAACCCACTTCGGTGAACTTGGTGGCTTCCACCTTCACGAACGGGGCGTTGGCAAGCGTGGCCAGGCGGCGCGCGATTTCCGTCTTGCCGACGCCGGTAGGGCCGATCATCAGGATGTTCTTCGGCGTCACTTCCTCGCGCAGTGCCGGTTCCAGCTGCATGCGACGCCAGCGGTTGCGCAGTGCGATGGCGACGGCACGCTTGGCGTCGTGCTGACCGACGATGTAGCGATCCAGTTCGTTGACGATTTCGCGGGGAGTGAGCTCGGACATGGTTTTTTTAAACCCAGGGAATGAGGAACGGGGAACAGGGAACGTGAGGATTGCGGGTGGGGTGATGTTCCCCGTTCCCTGTTCCCCGTTCCCGGCTTTCCATCAGAGTTCTTCGATCGTGGTGTTGTGATTGGTATAGATGCAGATGTCGCCAGCAATCTTCAACGCGCGCTCCACAATGGCGCGTGCGTCGAGGTCGGTGTTTTCCATCAGCGCGAGCGCGGCCGACTGCGCATACGGGCCACCGGAGCCGATGGCGATCAGTCCGTGCTCCGGTTCCAGTACGTCGCCGTTGCCGGAAATCAGCAGCGAAGCTTCTTTATCGGCCACTGCGAGCATCGCTTCGAGGCGACCCAGGCGGCGATCGGTACGCCATTCCTTGGCCATCTCGACGGCGCCGCGGGTAAGGTTGCCACCGTGTTTGTCCAGCTTCTGCTCGAACAATTCGAACAGGGTGAACGCATCGGCGGTTGCACCGGCAAAGCCGGCTAGCACGTCGCCTTTGCCCAGTCGGCGGATCTTGCGCGCATTGGCCTTCATCACAGTGTTGCCCAACGTGACCTGGCCGTCGCCGCCGATCACGACGCGTCCGTGCCGTCGCACCGACACGATGGTGGTGGCGTGGAAGGATTCCATGGAGCTCTCCGAAACTAGGCCAAGACCGCAAAAGTGGGGCCGTCCGGGGGAAATCCAAGATGTTGCGAGGCCGCCGGGGTGGGCCAGTCAAGGCAAGCTCAATGCCGCTGCCAGAGCAATACCGCTCCTGCCGCGACAACACTCCACACCAGCAACGCGGCCAGCAAGGCCGGCACCAGCCGCAGTCGGTCGACCAGCCAATAGAGGCTGGCGAGGTATGCCAGATAGGGCACGACGGACCACATGCCAAACACGATGGTGGCCTTCAAATCGGCCGTGCCGCGTTCGCTGCCCACGATATAGTGCGCCATCAGCGCGAAGGTCGGAAACAGCGGCAACAAGCCAGCGATGTAGTAATTGCGTGTGCGCGCCAACAATCCGATCAGCAGCACCATCAACGCGCCGATCAGGGTTTTCGCGAGCAAGTTCATGCCGTCGAAATCATTTCTTGCGCGCACGCGGATGCGCGGCGTCGTACACCTTGGCCAGATGCTGGAAATCCAGGTGCGTGTAGATCTGCGTGGTGGCGATGTCGGCATGGCCGAGCAGTTCCTGGACCGCACGTAGATCACCGGAAGATTCCAACATATGGCTTGCAAACGTGTGTCGCAGCAGATGTGGATGCACGTGCTTGGCGAAGCCCTGGCGCAAGGCCAATGTTTTCATTCGTGCTTGCACGGTGCGTGGACTGATCGGCGCACCTTGGCGGCCGCGAAACACCGGCGATTCCGGCGCGCGGCCCTCCGCTTCGCCCAGCGCTCGCAGTGCAGCGATGGCATGCCGCCCTACGGGCACGATGCGCGTCTTGCGTCCTTTGCCCAGCACGCGCACTTCGCCGGCATCCAGATCCAGATCCAGCCAGCGCAAACCGGTCAATTCGGAAAGGCGAAGGCCGGAAGAATAGAACAGCTCGAGCATGGCGCGATCGCGCACACTCAGCGCGTCGTCATTACCGTCGCCCTCCACCAAGGCGGTGGCTTCATCCACATCCAGCACTTCCGGCAGCTTGCGATGCACCTTCGGACCGCGCACGCCGGCCAGCGGATCGTGCGACAGCGCGCCTTCGCGCGTGAGCTGGCGAAACAGGCTGCGGCAGGAGGAGAGCAGCCGCTGCAGGCTCTTGGGCGACAGGCCCGCGCGATGTTCGGCGGCAACAAAGCCGCGCATGTGATGAGGTTGCAACTGCGCGAACGAAGCGATCTGCTGTTTTTGCATATGGCGCAGCAGCTTGTCCAGATCGCGACGATAACCTTCCAACGTGTGCGGTGATGCTTTGCGTTCGTTGCCCAACCGCGCAAGCCATGCGTCGACCTGGGGCTGTGCGTCCATCGCTGCGCTCAAGCGCCGTCCTGCATGCGTGCCAGCGCAGCGGTGACGGTTGCGGCGATCATTTTCAGGAACAGCGTGCCCATGCCGGGCTGGAAGTGATCGGGATCGCGGCTGCCCAGCGCCAGCAGGCCCAGCTCGCCCAGCGGCATCAGCGCGGCGGATTTGATGTGCGCTGCCTGTGCGCCGAACAGCCGTTGCAGGCGCTCGGCGGAAAGCCGACCGGAGATAGGCTCGTGATGGGCGAGGAAATCGGCGAACTCGGGCATGGCGGCGCGGCCGCCCGGCTCGTGCAGCAGCCAGTCCGCCGGCGGCAGCATCGATTCACCAAAAAGCACGAAGCGGGTCTGGTCCGTACCGAAATCTTCCGACAGCCGGGCCACCACGCTGCGTGCAGCCACTTCCGGCGTATTGGCGCGCAGCACGGCGACGTTGAGCTCGTGCACGCGCTGCATCAGGCGCTGGTTTTCCGTGGCGATAGCGGTGAACTCGACGAGCTTGCGCTCCAGTTCGGCGTTCCTGTCGCGCAAGGCCTGCAGCTGATACGCCGCGAGCGATGCCACCGCGCCTTGCTCGCGCGGCAGGGTCAGCAGCGTGGCCAGTTCCGGGTATTCGCTAAGGAAACCAGGATGCTGGCGCAGATACGCCGCCACGTCGCTGGCCTTGATGGTGTCTTCGAGCAGGGCGTTGGTCATGCCTGGAACCTCTTTAAACCCTGGGACGGAGTGTGCGATGGACGCGGCCTCGCATCAATCGCCTAACCATTCGCCTTCATAAACAAAGGTGGCCGGCCCGGTCATCCACAGCCGCTCGCCGGGTCCGATCCATTCGATCTCCAATGTGCCGCCGGGAAGATCTACCCGCACCTGCGCATCCACCTCGCCGCGACGACGCAGCACGGCCATCGCCGCGCAGGCGCCGGTGCCGCAGGCCAGCGTCCATCCCGAACCGCGCTCATGCACCCGCAGGCGCACATGTTGTGGGCTCAGTTTCTGCACGAAGCCGGCGTTGACACCTTCCGGAAAGCGCGCGTGGGCAGTCAATGCAGGGCCGAGGCGTGCCAGCGCCGGAGCCTCGAGATCCTCCACCACGACCACAGCGTGAGGATTGCCCATGGACACCACGCCAATCTCCAGCGCCTGTCCGTGCACGTCCAGCATGTGGCGATCAGCGTTGTTCGGTGCTTCAAACGGAATGCGTGCCGGCTCGAAGATCGGCTCGCCCATGTCCACGGTAACGCGCTGCGTATCGACCAGGCGCACGGCTACCGGGCCGGAAGGGCTCTGGATCTGTGCCGTTTCGCCGATCGCCAGCGCACCGGCTCGCTGCAGCCAGGCTGCGATGCAGCGTACGCCGTTGCCACATTGGCCTGAGGGCGAACCATCGGCATTCCAGATGCCGTAATAGAAAGCACTGACGCCATCGCGCGCCGGTTCCACGCTCAGCAACTGGTCGAAGCCGATGCCGGTGTTGCGATCGGCCATCGCACGAATACAGGCGGGGGACAGCGCAAGCGCGCCGTCACGGCTGTCGATCACAGCAAAGTCGTTGCCGCTGCCGTGCATTTTGGAAAAGCGCAGAGCCATGGTGTCAGCTGCAATCACTGTCCGTTCAGCGGCTTGGTCTGAACACTGCTGGCGCTGGCCGGCGCTTGTGCGGTAGCCGCATGCGCCGGTGCCGGAGCAGGAGCCGGCGCGGGATGAGCAGGTTCGGGCGGCGGATAAAACAGCGGGCCTTTGTTGCCGCAGCCGGCGATCGCGGCGAAGGCGAGGCAGGTCAGCAGCAGCAGAATCGGTCGGCGCATGAGATGGATCCTCGGAAAACGCTCGGAGTATAGCCAAGCTGAGGGATGATCTGATCCATTCTGCATAGGCGTCACCGTTATCATGCGCACCTTGCAACGGATATGCGGAACGTTGGAGTACCCCGATGAACTGGAACGAAGTACTGCGCCTGCCCACCACCCTGCTCGTGATTCTGACGGGCGTGCTGCTGCTGCTTGCCCTTGTGCAGTTGCTGGCCGCGCGCCAGCACGTGCGTCATCGCCGCCATCTCACTGCCACCGGGCATTCGCTGCTGCTGGTGGTTTTCCTGCTGCTGGCGGCATTTCTCGGCGGCATTGCGATGTCGCTGCGCGGCTACCGCTTCTTCAACGAGGAAGCACCGGTGGTGCAGATCGACGCGCACATCCTGTCGCCGCAGCGCTGGGCGCTCACCCTCACCTGGCCGGACGGCGCCACGCGCAACGTGATGCTGGCCGGCGACGATTTCCAGGTCGATGCCATCGTGCTGAAGTGGAAGCTGCCCGCGATGCTCGCCGGCTTGCCGCCGCTGTACCGGCTCGATCGCCTATCCGGGCGCTACGACGATGCCAGTCAGGAGATGAGCGCGCCGCGCACCGTGATCGATTTCAGCCAGGCCGGCGCAGCCGATCTGTTCGATCTGAAAAAGCAGGTACCACGCTGGTTCCCCGAAGTGGATACGGTGTTCGGTAGCGGTGCCTTCCTACCGATGGTCGACGGCGGCCACTACAACGTAAGCCTGATGCGCACTGGCGCACTGGTGGCGCGCCCGGACGACGCCACGGCGCAACGTATCGGGCAGCCGTTCGGGGGCTGAGTGAAACGCTTGGCTGCCCCAAATCGAAGGATTTCACCGTAAAAACATCCCCGTGGTCGCTGTCACGAAGCGATGCTAGATTCGCCCCACCATTACCTGCTTCGCAGACAACACAAGGGGAAAATAAGCATGAAACGCATCGTATTCGTTGCAGCCATCGCCGGTGTCGTTATGGTCGCCACCGCTGCCGCCCAGCCGGTCCGTGATGTCAGCGCCAAGCGCCATCCGAACCTGGCCGCCGCCCAGCACCTGGTCGACCAAGCTTACAAGCGCGTCGTCGACGCCCAGCAAGCCAACGAATTCGACCTTGGCGGCCACGCTGCGAGAGCGAAGGAGCTGCTGGACCAAGCCAACGCCGAGCTCAAACAGGCGGCTGAGGTATCTAACGAAAACCACCGCTGACCGGCGGCTGAGATGACGAAGGCCTCCCTGACCAGGGAGGCCTTTTCTTCAGATCAGCGCTTTTTCGTAGCGAAACGCATCCGAGCCATCTTCATAGAACCGCTTTTCAATCGGGCCGATGCGGCGGTAGCCCAACCGCTCGTAGAGACGGATCGCGCTCTCGTTGTCCGTGCGCACTTCCAGCCGCAGCACCTGGCAACGTCGCTGGAGCGCCGCCGCTTCGGCCGCTTCGATCAACGCCGTGCCCACACCTTTGCCGCGTGCCTCTGGCAGGCTGGCGATCGAATACAGCCGCGCCATGCGGCTGCCTTTGCGGAAAAACACCATCGCCGTGCCGAGGAAGCGCCGATGGTTCGCGCTGGCCACCAGCACGCGCGCCGAATCGCTGTCCAGGTGACGGCGAAATTGCGCACGGCTGATCCGATCGCTGTCGAACGTGGCCTGTTCCAACGAGACCAGGTCATCGAGATCGGAAAGTTCGGCGCGGCGCACCCGCACGGCGGCGGTGGCTGGCGATGGGGTCATCAGCGGCTCTCGTGAAGAACAATGCGCCTGTGGCAGGTGCTATGGCCCCAGGGGTTCTCTGCTCGGGTGGGTTCGAGCAAGCGCGGCACTCTAGTGCAGCTGAGACTGGAAATCATCCCACCAAAGGTACTCGCAGCACGTACAGGGCGCGGCGTTTAGTCCTTCTTCATCAGCCACCCTTGTGCGCTTCGCCGAGCTGCAAGACACTGCCGCCTTGCGCTGCGCCGCCACGTTCCCCCTTACGCGACGACGTCCTTCCTGCCGGTCTACTGAGGTGCCATGACCCGACTCGTCATCGTCGTCGAGAAAGCTTCCGATTGGGGCTCCTACTATCCGTCCGTCGACGTCGTCACCGCCATGGACTACCTGCGCGAGCCGGTAGGCGGCGACGAGGAGCGCACTCACGTGCTCAACCTGTGCCGCAGCTACAAATACCTCGGCACCGGCTATTACGTCTCGCTGCTGGCCGAAGCGCGCGGACACCGCGTGATGCCTTCCGTGCGCACGGTGAACGATCTGCGCCGCCGTTCGCTGTACGGCCTGGCCATCGACGATCTCAACGCCAAGCTCACCCACTTCCTGCCCGCGGGCGGGCGCGATACCACGGATTTCGGCACCCTCGTCTACTTCGGCGAAACCGCCTACCCCGCGCTGCAAGACCTGGCGAGGCAGGTGTTCGAAATGTTCCCGTGCCCGCTGCTGCGTATCGAATTCGAGCGCGAACGCGTGTGGCAGATCGCTTCGATTAAGCCGGTGGGCCTGCACACGCTGGACGATGCCCAGGAAGATGCCTTCGCCGCCGAGCTCGATCGCTTCTCCAAGAAGCTGTGGCGCAAGCCTCGCGCAAGACGGCTGTATCGCTACGACCTCGCCATGCTGGTCGATCCGAACGAGGGGATGCCGCCGTCGAACAAGAAGGCGCTGAAATCGTTTATTTCGGCGGGCAAGGAGCTGGGCATCGAAGTCGATCCGATCGGCAAGAACGACTACCAGCGCTTGGCCGAATACGACGGCCTGTTCATTCGCGAAACCACCGCCAGCGACAATCACACCTACAGTTTCGCGCATCGCGCCGAGCGCGAAGGCATGGTGGTGATGGACGATCCCAGTTCAATCCTGCGCTGCACGAACAAGATCTTCCTCAACGATCTGATGGTCTCGCGCAAGCTTGCCGTGCCGCGCACCGAGATTCTCTATCGTGATGACACCAAGGGTTTGAGGGAGGTTGCCGAAAAACTTGGCTTCCCGCTGGTGCTGAAAATTCCGGACGGCTCGTTTTCGCGCGGCGTCGTCAAAGTGGAAAGCGCGGATCAGCTGGAAAAAGCCGCCAGCGAGCTGTTTCAACACAGCGCCCTGTTGCTGGCGCAGGAGTTCGTCTACACCGACTTCGACTGGCGTGTCGGTGTACTCAACCGCGAGCCGCTGTATGCGTGCAAGTACTACATGTCGCGCGGCCACTGGCAGATCTACAACCACGGCGCGAAAGGCACGGCGAGATCCGGTGGCTTCGAAACCATTCCGGTGCGTGATGCGCCGGCCGAAGTGGTGAAGCTCGCGCTCAAGGCTACCGGCGCAGTGGGCGATGGTCTCTACGGTGTGGATCTGAAGCAGGTGGGCGACAAGGTCGTGGTGATCGAGGTCAACGACAACCCTTCGATCGATGCTGGCGTGGAAGATCAGTATCTCGGTGAAGATCTATATCGCCGCATCATGCAGGAGTTTCTGCGCCGCATGGAGCGCAAGCGCATGGGCATCATTGTCTAGGAGTGAAAATAAGAGAAAGACAGTGGTACCAACGATGCCCATCTCTCACGCCTCACTCCTCCTCACTATCTCCATCCGTTAAAGGGCCATTCCGGTCACCCTTCCCTGGGCGAACCGGAATCGCTCGCGCGTTCCTTCGCGCTGATCGCCGGTCGCGACCACTCCCTTTCAACCGGCGATCATCCCTTAATGCGGCACTCCGGCCGCAACGGCTCCACTGCCAAGCGGAATACGGATCAGTTCCAGATCAATTGCGAAGTATTGCGGCGACGCGGCTTGCGCAGGCTCAGCAACTGGCGCGGCAGACTCGGTTCCAGCGTTAGCGCCACCGCGAGCGGCGCGACGAACAGCCAGAAGAACGGCGTCCAACCGAACAACGCGGTATGAGCAGGAACGAGTGTCGTGGCGAGCAGCAAACTGCCACTGAACAACCACAGCAAGGCTGTGGCAAGAAGACGTGGATGTCGGCCAGGATCAATGGATTTGCTGCGCATGACGAACTCCGAAGCTGCACGATGGATGCAGCTTGCCCCGCGTCCGTCTCATAGGTTGCGATGGTCATGACTACCTAACTCGCAGATCATCGACGACTCGCTCGATAGCAGCGCGTTATGTGAAAGTGCCTTCAACTCCCGTTTCATACACGGACGTGCGGTTGTGTTCGTTGATGAAGCCTTTGTGAAAATCGCGCGCCTGTTTTTTTCTCTCGTCGCGTGCCGTGCACCGTGTTTCAGCAGCGATCTTGCGCATAACTGACAAAACGCATGCGCGTTGAGCAGCGTGATGTGTGCGATCGATCGCAAAGATCGCGATGCATGCGGAGTTGTCTTGACCGATCCATGACTTTCGGCCTACTTTGCAACCGGCCGCACCGGGGAGGGTGCGGCCGACGTGTCGGGGAGACACGTTAGTCATCTCATGTCTTTTCATTTCAGCTCGCCGTCATTGGTGGGGAGGGATCACTCATGCCTAATAAATTGCATACGTCGTCGTTTCGACGACATGCGCTGTGGCTGTCGATGGTGTCCGCATTAGTTTCCGGTTCCTTGGTGCATGCTCAGGACACGGCCACGCAAGACAACACGACCACACAAGACAACAAGAACGTCAAACAACTGCAGCAGGTCGTCGTAACAGGTACGCGCGCCACCAGCCGCACGGTGGACGAATCGCTCGCACCGATCGACGTGTTAACGCCTAAGGATCTGTCTTCAACCGGCGCCGGCGATTTAGCCACTGCGCTCAACCGGCTCCTGCCGTCACTGGATTTTCCTCGACCGGCAATCAACGACGGCAACGATGCATTGCGCCCCGCCTCCCTGCGCGGCCTTTCGCCCGATGACGTGCTGGTACTGGTCAACGGCAAGCGTTATCACACCTCCGCGCTGGTCAACTACAACGAAAGCGTAGGCCGCGGTTCGGCACCCGTGGATCTCAACTCCATTCCGATCGCCGCTATCGACCATATCGAAGTGCTGCGTGACGGTGCTTCGGCGCAGTACGGTTCCGACGCCATCGCCGGAGTGATCAACATCATCCTCAAAGGCGCTCCTGGCCCAGGCAAGAACGACATCGACGTCTACGGCGGCGTGATGGATGTCGGCGACGGCGCCAACAATGGCGTGGAAGGATCCGTAGCGATTCCGCTGGGCGGTGTGGAGGACAAGGCGCCAGGCTGGATGCGGTTTTCCTGGAATTATCAAAGCGTGATGAATACCAATCGCGCCGAGAACACCGATCCGACCTTCAACTATCCGCCACGCGACTTCGTCAACAATCCTTACCCGCCACCGACGCCATACCAGCGCTATGGCGAACCTGCAGAGAAAGTCATGCAGGCCGTCATCAACATGGATTACCGCCTTGGCGATAGTCTCGAGCTTTACGGCAATCTGATCCTGGGCAAGCGCGACGTCACGTCTAACGGTTACTGGCGCATGTGGAACAATCCCGATCGCAATGTGATCGCGGTGTATCCCGATGGTTTCCTGCCGCACATCGTCAACCCAACGCGGGATTACCAGGGTACCTTGGGCATCAAGGGCCAGGCCCTCGGTTGGAACTGGGATTTGTCAGGTACCCACGGCGAAAACGACCTGGTATTCGACATCACCAACTCCATCAATACCAACCTCTACCACTCCACCGGTTCCTCGCCAACCTCCTTCTTTTCGGGCAGATATGCCACCAAGCTGGACGTATTGGATTTCGACGCGGCACGCGAATTCAGCTTGGGCTTTCTCAAGAATCCGCTGACGGTGGCGTGGGGCGTGGAATACAAGAAAGACGAATATGACGTAGGTGCGGGCGAACCAGCGTCCTGGTACTTCAATCCCAATGCGCTCGACCCCAGCGGCAATGTATATCCGGGTGGCTCACAAGTGTGGCCGGGCATCACGCCCAATCTCGCCGGCAACTTCAGCCGTCACAATTACGCCGCGTACTTCGATCTCGAAAATGACGTGACCGACAAGTTCTCTGCAGGTGTGGCCGGACGCTACGAGAACTACTCCGGCGGTGTCGGTTCGGTGGTCTCGGGCAAGCTTTCCGGGCGCTATCAATTCACCGATACCTTTGCTTTGCGCGCCACCGCTTCCAACGGTTTTCGCGCACCGTCGATGGCGCAGGTCAACTACAGCTCCACTGTCACCCTCGTGTCGAACGGACAGCTCGTGCAAGTGGGCACGTTGCGACCGAACGATCCGTTGGCCATCGCGTATGGCGCCAAACCATTGTCGCCGGAGAAATCCTCGAATTACTCGATCGGCGCCGTCTTCACGCCGTTCGACCGGCTCAACGCCACGCTGGATGTGTATCAGATCCGCATCTGGCACCAGATTCTCTACAGTGATCCGCTCACCAACACCAATCCCAACTTTCCGCAGATCGCGCAGCTTCAGTTCTTCGTCAATGGTGGCAATACCCGCACGCGAGGAGCTGATTTGGTAGTGAACTACAACCAGGAGCTGGGCGACTGGGGACGACTCAACAATGGCGTTAGTGCCAACTACAACCAGGTGCACATCGAGGAGATCAGCAATCCCGCTTTGCTAGGTCCTTACAACCAGGGTCTGCTGACGAAGGGCACGCCGCGTACCAAGTATGTGCTGTACAGCGATTGGCTGCGTGGCGGGTGGAACGTGCACGCAGACTTTACGCGCTACGGCTCGGTAACCGATGTCTCCGATCCCGCCATCGGATTGGTCGGCCAGACGTTCGCGCCGCGTTGGTTGTTGAATCTTTCCGCCAATTACAGCCTGCAAAACTGGATCTTCGCGGCCGGCATCGACAATGTAACGAACCAGTACCCCACCAAGGTGGCCTTGTCGAACAATGGCGGCTACGAAGACCGCACGAACGGCTTGCAGTATTCGGCGCTTTCGCCGTTCGGCTTCGATGGCCGTTACTGGTACGGCAAGGTGACTTACCGCTGGTAAGTGGCTTAAAAAATCCCGCTTCTCCTAGGCCGCTGCACAAAGACAAGAAGTGGCTCCCTCCCCTGCTTGCAGGGGAGGGTTGGGCAGCACCAAAGCGCTTACAATGGAGGGCCACGCAGGAGCACCCGCATGTCCCAGCCGTTGCAGTTCGCCGTGTTCGGCCATCCGATCGCGCACAGCCTTTCGCCGCAGATTCACCAGGCTTTTGCGCGACAGTTCGGCATTGCGCTCGAATATCGCGCGATCGACGCGACACCGGAAGCCTTTGCCGAGACCGTGCAGCGTTTCTTCCAGGAAGAAGGCGGGCGTGGGGCGAACGTCACCTTGCCGCACAAGTCCGCGGCCTTCGCACAGGCCGACGAACGCACGCAGGCTGCCACGCGCGCAGGCACGGCCAATGTGCTGACGAGTCTGGCGAATGGACGTCTATCCGCCCATAACACCGACGGCGCCGCGTTGGTGCGCGACCTCACCGAGCGGCATGATCTGGATCTACGTGGTCACGATGCGTTACTGCTCGGCGCGGGCGGCGCGGCGCGGGCGGTGGCCTGGTCGCTGTTCGAAGCGGGCGTGCAGAACCTCACCATCGTCAACCGTTCACCGGCAGCGGCCGATGCCTTGGCCGACGCGATCGGGGAACCGGCGCGTGTGCATACACGCTATTGGGAAGACCTCGCCAACATCGGCAGCTTCGACCTGATCGTCAACGCTACCTCCGCCGGCACGCTGGGTAAGTCGCTTACGCTGCCGTTCTCGCTGGCGGGATCGCGTGCCGCCTGCTACGACCTCGGCTACGGCAAATCCGCCTTTGGCTTTCTTGCCTGGGCACACGCCGCCGGTGCGCGCTATGCCTATGACGGCCTCGGCATGTTGGTGGAGCAGGCGGCCGATGCGTTCGAGCTGTGGCATGGCCAACGTCCGGCCACCGGGCCGGTATATCAGTCGCTGCACGTGCAAGGTACGTGAAGTGATGAGCATGCAGTGCCGAGCCGGCTGCGGCGCATGTTGCATCGCGCCGTCGATGACCTCGCCCATTCCAGGCATGCCAAACGGCAAGTTGTCCGGAGAGCGCTGCATCCAGCTCACCGATGACAACCGTTGCGCGATCTTCGGCGATCCGCGCCGTCCGGCGGTATGCGCGCGTCTTCAACCGGAGCCGGCAATGTGCGGTGCAGACAGGCAACATGCATTGCGTTGGCTGACCAAACTGGAAGCCGCAACCCATACGGCGTGATGCGTGTTGCAACGCAGCTCATCCACACCGAATTTGGCCTTTTTAAACATCTACTCATGCTAGTTTTGGCGGACGGGGGGCATCACTTGTGGGGAGAGTTGCACCATGTTGCCGAAGGGGTGTTTCAGTCGCTGCCTGGCAGTAGCCGGGCTTTCGTTGGTGTTGGGTGGTGTCGCGCAGGCGGCGCCGGATAGCAGTCCAATCGGCTCGGCCAACGTCACCGTGGCCGATCCCACCGTTCCGCGGCCGCCAGGTCAGCCATGTGTGGTGCAGCTTTTTAGCGATGACACGTTCAACGATTTCGGCACGCGCCCTTACAGCTATGCGCCACCCACTGGATGCGGCACGCGCTGGTCGAAGGTGGTGTTGGAAGCGGATTTCTCGGTCACGGCCGGTGTGCAGTTCGATCGCACGGCATCGATATGGCTGAGCGGCGTCAACATCTATTTCGGCACCACTCAGGAGCCCAGCTCCACCCTTGCGCCGAGCTGGCACGTGGAGCGCGACCTCACCGATTACAGCGCGTTGTTGCGTAATGCGGGCCAAGGCCAGGCGGTTCTCTATAACATTGTCGACAGCACCTACACAGGCGTGATCCATGGCAGCGCGCGGCTGCTGTTCTATCCCGCTTCGGCCGCGGCGCCTGCGCCGCAGGTGGCGGATGCGGTCTATCCGCTGGGCAGCGATCCGGTGGGCAACACCGTCACCTTGAATACGTCCAGCGACCAGGTGGCCGCTACGCTCACCTTGCCGAGCAATGTCGAACGCGCCTACCTGGATGTGTTCACGCAAAGCCAGCACAACGACGAGTTCTGGTACACCTGTGTGCCGGACCAGTACGCCAGCGAGGCGCAGGAATGCGGCGGCGGTAACTTCCGCGAGGCCGAAGTCAGCATCGACGGCCAGGCAGCTGGCGTGGCGCCGGTGTATCCGTGGATTTATACCGGCGGCATCGACCTGTTTATCTGGAAGCCGACACCCGGTGTGCAGACGTTGAACTTCATGCCCTATCGCGTGGACCTGACGCCGTTCGCCGGCATTCTCAGCAACGGTTCGCCGCATACGGTGGCAGTGAGCGTGCAGGGCGCAAACAACTACTTCTCGGCTACGGCTGCGTTGCTGGTCTACCAGGATCATGGCGCCAAGCAGGTGAGCGGCGCACTAGTGCGCAATACGCTGGTGAATCAGCTGCCCACGCCGACCATCGGCAGCACATTGACGCAGGATTCGTCCGGCAATGTCACCGGTGACATCACCACCAACCTGAGCCGCCATTTCGTCATCGAAGGGTACGTGAACACCTCGCATGGACGCGTCACCACTACGGTGGATCAGACGGTGGGTTTTGCCGATACGCAGACCTTCAATATCACCGCCACTGACTACCATCAGATCAGTGACCAGCTCACCACGGTCCAAGGCGAGAGCCGCAGCAAGATCGGCGCGTTCCTGAGTGGTGAATTCAAGGCCAGCTTCCGCTATCCCCTGCATGTGGATTACAACCAGACCAGCGAAACGAATGGGGATTACTCCATCCTCACCTCGATCAAGCAGGGCTACGACCAGCACACGGGCCTGAGCCTCGGCGGCTTCCCGCTGTACGCGGCCGACGTGCACAACAAGGTGGCGGGCTCCGACACGCTGGTGCTGAACAGCAGTTTCCAGATCGTGAGCCACAGCGGTCAACAAGCCACGCAAGACTTTGCGTTCCACGATTCGCTGGGCAGCTGCTATCGCGGCAGTGTGAGTTCGGCGGACAACGTGGTGACTGCCTACAGCAGCGGCCAGGGTTGTCCCGGTGGACAGAACCACGTGTTCTGGTTCACGCATCCGGATGGTTCGCCCTATCAGGGCAGCACGTTGCTGCCTTGGTAAGAGGAACGGGTGAACGCGGTGCCCTAGGAGCCTGCCTAGGGTCTCGGCGTAGCCCGCGTTGTCACGGTGCGTTCGCCAGGTGGTAGTGCGTGGCGCAGCGCTTGCCTGGCTGGCAAGCCAAGCCGCGCGCTGCCGCATGGTGGACGCACCGTGACAACCCTTCGGGCCGGGTCTGTTTGCCCGCCGGGCTGCGTCCTCACTCAGTTGTGTATCGACATACACGTCTTCGTTCCTCCTTGCCCGACAGGCAAACAGATCAGGCGCGGGCCACGCCGAGACCCTAGGCAGGCTCCACGATGGTCTGAAGGGGTACCGGCATGCTAATTTTGCCGGCATATAAATGAGCACCGCGCTCACTGGAGCCTTTACCGATGCGTACCCGTCTGCTTGCCCTTTCCGTTCTTGGCGTGGCCGTTGCCCTGGCCGGTTGCCATCACGGTACACGTCCGGATGGCTCGCGTGTGGACAAGCAAGGCGTCACTGATATGGCGACGTTCGAGAGCTTCGTCGCCACGCATCCGACGTCTGACGAATTCAAGAAGATGTACCCAGGCGTGCAACTGATGTTGCCGGGCATGATCAGCACGATGGAAATGCGCTACGACAACACGCGTTTCTTCCCCCAGATGGACAACAGCGGCCGCATCATCGGCGGTGATTTCCACTAGTGCTTGATGTATTCAAGCTGTCATATTCGACAGCCTGAGTCATTTTGCTGACATGTTGCGGCGCTAGCCTGATCCCCAACAGGGCGCCGTTCGCTTGGCGGACGGCTGTTTTTCCAGGATCGGTAAGCGAACCAGCATGTCTTCATCCACTTCATTCGCTGCGAACCGGCGCGGTTTGCTTTTTGTCGTGCTCGCCGCGGTGTTGATACTCGCCGGTGGCGGGCTTTGGTATGCGCATGCATCCAGGAGCGCGTCAGGTGGAGGACATGTCGCCAACGACGGTAGCGAGGTCGGCGTCATGATGGATCTGGCCGACAAGGCCTATCAGAACAAGCAACTGGTGGCGCCGGTCGGTAGCAACGCCTACGAATTTTATTTCAGCGTGCTGCAGCTCGATCCGAACAATGCCACGGCCCAGCGACGTATGCGCGATGCCTTCAAGCCTGCCTGCGACGTGGTGGAAAACACCATCAACGGGGGCGACCTCGATGAGGCGCAGCGAGAACTTTCACTGCTGCGCCAGTACGATCCGCACAACTACAAGCTGGCTCTGCTCGGCAGCGTGCTCGATGCGCAGCGCGTGATCGAGCGGCGCCGGCATGAGGCGGAGGCGGCGCGGATTCAGGCGCAACAGGGCGGTCAGAATTCCCACTGAGCGCGTTATTCCGGCCCGCGCCGGAATGACGCCCATGTAGTTTCAAAGTATCGCTTAACCAGCGAGATACGTGTCCTTCAGCCGCACGTAATGATCCGCCGAGTAATGCAGCTGCTCGATCTGCTTGTCCGTCAGTAGCCGTACGCGCTGCGCCGGATTACCCAACCATAGCTCGCGCTCGCCGACCACCTTGCCCGGCGGCACCACGCTGCCGGCGCCGACGAAGCCGTATTTCTTCACTACTGCGCCATCGAGCACGGTGGCATGCATGCCGATCAGGCAGTAATCCTCGATGGTGCAGGCGTGAATCACCGCAGCATGGCCGATGGTGACGCCCTCGCCGATCAGCGTGGGAAAACCACCTGGCGAATACGGCCCGTCGTGCGTTACGTGCACGATGGTGCCGTCCTGGATATTGCTGCGAGCACCGACGCGGATGTAATTCACATCGCCGCGCAGCACGGCGCCGGGCCAGATGGAAACGTCATCGCCCAGCACCACGTCGCCAATAACGGTGGCCGCTGGATCGACATAGGCGCGGGCGCCGAGGGTGGGCAGGATGCCCTTGAAGGAACGCAAAGAAGTCATCCCGATATTTTAGCCTTCCAGCGGAAGCTGTGCCGCGCCGCCCGAAGGACGCGGGGCGCGTTCCCGCTCCTCCAGCACGCGCATCGTTTCCTGGTAACCGGAATCCACGGCGAGTTGCCAGTCGCGCCAGTCAAGCATGCCCACGTGTTCCAGCGGCGGCGTGATCAGCAGGTCCGCACGCGCGCGGCAGTGTTCGCTGGTCTCCTCGCTGTTCACCATCGCCGCGCGGGTCAGCGTGGAAACCAGGCCGGGCCAGCCGGTACCGCTGCGTTGGCGGATCCATAACCGCCACCATGGAGGCGTGGCGAATTCCTCGGTCTGTGCGCGAAGTTCGATATCCGCGCGAATGCTCACTGCCGTGATGTGCGCAATGCCGTCTTCCGCCATCACGTCGGTCGGTAGGTTGTCCACCAGCGCGCCGTCCACGTACACCTGTCCGTGATGTAGCACCGGCGGAAGAATGCCGGGAATCGAGCTGCTCGCGCGCAACCACAACCACAACGGACCGTGGCGGTGCACGACCTTGCCCTGCCCCGAAAGATTGGTCGAAACGCAGAAGAACGGCCGCTCCAGATCTTCGATATCGATCGCCCCGAAGGCGCGCCGCAGCATGATCGCCGCGCGGCGCCCACGCGTGAGCGCCACCAGCGGCAGGGTCCAATCTGACAGCGGTTTGCCGCGCACGAAGGCTTCGTAATACACGCGCATCATGTCCTCGATGCTCCACATGTTGGCGACACCCGCGCCGATGATGGCGCCGATGCTGGTGCCGCCGATCGCATCAAAATCATGGCCGGCCTCGCGCAATGCACGTAGCGCGCCCAGATGCGCGAGACCGCGCGCGCCGCCGCCCGCCATCACCAGCCCGCGCGCATGGCCGCTGATCAGGCGTGCGATGCGCGGAATATCGCCTTCACCGCAGATGTGGTGGTGCTCCAACTCGCCGCTGAATTGCCCGCGCCAGCGTCGTGCAGCGCCAGGCAGTACGCGATGCGCAGGGTGAATCAACAGCAGGTGGCGCGGGCGATGTCGCACGCGCGCCGGATGTCCCGGCGCGGCCTCAGGCCATGGCCGCGCCGGCTGTGCCGCCAGCGCGGGTAGCAGCAGCACATCCGCCTGGCGCAGGCAGCGCAAACGCCAGGAGGCATCGCCGGTGCTGTCCAGGTAGATCACGAAGCGCGCTTGCGCCTCGCGCTCGGCAAACCAGTCGCTGCCCCGGTTGGCGCCGTGCTCCGCATCGATCACCACACAGCTGCCGTAGGCTTCCAGCGCCTGCGCGAGCTGCATCGCCAAGCCGCGCACCGGCACGCTCGTGTCCACCGGCAGAATGGCGAAGGTGCGCGGCTTGTCCGGCGGTTCCACATGGCGTTCGCGCTGGAGCAACCGGTCCACCGACTGCCGCGCCATGCCCAACATGGCGCGGGGATGATGCTCGATCAGCAGTTCGAAATGATGGCGATCCAGCCGCAGCAATTCGCAATCGCGCAGGGCGCGCACGTTATAGCGCAGCGACTCGCCGCTCAGCAGGCTGATTTCACCCACGCAATCGTCCGCTGAAACCTGCCGTATCAGCTCGGTGGAGCCATTGAACACGCCCAGGCTGCCGCCGCGCAGCAGATACAACGCCTCGGCCACTTCGCCGGCCCGGAACAGGTATTGGCCGCCGGGCAGGCAGATCCAGCGCAGATAGCCGGCCAGCGTCGCCCGCTGCGCATCGGTCAGATGCGCAAACAGCGGAATGCGACGGATCAGGGCGGGGACGTCGGCAGGTAGCATGCGCGCGATGGTACGACGAGCACGATGACGTGGTCGCCTTTGTCATTAGGAGCCCGGCCGACTCAAGTCCGACAGACTCCTCGGTTCCGCTTGATTTCGGTGCATGCTGCAAGCACGCTTCAAGGTCTGAAGGAGCGAACCATGAGTCAAGACAACCCCCTGCTGGCCGACACCGCGCTGCCCGCGTTTTCCCAAATCAAACCCGAGCACGTGCTGCCCGCCGTAGACGCCCTGCTGGCCGAAAGCCGCACCGGCATCGACGCGCTGACCGCACCCGGCGCGCCGCACGATTTCAATGCGGTGATGCTGCCGCAGGAGCGGTTCGAGCAACGCATTTCGCAAGCCTGGGCACCCGTCTCGCATCTGCATTCGGTGGCCGATGGCGAAGCCTTGCGCAAGGTCTATGGGCCGGCTGAGGAAAAACTCACCGACTATTCGATCGAAGTCGGGCAGAACCGCGATCTCTATGCCGCTGTGCAGGCCGTGGCCGATGCGCCGGAGTTCGCCACGCTGTCACGTGCGCAGCGCGCGCTGGTCGAACACGCGCTGCGCGATTTCAAGCTCTCCGGCGTCGCGTTGGAAGAACCCGCGCGTTCGCGCTTCCGCGACATCGGTGTGGAACTGAGCAAGCTCTCCACCGAATTTTCCAACGCGGTGTTGGATGCCACGGATGCCTGGCAGGAGCACATCACCGACGAGCGCGATCTGGCCGGCATTCCCGAATCCGGTCGCGCAGTACTGCGCCAATATGCGAAGGACAAAGGTTTGGACGGCTATCTGGTCACGCTCAAGCAGCCCAGCGTGCAGGCGGTGATGACCTATGCCGATAACCGTGGCTTGCGCGAGCGTGTGTACTGGGCCTACCAAACACGCGCGTCCGACCAGGGGCCGCACGCTGGCCAGTACGACAACACGGCGCGCATCGAGAAGATCGTGGCCTTGCGCCATGAGGCGGCCCAACTGCTCAGCTTCGCCAATGCGGCGGAAGAATCGCTCGCCACCAAGATGGCCGGCACGCCGGCGGAGGTGCTGGGCTTCTTGCGCGATCTCGCTGCGCGCGCCAAACCGATGGCGCAGAAGGAATTGACTACGCTGCGCGATTTCGCTGCCACCGAGCTGAAGCTCGACAACCTCGAAGCCTGGGACGTTACCTACGCTGCGGAAAAACTGCGCCAAAACCAGTACGCGCTGGATGAAGAACAGCTCAAACCCTACTTCCCGCTACCCGCCGTGATCGACGGTTTGTTCGGACTGGTGCAGCGCTTGTACGGCATTACGTTGAAACTGCGTGATGGCGTGGACGTGTGGCACCCTGACGTGAGCTACTACGACGTGGTCGATGCCGCCGGACATGTCTTCGCCGGCGCATACATCGATCTGTACGCACGCAGCGGCAAGCGCGGCGGCGCATGGATGGATGTGTGCAGGGCGCGCTTCGATGACGGCGCGCACATGCAGTTGCCAGTCACATTCCTTACCTGCAATTTCGCGCCGCCGACCGAAGGCCGTCCGGCCCTGCTCACGCATGATGACGTACTTACCCTGTTCCATGAATTCGGCCATGGTTTTCACCACCTGCTGACCGAAGTACCGCTGCCTTCGGTGAGCGGCATCGAAGGCGTGGAATGGGACGCGGTGGAGCTGCCTAGTCAGTTCATGGAGAACTTCGGCTGGAACCGCGAAGCGCTTGACCTGTTCGCCCGGCACTGGGAAACAGGCGAGCGCCTGCCGGATGAACTATTCCAGCGCATGCTGGCGGCCCGGCATTTCCACGCGGGCATGTTCCTGGTGCGCCAGCTCGAATTCGCCCTGTTCGACTTCCTGCTGCACCTGCAATACGACCCGGCCAAAGGCGCGCGCGCGCTCGAAGTGCTGGAACAGACGCGGCAGGAAGTGGCTGTGTTGCATCCGCCGGCATGGCAACGTTTCCCCAACGCTTTCACGCATATTTTTGCGGGCGGCTACGCGGCCGGCTACTACAGCTACCTGTGGGCAGAGCTGCTGAGCGCCGATGCGTTCGGCGCCTTCGAGGAAGGCGCACACACCGGTCACAGCGTGATCGACCCGGCCACCGGCGACCGTTTCCGCCGCGAAATCCTGGCCGTGGGAGCCAGCCGCCCGGCGCTGGAAAGCTTCATCGCCTTCCGCGGCCGCAAACCGGAGCCGGAGGCGTTGCTGCGCAGTTACGGGCTGGCCTGAGGCTACTCATCTTCTTGCCTTGTATTGATCCAAGTGCACGGAACTACCCCCTCCCCTGCATGCAGGGGAGGGTTGGGGTGAGTACTCGCCTCAGACCTTCCCGCAAGTGTTCACCCCCTCCGGACCTCCCCCTGCAAGCAGGGGGAGGAGTTCGTTCGATGCAAGGGCCTGCGCTTACGTAAAGGGTAGGCTCGCGCTTTCCTCGCAAACAGGTTCACAATCGCCTCCGCACCGCCCTGCCAGCATCGGCGGTGCACCCGGCTATCGAACCGTTAGCGCTGTGTAGACCTGAGGAGTCTGCGATGAACGCGATCACGCAACTGGCACCCGAATGGCACCATTGGATCCAGGAAAACCTTGCGCGCGGCTGCGCCCCGCAATCGCTGATCGATGACATGGTGCGCAACCACTTCGATCCCGTTTTTGCGCAAGCCGCCGTCAATGGCGTGATGAGCGGTCCTTTCATTGCCCCCGTCCAGCCGCAAGCGCAGCCCATGACTCCTCAGGGCTACGCGTATGAAAAGCCGCGTCTGCATGCCGGCAACCTGATCCACACCTTCGATCGCGACGTGCGCGTAGTCACACGCGTCAACCGTCCCATGATCGCCGTGCTTGACGGCGTGCTGAGCGTAGAGGAGTGCGACGAGATGATCCGCCGCTCCGCCGACAAGATGCACCGCTCCACCACGGTCGATCCACTCACCGGCAAACACGAAGTGATCGCCG
This sequence comes from Dyella humi, assembly GCF_044904605.1. NCBI lineage: Bacteria > Pseudomonadati > Pseudomonadota > Gammaproteobacteria > Lysobacterales > Rhodanobacteraceae > Dyella > Dyella humi. Next base: position 1,526,425 of record NZ_JADIKI010000023.1, read on the forward strand.
ACCGCAGTAGCGAAGGCACCTTCTTCGCGCTCAACGCCGACCCCTTCATCGCCCGTCTCGATCGCCGCATCTCTGAAGTGATGAATTGGCCTGTAGACCATGGCGAAGGCCTGCAGATCCTGCATTACGGCACCGGTGGCGAATACAAGCCGCACTTCGACTACTTCCCACCGGAAGACCCCGGCAGCCAGGTGCAGATGACCATCGGCGGCCAGCGCGTCTCCACCATGGTGATGTACTTGAACGAAGTGGAAGAGGGCGGCACCACCATCTTTCCCGAGATCGGCCTGGAAGTCGTGCCGAAAAAAGGTTCAGCCGTCTATTTCGAATACACCAACAGCCACAACCAGCTCGACAAGCTCACGCTGCATGGTGGTTCGCCAGTGACGCGTGGTGAAAAATGGATCGTGACGAAGTGGATGCGGCAGCGGCGCTATGGGGAAGGCCCTGCATCAACATAAAAAAATCGGATAACTCACAGGAAGCTACTTCACCATGCAGGACAATCCGTATTCACCTCCCAACGCCGAACTGGTTCTATCGGCAGACAACAAATCCAATTCAGAGGCACCATTCTTCGCCGTTTCACCATTGAAGTTGGCGGTGATGTCGATTTTCACGCTCGGGCTGTACGAACTTTATTGGTTCTACAAGAACTGGCAATGCATCAAAGTCCGCGAAAAGGAGAACATCTCCCCCTTCTGGCGCGCCGTTTTTGCCTACTTCTTCTGTTACTCCCTTTTTAGTGAGATGAGGGAATGGCAGAAAGAGAATGGAAAGGGAGAAATGCCCGCCGGCTTGTTGGCCTTCGGATGGATCATCGTAACCTTCATGTATAGGCTGCCGGCCCCTTTTTGGCTGACCAGCATGGGGTCGGTCGCTTTCCTGCTTCCGGTGCAAAAGGTCATCAACGACATCAACCTGATCGAAGCGCCCGATCACGACCCTAACGCGAAAATCCGGGGCGCCAACTGGATCGCCATCGTGGTCGGTGGTCTGATCCTCGCGCTAGCTTTCATAGGTTTGTTCATGCCTGACAATCCCGCCGCTTAGCTACAAGCGAGTGGCGTCTCCGCGAGAGGCGCCTATCTTCTGCCTTCGCTTTTTTGCCGTCATCCGGATGGAAGGCGACCCCCATCACGTTCTGATGCAAGCGTTGCCGTGAGCACGCTGTCCCATATAGACAACGTTGTCATTCCGCGCAGATACTCCCGCCGCACTCTGTCGAGCGTCCACAGAAGACGCGCAATAAGGGCAAGGATGCGTTATGGCGACTATCCCCTGCATGACTGCCTGGAACGCGGTTGTGATATCGCCAATGCGATTCACTGGTTGCATTTCCATTCCATTCTGGAGACGGCTCATGCATATGACGAAGTCAGCGACGCGAACCAATTTGACGTTGAGTACACTGAGCACTGCGCTGGGTGCCGTGCTATCGACAAGCTTGCTTACAGCGATGCCTGTGCAGGCGGTGCACGCGCAAACGACTTGCGCACCGACCTGGAGTTCGACGGCCATTTACACCGCCGGCAACGTCGCCAGCGAAAACGGCCTCAACTACAAGGCCAACTGGTGGACACAGGGGAACGATCCGGCGACGAATAATGGCGGTTCGGGCAGTGGCCAGCCCTGGACTTCGCAAGGCGCGTGCAGCAGTTCACCCACGCCAACCCCAACGCCTACTCCCACACCAACACCAACACCAACACCAACACCAACACCAACACCAACACCAACACCAACACCAACACCAACACCGTCTCCTTCGTCGGTGACCACATCAGGCGACGTGAATTTCCATTTGCTGCTCGGCATAGGCAGCGCCCAGGACCAGATCGCCCTGGCAGGAGACAACTACACCGATCTGATCATGTCCAACATCATTGCCGGCGTGATGTATGGCCACCTGGTGCAGGAGTATTACCCGGGCATTCAGTTCGACAAGGACTATTTGTACGGCTCGGTCCTGGGCCAATTGCTGCAGGAAAACATTGCCACCGAGTATTACGTCGGTACGAGCAGCCTGATCGATCCATCACCCGACCAGGCGGCCGTCATGGGTGTTGGCCAAGGCGGTCCTTATCAGATCAACAATTACGCTGCCGACATGGTGTCCGGGTCGTACACCCCGGCAGGTCATTCGTTGATCAATTACGCCACGATCCAGAAGAATATCGGCTACACCATGGCGACGGCGCCTACGCAATACAGCAAGCCGACGCCAGCGTCGTTCAACAACAAATATTACGGCCCGATGCTGACGGCGTATTTCCACTACAACGATTTCGTTGCCTTGAACGTCACGGGCAAAGGGGCCAATGGCTGGCAAACGCCGTGGGAGCCGGCGTATGACAACACGCTGGCGAACTTCAAGACCTTGCCGAACAGCTTCCTGGATGTGCTGCTGAACGTGGCTTACAACCAGGGCTACTACGGCGGGCTAGTGCAAAGCTATAGCAGTTTGGGCGCAACGGCGACGTCATCCACTGTGGCGCAGGTGAATAACTATGGATCGGTGTGGGGCGTAAACGACACCTACAAGCAATACCCCTATCAGGTTCGTTACTACCTCGACCAGCTCTACGACAATCCCATTCCGACCACTAGCCTGTCGACGGTCGTTACGTCCGCCAACCACGTGGCATTTAATATTGCAGCACTGGAAAACGTGTTTTCCAACGTGTTCCAGACGATGGACTACGTCAACAGCTCAGGTACCGGGACTTACATCACTGCGGCGCAGGCCACGGCGGCGTTCAATACCGCACTCACTCAAACAGGCATATCCAGCACCGGAACGCTGGACCTGAGCAATGCATCGGATCGCGCGCAAATCTTCAGCTTGCTGGAACATGCGATCGGCAACCTGGAGACCAACCTCGGCACGCAGTTCAACACTACGACTAATTCGCAATTGTAAGCGCGCAGAATGCGAAGCCCTTCGCTCAGGCGAAGGGCTTCGCGCATTTATGCGCATCGAAGGCTTTAGCTGCGCGCGCCGTCTGCTTCGAGATGGTAATGCGTGGCCACTTCCACTTCTTTCTTCGAACCGAGAAACACAGGCACGCGCTGATGCAGGCCGGTGGGCTGCAGATCGAGGATACGCTCACGCCCAGTAGTCGCTGAACCGCCCGCCTGTTCGATGATGAACGCCATCGGATTGGCTTCGTACATCACGCGCAGCTTGCCGCCCTTGCTCTTGATCTTCGCATCCAGCGGATAGAAGAACACGCCGCCGCGGGTGATGATGCGGTGGACGTCAGCAACCATCGAGGCGACCCAGCGCATGTTGAAATCCTTGCCGCGCGGACCATCCTGGCCGGCCAGCAGTTCGCCGATGTAGCGCTGCATCGGTGGCTCCCAGTGGCGCTGATTCGACATGTTGATGGCGAACTCGGCGGTTTCTTCGGGAATGCGGATATCGCGACGGCTCAGGATGAAGCTGCCGACTTCGCGGTCGAGCGTGAACTCGTGCGTGCCATGGCCGAAGGTCAGTACCAGCACCGTGGCTGGGCCGTAAACCACGTAACCGGCGGCGAGCTGAGTGGTACCTGGTTGCAGGAAGTGTTCGGCTTTCGGTTCCGTCACACCGTCCGGGCAACGCAGCACGGAGAAGATGGTGCCGACGGAAATGTTCACGTCGATATTGGAGCTGCCGTCCAGCGGATCGAACAGCAGCAGGTGATGGCCCTTCGGATACATGTCGGGAATCTGCTGCGGATCTTCCATCTCCTCCGACGCGCAGGCGGCGAGCTGGCCGCCCCAGGCGTTGGCCTCGAGCAGGATTTCATTGGAAATCACGTCCAGCTTTTTCTGTGCCTCACCCTGGATGTTGCCGGTACCCGCTTCACCCAGCACACCGCCGATGGCGCCCTTGTTGGTGGCTACGGCGATGCGTTTGCAGGCGCGCGCGACCACTTCGATCAGCAAGGTGAGTTCGGCGTTGATATGACCGGCGCGACGTTCCTCGATCAGAAACTGGATCAACGAAATGGGCTTCATGACGGACCTGTTAGCAAAGAGGCCGCCATTGTCCCGGCTCAGCCTTACGGAAGCCAGTCGAGCGGCTGAACTGCCCCGCACCTTCCTACTGACAACACGCTGGCAGTAGCAGGGGCGCAAGCTCTCACCATCGAAAAGGAGGGACGATCATGCGCGACACAGTTTATGTACTGGTGTACGAGGGGTTCGCGGACTGGCAGGTGGCCTTGGCCCTGGCCGAAATCCGTCGCCCTGGGGAGTGGGAAGTGCGCAGCGTCGGCTTCACGCGTGAGCCGGTCACGTCGATGAGCGGGCTGCAGGTGTTACCGGATGTTCGCGTGGATGAGCTGGACCTGGACGCGATCGCGCTGTTGATCCTGCCGGGTGGCCATCTGTGGCTGACCACGCATATTGAGCAGGCTGCGGCCGTGGCTCGTCGCGTGCACGACGCCGGAGCGCCGGTGGCCGCCATCGATCAAGGTGTACTGCATCTGGCACGTGCCGGCTTGCTCGACCATTGCCGGCACACCGGCAACTGGGCAGGCCAGATCGGTCGCGAAGTACCTGCGTATGCAGGACACGATCAATACGACGCTAACGTGCTCGCGGTGAGCGATGGCGGCGCCATCACGGCGAGCCATCTGGGCAGCATCGAGTTCGCACGCGAAATCATCCACACGCTGGATCTGTACAGCGCCAGCGATCGCGAACACTGGTACCGATTGTTCAAGCATGCCGTGCCGCCGCCGTGGCTTGCCGGCGAAACCGTCGAAGTGATTCGCGCTGCATGAGGTGTTTACGTCATGAGTAATTTCATCGATCGCGTTTTGGCCGCATACCGGCCGTTGTATCTGCGGGGTTTGTTGATGGACGGACAATATCGCTTGCCCGCAACACAAGAAGAGAAACCGAAAAAGGGGAACAGGGTGGTTCACCTTACGCCAGCGTTCGAACCGGGCCGCAAGCGGGTGTTGATAGCGCCTGTCCCCGCTTCCGCAAGCCTGCGTGTTCCACCCACCGATGAGCCATCGGGTGGCTGGAGCGGTGCATAAATCCAACTACAACTAAAGGAAATGATCATGGGAAAGACCTACCACGGCAGTTGCCATTGCGGTGCAGTGACGTTCGAAGCAGATGTCGATCTCACGCAAGGTACTGGGCGCTGCAATTGTTCGATCTGTACCAAGGCGCGGCAATGGGGTGTGGTTGTGAAGCCGGATGCGTTTCGGCTGACGAGTGGCGAAGGCGAGCTTTCCGACTACCAGTTCGGCAGCCACAGCATGCATCACCTGTTTTGCCGGCATTGCGGTGTGAGGCCGTTCGGTAAAGGCCATCTGGATGTGTTGGGGGGTGACTTCTACTTCGTCAATGTGTTCTGCCTGGATGATGCTGATCCCAGCGAGCTGATTGAAGCGCCGATGCGTTTCTCGGATGGGCGTAACAACAACTGGCAGAACGTGCCGGCTGAGACGCGGCATCTGTAATTCCTATCGCGAGGTGGCGACATGAACCAGAAGATCGTTTTCTATCACGCACCCAACAGTCGTTCGGGCGGCGCGTTTGCCCTGCTCGAGGAACTGAGTGCGGATTACGAATTGCGACTGATCAACCTCAAAGCAGGCGAGTCGCGCCGTCCCGAATATCGGTCGATCAATCCCATGGGCAAGGTGCCCGCGATACAGCATGGTGATGTGCTGATCACCGAGCAGCCGGCTGTGTTTATGTACCTGGCCGACCTGTATGCGGAAGCGGGACTTGCTCCGGCGGTGGACGATCCGTTGCGCGGTCCTTACCTGCGCTGGCTGGTTTTTTACGGTTCGTGCTTCGAGCCGGCGCTGGTCGACCGCTCGTTGCAACGCGATCCGGCGCCGCCGTCCACCTCGCCCTATGGCACCTGGGATGACGTGTTGGGGGCGCTGCAACTTCAATTGACCAAGGGCCCGTATATGCTCGGCGAGCGCTTCACCGCGGTGGACGTGCTGTGGGGCGGCGCCCTGCATTGGGCGACCCTGTTCAAGCTCGTGCCGGAAACGCCGCAGATACGCGCGTATGTCGACCGCGTGATCACACGCCCTGCCATGCAGCGCGTGGCGGCCATGGATACCGAATTCCTGGCGCAACAGGCGGCGTAGGGCGTATTGCGGCGATGACCACGTTCTCATCCGACTCGCATGCGGCTGTCTCACACGCTGCGATGGCCAAGCATGACTTCGGACGCTGGTTCGTCGCCGCCACCTGGGCGATCATGCACGAATGCGTCGCGCCGATCGCCTGTTTCTCATCATCAACGCCCTGCGTGGTCGACGGACCGCGCTGCAGGCGCGTCAGCTTGCCGAAACACTGGGTGTATCGCTGCGCACGGTCTACCGTGACGTGGCGGACCTGCAGCTCTCAGGCGTACCCATCGAAGGCGAAGCCGGCGTGGGTTACGTGCTACGCAAAGGCTCGGACATTCCACCGCTGATGTTTACCGCCGACGAACTCGAATCGCTGGTGGTCGGCACGCGCTTCGTTCGCGCATTTGCCGGCGAGAAACTGGCAGCCGGCGCGCAGGCCGCGCTGGTGAAAATCGAGGCGGTGCTTCCGCCGGAATTGCGCGAGCGTTCCTCGCGCACGCGCATCTACGCGCCGATCTGGCGCGATGCGGAATCGACCGCATTCGCTGCGCGTATCGACCAGCTGCATGCGGCGATCGAAGCGCAGCAGGTGCTGCGCCTGTTCTATCGCGACGAAGTTGGCCGCGAAAGCGAACGCGAAGTGGAACCGCTGTGCCTGGCGTTCTGGGGCGGCAAATGGACGCTCGGCACCTGGTGCCGGCTGCGCAAGGACTTCCGCAACTTCCGCCCGGATCGCATCGCGCGGATGGAGAACGCGGGTGAGGTGTTTGTGAGTGCGCCGGATCGGGATCTGGGGTCGTACTTGCAGGCAATGCGCGGTTATTACTCAGGCCTCGAATAAGCCTCTGCGGGTGGCGTAGCTTGGGGTGAGCGAAGGCGAACCCCAACGTCGCCATGATGCGGCATTCCATGCTGAGGTTCGCGTGAGCCCACCCCAACCTACCCCCTCGCTCTTGAGCTACCCTGCGCCAACCACCGCTACCGCAGGAGTCATCCCATGTCATCAGGCGTGCGTCATCCTCTGTTGTCGATTGCGCCAGCCAAGCTGCGCCCCACCCAGATGACGGTGGGCAAGGCGGAAGTGGCAGAAAAGCGAGCCCAATGGGAAAAGCTCGGCAAGAAGAAGCGCAAGGAACTGCTCGCTGCGCACTGGTTTCCCGGCGTGCTGGGGCCGAAGCATCAGGTTTATATCGTCGATCACCATCACCTTGGCCTAGCCCTGTGCGAGGAAGGGGTGAAAGAAGTGCCGGTGATGATTCAGCGCGACTTTTCCTGGTTGGACCAGGACGTGTTCTGGCGCACTATGGAGTTCAATCGCTGGGCGCATCCGTACAACGAACACGGCCAGCGGCAGGAATACCAGGCGATTCCACGCACCCTCAATGATTTGACCGACGACCCCTACCGCACCCTTGCCGCGCGCGTGCGCACCGCCGGCGGTTATGCCAAGGACGCCACGCCGTACTCGGAATTCCTGTGGGCGGAGTTCTACCGGCGCAACCTCAAACTCAAGGGCGATCGTGTCGGTCCGAAGCAATTGCAGGATGCTTTGCTGCTCGCCCACTCGCACGAGACGGCCTATCTGCCGGGTTGGAGCGGACAAATTCAATGAGCAGCGAGGCGCCCTCGTCGGTGCGCGTCGCCGATGCGCTGGCGGGCCTGGGCATAGCGGGTTTGCTGTTGCCCGAAGCGGTCGCGTACTCGGGCATTGCCGGCATGCCGCCTCAGGCCGGTGTGGTGGCGCTGTTCATCGGGCTGATCTGCTACGGGCTGCTAGGCACCAGTCGCTTCGCGATCGTGTCGTCCACATCGTCATCAGCTGCGGTGCTGGCGGCGGGAACGTTGCTGTTGGCAGGCGGCGGGGTCAATCGCATCGCTGTCGCGGCGATGCTCGTGTTGCTGGGCGGCATCTGTTTTTTGCTGGCCGGCGTCGCGCGACTGGGCGGGCTGTCGCATCTGATCGCGCGTCCTGTGCTGCGGGGTTACACCTTCGGACTTGCGATCGTGATCGCGCTCAAGCAGCTGCCGCATCTGGGTGGTTGGCCGGACTTGCACGGTGATTTCGTGCCGCTGCTGGTGACGGACCTGGTGCGGACATCCGGGCAAATCCATGGTGTCACGCTGGCCACGGGCGTGGTGGCTTTGCTGTTGTTGTATGCATGCGAGCGCGTGCGTAGGTTGCCCGGCAGCTTGTTGGTGATTGCGCTGGGTGTGGCCGCTTCCGCGTGGCTGGCGACGCATGGTGTGCCGCTGACGGGTACGATCAGTCTGCAGATGAATATCGGCATGCCCGCCTGGCCGGCCAGCGGCCAATGGCTGCCGAGCGTGGAACTGGCGGGGGCGTTGCTGCTGATTCTGTATGCCGAGTCGTACAGCTCCATCCGCGGCTTTGCACTGAAACACAACGATGCGGTGCAGCCGAACCGCGATTTGCTGGTGCTTGGCGTCGCCAATGTTCTGAGCGGCCTGTGCCAGGGCATGCCGGTAGGCGCTGGATATTCCGCTACATCCGCAAATGAAGCGGCGGGTGCGCGATCGCGTCTGGCGGGCCTGGTGGCTGCCATCACGGTGCTGCTGATGGTGTGGTTGCTGCTGCGCTGGATCGAACGCATTCCGTTGCCGGTGTTGGCGGCCATCGTGATTCATGCGGTGAGCAAGTCGTGGCGCCTGTCGGTTTTCCGGCCGTATCTGCAATGGAAACGCGATCGCTTGCTGGCGCTCGCCGCCGTGGTGGCGGTGCTCTCGCTGGGTATTCTCAACGGCTTGCTGCTTGCGATCGGCTTCAGTTTGATCCTGTTGCTGCGTCAACTCGCGTCGGCGCGGGTAAGCGTGCTCGGGCGTCTGGCCAACAGCCACGATTTCGTCGATATCGCGCAGCATCCCAACGCGACGCCGCCACCGGGCATGCTGATTCTGCGCCCAGAAGAACCACTGTTCTTTGCCAACGCAGAATCGGTGATGGCGCTGGCACGCACGCAGGTGCAACAACGCAGCGACGTCAAACAGGTGATCCTGAGCCTCGAAGCTTCGCCGGATCTGGACAGCACCGCGCTCGAATCGCTGGGCGATTTTTCCGGCTGGCTACAGGCGTGCGGTGTGGGCTTGCGCGTGGCGCGCCTGAAGGATGAAACGCGCGCTCTGCTGCAACGCGCCGCCCTACCCCAGCTTTCGTCACAGGCGCTCGATAGCTGGAGCGTGGAAGATGCCGTGTCGGCGTCCATGGCCGCATCACCTGTCACGGGGAATCAGTGAAAAACACGATACGCATCGGATGCATGGCAGCGGGCTTGCTGCTGACCATGCCGGTTTTCGCGCAACAGAGTGCCGACGCGCATTTCAAGCAGATCTACGAGCAGGAATGGGCCTGGCGCACGGGACAGGCCGGGATCAGCGCATCGGGCGAATCGCAGCCGAACAATGGGCGTCTCGATCAGGTCGATGCCAAGCGCCAGCAGGAGCGTCTCGCCCACTGGCAGAAAGTGATGAGCCAGCTCGATGCGATCGATCCGAAGCAGCTCTCGGCGGCCGAGCAGGTGAACTACGCGATCTACCGCGAGCAGATTCACGATTTCATCGCCGACCAGCAATTCAAGCAATGGCAGATGCCGTTCAACAGCGACTCGGCGTTCTGGAGCGAACTCTACGACGACCTCGGCGCCGACTCCCTACGCAATGAAACCGACTATCGCCGTTATGTCGATCGCCTGGGGCAGGTGTCTGCTTATTTCGACCAGGAGATCGCCAACATGCGCGACGGCCTGAAGCGCGGTTTCAGCGTGCCGCGCGCGGTGTTGGCCGGACGCGACGTTTCCATCGCTGCCACCGCCGCAGCGAAGGATCCAACGCAAACATCGTTCTATGAACCCCTGCAGCACATGCCGTCGAGCATTCCGGCTGTCACCGCCGCAGCCATTCAGGCCGATGCGCGCGCCAAGATCAGCCGCGACGTGATTCCCGCCTACGTAAAACTGCTCGCGTTCTTCCGCAACGATTACGTACCGCAGGCGCGCAACACGCTGGCCGCGGAAGCCCTGCCTGACGGCAAGGAGTACTACCGTCAGCAGATTCGCGAATACACCACGCTCGATCTCGATCCTGACGCGATTCACCAGATCGGCCTGGAGCAAGTGGAAAAAATCCACGCCGAAATGCTGCAAACCATGCAGGAAACCGGCTTCAAAGGCAGCTTTGCCGAGTTCCTGCATTTTCTGCGCACGGACCCGCAGTTCTACGCCAAGACGCCGCAGGAACTGCTCGACAAAACGGCCTGGGTGGCCAAGGAAGTGGATGGCCAACTGGCCAAATTCTTCGGCCACCTGCCACGCAAGCGCTTCACCATCGAGCCGGTGCCGGATGATATTGCGCCGTACTACACCTCCGGCCGCGGCGGTCCGGACGTCTATCTGGTCAACACCTACGACCTGCCCTCGCGCCCGCTCTACAACATGCCGGCGCTGACCTTGCACGAGTCGTATCCCGGCCACGCCCTGCAGCTGGAACTGGCCGAAGAACAGCACGACCAGCCCGCCTTTCGCCGCAACAGCTATATCTCCGCCTATGGCGAAGGCTGGGCGTTGTATTCGGAATACCTCGGAACCGAAATGGGCATCTACAAGACGCCCTACCAACGCTTCGGCTTCCTCACCTACCAGATGTGGCGCGCCTGCCGCCTGGTGGTCGACACCGGCATCCATCATCTCGGCTGGACGCGCCAGCAGGCGATCGACTACATGACCGAAAACACCGCCCTGTCCGAGCGCGAGATCGCCAACGAGGTGGACCGCTACATCAGCTGGCCGGGGCAGGCGCTCTCGTACGAGCTGGGGTATCTCAAGATGATGGAACTGCGCGGCAAGGCAGAAAAAGCGCTGGGACCGAAGTTCGACCTGCGCGCCTTCCATGACACGGTGCTATCCGTTGGCTCGGTACCGCTGCCGCTACTGGAGCAGCGAATCGACCGGTTTATTGCCGAGGGCGGGGTGGAGCCGGATTACGGCTGTCATTGCGCCGCGCACTGATTCTCTCCTCGGGAAAAGGGGCGGTTCCGGTCAATTGGCAAAAACTTCACCAATAAAGTAGTATGTGTCTAAACTTCATTGGGAGAGTTCGCCGTGACAGCCCATGCCTTACACCGGCCAGCCCCCGCCGAGGAATTGAGCGGCCCCGCCCTGCGCGCCTTCTTCAACATGGCCGAGCGCTGGAACCTGCGCATTGCCGAGCAACGGAAGCTGCTGGGCGATCCGCCCGAATCGACTTTCTACAAATGGAAGCGCCACCAGGATGGCGCGCTGGGGCGCGACACGCTGGAGCGCATCAGTTATCTGCTCGGCATCTACAAGGCGCTGCAGATTCTATTTCCCGATGCCGAACAGGCCGACGCCTGGTTGCACAGGCCCAACCGCTCGTCACTGTTCGGTGGACAGTCGGCGCTGGATCGCATGCTGTCGGGCAACGTGAGCGATTTGTATGTAGTGCGGCAGTATCTGGACGCGCAGCGCGGCTGGTAGAGCCGCCGCCAAAGCTACTGCGCGGCCGCGAGGCGGGCGCAGCCGGTGCTCGGAATCCTCATGTACGCGCAAGTACACTCCGGTTCCTGCGCGCCGTCCGCACCCGCCTCGCGACCGCTCGCTACGCTTTGTCGACGACTCTACGACCTTCGTCGCAGTCGGCGAGAACCCGCTTCGGCACTATTCAACGTCGAACAGGGACGAATGAAACGTTGCAATGATGTGCTGCGGATTACGCCATGCCTATCGACACGCCTCCCCTTCGACGCATCCGCTGGACCCATGCCTACCGCATCGTACCCAGCCGTTTTCCGCCAGCCGGCTTGTTCGATCGCATTGCCGATCCGGCCGATCTCGATGCAATCTTCGCCATCGAAGCGCTGACCAATCCGCGCCTGCGCGAAGAGGCCGATACCCTGCGCCTAGTGCCGAAGGATCGCCGCATCAGCGGCCCGGGTTCGACACCGGTGATGGCCGCGTTCACGCATCTCAATCCCGAAGGCAGCCGCTTTTCCGATGGCACGTGGGGCGTGTTCTACGCGGCGCGCAACGTGATCACGGCAGTGGAAGAAACGGTGTACCACCGCGAGCGATTTCTTGCGGCGACATCCGAACCTGCTTGCGATATCGAGATGCGCTGCTATCGCACCAGCGTCGATTGCAAATTGCACGACATCCGCGGTGGTTGGACGGAAGCGCATGATCCGGACAGCTACGCCGATAGCGTCAAGCTTGCGCGCAGACTGCGCGGAGAAGATTCCAACGGCATCGTCTACGACAGCGCGCGTCATCGCGGCGGCGAATGTCTGGCGGCGTTCTATCCCGACGTGGTGGCGCCCTGCGTGCAGGCGCAGCACCTGATCTATCGCTGGGACGGCCAGCATATTGCGCAAGTTCTTGAAGTCAGCGAGTTGAAGCGGCACTGATGCGCTTATGACTTACGTATCGGGATTATGATCGCCGTTCGTCGTAACGATCGAACCGGGAGCGTCATGAAGATCCTGCTATCGCTGTTGCTTGCCCTGGTGCCGTGCTTTGCTTGCGTAGCCCAGACCAATCACGCGCAATGGAATGCGGCGATCGAAGCTTTCGAGGCCTCCGATCGCGCTAATCCGCCGCCGCAAGGTGCGGTGCTGTTTATCGGCAGTTCGTCGATCGAACACTGGAAATCCGTCGCGGCGGATTTTCCGGAAGTGAAGGTGATCAATCGCGGTTTCGGTGGTTCAGAGTTGGGCGATTCCACTTATTTCGCCGACCGTATCATCAAGCCTTACCATCCGCGCGCCATCGTCCTGTATGCCGGCGACAACGATTTGTATGACGGTCACTTGCCGAAGCAGGTGCGTGATGATTTCGAGGCGTTCGTGCGCAAGGCGCGATCGGTCGATCCCGGGGTGCCGATCGCCTTCATCGCGATCAAGCCCAGCATGGCACGCAAGGCATTGTTGCCGAAGATCAAGCAGACCAACGAGCTGGTGCGGGAATACGCGGCGACACAGAAGAACGTCACGTATATCGATGTCTTCACGCCAATGTTGGGGGCGGATGGTCAGCCGCAACTCAAGTGGTTTATTGACGATGGTCTGCACATGAACCGCACGGGTTATGCGTTGTGGATCAGCATCATCAAGCCCTGGGTCGACGCGCACGCCTTGCATCCGACGTGATCTGAGCGTTGGTGAAAAGCCGCGGGGACCAGAAATACCGGTCGAAACACGTTCACACGGAGTCATGACCTCCGGGCCATTTCGCGACCTGCCGAGTATGCAAGCATCGATGCAGGCCAGGGATGCGTGGCGACAGGTTTCCAGTCAGGGGGCGCCGTTGTGAACGCAAACGATCCGCGCACGTATCGAACCACGCCGCTATCTTTTTTTGTGCTGGCGTTTGCCATCACGTGGCTTGCATGGATGGTCCCCGTGCTCGCAGGCCGGGGCATGTTCACGCTGTCGTCGACCATGCAGATTGTCTGGCTGGTGATCGGTTCGTTCGGCCCGTTCATGGCGGCCTTCGTATCCACATATCGCGACGGCGGCTGGCCGCACGTGCGCGAATTCTTCGGACGCTGCCTGCGCTACCGCATCGGCCCGCTCTATCTCATTGCAGCGCTGCTACTTGAGCCTGCACTAGGCTGGATAACGGCGTGGTGGCTGGCTCGCCATGGTGGTCCGCCTTTGGGTATCAATGTGTCGCTGGCGCACTTGCCGCTGCTGTACGCGATCCTGTTTTTTGGTGGCGGTTCGTGTAACGAGGAGTTTGGCTGGGCCTATGCCATCGATCGTCTGCAACTAGCGCGCCCGCTGGCGCTAGCAGCGCCCGTGTTTGGCGTGATCTGGGGTGTCTGGCATCTGCCGCTGTTCTACATTCCAGGCACGTCGCAGTCGGTCATGCCGTTTTGGGCCTTCGCGATACTCACGACGGCCCTGCGCGTCATCTACGTCTGGGCATACGAGGGGGCCGGCAAGAGCATCCTTGCGTCTCTGCTGTTTCACACCGCGGCCAATCTCTGCTTCAACTTCTATATGTTGGTCGATACATCGCCACGGCACGATGAGCGCGGGCTTATCGTGTTTGCCGTGCTCAATGTCGCGGTGGCGGTAATCGTGTTGCTCACGTCGCGGGTCTATCGCCGTCGCACGCTGGCATAGCCGCGGCGCGGATGTCGCTCAGGTATCCGCGTTGCTGGCGAAACCTTCGCGCGTGCCGCGGTTGAAAACGCGATCGCTGTCGAGCACATCGGCCGCTGCATGCGCCGAAAGCTGCTTGAGCCCGGCGTAGATCGGGGTGAAATCCGGTCGTGTCGCATCGAACAGCTGCTTGAAGCTGTCGATCACGAAATAGGTTTGCTGGTAGGTGTCGATGCGGTAGCGCGTGTTCATCACGCGCTCCAGGCCAAAGCCGATACGGTTCGGTGCAGGTGAATCCAGGCAGTAGATCGATTCGCCCTTGGAGCTGACGATGCCCGCGCCGTAGATGCGCATGCCTTCGTCGGTGTTGATCAGGCCGAATTCCACCGTGTACCAGTACAGGCGCGTCAAGTTCATCAGCGCCTCGGGACCGATGCCGAACGCCTTCATGCCGCCGCGGCCGTAGGCTTGCATGTAATCGGCGAAGATCGGATTGAGCAGCAGCGGCACGTGGCCGAACAAGTCGTGGAACAGATCGGGCTCGCTCAGGTAATCGAGTTGTTCCGGTTTGCGGATCCACCAACTGACGGGGAAACGGCGGTTGGCGAGGTGGTCGAAGAACACCTCGTCCGGCAACAGGCCCTCGACCGCGACCAGCTCCCAGCCGGTGGTCTTTCCTAGCACCTTGTTGAGGTCGGCGAATTTCGGAATGCCGCCGTCGCCCAGGCCGAAACGTTCCACGCCTTCCATGAATTCACGGCAGGCGCGGCCGGGCAGCAGCTCGCGCTGGCGCTTGTACAGCGTGTCCCACACCTCATGATCGGTCCGGCTGTAGTCGGCCCACGGCTGTTCCACCACACCCGTGGCGTACACCGGCACGTAGCCGCGATCGGTCTGCTGGTGCTCAACGCGGCGAGGGGTGTCGTTTTCCATGGCGGCTCCGTGGCGTGTAGGGCCAATCCCTACGAGGCACGAGCAAGATCATAGGTCTGCCAAGGCGCAAGATGATTGTTTTGTTGCCGAGACTGTAGGGTTAGGTGCAATATTCCACCGGAAAATGGCTAATCAGCTGACGAATATTGCAATGATCGAGCTCGATCGCACTGACCTGCGTATCCTCGCCGTCCTACAGACGGAGGGGCGCATCACCAATGCCGAGTTGGCCGATCGGGTGAACCTGTCCCCCTCCGCCTGCTTGCGCCGCCTGCAGCGGCTGGAAGGCGAGGGCGTGCTCACCGGCTACAGCGCGCAGGTGGATCCAGAGGCGGTTGGGCTGGGCTTGCAGGCGTTCGTGCGTGTCCAGCTCACCCGGCACGAAAGCGACGTAATCGAACGCTTCGTGGAACGCGTCAACGGCTGGGACGAAGTGGTGGCCTGCTATGCGCTCACCGGCGACATGGATTACCTCATGCACATCTACGTGGCCGATCTGCAGCACTTCTCGCGTTTCTTGCTGGATCGCCTGCTCAATGCTTCGGGCGTGGCGGACGTGAACTCCAGCTTCGTGCTGCGCACCGTGAAGCGTTCGGCCGCCTTGCCGCTCAGTCAGCTCGAACGTTGACTACGCGCTCTCGCCGGCCGGCGTGAGCGGCATCGACGATGTATCGCGGCGTTGAATACGCAAGGCCAGGAAGGCCGCCACCACACCGGTGGCGCCGGCAATCACGAACGGCGTGAGATAACTACCCAGTTGCACGCGCAGCACGCCGGCCATGAAGGCGGCGGTCGCCGCGCCGACCTGGTGTCCGGCCACCACCCAGCCGAACACCACCGGCGCATCGCGTTCGCCGAAGGCATCCGTGGTCAAGCGCAAGGTGGGCGGCACCGTGGCAATCCAGTCCAACCCGTAAAACACGCCGAACAGCGACAGGCTGTAGAACGAGAAATCGGAATAGGGCAGATACATCAGCGATAAACCGCGCAGCGCGTAATAGACGAACAGCAATTTGCGCGGGTCGAAGCGATCGGTCAGCCAGCCCGACAGGGTGGTGCCGATCAGATCGCACACGCCCATCATCGCCAGCACCCCGGCCGCGCGCACTTCGGGAATACCGTGATCGCCGCACAGCGCAATGAAGTGCGTGCCGATCAAGCCGTTGGTGGTGAAACCGCACACGAAGAACGTGGCGAACAGCAGCCAGAACACGCCGCTTTTGCTGGCGCGATGCAGCGTGCCCAGCGTCAGCGCGAACAGGTTGCCTGAAGGCGCGCCCGCATCGGCTGGTTCATTGGGCTCCGCGCCGTAACGCGTCAGGCCGATATCGGCCGGGCGCTCCGGCATCAGCCACAGCACCAGCGGCAACAGCAGCGCGCACACCGCGGCGATAGTCAGCACCACCGGACGCCAACCCGCGTATTCGGCGATGGCGGCCAGGCCCGGCAGGAAGATCAGCGTGCCAGTCGCGGTGCTCGCGGTGAGCAAACCCATCATCAGGCCGCGATGCGTGCTGAACCAGCGGCCGACCACGGTCGCGCCCAGTACCACCGCCACGCAGCCGGTGCCGGCGCCGGAAAACAAACCCCAAGTCAGCAGCAGGTGCCAGGGCCGGGTCATCAGTGCGCTGGATGCAGCCGCGGCGGCCATCACCGTCAGCGCGATCAGCAACACGCGCTTGATGCCGAAACGCTGCATCAGCGCCGCGGCGAACGGACCCATCAGGCCGTAAAGCAGGATGCCGACGGCCGCCGCGGAGGAAATATCGTCCCGGCTCCAGCCGAAGGCTCGACCCAGCGGCAACATCAGCACGCCAGGCGTGGCGCGCATGCCAGCCGAGGCCAGCAGCGCGAGGAACACCACGGCGACCACCACGAAAGCGTACTTTTGGCCGAACGGCCGGCGGCGTTGTATAGTCATGTTACCGATCGGTACGGGACGGACGTGCAGAGTACGTACCGATCGGTAACATTGTCAACCGGCCTGCTTATGTCCATGCGTTCTAAACCTGCCCCCAATACCCCCACCGAACCCCCGCGCCGCGCCGCCGATCGCATCCGCGACACGGCGTTCGACCTGTTCTACCGCGAGGGCATCCGCGCGGTGGGCGTGGAGGAAATCGTCAGCCAGGCCGGCGTGACCAAGCCCAGCTTGTATCGTGCCTTCGAATCGAAGGACGAGCTGATCGCCGCCTACCTGCGTGACTACGACCAGCGCTTCTGCCAGCGCTTCGAAGCACCCGCGGCCGACCACCCCGGCGATCCTAAGGGGCAACTGCTTGCTTACTTGGACAAACTGGCCGCGCGCGCCAGCCGCGACGGCTATCGCGGCTGCGGCCTGACCAATGCGGTGATCGAATACCCCGAGCGCGACCATCCCGCGCATCAGGTTGCCGTCGAAAGCAAGCAAGCCTTGCGTGAACGCCTGCGCGAGATGTGCCGCGGTATGGGCGCGCGCGAACCCGACGAACTGGCGGATGGAATCTTGTTGTTGCTCGAAGGCAGCTATGTATCTGGCCAGACGTTTGGCGAAGGCGGTCCCGCGCGGGTGCTTGGCGCGATGGTGCGGTGCCTGATCGACGCGTACGTATAAAACGACGCACGTAGGTTGGTGGAGAGGCACAGCCGAATCCAACGCAACGATGTGCATGGCGATGTTGGGGTTCGGCTACGCCTCACCGCCAACCTACGAAGCGCGGTCGATTAACGCTAAACTAACTGCACTGATGAGCATCGAAGCCGTTTCCACTTTGGACCGAGACCTGCTGCGCCCGCTGCGCTACCTGTGGCGCGTGCCGCTGCTGCTAGTGCACGTATTGCTCGGCATTCTGCTGTGCGGATTCATCCTCACTTGGAATCGCCACGCGGTCATGAAGAACGGCCGCGAGCCGTTCACCCATCGCATGATCCGCGCCTGGTCCACCGGGCTGATGCGCATCTTCGGCCTGCGCTCCGTACGCGTCGGCCAACCGCTGCAGGATTCGGCGCTATTCGTCGCCAATCACACCTCGTGGATCGACATCGAGTTGCTGCATAGCCAACGTGCGGCCTGCTTTGTCGCCAAGGCGGAGATTGCCAACTGGCCGCTGGTCGGCTGGCTGGCAGCTAGCGGTGGCACCATCTTTCACCGCCGCGGCAGCAACCATTCGCTGGCGGCGGTGATGCAGGTCATGGTGGACCGGCTACGCACCGGCCGCTCTGTGGCGGTGTTTCCCGAAGGCGGCACCGGCCACAACGGCGTGCTGAAAGTGTTCCATGCACGCATCTTCCAGGCCGCGCTCGATGCCGAAGTACCGGTACAACCAGTGGCACTGCGCTTCGTGCGCGACGGCAAACGGCAGATCGATGCGGGCTTCCGCGAGCACGAGAACTTCCTGCAAAACTTCCTGCGCATGCTCGGCGGTCCGTCGATGGATGCCGAAGTGCATTTCCTTGAGCCGGTGCCCACGAATGCCGATGGCCGGCGCCGCATGGCCGAGCTGGCGCGCGAACGCATCGCTGCGGCGCTTGAGGATCGTTCTGCATGACCTTACCGCAAGGACGCGACTTTCAGCCGCCCTGGCCGCTGACGAGCGGGCATATCCAGACCATGCTTTCCTCCAGCGGCGTGCGGCGCACACTGCTGCCGAAACGTGCCTACCGCGTACTGGAAGGCGCGCAGGAAGTGTTGGTGGATGGCGGCGATGGCATTCGTCTCACCGGCTCATTCACCGCACAGAAAATACAGCCCGAGTCGCGCGGCCTGGCCGTGTTGTTCCACGGTTGGGAAGGCAGCGTCGATTCCACCTACGTGCTGCAGACCGGCAGCCGGCTGCTGGAAGACGGCTGGGATATCTTCCGCCTCAATTTTCGCGATCATGGCGAAAGCCACGGGCTCAACGAGGCGCTGTTCCATTCCTGCCGGCTCGATGAAGTAGCGCATGCGCTGAGCGATATCGCGCGCCGCTGGCCGGCACGTGTGATGGCCCTGGCCGGATTTTCGCTGGGCGGTAACTTCGCGTTGCGCGCGGCGCTGCAGGCGCCAGCCCTCGGCATCCCGCTCAATTACGCGCTGGCGGTGTGTCCCATCATCGATCCCAGCGAAGGCCTGTTTTCGCTCGAAGAATCCGCGCCGTGGTTCTACCAAGCGTACTTCATGAACAAATGGCGCCGTTCGCTGCGCGCCAAGCAGAAAGCGTTTCCACACGTTCAATACTTCGAACTGCAGGAACTGAAGCAGAACCTGCGCGGCCTTACTGAAGCACTGGTGCTGCGCCATACTGATTTCGGTTCGCTCGAAGCCTATCTGGACGGCTATTCGGTTGCCGGCCACATCCTAGCCGACATGCAGATTCCCGCGACCATTCTTACGGCGCGCGACGATCCGGTGATCCCCGTCACCGCGTTCGAAAAACTGGAGTTGCCCAGCAACGTGGAGCTGGACATTGCCCCCTACGGCGGGCACTGCGGTTTCATCCAAGGGTGGGACATGACCAGCTTCTGCGATGAATACATCGCGGCGCGCTTCAACGCGATTGCTGATGCGCAAGCTCGCTAAGACTCAATCCGCCAACACACAGCGCCCTCGCGCCCATGCACGCAATGCTTCCACCTGTTCATGCATCAGCACCGACAGCGGCCTGGTGGTTTCCAGGGCATGCAGCAGTATCGGCTGATCGAGCGCGCCACCGTTGCCGCTGGCGTCGTAAAGCGCGCTGACGATGGCCTGTTCGATCTCCGCGCCGGAAAAACCTTCGCTAGCTTGCGACAGGGCATCCATGTCGAACGTGCTGGCATCCAGATTGCGCCGTTTCAAATGCATCGTGAAGATCGCAGTGCGCACATCGGGCTTGGGCAGATCGACGAAGAAGATTTCGTCGAAGCGCCCCTTGCGTAGCAGTTCCGCCGGCAATTCGTTCACCGCATTCGCCGTAGCTACTACAAACACCTTGGACTTGCGCTCCGCCATCCAGGTCAGCAGATAACCCAATACGCGGCGCGATACGCCGCCGTCCTCGCCACCACCGCTGGCCAGGCCTTTCTCGATTTCGTCGATCCACAGTACGCAAGGCGCCAGTGTTTCGCAGCTCGCCAGTGCTTCACGTAGATTCTTTTCCGTTTCGCCCTGATATTTGTCGTAGAGCGAGCCGAAATCCAGGCGCACGAGAGGCACGCCGAAGCCGCCGGCGATGGCCTTGGAAACGAGGCTCTTGCCGCAGCCCTGCACGCCGAGCAGCAGCACGCCTTTGGGTGGATCGAGCGCCGGCTTCGGGCTGGGATCGAGAAACACCGTGCGCCGCCGCTGCACCCACTCGCGCACCTGGCTCACGCCGGCCACGTCGGCAAAGCTGGCGGTGGCGTACTCGTAATGCAGCAAGCCGGATCGGTTGAGCAGTTCGAACTTGGCCTTCATCAATTCGGGCAGATCGCTCGCTGTGAGCGCACCGTCGTTGTAGATCAGCTTGCGCACGATGCGTCGCGCATCCGGCGAGGTGAGCCCGACCAGGTTGCGCACGATGGTGCGTGCGGCCTCGTTGTCCACTTCCAGGTTGCGGTTGTGTTCGCGCTGCCAGGCGGCGGCTTCGCCACGCAGGATGCCGGCGAGCTCCTTGATGTCTGGCAGCGCCAGCGGCACGCGCGTGGCCAGTGCATCCAGCTCCTGCGGCAGTTCCACCTTCGCGCCTACCAGCACCAGTGTGTGCGCGGCGCAGCGCTGCCGCTGTACGATCTCGCGCATCTGCCGCAGCGTTACTGAGTACTGCAGGCAAGGCTGGAAATCGAATAGCAAATAGATGCTGCGCTGTTCCGCTTCGCGGATGGCGTTGAGCGTGGAGGTGGCGTCCGCTGCAACCTCAAGTGTCCTCGGGCCGTTGAAATCGAGCCGCTCCAGGCCGTCGGTGAGCGTCCAACGCCAGAGTGGGTGCAGCGCCTGGGCGATGACGTGACGAAAGCACTCGATCACCCGTTGTTCGTCGATCGTTTCGATCACCAGCAAGGGTGTCGCGGCACGCACCAGCGTGCTCAGGTCGTCCAGTTCGCTCATGCATCCTCCCGCGAGAAGGCTAAGGTAGCAGAGCTGTCACGACCGGATCATAGTCGGCAGGCTACGCTCCGCTCGCGACAGCAAGCGCTGACTTGCGCCTGCACGACCCTGCCCCAAACTGACGGACTTTCCACCGCATCACGGAGATTTCCCATGCAGCTACGCAGCGACAACTTCCAGCACGGCAAGCCCATTCCACCGGTCTTCGCATTTGCCAAGCCGGGCAAGCCGGTCGCGTTGTCGGACAACCTCAGTCCGCACTTGGCCTGGAAGGACGTTCCGGCAGGCACGCAGTCGTTCGTGCTCACCTGCATCGACAACGATGTACCGAGCAGGCCCGATGACGTCAACAAGGAAGGCCGCGTGGTGCCCGCCGACCTGCCGCGCGTGGAATTCGTGCACTGGCTGATGGCGAACATTCCGCTCGAATGCGGGGAATTGGCCGAAGGCGCCTGCAGCGACGAGGTCACTCCGCGCGGCAAAAAACAACCGTACGGCCCGCCACGCAGCGTGCAGGGCGTCAACAGCTATACCGACTGGTTCGCGGGCGACGTGCAGATGGAAGGCGCTTACCTGGGCTACGACGGTCCATGCCCGCCGTGGAACGATTCGATCGTGCATCACTATCACTTCCGCATCCATGCGCTCGATGTTCCCGGTCTGCCGTTGGAGCAGGGGTTCTCGCTGGAAGAACTGCGCGCGGCCATGGCCGGGCATGTGCTGTCGGAAGCTGTGCTTACTGGTACTTACAGCCTCAATCCCAGCGTGCCGGCGAGCTGATTCCCTCTCCCTGGAGGGGAAAGGGGAACACCAACGCCTTCACGCCGGGACAGCATGTTCTGTGGCACATGGCATAAGGGACCACGACACGATGCCCTCGGATTCGGAGGAAAGCCGCCATGCTGCATTACGCCCTGGTCTTCCTAGTGATCGCCGTCATCGCGGCCCTACTCGGTTTTACCGGTATAGCCGGTACCGCCGCGTGGATCGCCAAGGTGCTGTTCGTGCTGTTCCTGATCCTTGCGGTGATCGCATTTTTCCGGCGAACCAGCTGAACGGGGCGAATCTGTTCAGCTAACACCACAGCAAACCGTTAGAGTGAATACCCTTGACCTCACGGAGCAACGTCATGAGCAACGAAGTCCAGGCTAATGAAGACAATGTCCACGGACGCATCGACCAAGGCGCCGAGCGCATCAAGCAGGCCACGTCCGACGCCGTAGCGACTAGCAAGGAAAAATTCGATCGCGCAGCCGACCGTGTTGAAGAACGCGTGCATCACGCTACCGACAAGGCCGCGCATGCCGCCAATCGCGCCACCGACAAGGTCGCCGAAGCAAGCGAACGCGGGCGCGAAGCTTACGATCACGCCAGGGACCGCGCGGACGAATGGTTGGAAGAAGTGCGCGAATACGTGCGCGAAAAACCTGTCCAGGCTGTAGCCATTGCACTCGGCGCAGGCTGGCTGCTTGGCCGCATCCTGCGTCGCTGAGCGTGACTGATTCAGGCACGGAGGCGGGTGATGCACGATTCCGTGCGCGATAACGAAACGGCAGAACAACCGGAGCCATCCGACGAAGCGGCGGCATCGAGCGGCCTGCTCGACGACATCGGTCGGCTTGGCCGCGGCGTGCGCAAGCTGTTCGGCGCGCAACTCACCTTGTTGGCCGCCGAACTGGGGCTGGCGCGCAGCGCCGTTTCTTGGCTGTTGGCGGCCGGGCTGGGCGCCACCGTTGCGGGCGTGGGTCTGGGGCTCACCTTGCTGGGCCTGATCGGCCTGCTGCTTGCCAAATGGTTCGATTCCTGGATATGGGCCTTCGTCGTGCTCGCCGTGCTGGAAGTCGCTGCCTTGTTGGGAGCGATCCTGCTGTTCCGCCGCTGCATGCACTGGATGAGTCTGCCGGGTACGCGACAGGAGTGGCGTGCGATCATGAGCGATACGCTGCGGCGGGCCGAGCAAGACATCGAAGCAGGCAAGGACGCGGGCAAGGGGGAGGT
This sequence comes from Dyella humi, assembly GCF_044904605.1. Classification (NCBI taxonomy): domain Bacteria; kingdom Pseudomonadati; phylum Pseudomonadota; class Gammaproteobacteria; order Lysobacterales; family Rhodanobacteraceae; genus Dyella; species Dyella humi. Next base: position 1,549,613 of record NZ_JADIKI010000023.1, read on the forward strand.
CTGACATGAGCTTGTTCAAGCAACTCGAGCGGGTGCGTGAAGCACGCCAGCGCGTAGCGCGGCATCGGGACGAAATCGCCGCGCCGGCTGCCGCGCTATTGGAACGTGGTTACCACCACCCCCTGACAACCGTCGGTGCTGCCGCTGGCGCGGGTTTCGTACTCGGCACTCTTGGTGTCGGCCCCCTGCGCGTACCGGGGCTGGTTTCGACGGTGAGTGCGGGGTTGGCACAGATCGTGGCGTACGGCACACGACTGATTGCCGAAATGGGCATCATGGAGGATGGCGATACTGGCCCTGACCCCGAAGAACCATGACTGCGATCGAACCCACGGCGTTACCGAGTACGACGTCCGTGGAGGGAGCAGCGCAGGATCCTCTCCCGGTTGTTACGGCCACACCGGCGCAGTTGGCGACGCGCGGCGCTTACCGGTTGCGCAGCCATCTACGCGCCATCCGCATGACACTCAATGCGCTGCTGGCGTTGGCCTTGCTCTACACCGTCACCCTCGTCAAGGCGCTGATCATTCCCCTGGTGCTGGCCGCCTTCATCGGCCTGGCCCTGAATCCCATCGTGGCACGCGGCACTCGTCACCACATACCGCGTTGGCTGGGCGCGAGCGTGCTGATGGCGTCGCTGATTGCGGGCATCGCCAGCGGCATCAGCATGCTGACGCAGCCGGCGATGGGTTGGCTGCATAGCGCGCCATCGCAGATTCGCAGCTTCATTCCCAAGCTCGAACATTTCACTCGCCCGCTGGAAGCAGCAGGCCGCGCCACGCAGACGCTGGTCAATGGCCATCCTGCGCTGGCGGCGCAGAATCCCAGCGATGTCGCCATCAGTGTGTGGGACGTGCTGGCCAACGCGCCGAAAGTGTTGGCTGCCGTGCTCACCGTGCTGCTCCTGGTGTTCTTCTTTCTGATTTACGGTGATCTGATCCTGCGCCGCCTGGTTGAGATTGCGCCCAGCTTCGGCTACAAGCGCCACGCGGTGAGTATCGTGCGCGGCATCCAGACCGAAGTGTCGCGCTACATTCTCACCACCGTGGTGATCAATGCCTCGCTCGGCATCACCACGGCCGGCATGCTGTATCTGCTGCACATGCCCGATCCGCTGCTATGGGGCACGGTGGCTATGTTCGCCAACTTTATCCCTTACGTCGGCGCGATTGTGACCACCACGACGCTGTTGTTCGTCGGGCTGATTCACTTCGAGGTATTCCCGGCTGCCTTACTGCCGGCACTGTGCTTTGCCTGCATCACCGCGGTCGAAGGCAATTTGATCACGCCGATGATCCTCGGGCGGCGCATGCGCGTTAGCCCTATCGCCATTCTGATCTGGTTGCTGATTTGGGGCTGGTTGTGGGGCGTGCCGGGTGCACTGCTGGCGGTGCCGATGCTCACCAGCGCGAAGTTGATCGCGGAACGCGTGCGCGGGTGGGAGTGGTTTGCGCGGATGGTCCAGCGGTGAGAGGAATGTGCTCCCTCTCTCCTTCGGGGACTTCGGGGAGAGGGTTGGGGTGAGGGGCCAAGGCTTGCCTCAAGCTTTAAAAGAAACCGCGCTTCGATCTGCCACTGTGGCGAGGGTGTCCCCTCACCCTAGCCCTCTCCCCAGAGGGGAGAGGGGATAAAGGGCGGCAGAGATCAAGGCACTTGCGCGACGTTGGCGCAATTCGCATCACCGCACGCCTGCCAACCACCGCCGAGCGCCTTGTACAACGCCACCGCCCGCGTATCGATCGCACTTTCCGACTGCGCCAGCGTATCTTCCGCCGCCAACTGCACGCGCTCGGCATCCAGCAATTCCAGATAACCGGTGGCGCCTTCCTGATAGCGAATACGTGCAAGCTCCGCCGCACGTCGGCTCTGCTCGGCCTGGGCAATCAACTGCTCGATGCGCGCATGCTCGGCGTTGTAGTTGGTGACCGCGCTATCCACGTCCTCGATTGCCTGCAGCACGGTGCGCTGATAGTTCGCCTCTGCCGCATCGGCGCGCGCTTCGCTGGCATGCAGGTTCGAGCGCACGCGTTCCACGTTCAAGCCGTTCCACGTGATGCTGGGCGTGAACGACCATGCGCGCGATGCGAGCCCGCCGAAGTCGTTGGGGCGACCGGACAGGAAGCCAACGAAACCGCCGAGCGAGATGTGCGGAAAGAAATCCGCCTTCGCCACGCCGATACGCGCGTTGGCCGCCGCGTATTCGCGTTCAGCGATGCGCACGTCGGGTCGACGCGACAACACGTCGCCGCTATCGCCAATCGGTAATGCCGTGGCGATCGGTTTGAACGTCGTGGGCGATACGTCTACATCCAGTTCTCCCGGACGTTCGCCCAGCAGAGCGGCAAGCCGGTATTCGTAGCTGCGTGTTGCCGCATCGAGCACGGGCAGCTGCGCTTTCGCGGCGCTGAGCTGGGCGCTGGCGCTGGCCACGTCCTGCTCCGAGGCCGTGCCAATTTCTGCACGCGCATTGATCAGCTTCAACGAATCGGCCTGGTTGGCGATGTTGCGCTGGGCGATAGCGAGCCGTTGCTGCGTACCGCGCAACTCGAAGTAATTGCGCGCCACTTCGGCGAACAGGCTTACCTGCGCATCGTGCAAGGACGCTTCACTGGCGCCCAGATCCGCACGCGCCGCTTCCACCGAACGGCGGATGCCGCCGAACAGATCGAGTTCCCACGACGCATCGAAGCCCGCCTGATACGTGTCGACCGGCACACGCTGCGTACCGAACCCCGGTTGTTGTTCGATCGCGCGGCTATACGCAACCGAGGTGTCGATGGTGGGAATCTGATCGGATTTCGCCGTGCCGAGCAGCGCGCGCGATTCGGTCAGCCGTGCCCGTGCGACGCGCAGGTCGAGGCTGCCTTTGGCCGCGCGCTGGATCAGCGCATCCAGGACCGGATCGTTGAACTGCTTCCACCAATCGGCCTGGAACTGCGCATGGCTCTCGTGCGTCGCATCGACGTTCTGCACGTTCGCCGCTGCTGTGTTTGGTGTCTTGTAGTCCGGTCCCACGCTGGCGCATCCGGCCAGCGCGAGTGCCGCGAACAACGTGGTGTTACGAAGAAAACGAGTCATCTCAATGCCCCTCCAAGGCGGGCAAGTTGGATGCGTGCTGCTTCTTGTGCGCTTCGCGGCGTTCCACCACGGCGCGGATCAGCACGTAGAACAGCGGGGTATAGATCAGGCCGAAGATGGTCACGCCCAGCATGCCGGAGAACACCGCCACGCCCATCGCGTGACGCATTTCCGCACCGGCGCCGTGCGAGGTCACCAGCGGCACCACGCCCATGATGAAGGCGATCGACGTCATCAGGATCGGGCGCAGTCGCAGACGAGCCGCCTCCAGCACCGCGTCGTAGCGCGTCATGCCTTCATGCTGACGTTCGCGCGCGAACTCCACGATCAGGATCGCGTTTTTGCACGCCAGGCCCACCAGCACGATCAGACCGATCTGGGTGAAGATGTTGTTGTCGCCACCCGACATCCACACACCGGCAATCGCGGACAGCAGCACCATCGGCACGATCAGGATCACTGCCAGCGGCAACGACCAGCTCTCGTACAGCGAAGACAGCACCAGGAACACCAGCAGTACGCACAACGGGAACACCAGGATCGCAGTGTTGCCGGCGAGGATCTGCTGATAGGTGAGCTCGGTCCACTCATAGCTCATGCCGTTGGGCAGATTGTCTTGCGCCAGCTTTTCCATCGCCGCCTGGGCCTGGCCCGAGCTGAAGCCCGGCGCCGGACCGCCGTTGATTTCCGCGGTGATATAGCCGTTGTAATGCTGCACGCGTTCCAAGCCGGCCGTGCGGCGCACGGTGACGAATGAACCCAGCGGCACCATGTCGCCCTTCGCATTGCGCGTCTTAAGCTGCAGGATGTTCTCCGGCTCATGACGGAAGGCCGGTTCAGCCGAGACATTCACCTGGTACACGCGCCCGAAGCGATTGAAGTCGTTGACGTACAGCGAGCCCAGATACGCCTGCAGCGTTTCATTGGCGTCGGTGAGATCGATGCCTTCCGCCTTCGCCTTCTCGCGATTCACGTCAGCATCGATCTGCGGCACGCTCACCTGATAGCTGGAGAACAGCCCGGCCAGCGCCGGCACCTTTTGGCTCTGCGCGATCAGGTTCTGCGTCTGCTTGTAGAGCTCATCGAAACCAAGCTGGCCGCGATCCTCGATCTGGATGCGGAAACCGCCGATTGTGCCGAGACCTTGCACAGGCGGCGGCGGGAAGGTGGCGATGTACGCATCCTGGATCGTCGCGTACTTCTGGTTCAACGCCGCGGCAATCGCACCGGCGGACAGCGAAGGATCGCGACGCTCCTCGAACGGCTTCAGCGTCTCGAACACAATGCCCGCGTTAGTGGCGTTGGTGAAGCCGTTGATCGACAAGCCCGGGAACGCCACTGCGCTCTGCACGCCCGGCTGCTTCAACGCGATCTCCGACATGCGGTGGATCACGTCTTCCGTGCGATCGAGCGACGAGGCATCCGGCAGCTGCGCGAACGACACCAGGTACTGCTTGTCCTGCTGCGGTACGAAGCCGGCCGGCACGTGATAGAAACCCAGCACCGCCAAGCCAATCAGGCCCACGTAAACAACGACTGCCGCCGAGCCCTTGCCCACGATGCGGCGCACGCCGCCGACGTAGCGGTCCGCGCTGCGATGGAAGAAGCGGTTGAATGGACGGAAGATCCAGCCGAGCGCCTTGTCCATCAAAATGGCCACGCGATCCTTCGGCGCATCGTGACCCCTCAGCAGTACGGCGGCGAGCGCAGGGCTGAGGCTGAGCGAATTGAACGCCGAGATCACGGTGGAGATCGCGATGGTCAGCGCGAACTGACGATAGAACTGGCCGGTAAGGCCGCTGATGAAGGCCGTCGGGATGAACACGGCACAAAGCACCAATGCCGTGGCGACAATCGGTCCTGTTACCTCGTTCATCGCGCGGCGCGTGGCTTCGCGCGGCGTATGACCCAGTTCGATATTACGCTCGACGTTCTCCACCACCACGATCGCATCGTCCACCACGATGCCGATGGCCAGCACCAGGCCGAACAGCGACAGCGCATTGAGCGAGAAGCCAGCCAGATACATCACCGCGAAGGTGCCGATCAGCGATACCGGCACGGCCACCAGCGGAATCACCGATGCACGCCAGGTCTGCAGGAACAGGATCACCACCAGCACGACCAGTAAGATCGCTTCGATCAGGGTGTGCGCTACCGCTTCAATCGAGCCGCGCACGAACACCGTGGGATCGTAGACGATGCTGTATTCCACACCTTGCGGAAACTCCTTCTTCAGCTCCGCCATCGTGGCGCGCACTTCGTTGGAGATCTGGATGGCGTTGGAACCCGGACGCGCGAAGATCGGAATCGCGACGGCCGGCTGGTTGTCCAGCATGCTGCGCAGCGCGTACTGATTGGAGCCCAATTCGATGCGCGCCACATCGCGCAGATGCACCACGCTGCCGTCTGCATCGGTGCGCACGATGATGTTGCCGAATTCCTCCACCGTGCCGAGGCGGCCCTGCGTGTGAACGTTGAGCTGGAAGTCCGTATTGCCCGGCACCGGCGGCGCATTCAGCGCACCAGCCGCGACCGCTACGTTCTGCTCCTGGATGGCGTGCACGATGTCGCCGGTGGTCATGTTGCGCTGGGCGAGCTTGTTGGGATCCAGCCATACACGCATGCTGTATTCGCCGGCACCGAACAGCTGCACGTCGCCGACGCCGTCGAGGCGCGCGAGGATGTCCTTGATGTGCAGGCGCGCGTAGTTCGACAGGTAAAGCATGTCGTAGCGCTTATCCGGCGAGGTGAGATGCACGACCATGGTGAGGTCGGGCGAACTCTTCTGCGTGGTCACGCCCAGGCGCTGCACTTCTTCCGGCAGACGCGGCAACGCCTGCGCCACGCGGTTCTGTACTTCCACTTGCGCGTTGTTGAGATCCGTGCCCAGCGCGAAGGTGACGGTCAGCGTCATCTGCCCGTCGCTGGTGGCCTGCGAGGAGGAATACAACATACCTTCCACGCCGTTGATCTGTTCTTCCAGTGGCGTGGCGACGGTTTCACCGATCACTTCGGGGCTTGCGCCGGGATAGTTGGCGCGCACCACTACGGTGGGCGGCACGACTTCGGGATATTCGCTGATCGGCAGCTTGAACACCGCGATGCTGCCCGCGATCACGAAGATCAGCGAAAGCACCGCGGCCATGATTGGCCGGTCGACGAAAAACTGTGCGATGTTTTTCATGGGTTATATCTCTTCATGCTTGCCGCAAATGGCTCCCTCTCCCCTCCGGGGAGAGGGTTGGGGTGAGGGGACGCCTCGCGAAGATGCAGTTATAGAGCCGCTTCTGATGTGAGCCACTCGCAAGATTGGCCCCTCACCTCAGTCCTCTCCCCGGAGGGGAGAGGAGGAAAAGCTCAGCCCTGCGAGCGCTTCTGTGTATTCCGGTTATCCGCCTGCGCCGTACGCACATCCTTGCCATCCGGATTCGTCTCGGTGGCATCGACCAGCGCCTTGTCCTGGGCATCCAGTCGGGCATCCATCGCCACTTGCTGCGGATTCACTTCCGCGCCGGGACGCACATGCTGCAGACCATTCACCACCACCACGTCGCCAGCCTTCAGGCCATCGTCGATCACGCGCAGACCGTGGAACAGCGGACCCGGAGCCACCTTGCGGTACTCCACTTTGTGCTGCCCATCCACCACGTAGACGAACTGGTTGCCGAGATCGGTGCCGACGGCGCGATCGTCGATCAGCACACGCGGACGCGGCTGACCTGCTTGCAGATGCACACGTGCGTACAAGCCAGGCGTGAGCAGGCCGTCTTCCTCATCGAATACGGCGCGCAGACGCATCGTGCCGGAGCCCGGACGCACCTGGTTGTCGACGAAGTCGATGCGGCCGGTGTGCGGATAAGCCTGTTCGTCGGCCAGGCCCATGGTGGCTTCAATGCGTGGCGCACGCCCGTTCTTGATGGCGTCGCGGCGCAAGCGATCCAGCTTCAGCCAGGTTTGCTCGTCCACGTCGAAATACACGTAGATCGGATTCACCGATACCACCGTGGTGAGCACGTCTGAACTGGATACCAAGTTTCCCGATTGGATATGCGCGTTGCTGACACGACCATCGATGGGCGCGCGCACGTCGGTCCAGTCCAGATTGAGCTTCGCCGAAGCCAGCGCTGCGGTGGATGCCGCCAGCGTCGCCTTGGCGCTTTGCTCGTTGGTGCTCTGGCTATCGGCGTCTTCCTGCGAGATCGCGTGCTGAGCCAGCAGCTTCCTCGCGCGTGCCGCATTGGCTTGCGCCAAGCCGAGTTGCGCCTGCGCTTGCGCGATATTGGCGGTGAGCCGATCGACTTCGGCCTGGAACGGACGCGGGTCGATGCGGAACAGCACGTCGCCCTTGTGCACTTCAGTACCTTCCTTGAACTGCACGGTTTCCACGTACCCGCTCACGCGCGGACGTACATCGACGGAATCGACCGCCTGCAATTGGCCGGTGAAATCGGCGCTGTCGCTGACTGGGCGTACCATGACCGTGGCGACGCTCACTTCCGGCGGGCCGCCTTGTCCGCCGGCGCCTTGGGCATGGGCGCTTCCGCCGTGATTGCCCAACAACGCCCAACTGCCGGCAATGGCTGCTACGACCAGGCTGGCCAAGATGGCTTTCTTTAACATCGTTCGCTCCCTTGGATCTTCTTGCCGCAATGCAACAAGGTTTTGAGGAAACGAATAATGGGTATACCGTACAGTTTAGAAAATCCGTTCCTTGCGCAAGCTACTCGTGACTATCAGTCATGAATGGGTGCATAATCGCCAGCAGAACGTATTCTGGATCGTGCTATGGAAGATTTTTCTGCTATTTCCGCCTTTGTCCGGGTCGTGGAAGCGAAGAGTTTTGCATCCGCCGCCGCCCAGCTGGGCATGACCCCCTCCGGCGTTAGCCGCGCCGTGTCCCGGCTGGAGGAACACCTAGGCGTGCGCCTGCTGTTCCGCTCCACCCGCGCTTTGCGTCTTACCGACGATGGGGCCTCGTTCTATACACGTTGCAAGGAGATCCTGGCCGATCTTGCTGAAGCGACCGAATCCCTGGGCTACGCTCACCGCAAGCCGCAGGGCAAGTTGCGGGTGGGTATGTCCGCCTCGGTGGGCCGCGCGGCCATCGTGCCGCAGCTGTCCGAATTCGAGCGCCGTTACCCGGACATCCGGCTCGAACTGATGATGTGCGATTACCCCTACGACCTCAACGAAGAAGGGATCGATTGCGCCATCCGCATGGGCGAACTGGAGGATTCCAGCCTGATCGCCCGCAAGATCGGCTATCTGCGCAATGTGCTGCTGGCTTCCCCGGAATACCTGGAGCGCTACGGTTCGCCCTCCAGCATCGAGGATCTGAAAAATCATCGCTGCATCAACTACGTCTACGCCAACGGCAAGCCGCGGCAGTGGCAGTTCGATACGCCCCACGGCCGCATCGAAGTGGACGTCAACGCACACCTGTTGATCAATGACGGCGAGTCGGTGATCCAGGCGGCGATGGCGGGACTGGGCATCATCCAGGCGCCGCACGTGTTGGCGGCCTGTGCACTGGATTTGGCCAAGCTCGAGCCGATCCTCCCCGACACCGTGTCCACCGGCAAGAACGTGTGGATCGTGTATCCGCAGAAGAAACATCTTTCCGCGCGCGTGCAGGCCTTCATCGAATGGGCGCGCGGGCTGTTCGAACGGCCTTTCGAATCGATGTTGTGCCAGACGGTGCCGGTGGTCGAGGCGTTCCGGCCGCCGTTGCCGCCGGTACGGAAAGAAAAGCCGGTGCGGGCGCAGTGACTTTTTTCTCCCTCTCCCTTTATAGGAGAGGGAGCTGGTTCAGGCGCCCGCCGGAATCAGCAATAACAACGCCGCGCCCAGCGCAATGCGATACCACGCAAACCACGTGAAGCGATGCGTGCGGATATAGCCCAGCAGCCACTTCACCGCCACGAACGCCACCACCAGCGACACCACGAAGCCGACGATCAGCGCGCCCCAGTCTTCATGCGCGGCGCCGCCGCTCTTGAGCACCTTCAGAAGCTCGTAACCGGTTGCTGCATACATGGTGGGAATGCCGACCAGGAACGAGAATTCCGTCGCCGCGGGACGATTGCTGGTGCCCGCGAGCATCGCCGTGAAAATCGTTGCCCCCGAGCGTGAGGTGCCCGGAAACACGCCCGCCACGATCTGCGCGATGCCGACCAGGATCGCTACCCGCCAGGTAACCTCGCTGCGATCCACTTGCCGTGCGGCAACTGCTTCCGCGCCGAGAATCCAGAAACCGCCGATCAGTAGCGCCCACGCAATCGGCGTTACCGTTTCCGGCAGCTTGAAGCCGTAATGCGTTACCACGAGCCCGAGCACGCACGTGATCAGAAACGCCACGACCAGTTTGGCCAGATACGCGCGATTGACCGGGTCCCGCCACTGCGTCAGCAATTCCCAGATGCGCTTCCAGTAGATCAACGTGATGGCCAGGATCGCGCCAGCCTGGATGCCCACGTTGAAAAGATCCGAGCGGGCGCCGAGCCCGAAGCTTTCGGCAATCAGCAGGTGTCCGGTACTGGAGATCGGCAGGAATTCGGTAATACCCTCGATGATGCCGAGCAGAATCACATGGAAGAGGTCATGCACGCAGAGGTTCCTTGTGTCGCAGGCGGCAGAGTGCCGTAAAAACGGTATAGCTTAAGGCTTAGCTCCTCCTTGCCGGGCGGTTAAGTGCAAGGGGGTCAAGACGCGCCATACAAGTGCAAATTAATCCCTAATTTGGTGCAAAACAAGCTCGCACAAGTCCGTCGCCTCTGTGTAATCATTTGAACGGTAAAGTGTTTTAGAGTTGGTACGGTGCTTGCCTAGAAGCACGCGCGATCCCTTCCACGAATTATCGAGGTTTTACATGTCCGCGAAGAAAGTGCTCGACCTGATCCAGGAACACGAGGTCGAGTTCGTCGACCTGCGTTTTGCCGACATGCTCGGCAAGCACCACCACGTCACCTTCCCTGCCCACACCATCGACGAGTCCACGTTCGAGGACGGCAAGATGTTCGACGGTTCCTCGATCTCCGGGTGGAAGGGCATCAACGAATCGGACATGGTGCTGCTGCCTGACCCGGCCACGGCCTACCTCGATCCGTTCAGCAGCCACACACAGCTGGTTCTGCATTGCGACGTGCTGGAACCCAGCACCATGCAGGCTTACGGCCGCGATCCGCGCTCCATCGCCAAGCGCGCCGAGGCGTATCTGAAATCCACCGGCTTGGCCGACACGGCCTTCTTTGGTCCGGAGCCGGAATTCTTCATCTTCGATTCCGTGCGCTGGCAGAACGACATGGGCCGCGTGTTCTACGAAATCGAATCGCAGGAAGCAGCATGGAGCTCGCGCTTCAAGTACGACGAAGGCAACAGCGGCCATCGTCCGGGTGTGAAGGGCGGCTATTTCCCGGTCAGCCCGGTCGATTCGCTGGGTGACCTGCGCGCCGACATGTGCAAAGTGCTCGAATCGCTCGGCCAGGTGGTGGAAGTGCATCACCACGAAGTGGCCAACGCTGGCCAGTGCGAGATCGGCGTCAAGTTCAACACCCTGGTGCAGAAGGCCGACGAGCTGATGACGCTGAAGTACGTCATCAAGAACGTCGCGCACCAGAACGGCAAGACCGTCACCTTCATGCCCAAGCCGATAGTCGGCGACAACGGCAGCGGCATGCATGTGCACCAGTCGCTCAGCAAGGACGGCAAAAACCTGTTCTCCGGCGACCTGTACGGCGGCCTGTCGCAGCTCGCGCTGTGGTACATCGGCGGCATCTTCAAGCATGCCAAGGCCATCAACGCGTTCGCCAACTCCACCACCAACAGCTACAAGCGCCTGGTGCCGGGCTTCGAAGCGCCGGTGATGCTGGCCTACTCCGCGCGCAACCGCTCGGCGAGCTGCCGCATTCCGTTCGTGTCGAACCCAAAGGGCCGCCGCATCGAAGTGCGCTTCCCCGATCCGATGCAGTCGGGCTACCTCACCTTCACCGCGCTGATGATGGCCGGCCTCGATGGCATCGTGAACAAGATCGACCCGGGCGCGCCGGCCGACAAGGATCTCTACGATCTGCCGCCCGAAGAAGAGAAGAACATCCCGCAGGTGTGCTCCAGCCTCGACGCCGCGCTGGAAGCGCTGGACAAGGACCGCGACTTCCTCAAGGCCGGTGGCGTGTTCAACGACGACTTCATCGATGCCTACATCGAACTGAAGATGCAGGAAGTGACGCGCTACCGCGCCAGCACGCATCCGCTGGAATTCCAGATGTACTACGCGATCTGATCGCGCGCATCATCGCAATAAAGCAACGGGCGCTTCGGCGCCCGTTGTTGTTTATGCCATGCAATTTCAAATGTACGGCTAGCACTACGATCGTCAGAACTGCTCCATCCCCTGCTTGCAGGGGAGGAGCCTGCCCTCGACTTGAACGGGGGTTGGGGTGGAGTGAGCACTTGCCTCAAACTTTCTCGCTAATGTTTGTCTTGCGTTTTACCCGGATCTTTCGATTTCATGGCAAGGTTTGCTCCTTCGTTCTCGTTCTAGACAAAGGAAGCGAACCACATGGGAATCATCGCTACGCGAAAGCGAGCCGCACTGTGGCTCATTGCATCCATCGCGTGTTGCTCGCATACCCTGTTCGCTGCATCACCTTCCACGCCTGCGACCGATGCTCCCGTTGCGACACGCCGCTCGCTCGACCAGCCTCGGCCGCTACCGGGTCCCGGGCCCAGCGCCGGAACCATCAAGGCCTGGCAAGACCGCAAGTTCGGCATGTTCATCCACTTCGGCCTGTATTCCATTGCGGGCGGCATGTGGAACGGCAAGCGCGTGGACAACGGCTATAGCGAGCAGATATTCGCCAACGGGCCGATTCCCGACAAAGATTACGAAGCACTGGCCAAACAATTCGATCCGGTGAACTTCGATCCCGACGCAATCGTGGCCTTGGCCAAAGCTGCGGGTATGAAGTTCATTGTGATCACTGCCAAACATCACGACGGTTTCAATCTGTTTCAGACCGCAGAGACTTCTTACAACGCCGTGGATGGCACGCCTTATCACCGGGACATCGTGAAGGAACTTGCTGATGCCTGCGCGCGCGGTGGCCTGAAGTTTGGTGTGTATTACTCGACCATTGATTGGCATCACCCAGGCGGGAACAAGTACATCGAAGGCAACAGCAATCCGATCACATCGGAGCAAGAAGCATTCAATGTCACGCAGCTGAAGGAACTGTTGGGCCACTACGGCCCCATCTCCGAAATCTGGTTCGACATGGGCAAACCCACGCCCGCGCAAAGCGCGCACTTCGCGCACACCGTGCACGCGCTGCAGCCACAAACCATGATCTCCGGCCGCGTATGGAACTACTACGGTGACTTCGCCGTGATGGGTGACAACGCCGAACCCGACGTGGCGATGGAGCTGCCCTGGCAATCGCCGGCCTCCATGTTTCCGGAAACCTGGGGCTATCGCTCGTGGCAGGAAAGAAAGGATCCGCAAGACAAGATCCGCGAGAACATCACGCGGCTGGTACGCGTGGTCAGCCAGGGCGGCAACTACATTCTCAATATCGGACCGGAAGGCGATGGTTCCGTCGTTCCGTACGAAGCGCAGGTATTGCACGGCATCGGTGCGTGGCTCAAGCGCAACGGCGAGGCCATCTATGGCACGCGCAAGCAGCCGTTCGCGCCACTGGATTTCGGTTATGCAACCCAAAGCCCGCATGCGATCTACCTGTTCGTGGCCAAGCTGCCGCCGGATCACAAACTACATGTGCCGGGGGTGGCTGACACGGCATTCGGCCCCGCTTATCGACTTGGCGCGCATGAAGCTACCGTTGACGTGCAGCGCGATGGCGAAGACATCACTATTCCTCTGGATCGTCTCGCCAACCTAACAACGGGCGCCAGCAACGATGACATCGACGCATTCATGCCCGTCGTCGTGCTGCCTCTCAAAGGTCCGCTGCACGTCCGGCCTCGCATGATCGCCGCCGCGCCCGATGGCAGCTTTCATCTGCAGCCATCGCAGGCCGAGCATTACCTCAACTACAACGGCGAAGGCTACGAAGCGCCTGCCACGCTCTACAAGCTGAGCTGGCAGCTCGATGCGAAAGCTACGAATTACACGCTCACCCTGCATTACACGCCGGTGCCTGCGCACACCAAGATGGATTTGTGGATCGACGGCCAGCGTTATCCGCTGGATCTGGGCGGCGGCGCTGCAGGCAAGCAACAAGCAGGCAGCCAGGTTTTGCTCATTCACCGGAACCGTGCCGTGCATCCTTACGCCATGCAGGTCGAGCTTACGCCGCCGGCACCGTTCGAGCAGGGCACGGCGCTGCCGGTGACGATGCAATCCGTGGATCTGTCCCCGACCCGATAAGGCGTCTCTTCAGGGCATAAGGTGACCTGTCGCGTCCGACGCCTGCCGGCAACCGGTTAGACCAGGCGCGGGCGCACAGGGCCGAGCTCGCGCGCCGCCGTGGCATAAACGTTGCTTCCACTCAAAGGTGTGATGTGGTTCACAAAATGGACCGCCCACGTCACCTCATCGATCTACGAACAGTTGTGCAGGGGAGATATGCAGCTGTCCGATTCTCGTTCCAATTCGGCAAGCACGCCGACATCGCTGATTGCCTTGCTTGCGCTGGGCCACTGCATGGCCTTTATCGACCGCAATCTACCCGCCGTCGCAGCGCCGTTGCTGAAGACGGACCTCGGCTTGTCGGATACCCAGCTCGGCTTGCTCGATGGGCCCGCATTCGCACTGCTGTATGTCATCGGTATGCTGGCCAGTTGGCCGCTGGCGCATTCGCCGCAGCGGCTTCGCCTGCTGGCCGGATGCATCGCGACCTGGATGCTCGGCATGGTCGTTTTCGCGTGCGGGCATGCGTTGGCGACGCTGATGGTTGCGCGGGCGCTGGTGGGATTGGGACAGGCCGCTTTTGTGCCGCTCGCCTTGGGCCTGATCGTAGAGTGTTCCGCGCCGCAGTGGCGCGGCCGCTGCGTGGCAGTGTTTACGGCGGCTTCGACGACCGGGCGCAGTCTTTCGCTGCTGTTGGGAGGGTTGGTGCTGGCCTGGTTGGCGAAATGGGCGCCCGCGCCCGCGCTTGCTCATTGGCGCTTATTGTTCCTGGCCATGGCGGCGCCGAATCTGGTGTTGATGGTGCTGCTGGTGTGCCGAGCCGAACCGCGTGCCACGCCGTTTCCACCCGCCGGGCACGTATTCAAGCAAATACTCGCCTCGTTCCGCGGGCAATCGCGCCTGATGAGCATGTATCTGTGCGGAGCCGGTGCCAGCGTGCTGGTCGTGCAGACGATCGGTGCATGGGCGCCGTCAGTACTGCATCGCGAACAAGGGCTGACGCCGGCGACGGCTTCGCTCGCGTTCGGCGCCTCGTTGCTCATCGCGTCGCCGCTTGGGCATTTCATTGCGGGAATCCTGGTCGACAAGCGTGGCGAGCGGCGCTCGCCCCTCACCATCGTGGCCGGTGCACTGCTGCTCGTCATGCCGATGCTGGCAGTGATTCCCCTGACCTCCTCCAGTGTGGCGGCCTGCGCTTTGTTGGCGCTGGCTTCACTGGTCGGCGGTACTGCGGCCGTGGCCGCGTTGGCCGGATTGCCCGCGATGCTGAGCCCATCACAGCGCGATGCCGGCCTGCGCGTGTTTCTCGCCTTCATCACTCTGGTTGGCGTGGCGCTGGGTCCGTTCATGGCGGGAGTGGTGAGCGATGCCAGGGGCCTGGGCGGTCACGGCTTGTCGTCGGCCCTAAGCGAGGTGTGCATGGTCGCGGCCATCGCTGGCGTCGTGGCGTCGTTGCTGGCACGCAGCGGTAGGCGGCCCGTCGCGGCGGAGGCAGCTCGGTGAGCGAGATCTTCACCTTTGATAGCGCGGCGTACGAGGCAGATGAGGCGTTCGCGCGTTACCGTGATCTTTACGCGCGCGGCGCGGACGTAGAGCGAACGGGCACACCATTCTTCGCCCGAGTGCGCAGCTGGCGGCTGGATCGAACGATACTGTTCGAGCGCGAGTACGGTGGTGTTCGCCATTGCCGTGGGGAACGCGTGGCGGACGATGGTTTCGATCATTTCGTCCTAAACCATGTCGTCAGCGGCGAGCTGGTCGGTGGTCCGATCGGTCAGGCTGTGCCGGTCGTGCCAGGCGAAACCTTGCTGGCCGATACATGCCAGTCGATGGAAAACGCCGCGGAGAGCGTCGGCCTGATCACGGTAAGCCTGGCGCGCGAGGCCACGCGGGCGGCAGCCTGCGACTTGAGCAGTCTCCATGGCTACCGCATTGGCGCGCAGGAAGGCGCCTTGCTCAGCGCCATGCTGCGTGCGTTGGTCGAGCAAGCTCCGCGATTGCCGCTCGGTGCGCATGCAGCGGTCACGCGCACGCTGGTCGATCTTTTATCCGTGGCGATCAATCCTGCTGGCTCGGGCGGGCGCTCGGAGTTTTACCGGCTCGAACATGTGCGCCGTGAAAAAGTCCGCCGGCTGGTTGAGGCGAACCTCGGTACGCCCGATTTTTCCGTTCAAGACATCATCGACGGCACGGGCATGTCGCGCACCGGTCTGTATCGCCTGTTCGAGAGCTGCGGCGGCGTGGCCCGCTTCATGCAATTTTGCCGGTTGCAGCGGTTGCGCGATCAACTGGACGACCGGGCCTTCGACCATCTATCCCTCGCCGAGCTGACGCCCATGTTGGGCTTCTCCGGCGAAAGCCACGCCAGTCGTCTGTTCAAGCAAGCCTTCGGCATCTCGCCTGGCGCCTATCGCGCGGCCAGCATTCGCGGTATGGAAAATCCAACGGTCGACCTGATGGCGCGCCGCTGGAACGGCAGCCTGGCCGAGCTTCGCTGAGCCCCGATCAGCGCGCTTTTCTTGCACGTACGTTCCAAAGCTGAAACGCACAGACATGTCCCTATCGCCTCCCATCGCCTAGCATCACTGCTAAGAAAAATATGTGACTCAGTTCACATTATTGAATGACGCGGACGACGAGGAACGGCGTGCGCGGAACAAAGGGGCGAAAGCCTACAGGGGACAATCGGATGGAACGCCAGTTTCACTTTATCTCGGGCCTGCCAAGGTCCGGGTCGACCTTGCTTGCGGCCATTTTGAGCCAGAACCCGCGCTTTCATGCGGGCATGAGCGGCCCGATGGGCGGCGCCTTCAACACCCTGTTGGGTGAGCTCAGCGACCGCAACGAGTACTCGGTATTCATCACCGACGAACAGCGCAAGCGGATGCTGAAGGGCTTGTTCGACACCTATTACGGCCCCGAATACAAAGCCGAGGTGGTGTTCGACACCAATCGCAGCTGGTGCACCAAGATGCGTCAGCTGAAAGAGTTGTTCCCGCAAGGCAAGGTGATCGCCTGCGTGCGGCACGTGTCGTGGATCATCGACAGCATCGAACAGCTCGTGCGCAAGAACGCGTTCCAACCCTCCTCCATTTTCAATTACCAGACCGGCGGTACGGTGTATTCGCGTGCCGAAGGCTTAGCCAACGGCGAGGGCATGGTCGGCTTTGCCTACAACGCCTTGAAAGAGGCGTTCTACGGCGACCAGACCGACAACCTGTTGCTGCTGAGCTACGAAACGCTGACCAGCGATCCGGCGCGCGCCATCGCCGCCGTCTACGACTTCATCGGTGAATCGGCTTACGCCCACGACTTCGACAACGTCAGCTACCAAGCCGATGAATTCGATCTGCGTGCGGGCACGCCGGGACTGCACACCGTGCGCAAGAAAGTCGAAGCGCGTGGGCGCACCAGCGTGCTGCCGCCGGACGTGTTCCGACGTTTCGAGAATGATGTTTTCTGGCTGGACCCCGCATTGAATCCGCACGGCGTGCGGGTGGTGTAAGCGCGCAGGGTCCTTACCGCTCCATCGCTATGTGATTGAAAAACGGCACGCCTGCGCGCGCCGCGCTGCCGTATTGCCGTCATTAACTTCCAGGCCAACAGGGGGCCTTGCCATGAACCGTATCTATCGCATCGTTTTCAACCGCACTTTGGGCATTCCGCAAGTGGTGTCCGAATTGGCGAGTGCGCCGAAAGGCGGCGTGGTCGACGGCGCCAATGCGGCATCGAAGTTCGAGCCGACATCACGCCTGTTGGCGATCGCGGTGAGTGTGGCCTTGGCGGCCGTTGCATCGCCGGCCTGGTCGCAGACCTGCACGCCCAGCGCGACCACGATCTGCGGCGTGGCCGGCGGGAACGGCGGCGCCGGCACCACCAGCGATCAAGCTGGTGCGGGAGGTATCGGGGCCATCACTTCAGGCCTCTCCGCCAACGGCGGTGGCGCGGGCGGTTCGAATGGCAGCGGCGCCGCAGGTCAAGGAGTCAATGGCAGTGGCGGATCGGGCGGCCCCGTCGATCTGCCCGGTGGCGCGGGTGCGGGCGGCGGACTGCGCACGCTTGGCAATGGCGGCGGCGGTGGTGGTGGCGGCTACTTCAATGGCAGCAACAGCAAGTATGGCGGCGGCGGTGGTGGCGGTGGCGGCGGCGCCGGCCAGTCCGTCAGCGGCACGTCCTTTGCCAACCCAGGCAGCATCGTGGGTGGCAAGGGCGGTAACGGCGGCAATGGCGCTTTCTCCACCTCATCGGGTTATGGCGGTGGCGGTGGCGGTGGTGGTGCTGGCGTATACGCCATCAATGGCAGTGCGATCACCAGCGCTACCGGCACTACGATCACCGGCGGTGCCGGCGGCAATGGCGGCGGCGGCTTCAAAGCGGCCGCTGGTGCGGGCGGTGGCGTGGGCGTGGCAGGTGTGGGTTTCACCCTTAATAACGGGGGCACGATCACCGGCGGCGCCGGTGGCAACGGCGGCGGACAGCTCAGCGATGGTGGATATGGCGGCAACGGCGGCAACGGTGGCGCGGGTGTCGCTGGCAGCAACCTGACGATCACCAATAGCGGCCGGATTGTGGGCGGCAACGGCGGTGCGGGTGCCCTCGATACCCATAGCAACGGCAACGCCGGCGCCGGTGGCGTTGGCGTGGTGGTGACGGGCAATTCCACCATCACCAACAGCGGCTCCATTGCCGGAGGACTGGAGCCGCTGTTAACGGGTGGCAGCGTTCAGGCCGACGCGATCGACCTGAGCGGCGGTGGCAACACGTTGGTCCTGCAGGCCGGGTCAGCCATCACGGGCAACGTGGTCAGCAGCAGCGGCAGCACCAACGGCGGCGATACGCTTGCCCTGGGCGGCACCGCCAACAGTAGCTTTGCCGCGTCGCAAATCGGTTCCCAATATCAAGGTTTTGCTCAGTACGAAAAGCTTGGTACCAGCACCTGGACATTGACGGGCGCGACCGCATCGACGACGTCCTGGACGCTGGTCGCCGGCACGCTAGCCATTTCCAATGACGCCAGCCTTGGCGCCAGCGCGGGCGGGCTGACGTTCAATGGCGGTACGCTGGAGACCACCGCAACCATCACCTCCAGCCGCGCCATCACGCTCGGCGCCGGCGGCGGCACCGTGTCCACCGATAGCGGTACGACCTGGACGGAAACAGGCGTCATCAGCGGCGCCGGCACGCTGACCAAGTCCGGTAGTGGCAAGTTGGCGCTTACCGGCACCAATGCGTATACCGGCAGCACCACGATCAATGCAGGCACGCTGGCTATTTCCAGTGACGCCAATCTTGGCGCCAGCTCAGCCGCGCTAATCTTCAACGGCGGCACGCTGGAGACCACCGCAGCCATCACCTCCAACCGCGCCATCGCGCTCGGCGGTAGCGGTGGCACGCTGTCCACCGATAACGGCACGACCCTGACGGAAACCGGCATCATCAGCGGCGCGGGCTCGTTGACCAAGAGCGGTGGCGGCGCGTTGGTGCTCACGGGTGCCAATAGCTACACCGGCGCCACGGCGGTCGCGGCCGGCACGCTGACCATTGCCAGCGGCGGTAGCGTCGCCCGCAGCTCGGAGCTCATCGACGACGGCACCGTGGTGGTCGACGGATTGGGCTCGAACATCACCGCCACCCTCCCCCCCGGCGGTACTCCCATCATGGTCGGCGATAACGGCACCGGTACGCTGACCGTCAGCAACGGCGCGACCGTCATCAGTAACGGCCAATTGAACATCGGCCAGAACGCAGGCGACAACGGTACGGTGACCGTCACCAGCGGCGCGCAGCTGTCCAGCAGCACCTTCATCAATGTCGGCCAACTTGGCACCGGTACGCTCACTGTGTCAGCTGGCGGCAAAGTTAGCGCCAGCGGCTTCTTCTCCATCGCCGACGGCGGCGGATCCAACGGTACCGTCCTGGTCACCGACAGCGGCTCAAGCCTCAGCTCGCCGAACATCGCGGTGGGTAATCACGACGGTACGGGTAGCCTCACCGTCGCCAACGGCGGCACGGTCACCGCTACCAACAGCTTCGTGATCGCCGCGGACAGCGGCTCCGTCGGCACCGTGAACATCGGTGCTGCAGCGGGCGACGCTCCCACGGCCGTGGGTACGTTGAACACCAGCACCGTATCCTTCGGCAATGGTTCGGGCACGCTCGTGTTTAACCATACCGACACCGGCTACGCGTTTGCGCCGGTGATCACCGGCGCCGGCACGGTCGACCAGCTGGCGGGCACCACCATCTTTACCGCAGACAACAGCTACAGCGGTGCGACCAACATCAGCGGTGGCACGCTGCAGCTGTCGGGCAGCGGCAGCATTGCCTCGTCCAGCGGTGTGACCGTCAACAACGGCAGCTTGGACATTTCCGCGCTGACTAACCATGGCACCACCATTGGCGACCTTTCCGGTGCGGGCGCGGTGGCGCTGGGTGGTAACACGCTCACACTTGGTACTGCAAACAACGGCGAGTTCGATGGCGTGATCGCCGACGGCGGTATCGCGGGCGGCAGCGGCGGCTCCCTGGTCAAGCAGGGCAGCGGCACGCTCGATCTGACCGGCACGAACACCTACACCGGTAGCACTACGATCAGTGGCGGCACGCTGGCGTTGTCAGGCAGCGGCAGCATCGCTGCTTCGAGTGGCGTCGCAGTTAGCAGCGGTAGCAGCTTCGACATTTCCGGCGTGACCACGCTCGACGCCACTGTCGGCGACCTTACCGGCACCGGTACCGTCACGCTTGGCGGCAACACGCTCACGCTCGGTACCGCGAACAGCAGCCAGTTCGACGGCGTGATCGCCGATGGCGCGCTCGGCATCGGCGGTGCAGTCGTCAAGCAAGGGAGCGGCACGCTCGATCTCACGGGCGACAATGCCTATACCGGCAGCACCACCATCAATGGCGGCACGCTGCAGTTGTCGGGAGCCGGCAGCATTGCTGCATCGAGGGGCGTCAACGTCAGCGGCGGCAACAGTTTCGACATTTCCGGTCTGACGAATGGTGGCACCACCATCGGCGATCTTTCCGGTGCGGGCACGGTGGCGCTGGGTCGCAATACGCTCACGCTCGGTACCGCGAATAGCACCGAGTTCGACGGGGTGATCGCCGACGGTGGTATCGCGGGCGGCAGCGGCGGTTCGTTGGTCAAGCAGGGCAGCGGCACGCTCGATCTGACCGGCACGAACACCTACACCGGTAGCACCACGGTCAACGGCGGCACGCTGCAGTTGTCGGGCTCCGGCAGCATTGCCGTATCGAGTGGCGTCAACGTCAGCGGTGGCAGCAGCTTCGACATTTCCGGTCTGACGAATGGTGGCACCACCATCGGCAACCTTTCCGGCGCGGGCACGGTGGCGCTGGGCGGCAACACACTCACACTTGGTACCCCAAACAGCAGCGAATTCGATGGCGTGATCGCCGACGGGGGCATCGCGGGCGGCAGCGGCGGTTTGCTGATCAAGCAGGGCAGCGGCACGCTCGATCTGACCGGCGCGAACACCTACACCGGCAGCACCACGATCAACGGCGGCACGCTGCAGTTGTCGGGCTCCGGCGCTATTGCCGCGTCGACTGGCGTCGCCGTTAGCAGCGGCGACAGCTTCGACATTTCCGGTCTGACGAATGGTGGCACCACTATCGCCAACCTTTCCGGTGCGGGCACGGTCGCCCTGGGTCGCAATACGCTAACGCTCGGTACCGCGAACAGCACCGAGTTCGACGGGGTGATCGCCGACGGCGGTATCGCGGGCGGCAGCGGCGGTTCGCTGATCAAGCAGGGCAGCGGCACGCTCGATTTGACGGGGACGAACACCTACACCGGCAGTACGACGGTCAACGGCGGCACGCTGCAGCTGTCGGGCAGCGGCAGTATTGCCGCGTCCAGTGGCGTCGCCGTCAGCGGTGGAACGCTGGATATCTCCGGCCTCAGCAACGGCGGCACCACCATCGGCGATCTGTCCGGTACGGGCAGCGTGCAGCTAGGCGGCAACACGCTGACGCTGGGCCTCGCCAACAACACCGAGTTCGACGGCGTGATCGCCGGCAGCGGCGGTTCGCTGGTCAAACAGGGCGGCAGCACATTCACGCTGGGTGGCATCAACACCTATACCGGCAGCACCACGGTACAGGCGGGTACCTTGCTGCTGACTTCTGGCGCATCGATCGCCGGCGCCGTCAATGTGCAGAACGGGGCTACGCTGAGTGGCTCCGGCTCGGTGGGTGGCCAGGTTGACCTGAGCTCCGGGGCGAACCTTATGCCCACCGGCACCTTGACCTTGGGCAGCCTGGTCGCCGAACAGGGCAGCCAGATCAACATTTCGTTGGGTGCGCCCGGTCCGAACTTCACCACGCTTGGCAGCGGCAGCAACGTCGCCGTCACCGGCAATCTGGAGCTGGATGGCGCCACGGTGAACGTGAGCAACAGCGGCAGCATGGGACCGGGTCTGTACAACTTGTTCAGCTATGGCGGCAGCCTGGTGCAGAACAACGGTGGCCTAAGCCTGGGCAGTACGCCGGCTGGCAGCAGCTTCTCGATCCAGTACCTGTCCGCCAACAAGCAGATCAACCTGCTCAACACTGCCGGCCTCACGCTGAGCTTCTGGAACGCCAACGGTCAGGCCAGCGCGAGCCAGCTCGGCGGCGGCAGCGGCACCTGGTCGACCACATCGCCCAACTGGACCGATGCCAGCGGCGCGGTCACCGCGCCGATGCAACCGCAGCCGGGCTTCGCCATCTTTGGCGGCGCGGCTGGCACCGTGACGGTCGACAACAGCGTGGGCGCCGTGCAGGCCACCGGCCTGCAGTTCGCCAGCAACGGTTATGTCTTGAACGGCGGCCAGCTGACCCTGGTGAGCGGCAACGGTAGCGCCCCGGTGATCGCGGTTGGCGATGGCAGCAGCGGCAGTGCGAGCTGGCTCGCCACGCTCAACAACGCGCTGATTTCCAGTGTGGGCCTGGCCAAGACCAATGCCGGCACGCTGTTGCTGGCCGGCACCACCACCATCAGCGGCGGCGTGTCGGTGCAGGGCGGTGAGCTGGACCTGGCCGGGTCCGGCAGCAGTGTCAGCGGCGGCGTCAGCATGGCATCGGGTACCACCCTGCAGGTGGGCGTGAACGGCGCGAGCGTGACGGTGACCGGCGCCAACGGCAATTCGGGCAATAGCGGCACCTCCGGTTCCACTGGTGCGTCGGCCACGGCTGGCAGCGCGGGTGGCGCTGGCTACGTCGGCGGCGCCGCGGTCGGCGGTACCGGCTTTGCGCTGAACAACCAGAGCCAGCTGGCTGGCGGCCTCGGCGGTGCCGGTGGCAGCGGTGGCCAGGGCGGCTTCGGCGTCATGCACGGCCCCAAGTATTCGAGCGCGCCGACGGCCGGCGCCTATGGCGGTACCGGCGGTAGCGGTGGCATCGGTGGCGCGGGCGTGAGTGGCTCGGGACTTGCCCTCACCAATACCGGCCGCATCGTCGGCGGCCAGGGTGGTGCCGGCGGCGTGGGTGGGCGCGGTGGTGAAGGTGGCAAGTACTGGGGCAACACACCGGTGCCCCCCGTGGTTGGGGCCAGCGGCAACGCCGGCAACGGCGGTAACGGCGGTATGGGCGGCGCAGGTGGCCATGGCGGCGCAGGTGTCTACGCGGCCGGGCAGAGCGGCCTGGTCAACAGCGGCACGATCACCGGCGGCCTTGGCGGCGTGGGCGGTCAGGGCGGTGTGGGCGCCGGTGGCGGCTCGAGCGCCTACTTGGTCAGCGGTACCACCGGTAATGGCGGTGCGGGTGGCACTGGCGGTACGGGCGGTATCGGTGGCGCCGGTGGCGCAGGCGTGAGCGGCACCAGCTTCAGCCTCACCAACAACAGCCATGCATCGATCGTCGGCGGCCAGGGTGGCATCGGTGGCATGGGGGGCGGCGGCGGTTCGGGTGGCTCCGGTTCCAGCAATGGGGCCACGGGCGGTAATGGCGGCCTCGGCGGTGACGGCGGTGCAGGTGGCGTGGGCGGCACCGGTGGCAGTGGCGTGCAGGGCACGCAGTTCACCCTGACCAATGCCGGTTCGGTGGTCGGCGGCATGGGCGGTACCGGCGGCTCTGGCGGGAACGCCGGCTTGGGCGGTAGCACGAACAACGGCACCACGGGCAATGGCGGCAATGGCGGCGCCGGTGGTGTGGGCGGTGCCGGCGGCAATGGCGTGAAGGGCACGCAGTTCGTCCTGACCAATACTGGCTCGGTGACCGGCGGCGCGGGTGGCATGGGGGGTAACGGCGGTGCGGGTGGTGCGGGTGGCGTGGGCGTGGTGTCCAGCGGCGGCTCGATCATCGTCAATGCCGGCACCATCAGCGGGGGCTTGAGTGCTAGCGGCGTGCAAGCCGATGCCGTCAATCTGAGCGGCGGCGGCAACACGCTGGTGCTGGAAGCCGGCTACACGTTCACTGGAAACGTGGTGAGCACCAGCGGCAGCAGCAACGGCGGCGACACGCTCGAACTCGGCGGCAACAGCAACGCCAGCTTCAACCTGGGACAGGTGGGCGCGGTGGGCAGCAACGCGGCGATCCAGGGCTTTAACCAGTTCGGCAAGAGCGGCACCAGCACCTGGACGCTGAGCGGAACCGGCAGCGCCAGCCAGGCGTGGACGATCAGCAACGGCATGCTGGTGGGCAACAGCAGCAGCATTGTCGGCAACGTGACGTTTGCACCGGTGAGTGGCGGCAGCGCGAACCTGACCTTCAACCAGTCGAGCAACGGCACTTTTGCCGGCGCAATCAGCGGCAACGGCTCGCTGACCAAGACAGGCAGCGGCACGCTGACTCTGACGGGCGCCAATACGTATACCGGCGGCACCACGATCGCCAACGGCACGCTGGTGGGCAACAGCAGCAGCCTCACCGGCAACATGACGTTCGCACCGGTGAGCGGGGGCATTGCCGACCTGACCTTCAACCAGTCGAGCAACGGCACTTTTGCCGGCGCGATCAGCGGCAACGGTGGGGTGACCAAGACGGGCAGCGGCACGCTGACACTGACCGGTGCCAACACGTACACCGGCGGCACCACGATCACCAACGGCAGCCTGGTGGGCGCCACCACCAGCCTCACCGGCAACGTGACGTTTGCGCCGGCGAGCGGTGGCAGTGCGAACCTCACCTTTAACCAGTCGACTACCGGTACCTTCAGCGGCGCGATCAGCGGCAACGGCTCGCTGATCAAGACCGGTACCGGCACGCTGACCCTGACCGGCGCCAACACGTACACCGGCGGTACCACGATCACTAACGGCACGCTGGTCGGCTCCAGTAGCAGCATCGCTGGCAGCGTGACGTTCGCACCGGTCAGCGGCGGCAGTGCCGACGTGACGTTCAACCAGTCGACCAACGGCACCTTCACCGGCGCGATCAGCGGCGACGGTTCGTTGACCAAGACCGGCAGCGGCACGTTGGTGCTGACTGGTGCCAACACCTATACCGGCACCACCACGATCACCGGTGGCCTGTTGCAGGTGGCCAACAACACCACCAGCGGCATGATCAACGGCAATGTCGCCAGCACCGGCAGGGTGGCGTTCGATCGTTCCGACACGGTCACCTACAGCGCGGTGATCAGCGGCACCGGCAGCGTGGCGCAGATCGGCAGCGGCACATTGATCCTCAACGGTGTGAACACCTACACCGGCGGCACCACGGTGCAGTCGGGTACGCTGGAAGTGGGTGACAGCTCGCACACCAGCGCATCCGTGCAAAGCAATGTCACAGTGGATGTCGGCAGCATCTTGCGTGGTCACGGCAGCATCAACGGCAATGTGACCAGCGATGGCACGGTATGGCCGGGCGGTTCGGTAGGCATGCTGACCATCAACGGCAATTACACGCAGAACGCGGATGCGACGTTGCAGATCGATGTAACACCGACGCAGGCATCGGAATTGCTGGTCAACGGCAACGCAAGCCTTGCTGGCACGCTGCACCTGATCTATGCACCAGGCACGTACAACACCAACAGCTACACCTTGGTGCAGGCCACGTCGCTGAGCGGGCAATTTGCCACGACGACCTCCACAGGTGCGCCGTCCGCCCTCGACACGAGGGTGGTCTACACGCCGACGCAAGCCGATCTGATGGTGATGTCGAAGATTGTCGCGCCCGCAGACGGTGCGCTGTACGCCAATCTGCTGCAAAGCACGAACCTGGTCGGCCAGCAATCGCTGAACACCGTACTCGGCGCGACGCTACGTTCCAGTGACACGGCGTGCAACGACACGCACGCTGCGCATGCCAACACGGTTGCGTCGTCTTGCAACAGCGATCTGTGGGTTCAGTACAGCGGTGGCAACGAATCGCTCACCGGCAGCAATGGCTTGAACAGCTCGCTGTTCGGCTTGCAGGGTGGATTCGATCACGCGGTAACCGATGTGCTGCATGTGGGCGTGGAAGCGGGTTTCGGCCGCATCAACAGCAGCGACCACCAGGGCAGCAATGCCAACGTGGATAGCGTGCACGGTGGCGTGTATGCCTACGCCAACGTCGGGCCTGTGGTGTTGTCGGGCATGATCGACGAAACGCACAGCAGCTACAGCGTGTATCGCCAGACAGGCATTGGCCACAGCGTGGCGCGTCCGGACGGCGATACCACGGGCGCAGCATTGCAAGCCGCATGGCCGATCGCGGCGGCAAAGTGGCAAGTGACGCCGGCGATCGGTGCGCTGTATCAGCACCAGAGCCTGAGCAGCTTCAGCGAATCCATCGCCAGCACCAATCCGTTTGCCAACGATTTCGCGCTGCAGGGTGCACATAGCACCTACACCACGTTGGAGCCGTATGCGCGTGTGTTGTTCTCGCGGCCGTTCGTGGCGCAGGGCATCAGCTATGTGCCGCAGTTTGACGTGGGTTATCGCTACAACGCGCACGGCGGTAATGCCATGGTGCAGGCCGCCAGCCAGGATGGCACGGCGTTCTCGCTGCCAGGCGAAACCTTCGGACGAGGCATGGCGACGGTGGGCGCGCGCATCACTGCGCAAGCCGGAGCATCGTGGAGTCTGTACCTGGATTATCAGGGTCAGTTCGCCAGCCACCTCAACGACAATGCGTTGAGTGTGGGTTTCACCAAGAAGTTCTAAGTACGAAAGAAAGCTTGGTGATGCTTCACACGAGCTCCCTCCCCTGCTTGCAGGGGAGGGTTGAACACTCGCCTTAGATGCCATCCCAGCCTATGTATGGTCGTCATTCCCGCGAAAGCGGGAATCCATGTTTGCCTTTGCATCACGGCAAATGGATTCCCGCTTTCGCGGGAATGACGGCCATGAGGTTGCGCCCGGTGTTATGCCGCAAGCATGCGCTGCATAACCTGTTCGCCATTCGGTGCAACGCCGACATGCACGAACCCAAGTCGCGCAAGAATCCTCTGCGCCGCACGGCGCTCCAGTTTGCGATTCTCGATCGTCGCTACCAGCCGATGCGGACCGCCTGGTTCACGTGCAAGCACCTTAAAGCCTTCGATCATTCGCTCCATCATTCGCACATTCAGTCCCGCGCGCCGGCTGCTCGGCCTGACGAAGATGCGCACGAATCCATATGACCGGTCCTGATCGTCCATGCCGATCGCGACAGTACACACACCCGCGATGCTTCCGGTTTCATCATCCTCAAGCACGCATGCGACTTCAAACGAACGGCGCCAGGCTTCGTCTGGATTCGTCAGTGCACCTTCCTGCAGCCAAAATGCGACGATCTGGCACCGCAGTGCTTCGGTAATGTTGCCGAACACCCATTGCACTTTGAATCGCTCTTGCAACTCTAACGTTTCCATTCGTCGCCCGGCATGATTCGTCGCATGAACTCATCGAACAATGGCACGGTAAACGCAGTATCGCCATGACTTGGTGACCAAACCATGCCTTTGGTGATGATGCTGCTTCTAACGGGTGCCATGGATTGAACCGATCTTTCGAGTACATCAGCGATGTCTCCCGAGCGATGCGGCCCAGGGCCAAGTTCTGCCATCGCGCGCAGATATTTCTTTTCGGTGGGAGTCATCCGGTCGAATCTTACGCGGAAAAACCCCTCATCCATTGCCGCGATCACAGTGGCGGAAGCCTTATGGACATCTTCGTATCCAATAGGGGAATTCAGTGCGATGTTCCAACTGTGCGAACCCCATTCTTGAATGAAGTAGGGATAGCCCTTGGTGTGGCCCAAGATCGTATAGATGGCTTCTTCCGTATAGGTGACGCCGTTTTCTTCCGCCGGTTTGATTAACGCTGCCCCGGCGTCAGCCGGACTAAGCGCGCCGATTTCCGGGAATTCGAAAAGGCGCTCTGAATATGATTTCGCTTCGCCCATCCGACCACGAAGTTGAGGAAGGCCTGCGCCGACCAGCAAGACGGGCAGAGCTCGTTGCGACATGCGATGCATCACGGTGATCAGAGCCGCAAGCTCTTCTTCCCGGACATATTGGAGTTCATCCACGAATATGACAACGGCAGTGCTCGCCACCTTTGCGGCCTCACCAACCCGTTCAAACAGTGCTTGCATGTCATGTTCAAGGTCGCCGTTGTCCGCGATGCCGGGGTCGGGGTCATAATCAATGCCAACCTCGATGTCGTTGAATTTGACCTTCAAACTCTTCACGAAACCGGCCAGTGCGCGAAGAGCCTTGATGCCTGCCTCCTTCGCGATCTCGATCCGACTCAAAGACAAAAGCGCGATACGCAATTGCGGCGCCAGCATGGATGGCAGGGACCGACCTTCTGGCGCTTCAATCCGCGCGGTGATGCAGCCCGCGACTTCCGCATCCAACCTCATCTTGTCCAGCAGTACAGTTTTGCCGACTCCACGCAAGCCCACGAGCATTGCGCTTTTGGCTGGACGTCCTGCCCTTACGCGAGCTATCGCTATGCGCACCATTTCGCGGACGCCGTCACGCCCGGCCAGCTCATGAGGCTGAGCGCCGGCTCCGGGCGCATAGGGGTTAAGTACAGGGTCCATTGCGGTCTCGATATCCAGGGAGTTTAAGGAGTTTATGTAAATTGCATAAACTAGGCAAACTTCAGCATAACTGCCAGATTTGTTAAATTTGTATATACGAGGGCTCTCGGTGGCGCACGTGCGCGCAAACCGTGTATCGGATGCCGCAGAGCAAGGGCACCAAGCCGATCGCCATTGCCGAAACGTGTACCGATCCGGTCCCCACTACAGCGGCTAGGTGCGGCGTTAATGCTGCGGCCAAACCGGTATTCACCGAGAACTTCCGCCACGTGGCTACATCGTGACCGAAGCGGTCATCGAGTTCAGGTAAGCGGCGAAGCACGGGCGAGCGCTAGACCCTTACGAGTACGAGCCATTGAGAACTCGAATCACTGAAAGACGTTTCGCTATGTGTATCCCGTGATGGACCATCGCTAGGCTGTGCATCACAACGCATGACCGCGCGAGAGAGCAAAGCCCATGAAACGATCGTCACGATTCGCCTTCATCGCAACCATGTTAGGCAGCTTGATCGTCCCTGCCTCGGTCGCGTTGGCCATACCGCCAGCCACGTCGTCGACACTCGCCGGAACCTGGACGCTGGCAGCGGCCGACGTGCTGCATCCGGATGGAACGCGCACGTCCGATTTCGGCGCCGCGCCCAAGGGCGTGCTACTGATCGACAAGCAAGGTCACTATTCATTGCAAATATTCAGGGCCGACCGCCCGCGCTTCAGCACTGGCGACAAGGCGAAAGGAAGCGATGCCGAATACAAGGCTGCCGTGATGGGCTCCAGCACGCACTTCGGCACGGTCAGCATGGATTCGGCGCGCGGCGAATTGGTCTTCCATATCGACGGCGCCTCGTTTCCCAATTGGGAAGGCCAGCAGCAGCGCAGACAGTACGAATTGAAAGGCAACATGCTCAGCTATCGCGTGCCGCCGCGTCCGAACGGCGATGTGCCGATTTCGGTATGGCAGCGTGTCGACACGAACATGGCCGGCCACTGAAGGCAGACCAAGACGTTGCCACATTTCTGTCATTTCGGCCCCTTAGGGTGGCTGGATGACTTATCCAGCAAGCGCTGACCGCCGAAGCCAGGCGGTACCGGCATGACGATGAGGCGGCGGGACTTTCTCTGTG
This sequence comes from Dyella humi, assembly GCF_044904605.1. Classification (NCBI taxonomy): domain Bacteria; kingdom Pseudomonadati; phylum Pseudomonadota; class Gammaproteobacteria; order Lysobacterales; family Rhodanobacteraceae; genus Dyella; species Dyella humi. The sequence goes on from NZ_JADIKI010000023.1 coordinate 1,579,147, forward strand.
GCGCCGGTACGTTTTTGGGTGCATGGACACTTGCAGATGCGTGGCGCATGGCATCGGCATCGTCCATGCCGATGGCGATGCCGGCGCGGACCAGTGCGGCCACCCTGGCTGCGCCCAAGGTGCCGCTGATCAATCCGACCTCGCTGGCGCGTTTCGTCGATCCGCTTCCCATTCCCGCCGTGGCGCGCGCTTCGGATCAGCGCACGCATCCGGCTTATCCGGGACGTACGCTGCCTTGCTATCGCGTGACGATGCGCGAGTGCAAAGTGCACCTGCATCGCGATATTCCAGCTACGCCGCTATGGGGCTACAACGGCCAGTTTCCCGGCCCGACTATCGAGGCACGGCGCGGCGAGCCGTTGTTGGTCGAATGGATCAATGGATTACCGCCGAAACATTTTCTGCCCATCGATCACACCATCCATGGCGCGGAACACGACAAGCCTGAAGTGCGCGCGGTCACGCATGTACACGGCGCGCGTGCGCCGGCCAAATCGGATGGTTTTCCTGACGATTGGTACACGCCCGGCCATTCGGCGCTGTATCACTATCCCAACGGACAGGATGCGGCCACGCTGTGGTATCACGATCACGCGATGGGTATTACGCGGCTGAACATCTATGCCGGCTTGTTCGGGGCGTATCTCGTGCGGGATGACGAGGAGCAGGCGCTGCATCTTCCCTCCGGCGAATGCGACATACCGCTGATGCTGTGCGATCGTCTGGTTGCGCAGGATGGCCAGCTTTATTACCCCGTGTCGGACGATCCTTCTGCGCCGTGGGTCATGCAGTGCAACGGCAATCTCGTGTTGTGCAATGGCAAGATCTTTCCCTACCTCGACGTAGAGCCGCGGCGCTATCGCTTTCGCGTCATCAATGTGGCGAACACGCGCTTCTTCGATCTCTCGCTATCGCACGATCAACCCATGCAGCAGATCGCTAGCGATCAGGGGTTGCTTTCCGCACCGCTACAGCGCACGCGCATCGAGTTGCACCCGGCCGAGCGCGCCGACGTGGTAATCGATTTCTCGGACTTCGCCGGCAAGTCTCTGCAATTGCGGCATGAAGCGGAAGGCATTCTGGAATTCCGCGTACGCGATCGCGGTACCCGCGACACCTCTGCACTACCTGCAACCTTGCGCAAGGTGCCGCGCATCGATCCGGCGAGTGCTGCGCGCCAACGCATCCTCACGCTCAACGAAACCGACGATGCCAACGGCAACGCGATGACGATGCTGCTGGACGGCAAACGCTGGTCCGATCCCGTCACGGAAAACCCGCGACAGAACAGCATCGAAACCTGGAGCTTCGTCAATCTCACCGGCGATGCGCATCCCATTCATCTGCATCTGGTGCGTTTCCAGGTGATCGATCGCCGACCGTTCGATCTCTTCGCGTGGAATGCGCATCGCAAACTGGTGTTCACCGGGCCGGCCATTTCGCCCGAGCCACAAGAACTTGGATGGAAGGACACTGTGCGCGCCGATCCGGGAATGGTCACGCGTATTGCGATGCGCTTCGAAGGCGAGCCGGGACGCTACGTGTGGCACTGTCATCTGCTTGAGCACGAAGACAACGAAATGATGCGCCCGTTCGACTTGTTGCCGGCGCATTCGTGAAGCGCGCGTCAATGCAGCGTGCAAGTTGTCACATTTGTCGCAGCACTGTCATCGCGCGCTGACGCAATGTCGCGCTCTTGCCAACGTTACGTCATCTAAGCAGCGCAGACTTCCATACGGTTTGCGGGGGACTTGCGCATCGCAAACCGTAATCAGGGGGATTACTCGATTGCAGGCTTTCGCAGCATGCCAGCAGGAGACACCAGTTATGCCCACGAAGTTTGGCCGTACCCGGTTGAAACCTTTTGTACTCGGTGCGCTCATCACCAGCCTTGTCGGGCTGGCGAATGCGCAGACCGCGAGCCCACCCAATGACGCGCACTTCCGCGCGAACGTGCCAGCCACGGGCACCAAACCCGTGGACGGTCAGCCCGGCGGCGCGGTCACGCTCTACAGCCCGAATGACGGCCAGGACGCCAGCAACCGCACCCGCACGCCGATCAAGCACGTGATTCTGCTGATCGGTGAAAACCGCACCTTCGACCACGTGTTCGCTACCTACACGCCGCCGAAAGGACAAACCGTCGAGAACCTGCTGTCCGAAGGCATCGTCAATGCAGACGGCACGCCTGGTCCGAACATGACCAAGGCGCAGCAGTGGCAGGCGAGCCAGACTGGCGATTATTCCAACTCGCCCACACACACCAGCGCATATACCAACCTGCCGCCGATGAATACCGGTGGTGCGCCCACCCAGCCGTATCTTTCTTCTGTCGCACAGGCGGAAGCGATCGAGCCAGGACTGCTGCCGAATTACTACCCCTATCTCGCCGAGGGCGGCACCGGACTGCCGAACGACGTGATCGATACGCGCTTCCCGGCCACGCTGCCGAATGCGCCGGTCGATATGCATGCCTCGATCAGCTACAACGATTACGCCAACAGTCCCGTACACCGTTTCTTCCAGATGTGGCAGCAGCTCGATTGCGACGTGAGCCACGCGACTTGGAAGAATCCCAGTGGTTGCCGTGCCGACCTGTTCCCGTGGGTGGAAGTGACCATGGGTGCCGGCAACAACGGCAAGACGCAACCGGCCAACTTCACGGATGAGAGCACCGGCGAAGGTTCCACGTCGATGCAGTTCCTCAACATGGCGCAGGGCGATGTAACGTACTTCAAGCACCTGGCCGAGCAATATGCGCTCAGCGACAACTTCCACCAGTCGGTGATGGGCGGTACCGGTGCCAATCACATCATGCTGGGCTTCGGCGACCCGATCTATTACGCCGACGCGAATGGCGAAGCGGCTGTGCCGCCATCCAACCAGATCGAAAACCCGAACTCGCAAACGGGTACCAACAACTGGTGGGTGCAGGACGGCTACGGCGGCGGCTCCTACGTGAACTGCGCGGATGAAAGCCAGCCGGGTGTCGGCGCGGTGCGCAAATATCTCAAGAGCCTTCCGTACGACGCTTTCCGCCACGGCGATTGCAAGAAGGGCGCGTACTACCTGGTCAACAACTACAACCCCGGCTACCTGGGCGATGGCACACCCGCACCGTTGGGCGCCAACCAGTTCACTGTTCCGCCGACCAAGCAGCAGAATCTCGCGTTGCTGCTGGCCCGCCATCACGTAAGCTGGAAGTATTACGGTGAAGGCTTCGACGGCGGCAAGGAAGACGGTGAAGCCGGCACCTTCTGCAACATCTGCGATCCCTTCCTGTATTCCACGCAGGTCATGACCAACGCGAAGCTGCGTGCGAACAACCAGGATCTCAACAACCTCTACAGCGATATCCAGAACGGCACGTTGCCGGCCGTTTCCATCGCCAAGCCGGATGGACTGCTGGACGGCCATCCGTCCTCGAGCAAGCTGGAGCTGTTCGAAGGCTACGCGCAGAAGATCATCGAGATGGTGAAAGCCAATCCGAAGCTGTGGGAGAACACCGCCGTCATGATTACCTTCGATGAAGGCGGCGGCTACTACGACTCCGGTTACGTGCAGCCGATCGACTTCTTCGGCGACGGCACGCGCATTCCGCTGCTGGTGGTGTCGAAGTATTCGACCGGTGGCCGCGTGGTGCACACGTATGGCGATCACGTATCGTTCGACAAATTCGTGGAAGCGAACTGGGATCTGGATGAAACCATCTCCCGCCGCAGCCGCGACAACCTGCCGAACCCGATCTCGCTGCCCAACAACCCGTATGTGCCGCTTAACTCCCCGGCCATTGGCGACCTGATGGACATGTTCGACTTCCATCGCCATTGGGATGGAGATTCAAGCGTCGTTTCGGCGAAAAACTGAGTAAGCTCCGATGCATACCCTGCCTGCTCCGGCAGGCAGGGTATGTTGTTTCCGACCTGACACAACCCACATACGATTCGCACGATGACCTTGCTATCACGCTCTACTGCGCACCTCAGCCGCTGGTCCAATCCCGTTGCTGCCATGATGCTGATCGGCGCATCCGCTGCGTTCAGCACAAGCGCACATGCCGATCCGGCCGATTTCCAGGCCATGCCCGGCTTGTGGAAGATCACCTTGCACACCATCAAAGATGGGCATGCCGGCGCTCTGACCGTCAAATGGAAATGCTTCTACGACGGCGCGGATCCGTGGACCACTTTCGTGGATCCCGTGCAGTCAGAAGCAAATTGCGCGCGTAGCGGCGAACATCGCACGAGCACAGCATTGGCCTGGAAAACGACATGCGGTGCCCATGCCGGACATGGTCGTATCGCGCTGGACTCGCCGCAGCATTACACCGGTGAGGTAGCACTGGATGGCCAGGCTTCGCTGCAGGTGGAAGGCCAACGCTACGCCGCCTGCACCGGTCCGGCCGACTGATCGAACCTGTCCCCCTTTCGATCGCCAGCCTTCACATCACCAACACATAACCGGGGCCAAGTTAGCCCGCGATGGATGGAGGAAGGCCGTCCGGGCCAGCGTCATGCCGGACAACGTGCGAGCGCAACGCTCGCGTTAGGACGACCAACAAAGGGGGAACAATTTATGCTTTTCGCCAAAGGCGTGAAAGCCGGTGCCGTCGTGGCACTGGTGATGACGAGTGCTGTGGTCAGCGCAGGTACCTTTCCGGATTACGGCTATCAACCGCCGGCCACGTACAAGGGTCCGCTGTTCGAGTTGAGCCAGAACTACCCGACAACGCTGCCGAGCGGACCGCCGCCTGCGTTTTTCAAATTGCTGCCGGCCAAGCTCACCAACAACTTCGAGCAATGGCGGCCGTATGTCGATGCGGTGAAGCAGTATTGCCTGGAGGGCAACGTCGAAAACGACTGGGTCGTGCAGAAGAACACCATCCGCCACTGGTACCACGCGCCATGGCAGCACTACGGACCGCTAGGACGCGAAGGCATTCACGGCCTGACCAAGGAAGCGCAAATTCAATCCAAGCAGCTTGCGTCCACGCAGATCACGAAAGGGCAGACCTTTGCCGTAGGCATCTACAACGATGTCGGTGGTTACACCTTCGGCGAAGTGTGGAAGAACCCGCAGGATCCCGATCCAAGCTTCACGTCCAAGCCCAACAGCTTTCATGACGGCACGGTGGTCTGCAAAGCGCTGTTCGCCGACATCGACCTTCAGCAGGTGCCGTTCCTGGTCAATCCGGTGCTGTGGCAGGCCTACATCACCGACACTTTCGATTCGGCCAATCGCGAGATCAAAAACGTTGCGCTGATTCAAATGGATTTCGCCGTGCGTGATAGCCGTGTGCCGGGCACCGGCTGGATCTTCGGCACCTTCCAGTACAACGGTGCAGTCACCGGCAAACCGGGCTGGGACAATCTGGTGCCGGTGGGCGTGATGTGGGGCAACGATCCGGAAAACAACAAGGACAACTACACCAACAAGCAGCCCACGGTGACCAAGATCAATCCTACGATCATGGAATCGGCCATCAACGCACGTCCGGAATTGCCACCCACGCACCTGGGTTGGAATGGACGTCTAAACGGTCCAGTCGATAACCCGGTAAGTTCGTGCATGAGCTGCCACATGACCGCCGAAAGCCCGCAACTTTCGCCGATGAATCCCACCTTCCAGGCGCCGGACAAAGTACCGCCAGTGGGATCGAAAGCATGGATGCGTTGGTTCCAGAACGAAGAAGCCGGCGTACCGTTCGATGCCGCGGCGCTCAGCACCGACTACAGCCTGCAATTGGCCGGTGGCATCGCCAACTTCTACGAATGGAAATGCGATCAGGGCGGCGTCTTCGTCGGTGGCGGCAATGCCTGCCAACAGGCGACCAACTTCCGCCTCAAGCTGATGAAGTCGGCTACACCGCCGGCGAAGGTCTACAAAGTGGAACGCGATCCGGCGCTCAACGAATTGCATTGATCGCCTGCGTAACAGCACGAGCCGGGCTGCTCAAACAGTCCGGTTCGTGTGCGCTGCAACGATTGTTCGCAGAACTAGCGATTTCCTTGCCACGGACTTTGCTGCGCGCAGTCATATCGAACAATGCTACGGGAAACCACTCGTTTCTCTGCCATCTCTCAAACCAGGCAGGCACGGGGCAGGCTTCTTGATTGCGCTTTAACAATCGCCCGAGTAGATTCCGGGCCTCGAGGGACAGGGGGCAAGCTGGTTCCATGGGGATGGACGGCCGCGAAGCTTGGTTGAATCGATCCGCCGGAAGCACCTCGGCGGAAAATGACGTTTGTGTGACGCATGATGACATCGCGTTACGCGCCGCCACAGATGCGGACATGGATTTTCTTCGCGACGTGTTTTCGTCCACGCGAATGCATGAATTCGTGAGCGCGGGCATGCCGGTGGAACAGGCCGAATCCTTGCTTGCCAGCCAGTTCTCTATCCAGCACACCTATTACCGTCAGCATTACCCGCATGGTCGCTTCGACATCATCATGCAGGGCACGAAAAATATCGGCCGGCTTTATCACGATTGGAGCGGTGATGTTGTCCAGTTGATCGATATCGCTCTCTTGTCGGCTTATCGCGGTGCGGGCATCGGCACGCGCTTGATGCGGGCGATCGTGACCGAGGCGGCTCGAAAGCACATGCGGATGCAGCTGTACGTGGAATTCGACAATCCGGTTCGAGCGTTGTATCGCACGCTCGGATTCGCGCCTGCTGGCGAAAACGGTATCTACGAGCTGATGCATCGGGATGCCATGCCCTTTGACGAAGAGGCGTGGGCGTCAGTAAGAGGTTTAAACAACCCTTTTCAATAATCGACGGTTGCATGGCGTTCGCAGCATCGTTGCGAACGAAACAGGGAGAGGCAAATGCAGGCTGTTCCAACCCATGAGGCGCTCACTGCATCGCTGAACCAGCTGTTCGTGCTGGAAACGGCCGATGGCCGTCGCGTAGAGGCGCGCCTGGCCGCTGCGCCAGCCGGCATCGCGATGAATGCAACGTACGTCAGTTATTCCGCGATCTTCGAACTGCCCGTTGGCATCGGGCTTCCCCAGGATACCTATCGCATTACGGCGCCTGATGGCACGTCCTGGGATCTGCTTGCCACGCCGACTCAGCCCAGTGCCGATGGCCGGGCCAACCTTACTGCAGTCATGCATTACCTGCGTTCCAAAGACGCCGCCCAGCGCGACACAGAACCGTCGTATCAGGTGGTGACGTAATCACTCGATCCTTCACTCTTAAACAGGGGAACATCATGAGCGATCCGTTTCTAGGCGAAATTCGTATGGTTGGCTTCACCTTTGCACCGAACGGCTGGGCCATGTGCAACGGAAACCTGATGTCGATCAACCAGAACACCGCGCTGTTTTCTTTGCTCGGCACGACCTATGGCGGTAATGGTCAAAGTACGTTCGGCTTGCCCGATCTGCAGGGGCGCTCGCCGGTCGGCACAGGCAGCGGCCTGGGGCTTAGCCCGATAGTACCTGGCGAAAAGTCCGGCAACGAGGCCGTCACGCTCTTGGTCACGCAGATGCCCATGCATACGCATACGACAGGCGGCGCCAATGTAACGGTAACCGGCAGTGCATCTATTCCGGCCTGCTCGTCGCCAACGTCTGGAACCTCAACGGGAACGCCTGGGGCGACTACGGTATTGGGGACGAGTATCGCCGGCGGCCGACCCGGCGAGCTGTACACCACCACCGCGCCGAACACCAACCTCCTGCCTTTCAATGTGCAGTCGACCGGCACAGTTTCCGCTGGCACGACTGGTATCACGGGCGGCAGTCAGCCGTTCTCGGTGCGCAATCCCTATCTCGGGTTGACTTGCATCATTTCGCTGCAGGGCATTTTCCCATCCCGTCCCTAGTTGGGTTCTCCGAATGAGCGTTGCACGGTCAACACGCCTCGCCGTTCGCGTTTCGCGCGACGGCAGGCGTAGGAACGGATTGGATCGTGCACGCTAAAAAACGGAGTGCGCCAGGCCAGCGGCGCACATCACACGTTAAAAAAGCGGCCGGGCGCCCGTACTCCCGGCCGCTTTCGTTTTGCTGAAGTACTTGCCTGACGATGAGCCTATTGTGATGTACATCACAAATAAGGCAGCATGCCGGCAGTCTGATTCGGGCTCTGAAGTGCTCGATTTTCGAGCAACCTCAGTAGCTGTTGATCAAGTTGATCGAGTTGCGGCGCCACGCTGTTGCCAGCAGCGAACGCGAAGGCTGGCATAGACGCTGCTTAAAGTTTTTGGGGATCACCACTCGAGGGGCCGCACGGATTATGCGAATCGTGGGTGATGTCGGTCGCGTTATTACCGCGTGAAGACTGGCGCTCAGCCACGGGCGCCTTACAGGGGACAATCAAATGAACCGCATCTTTCGGCTGGTCTGGAACCGTAAGCTGGGCGTGCTTCAGGTGGCGTCCGAATTCGCCCGTGGCCGTACCAAGGGTGGGCGCAGTGCTGAAGGTGGCACGCGCCGTGCCGCGTGGTTGGCGGGTATACCCCTGAGTCTGCCGCTTCTGGCGTTCGCGGCGACACCGTCTCCAGGCATCACCACGTCGAGCGCCGCTCCCACCGCAACTTCAGCCGTGGCGGCAAACGCACTGCCCACCGGCGGCCAGGTCACCAGCGGCGCCGGTCACCTTGCGCAACGTGGCGACACACTCACCATCAGCCAGCAGAGCCAGAACCTCTCGCTCAACTGGCAGACCTTCAATATCGGCAGCCAGTCCACCGTGGACTTTGTGCAGCCTGACGCCAGCGCCATTGCGGTCAACCGCATCGCCGATACCAACGGCAGCCAGATCTTCGGCCACCTCAACGCCAACGGTCAGGTGTTCCTGATCAATCCCAACGGCGTTCTGTTTGGTCAGGGTGCGCAGGTGAATGTGGGCGGTCTCGTCGCCTCGACGCTGGATGTCGACGACAGCGCATTGGGTACCGACTCGCTGAGCTTTAGTGGCACGGGCAAGGGCAGCGTGACCAATCTGGGCACGATCAACGTCAATGGCGGCGGCTACGCAGCACTGCTCGGCAATCAGGTCAGCAACCAGGGTGCGATTCATGCCCAGCTGGGCAGTGTGGCGCTCGCCGGTGGTAGCGCCGTGACGCTCAACTTCGGCGGCGACAAACTGGTGAGCGTGCGGGTGGACCAGAGCACGCTCAACGCGCTGGCGCAGAACGGCCAGCTGATCGAAGCGGATGGCGGCAATGTATGGATGACGGCCGGTGCACGCGAAAGCCTGCTCGCCAGTGCGGTGAACAATACCGGCACCATCGAGGCGCAGACCGTACAGAACCAGCACGGTCACATCATGCTGCTCGGTGGCATGGATGCGGGCACGGTCAGTGTGGGCGGCACGCTCGATGCCAGCGCCCCTAACGGTGGAAACGGCGGTCAGATCGAAACGAGTGCGGCGAAAGTCAACGTTGCGAATAAAACACGAATCACGACGGCCGCTCTGCTCGGTTTGTCCGGAACGTGGCTGATCGACCCGAATGATTTCACTATCGCGCCCTCTGGTGGTGACATTACGGGCGCCGCACTAAGCACTGAGTTGGGCGGCGGTAATGTTGTTATCCAGTCCAGCGCGGGTAGTACCAGCGGTACCGGCAACGTGAACGTGAATGACACGGTGAGCTGGGGCTCGAACACGCTGACGCTGGATGCGCAGAGCAACATCAATATCAACAGGACGATGACCGCAAGTGGTTCGGCGGGTCTCGCATTGAACTACGGCAGCTACAACGGTACGACCGTTACCACGCCGGCTGCGGGCACCAGCGTCAATGTGGGGCTGGGCGGCAGTGGGTTTGCTGGTCAGGTGAACTTTACGGGCAGCAACACGCTGAGCATCAACGGACAGGGCTATACGTTGATCAGCAGCACTGGGGTGCTGCAGGGCATTGGAACGAGCGGATTCTATGCGCTTGCGAGCAATCTGACTCTTCCGAGCTCCAGCTTCGTACCGATCGGAACCAGTACCGCGCCGTTCTCAGGGGTGTTTGACGGTCTTGGTCACACCATCAGCAACCTCACCATCACGAGTTCTTCCGCTGTCAATGTAGGCCTGTTTGGAGTGTCCTCGGGCACGATTCGCAACGTTGGCTTGCTTGGGGGGAGCGTTTCAGGCACAGCTACGGCAGTGCAAGCTCACATCGGTGGTCTGGTGGGCGATAACTTGGGCACCATTAGCAACGTTTTCACGACGGGAACGGTTAGTGGCTTGGGAGGCGGCGAAGCGATTGGTGGGTTGGTTGGCCAGAATGGTCAGAGCGGATCCTCCGTCGGAACCATCAGTAACGCTTACGCTACGGGAGCGGTCAACGGATCGTCATATACCGCCTATCTCGGCGGTCTGGTCGGGGCCAACTACGGCTCGGTGAGCAATGCCTACGCCACGGGTGCGGTGAGCGGTTCGTATGGCACCCCCACGGCCGCAGCGGCGGACTATATCGGCGGCCTGATCGGCTATAACGTGGGCGGAATCCAGAACGCCTACGAAACGGGCAATGTGTCGTGGACCTCCAATGGGATCAGCAACAACAATGAGATTGGAGGGCTGGTAGGGGTAAACGCGGGCACGATCAAAGACGCCTATGCCACAGGCATCATGTCGAATAGTGATGCAAGCAATCAGCTCGGTGGCTTGGTTGGGCTTGTCTCAGCAGGCACGACTACAGCCAGCTATTGGGATACGGAGACTACCGGACAGCAATTCGGGACTGGCGGTGCCGCAGCAACCGGGATGACCGGCCTGTCCACAGCCGGCATGATGCAGCAGAGCAGTTTTTCCTGGATCCCCGCAATCAGCGGCGGTAGTGGCGCCACCTGGCGAATCTACAACGGCTACACCACACCCTTGATCGACAGCCTACTGATTCCACTGACGATCAGCGCAAGCAATCAGACGGTGACGTATAACGGAACCAATCAAGACGCTGCAGTGTTGAGCTATTCGCTTGCATCGCCGAATCTTTCGGCGATCACACTGGGGCTGACGAACGCGCAGCACGCCGGCAGCTACGCCGAGAATGTCTCATTGGCGTATTCCACCAGTTACGACCTGAGCTTCGGCACGTCGAGCGCGACCCTGACGATCAATCCGGCGACGCTGACGCCGACGCTAACCAATACCGGTGTGACCAAAACCTATAACGGCACCACCGCTGCACCGGTCGGCTTTACTCCTACGTACAGCTATACCGGGCTGGTTTCCGGCGATACCAGCGCCAGCCTGACCGACACCAGTGCGACGTACAACAGCGCGCACGTGGTCAACGCTGCCGACGTCACGGTATCGGGTCTGAGCATCAGCGGCATTACCGGCAGCAACGGCTCGCTGGCGAGCGATTACACCTTGGCGGCCGCGAGTGAGAATGTGGCGGCGACCATCACACGCGCAATACTGACGCCGAGACTAACGAACAGCGGCGTGACCAAGGTCTATAACGGCACGACCAATGCACCGGTCGGCTTTACCCCGACGTACAGCTACCTTGGCCTGGTCCCTGGCGACACCGGCGCCATCCTGACCAACACCGGCGTGGCCTACAACGGCGTGCACGCGGGTAGCGCCTCCCGCATTACCGTATCGGGTTTGCGCATCCTCCTCATTACGGGCAGCAACGGTTCGCTGATCAGCGATTACACCTTGGCACCCAACAGCGCGAGTGTGGCGGCGACCATCACACCCGCGACGCTGACGGCAACGCTGACCAACAGCGGCGTGACCAAAACCTATGACGGCACGACGAATGCGCCAGGCGGCTTTACGCCGACGTACAGCTACAGTGGCTTGATCTCCGGCGACACCGGCGCCAGCCTGTCCGACACCGGTGCGGCTTACAACAGCGTGCACGTGGTCAGCGCCACCAACCTCACGCTATCGGGCTTGAGCATCAGCAGCATTACCGGCAGCAACGGTTCGCTGGCCAGCGATTACACCCTGGCATCCAGCAATGCGAATGTGGCGGCGACGATCACGCCAGCACCGCTGACGGTATTGCTCTCCAATACCACCAACGTCACCAAGACCTACGACGGCACCACAGCGGCACCAAGCGGTTTCAGTCCGACATACAGCTTCGCGGGCCTGGTATCTGGCGACAGCGCCACGGCGAGTAGTTCGGCGACGCCGACATTCAATTCGGCTCATGTCGCGTCGGCGACGGCGATCACGCAAGGTGGTTTGTCGTTGGCATCGATCACCGGTAACGGTACCGATAATTCCGTACTCGGCGATTACACCTTGGCGAGCACCACCGCTTCCACCGGTGCGGGCGTGGCAAGCATCTCGCCGCTGGTGTTGACGGCCACGGCACCGACCATCGGCGGCGCGACGACTAAGGTCTACGACGGCACCATCGCGGCAACCGGCGCCAGTTTGAACGGCGGTAGCGTCAGCGGTGCACTCAGTGGCGATAGTCTGGTGCTCGATACCAGCGGCATCACGTTGGACTACAACAGCAGTCATGTAGCCAATGCCAGCAGCATCAACGCCATCGGCAGTCTCGGGGTGAATATCGTCAGCAGCACGAACGGCAGTCAGAGCACGGACTACAGCGTGTCGGTGCCGGCGATCACTTCGGTGGCCGGAACCATCACGCCAGCGACGCTGACGTCGACGCTAACCAACAGCGGCGTGACCAAGACCTATGACGGCACGATCAATGCGCCGGTCGGCTTTACCCCAACGTACAGCTACAGTGGTTTTGTTTCCGGCGATACTGGTGCCAGCCTCGCCGACACAAGTGTGATTTACAACAGCGCGCACGTGGTCAGCGCCACCAACCTCACGGTATCGGGACTGAGCATCAGCGGCATTACCGGCAGCAACGGTTCGCAGGCCAGCGATTACAGCTTGGCATCCAGCAGCGCGAATGTGGCAGCGAGCATCACACCCGCGCCGCTGACGGCGACGCTGACCAACAGCGGTGTGACCAAAACCTATGATGGTTCGATCGCTGCGCCGGCTGGTTTCAACCCGACGTATAGCTACATCGGTTTGGCTGCCGGCGATACCGGCGCTAGCCTGGCCGACACCAGCGTGGCTTACAACAGCACGCATGTGGCCAGCGCCACCGACGTCACGGTATCAGGGCTAAGCATCAGCAGCATTGTCGGCAGCAATAGTTCGCTGACCAGCGACTACACCTTGACATCCAGCAGCGCGAGTGTGGCGGCGACCATCACACCCGCGACGCTGACGGCAACGCTGACCAACAGCGGTGTGACCAAGACCTATGACGGTACGACGAATGCGCCAGGCGGCTTTACGCCGATGTACAGCTACAGCGGACTGATTTCCGGTGATACCAACGCCAGTCTGGCTAACACCAGCGTGGCTTACGACAGCGCGCACGTGGCCAGCGCCACCAACGTCACGGTATCGGGTCTGAGCATCAGTGGTATTACCGGCAGCGACGGTTCGCAGGCCAGCGATTACACCCTGGCATCCAGCAGCGCGAGTGTGGCAGCGACGATCACACCAGCACCGCTGACGGTATTGCTCTCCAATACCAACGTCACCAAGCACTACGACGGCACCACAGCTACACCAGGCGGGTTCAGCCCGACGTACTTCATCGCAGGTCTGGTGTCTGGCGACAGCGCCGCGGTGAGTAGTTCGGCGACGCCGCTATTCAATTCGGCTCACGTGGCCTCGGCGACGAAGATCACGCAAGGCGGCCTGTCGCTGGCATCGATCTCTGGCAACGGTACCGATAGTTCCGTGCTCAGCGATTACACCTTGGTGAGTACCACCGCCTCCACCGGCGCGGGCGCGGCAAGCATCACGCCGCTGGCGTTGACGGCTACGGCACCGACCATCGGCGGCGCGACGACCAAGGTCTACAACGGTACCATCGCGGCAACCGGCGCCAGCTTGAATGGGGGCGGCGTCAGCGGTGCACTTAGCGGCGATAGCCTGTCGCTCGATACCAGCGGCATCGTGTTGGACTACAACAGCAGTCACGTAGCCAGTGCCAGCAGCATCAGCGCCAGCGGCAGTCTCGCGGTGGATATCCTTTCCAGCACGAACGGTAGCCAGAGCACCGACTACAGCGTGACACTGCCATCCATCGCCGCGGTGGCCGGAACCATCACACCGGCAACATTGACGCCGACGCTGACCAACAGCGGCGTGACCAAGAGCTATGACGGCACTATCAGCGCGCCGATCGGCTTTACCCCGACGTACAGCTACAGTGGTTTTGTTTCCGGCGATACCAACGCCAGCCTCACTGACATAAGTGTGATCTACAACAGCGCGCACGTGGTAGCCGCCACCGACGTCACGGTATCGGGGCTAAGCATCAGCGGCATTACCGGCAGCAACGGTTCGCAGGCCAGCGATTACAGCTTGGCATCCAGCAACGTGAGTGTGGCGGCGACCATCACACCTGCAACGTTGACGGCGACACTGACCAACAGTGGCGTGACCAAAACCTATGACGGCACGACGAATGCGCCAGGCGGCTTTACGCCGACCTACAGCTACAGCGGGCTGGTCTCCGGCGATACAAGTGCCAACCTCTCCGACACCAGCGCGGCTTACAACAACGCCAACGTAGCCAATGCCACTAACGTCACGGTATCGGGTCTGAGCATCAGCGGCATTGCCGGCAGCAACGGCTCGGTGGCGAGCGATTACACCTTGGCGTCCGGAAGCGCCAGCGTGGCAGCGACCATCACACCGGCCACGCTGACAGGCAGCCTTACTGGCTCGATCAGCAAGGTGTATGACGGTACTACCACTGCAACGCTCACACCGATCGATTACACGCTGAGCGGTTTTGTCAGTGGCCAGGGCGCAACGGTGACGCAGACCGCGGGTACCTACAACAGCCCCAACGTGGCCAACGCCACCACGGTCACAGCAACACTGGGTGGCGGTGACTTCACTGCCAACGGCGGCACGAACCTGTCCAATTACACATTACCCACCAGTGCGAGCGGTGCAGCGAGCATCACGCCAGCGTTGTTGCTGGTGACGGCGAACAACGCCAGCAAGACCTATAACGGTGCTGCCTACAGTGGCGGCAATGGCGTGGTCTACAGTGGCTTCGTGAATGGTGAAGGTGCATCGGTACTCGGTGGCACGCTGGCCTACAGTGGAGCTTCACAAGGCGCGGTCAACGCCGGGTTCTACACCATCACGCCGACAGGGCTGAGCTCGAGCAATTACACGATCAATTACGACAATGGCCTGCTGACGGTGAACCCGGCCACGTTGACGGCCAACCTCATTGGCGCGGTGAGCAAGGTGTACGACGGCACCACCGCGGCAACGCTGGCGTCGGGCAACTACACATTGACCGGTGTGTTCGGCAGCGATGTGGTGAACCTCAATAATCCGACGTCCGGCGTCTATGCCAGCGCCAATGCCGGCAGTGGCATCAACGTACAAGCGAGTGGATTGGCGATCAGCGGCAGTGGAGCAAGCAACTACATACTGAGCAACAGCACCGCCACCGCCGCCATCGGCATGATTACTCCGGCCCGACTCACCATCACGGCCAATAACGCCAGCACCATCTACAACGCGCAGGCGTACAGCGGTGGCAACGGCGTTATCTATAACGGCTTCGTCGATGGGCAGACTTCAGCAGTGCTGGGTGGTGCATTGACCTATGGCGGCAGTTCACAAGGCGCCTTGAACGTGGGCAGCTACACACTCATGCCCGGTGGCCTCGCGTCGAATAACTACGCCATCACCTACAACGGCGGTTCGCTCGCGGTAACGCCCGCCACGCTGTCGTACGTAGCGACACCTGCGCAGATATATGCCGGCCAAGCGATTCCGACGCTGACCGGCATGATTACCGGTTTCCAGGGGAACGACACGTTGGCCAATGCCACCACCGGTGGGCTGACCTTTACCACTCCGGCCACAGCACAGAGTCCGGCCGGGGAATACGCCATTAATGGCAGCGGCCTGGCCGCGAACGATGGCAATTACGTCTTCGTGCAGGCCGCAGGCAATGCGATAGCGTTCAATGTGTTGGCCAACGGTGAAGTGGCGTTACCAGGCGTGGCGTATCTGGAGCAGCAAGTGGGTCAGTCAGTGCCCACTGCCACCGAACTACCGCAGGGCGGCTTGCTGGTGTCGGCGATGACCACATCGGATGGATCGGCGCCGTCCACCGTGCCGCTCCGGTCTGCTACTCCAGCGGCTGCGTCGGATCTCTACACGCCGGATGTACGCGTAGTGGGCGGCGGTGTGCGCCTGCCATAACGACTCACACCATCTTCCTTCCTCGTCTTTCGGATGCTTGCCTGTGACCCGATCTATCGCGTTGCGTTTATCGCCCCTCGCCATGGCCTTGTTGGTTGCTCCCGCGTTCGCGCAGCAGACGCCGCCCACCAGCGGTCAGCTACTGCAGCAGGCGCAGCCTCCGCAGCAATCGTTACCCAAACGTGAGCCGGGGATACAGATCCAGTCGCCCGTGGCCGCCCACGTCACCGATAACACGCCCTTCGAGGTGAAGCAGATTGTCGTTAGCGGCAACACTGCTTTCGATACAGGGACGCTGCACGCTCTGGTCGCCGACGGTGAAGGCCACACGCAGACGCTCACCTCGCTCATCGTGCTGGCGCAGCGCATCACCGATTACTACCGCGCCCATGGTTATCCGCTGTCGCGCGCCACCGTGCCGGCACAGGACTTGAGTAACGGCGTGGTGCAGTTCAAGGTTATCGAGGCGCGCTATGACCAGGTGCAGGTGATCAACCACAGCCGTGTCCAGACGAGCCTGCTCAACGCTACGCTCAGCCCGTTGCAAAGCGGCCAACTGGTCACGCAGGATGGACTGGATCGTCAGCTGTTGTTGTTGAACGATCTACCGGGAGTGCAAGGGCATGCCGTACTAGGCCCCGGCAGAACGCCCGGAACCAGCGACCTCAGCGTCGATGCACAGGCGCTGCCGCCTGTGACCGGCAACCTTACGCTGGATGATGGGGGAGATCGCTACACCGGCCGTATCCGTTTGGGCGGCAATGTGGCCGTGAACAATCTGACAGGTCTCGGCGATCAGCTCAGCGTGGGGCTTTTGGCTTCCGACGAGCACATGCACTACGGCCATGCGGCCTATGACTTTGCGCTCAATGGTGCAGGCACCCGGTTCGGACTTGCGTACTCGACGCTGTCCTACCAATTGGGCGATGGCTTGTCGGACCTGCATGCCCGAGGGCATGCCACCGAAGCCAGCGCGTGGTTGTCGCAAGCCATCGTGCGCAGTCCCAACACGAATGTCAGTGCACGACTGGAAGTGGACAATCACCATTTGGCGGACGACACCGGCAGCACCGGTGTGCACGATGACCGCCACACATGGGACTGGACGGCCAGTAGCACATTCGATCACCGCGATAGCTGGGGCGGAGGAGGCGTGACGCAAGCGCAACTGTCGCTGACACGCGGACAGCTAGGCTTTGACAACGCTGCAGCAAAGGCCAGTGATGCAGTGACAGCCCACACGCAGGGGCATGAGCTGCATTGGGATGGCAATGTGAGCCGCCTGCAGACGATCACTGCCACGACGCGCTTGTACGTGGCACTCAGTGGTCAATACAGCCACCACAACCTGGACTCCTCCGAACAGTTCCTGCTTGGTGGTATGCAAAGCGTACGTGGCTACGAAGTGAGTACGCTGGCCGGTGCCTCGGGTTATCTGGCCACGGTGGAACTGCGCCATGACTTGCGCCTGCCCGGCGGAGCTTGGCAGGGCAGTGTGTTTGCCGACAACGGTGGACTATGGATCAACCCGCATCAGTGGGCTGGTAGCACTGGCAGCAACCACGCCACGCTGAGCAGCGTGGGCGCTGGACTGGCCTGGGCCGGTCCCGATCAATGGATAGCGCAAGTGCAAGTAGGCCAGCCGGTCGGCAGCACACCGGAGCTTGCAGGTAAGCGCCCGTCCACGCGAGCATGGGTGCAGCTTAGCAAGGGATTCTGACGTGGCAACACCTACTTTCGTTGGCGTCACTGGGCTGCCGCGTGCAGGTTCGACACTGCTGTGCCAGCTGCTCGCGCAGCACCCGGAGATCCAGTGCGAAGGGCACAGCTCGCCGTTGTGCAACACGCTGCTCGGCATCCGGCGGATGATCAGTGACGATCAGTTTTTTCTGTCGCAGTTGGATTCATCGTTCGAGACCAGCTACGCGCATCTGGCATCGGCGATGCGGGGCTTCCTGCATGGCTGGTATCACGACAGCGGCACGCACCGAGTGGTCATCGACAAAAACCGCGCGTGGCTGCATGCGGTCGAACTGCTCCTGCATATCGAGCCGGAAGCCAAACTGATCGTCTGCCTGCGGGAGCTCGGGCAGATTTACGGATCGATCGAGGCGCAGCATCAGCGCACGATCCTGGTGGACTTTATCGATCATCTGGCGGACTACGACCGCTTTGGCCGCGCGGACATGCTGTTTGCGAAGGATCGTGTGATCGGCGCACCGCTTATCTCATTGCAGGCAGTGCTGGATTTGCCTGACGCCGTGAAGCAGCGGTTGTACTTCGTGCGCTTCGAAGACCTGATCGCGCAGCCGGTGAAGTGCATGTCGCATCTGTATGCGTGGCTGGGACTGGCGCCGTTCGAGATTGATCCGGAGCAGCTCACGATGGGGACACAGGAAAGCGACAGCCACTATCGGATGAAATACCCACACCGGCAGTCCACACGCATCGTGGCATCCACGCCACATGCTGTGCCGCAACGGATCCAGAAGCAGATCGAGACAGTGTGGGCATGGTTCTATCGGCTTTACTATGGAGAGAAGATGCCCTGAAGAGGAAGCGGATCTCAACCCGCCCTGCCCACTTCAGGCGTGGCCATCGGTTTGCCCAATTGCCGCGAGCGACGCTTCTCCTCTCGCCGCGCCTTGCGTACCGCTTTACGCACGTGGCGATCGTGTTGCCACAGATAGATCGCCGGCGTGCTGAGCAACGTAAGCAGCTGCGACACGAACAGGCCGCCGAGAATGGCGATGCCCAGCGGTTGACGCATTTCCGAGCCAATGCCGAAGCCGATCGCCAGCGGCAATGCCGCACCCATCGCCACCAGCGTGGTCATGGTGATGGGGCGGAAGCGCACTAGTGCGGCTTCGCGAATCGCTTCCGGCGGTGTGAGGCCGCCTTCGCGTTCGGCCACCAGCGCAAAGTCCACCATCAGAATTGCGTTCTTCTTCACGATGCCGATCAGCATCAGCACCGCGATCACTGACATCGTGCTGAGTTGCGTATGCGTGATCAGCATGGCGAGAAAGGCGCCCATGCCGGCCGCGGGCAAGGTCGAGAGAATGGTCAGCGGATGGATCAGGCTTTCGTACAAGATGCCCAGCACGATGTACATGGCGAGAATCACGGCGATGAAGATGATGAGCACATTGGCCGCCGCGTCGGCCAACTGCTGGTTGTCGCCGGTGTATTTCTTGAGCACGCCGGCAGGAAGTTGCGCGGCGAACATGGCTTGGTCGATGAGCTTCAGACCATCCGTCTGCGTGACGCCTTCGGCCAGGTTGTAGTTGATCGTCGCCGCCTCGAGCTGATTGTAGTGCTGGATATCGATGGGCTCGATACGTGGCCGGATGTGCGCCACGGCAGAGAACGGCACCATCTTGCCGTGGCTGTTGCGCACGTACAGGTTGAGCAAGGTGGCGGGGCTCAGCGAATACGCGTTGTCGGCGATGAGCACCACCTGGTACTGGCTGATGTCGGAGTAGATCACCGACGCAGGCGTTTGCCCGAAGGCATCGGCCAAAGCCTGATCGATCTGGCCGATGTTGACCTGCAGGCGCGCCGCTGCGTTGCGATCGATTTCGAGCAACTGCTGCTTACCGATGCTGTCGAACGTTGAGCTTACGTCCTTGAACTGCTTCATCTTGCGCATCACCTGCGCCAGTTTCAGCGTTGGCCCTTGCAGCGGCTGGGCGGTGGTGCTGGTGAGCTCGAAGGCGTACTGGCCTTTCGCCTTGGTTTGACCGCCGCCGCCGAAAAATCCCAGGCTGGTGACGGCCACGTTCACATCGGTCAGCTTCTTGTACTGTTCGTTGAGCCGTTTGATCACCTTATCCGCGGGATCGCGTCGTTGGCCCGCGCCGTCACCGCGTGGCTTCAAGTCAATGAAGAAGCTGGCTTCGTTGCCCACTGCACCGTTGGTGTTGTTGCCGCCGAGAAACGCGGCTACGTCCAGAACGGCCGGGTCGGCCAGCATGACCTTGGCCACCGCTTGTGTGCGCTTGCCCAGCAGGTCCGGCGAGATGTTGGCATCCGCCACCATATCAGCTTGCAGCATGCCCGTATCGCCTTCCGGCATCACCGTGCCACCTGCCGTTTTCACCACCGCGATGGCCACGCCGACGGTCAGCACAAGCAGGATCAATGGCTGCCAACGCATGATGCGACGGTGATGCATGGCCCAATCCAGCCCGCGCTCGTAAATACGCAGCAGCCAGCGGTCCATGCGTTCCACCGCTGCTTCGAGCTTGCCCGGTGCGGCTCTGTCGCGTTTTTCCTCGGTGAGATACCGGCCGCACAATGCGGGTGTCAGCGTTAGCGAAACCACTGCAGAAATCACGATGGTTGCGATCAGCGTGACCGAAAATTCACGCATCAGCATCACCATCTGATTGTGGCCGAAGACCATCGGTGCGAATACCGCCACCAGCGACAGCGTGATCGAGATGACGGTGAAACCGATCTCGCGCACGCCGGTGAGCGCGGCATCCAACGGTTTGGCGCCTTTCTCCATATGGCGAAAGATGTTCTCGATCACCACGATGGCGTCATCCACCACAAAGCCCACGCACAGCACCAACGCAATCAGCGATAGCATGTTGAGCGTGAAACCGAGTGCGTACATCAGTACGAACGCACCGGCTAGCGACAGCGGCACGCTAAACATCGCGATGATGGTCGGCCGCATGCGGCGCAGGAACAGCAACATCACCAGCGCCACCATTACGATGCTGAGTAGCAACGCCACTTCCACTTCGTGCAGGGCGGACTTGGTGGACTGCGTCAGATCGAAGATCGGCGTGATCTGTACGTCGGCCGGCACCAGCTTTTGCAGTTTCGGCAGCGTGGCGCGGATTTCCTCCACCACTTGCACGGCGTTCGCCTCGGGCCGCTTCTGCACTTGCATGATCGCTGCATGCTGGTTGTTGAACCAGGCCGCTTGTGTGGCATCCTGCTGTCCATTGCTGACGCTTGCAACGTCGGACAGATGTACGGGAGCGCCCTTCTTGTTGTTGGCGATCACCAGCGCAGCAAAGTCGGCTGGCGTTTGCAGGCCGCCGTTGGCAGCTATCGTCATCTGCGTCATGCCGTCGTTGATGATGCCTTGCGGTGAGGCCACATTCGCTGCGCGCAGCACGTTCGCTACGTCATTGGCAGTCAGGCCTTTGGCCGTCAGTGCGGCGCCATTCAAAGATATCCGAACGGCATGCGGCGAACCGCCGATCAACTGCGCCTGCGATACGCCGGTAATCTGCGCTATCGCCGGTCGCATCAGCGTATCGGCGATATCGTAGAGCTTGTCCGATGGCATGCTGGTGGACGTCATCGAGATCAGCAGTACCGGAATCTGCGACGTGTCGTTCTTGAATATCTGCGGCGGAAACAGCGCCATTTCGGTCGGCAAGTCCGGTGCGGCGGCGTTGATGGCCGCCTGTACGTCGCGAGCGGCCTGATCCGCGCTGCGGGACATCTCGAATTGAATCTGGATCAGCGAGCCGCCGCTGTTCGAGTCCGATTGCATCTGCTGGATACCGGGAATGCGCCCGAGCTGGCGCTCCAGCGGCGCCGTTACAGTGGATGCTATGGTCTGCGCGTTGGTGCCAGGTAACTGCGCAACTACTGCTATGGCAGGAAATTGCACCGATGGAAACGCAGCGATGCCCAGCACCAGATAGGCACAGAATCCCGCCAACACCAGCCCGATTGCCAGCAGGGAGGTGCCGATGGGGCGGCGGATGATGGGTTCGAAAATATTCATGCAGGTATCCCTGCATTCGCCGCAGGGACGGCGACGATGTTTATGTCACGAGAACGGGTATTTTGCGCGCAGAATGCATCCATACGTACTTAATACGCCGATGCCTATTCATGCAAATGTGCTTGAAGTCGGTCCGTGCCGGAAGGCATGGCAAACCGCGTAAGCCCATCGTAGGCTGGGATGGCAATCCCAGCGATTTCGCGGGTTCTCATGCTGGGATTGCCATCCCAGCCTACCCGCTACGTCGCTACATCATTCGATCTCAATAGCCGGCGTCTGCTGCCCCAGCTCCCGCAACCGCCGCTTCTCTTCACGCCGTGCCTTGCGTGCCGCCTTACGCAGGCCGCGATCGTACGACCACAGGTAAATCGCCGGCGTGCTCAACAAAGTGAGCATCTGCGACACCAGCAGGCCGCCCACGATCGCGATACCCAGCGGCTGACGCATTTCCGAACCGATGCCGAAGCCGATCGCCAACGGCAGCGCCGCACCCATCGCTACTAGCGTGGTCATGGTGATCGGACGGAAGCGCACCAGCGCCGCTTCACGGATCGCATCCGGCGGCGACATGCCGTGCTGGCGCTGCGCCACCAGTGCGAAGTCCACCATCAGGATCGCGTTCTTCTTCACGATGCCGATCAGCATCAAGATGGCGATGATCACCATCAGCGACAGCGGCGTGTGCGTGACCAGCATCGCCAGGAACGCGCCCATGCCTGCAGCCGGCAAGGTGGAAAGAATGGTCAGCGGATGGCCGAGGCTTTCGTAGAGAATGCCCAGCACGATGTACATGGCCACGATGGACGCGAGCAGCAGGATGCCGCCATTGGATTGCGCCTGCTGGAACTGCTGATTGGCGCCGGTGAAATCCAGCCGCACACCTGCCGGCATGTGCACCGCCAGCGCAGCCTGCTGTACCAGATCGATGCCCTCGCTCTGCTGCACCTTGGGCTTGAGGTTGTAGTTGATCGTGGCCACTTGTTGCTGGTCGTGATGGCGAATGCCGAGCGGGCTCATGTCCGGCACCACGGTGGCCAGCGCGGACAGCTGAATCATCTGACCTTTGCTGTTGCGCACGTACAGATTGAGCAGTGCTTCGGCGCTCATCGTTTCGGAACTAGAGGACGTCAGCACCACGCGGTACTGGTTGATGTCCGAGTAGATCACAGAGACCTGGTTCTGCCCGAACGAATTGAGCAGCACCGAATCGATGTCGCCGATGCTCACGAACAGGCGTCCGGCTTTTTCGCGATCGATCTTGATCTGCTGTTGCTTACCGACCAGATCGAAGTTGCTGCTCACGTCGGTCAGCTGCGAAATGGTGCGCAGCTTGCGCACCATCTGCAGCGTGATCGGTTGCAGGTCCTGGCCGCCGGAGGTATCGAGTATCTGGAATTCGTACTGCCCCGCGTTGTCGCCTGCGCCGCCACCACTGAAGAACTGGATGGGATTGAAATACGCCTTGACGCCGGGCAGCGGGTCGAACTTCTTCTGCAGCCGCTCGATCACTTTCTTGATGTCGTCCTTGCGTTCGCCCGCACTGTTGCCGCGCGGCTTGAGGTCGGCGTACATCGAAGCAGCATTGCCTACCGCGCCGCCGCCGTTGTTTTCCCCACCGAGTACGGTCAAGACATCGAGCGTGGCCGGATCGTCCTGCAGGATCTTGTTGGCTTGCTGCACACGCGTGGACAGCAAGGTAGGTGAGATGTTGGCGTCTGCGCGAAGGCTGACGGCGAGCTGGCCGGTGTCCTGATCCGGCATGAAGGTGCCGCCTGCCGTTTTTACCGTCGCCCAACCCAGCACGGCGGTAAGGATCAGCAGCGTCAGCGGCTGCCAGCGCATCAGCCGGCGATGATGCATGGCCCAATTCAGCGCGCTTTCGTAATGGCTGTGCAGCCAGCGGTCGAAGCGCTGCAACGACTGTTCGATGCGCGAAGGCGGTTTGTTCGAAGCCGCTTCCGGGTGCAGGTAATGACCGCACAGTGCAGGGGTAAGCGTCAGTGAAACGATCGCGGAGATCACCACGGCTGCGGTCAGCGTCACCGAGAATTCGCGCAGCAGCATGATCAGCATGTTGTTGCCGAACAATAGTGGCGCGAACACCGCGATCAGCGAGAGGGTGATGGAAATGACGGTGAAGCCGATCTCGCTCACGCCGCGCATTGCGGCATCCAGCGGTGGTTCGCCGTGTTCCATGTGGCGGAAGATGTTTTCGATCACCACGATGGCGTCGTCCACCACGAAGCCGATGCACAGCACCAGCGCCACCAAAGACAACGTGTTGAGCGTGTAACCCAGCGACCACATCACCACGAACGCGCCGGCCAGCGAGAGCGGCACGCTGAGCGCGGCGATCAGCGTAGGACGCAATCGGCGCAGGAATACCAGCATCACCAGCGCTACCAGCACGATACTGATCAGCAGCGCCACCTCCACCTCGTGTAGCGCGCCCTTGGTGCTCTCCGTGAAGTCGAAGATCGGCGTCATCTGCACGTCGGCCGGCAACAGCTGGCGTAATTCGGGCAGCTTCGCGCGCACGGCTTCCGCCGTCGCCACCGCATTGGCCTCCGGCCGCTTGTTGATCTCAAGGCCCACGGTGCGCATGCCGTTGAACCAGGCCGCCTGGTATTTATCTTGTTCGCCGCCGCTGATGGTGGCCACGTCAGACAGATACACCGGCACGCCCTTGCGGTTGGCGATCACCAGCGAGGCGAAATCGTCGGGCGTATGCAGCGCGTCGTTGGCGGTGACCGTCATCTGCGTCTGGCCGTCGCTGAGCATGCCCTGCGGCGAGGTCACGTTGGCGGCAATCAAGGCGTTGCGGATGTCGTTGGCGGTCAGGCCCTTGGCGGAAAGCGCAGCAGTGTTTACGTCCACGCGCACGGCGTGCGGCGTACCGCCGAACAACTGCACCCGTGCCACACCCGGAATCTGCGCGAGGGCGGGGCTTACCAACGTGTCGGTGAGATCGTAGAGCTTGTCCGGCGGCATGCTGCTCGATGTCAGCGCCACGTGCAGGATGGGAATCTGCGAGGTATCGAACTTGAAGTACTGCGGCGGACTCGGCAGCGAGGTAGGCAAATCGGGTTGCGCGGCATTGATCGCCGTCTGCACGTCTTCGGCGATCTTGTCGATGTTGCGCCCGAAATCGAAGCGCACCATCACCGTGGCGCTGCCCTGATTGGCGTTGCCGTACATCTCCTGCACGCCCGGAATGCGGCCCAGATGGCGCTCCAGCGGCGCCAGCACCGTGTTCGCGATGGTCTGCGCACTGGCGCCTGGCTGTGCGACAGTCACGAACACGCCGGGGAAATCCAGCGTGGGCAGCGCCGCGACACCCAACATCAGGTAGGCGCAGAAGCCGGCCAACACCAGCCCGATCGCCAGCAGCGAGGTGCCGATGGGGCGGCGAATGATGGGTGCGAAGATATTCATGACGTCACCCACGCAACCGCGTCAGGTAAACGCAAGCCACGGTCGCGCGCATCCCGCGCAGGCCGTGGCGCAAGCAAAAAGAAGGGCACATTCATGGGCACCTTTATGCCTTGGGGGCCAGCCCCGCAAATGTGCCTGAAGTCCAGCCGTGCCGAAAGGCATGGCGCGTATTTTTTCCACAACGTGCCGTAGCTGGCTTGCCTAGAACCTCAGTCAAAACATGGGGCCATCCCAGCGAAGGCTGGGATCCAGCGCCTTTCAACCTCGCCTGGGCAGCCATCAAAGAGCAAAGTCACTGGATCCCAGCGTTCGCTGGGATGACGGCGAGGTGTCGATAAACATCACCTCAACCCCCGATCCGGTCGGGGGTAGGCCCTTTCCTTGAGGGAGAGGAAGTGAACGCAAGGTGTCGTGTTTACGGGCTATAACGCAACGTCAGATACCAGGTGCGGCCCAGCTGGTTGTAGTAGTACGCCGTCTCGTAGTTATGGTCGAACACGTTCGCCAGCTTGGCCTCCACCTGCCAGCCGGGGGCGAAGGCGTAGCTGGCGCGTAGGTCGGTGGTGGCGTAGCCGCCCATGCGGCGGGTGTTAGCCGTGTCGTCGTAACGCTTGCTGGCGGCGAAGAAGGTGGCGCCGACATTGAATTGACCCAGCTTGCGATCGATGTCCACGCGCGCCGTGCGCTGTGCCCGGCGTGGCAGCAGGTTGCCGTTGTTGGCGCTGCCGTCGTCGTCCTTCGGCTGCATCAGCGTGAGATAGCTCTGCACGCGCCAATCGTCGAGGTTGAAGCCGAATTGTCCTTCCAGGCCGCGGATGCGCGCGCGGCTGAGGTTTTGCGGCACGTAGTTGCTGTCGAAGGCGATCAGGTTGCTGATGGTGGTCTGGTACGCGTTTACGCCCCAGTTCCAGTGATCCAGCTGCTGCGTGAGGCCGACTTCGATGCTATGCGAGGTTTCCGGCCGCAAGTTGGGATTGGCGGTGGGTATGCCGCCGAAGGGGGGGAAGTACAGATCGTCGAAGGTCGGCGCGTGGAAGGCGGTGCCGTAGCTCACCGACAGCACCGGGCCGTTCTCGAAGTGATAGCCCCACGCCGCTGCGCCGGTGTTGTGGTTGCCGAACTGGTCGTTGTGGTCGTGCCGTGCCGAAAGCTGCACTTCGTTTCGGCCGAACGTGCCCTGGTATTGCGCAAAGGTGCCGGTGTCGCCACGCGTGGTCTGCTCGAAAGCGGTATCGCTGGCGATGCGCTCCTGCTGGTAGTCCACGCCCACGGTGAGCAGTTGATTGGCGGCCAGCGTGATGTCGTTCTGCCACGACGCCTGGTTGCGGCGCGAATTGAAATAACCTGTGGCCATGCGCGGGTAGTACTGGCCGTAATAACTACCGTTGTAGAAGGTGGCGTTGTCGTCGCGGCTCTGTCCCGCGTTGAGTGTGACCTTCCAGATCGACAGCGGCGAGAAGCTCAAGCGCGCGCCGGCCACGTATTGCTCTTCAATACCGTCGTTGCCGCTGTACGGGCTGCCGGCATATTCCGCGTTGCTCTTGCTGCGCAACCAGTTGAAGGCCAGCTCGGTGCCGTTGTCCCAGCGATAGCCGAAGTTGGCGAAGCCGTTCCAGTTGCGATAGGCGTCGTTGCGCGGATCGTCCACAAAACACGCCACGCCCGCTTCGGCCGCGCCCATGCGGCAGCCCGGAATGCCGCCGGTATAGGTGCCGCCGAGGCTGGCGTTGTACCAAAGGTGCGCATCGCCGCCGGAAACGCCGGCCTGTCCGTTCACGTAATCGTGGCTGCCGCCGGTCACGCTCACGGAGGGTGTGATGCCACCGTTCGGCTGCCCGTGCTTGGTAAATATCTGGATCACGCCGCCAAGCGCATCGGAACCGTAAAGGCTGGCACGCGGACCGCGCACGATCTCGATGCGATCAATCGCGTTCACTGGAATCTGCTCTAGCGCCGGCAGCCCGATGCTGACCGAGCCTATGCGCACACCATCGATCAACACCAGCACGTGCGTGGCATTGGTGCCGCGCAGATACAGCGAGGTTTGCGCACCGATGCCGCCGGTTTGCCCGATCGATACGCCGGGCAGGCCGGTAAGCAGGTCGGCCACCGACACCGGTTGCAACCGTTCGATGTCTTCGCGCGTGATCACGGTAACCGACGACAGCGCCTCGTTGGCGGTAATGGCGGTGCGTGTGGCGGTGACAATCACCGGCGCCAGCGTGTCGCTCTGGCCGTTGGTGGACTGCGCGTAGACGGCCGGTGCGGCCAATGAAAGCAGCAAGGCGGCTGCGAGCGTGGTTTTCTTCAACAACATCAGGATGTTCCCCTGCCGAGCGTCCCCGCGCGGCGCAAATGAGCAAGCCGACGCTCGGGTGGATCAGAGGAACGGAAGACGGGCAGGCGGCGAATGCCGCGGCGCGATTTCCATGCCTCGCCCACCGCGAGTGCCAGAACCTGTTCCGGGCCGGTCTCCGGACTCGCGAGCGGCGCGCATCAATGCATGCCATCGAACGATGCCTTCCCATGCGAAAGCACAGTGGCGCGTGATCGTTCGAAACCTTCTCGCTTACCGTTGCGGGGGCAGCGCCGGCCTTGCTGTGCGAACAGCGCACCGGCTTCCCGTTTCATCCCTTAGGCGTTGGCCATGGGGACACCTGGAACGGGCGGAACTTTAGCGGGTGGGGGCGGTTACGGCAATTCTGGCGCGGGTCCACTGCTTGCAGTGGACCCTGTCCTTGCCCGGTCGCCGCTTCTTTGACTGGATGACTTCTAAAGTTACCTATGGGCTTGTCTTGGCATATCCCAGCGGCTGCCCTTGATTTTCAACGGTTGTTCCCTCGCAGTTCGGATCAAGAGAAGCAAAATGATCGCCGCCGCCGTCGCTACACCGATAAATCGCCGCAGTAGATACACCAGCCTGCGAGGTGAGGTAAATCCAACCTGCAACGCCTAAGGGTTTTTGGTTTTCGCAAGCGGAATCTATAGAGATGAAATGATGAATGCCATCCAGAAGTTCGCAGTTATAAATCGGGCGTGTGTTGGGTACCTGTGTCATAAAAAGGTATCCAAGAGTTGATTCAAGGTTGTATCCAGGTCCCACATAACCCGTGCTAACCCAGTGTCCATCCGGATACTTGGCGTATCTATTAAGTGCATATGTGCTGGGCGTAGGAACCCAGCCTACCGTGGTCAGATTCCAAGTGTTCGGATCATTTGTGCCGCCGGCAAAGTAGACCGAAACCATGGGAAGCCATGAGGTCAAATTACCCCAGCCGTCTCGTTTTAAACCTGGGCTATGGTTCAGATCGAACCCTGTCATTGCTGAATTGACGTAGCCAAGCGGCTCCCATGGCCCTTGGCCAGCCCGAAGTGCTGCGCCCGAGATCCTGTACAGGCCGAATTGATACGTCTCATGCTCCCCGGGGCGGCCCGTGCCGCAAGTTTCTATAGCGCCGTAGAAATAATCCGTTTTGTAGTCATAGGCGATGTCGTTGTTGGTGCAGAGCGTATATCCGTCGCTACTTTGATTGCTCAAAAGCTGAGGGGCACCAAAGTGGATGCCATCGTTGGCAATGCGTAGCCACATTCTATGGCCATTGCTGGTTGAATCATCGGTGTGAAATATATAAATGCCTGCCTTTCCGTCGAAGTTATAGGTTGCCGCCTGACCTGCGCCATAAACTCCTGGAGCAGTATTTGCAGGATTTTGCTGGTTAATAATTGGATTTTGTGAATATTTTATCCAATTGATCCCATCATTTGAAAAGGCTACACCTATGCTGTTGGTTCCGATCGTGCTACCTGACAGGGTTGTTGCCGTGTAATACATGGCATAACCATAAGTAAGATGATCGTCTGGATTTACAAAAGAGCCTTGAATGACAGAAGGGTCGCAGGTAAAACCGCTATCCCATCCTGTTGCATTTGGAGCAAGCACTTGAACGATGCTTCCCCATTGTTTGCTTCCCCAGTCGTAGGATGTGTAATAAATAACGTCTGTTTTATTGGTGCTTCCAGGAGGAGTGCCATATCCGCACCACCAAAACTTCTCTGTTGTGCCGTCGTCTATGACTGATGGGGCGTAGTTATATCCGGAGTGACCGAATAGAATGGCTCCACCGGGAAGATATTCATCACTATGTGCCGAAATTGAAACGAATAAGAAAATTGCGAAGAAACTCACCCGCCTAAAAACGCGTAAAAAGCACATCTGCATACTCCCTTACAGCAGTTATGTAACCTAGAAACGGTTATCGAGAAGGTTCTGGTCTACATCGGTAAATTGTTGGCTTTCAGTCAGTCTGCAATTCGGCAACGAAGTCGTAGATATCCCCGCGATACCACGAAGTGGTGAATTCGACCACGCGCCCATCGTCGAGAAAGCCGCGGCGTTCGATATGCAAGCCCGCACTGCCTGCACTCACGTGCAGCAACCGCGCTTGCCGTGCACCCAGCAACACCGCGCGCAAACGCTGCAATGCGCGCACCGGGCGGCAGTTGTATTTCTCCAGCGCCTCGTACAGCGAATCGTGCACCTCATGCGGATCCGGCAGCACGCTGGCCGGCACCACGCTGCGCTCGATCGCCAACGGTTCGTCTTCCGCGTAACGCACGCGGTGCAGGCGCGCTACCAGCACGCCGGGCGAAAGGTTGAGCGCCATCGATTCCTCCGGCGTCACCTCGCCCACGCTGCGTTCGAAGAATTCGGAACGCGGATGCAAGCCGCGCGCGCGCAGGTCTTCGGTGAAGCTAGTCAGGCGCGACATCGGTTTGATGATGCGCTCGGCCACGAAGGTGCCGGCGCCGTGGCGCTGGGTGAGCAGACCTTCCTCAACCAGACCTGAAATCGCCTTGCGCACGGTCACGCGGGACAAACCCAAGACCTGCGATAAATCGCGCTCGCTCGGCAGGGTTTGGCCTGGCTCGATGTCGCGATGCTGGATGACGTTTCGAATAGCCCGCCGCAGCCGCAGGTAGGCCAGCGGCTGGTGGGTGGTGGTATCGCGGCTTAGGCGCCGGTATTCCTCGGCCAGGGCATTCTGCATAGTTGCGAACCATACCAATGCGTGACCACTGGAACAACTAGTTCGTGAATCGGGAATCGTCCATCGGGAATAGAGAGGAGCAATCGGCCGGAAGCGCCCCAAATGCGACCATGCATGCAGCTTTTTACGATTTACGGTTCCCGATTTACGATTTTTGCCCTTATGAAAACAATGCATACGATTGCACTGCACAAGGGACTGGTATTGCCTGGTACGGCATTGGTACCATCGAGCTTCCCCGGCGGCCGCATTGTCGCGGCTGCCCGCATTGCATAGAGGTGAGTTGTGACTGCACCCGCGCTACCGGTCGATCTGTTCGATCTGGTGATTTTTGGCGGCACTGGCGATCTGGCCGTACGCAAATTGCTCCCTGCCCTCTTCCACCGCTTTGTCGACGGGCAGGTCCAGCCCGGCAGCCGCATCATCGGCGTGGCCCGCGAAGGCCTGGATGACGACGGCTATCGCGCCCAGGTCCGTACTGCGCTCAATGGGGCCGCTTCCAAGGAGGGCAGCAAGCTCGATGCCTTCCTCCAACTGGTGCATTACCGTCCCCTCGACGCCCGCAAAGACGCCGGCTGGGACGATTTCGCCAAGCTGATGGGCGAGTGCCCCGATCACGTGCGCGTGTTCTATCTCTCCACCTCGCCTGACCTGTTTGTGGATATCTGCCAGCGTCTGGGCGGCTACGGCCTCAATGAGGGCAAGTCGCGCGTGGTGTTGGAAAAGCCGATCGGTAAAGATCTGGCCAGCGCCAATCGCATCAACGACGACGTCGGCCGCGTGTTCGCCGAATCGCAGACCTATCGCATCGACCATTACCTCGGCAAAGAAACCGTACAGAACCTGCTGGCGCTGCGCTTCGGCAACGCGTTGTTCGAGCCGCTATGGAACGCCGGTCACATTGACCACGTGCAGATCACCGTGGCCGAAACGCTGGGTGTGGAACGCCGTGGTCCGTATTACGACCACGCTGGCGCGCTGCGTGACATGGTGCAGAACCATATGCTGCAGCTTTTGTGCATGGTGGCGATGGAGCCGCCGTCCTCGCTGTCGCCGGATGCGGTGCGCGATGAAAAATTGAAAGTGCTGCACGCGCTCAAACCGATCAACGAAACCAACGCCTCTCAGCTCACCGTGCGCGGCCAATACCGTGCTGGCGTAGGCGAAGGGAAGAGCGTGCCTGGCTATATCGAAGACTTGAACAGCAGCAGCAAGTCGAAGGTCGAGCACTCCAACACCGAAACCTTCGTAGCGCTCAAAGCGGAAATCGCCAACTGGCGCTGGTCCGGCGTGCCGTTCTATTTGCGTACGGGCAAGCGTCTGGCCGAGCGCGTGTCGGAAATCGTGGTGGCATTCAAGCCGGTGCCGCACTCCATCTTCACCGCATCCGCCGGCCCGTTGGCGCAGAACCGCCTGGTGCTGCGTCTGCAGCCGGACGAGGGCGTGAAGCTGTGGCTCACCATCAAGCATCCCGGTCCGGGCGGTTTGCGTCTGCGCCATGTGCCGCTGGATATGAGCTTCGCCGAAGCCTTCGGCGTGCAGCAGCCGGACGCGTATGAGCGCCTGCTGCTTGACGTGGTGCGCGGCAATCCCACGTTGTTCATGCGTCGCGATGAAGTCGAAGCCGCATGGCGCTGGGCTGATCCGATCCTGGCCGCGTGGTCGGCAGGCGGCGAAGCGCCGCGTCCGTACACCTCCGGCACCTGGGGGCCGAGTGCTGCGGTGGCGCTGATCGAACGCGATGGCCGCACCTGGGACGAGGATTTCGAACAGTGAGCCAGCAACACGCCCTGCATGCGTTCGATGACGGGCAAACGCTGGCCAAGGCCTTGTCGACCAGCATTGCAAGCAAGCTGCGCGAAGCCATTGACGCGCGCGGCGAAGCGCTGATCGCGGTATCCGGTGGCAGCACGCCCAAGCGCCTGTTCGAAGCCCTGTCGAACGAGGCGCTGGATTGGTCGCGGGTCACCGTTACCCTGGTCGACGAGCGCTGGGTGCCGGATACCGACGAACGTTCCAACGCGCGGCTGGTGGCATCGTTACTCCTTCAACACAAGGCGGCGGATGCCGAATTCGTGCCGCTATACGTGGAAACACCCACGCCGGAAGCGGGTATCGGCGAAGCGCGTGCGCGAGTGGCGGCGATGAGGCAGCCATTCGACGTGATCGTGCTCGGCATGGGGCCGGACGGACATACTGCTTCGTTCTTTCCCGGTGGCGATCGTTTGAGCGAAGCACTCGATGCCTCGAACACCGCGCTGGTGCTGCCGATGCGTGCGCCGGGTGCGGGTGAGCCGCGCATCACATTCACCTTGCCGGTACTACTGAAGGCGCGGTCGCTGTATCTGCATGTTCAAGGCGACGACAAGCGCGACGTGCTGGCGCAAGCCGAGAAGCCGGGCAGCGCGCTGCCGGTTGCCCATGTGCTGCAGGCAGATCGGCCATTGGATATCTATTGGTGTCCTTGAAGCAGCCAGGTTCAATTCGAGGCTGGTTCAGTGCGCCCGTCATTCCTGCTTTCGCGGGAATGACGTCCGGGCAAGATCAATCATCGCGGCAAGAATGAATCAACGCCGAGCCCTCTCGGCCGGAGTCTGAAATGAGTTTGCACCCTGTTGTCGCCGAAGTTACCGAACGCCTGCGCGAACGCAGCCGCGACACGCGCGCCGCCTATCTTGAGCGCATCAACAACGCCATCATCGATGGTCCGCATCGCGCGCGGCTCTCCTGCGGCAATCTCGCCCACGGCTTTGCCGCGTGTAACACGCACGACAAGGCAGCGCTGCGCGAAGGCCATACGCCGAACCTCGCCATCGTCACCTCGTACAACGACATGCTCTCGGCGCATCAGCCGTATGAGCGCTATCCGGAATTCATTCGCGAAGTGGCGCGCCAATCCGGCTTCACCGCGCAGGTGGCTGGCGGCGTACCGGCGATGTGCGACGGCGTCACGCAAGGGCGTGCCGGCATGGAGCTCTCGCTGTTCTCGCGCGATCTGATTGCCATGACCACGGCGATTGCGCTCTCGCATGACATGTTCGATGGCGCGCTGTATTTGGGTATTTGCGACAAGATCGTGCCGGGCCTGCTGATTGGCGCGTTGAGCTTCGGCCATCTGCCGGGCGTATTCGTGCCCAGCGGCCCGATGCCCAGCGGCATCAGCAACGAACAGAAATCGAAAGTGCGCCAGGCCTACACGGAAGGCAAAGCCAGCCGTGACGAATTGCTGGAAGCGGAAGCGGCTTCCTATCACTCGGCCGGCACCTGCACGTTCTACGGCACCGCCAACTCCAACCAGATGTTGATGGAGATCATGGGCCTGCATCTTCCGGGCGCCAGCTTCGTGGCGCCGGATACGCTGCTGCGCGATGCGCTCACCGCCGAAACGGTACGTCGCTGCGCAGCACTGGGCAAGGCGGGCGAGCATCTGCCGATCGGCCACATCGTCGACGAGCGCGCCATCGTCAACGGCGTGATCGGCCTGCACGCCACCGGTGGTTCGACCAATCATTTGCTGCATCTGGTGGCAATCGCGCAGGCGGCCGGCATTGCACTGCGCTGGGAGGATTTCGACGCGTTGTCGTCCGTCGCCCCGCTGCTGGCGCGCGTGTATCCCAATGGCTATGCCGACGTGAATCATTTCCACGAAGCCGGCGGCATGAGTTTCCTGATCGATCAACTGCTGAGCGCCGGCTTGCTGCACGGCGATGCACGCACCATCGCCGGCACCGATCTTTCCGGTTACGCCAAAGTGCCGGAGCTGGACGAAGCGGGCCAGCTCGTCTGGAAGCCGGTCTCGAAAGAAAGTGGCAATCGCGGCGTGCTGCGCGGCGCGAGCGAACCGTTCCGCACCGACGGCGGACTGCGCATGCTCAACGGTAATCTGGGCCGTTCGGTGATCAAGGTGTCCTCGGTGCCGGACGATCGCCTGGTGATCGAAGCGCCTGCGGTGGTGTTCCACGATCAGGACGACATCAAGCGCGCCTTCGATCGCGGCGAGCTCAATCGCGATTTCATCGCGGTGGTGCGCTTCCAGGGGCCACGCGCCATCGGCATGCCGGAACTGCACAAGCTCACACCGACGCTCGCCGTGCTGCAGGATCGCGGTCATCGCATCGCATTGGTCACGGACGGTCGCATGTCCGGCGCCAGCGGTCGTGTGCCGGCGGCGATTCACGTGACGCCGGAAGCGGACGATGGTGGTCCGATCGCGAAAGTGCGCGACGGTGATGTCATTCGTTTAGATGCAGTGAAGGGCACGCTCGAGGTGTTAGTGGATGCCACGGAATTCGCTGCACGCACGCCGGCGGTGGAGGATCTCTCCAGGCATCAGCATGGTATGGGGCGCGAGCTGTTCGGCATTTTCCGCCGCAGTGCGGTGACTGCTGATCTCGGTGCCGGAGTGCTTTGAACCTCACGTAACCCCCATGGCCGTCATTCCCGCTTTTGCGGGAATGACGGCCACAAAAAAACAGTCGGAATGACCATGAACATCGAAACCAAGCAACAACACGTCGAAGCCACCATGCGCCTGGCGCCGGTGATCCCGGTGGTGATCATCGAAGATGCCAAGCACGCCGTGCCGATGGCGCGCGCGCTGGTGGCCGGCGGCATTCCGGCAATCGAAGTAACGCTGCGCACACCGGCGGCGCTCGATGCAATTCGCGCGATTGCCGCCGAAGTAGAAGGCGCCGTGGTGGGCGTCGGCACCGTGCTTACCGCGAGCGATCTGCAGGCGGCGGAAAGAGCCGGTGCGCGCTTCGCCGTGTCACCCGGCATGTCGCCGAAATTGCTTGCCGCGGCCGATGACAGCACCCTGCCCTTGCTGCCCGGTATCGCCACCGCCAGCGAAGCTATGGCCTTGTTCGAACGCGGCTACCGC
This sequence comes from Dyella humi, assembly GCF_044904605.1. NCBI lineage: Bacteria > Pseudomonadati > Pseudomonadota > Gammaproteobacteria > Lysobacterales > Rhodanobacteraceae > Dyella > Dyella humi. Next base: position 1,614,476 of record NZ_JADIKI010000023.1, read on the forward strand.
CACCTGAAGTTCTTCCCCGCCGTACCTGCCGGCGGCGCGAAACTGCTCGGCGCCTGGGCGAGTCCGCTGCCGCAGATTCGTTTCTGCCCAACCGGCGGCATCTCGCTCGCCACTGCGAAGGATTTCCTTTCGCTCTCCAACGTGCTGTGCGTGGGCGGCTCGTGGCTTACGCCGGGCGACAAGTTGAATGCCGGCGATTGGGCGGGCATTGAGCAACTCGCGCGCGAAGCAGCTGCGCTGCGTGCGTAATCCCAAGGGCTTGTGACGACTCCCCTCTCCCCTCGGGAGCGGGGCCGGGGGTGAGGGTTCGGGCGAAGCGTGATGCTGAATCGGCTACGCGGGCGAGGGAAACTTGTATATCACCCACGCTCCAGCCCGAAGCCTTCATCCATCCATCCGGTAAGCCCGCCGATCATCTCCTTCACCGGACGGCCGAGCTGCGCCAGTTTCACCGCCGCCTTGTTGGCGCCGTTGCAATGCGGGCCGGCGCAATACACCACGAACACCGTATCGGGCGAATACTCGGCTAGGCGCTGTTCGCTGATGGTGCGTGTCGGCATGTTGATGGCGCCGGGCACATGTCCTGCCGCATACAAAGTGGGTGTGCGTACATCCAGCAAAACGAAGTCCTTCGTTTCGTGTTGCGTGGCGTACCAGACATCGGCGCAATCCGTTTCATAGGCAAGGCGCGCTTCGAAGTGCGCCAGCGCCTGCGGGCTGGTAGCGGTGGGAATGCGGGTGACGACGGTATTCATGCGTGTTGCTCCGTGACGAACATGGACACAGTGTGGGCACTGGCGTGCGCGATCGACATTGGCAAGAATGCCAGCCACCATGAAGAAATCGCCAAAACGCTCCCGCCCGAGCCCGGGGCCAACCAACGCACGCGTGGTTGCGCTGGTCTACGACGGTTTGTGCACATTCGAATACGGCATTGCCGTAGAGCTGTTCGGCCTGCCTCGGCCTGAATTCGAACGCTGGTATAGCTTCGCTTCCTGCGCAGTGGAGCGGGGACCGTTGCGTGCGGCGGGTGGTTTGCGCGTGCAGGCGGATGGCGGCCTGGAACTGATCGCGCAAGCCGGTACCGTAATCGTGCCGGGCTGGCGCGGCGTGGATGCCGCACCGCCCAAGGCTCTGCTCGATGCATTGCGCGCCGCGCACAAGCGTGGCGCGCGGCTGCTCTCGTTCTGCTCTGGCGTATTCGTGCTGGCCGCAGCTGGCGTATTGGATGGTCGCTCGGCCACTACGCACTGGCGTTATGCCGAAAAGCTGGCGGAACGCTATCCGCATATCTGCATCGAGCCGGATGTGCTGTATGTGGATGAAGGCAACGTGCTGACGTCAGCGGGTAGCGCCGCTGCAATCGATCTTTCCTTGCATCTGATCCGCCGCGACTACGGCCCGCATATCGCCAACCAAGTGGCGCGCCGCGCGGTGGTGCCTACACATCGCGATGGCGGGCAGGCGCAATTCATTCCTGCGCCGCTGCCCGAACAAGGCGCGGCGCTGGGCAAACTGCTGGAATGGATGCGCCGCCATCTGGATCAACCGCTGCCGTTGAACGAACTGGCCGAACGCGCGCGCATGAGCGAACGCACCTTCTTGCGACGCTTCGAGGAAGCCACCGGTTGCTCACCCAAGCAGTGGCTGACCCAGGACCGCCTGGCGCGCGCCCGGGAATTGTTGGAAGGCAGCCAGTGGCCGGTGGAGCGCATCGCCGATGCCTGCGGCTTCGGCAGCGCCGACACCTTGCGTCATCACTTCCGCCGTACGTTGAAGGTCAGCCCGGCCCGCTATCGCGAGCGCTTTGCACATAAAGGCGGAACAATGACTTCTGGCGTATGAAACTCGACGTGCTCGATGCCTAAGCTGGGAATCCAGGCGCGCACGTGGCGCCGCCTCGCACAAGGATTCCCCATGCGCAAGCTTCCGCTCGTTCTCGCTCTGGCCGCGCTGTCGCTCGGCACGGCCCACGCGGCCGATAAGAAAGACAAAACCTCGTCGGACGAGGCGAAGCCCGAGGCTATCCTGCTGCATCCGCAAGCATCAGCCAGCGAAGGCTCGGTGTCCGTGGAAGGCAAGCGCATCGCGTACAAAGCGGTAGCCGGCACCATCGTGCTGCACGGCAAGGGCGACAAGGAAAACGAGCCCACCGTGAGCATGTTTTACGCGGCCTACTTCAAGAAAGGTGAGGATGCGTCCAAGCGGCCCATCACCTTCATCTACAACGGCGGCCCCGGCTCGGCCACGGTATGGCTGCACATGGGCGCATTCGGTCCGCGCCGTGTCGTCACCGCCGACGATAGCCATACACCGGCCGCGCCCTATCAGCTGATAAACAATAACTACAGCTTGCTCGATGCGTCGGACTTGGTCTTTATCGATGCACCGGGTGCCGGCTTCAGCCGCCTCGTCGCCAACGATCCGGATGCCTCCAAGCGCGACGAGCAAATGAAGGATCGGCGCAAGGATATCTACAGTGTCGACGGCGACGGTCACGCCTTTGCGCAATTCATCACGCAGTTCCTGTCGCGCTACGGCCGCTGGAATTCGCCGAAATACTTGTTCGGCGAAAGCTACGGCACTACGCGTTCGGCCGTGCTTGCCAACGATCTGGAAAACGATGACAGCGTCGATCTCAACGGCGTGATCCTGCTCTCGCAGATTCTCAACTTCGATACCAGCATCGACGGCTCCGACCAGAATCCAGGCGTCGACCTGCCATACGAATTGGCGCTGCCCACGTTCACCGCCACCGCCTACTATCACCATAAATTGCCGCAACAACCGGCCGAACTGGAACCCTTACTGCAAGAAGTGGAACAGTTCGCACTGGGTGAGTATGCCCAGGCACTGATGCAAGGTTCTCGCTTGGATGATGCGCGTAAACAGGCCATCGCCGAAAAGCTGCATCAGTACACCGGCCTTTCGGTCAATTATCTACTGAAGGCCGATCTGCGCGTCACCGGTGGCATGTTCGAGCATGAACTGCTGGGCGACAATGGCGACACCACCGGCCGTCTGGATTCGCGTTTCGCCGGTCCGTCGCTCGATCCGCTGAGCAAGGAGGCTGAATACGATCCGCAATCTTCCGCGATCAGCTCCGCATACATCGCCGCGTTCAACGACTACGTGCGCAAGGATCTCAAGTTCGGCCAGGATCAGGTCTATCACGAATTTGCCGACGTCGGCGACTGGGGTTTCAAGCACAACGGTCACGACGGCGCGGTCAACGTGATGCCGGACTTGGCCAAGGCAATGAAAACCAATCCAACTTTGAAAGTGTTACTCAACGGCGGCTACTACGATCTCGCCACGCCCTTCTACGCCGCCGACTACGAAATGCACCATATGCCGATCCAGCCCGCGCTGATGAACAACGTCAGCTATGCGTGGTATCCCTCAGGACACATGGTGTACGCGCACGAAGAATCGCTGAAGCTGCTGCATGACAACGTAGCGCGGTTTATTGAGCAGACGGATAACGTCAAGAAGCGCTAGCGTGCGCTCAACTTTTCATAGGGCTCGAAGATGCCCAGTCGTCATTCCAGCGAAGGCCCATTGCCGTTCGGGGAAAATTTCGCCCGGCTTGCCGAAATGCCTATATGTTCGTCGTCCCGGCGAAAGCCGGGACCCAGCGACTTGAAGATCATCAAGGGCACTGGATCCCGGCTTTCGCCGGGACGACGGATTCGGGAGTGTTGAATTTTCAGGGAAGTTTTAACCGCACGGCGTTTCGGTCGATTGCATTTCCACAGACAGCAATGGGCGAAGGCAGGAATGACGGTCTAGGCGCGACCAGGTTTGGCTGCAAGGTATCCCGATCACACAACAACTTCATATTCGCTCTGAACCAATCCACTGCCATACGAACGTGTAGCGATGTGCTTGAGCCGAATGTCGTTCTCGATTGATCCAAACAACGAAATGCCTGTGCCGATCAGCACCGGCACGCGAGTAACGATAAGTCGTTGAATGAGTCCAGCGCGAAGAAACCCCTGAATCGTCACGCCACCATCCACGTAAATATGGCGGATGCCGCGACGGTCCAACGTGGAGACGATGTCCTTCGGTTCACCAGACACGTGTTCCACGATGGCACCGGCAGGCGGCGGCGCCAGTTCGCGGGAGCTCAGTACAAAAACGGGCTTTTCACCATAAGCCCATCCGCCGAAGCCAAGCACCGTTTCGTAGGTCTTGCGCCCTATGACGAGCGCATCCACCGTGCTCATGAATTCATCATAGCCATGTGGCTCGCCGCCGCCCTCCGGCAGGAAGTCGAGATTGCCATTGGCTCTGGCCATAAATCCGTCGACGCTCACCCCGACAAAAACCGATGCTTTCATCGCGATACCTCCTGAAGATGGCCATAAGGCAGGGCCGATCTTACGCCCGGGCTGCTGTTCCGGCACGGTGCCGCACAAGTCCGGTATGCTCGCTCCCGTTTTCCAGGAGAACCCCATGCGCGCTCTCATCGACCGCTATATCGACGCCTACAACCGCATCGACGTCGATGCCATGCTCGCCACCATGCATAGCGAAGTGATCTTCGAGAACTACACCGCCGGCGTGCTCAGCGTGCGCACCGTTGGCGCCCACGAACTGCGCCATCTTGCGGAGAGTTCACGATACCTGTTCTCCGCTCGGCACCAGATCATCACCCGCTACAACGAAGCGGACGGCACGGCGCACGCGCAGATCCATTTCCAAGGCACCTTCGCCGTTGATCTGCCCAATGGCATCCGCGCAGGCCAAAGCATTGCGCTGGATGGGCGCAGCGAATACCGCGAACGCGATGGCTTGCTGATCTACATCGCAGACTACAGCGACTGACTGCAGACGGATGGCGGACGCAGCTAGGCGTCCGCCGTATTCCATCAGCCCTTCCGTGTCATCACAACCTTTGTCTTGGGCAAGGAGTCGTGCCAGCCGTCTTGTCCGAAGAACGAAAAAGCTTCGAACGGAATCAGCCTGGAAAACGTGCGTCCCAGGATCTGCCCGAAACTCGGCTTCCCACCTTTAAGGTCGACAACGACCGTCCCGAGAATGAACTTGCCCGGCGTGCGCTGCCAGATACCTTCGAAGAAAAGGTAATAGCCGAGGAGCACGGCAAATGCCAGTAAATACCAAAACCCGATGCCCAATGTCTGGACGCCTTGACGCCCAAGCGCAATGCCTATGACGATCCCAATGACGAACATGATGAAATAGTAGCCTACGTAATCGATGATCAAGGTGCCAAAGCGACGGCCCTTGCCTGCCACCTGCAGGCTCTGAGCGTCGACATAGTCAGCGATTGCGCCGGTAGGCGGCGAATAAGGGTTGTACTCGGTGTTCATGAATCCTCCGTGGTCACATGTAGACACACATCGCCCTATGGCGACATGGATACTGCCCTGTCGATATAGATCTGGATTTATCCCCCCAGAATGGCCGGCGGCCCAAAGCCGGCCGGCGCCTCAACTATAACCGCGCCAAGGGCAAAGGTTGTTACATATCGCTATGGCTGACCACGCCATCAGGAAGGTAATCATCCCAGCGAAACTACCAGCCTTGGAACTATTGAGCTTTTCATTATTCGCGACACGCTGACGAAAATGTCCGCTACTCCCTCACCGTCATTCCGGCGAAGGCCGGAATCCAGTTCAAACACGCGTCCGAAGGACACAACACCTGATGTTGAGCGCTTCGCACAACGTATTGAAACTGGATTCCGGCCTTCGCCGGAATGACGACGAGGCAAGATCGGGCATTTCTGCAAGTTGCTACAGATGGAGAAAATAGACCGGTGCAACCGCAGCGAGGAAAGCGACAGCCTGAAGTAGCAATGCCGGTAAAGCAGACCGTGGAGTTCGTGGCAGCCATCTGATTGCAAAGTACGCAATGACGGGTAGTTGTCCGACCATGAGCAACTGCCAAAGATGGGCAACAGCACCCTCGTCGCCCCCACGAGGGACTCCAAACGTGGTGACATAGCCAAGGACCATGACAGTGGCAGCGACGGACATGGCTAGCGGAAGAAACGCGCTTGGCAGTTTGATCGTGGTGCGGAAGTTCATTTAATGACCTCCATCTGATTCAAAATCCAACGCCTGAATTAAGCAGCACCGAAGGCGTCAGCTTGGATGTTTGGCTGCAGCTTGAGCCAGAACTAGGAGACTGGCAAGAATCGAGTGACCTTTTGCCGAAGCAATTGGACGAGGACTGGGTCCATAAAATCGTATTCGTCTGGAATGTCCAGGCAAATGATGCGTTTACCGCCCAAATGATGCCCAAACTTTTTAGAAAGCTTGTTGCGATGAGCCTTCTCCATCACGAAGATCACATCTGACCAAGCGAGAAGCTCCGAAGAAACCGGTGTACTGGCGTCATTGCCAAGGCCTGCTGACTGAGTTTCGATGCCTGGCCAATCAGCAAAAACTTGCTCGGCAGTCGGACTGCGGAGGCGATTTTGTGAGCAGATGAAAAGAACGTTGCGTGACAAGGATGGCCTCAATGCCTAACGCTGGAGTTAAGGGGTGCGCGGCACGCGCGTCCGCTTGGACGGATAGTTAGGTTTTGCCAGAAGAACCAAAGGGAGCGTTTTGAGACAGGTTGTAATAGGAGCGCACGAGTAATGCCATGCCCCACACCCCAAGAGCTGCCCCGATTGCCAGCAAACCCAGTGTTACCTTTCCCAAGACTACATGCGATTGCAGGCTAAGCCGGATGAAAAATGGCAAGCCAGCAAGCATTGAATACACAAGTCCAAGTGCGGCCCCTGAGAAAAGCAGCACAAAACAGCGTTCGCGGCTCTTGCTGAGTGCCCACCCTTGAATGAAAAGCAGTGCGCATTGAAATGCCACTCCGAGAACTACTATTGATTTGCCGAGAGCGTAGTACGTTTCCATGGCCTCCCCTTTGACACTGCCTAATGCTGGAATTAGTGGACCAACGCAATTCGCGGGGCCACGCCGGTGGCGGTCCGTTCGAGCGAAAGGTTAGTCATCAGGCTTTCAATCGACGATGTATAGCTTGGCCCCGACCTCAGTGAATGATCGATGAGGTTCTGCGTTGTCTGCAACTTGGTAGCTCATGCCCGCACTCAAAGTGAACTTGCGGCCGTCTTCGAGTTCGGTGTGAAGCTCGCCTTCGGTGCACAGCAGTATGTGGCCTTTGACGCACCAGTGGTTTGCGACGTAGCCGGGCGTGTACTCAACCATCCGTACACGGATGCTCCCGAAATGCTGCGTTCGCCAGTACGCGAGCCCGATTTCGCCCTGGTGCTCGGTCCGTTCAACCTTCGACCAGTCTGTCGTACTGAACTGAATGTCTGACATCTGCACGATTTGCTCCTAGTTCCGGCGACGCTCACATTGAAACTGCTCGAGTCCGATGATCGCATTCGAGGCAGGCGCGCCATAGGCCCACAGCGAGTGTTTTTGAAGTACCCAACGCTTGAGTTAAGTGGCACCGGAGGCGCCCGCTTGGACGAATAGTTAGCCCACTCGCTCAAAATATGAGTTAGCTGTTTGATGCGGAGAATTTCGTATTGTGAGCGAAGAAACCATAGTAAGCGAATAACCCAACGACAATGATACGAACGAAAGCATTGACCAAAATGACGGAACTGACGCCATGAGCAAATGCTAAGACCTCAAGAGCGGCGGATGATGCGTGGACAACGATGCATGGCATGACAACGACTCGACGCACTTCCGGATGACGAAGATTCCGGCCGTTGTAGGAGAGGGCAGCCAAGCCCAATTCCGTGCCCGCCAGTAAGTAAGCTAGAAGGTATTCATTTGGGTTGAGATGGATCCCAACTGTGCTCGGGATTAAAGCCGGTGCGGCGACAAGAACAACGCCAGCAGCGAAAGTGATGCTCGCATGAGCCAGACACAGCTTTGACAAATTCATACTGAGTCTCACGGTGGCTTAACACCTGAGTTAAGGGGCGCGCGGCTTTTCGCGCGTCCTCTTGAATGAATTGCTAGGTGCCAATCTCACGGCATTCGGCCGCCATTCTCGTCGAAGCTGGTCAGTAAGTTATGCACCCGAACGATCTCTTCTGCAATCGGTTGAACAAAGAACTCCTGATCTAGAATCCGTAGGCATCCGGTATTAATGAAGTACGCGCGAAAGTAGTGAGTAGGCACTTCTTGATTTTGTAGCGGGCCGAACCACTCAGGGATGACATAGCCTACTATTCCGGCTTTTAGGTAGTTGTCTAAACGCTCGTCAAAGTGCTCAGCTGCATCTCGGAGATCGCGGTTGCGCAGGGCGGACTCATCTTTGACCTCAAATGCAGCCCTGAGTCTTTCGCCGCGGACTTCGAACTGTTTCCTGGATGGCCAAAAGTAGCGAGAAACGGCTGCCGCGCGAAACACAAGGTTTTGAACATGATCTAGTGCGGCCGAGCAATCGAAGTCAGACGCGAAACCCGCTTTGCGCTCGTTAGACAAGCGGCTTACTAAGCTCTCTAGGAAGTTGATGGATGTACATGCCTGCCTTGTGTGAAAGAGCATGCTCTGTATGTAGAAGGCTTCATGCTGCGGCCAAATTGGCAAGGAATCTTCCATTGGCACCTAAGTCCTGAGTTAAGCGGTGCGCAGAACGCGCGACTGCTTGAATGAATTGTTATACGGCGGTCTCGACAAATACGGTCTGTGCGCCGTTCTTTTCAAAGGTAATGTTGACTGTCCGCCCGATGGCCCGCGTTCGATGTACCGTGCCTGCCGGGATGACAACGCTTTGCCATTCGGTAAGTTCTAAGTGGCTACCACTCGCAAGGTCGATTTGCAGTTTTCCAGCCACTACCAAGAATAGCTCGTCAGAATCCGGATGGTGATGCCAGCGATATTCACCCTCGAACACCGCTAACCGAACGCAGTCGGTGTTGACATCAACCAGAACCTGGTTGCGATAGGACTCGGTTACTGCGGCCTGTTCCGCGCGAATGTCAACGACAACTAAAGCAGGATAGCTTGCTGTCTGTGCCGAATATTCCTGTGCGGAAGGAAACTGAGATTCCATACGGATGCTCCGGTCGTACTGAGGCTTATTCGGCCGCCTCACACTTGAGCTAAGCGGAGGCGGCTACAAAGAGTTTGAGTTTACGGAAGCGATTCGCAACGGTCCGCTTAAGCGAATAGTTGGGTGCAACCTTGCACAAACCTTCACACGGGGGGTTCTAGCGCAGAATCGAATGTACGAAGAACCCAGCTGCGATGGTTACAGCAATGAACAAAGTGGTTGAGAAGACGTATGCCTTCCAGAACGCCTGAGGGTCATTGTCTCGACTGACAGGATCTAACCCGACCTTGATACGGCCGGCAATTAGCGGGTAACCGATCACAATGACTGCAATGGTCAGCCACAAGACGATGATGGACAAAACGACAATCTTAGGACCATTCATACGAGGTTCCTTGTGACGAAGCCCAGCGCCTGAGTTAAGCGGCGCGCGGCATTTTCGCGCGTCCACCTAGACGACTTGTCAGGCGACATTTTCCTGTGCCACCACAGCATAGTGCTGAACGAACGGCTCAAACTCTAGAAGGTAGGCTTGATCTTCCGGATAGTACTTGGCTCTTAAGAGATCATTCCCCGCGAAAGAGCGAATGGAATCCTCAGAGTCCCAGTACGTTACTGTAAGAAAGTGAGTCGTTTCCCCATCGTCGCGACGCAACACGGCAACGTTGATGTTGCCAGGAATTGATCTGTAATCAGGAATGGCACGTTTTTCCAGGAAGCTCGCATACTCGTCGGCTTTAGCTCGAGCGGTTCGTCCGTGCCATATACGACAGATCACAGAGGCTCTCCTTATGTGGCCTAACGCTTAAGTTAAGTGGCGCGCGGTACGCGCGTCCGCTTGGACGAGTAGTTAGGCACAACGTTACACGTTATGCCTTGGATACCAAACACCCCTTATAACCATTGGACCGGCATTTGGAACCACATGCTTCTGGTCAAGGGCAGCAAACTCAATGCCGAAAATTACCCCAGTAACCTCTGTGCCAGTCGAGAGATAGCCGTATTGGCGCAGGAGTTCTTCCGCTGCTTCTTGGGACTCAGCGGTTACACCAAAGCCTAAACCTGTGTTTGTGTTGAACCAGAATGAGGTAAGCATCTATCTGTAGCCTAACGCCCGAGTTGAGCAGCGCGCGGTACGCGCGTCCGCTTGGACCACTTGTTAGAGGCTACCTCGCCTTTAGGGGAGTGCTGTACTGCACGCAGGTAGATGCTAGTTTTCGTCTTTCGCGATGCGACTGAAATCATTCGCAAGATACTTCTCCCACTTTGGCTTGCAGTACTCAGACGCAATACCGGATGCTTTGTCTTTTCTCTTGCCATTGAACCAAATAGATCGCAGGCCAACATTTTTTCCGGTTTTATTCTTTAGTGCTTCTCGGTCGAACTCCTTGGATGTCATGATCCACATCATATTCATGCGTTCAGAATAGAAGACAAACCAATAATTCTGGCGAATTTCTTCGTGCGGAATTGCGGAAAATAAGGCCGCATCTCCTGGAATTACATCTTTTGAGCGAGCCTTGATCTGAATGAGCGCCGTCGTTCCATCATGTCTTTTAATGATTGCATCGACAGCGTGATCGTCGACCAAAGGAATGTATACATCTAGCCCTTCCTTGAGCATACGCCCAATGATCCAGTACTCAATACGTTTACCGAATGCCGCAGAATTACGGAAAGGCTTGGCTGTAGGCATGACTTCTCCTCCTAGGCTAACGCCTGAGTTAAGCGGCGCCAAAGGCGTGCGCCGAAATGAATAGTTAGATCAAGCCTCTAGGCTAAATTCGCGCAAAAGTAAGTACGATCCTGACATATCCGGGTGTTGCGCGGAGTATGCGGGCAAAATTGCCGTGGTGACGGAGGGCGGTGCTCCGCACCTGATCGATCAGGTGCGGTTGCGGTTGAAGCATTGCAGTTCCCGTCAACCCCATCGATTGGCATTCTTGGGGAATCCCGGGCGTTGTATTCGGACCACACAAAATCGCTGCCCGGTGGGCGCTTGCATCACGACCCAACGCTCGAGGCGAGCAACCACATGAGCGCCTAGTTTTTCGAGGCGGGCCACTTCGGCAGGGATGTCGTCGGTCTCGATATCTATGTGGACTCTGCTCTCATGATCGACGCGCTGGATTTCAACGATGGGTTCGTCCTCCGGCGTTTCCAGCATGCGGTAATTGCCGCGGGTGCCTGGATGATCGTGGTCTACGGGCCGCCCCAATGCCTCGGCCCAGAAGCTGGCGGCTTTGTCGATATCGGGTGTGTTGCAATCGATGAGCAGTGCGCATAGACGGGAGTAGTGCATGGCTTCCTCATTCGGATAGCGGGATACATTTCACGGGATAAACCTATAGACACCGCTGAGCGAAAGCGCGTGACTCAGCGATGCACGTAGGTCACATCGCTGGTGCCGTCGGGTTCTGGACGTCGTAGTAAAGCGTTGTACCAACGGCGTTGTTGGGCGAGATCGCCTTCGATCAGCCATTGTGGCTTGTTGGCGACTAAAGCAGCGACAGGCACACCATCTTCGTACAGCACGCGTGTGCCGGCCAGGGCGGGCAGGCGGTCGCCGGCGAGGACGGTGCCGACAAGGTTGAGTGGATCGCTGCCGCTCAGGGTGACGCGTTGTTGTTCCGGTGGGCGTAGGCGGATGCTGCGCAGGTGCGCGATAGCTTCGGGAAGCGCGAACTGTTCGCCGACCAGGCCTTCCACGAAACGGCCGCCGCGGATTTCGCCGCGGGCTTCTAGGCGATGGTAGACGCGTAGTAGTTCGCGCCACGAAGGGAGCCAGGGGGCTTCGCGTTCGAGGAGTTTCCAGAAGACGACGCCGTAGCGGCGGAGCAGTGTGCGGGCGATGTGTTCGATGGTTTCGTCGGTGTTGGTTTCTCGCGAGGTTGGCCCCTCACCCCGGCCCTCTCCCCGGAGGGGAGAGGGGGTAGGAGGTTTTCGGACCAGCGACCAGCGTCCTGCATCTTCGATTTCGCTCAAAGTATGTCGACGCACACGGCGATGCCGCGGTGATTCGCGTTTGGCGGCTGGCGTGAGCAAGGCGCGCAGCCCGGCGAAGCTGTCGGACGTTACGCGACCGGCGGAAACCAGTTCGCCGAGCGCATCTTCCAGTTCGGTGCGCAGCAGGTGCGCAGCGTCGAGCAATTCGTCGAAGAACAGCGCGCCGTGTGCGGTCAATGCGTCGGCAACAGCTTGTGCGCGAGAAGAAAGCAGCGGTTCCTGGTCCTGGCTGCGGTCGGCCATGGACGTCCAGATGGCCAACTGGCGGCGCGGCAAAAGCACGATCGGTGTGGCGCGCACCGGGCCGCCGCTGCCACCGCCGCTGCGTAGGCGGTTCCAGCCGATGCGTCCGGCGCGGCAGAGTTCGTCTAGCCAGCGGCTGGAATAGTCCTCGATACGCGAGGCAAGCAGTTCGTTCTCCCAAGCGCCGGCAGCTGCTTCGAAACCTTCGAATTGGTTGAGCACGGCGCTGAGCGCATCGGGGCCGCTGAGTTTCGTGCCTGGCGTGGTGTGCTGCCATTCGAGCAGGAAGCGCATCAGGTCGCGGCGGCTGACCGGTTCGATTTCGCGACGCAGGCGGCCGATGGTATAGCGGTGGATGCGGGCGAGCAGGTGGCGCTCGCACCATTCGATGTCGTGCGCATCCGGCGTGAAATGGCCCTGCATTACGTAGCCTTCGGTTTGCAGGCGGATCAGCGCGAGGTCGATGTCGGTGGCGTCGACTTGCATGGATGCAGCCAGCGCGGCGACGGTGCTGGGGCCGAGGCCGGTGAGGCGGCCGCGCACGAGTTCTAGCAGCGCTTCTTCACGCGTCCAGGTTTGTGCGGTGTATTCGGCGGGGGCAGCGATAGGTGGATGCAGCACGGCTTGATCGTGGACTGCTTGCCACATTGGGAGTTTTTCGGCGCAGATCCATAGACCGCGCGAGGTTGGCCCCTCACCCCCGCCCTCTCCCCGGAGGGGAGAGGGAGTAAGAAGCGTGGCGCGATGAACCTTTGCGAGCTTGTGTAGCGAGTCGAGCCATCCTTCGTTCGATGCAGCATCTTCGTCGGTCACGAACCCCAGCACGTTGAGCGCTTCATGCATTTCATCCGCGCTGCGCACTTCCGGCCATGCTTCGGCACGCACGGCAGCGATCGCTTCCGGATCGAGCTTGGCCAGGTCGTCGGTGTCTTCGATGCCGTTCCAATGGCGCGTTTGCACAGCGCGTGTGCGGCGTTCTTCCAGTGGCGCGTCGTCGAGGAAGGCATACGGCGCGGCGTTGAGCACTTCACTGGCGAGCGGACTGGGCGCAGTGAGGTCGCGTGCGACGACGGTGATGTCGCCCGATTCGATGCGCTTGAGCACGCTGAGCAGGCCCTCCACGTCCATCGCTTCGCGCAGACAATCGTGTAGAGTCTGGTTGACCAGCGGATGATCGGGAATCTGCCGTTCGCCGACGATGTTTTCCAGACAGGCCACCTGGTCGGGGAACACGGCGGCGAGCAGGTCTTCGCTCTTCATGCGCTGCAAGGGCGCGGGTACTTTCTTGCCGCCGGCATAGCGTGGCAAGGCCAGCGCGGTCACCGCGTTCCAGCGCCAGCGCACCGGGAACAGCGGTGCATCCAGCAGCGCCTGCACCAGCACGTGCTCGGCGGTGTTGCTGTGCAGATAGCGTGCCACTTCGATCAGCGGAAAACTGTGGCTGGTGGAAAGCGACAGCACGATTGCGTTTTCGGTGGCGGCTGCCTGCAGTTCGAAATTGAACTGGCGGCAGAAGCGCTTACGCAGCGCCAAGCCCCAAGCCTTGTTGATGCGGCTGCCCCACGGCGTGTGAATCACCAACTGCGTGCCGCCGGATTCGTCGAAGAAACGCTCGAACACCAGCGTGGCTTGCGTAGGCATTACGCCGAGCGCGGCCTTGGCTTTGGCGAGGTACTCCACGATCTGCTGTGCGGCAGGTTCGTTCAGGCCGAGCGCTTGGCGCAACCAGTCGAATGCCGCCTGCACGCCATCGGCATCGATATGCGTCGACAGTTCTTCGCGCAAGCGCGATACGCCAACGGAGAGTTCATTGCTGCGACCCGGCGCTTCACCTAGCCAGAACGGAATGCTTGGTGGCGCGCCTTGCGCATCTTCTACGCGCAGGCGGTCGCGTTCCACACGTTGAATGCGATAGCTGGTGTTGCCGAGCTGGAAGATGTCGCCGGCCATGCTTTCGACGGCGAAATCTTCGTTCACTGTGCCGACAATGGTGGCTTGCGGTTCCAGCACCACCAGGTAATCGGCGGTGTCGGGAATGGTGCCGCCGGAGGTGACGGCGGTGAGCCGCGCACCGCGTCGCGCGCGCAATGCGTGATGCACGGCATCGCGATGGATATACGCAGCCCGTGCACCGCGTCGCGTGCTGAAACCGTCAGCCAGCATGCGCACGATGGCGTTGAAGGTTTCGCGCGGTAGCGTGCGATACGGATAGGCGCGGCGGACTAGGTCAAACAGCGCATCCTCGTCCCATTCCGCGCAAGCTACTTCCGCCACGATCTGCTGGGCCAGCACGTCGAGCGGTTGCGGCGGTTGAACGAGCGTGTCGAGTTCGCCGCGGCGCACACAGTCGAGCAAGGCAGCGCATTCGACTAGATCATCACGGCTGGTGGGAAATAGCCGCGCCTTTGGTGTGCCGTTCACCGCGTGGCCGGAACGGCCGGCGCGCTGCAGGAAGGCGGCAATGGAACGTGGCGAGGAAAGCTGGCAGACGAGATCGACATCGCCAATATCGATACCGAGTTCCAGCGATGCGGTCGCGACCAACACTTTCAGATCGCCGCGCTTCAGTCGTTGCTCGGCTTCCAGGCGATGTTCTTTGGCAAGACTGCCGTGATGCGCGGCGACGGTTTCGTGGCCCAGCCGTTCGGACAAATGCCGTGCCAAGCGCTCGGCCATGCGTCGCGTGTTGACGAATACCAGCGTGGTGCGGTGCTGCTCGACGAGTTGCGCGAGCTGGTTGTAGACCAACTCCCAGGTGTCGTTGGACATCACCGCTTCCAGCGGCACCGGCGGCACTTCGATGGCGAGATCGCGCGCGCGGGTGTGGCCGACGTCGATGATGGTGCAGTGGGTGGTCTTCACCCTCTCCCCTTCGGGGACAGGGGATACTCTTGCGAAGAGGTCTGCGGTGACGAGTAGGGGCTCTTTTGCGACTGCTCGCGAGGTTGGCCCCTCACCCCGGCCCTCTCCCCGAGGGGGAGAGGGAGAAGTGTGTTCTTCCTGCAAGGGCGCCGGAGCAAGGCCGGTGCCCTCCCCTACTAGAAATTTTGCAACGTCCTCAATCGGCTTCTGTGTCGCTGACAAACCAATCCGCTGCAACGGCCGCTGACACAACGCCTCCAGACGTTCCAGCGTCAACGCCAGATGCGCGCCGCGCTTGCTGCTTGCAACGGCATGGATTTCATCCACGATCACGCTGCGCACGCTCTTGAGCATCTCGCGTCCGGACAGCGAACCCATCAGCACGTACAGCGATTCGGGCGTGGTCACCAGGACGTGCGGCGGCGCCTTGCGCATCAGGTTGCGTTCGGCCTGCGGCGTATCGCCGGTACGCACGGCAGTGCGGATTGGTGCGCCGGGCAGGCCGAGCTTTTCCAGTTCAACGCCAATGCCTTCCAGCGGCGCTTCCAGGTTGATGTGGATGTCGTTCGACAGCGCCTTCAGCGGCGATACGTACACCACGCGCGTTTCATCCGGCAGCGTGCCGCCGCGCGCAACGCTTTCCTGCACCAGTTGATCGATCGCCGCGAGAAAGGCGGTGAGCGTTTTACCCGAACCGGTCGGCGCAGCGACCAGCGTGTGCCGCCCTGCCCTGATCGCCGGCCAGGCGGCAGCCTGCGCGGACGTTGGCGCCGGGAACGTGTTGCCGAACCAGGCGGCAACCGCGGGATGGAAATTCTGCAAAGGCATCGTAGGTAACCCGCGATCACAGAGCGGGCGAGGGCTCATCGATCATGACATAGGGGTGATTCCGTCGCGTAAAACTCCCCTCTTCCCTGGGCTGTCGCGACGACCATGCTTGACGTTCGCTGTCGCAGGGAATGAGACGCCCTGACCGCTACGCCGCCGCTCGCTGTCCGAAATACCGCGCCGGCGGATGGCCAAAGCAACGGCGGAACATGGCGATGAAGGCGCTGGTGCTGGCATAGCCCAGGCCGTCCGCTACCGCGGCCACTGGCAGGCCTTCGGCCAGTTGCTCCAAGCCTTTGGTGAGCCGCGCCTGTTGGCGCCACTGGGCAAAGCTCAGCGCGGTCTCGGCGCGGAACAGGCGGCTCAACGTGCGCACGGAAAGGCCGGCCCAGGTTGCCCATTCCTCCAGGCTGCGGTTGTCGTCCGGTTGTTCCAGTACGGCGTTGGCGATGCGCAACAGGCGGCGATCTATCGGCATCGGCAGATGCAGCGGTTCGAGCGGGGCGTCGCGGATCTCATCCAGCAGCACGGCCATCACGCGCTCCTGCCGTTCATTGAGTTCCGGATTCCACGTCCAGGAGCTGGCGCGATGGACCAGCTCGCGCATCAGCGCGGTCACGCCAATCACGCACGGCCGCTCAGGCAGGCAATGGGCGAGGCTCGGATGCAGGAACACGCCCCAGCCCGTGAGCGGACCGTTGATGCTCACTTTGTGCAGTTCGCCGGACGGCATCCAGCCGGCGCGATGCGGCGGCAGCAGCCACGAGCCATGCGCGGTGTGCATATGCACCAGCCCGCTTTCCACGCAGAAGAATTGCCCGCGTGCGTGGCTGTGCCAGTCGTATTGCTTGGTGTCCTGCTTGTATTCGCTGAAGGCTTCGCCGTCGTCCCAGTAAGTGATCAGGGCAGGGCCATCCAGGCGTTCGATCAGGTCGAAGAGTTCTTCTTTAGTCCGCTGCATGGCCGAATCTCGACATTTTTTGACCAAATGACGTTATCAGTTTGTCATCGCGTTTGCCTAAGCTGTCTTTACTGCCCGGCCATGCCGGGTTTTCTCGCCGCCGCCGCCGCTCGCGGCTTTTCCGATCCATCCCAGGGGTTTGCCGATGACTGCGCTTTACGGCGCAGACGTGACGATGTCGGTCACGGCAGATCTCGTTCGTTCGTCTTTATGAGCGATCCGCTGCAAACAAAAAGGAAAGGCCATGTCACCGCTTCAACTCGTTTCCGTGAGATCCGAGGTTTCCAAGTCCCCGCTGGAGACTTTCGTTGCTTGTGCCCATCAGATGCTCGACCCCGTCACCCCCGAAGCGGTGCGGCGGGCGATGGAACCGCGCCTGCTGGCGCAACTGCCGGCGCTGCGGGCGCTGGGCGTGTTCGAGCTGTTCGAACTGCGCGACCCCGCACTCAAGGCCTGGCTCGAGGACGAGCTGGCCGAACTGGTAGCGCCAGCGGAACAATAATTCACTTCTGTTCATTTGCAGAAACAATAGGTGCTGAGCTTATATTTGCCTTGACAAATATTTCGGGAGCAATAAAATACCGCTCCCATGAACACCGGACCGCTCGTTACCCCCACCAGCCAGGAAAGCCTGGGCGTGCTGATCGGCCTCGTCCGCACCGAGCTGGTGCGCAGCATCGAGGCAGAAATTGTCGCCAAAGGCATGGATCTTCGTTTCATCCAGTTCCTGATCCTCAAGCGCCTGGCCGTGTTGGGGCCGATGACGGCCACCGAGCTGGCCCGCTCGGTGGAACTAGACGGCGGCGCCATGACGCGCCAGCTCGACCAGTTGGAGGGCAGGGGTTACCTGCGCCGTTGTCGCCACGAGCAGGACCGGCGTGCCCTGCGCATCGAGCTCACCGAAGAAGGCAACGCGCTATGGCAGCAACTGACCGGCTGTAACGAGCGCGTGCTGGAAGCCGCGCAGCGATCATTGAGCGAGATGGAGCGCGAACACTTGCACGATTACCTAAGTCGCGTACTGCTCGCGTTGCGCGACAAAAACAATAACTAGCAGGCCAGGGACGACCTGCCGCGTAGTGGGTACGAAAGCACCCAATGCGCGACCGCCAGCTGGCACGCGCCGGTTTCGGCGAGTCGGAAAAGCATCAGGAGAGGCTTCCCGATGCACAGCTCCATTCACTTCAAACTTCGAGACTGAAAGCCATGCGTCTGCAAACTCTTGCGGCTGCTGTCGGATTGACGTTCGCCCTTGCTGGTTGCGCGACCAGCGGCGGCCTGCACCCCAATGGCGCGCCGACCGATCCTTCGTCGCTGAAGGCGGAACGCAGCCTCGCGAACGTGCAGGTATCCGACGCGGCCTGGCCCAAGGACGACTGGTGGACTGGCCTTGGCGACCCGCAGCTCACCTCGCTGATCGCCGAAGCGTTGCGGGACAACCCGAGCCTGGCCGAAGCCGATGCACGCGCCCGTCAGGCGCAGGCCGCGGCCGGCGCGGCGGATGCTTCGCGCAAGCCCACCGTGAACGTTGGCGCTAGCGTCGCCGAAGCGCGCATTCCCACCTCCATTCCTGCCCTGGGCAACGGCCACATGGGCGCTGCCAAGTACGCGTACGGCAGCTTCAAGTGGGACCTCGACTTGTGGGGCGCCCAGCGCGACGCATGGGAAGCGACGCTGGGCCAACAGCGCGCCGCGGAGATCGACGCGCAAGCCGCACGCATCGAGCTGTCGACCAACGTCGCGCGCGCTTATGTGCAACTGGGTTACGCCTATACGCAGCAGGACGTCGCCGCTGCCGAACTGAAACGTGCCGGCGATGCGCGCGATCTCACGCGCCAGCGTGTCGCAGCCGGCATCGACAACCAGATGCAGCTCAAGCAGAGCGATTCGGAAGTCGCCAGCGGAGAAGGGCAGAAGGCGCAGGCCGATCGTGCGGTCGATGCGGCACGCATCGCGCTATCTGTGCTGCTCGGCAAAGGTCCCGATCGCGGCCTCGACATTGCCCGGCCGCAGTTGCTGCCGTCCGCCGCGTTGAGCGTGCCGGCGAATCTGCCGGTGGAACTGGTCGGCCATCGCGCCGATCTGGTTGCCGCCCGCTGGCGTGTGGAAGCGGCGAGCAAGGACATCCAATCCGCGAAGACCGAATTCCTGCCGAACGTGAACATCGGCGCGATGGCGGGACTGATCAATCTCGGCGGCGGCAATCTGTTCTCGCTGCAGAACCGTTTTTATGAAGCGGCACCGGCGATCAGCCTGCCGATCTTCGACGGTGGCCGCCGTCGCGCCAATTTGAACAGCAAGGACGCGCAGTACGACCTCGCCGTGGCGCAGTACAACAAGACGCTGGTATCCGCCGTCAACGAAGTGGCTGACGACTACGACGCCATCGCTTCGATGCAACAGCAGATCGCCGCGCAGCAACGTGCGCTGGATGCCGCGAACGATGCATGGACGCTGGCCGAACAGCGTTACAAGGCTGGCATCGGCAGTTACCTGGAAGCACTCAGCGTGCGCCAGGAATTGCTCGCCGCCGAACAGCGCATGGCCGCGCTGCGTGCGCAGCAGTCTGATTTGAACGTGCAACTGATCCAGGCGCTCGGCGGTGGATTCCGTCCGCAGTCCGACGCCGAACTCTCCTCCAAATAATTTTCTTGCGTATCTGAGGCAGCCCCCATGTCCAGTCCGAATCCCAATACCGCCGACACGTCTGCCGTGCAGGCACCGCCGGCCAACAACCGGCGCGGCATCCTGCTGCGGCTGCTGATGGCGCTGCTCGTGCTCGCCGCCATTGCGTGGACGATCTGGTATTTCATCGTAGGTCGCTGGTACGAAAGTACCGATGACGCCTACATCAACGGCAACATCGTGCAGATCACGCCGCGTATCGCCGGCACCGTCACCAGCATCGGTGCAGACGACGGTGATCTGGTGAAACAAGGCCAGGTGCTGGTGACGCTCGATAAGTCCGATTCGGATGTCGGACTGCAGCGCGCCTCCGCCAACCTCGCTAACACCGTGCGTCGCGTGCGTGGCTTGTACAGCACCGTATCCGGCGCGCAGGCGCAGGTGGCAGTGGAGAAAGTGGCGTTGCAGAAGGCGCAGGCCGACTACAACCGCCGCCGCGATCTGGCCAAGAGCGGTGCGATCTCTGCCGAAGAACTGGCTCACGCCCGCGATGCGCTCACCTCGGCGCTGAGTGCGTTGACCACGTCCCAGCAGCAGTTGGCGACCAACCAGGTGCTGGTGGATGACACCGTCGTCGCTTCGCATCCGGATGTGAAGGCCGCCGCTGCGCAATACCGCGCCGCGTATCTCGATGACGTGCGTACCGTGATGGTGGCACCGGTGACGGGCTACGTTGCCAAGCGTACCGTGCAGGTTGGCCAGCGCGTGCAGCCGGGTGCCGCCTTGATGGCGGTGGTGCCGCTGCATGAAGTGTGGGTGGATGCCAACTTCAAGGAAACGCAGCTCACCCATATGCGCATCGGCCAGCCGGTGGAAATCACCTCCGACGTGTACGGCGGTTCGGTGAAGTACAAGGGCACGGTGGAAAGCCTCGGCGTGGGCACGGGCAGCGCGTTCTCGCTGCTGCCGGCGCAGAACGCTACCGGCAACTGGATCAAGATCGTGCAGCGCATTCCGGTGCGCGTGGTGTTCACCGATCCGTCGCAGCTCGACCAGCATCCGCTGCGCATCGGCATGTCGCTGGACACCGAAGTGAATCTGCACGACCAGAATGGCCCGACGCTGGCGCAGAGTGCGCGCAGCGAACCGCGCTTCAGCACGGATGTGTACCAGAACCAGCTCGCTGCGGCGAATGCGCAGATCGAGCAGATCATTCACGCGAATATGGGCAAATGAAGCGGGGAACGGAGAACAGGGAACGGGAAACATGAAGCATTACGCGACTCGTGTTTCCTCGTCCCACTGGAGTGCGACGGAAATTGATCTCGCCCCGCTTTCACATGTTCCCCGTTCCCTGTTTCCCGTTCCCAAGCTCAACGAGCGAACATCATGAACACCCACTTCCGTCCACCCAACCTGGTCCTCGCGACAATCGGCTTGTCGCTGGCCACGTTCATGCAGGTGCTGGACACCACCATCGCCAACGTGTCGCTGCCGACCATCGCCGGCAATCTCGGCGTGAGCTCGGACCAGAGCACGTGGGTGATCACATCCTTCGCCGTGAGCAATGCCATTGCGCTGCCGCTCACCGGCTTCCTCACCCGCCGCTTCGGCGAAGTGAAGCTGTTCGTGTGGGCGACGCTGTTGTTCTCGCTCGCCTCGTTCCTGTGCGGCATCGCACAGAGCATGGGCATGCTGATCGGATTCCGCACGCTTCAAGGTGCGGTGGCCGGTCCGATGTATCCGATCACGCAGGCGCTGCTCATTTCGATTTACCCACCAGCGAAACGAGGCATGGCGCTGGCGCTGCTGGCGATGGTGACGGTGGTGGCGCCGATCGCCGGCCCGATCCTGGGCGGTTGGATCACCGACAACTATTCCTGGCCGTGGATTTTCTTTATCAACGTGCCAATCGGCATTTTCGCCAGCAGCGTGGTGGCGAATCAGATGCGCCTGCGCGAGGTGGTCACGCAGCGGCCGAAGATCGACTACGTGGGCCTGATCACGCTGGTGATCGGCGTGGGTGCGCTGCAGGTGGTGCTGGACAAGGGCGCCGACGAAGACTGGTTCAATTCCAACTTCATCATTGTCACTTCAATCATCTCGGCCATCGCCATCGTGGTGTTCCTGATCTGGGAATTGACCGACAAGGATCCGATCGTCGACCTCAAGCTTTTCCGCCATCGCAATTTCCGCATGGGCACGATCTCGCTGGTGCTGGCGTACGCGGCGTTCTTCGCGATCGGCCTGTTAGTACCGCAGTGGCTGCAGATCAACCTGGGCTACACCGCCACGTGGGCAGGCTTCGCCACTGCACCGCTGGGTGTGTTGCCGGTGCTGCTCACCTTTATGGTGGGCAAGTACGCCACGCGCTTCGACCTGCGTTTACTCACCAGCGGTGCCTTCCTGGTGATGGGCATGACGTGTTTTCTGCGTTCGGACTTCTACATCGGCGTCGATTTCAGCCACGTGGCGCTGGTGCAGTTGCTACAGGGTTTGGGCGTAGCGTTCTTCTTCATGCCAGTGACTACCATCCTGCTTTCGGATCTGCAGCCGCATGAAATCGCCGCGGGCGGTGGCCTTGCCACCTTCTTGCGCACGATGGGCGCCAGTTTCGCGGCATCGCTCACCACCTTCATGTGGCAACGGCGCGGCGTGCTGCATCACTCTCAGCTCGCCGAACAGATCACGCCATACAACCCGAACCTGC
Organism: Dyella humi; assembly: GCF_044904605.1. Classification (NCBI taxonomy): domain Bacteria; kingdom Pseudomonadati; phylum Pseudomonadota; class Gammaproteobacteria; order Lysobacterales; family Rhodanobacteraceae; genus Dyella; species Dyella humi. The sequence continues at coordinate 1,636,726 of NZ_JADIKI010000023.1, forward strand.
AGCAGGCGATCAGCCAGACCGGCGACTCGCAAACGGCAGCGGCGGTGTTGAACCAGTCGATCACGCTGCAGGGCTTGCAGATTTCGTTCAACGAAATCTTCCACCTACTGGGCTGGATCTTCCTGTCGCTGATCGTGGTGATCTGGATGGCCAGGCCGCCATTTGCGGCGAAGACGGCGGGAGCAGGGGCGGGTGGGCATTGATGCTCGTCCTCTCACATGTAACCACAGGGCCGTCATTCCCGCGAAAGCGGGAATCCATCTTCGCTTTTAGCCTCAGAGCACCATGGATTCCCGCTTTCGCGGGAATGACGGCAATGTAAGGCGCGTCAGAGCTGACACTCACAACATCCATTCGAAAACAACAACGGCCCCGAATGGGGCCGTTGCTTTATGCAGCGCGAATAAGCGCCGAATCAGAACGCGATACCGACCACAGCCATCGTCTCGCCGCGGTTGGGTTCATGGATACCGGCATTGGAAATATGGCGAAAGCCCACACTCCAATGATCGCCCTGGTAACCCACGGTGGTCATGAATTCATAGGTGCTGCTCAGCGCCAAGGTGCGCCCGGTATGCACGGTGGGCTGCTCGCTGATGAAGAGCCGCCGATACCACGCATTGGCGGGACCGTAGTGAATGCGCACACCGGCGCCTACCAGGCCGATGTCGTCGCGTGTGGTGTAACGGCTGCCGTTGTAACGGCTGTTGTCGAAGCGTTTGAGGTCACGTCCGCCGATCCAGCCGGCGGTGATGTCGGGTGCCCAGGTGAAGTTGCTGCTACCGAATTGGTGTTCATCGAAGATCACTTCGCCGAACGCGGCGGGTGCGCTGTAGCTGTCCATGTAGCTGACGCCGCCCTGCAATTCGAAACGAGCCGCCATAGCGGGTAGAGCCGGTAGAGCAAACATCAGCACGGCAGCTAGGCCGCGTGTGAGGGGATGCATGCGCATTGCGAGTTACCTATGCGAATAGGAATGTTGGTTTATGTACTTATAAGTTTACAAATGATTAAGAGATGTTTCCAGCCATAATCGCTGCGCTTTTGGAAACGCATCGTTGCCGTGAAGATGTGTGCACAAAAACGACAGCGTGGTGTAAGCGAACACGGACACCCCCATCTCGCTACGCATGCCCATGCACCGTATGCCGGCGGTGATGGCGCGCTATTTCGGCTCTGCTTTCAATGTCTTGGACGCGAGGCACTGTGCGATGTCCAGGAACGCGTGCACCATCGGATCGTTAGCATCGTCGCGATAGATCGCCCATACCGCCGTAGCCGTTTCCATGTTCGCGAGCGGCCGGTAAACCACGTTTTCCACCACCATCCGCTGCACCGAGCCGGGCAGCACGCCCACGCCGAAGCCGCCGGAGATCAGCCCGATGATGGTGGGCAGCTCGCGCACTTCATAAAGGATGCGCGGACTGAAACCCGCGCGCGTGCACAGCGCGATCACCTCGTCGTAGAGCCGCACGCCGAGGTGGCGCTGATAGAAAATGAAATCCTCGTTGGCCAGTTCGGTGATATCGATCGGGCCGTTCTTTGCCGCCAGCGGATTGCTGGAATGCATTACCACGGTGAGCGAATCCTTGAACAGTTCCATGGCCTTGATGCCGGTGGGCAACGCTTCGGGGCGGATCACGCCGACGTCGATCAGCCCTTGTCCCAGGGCGTCGATCTGATGCGCCGTTGCCAGCTCATGAATCAGTAGCCGCACGTCGGGCAGGCGTTCGCGAAACCGCGCCAGCACCCGCGGCACTACCACCGTGAATGGGCCGGACGACATCAGGCCAAGATGCAATTCGCCCAATTCTCCACGCTGTGAGCGAGCGACGGATTCAGCGGCCCGTTCGGTCTGCGTAAGAATGGCGCGTGCACGCGGCAACAGCGCGGTGCCCGCACCGCTCAGCACGATGCCACGGCCCTTGCGCTCGAACAGCTTGGCGCCCAGGCGCAGCTCCAGCGCATGAATTTGCTGGCTGAGCGGCGGTTGCGAAATGCCTAATCGTTCGGCCGCGCGGCCGAAATGAAGCTCGTCGGCCACCGTGACGAAGTACTTCAGATGCCGCAGCTCCAGATAATCATTCGTCATGCGTATCAAGCCATTCGCCATGCTGTATCGATCTTAGCAAGCTCTACAACTAACCTTCACATCCGGTAGAGCCTTTCCCCGGGCGATGCCCGCCCTAACCACTGGAAGTGCGCGTGTAAGCGGAGTACGCAGCCGCGTAGAGCGACTGCCGCGAACCCTCAGGCAACTGCATGAATGCCATGGATGCGGCACGTGGTTCGAACTTCGCTACTCCTTGAGCCCTGGAGCCCATCCACATGTTGAGGATTGTACGGCTTGCGCTGGAGCGGCCTTATACCTTCGTCGTACTCGCGCTGCTGATTCTGATCGTAGGACCGCTCGCGGCCTTGCGCACGCCCACGGATATTTTTCCGGATATCAAGATTCCGGTGATCGCCGTGGTATGGCAGTACACCGGCCTGTCAGCCGATCAAATGGCGGGGCGCATCTCCTCGCCGTACGAACGTGTGCTCACCACGACGGTGAATGACGTCGAGCATATCGAAGCCAAATCGATCGCCGGCTACGGCATCGTCAAAGTCTTCTTTCAACCTACCGTCAATATCGCGACCGCCAATGCGCAGGTAACGGCGGTTTCTCAGAACATACTCAAGCAGCTGCCACCGGGAACCACGCCGCCGCTGATCCTTAATTACAACGCGTCGACGGTGCCGATCCTGCAGCTCGCATTATCCGGCAAAGGTCTGAGCGAACAGAATCTTGGCGATCTGGCGCTCAACATTCTGCGTCCACAATTGGTGTCCGTGGCTGGTGCGGCCATCCCTTATCCCTATGGGGGTAAAACGCGCCAAGTGCAGATCGACGTTGACTCCGCGGCCCTGCAAGCGCGCGGGCTCTCCGCGCAAGATGTCGCCAACGCGCTGGCGGCACAGAACCTGATCATTCCCGTTGGTACGCAAAAGATCGGCACGTTCGAATACACGTTGAATCTCAACAACGCGCCCTCGGATATCAATGATCTTGGCAATCTGCCGATCAAGCAGATCAATGGCACTACCATCTACATTCGCGATGTGGCCCATGTGCGCGACGGCGCACCGCCGCAGACAAACATCGTGCACGTGGATGGCAATCGCTCGGTACTGATCAGCATATTGAAGAACGGCTCAGCCTCCACATTAGCGATTGTGGCAGGCATCAAAGAGCGCTTGGCCGACAGTCGGGGCATTCTGCCAGACAACCTCAAGGTGTCGCCGATCGGCGATCAATCGCTGTTCGTGCGCGCTGCCATCACCGGCGTGGCGCGTGAAGGCGTGATCGCGGCGGCGCTGACGAGTTTGATGATCCTGCTGTTCCTGGGCAGCTGGCGTTCCACGGTGATCATCGCCGTGTCGATTCCGCTGGCCATTCTCGGTGCCATCGCCTTGCTGTCCGCCTTTGGCGAAACGCTCAACATCATGACGCTGGGCGGCTTGGCGCTGGCGGTGGGTATCCTGGTGGACGACGCCACCGTGACCATCGAGAACATCAACTGGCATCTCGAACACGGCAAGGACGTGGAAACGGCGATCATCGACGGCGCCAAGCAGATCGTGACGCCGGCCTTCGTGTCGCTGCTGTGCATCTGCATCGTGTTCGTGCCGATGTTCTTCCTCGATGGCGTGGCGCGCTTCCTGTTCGTGCCGATGGCCGAGGCGGTGATGTTCGCCATGGTGTGCTCGTTCATCCTCTCGCGCACCCTGGTGCCGACGATGGCGAAGTACCTGTTGAAGCCGCACGCGCCGCATGTCGGCGAACACGGCGAGCATGTTGCGCCGCCGGTCTCGCGCAATCCGCTGGTGCGCTTCCAGCGCGGGTTTGAGGCGCGTTTCGAGCGCATCCGCGCCACCTATCACGGCATGCTCGAGCTGGCGCTGGGGCATCGCAGGCCGTTCGTGATCGGCTTCCTGGCCTTCGTGCTGGTGTCGTTCCTGCTGGTACCCTTCCTGGGTCGCAATTTCTTCCCCGATGTGGATGGTGGACAGATCCTGATGCACGTGCGCGCGCAGGTCGGCACGCGCGTGGAAGACACCGCCAACCTGTTCAACAGCATCGAAAAGACGGTGCGGCAGGTGATTCCCGCTAATGAGCTGGGCACGGTGGTAGACAACATCGGCCTGTCCAACAGCGGCATCAACACCACCTACAACAACACCGGTCTGGTCGGCGAACAGGATGGCGACATCCAGATCGCGCTCAACGAAGGCCATCACCCAACCGCCGAATACGTGCGCAGGCTGCGCGAGCTGCTGCCGCACACGTATCCGGGCACGACCTTCTCGTTTCCCCCAGCGGACATCGTCAGCCAGATTCTGAACTTTGGTGCGCCTGCGCCGATCGATCTGCAGATTCGCGGGCCGAACCTGGCTGCGAACTTCGTGTACGCGAATACGCTGCTCGGGCAGATCAAGCACATCCCCGGTGTGGTGGACGCGCGCATCCAGGAGTCGCAGGCCAATCCGTCCTTCGACGTAAATGTGGATCGTACCCAGGCGCAGCTGCTCGGCATCACCGAACGCGACATCACCAACAGCCTGGTGGTGAACCTCGCCGGCTCCAGCCAGGTGGCACCGACGTTCTGGTTGAATCCGGCCAACGGCGTGTCGTATCCCATCGTGATGCAGACGCCGCAGTACGCACTCGATAGCCTGGCGCAATTGCGCAACCTGCCGATCAACGGCAGCAACGGACAGGCGCAGGTGCTGGGCGGGCTGATTTCCCTGCAGCGCAAGGACACAAATGCGGTGGTCGACCAGTACAACATCCAGTCGGTGGTGCAGATTTATGCCGCCACGCAGGATCGTGACTTGGGCGCGGTCGCCGCCGACGTGCAGAAGCTGATCGACAGCACTGCAAGCCAGCAGCCCAAGGGTTCGCACGTGGTGTTGCTGGGCCAGGTGCAGACCATGAACAGCGCGTTCTCCGGCCTGATCTTCGGCCTGCTCGGCGCGGTGGTGCTGATCTATCTCTTGATCGTGGTGAATTTCCAATCGTGGAGCGATCCCTTTGTGATTATCACCGCGCTACCTGCGGCGCTGTCCGGCATCGTGTGGATGTTGTTCGCCACGCATACGCCGCTGTCGGTACCCGCGCTGACTGGCGCAATCATGTGCATGGGCGTGGCCACTGCCAACTCGATTCTGGTGGTGAGTTTCTGCCGCGAACGGCTTGACGAACACGGCGACGCCACGCTGGCGGCGCTCGAAGCCGGCTTCACGCGCTTCCGCCCGGTATGCATGACGGCACTGGCGATGATCATCGGCATGGCGCCGATGGCGCTGGGCCTGGGCGAGGGCGGTGAGCAGAACGCACCGCTGGGTCGCGCCGTGATCGGCGGTTTGATTTTCGCCACCTGCGCGACGCTGCTGTTCGTGCCGGTGGTGTTCAGCATCATCCATGCGCGAAGGGATGCTCTCGTCCTTTCTGCGCAGGCGGCATGATGTCCAGAAGGCTCGCAGGGTGTGTTGCGCGGCGCCGGGAAGACTGGCCGTCTTGCCAAGCCGCGCGGCGCAGCCTGCGGGCCTTCTGGACATCACCCTTCGGGCCGGCCCTGTCTGTCCGCATATCTTCGGTCCATCTTCTCGACAGACGGCCAGTCTGCCATCGCCGATGGCCCTGTGATCTGCGAACAGGCAGGGCCGGTGACGCCTACGCAGAAAGGACGAGAGCATCCCATGTCGCGAAGAAAGTCGACGCTTCCGGAGAACCAAGCTATGTCGTCTGAAGCAACCATCCATCCTTCGCAGAAGCTGTCCAAGCGCGGATTGCGCCTCACCGGCATCGTGGTCGCCACCATCTTGGTTGCGATCGTAGTGATCGGCTTGATCACGCGCGCCACGCAGGCCAACAGCCTGAAAACCTGGACGCAGGAACAGGCCGTGCCAACGGTCAGCGTGGTGGTGCCGGAGCCCGGCAAAACCGGCCCCGTGCTGGATCTTCCCGGTCAGCTGCAAGCCTATACGCGCGCACCGATCTACGCGCAGGTCAGCGGTTACCTGAAAGAGTGGAAGACCGACATCGGTGCGCCGGTGAAGGCCGGTCAGCTGCTCGGCGAAATTTTCACGCCGGAACTCGATCAGCAATTGCAGCAGGCGCGTGCTGACCTGGCCAGCGCCAAAGCAAACGCGGATCTGGCCGGCGTAACGGCGAAGCGCTGGCAGGCAATGCTGGGCAGCGATTCGGTCGCGCAGCAGGACGTGGACCAGCGCACCGCCGACTACACTGCCAAGCTGGCGCAGATGAAAGCTGCGCAGGCTAATGTCGATCGTCTGCAAGCGACCAAGGCATTTGCGCGTATCGTGGCGCCGTTCGATGGCGTAGTGACGGCGCGCGATACCGACGTCGGCGCGTTGATCAACTCAGGCGGCGGCACCGGTCCGGAATTATTCGTGGTGTCGGACATCCACAAGCTGCGCGTGTACGTGCAGGTGCCGCAGCGCTATGGGCCTTCGATCCGCCCCGGCAGTAACGCCGTGCTGACGGTACCCGAATACCCCGGCCGCGAATTCCACGCCCAGATAGCAGCGACGTCGAATGCGATCAACACGACGTCCGGCACCACACTGGTGCAGCTGCAGGTGGACAACACTGACAACCAGCTTATGCCCGGCAGCTTCGCCCATGTGCGCTTCAACCTGCCGGTGGATACCACGGCGTTGCGCGTGCCGGCCAGCTCGCTGATCTTCGACAACGCCGGCTTGCGCGTGGCCACCGTTGGCACAGGCGACAAGGTCGCCTTCAAGAAGGTGAGCATTCTCTTTGACTACGGCAAAACGGTGGAAATTGGTTCCGGCCTGGATAGCGGCGACCGCGTGATCGATAGCCCGCCCGACGGCATCAAGGACGGCGATGCCGTGAAGATCGCAAGCGAAGACGCGACGGCCAAGCCTCATGAAAAAGCTTGAGTCCCTGCTTTTCGTCGCCATCGCTGCGGCGCTGGGCGGCTGCTCGCTGGCACCGGCCTATCAGCCACCAGCAACGCCGCAGGCGCAAGCCTATCGCGACGTCGGTCCGTGGGTGGCGGCGCAGCCGTCCGATCAATCGCCGCGCGAGAACTGGTGGCATCTCTACGACGACACCGAACTGGATACGTTGCAGATCAAACTGCTGGCCAACAACGCCGATCTGGCCGCGGCACTGGCGCACTACCAGCAGGCGCAGGCCTATGCGATGCAGGCGCGATCCGAGCTGTTTCCGCAGATTGGGCTCGGTGCCACCGGGCAGCGTCAGCGCGAATCCGATCACGCGCCACCGCTGCGCAATGCCGCTGCGCCGGCTGACTACAACAGCTACACCGTCAGTGCACAGGCCAGCTATGAGGTGGACCTTTGGGGCCGCGTACGCAACACGGTCGAAGCCGGGCGCGACAATGCGCTGGCCGCGGCGGCGGATCTTGCTTCGGCACAATTGAGCCTGCAGGCGCAGCTTGCCGACAGCTACATGCAACTACGCGGCCTCGACCAGCAGATCGAACTGCTACAGGAGACCATCCAGGCGTACGAGAGAGCCCTGAAGCTGACGCAGACACTGCACGGTGGCGGCATCGTTTCTGGCCTGGATGTATCGCGCGCGCAGACGCAGCTTTCCGATGCGCGTTCGCAGTGGTCGCAAACGCTTGCCCAGCGCGCCTTGATGCAGGACGCCATCGCCGTACTGGTCGGCGAAAACGCGGCGAGCTTCAGCCTGCAGGCGCGCACCGATGCGGTCCCAGTGCCGGTCATTCCACTCGACGTGCCATCCACCTTGCTGCAACGTCGCCCCGATGTGGCGGCGGCAGAACGCCGCGTGGCCGCCGCGAACGCAGGCATCGGCGTGGCGCGCGCCGCGTGGTTCCCGTCGCTGACGCTCAACGCGCAAGGCGGCTACCAAAGCACCGGCTGGGCGAACCTGCTTACCGCCGGCAACCGCATCTGGGCCTTAGGCCCCACGCTCGCTTTGGACCTGTTCGACGGTGGCTATCGCAAGGCCACCATCGCCGCGGCGAAAGCGAAAACGGACGAGGCTGGTGCCACTTATCGGGGTGTCGTGCTGACCGCCTTCCAGCAGGTGCAGGACAACCTCGCCCTGCTCGACCACCTCGGCACTGCCAGCGCCAATCAAAAGGATGCCGCCGACGCCGCGCAACACGCGCTGGATCTGTCGATGAGCCAGTACAAGCATGGCGCGGTGAGCTACCTGGACGTGGTGCAGGCGCAGACCACGTCCCTGCAGGAAACCCGCGGCCTGCTGCAATTGGACACGCAGCGCCTGCGCGCCAGCGTGCAGCTGATCCGCGCGCTGGGCGGCGGCTGGTCGACGGAGCAGCTTGCGCAGAAGTGAGGCGCATGCGGAAATAGAGACAGTTACCTAGAGCGCTGAACATGACGACGAAGCCGGCCGCGGATACCACCATCGACAAAGCAGGTACATCCGACACCGCCGGTTCGTCCGGCAGCATGCACGTCCCGCATCACGGTTCGCAGGAAATGGCGGACGTGGCCGCCCATGACGAGGTGCTGCATGACGCAGCATTGCGCGAGTCATCGCTGCGCGTGCCGCGCTGAGTTCACCCCATAGGCTGGGATGACAATCCCAGCATTCTTACGGCTTGCTGATGCTGGGATTGTCATCCCAGCCTACGTAATTGCTCATAGCGGATGCCGCGTTAGTTGATCTCGCTGCTGTCGGAAAGCTGATCCGGCAGCACGAACTGGAAGCCGCGTTGTTCCAGCTGCGTAAGCATCTGGTCGAGCACAGCGACCGTGGTTGGCCTTTCATGCAACAGCAGGATGGACTGATCCTCCGGCTGCTCGGTGCTCCACTGCAGAATCTGCTCGGGTTTGGTCACCCAGCTGTCCTGGCTGTTGGCGTTCCACAGCATCTGCTTCATCCCGTACGACTGCGCCACCTTGGCGACGAGCGGTGACGTGGCGCCGAAGGGCGCGCGGAAGTAATAAGGATGTCGGCCGGTCAGCTCCGCCAGGCGTTTGCTGCATCCGCCAATCTGTTGCTCGAGTTCCGGTTGCGCAAGCGTGTCCAGCTTCAGATGATCGTAGCTGTGGTTGCCAATCAGGTTGCCTGCGCGTTCGAACTTGCCGAGCACATCGCGATTGGCCTCGTTGATGTGGCTGCATACGAGAAAGAACACGGCACGTGCATGATGTTTGCGCAGGATATCGAGGATCTGTTCATCCAGGCCGTAGCCATACGGGCCGTCGTCGAACGTCAGCACCATGTACTTACGTCCCGCCAGGAAATCACTTGCCGTGCGCCAGGGACGACTGTTGACGTGCTGGACGCTAGCGCTCGCCTGATCAAGCACGAATTGCGGCCGCTCCATGCCGTGCGCAGTCAGCAGCATCGCGTAGAGAAAAAGGGTCAGCAGTAGTCCACCAACCGCGACATAGCTGCGGTACGCATACCAGAACATGGTCATTCACTCGTTCGAAGGGGAAGCGGTCACTTCGAGCGCCCGAACGGATCAGACGCAGGAGCCCTGCCAATGGGCGTACGGCTCACTCCCCTCGATAACCGCCGTACGTCGTTGGCACTGGGTCGGATGCACAGGATGTGCCAAGCACTCAACGCTGTCCCAAGGGTGCCAATAGTCGGTTATTACAGGCTGTTGGAGGGGAGAAGTGTGACTGCTTCCACATGCAGCACTCGGATTTTCACGCATCAAAACGGCTGGCTTTCGATGGCAGCTTCGCGATTTCACGAATGTGAACTGAAAAATGTGACCTGCTGCGTCGCTTAGTGCCCGTCGTGTAGACGCACGTCCGCCTGCAACATGATTTCCCGTCCGTAAATGGTGTAGTTCTCGTTGTTGAAATAGGGATAGAGCACGTAGCTTGCGTCGCGTGGCGGCATCTTGTTGGCGATGTTGTTGATCAGCAGGGACACCGCAAGCCTGCGCGTGGGCCGATAGGTGGCGCTGGCGTTGAAGGTGATCCACGGTGGCAGGCGGCCCGCGCCGGGATAGCCGATGCCATTGTTGGTGGCGAGGAAGTTAGGCGAAGGTCCGTAGCGATGTCCATACAGCGTGCCTGTCCAGTGTCCGCCGGGGCTGGTCCAGGTAATGCTGCCGTTGGCGATGCTCTTGAACTCGGTGCTGTACTGCGCGTTGGCAAGGTTGTTGATCGGCGGCTGGCCGGGCGCGATCTGATAGTCATGTTTGAGCATGTCGTTGTAATCGAGCCGAAGATCGAGTGTGCCCAAATTAAACAGCGCGAAGCGATAGCGCGCGCTGCCCATGATGGATTTGGTCACCTCGTTGGAGAGATTGGCGTAATAGGTGGTGATGCCGGTCACCGGTCCTCCGCTGCCCGCACGCATGACCTGGCTGGTCGCTCCACGGCACTCGGACGAGTTGGGATCGCGCTGGCCGAGCAGGCATTGGGCGTCGGTTTGCATCAGTAGCGGGATATCCTGCTGCACCACCTCATTCTGAATCGCGATGTGCAGGTAATCGAGGCTGAGCTCGACTTGGTCGATGGGCGACCACACCGTGCCGAAGTCCCAGCTCTGTGCCGAGGTCGGTTGCAGGTGCGGATTGGCTCGCGTGGTGCCCTGGACGCTGTATTGATAATCCGTGCCGCAAGCACTGCTATGTGCCTGCGCGCACTGGTAGTAATCGGTGATGAGAGTGTAGTAGTCGGTGGGGCCTAAGAAGATCGACGAAAGATCGGGTGCCTTGAATGAAGTGGTGTAATTGCCGCGTATCAGCAGCGTATTCAGCGGACGGTATTCCAGGCCGATCTTGTAAGTGAATTTGCGATTGTCGCTGCCTTCGTCGAGCGCGTAATAGTCGTAACGGCCCGACAGATCCAGCGTAAGCATCTTCAGCAGCGGTAGATTCAGTTCAAAGGCCGATGCCGCATGGAATCTGCGTCCGCCGCCGCCCGTGGCCGCGTGTTCGAAGATATCGTTCTGTGTGAAAAGCGGATTCACCGGCTCGTGCCAGGCTTCGCTGCCGCCTTCGATCAGCGCAGCAAATCCTGCATCGCCGCCGGGAAGGGCAAACAGCGAGGCGTTGCTGAGCGTTGCGCGCGTATCGTTGATCCAGGTGTTGCTGGGCTCGTCGACGCTCTGCGAGAAGCTTGCATACTGCGCCGGTGTGATTGCCTGGAAGAAGGCTGAATAAGCGGGGTTGTACATTTTCACGCCGGTGTGCGGATCCACGCTGACCACCGGGCCGAGGATGGTATTGAAGAATGCGTCAACCTTCGGCTTGATCAACAAGTCCTCAGTCACCTTGGTGCGATCGCCGCTGCGCAGGTAGTAAATATCCCAGTTCCAGCCCGAATCGCCCCAGCGGCCGTTAGCGCCGATATCGGCCTGGTACAGTAGATCGTTCTGTTGATCCATCTGGCCGGCCGCGCCGCCGGGCATTTCCTCGGGCGCGAAAAAGCGCTCAAGATAAAGATAGTGGCCGGTGCTTGCATCTTCGATCAGGCCATGCGGCAGGTCATCGGGAAACCAGCTGGAAACACCGGAAAACCAGCGTTGCTGTTGCGAGTTCACCATCGCATCGCCATACAGCCGTACCTGATCGGTGAGCCGATAGGCCAATTTCAGCATACCGTCCAGATTGCGCAGTTGGTTGCTGTACGTGGTATAGCCATCCAGATTGGGTGAACCGCAATACAAGCCGGGTGGCGCATGGCTTGCAACTAGCGTCGTACTGCCGCCGAAAAGCTGGTTGGCGCAGCCGTGCAGTGGCGAGAGATAGGTCAGGGGGTTGCCGGTGAAGCTGCTGGCCGTACCGTAATCGAGAATCCCAGCCTGTACGGCAGGGGGCGTGTCATGTGCTGTCAGTTCGCGTTGATAGCCCCAGATCGGCGATGCGTTGTCGAACTCGGCCGCCATCAGCAGTTGCCATTTACCGACATCTCGGCCATACACGCCGCTGATGCGCTGGTTGGCTCCGGCGCCGCCCACATAACCTCCCGTGCGTACCGACACCTCGCCGCCTTGCATGTGCGTGCGGGTGACGATATTGATCACACCGCCGATCGCTTGCGAGCCGTAGATCGATGACGCGCCGCCCGGCATCACGTCGATATGATCGATCATGGCCAGCGGAAAATTCGCCACGCTGGTGAAATTGATGGTGCCGTTGTACAACCGGCCGAAATTGGCCACCGGCTTGCCGTCGAGCAGTATCAGGGTCAACTGTGGTCCCAGGCCGAACAGGCTCACCGGTTGGGCGCCCTGCGTGAACGTGCGTGCTGCTTGCGGTCCTTGCACCGAACCGGTCGCGAGCACCGAGTTCTGCAGCACCTCGGCCAGGTTGTTGAAGCCGCGCGTGCGGATGTCCGAGGCAGTGATGGTGTAGGTTGGCGTGGCGGTCTGGATGTTGGCGTTGTCGATCAACGAGCCGCTGACGGTCACGGCGTTAAGCGTTCGGGGCTTGTCGTCGACGGCGTTGTCGATCGTCTTGCTTGGCGGCGGATGAAAAACCGGCGCCGGCTCCAGTACGAACGTGGCCGCGTTGATGGTTTTCCAGTTCAGGTCTGTGCCAGCCAGCAGCTGTTTCAACGCTTCGGCAGCGGTAAAGCGTCCGGACACACCGTTCGTGCGTTTGCCGGCAACCAACGCGGGGTCATACACGATCTGGATATCGCCTTGCGTGGCGAGTGAGTCCAACGCGTTGCGCAGCTCGCCGGCCACCACCGAGTAGTTTTGCGCCGTGGCGGCCGATTCGGCGGCCAGTGCAGGGAGCGCCGCCCATGCTGCAACGGCTATACACAGCAGAAGACGCACGCACGCGATGATGCAGCGAAGCAGGGATGCCGGTCTTCCGGCGTCGCCCAGGATGCGCGGCATGCGAATCCGCGGCGTCCGTCCCCCACAACGTCGGTGCATTCCGCTCTTGTGCCTCCCCGTCCCATTCCCGCGAAGGAAATATGCTTCGCCCGCTCTGCGGCAGGTGATTCGATAATAGGGCAAGGAAGGGCAGGCGTGCTGTCAAATGTTCATAACCTAAGAGCCTGCCCGCATCGTGCGGGCAGGCTCTTAGGCCGCATTCCATGGCACGCCTCCCTGCGCGCCGAAAACCGTTTCAGAACGTCAGGTTCCAACTATTGAGTGTGCCGTAGTCCCCGTAGTACTGCGGGTCGTTGTCGATGACCTTGAGCTTCCACGTGCCATTGGCCGGCACCGACGAGGCATTCACCGTCCAAGTGGTGTTGATGTTGCCGTCATTGCCGTAGTCCGGGTTTTGCAGCACGGCGTAGGCGCCGTTCGGGGCGATCAGCTCGATGGTCAGGTCGCCCGACCAGTTGTGCGTGACGCTGGCGTGCACCTTCAGCGTCGTCGACGCGTTACCCGACAACCCGCTCACCGCGATGCTGCTGGTGATGGTGGCGTTGTCGTTGATCACCACCTGTTTGGTGTTGCTGAACACGTGGCTCGTGCCGCCACTGCTGCTGCTCACGGTGACAGACGCGGACTTGGTGCTGGTGGCACCAGTGTTGTCCGTGACGGTGAGCGTGACGGTATACGTGCCAGCAGCCGCGTAAGTGTGGCTGGGGCTGGCCGAGGTGGAGCTGCTGTTGTCACCGAAGTTCCACGCGTACGAACTGATCGTGCCGCCGGTATCGGTGGAGCTGTTGCTGAAGCTCACCGTGAGCGCGTTCACCGTGTCGGTGAAGTTCGCCGCCGGCTTGCCCGTGGTGCCGCCACCGCTGGAGCCGCCCCAATACTTGGTGACGTAGGTATTGAATTTGGCGATGTCGAGGCTGCCCCAGCCGGTGGTGTTGTCGTAACCGGCGGCGGCGTTATAGCCATAGCCGTTGTAACCGTTATTGCCCGAGGTCACGTCATGCAGCGGCGTGGCGTCCTTCGAAAAGTAGGTGTACATGTTCTGCGTCGGCAAACCCAGCGAGTTGTTGTTGGCCGATTCGATACGTGCCCACAGGCCGACGAACAACGGCGAAGCCAGACTGGTGCCGCCGACCTGCTGGTTGGCCTGGCCGTTGATCACGATCAGCGCGCCGGAGCTGGAGGCAGCATCGAACGCCACATCCGGAAGCTGGCGCTTGGTTACCGACGAGCCCAGTGCGGAGGTCTGCCATGAAGGAGCACTTTCGAACAGGCTGACGCCACCGCCGGTGGCCCACAGGCGTTCATTGTTGTCGTTGTTGTTCGGATCGACGGCGGCAAGGCCTTCGTTCCACACCGTTTCACCCGTCCAGGTGGTGGTGCCGCTGGTGCTCAGCGTCGTACCGCCTACCGCCACCACGTTTGGCGACGTGGCCGGTTCGCTCACACCGTAATGGCTGAGGTCGATCTGCACCGTTCCACTGGAATTGGCGATATAGCCGGGCGCGCCTTCGGTGGGGTCGCTCGACCATTGATACACGCCCGCGTCGCCCGCTGCGATGGAAAAGGTCTGTCCTTGCGCAACCGCCTGCGCGAACACCTTGTCGTCCGCCGCCTGCGTGCCGGAATTATTCGCCGCCGTTTCGTCTTCGCCCAGCGAAACGTTGATCACCTTGGCCACATTGTCGGTCACCGCCTTGTTGTACGCGGCAGTGATGTTCGCATCGGTCAACTGGCTGTCCTGGCTGTCGCCGTTGATCGCCGCGTAGAAGATGAGCTGCTTCACGCCGCCGGACATCGCGACGATGTCCTGGCTGTCCAGATCCCATTCCGACGGATCGCCGTCGCTAGCCAGCGTGCCGCTGCCGCCCGCCACGGTAGCCGTGTTCACCGTCGCCAGGCCTGCGTTCTTGGTGAAGGTGTTCAGATCGCTGACGGTCTGGGTCATGTCGCCCCAGGTGATGATGCCGACCACGGTGTTGGAAGCGGTCGGTGTGCTGCCGGCATCGTAAATCTTCGGAAAATCGGTGGGATTGTGGCCGACCACGCCACTGGCGGCCTGCGTCTTCACCGCATCGTTGCCGATGCGATGCGACATCACGTGCGGCTTCGCGTAATCCTGCAAGCCGAGCACTCCATCCACCACGCTGCCCAACGATTGCGGCACCGTCAGGTCGGCGCCGTTGGCGAAATGCTGCTCACCCTTGAAGCGGAAAGTTTTCATGTTGGCGCCGAATGCCGCATTCGCGCCGGCTGCTGTGCCGTTCGCCGATATCAGCAAGTTGTTCGGTGCGACCTTGATGTTGCTGAAGCCCGATGCCTTCAGATGCGCCACCACAGCCTGCACTTGAGCATCGGTAGGCGCGTATTGCGCCTTGAACTGCGTAGGTGTCAGGAAGTGGTGATAGTTCGCGTCGCCGGGCTGATTGACGGCGGCGAGAAAACTCTGCAGCTGATCGACGTTGCGCAGATTAAGGCTGACTTCCACATGCAGCGGCTTGCTCTGTTCCAGCGGCGCGATCTGCGCGGCATCGATCGAAGGGTGCCCCGTCATCACCAACGTGGAAAACTTGCCGCCGTTGTCTTGGATGCCGGCGTGCGTGCGCGTGGCCACGCGTGTGTCGGCTGCGTGCGCCGATATCGACATCAACGCCAGCGTTAACGCCGCCGGCAAAAGCAATGGACGAATCCCCAAAAGCCCAGAATGTTTCGACATGTATGAACTCCCTCAAATTTTCAGGGCGAACGAAGCCGATGCGGCTCGCAAGCCCCATACGTTAGTTATGGCCGCGCGTGCGGCACATCGATTCACAGCGATGCCGGCGCCGCTGAAGTAAGTCCTTCCGACGGCTGCGTCCCCTCGATCCCTCTACGCAGTCCGCGTTAGCGTCGCCGAAGAATAAGACGGGTGCAGTGAGGACAACCCTACCTGGCAGGTGTTAGGAAACGTTGTCGATTGCAACGTAAGAAACGTCATATGCGAATTGGAACGAGATAAATCTCGTTTCGTTATTTTCGCGAAAGCTGTTTCTCTCATGGACGTCATTCCCGGGAAAGCGGGAATGACGACCACAAGGTCACGAAGCGGCGTGTCAGCGCGACAGCACAATCTGCTTGTCGCTCACGCGCCTGGCGCGAATCGCCCAGCCTTGCTGCAGCATCTGCAAGAACGTTTGCTGATCATTCGTACGGAAGACACCGCTGATGCGGATGTTCTGCAGCGACGAATCGCCGATCCCGATTTTCGCGCTGTTGTAGCGATTCATCTCGGCCAGCAGTTGTGGCAGGCGCCAGTCGTGCACGAACAGCTTGCCTTGCGTCCAGCCCTGCGTTTGTTGCAGATCGATCGGCTGCACTGGTGTGATGCGCCCAGTCTGGTCGAAGCTCAGGCTTTGTCCGCTCGTCAACGATGCGCTTTGTGGCGCGCCGTCTGGCGATTGCGTGGCGATCGCCAACTTGCCCTTCAGCAGCGCCACGTCCGTGGCGCTTTCATTGACGCGCACCTGAAACTCCGTGCCAACAGCGGTTACCGTTCCGTTGCCGGCGTACACCACGAATGGCCATGCGTGATTACCCTGCACGGCGAATTGCGCCTGTCCATGCAACAGATCTACGCGGCGCGTGTGCGAGCTGTAGCGAATGACCATTTCGGTGTCTGTATCCAGCAGTACGGACGAGCCGTCCGCGAGTTGCACCGTGCGTTGCTGACCGGCCCTCGTCGCATACGCGCTACCGACGGGATCGGCGGGCGTTGCAAGCCATCGGGGCAGGGCGACCACGGCTACGAGTAGGGCCAAGCCGGCCGCCAATGCCGGGAACAACCAGCGCCGCGGCGCTGCCGGCTCACCACGCAAGGCGCGCTGTGCGGCGGCGGCGATCGCAGGATCTCTCACCGCCGCCTCGCTGCGTTTCCAGATCAGCTCCAGCTCGCGATAGGCCGCCGCATGGTTCGGATCGGCATTGCGCCAGCGCTCGAACGCGGCGCGTTCCTCGGGTGGACAGTTTGCGTCGAGCAGGCGCGCGAACCACTGCTCCGCCTCATCCTGCGAGCCGGGTCGCGTCCCACCGTTTGCATTTTCCCTGTCCATGCCCATTACAACGTTTCCGTCGATGAATCGCCTACCTTGCGCCGCAGCTGACTAAGCGCGGTGGCAAGGTGTTTTTCGACCATCTTCACCGAGATGCCGCAGCGTTGGGCGATCTGCGCATGACTCAAGCCGTGTACGCGCTTGAGCAGGTAGACACGCTGGCACTTGGGCGGCAGTTCCATGATCGCCCGGGACAGGCGCGCCACCTGTTGATCGTAGAGCGCGCGTTGTTCCGGCGTGTGCTCGCCGGTGGCGATTTCCAGGCTATCTAGCGCGACGTGGTCCTTGCTGTGATGGCTAAGCGCGACGCGGTACTGGTCGTGCGCCACGTTCACCGCGATACGGTATAGCAGCTGTTTCCAGGCCGAAGGCGGCTCCGATTCGCGATAGCGCATCAGCTTGGTCATGCTTTCCTGCGCAGCATCCTCGGCGTCCTGCTCGGAAGCCGTTCGCGCGCGCAGAAACTGCAGCAGGCCACGAAACTGGCTGCGCAGGAACGTTTCGAAACCATGCGTATTGGCATGCACGTCGATGACCGGGACATCCGGCATCGGCCCCATCGACGCACTCTCCCGCTTGTTCTTCATCCCCGGATTCGTACCTACCCCACCCAGCGTCGGCCGAATGTGACGCAAAACGGGGGCGTATGCAAATCGGTAGTTTTCCGGCCCTAGGATCGGGAAGGCATCAGCGAATCGGCCCGCACCCAACGCAACGGGTTGACATACCCAGCAGGAATTTGTCACACATGCCAGTGCAAGCTTGACGTGCAATCAAGACATTTGGAGCAGGTATCCGTGAACGTGTCGGTGCAACTCGAAAAGTACGAAGTGGCTGGATTGGAATGCGTCGCGGAAGGTCGCGCAACAGCCGTGCCCGAGCACGTTACCTCTCGTCTGCTCGAGATGGGCTTGGTACAGCAGTACGACGAAGCCGAGCGTGGCGTAACGCTGCAGCTCACACCGAAAGGGTTGTCCTTCATCCGCTCCAGCGATCAGTGAGCGCCGCTCAACTCAGTATCACGATTCCACCGGGCAACGACGTTACTTTCGCGCCGTAGGCATCCTGGATCAGCGCCGCCACATCGGCCAGTTGATTGAGCGAGAACCGCGCCTGCACCTTGCGTTCCGCTAGACCATCATTGGCCAGAATGATCTTGCCCGGGCGATAGCGGTTGATTTCACGCACCACGTCGGCCAGTGGCTGGCCATCGAAAATCAACACGCGACGCC
Source organism: Dyella humi (assembly GCF_044904605.1). Classification (NCBI taxonomy): domain Bacteria; kingdom Pseudomonadati; phylum Pseudomonadota; class Gammaproteobacteria; order Lysobacterales; family Rhodanobacteraceae; genus Dyella; species Dyella humi. Next base: position 1,654,920 of record NZ_JADIKI010000023.1, read on the forward strand.
GCCACGCCATCGTGACTTCGATATCCGCGAGCGTCACTTCGCCGACACGGCCGTTGCCGTAATCAGCACGCTGCGCCGTCTTGAGTACTGCAGTCTGACCTTGATAACGCAGGGTGGTCGCGCCGTCGAGACCCGTCACCTGCACGCCGGCATCCTCGCACCGCACGTTGCATTTGCCCATCACACCGACGTCGACGCGACCGCCGCCCGCGAACACGCTGACCGGGCCGTCGGCAGCAGCGGTGGACTTCACCTGTATTTCACCGCTCAACAGCTCGATACCGGTCACCCGGCCTTGCGCCTTGCGCAGGTTTATCGTGGTCTGCGTATTCATCTGCACCATGACACCTTGGCCTAGATCCACCTCGCGCTGTTCACCGGTCGCCGTGCGGTAGTCGGCTGCCATGTCCGATAGCGACGGCCACAATTGCAGCGGCGGATGGACCACGGCCACCGCCACGGCGGCGGTAACGGCCGCGCCGAGAAAGGCGCGCCGGCTCATGCGCATAGTGGTATCGCGGTTGGATTGCGCGGCGGCACGCGTCCGTTCGCCGGCCATGAATGCTTGCGCGGCGGGCCCGAGGCTTTCCCACATGCGGCGCGTTTCGGCGAACGCCTCTACGTGCGCAGGGCTCTGTCCGCACCAGTGCTCGAAGGCGCGCGCGTCATGCGGAGTGGCTGTGCCCGAAGTCAGGCGCAGCAACCACCGCTGCGCTTCTTTGTGCAGCGCGGCACGACGATGGGCCATGTGATCGGGAATACGCATACCCCTTAAGACTCTTTTCCCGCACCGGGACCGAACCGCTGGATGACTTTGCGATCGAGACGCTTGCCACAATGTTCGAGCGCCTTCTTCAATTCCTTGCCCACCATGCGCACAGAAATGCCGAAACGGCCGGCGATGTCCTCCTGGGGCACGTCATTGACGCGGGCCGCTATCAGGATCGCGCGCTGCCGTTCGGTCAGTTCGCCCAAAGCCTGTTCCAGCACCTGTACTTCCAACTGGGCATGCACGACCCTGGCTGGATCCAGCGTATCCGCGCCGAAGTTCAGCAGGTCGTCCACTTCGCTGCCGGTGAGGTAGCGTGCATCGGCCTGGCGCTGATCCGTCGCGGCGTTGATGGCCATGCGGAACAGATAGCCCGCCGGATTGCTCGACACGCACGAACTGTTTCCCATGCGTTCGATGCGCAGGTAGGTTTCCTGCAAGGCATCGTTGGCGAGTTCGTCCGAGCCCAAGCGGTTTTTCAGGCGCCGGCGCAGTTCGTGACGGCGCTCCATGAACAGGCGAAGCAACGGCAATGACGTCGTTTCCATTGCCGGGAGCCTCAGTGCAGCAACAGGGGAGCGGTGGCACAAGCCGACATTTCCGCTTTATGCCCGGGCAATAGCAGCAAAGTGATCGGCTGCGGCATGCCAGGCGGCGGCGGATCGAGCACCAGTTCGTCCAAGGCGCGATGCACTTGTTCATCGCGCCGCGGGTTGCTGGGGCTCAACAGCTTCGTTCGTTCGACGCGCCCCGATTGGCCGATCCATAGCTGCAAGGCGAGGCGATACGTGCCCGGGCGGGTTTCGTCAAACTGGCACAGTGCAGCCTCGATGGGTTTCTGGATCTTTCCGGCGTAGCGTTCGATCACGGTTTCGATTCCCTCAACCCCAAGGCTTTCAGATCTTTCGGGCGCCGCCTTGTCGGCGGCTTTGCCCGGCTCGGCGAGCTTCAGCGTGAAGGCTTGGTCGCTGGAATAGCTGGCGACCAGCCCGGTTCCTGCAAGCAACTGCCGTAACGCCTCGGTCTTGTCGTAATTCCCGTGCACGCCGGGCGAGTTCTTTCCCGCCGCCAGCGTGTTATCCACGAGCACCGCCTGTCCGGTGATCTCGCTATACGTTCGCAAGGCCGCCAGCAGCGGCTGCGGTGATATGTCGAACGCGATGGTGTCGTCGGTGCGGGAGTAGCCGATTTGCGTGTCCATAGGCGAAGTCGCCTGGTACGGCGCGAAAACCGGTCCCGCAGAAGATGGCCAAGGCAGCATCAAACATAAAACCGCACATGCAAACCGGAATACGAACCCGTCAAAACCCGTTGTTACGAAAGCGCCACACGTTGAATGGCCTCCTTGGACAAGCATTGAAGACTATGCCGGCAATATGACAGTGAATCGCGTGCCAACTGCTTTACTCCCTCTCCTCCGGGGACGAGGCTGAAGCGAGGGGTAAATCTTGCGAAGACTTTTGTTTCCTCACGCAAATCTTCAAAGCATCGACCCTCGCATTCGAAAACTTTTTCCGTGAGCGATACCCCTCATCCAACCTCTCCCTAGAAGAGAGAGGAAGCTGAAAGTGCGCGATGTCGTGTGTCCAGACACATGACACTTGCATGTCCGAAACCCCTGTCTACGCCAGATACATGAAATTTTCGTGACATGGTTCAGTCGCGAAGTGAGAGGCCGGTCTAAACGGGCAGGGATGTCGTGGACGGGCAAGGACGCCCTTTCTGGATTTTTGCGTCACGCGCGGCGCCAGGCGTTCGCGTGCGGGGACTTTTTGACTCTTGCAAATGGACGGCCAAAAGCCGTCGTGATCGGGATACGCATTGCGTGATCAGGCAAAAGAGACATCGACTGCAAGGAACGCGAGTGCCACAAGGACGTGGCAGGGGGGCGGAAAGCATGCAAGCGGCGCGTGTTGTGGAGCCGACACGCCGCTGTCGTGATTCGGTTATATGCGGCACGGTAGTGTCGCCGGGTCGACAGGGGACATATCGACCACGGAAAGCCGGGTTATCGACGCAAGCGCGAGGCGGCGAATGAGCATGCGGCAAGGAGAGGGCACTCCGGTGCGCCTGAGGCGCCCGCTGGCGGCACTGATCGGCCTGGTGCTTGCCATGCCGCTCGCCGTGCAGGCACAGAATCAAGCCGCACCCGCACCCGCACCGTCGCAGGCGCCCTCCAGCTTTCAGGTGAACGAATACCTGGTGCGCGGCAATACGCTGCTGCAGCCAGTGGACATCGAAGGCTCGATGGATCCGTACCTGGGCCCCGGCCGCAGCATGAACGACGTGCACGCCGCACGCGATGCCTTGCAAAAGCTCTATCAATCCAAGGGCTATCAGTCGGTAGTGGTGGAGATACCACCGCAGCAGGTGAAAAACGGCGTTGTCCTGCTGCAGGTCACCGAAAACAGCATCGGCCGCGTGCGCGTGGAAGGCGCGAAATACCACTCGCCACAGGCCATTCGCGACGCGGTGCCGTCACTCACGCAAGGCAGCGTGCCCAATTTCAATCAGGTGCAAAAGGAACTGACCGATCTCAATCGCCAACCAGGACGGCAGGTCGTGCCACTGCTGAGCCCGGGCAGCATGCCGCAGACGATGGACGTCACGCTCAAGGTGGACGACACCTATCCGCTGCACGGCAGCGTGGAAGTGAACAACGACCACAGCGCCTACACGCCGGACCTGCGCACTATCGCCAATGTTCGCTACGACAACTTGTGGCAACTAGGGCATACCATCTCGGCCACTTATATTGTCGCGCCGGCGGATCGGCATGCGACGGAAGTGTATGCGCTTTCGTATCTTGCACCCTTGAACACCGACTGGAGCCTGCTCGGTTCCGCGTACAAATCCAACAGCAATGCCAACACGCTGGGCGGTACCACCGTGCTCGGCAAAGGCAACGCTGTCAGCCTGCAGGCGACGAAACAACTGCCTGTGCTCGGCGGCGATTACACGCAGATGGTGTCGTTCGGCATCAGCCGTAAGCATTTCGAGCAGAACATCACATTGGGTGGCCAGACGCTACAGGCGCCACTCACGTATTACCCGCTGTCGGCGTCCTACACCGGCCAGCGCACCGGCGACAAATCCACCACCAACTTCACGCTCACCGGCAACTTCGGCTGGCGCGGCGTAGGCAGCAGCAACCAGGCGTTCGACAACCAGCGCTACAACGCGCGCGACAACTTCGCCGACCTGCACCTGGATTTCGGCTACGTGCGCAGCTTTGCCGGCGACTTCGCCGTGGCGACGCGCGCCAGCGCGCAAGCCAGCGATCAGCCACTGATTTCCAGCGAACAGTTCGCGGCCGGCGGCATGAGCACCGTGCGCGGCTATCTGTCGGCGGAAGACACCGCCGACAACGGCGCCATCGCCTCGGTGGAGCTGCGTACGCCGTCCATCCATGCGTGGTTGGGATCGTTCGCCAACGACTGGCGCTTCCATGTGTTCGTCGACAGTGCGCGCCTGATGCTGATCGATCCGCTGGCCGAACAGCGCGGACGCTTCACCTTGCTCAGCACCGGCGTCGGCACGTCGTTCACCGTGTTCCATGTCTTGAACGGCGATCTCGAATACGCCTACCCGCTGAGAGACGGCGTGCAGACCAGGGCGCACGACGGGCATCTGCTTTTCAGCGTGAAAGCGGGACTTTGACCATTTTGCATCATCCGGATAGGGGCTCAACGACAATGCGGTACTTCATTCTTCTATGCGCAATGTGCCTGCTGCTATTGCCGCGATCGAGCATGGCCAGTGAGGCTTCGTGGTGGAACGACGATTGGTCGTACCGCAAACCCATCACGCTAGATACCACTCCAAAGGGTGGAAACATCGCCCAGCCTGCCGGCCGCATGCCGCTGCTGATCCGCCTGCATCCGGGTAACTTCCAGTTCGACGGCGTGGCCAAGAACGGTGCTGATGTGCGCTTTGTCGGCAGCGACGGCAAAACGCCGCTGAATTATCAGATCGAAAGCTTCGATCCGGTGATGGGCGTGGCGCAGATCTGGCTCGACGTGCAGGACCTGCCGGCCAACGGCCAGCAGACCATCTGGATGTACTACGGCAACAGCAAGGCGCCCGCCATGAGCAATGGCGCGGCAACCTTCGATGCGGACTACACCCTGGTGTACCACTTCGACGAACAGAGCGGCCAGCCGCCGAAGGACGCCACGGCATACGGCAACAATGCCGCGAACGGTGCCCTGCGCACGGTGGATGGCGGCATTGCCGGCAACGCGGCACGCTTCGACGGTTCCACCGTCATTACGCTGCCGACCGCTTCTTCGCTGGACATCAAGGACGGCGGCGCCTTCACCTTCAGCGCCTGGATCAAGCTGGATGCGCTACCGACCACCGCGACGCTGCTCTACGGCCATCGCCAGGATAACCGGGCGCTGCTGATCGGCATCGACGGCGGCGCGCCATTTGTTGAAGTGGATGGCGTGGCAGTGAATGGCGGCAGCAGCGTGCCGCAACGCAGTGCCGTGGGCACGCCCCTGAAACCCGGTCAGTGGACGCATATCGCGGTGACCGCCGGCAACGGCCAGATCGCGCTGTACGTAAATGGCCAGCCGTATGCAAATCTCGCCGCAACATTACCTGCATTGAGCGGCAGCGCCACCGTGGGCGGCGACGCTGCGAGCGCGGGCAACACGCCGGTACCGTTCGCGGCCTTCGTCGGCCAGATGGACGAACTGCGCCTGTCGCGCGTGGCACGGCCGGCTGCGGAGATTGCGGCCAACGTGCTGACCCAGGGTGCGGAATCCAAGCTGGTGGCCTACGGTGAGGATGAAAAGAAATCCGGCCTCGGCTTCGGCTACTTCGGCATCATCGTCAAGTCGGTGACGGTGGACGCGTGGGTGGTGATCGGGCTACTCATGGTCATGGCGCTCATCTCCTGGCTGGTGATGTGGCAGCGCGGCAGTTATGTATCGCAGGTGACGAACGCGAACGAGCGTTTCCTGCATCGCTATCGTGAACTCGGCAGCAATCTGCTTGGCCTTGCGAACAAGGATGTTTCGCCGGCGACAAAGAAAGAACTCGCCGGCTCGTCCCTGTATCGCCTCTACGAAACCGGCGCGAAGGAAGTATGGCGTCGCCGTGACGGCGAAGGCCATCTGGTGATCGCTTCCGAATCAATCGCAGCGATCCGCGCGGTAATGGATTCCACCCTAGTGCGCGAGAACCAGGCGCTGTCGCGCTCGATGGTGATGCTCACCATCGCGATCTCCGGCGGTCCGTTCCTGGGGCTGCTTGGCACCGTGGTGGGTGTGATGATCACCTTCGCCGCGATCGCCGCGGCAGGCGACGTGAACATCAATGCGATCGCGCCGGGTATCTCTGCCGCGCTGCTCGCTACGGTGGCTGGTCTGGCCGTCGCGATTCCCGCACTGTTTGGCTACAACTATCTACTGACGCGCAACAAGGCAGTCACCGCGAACATGCAGGTGTTCGTCGATGAGTTCGTGACGCGGCTGGCGGAGCTGCATCGCGCCGCCGATCTCTCCACAGTGGAAAGCTGAGGAGAACGCCATGCAAGTCCAGGACGAAGACAAGCCCTACGACGACATCAACATCACGCCGATGCTCGACCTGGCGTACGTGCTGCTGGTGATCTTCATCATCATGACCACCGCGGCGGTGCAGGGCATCAAGGTGAACCTGCCGAAGGCCAGCGCGTCGATCAGCCTGGCCAAGCCGCAGACCAAAGCGATCACCGTTTCCGATACAGGACAGATCTTCCTTGATGCATATCCGGTGAGCATCGGCGAACTGGAACAGCGGTTGCGCGAACAAAAGGCGTTGACGCCCGATTTCCCGATCATCGTGAAGGGCGATTCCAACGTGCAGTATCAAAAAGTGGTCGACATCCTCGACCTGCTGCGCCGTCTTGAACTCACCCAAGTCGGTCTCGTCACCGGCAAACAATCGAGCTGAGTGCATAACGATGGTCGAGCCCGGTTACCCAGAGCAGACAGGATGGCGTCGATGGCGCAGACGCATCATCGCCGTCGTGCTGCTGCTTGCCGCGGCGTGGCTGGTGTGGATGTTCGCAGGACACGAAGTGGGCGTACGCCGCTCGGCGCCGCGCATTGCCACGATCACGCCATTGCCGCCGCCACCTCCGCCGCCGAAAGAAAAGCCGCCGGAACCGAAGAAGGTCGAGGAAACCAAGCAGGACATTCCGAAACCGGCCGAACCGCTGAAGCCGGTGCAGGCGCCGAAGGCGCCGGATTTGGCGAAGCAGATCACCATCAACGGCCCAGCCCAAGCCGGCAACGACGCGTTCAACATCGGCGCGGGCGAAGGCGGCGGCATGGTGGGCAGTGGCGGCGGCAGCGGCGCTGGCGGCTCTTCCTACGAGCAATACCTGAGCTACGCGCTGCAGGAAGCCATCCAGCACGACGACCGCACGCGACGCCTGGTGTTTGAGGTGCGCGTGAATCTGTGGCTTTCGCCCGACGGCAGCGTGACGCGCGCGGAACTGATGAAGCCCAGCGGCGTGCAGACCACCGATCGCGCCTTGCTCGACGTATTGCGTGGCGTGCACATCGATACGCCGCCGCCCCCGAATTTGAGCATGCCGGTACGCGTGGCCATGCGCGGCTATCGACCCGGCTGAGTTATCGACATGTATTGCCAGCAAGCACTGCAACCGTATTGGAGAATGTAATGACGTCCCGAATCGCCCCACATCATGCCCGGCGTCCCCGCAGAAGGATGCTGTGCCTTGCCGTCGGTCTGCTGCTGGGCGGACAGGCCGTCGCGGGACTCGCGCAGGACGCCGCGCCCTCGACGAACGCCACCATCAACCTGATCCGCCTGATGGTGAAAAAAGGCCTGATCACGCAGACCGAAGCCGATGGCCTGATCAGTGAAGCCAACGACGAAGCGATGCAAGCGCGCAAAGCGACCGCTGCGGCTCCCACGGCCGTGCCCGCGGATGGCGCGCAGCCGGGCGACGTACGCGCGGTTTACGTGCCGCAGAACGTGCGCAACGAAATTCGCGAGCAGGTGAAACAGGAAGTGATCGCGCAGGCCAAGTCTGAGCATTGGGCCGAGCCGAATGCGCTGCCGGAATGGCTCGATCGCATCAGCTGGTATGGCGACGTGCGTGTGCGTGACGAGTCCTGGTACTACAGTCGCAAGAACTCCCCTGATTTCATCAATTACGCTGCGCTCAACCAGACCGGCCCGTACGACATCAACAGCATCACCCAGGGCGTGACGCCGCCGATCCTCAACTCCACCCAGAACCGCTTGAACATGCTGCGCCTGCAGGCACACATCGGCATGAAGATAAAGCTGGGCGATACGGTGACCGCGGGCGTGCGCATCGGCTCAGGCAACGACAACAACCCGGTATCCACCACGCAGACGCTCGGCGGTGGTCTGGTCAAGAAGAACCTGTGGCTGGACCAGGCCTGGATACGCTGGCAGCCGAACGCCTATTACTCGGTTACGGCCGGCCGCATGCCCTCGCCATTCCTGCAGACCGATCTGATCTTTTCGCCCGAGCTTAATTTCGACGGCGTGATCGGTCACGGCGAGTTCCCGTTCAACGACGACATAGGGGCCTTCGTTACCGCGGGCGCGATTCCGATTCAGTACACCAGCAACACCAGCAACAACACTCCGACGCAGGCTTTCAGCAACCAAAAAGCCGACAACGGCGACAAGTGGCTATGGGCCGCTCAGGTGGGCTTCAAGTGGAACTTCGCCAGCGATGCAACCTGGAAAGCGGCGCTGGCCTATTACTTCTTCAATGGCATGCAAGGCCAGCTCTCCGCGCCCTGCGCGATCTACACCGGCATCAACTACTGCAGCACAGACAGTACCGCGCCGCAGTACATGCAGTGGGGCAACACAGTCTTCCTTCTGCGCGACATCATTCCCAATCCATCGTCGCCGACCAACTACGCGCAGCCGCAGTTTGTCGGTCTGTCGTACAACTACCACGTCGCCGACCTCACCAATAAGGTTGACTTCAAGGTGGGCGAGACGCCGATCGAGATCCAGGCCGAGTACGAACGCAACATGGCCTATCACGCGCGCGATGCCTTCGACCGCTATGCGAACGGCCTGGGCCAGCCGGTCAACAACTATCAAGGCAGCGCTACCTCCGGTACCAACGGCCCCTACAAGAGCGGCCCAGTGGGTTGGCTGGTGCGCGGCATCATCGGCACGCCGCAGCCAATGGCGTTGAACGAGTGGAATATCGCGCTGGGCTACAAGTATCTGCAGCCCGATGCGACGCTCGACGGCCTCACCGACCAGAACTTCCATCTCGGCGGTACCAATGCCAAGGGTTTCATCCTCACCGCCGATTACGGCATTGCGCCGCGCACCTGGTTGTCGGCGCGTTACTTCGGCGCCAAGCAGGTGTACGGCCCGCCGTTCACGCTTGATGTCGTGCAGTTTGAAATCAGCACGAAATTCTGAGGGATGACCGATGAAACGCGCAGCAATGATCGCCCTCATCCTCTCTATCGGGCTCACCATGGGCCTGCACGCGCAAACGCTGGAAGAGCAATTGCGCTCGCAGCTCGCTGATGCCCGCAACCAATTGCAGGATCTGCAAGGTCAGCAGGCGCAGTGGCAGGCGGAGAAAACCAAGCTGGAGCAGGAACGCGATGCGGCGCGCAAGGAGGCTGATGCAGCCAAATCGGAGTTGGGCAAGCGCAGCTCGGTGTCGACACAGGACACCGCGGCGTTGGCCTCTGAGCGCACCGCGCACGAACAGGCCGAGGCGGAAGTGCAGCGGCTACAGAAAGTAGTTGCCGACGCCAACACTAAAGAACATGCCCAGGAGCAACACGGTACGGATCTCTCTACGCAATTGAGCGAAGCGCAGACGCAAGTCACCACCTGCACGGCCAAGAATCAGCAGCTCTACAAGATCGGCAACGAGATCCTGGATGCGTACAGCCACATGAGCATCGGTCGCGTCATCGCCGGCCGCGAACCGTTCGCCGCTTCGGAGCGGGTGAAGCTGGAAAACGCGGCACAGGCTTACGGGGATAAGTTGTACGAGCAGCGCTACGACCCGCGTGCGACGGGTAAGAAGCCGTAATCTACACAACGCGGGAAACGGCTCCCTCCCCTGCTTGCAGGGGAGGGTTGGGGTGGGGTGAGTACTTGCTATGAACTTTCCCGCAAGTGTTCACCCCCTCCCAACCTCCCCCTTCAAGCAGGGGGAGGGGCATGTTCAAAGCTTCGTTTCCGCATAGCTGCAATCGCAACGCAATTGGCGTAGGTTGAAGCCCTTTCAACCGCCCGTTCTAACCTTGAAGGATCAACCATGCGCATTGATCGAACGCTCTCCGCCCTTGCCGCCATCCTGCTCGCCGGTATTCCGGCTGCCGCCGCATACGCCCAGTCGAGCGACAGCAACCCGCCGCTGGGCGGCCCGGTTATCTCCGGCGTCTGCTTCCTGTCGCGCGAAGCGATCTTCGCCAATGCCAAGGTGGGCAAGGCCGCATCCGCGCGCCTGAAGCAGCTGGCCGATCAGGCGCAGAGCGAGATCGATGCCCAGCGCAAGCCGCTCGATGCTGACGTGCAGGCGTATCGCGCGCAGGCGGCCTCGCTGTCCGCTGATCAGCGCCAGTCGCGCGAACAGGGGCTGAGCCAGCGTATGCAGAAAGTGCAGGAAGACCAGGCCCTGCGCGGCCGGGAGTTGGAAGCCACTCGCGTCAAGGCGATGGGACAGATCGCGCAATACGCGCAGCCGGTGATCACCGAAACATATCGCAACAAGAGCTGTGGCGTGCTGCTGGATCGCAACGCGGTGCTCGGCGGCAACATGGCCAACGACCTGACTCCGCTGGTAGTGCAGGGCCTGGACACCAAGATCACGACCATTTCATTCAACCTGGAGCAACTTCCCGCCGGCAGCGGCGCCTTGAACGGCGCATCACAGTAATCCGGCCATGTTGTTATGCGCGTGCAACCGCCCGTACTGCTGCTAGGCACGCTGTGCCTGGCGTCCACCTACGCCATGGCGCAGGCGGTTGCACCCGCGCAAGCGCCTGCGTCCTCGTGTGTTGACGTCAGCGTCAACGATCGTCCGGCTTTGTCCTATGCCTGCTTGAATCAACGCCTGGCGTCGTCCGCTAATCAGGCGTCGGCGCCTCAGGTACAGCTCGATGGAGTCGCACGCTCGCCTAGCAACCAGCAGGTTGGACAATTCAATTTTTCGGCCTTTAGCCACCAAATGGGCAGCAATCTCGGTAAATCCGTGACACCGCAACGCCCACCGCCTCTCGTGCCGCTACCGTTGTTGGGTGTGCCGATCGGGACGCATTGAAACTCGATCTCGCCTGGGCAAACTGCACCTTTCAGAGATGCTCGATCGTGCCTCGGCGTCATTCCGGCGAAGGCCGGAATGACGCCGAGGCACGATTCACTACCTTGCGAAGAAGGGTAGGCATCTCACCTTCGAATACAGGGGGTCAAAACATTTACTTCGCGTGAAATCCTCACGACATCCCCCATGAAATTTTGATGACACGGTTCAGTCCGTCATCCACGCAGCGGTCTACTTAGCCGAAGGCCTAGCGAAAAAATGTTCAGGGGAAGAGTTTCGTGATTACACCGGTCGGTTCAGGCAAACATTCCCGTTCCATGCGCGCAGCTGCGGCCAGACATCCTCTGGCCTATGCCATTGCCTCCGTACTGGCAATGGCGGCCATGCCTGTTTACGCAGGCGGTCCACAGGCACTGAGCCAAGCGTGGCTTACGCAAAACCGCACAGCAACGCAGGCTGTCGGCACACCCGGTTCGGCTAACAGCGGCCTTGCCGCGCAGACACCGCAACAATTGCTGCAGCAACAGCAAGTACAGCAGTCGCTAGCCAACCTCAGCAACGCCGTGCAAGCAGTTGCCGCGCAGATGGCCGCACAGAAATCGGCGCAGCAGGCCGCGCAGCAGCAGATCTCGTCGGTGCCGAATGGCCTGACGCCAGGCGGCCTGGTCGTCGCCCCTGGCATATCGAGCAATCCATCGCTGTGGCAGAACGCCAATCTGCCCACGCAATCCACATCCAACGGACAAACCACCGTCCAGGTGAAGCAGACAGCGCAAAAAGCCATCCTCACGTGGAACAGCTTCAACGTCGGCAGCAATACCACGCTCTATTTCAATCAAAGCGGCGGCAATCAGACCAACGGCAGCAACAACAATTGGATCGCGCTCAACCGCATTGTCGATCCGAGCGGCGTGCCCAGCCAGATCTTCGGCCAGATCAAGGCCGAAGGCACGGTCTATCTGCTCAACCACAACGGCATTCTGTTCGGCGCCGGCAGTCAGGTGAATACGCAGTCGCTGATCGCCAGTTCGCTGGATCTTTTCAGCAGCGACATTGCGACCAGCAACAGTGAGTTCCTCAATGGCGGCATCGCCTCCGGCAATTCCGATTTACCGTTCTTGGTCAACGGCGTTTTCGCGGATGGTAAGAACCACGATGTGGTGGTGCAGAACGGCGCCTCCATTACCGGGAGCACGCAAGGCTTTGTGCTGCTGGCCGCGCCCAATGTCTCCAATGCCGGCAGCATTGTGGACGACGAAGGCCAGGTAATACTGGCAGCGGGCACGCAACTCGATAACCAAAGCTCGGGCTCGAACACCCAGCCGCTGTCCGTGTTGAATGCGGGGTTTGACGGCACTGCCACGAATACCGGCTTGCTGCAATCGCGCCGGGGTCACGTGGAAATGGATGGCTATAACGTCATCCAGGATGGCGTGGCGCTGGCCTCCACCAGCATCAGCTATCCGGGCAGCATCGTGCTGAATGCGCAGGCCGGAGGGAACGGTGGGGTCTACTCGGCCGGCGGCACACTGACACTCGGCCCTAACTCCGTCACCACCGTACTGCCGGAAGAAGATGGGGCGACCACCACGTCTACCGCAGCGGCCACCGCTGCCTTCACTCCCGGAAGCCTCACACTCAGCGGCGAAACAGTCGACTTCCAGTCCGGTTCGTTGCTGGAGGCGCCCAGTGCCACGCTCAGCATCAATGCCTACAATTCTTATGTCGGCAAGGTCTATCCTGACCCGGCCGGCCGCATCTATGTCGACAATGGCGCAGTGATCGATGTGTCGGGCCTGGCCGACGTGGAACTTCCCATGTCGGCGCTGCTGGTGGCGATTCCGCGCATCGGCCAGAACGAACTGGCGAATTCGCCACTGTTGCGCGACAGCTTTCTGTACACCGATAAGAACGTGGTGGTCGACAGCAGTCAGAGCGGCATCACGGCCGATGGTCTTGCCTGGGTAGGCAGTCCCATTCTCAATGTTTCTGGCTACGTCGATAACGTGCCGCGCACGGTCAATCAACTGATGACCAACGGCGGCACCATCAACTTCAACGGCGCGCAACAGGTCATCGTGCGCAGCGGCGCGCAAGTTAATCTGGATGGCGGCTATATCGCCTATCAGGCCGGCTGGATCACCACGCCCAACCTGCTGGCGTCCAACGGCCGCATCTACAACATTGCCAATGCCGATCCGAATCTCACCTATGTGGGCTTCGCCGGCCAATACGACGTGGTCGATAACCGCTGGGGCGTGACCACCAACTACAGCAATCCGCTACTGGCTGGCAGCACGCGCTGGGACAGCGGCTTTGCCGTGGGTGGCAATGCCGGCACGCTCAGTATCGCGACGGGCAATGCGGTGGTGCTGGACGGCCAGATCAGCGCGCAGGCCTTTGCCGGCCGCAACCAGGTGGCACAGGGCACCCAACCCAGCGGCGGTACGCTGGATATCAGCGTGGCCGGTGTGACCAATGCAGCTGGCGTTACCACGTTGCCTAGCTTCCTGTTGCAGCAATCGGTTACGCCGCTTGAGCAGCTCTATCCCAGCTTTCAGGCCGATACGCCCTGGTCCATCGTGCTCGGCAACCAGGACCCCACCGGCACCAACCCGTATGACTTGACGCGCTGGGTGCCGGTCTCGGCCAATCTGGTGCAGCAAGGTGGCTTCAGCGTGCTCAACCTGAACATCGCTGGCGGGGAGATCCTGGAGAAGGCCGGCACTGTGCTCAGCGTGCAGCCGGGCGGTTCGATTCAGCTTACGGCCGGCGCCATCAATATCCTCGGTGAACTCAGTGCGCCGTCTGGTGCGATCACCGTGACCGCAGCGGGCAACGGCGACTTTCCCGACCCGACCAGTTTTACCGGCGCGGTGATGCCGGAAGGCATCACCATCGGCAGTGGCGCGGTGTTGAGCACCCGCGGGTTATGGATCAACGATACGGGTGCTTCGGCCGACAACTACATCGGCGATCGTTACATCAACGGCGGCACCATCAGCCTTGTCGCGAATCAGGCTGAGGCGCAGGGAGCTACCAGCGCGACTACCGACCAAACCGGTTCCATCGTGTTGCAATCCGGCAGCCTGCTGGACGTATCCAGTGGTGGTTATGTTAATAGCGACGGTCAGTTGCAGTTGACCAACGGCGTGCCGGTTGGCAGTGGCGGCAGTATCAGCCTGATCGATTACGCGGATCAGGGTGCGTATAAATTCGACAATCTACAGGCGGACGCGCCCACCTCCCTCGGACCGGGCAAGCTCGTACTGGATGGCACCCTGCGTGCTTACGGTTTCAGCGGTGGCGGCACACTTACCTTGCAAGCGGTCGATATCCAGATCGGCGGTAGCGCCAGCGACTTGGCAGTGAGTAACGGCCTCTACCTTTCCCCCTCCTTCTTTGCAGGGCAGGGGTTTGACAACTACGCACTTACGTCGGTCACCGACGCCACTATTGCGCCGGGCACACGGGTGCAGATCAGCCGCGATAACCTGATACCTAATGTCGCTGCGCTGCAGGCCGCGCCCACCGGTACAAACATCTATGGTGGGAGCCCGCTGACCGATAGCGCGTATGTCAACGTGGGTCAGTTGGCGCCCTACCTGCGTTATATCTCCCGAGGTGCAAATGGCCCGGGCTTCTTGCTGAACGCGGGCATGTACCTGAGCTGGCCACTAAATCCCCTCGCTGCCTATGAGGGCCCACCCAGGTATCCCGGTGTTACGGGCTCGGTAGTGCTGGGTGCGGGGGCCATGATTTCCGCCGACGCGGGTGCTGCAATCACGTTGGCAGGCGTTGGATCCACCACCGTGGACGGCACCATCAACGCGCCAGGCGGCACTATCAATATCAGCAATCCGCCAGTGGCCGGTGAGGACACCGGTATCGTGACTACAGCGGAGCTGTGGCTCGGGCCGCAGGCGGTCCTGAATGCCTCTGGCGTGTCATTGATCAATCCTTTGGCTGCTGCCGTACCTGGCAACAGCGTGAGCCTGGGCTTGGCTGAGCGCCACATCCCCCGTACCGGTGTGGTGCTGGATGGTGGCAGCGTTAGCCTGACTTCCGCACAAGGCTACGTGCTCACCGAGCAGGGCAGCCTGATTGATGTATCGGGCAGCTCCGATGTCTACGATCTGCCGGTCGCCAACGGTGTGCTCAACGGCGCAGAAACCAGCTATGTGCCCACCCCGGTATGGAGCAATGCCGGATCGATCACGCTGGGGGCCGCTGCGGGTCTGTATGCGGATGGCAATCTGCTGGCGCGGGCAGGCAGTTCCCAGGCTGAAGGCGGCAGCTTGCAGATCGTCGGCATGAGCACCAACAATTATTTCGCCCCCAAAGCCACTGCCCTCGTATTGCAGCAATCCGGCTTGCTGTTACCTGGCTCCGGCTTGCAACCAGGTGGCAAGGTGGCGCCTAACGCCCCTACGGGGGTGTTGTATTTCGCGCTGAATCAGCTGAACGACTCGGGCATCACCAGCCTCATCCTCGGTCCCGATGCTTCGGCCAGTGGTGGCGGCACCAGCGGCAATAACTACGGCATTGTGCCGATCGGCTTCGCCGGCAATATCGATCTTTCGCTAGGCAAAAGCTTCGCGGCGTATGCGTCCACCTTCACCGCCTTGCCGGTGGGCAGCAAGGACCTGTCCAGCGTCAGTACCACCACCTACAACGTGGGCGATGGTACGGTGCAGATCAGCGCGCCCTATGTGGAAATTACCGGGACTAGCGGTATCACCACGGCACAAATTAGTCCGGTAGCTGGCAGTGGCACATTGGATATCAGTGCCGATTTCATGGACCTTGGCGGCGATTTCATCAATTTGCAGGGTTGGGCCAACACCCATCTCTCCGCCAGCAACGCCATCCGTTTTTACGAACCCGCGGATATCGAATACGTCAACGGCAACATGGTTCCCGGAATGCTGTTCAGCACCGGCAATATCACCATGCAGGCGGCTGAGCTTTACCCAGTCTCGAACTACTACTTCGCGATCGATGCCAATCCTTCGGGGCTGAAGAATGCGCAAGGCCAGGCCCTCAGCACCACGTTGACCATCCTGGGCAACGGCACCGCCAGCGCGCCGCTGTCGGCGGGCGGGGGCCTGTTGTTGGACGCCGACAACATCGTGCAGGACGGCACGGTATGGGTGCCTTCCGGCGATCTCGTCATCGGTGCGCAGAATCAGAATCTTGGCGCTGCGACCACCGCTTTTGGCCTCGTTGGTGCCGGTACCCTCTATCCAGCGCTGGTCGGCACGCAGAGTGTCACGCTCGGCGCCGGAAGCCTCACTTCAGTGTCGCTCGCTGGCGAAACGGTGCCCTATGGCAGCACCACCGATGGCCTGGAGTGGAACTATGCCGGCGCTGCCAACGTCACCGTTTCGCCCCTGACTGCGCCACCGGCCAAGTCCATCACTATCGCCGGCAACAACGTGTCGCTGAACAGCGGTGCCACCATCGATATCCGTGGCGGCGGCAGTTTGCAGGCCTCGGAATGGGTGCCGGGTACGGGCGGCACCGTCAACGTGCTCACCCAATACGAAACCAGCTACGCCAATAGCACCTCTGGCGTGCAGGTGCCGCAATACAGCGATGGACGCGCCATCTACGCCATTCTGCCGGGATATACCGCGCCGGTCAGTGCGCAAGATGCGGCCATGACCAATGCCAACGACGCTGGCGCCGGCCCTGCCGTGGGCGAATCGGTTTATCTGTCCGGCATAGCCGGACTGCCTGCCGGCTACTACACCTTACTGCCTGCCGGCTACGCGACCCTGCCCGGCGCCTATCGCGTGGTGCAGAACACCAGCGCGCAGAACGTCGTGCTAGGCCAGAACGCGGTGCTGCCCGACGGCACGCTCAGCATCACGGGTTATTTTGCCAACGCCCTGGACGGCGCGCACCAATCCACCAATACCACCTTCCTGGTGCAGTCGGCGCCGGTATGGCAGCAGTATTCGCAATACAAGTTCACCGACGCGAACAGCTACTTCACCGCTCAGGCCGCCAGTAACGGCATGGTCGCGCCGTCGCTGCCCGCCGATGGCGGTCATCTGATACTCAGTGCGGCCCAGCAACTGCAACTGGGCGCCGCCCTGAATAACGCACCCGCCAGCGGCGGGCGCCCTGGCCTGGTGGATATCGCAGCGCAGGCGATCCAGGTGGTGGGGGGCGACTCCACGCCTCTGACGGGTTATCTGCAGATATCCGCCGACCAGTTGACGGCTTTCGGCGCAGGCAGCCTGCTACTGGGCGGCACCCGCCAGCTCACCAGCAACGGCTACCAGGTCACCGGCATCGCCGACAGCGTGGTGCTGTCCAACGACAGCGCCGACCCGCTGCAAGGGCAGGAGATCCTGCTAGTCGCCGACGGCAATGCGGGCGCGCAAGGCATCGTGCTGCAGCCGGGCAGCTATCTTGCCGCCACCGGGAACGGTGAACCCAATACCACGCCGTTGCTGTTCGGCAGTAATGCGGTCAGTGGTGGCAGCGCTGCAGTCAGCGGCAATGGCGCGCTGTTGCGCGTTTCGCAGGATGGCCTTGCCCCGGTCACCCGCTACGACGTGTCTGGCACAACCCTGGGCAATCTCACTGTCGATACCGGCGCCACCGTGCAAGGTGGTGGTTCGCTCACCATGGATACCACTGGCGCCACCAGTGTCGATCCGAACGCGGTCTTCACTGCCCAGAACATCCGGGCCATCGCCAACCAGATCAGCTTCGTAGGCAACAGTGCGTCGGCTGGCGCCGGCACCGGCGGCTTGGTGATCGGCCCCGGTACCTTGAGCCTGTTCAACAATGCCAGCCAGGTCACGCTCAACAGCCGTGGTGCCATCGACTTCCTGGGCAATGTCAGCATCGACCTGCCGCAAACCCTGGATCTCAACGCCAATGCCTATGTCAGCGATGGCGGCACGGTCAGTATCAAGGCAGGTACCTTGGGCCTGGGCAATGCGGTCGGCACCAGCACCGCTACGGCGGTGGCGGGCACGGGCCAATGGATACTCAACGCCAACGAGCTGGATTTCACCCCAGGCAGCAGCGTTACCCAGGGCTTTGCCAGTGTTACCGCAAATGCCAGCCAGGGCATCACTGGCCAGGGCACCAGCGGCATGGATTTCGGTGCGGCTAACGTCAGCTTCAATACACCGATCCTGCTCGCAGAAAGCGGTGCCGATACCACACTGACCACCACTGGCAGCTTCGCAGTCAACCATGCCAGCGGCACTGCGCTCACGGATAACAATCTGGGCGGTACGTTGACGCTCAGTGGCGGCACGGTCACGGTTGGCACGCAAGTGGATGCGCTGGCTGGCCAGCTCAAGCTCACTGCCACCAGTGGCGATCTCACCCTTGCCGGTGGCGCCAATGTCGACGCTGCCGGCGCCAACAGAACTTTCTATGACGTCACCACCTATGCGACGGGCGGTAACCTCTCTCTCATATCGAACCAGGGTTCGGTGAACGTGGACTCCGGCGCGGTAGTGAACTTCGCCGGCGCACCGCTGGGCGGCACGGCAGGCACCCTCACCATTGCCGCGAACAATTTAGCCACGTTGGATGGCAGCTTCGACGGCGGTGCCGCCAGTGGTTACAAGGGCGGCTACTTCAGCTTGAGCAGCGGTGGTGCGCAGGATCTCGATCAACTGGCGCAATTGACTCGCAGCGCAGGCACCACCGGCGGCATCTTCATCACCACAGGCGCCGGCAACTTGGTGCTTTCCGCCGGACAAAGCCTGGTGGCACAGGATGTGTACCTCACTGCTAGTGGCGGCAGCGGTGCAGTCAACGCCAATGCGGGCGTGGTGGATATCGAAGGTACAGTGAATATCTCCGGCGCGGCCGCTGGCACCATCCAGCTCTATGGTCGCAACGGTGTCACCGTCAACGGCAGCTTGCTGGCCACCAGCAGCGTACCGGGGCAATTTGGCGGCATCGTGGAGATCGGTACCGTCGGCACGCCGGACGGTACGCTCAACACCACGTACGGCTACGAAAACGTGCAGCCCGGCAGTGCCGGCAGCATCGTGTTCGGACCCAACGCCATCATCAATGTCGCTGGTGGCTCTGCCAACGTGGACGGCATAGTCAGTCTGCGCGCGCCGTTGCTGGCCAATGGCGATGTGCCGATTTCCTTCGCCAACAATGCATCGATCACCGGCGCCAGCAAAGTCAGCATCGTGCCGTATGCGGTGTGGAGCACGGACGACACCAGCACCAACCTTGCGCAACATTTCGATGGCCTGATTGATCCCGCTGGCTGGTACACCAACGCCGGTCCCGGCGGCACGCCGCAACTGGTTTCCGGCACCTGGTACAACGAGGCAGGCGTAACTCTGGCCGCGCCGACCACAGCCGCCATGCTGCAAACCTATCTCAGCAACGATTATTTCGTTCCGGATGCGGCCAATGCCGCGCACCAGGATTTCTACGGCTATGTCGGAGGCACTGCTGGCAATCCGGGAACCTTGATGAGCTACGTGGAGCAGCCAGGCTACAGCTTCGGCAGTCGCTATGCGGGCATTGCCAATCTGGCGATCAGCCCCGGTATCGAGCTGATCAATCCGAATGCCAACATCAATGGCGGCGATATCTCGGTGCTCACCAACTGGAACCTGGGTGCCGGCGTTACTGCGGCCGACGGCACGATCCAGCTGGCGTATCGCTACGGCGCCAATCCTTCCGTCTCCGCTTCAGGCACCGCGCCCACGCTGACGGTATTGGCGCTGCACAACGTGAATGTGGATGCCAGCGTTACCGACGGTTTCTACCAGCAGAACGCCGGAGCAACGCTCACGGCGCCTGTTTATCAGCCATCCGGAGGCGGAACTTCGCTGTACAACGAGGCATACAACGACTACACCGCCACCATCAATTTTTTGGAAAACGACTCCTATAGTCTTTATTTTCAATCGCAAGGGTTCTACAGCACGCCGACAGGTACGCCGTATGTGCTGTGGAACGGCGGTTACACCAATTTCTGGGATAGCTCAGGTTTGCCGGACAATGGCTTCGGTGCGCCTGCTTATTCTATAACCGGCTTCCAATTTTATGAGCCGATAACACCTCCGCAGCCAGGTCAATCCTCGGCGTACTACAACAACTACCTGTCGTACATCGGCGCAGTGGGAGCGGGTCAGCAGGGAACCTGGTCGTACGCCTACAACTTGGGGGACGTCTCGGCGTTCCTCCCCTACAACTTGACGACTACGGGCGCGCCAAATATCGGTGCCAGTTACATCGCGTATGAGCAAGCCTATCTGCAGTGGTTGCAGAGCACATTCAACAGCAGCAATGACAATGCCAATTTCATTCCAGGGGCGCTTTCACTGACGCCACCGCCTATTCAGGCACCCCAGCAATTGGAAGCAACCAGCAACTACACGCAGTATTCGACGGATTACAACACCTACATCACTGGATTCAACGCCTACTACAACTACGTCGCCTACAGTCTGGGCAACGTTGTCGGTCAGAACTTGAATTTCATCCCTGCTTCGGGCATCACTAATGCCACGGCTTACGGTTCGCAGTTCTTCTATGCGCCCTCCGCGCCCGTACCCGGAGCCGCAGTCATACCACAGGCAGCGAATAACTCGCCGTCGAACATGCCAAGCCTAGGCAATCCGGTTTCGCTAGCGTCGGCCACTTTGTTGGGTGGATCGAGCAGCACCTATCAGCTGGTGGCTGGCGCCAATTTCGCCAGTGCCAATCCGCTCTCTGTCGTCGCGAATACCAGCGCGGGTAATGTCAACCTCAACGGCAATTTCGCCGTGCAATACACCGCCAGCGTCGGCGATGGCAAAACGCTGGAGTTCCCCACCGTGGTGCGCACAGGTACGGGCTCCATCGACATCGTGGCAGCTGGCGATATCGATTGGCAGGATTCGACTGCACCGGCCACGGTCTATACCGCAGGTGAGCCTGCCGCGGGCACTACGGCGGGTACCGGGGTGTATGTGGTTGTTCCTTCATCGATCCAGCCCGGGATTGGTCCAACCCCCGATCTGCTGCAAAACGGCCTGGTCAATCCCGTCAATGCGGGCAATGTTCTGCTCAGCGCCGGCGGCAATATCAACGGCATAGAACAGGTCTACGACAGCACTGGCAGCATCACCGGCACAGCAGGCGCGTTTATCGGGCAGTACTGGTGGCCGTGGATGGAAACCGGTAACAGCGTCACCAACGGCATCACCACCCGCACCTCGATCAATTTCGCCAATTTCGATCAGGGCCTGATGAGCGCAGGCGGTAATATCACCGTCACGGCGGGCGGCAATATCAGCGACCTCTCGGTATCCCTGCCGACAACCTGGTATGCCAACGCCACGGATACCGCCGCCACCACCGTGGGTGGCGGCAATATGAGCGTCAGCGCGGGAGGTAATATTTTCAGCGGCAGTTATTTCGTCGCGAATGGAACGGGCAGCCTTTCGGCAGGCGGCTCGATCGGTTCCGATTTCACTTATGTCATACCGAATGGCAGCATTGGACCGAACGGGGCTCCAATTGGCGGCTTCACCACGCCGGTTTCCACGCTGCTCGCCTTGCAGAATGCGCAATGGACTGTGCAAGCGCACAATGGTTTGAATATCGCGGACATTCTCGATCCGTCTTATGCCTCTCCCTCATGGCTTAGCACGGATGGGCAAAGCTACAGCAGCAACTCGGCGGTCAACGCTACAACTGCCTCGGGCGACCTCACGCTGGGTAGCCTCGCTTGGGAAACCCAGCTGCTTGGTGACGCTACCGGCAGCTACGACCTCGGCGTATTGCCGTCAACGCTCGGGTTCGGCGCGCTGAACGGAAATATCAACATACTCACCTCGGGTGGGCTGTATCCCTCGGTCACGGGCAATTTAAGCCTGCTTGCTGCCGATTCGATCCGCCTCGCGCAGCAGAACTACGACCTTGAAAACGGAAATGCCAACTCAACCACTTTTGGCCTGATCGATGCGGCTGCCTCGCTGCTGCCGTCGCCCTTGCAGCCACAAGGTTCCGATAGCACTTACTACACATATTTATCCGAGCAGAACTATCTGGATCAGGGCAGCGTTGGTCCTTATACAAGCGAATTGCATCAGGCGGGGCTTCATGATGCCGACACCACGCCGATGCGCATCTACGCGCTCAGCGGCAGCATCATCAACGGCACGGCTGCGCCCAACGGCATCCAGATGGATGAAATGCTGATCGAGCCGGACAAGCCGGCGTTGATCTACGCGGGCCAGGATATCGTCAATCTTTCGTTTATCGGCCAGCAGACGCATGCGGCGGATATCACCCGCATCGCGGCGGGCGGCAGTATCTACGATACCCAGTACAACCCCAATGTGTTGAGTGCGTTCACTCCGCTGGGCCTGAATTACCAGCTATTGCCCCTGATGGAACTGAGCGGTGTAGGAACATTGGAGGTGCAGGCGGGGCACAATATCGGCCCGCTCACCAGCCAGACCGATCTTCTTAACGCAAATGCCAACGAGGGCAATCCGACTGGCATTGAAACCATTGGCAACTCGCTCAACCCTTACCTGCCGCATGATGGCGCCAATATCGATGTACTGTTCGGCGTAGGCCCTGGCATCGACACCACCAACTTCCTTACGCAATACCTGAGCAATCCCAATGGCGTGGATGGTTTCGGCAGCCTGCTGCCGGATCTGGTCACCTTCATGGAGCAGCAGGAAGACGGCCAGGTAGTCGATACCGGTTTCGCCAAGGATCAGCTCAACGTGGTGTTGACCACGAAGCAGGCCGAAGCCGCCTTCCAGCAATTACCTTCCTACAAGCAGCAATTATTTGCGCAGCAGGAGCTCTTCAAGCTGCTGGCGCAGGTGGGTGCGGATTACAACGATCCGAATAGTCCGTATTACAACCAGTACGCACGCGGCTATGCGGCGATCGAAAGCCTATTCCCCGCCGCGCTGGGCTATACCAATAACGGTAGCGGCGCCGGTGGCATCAACGGCGAAGCCAAGACTATCGATACGGGTGACCTGGATATCCGCAGTTCCACCATCCAGACCCAGCAGGGCGGCAATATCAGCATCCTGGGTCCGGGCGGCCAAGCATTGATCGGTAGCGTCGACGCGCCGCCGGTGATCACCAACAACCAAGGTCAGGTCGTCGCCGGCCCCAACAGCATGGGTGTGCTTACTCTGGAGCAGGGCAATGTCGACATCTTCACCGACCGCAGCCTGCTACTGGCGCAAAGCCGCATCTTCACCGAGCAGGGCGGCAACATGGTGATCTGGAGTTCCAACGGCGACATCAACGCGGGTCAGGGTGCGAAAACTGTAGCCGTGATCCCGCCGCCCACATATCTATGTGATCTGGACGCCTTCTGCTTGCTCGATGCGAAGGGCGAAGTCAGCGGCGCCGGTATCGCTACGTTGCAGACGATACCCGGTGCGCCGACCGGCAACGTCTATCTGGTCGCACCGCGCGGCACGGTGGATGCAGGCGATGCCGGCATTCGCGTCTCCGGCAACCTGGTGGTGGCCGCTGCGCAAGTGCTGAATGCCGACAATATCCAGGTGCAGGGTCAGAAGATCGGTGTACCGGTGGCGCAAACGGTGAACGTCGGCGCACTCACTGCGGCAGGCGCCGCGGCAGGCGCGGTAAGCAAAGTGGCGCAGGACATGGCCAAGCAACAGCAGAACGATGCGCTCGGCAAGCAACCATCGATCATCTCGGTGCAGGTGCTCGGCTTCGGCGACGGTAGCACCAGCATTCAAGGCAGCGGTAGTGGTTACGACCCGAACAGCCCTGTGCAGGTGCTCGGTGCCGGACCGCTAAGCGATGCGCGCAAGCGCTCGCTGACCGAAGCCGAACGCAGGCAACTCAGCGAATAACGACATAACCGATAACCAGCGCAGAACTGGGAAAACAGCAAGGCCGGCGGGGCAGGCGCCGGCCTGAGACCCACAACATGAATCGAACATCCTCCTTGCGGAATCCGTCCCAGGGACAGGCTGGGTTTTTCCCCTATGAAGCCCACGACAAGGGATTGAGGCGAATTACAGTGAATCAGGGTGCGCTCGTCGAAACACTGATCCAGCTTTCCAACTTCCGTCAATACACCATGGCCGAATCCCTGCTACGGGCCTGCACACGCGAACAATTGCAGGCGTTGCTCGATGTGGCGGAGCGTGCTTTCAGCAAGCGACTTACCTATTCGTTAGAGAAACAGCTCAAGCGTATCGGCGATTCAACGGACAAAGTGAAAGGCGTCCTGCTCGCCGAATTGATGAAGATTTTCAACACGTGGTGCATGGAAGGGCATCGCAGTGCGATTCGCTGTGTGCTCATGGAGTTGACATTGGGAGAACTCACAGCGCTTGCGCACATGCATGAATTAGACAGGGAGGTGTATTCCATGTTGCACGAATATGGGTTTCCGTATGAATCGTCGCCATGTTAGTGCCGATGAGTTTGTCTTTTCGGACAGCACTAAGCCTGATGACGATTTGACCTTGATGCCGTCATTGCCGTAAACGAACACCGTTGTTCGGGAAAATTTTCGCCGACTGACGCAAATGCGGCGCATGACTCGTATTTTCCTCTGCTGTTCGATGGGCGACTCACAAAACGCCTCTGCTGCGCGAGTATCTCCATTTGTGCCGCAATCGGCTCCCTCCCCTGCTTGCAGGAGAGGGTTGGGGTGGGGTGAGTACTTGCCTGAGACTTTCCCGCAAGTATTCACCCCTCTCAACCTCCGCCTGCATGCAGCCTGATTAGCTCAACCATCCCTGCTCTTTGCTCGTCATCCCAGCCTTCGCTGGAATGACGATGCGGCATAGCTGAGATTCGACACCCATCAGGTGCAAGCAAGGGGGATGCCTGTTCCGTGCTTCGCCTTCGCCTCTGCGTCGAGGCGAAAATTTCCCCGGAAAGCAGAGCGCTAAGGTTGGAAATGGCGGGAGCCCCTAAGCATCCCAAAGAAGTTGTGCACTTACTCATGTAGCTTGCAAACAGAGTAGGCACTCCTGAAAGGAAATACACAACCGCGCAACAGATTGTAGAAATCCAAATGCCTACAAAACGTGAAAATCGCCTTTAAAAATACCCATCACTGCATAGAATGTGCGTTGCCTCACACGTAATTTCATAATGGCAAAATATGACGTTAAATATTATTTCAATACGTCGATGCTGTAATTTTATTGGCATATTCAACGACACCAATACTTAATTAGACAGTCATTGCGCGGGCGTAAAAAGTCATGGCCTCCAATTCCGGAGGTATATGCGCTATGGGGAAAAACCATGAATTATGGACTTACTAGGTTGAGCACCCGCACCAAGCTGGTAGCCGCTGCTCTCGCGTTGGCTCTGGCTGGCGTTTCTCATGCCCAGACGACGCAAGTAGGCGGTGGCGCGACGCTGCCGTCGATCGGCTATGTCGGTACCAATGCCGCTTCGAATCTGCAAGTGTGGGGAACCTCCGCGAACAACACCGTCGATCCCATCGATCCGAATTCGCTGTTCGGCGTGTATCAGGCGCAGACGGGCAACCCGAATGTCTCCTACTGCCTGACCGGCAGCGGCGCGGGCAAGGACACTCTCGCAGCACCGATTACCTTGGTCGTCAACGGTGTGTCGACCTCGTTCAGCGTGCAGAATACCTGCGTGAAGAACAGCGTGGGTACCGTCCCCGGTTTCGGCGCCGGTCTTACGGGCGTGGGCCGCACGGATCTGACTCAGCCGAACTTTGCGGGTTCGGATTCCCCGCTGGCTGCCGCAGATTACCAGCACTACCAGACCGGCCATGGCTCCAGCGCTTTCCCCACGCAATTCCCGGCTGTGGCGGGTGCGGTGGCGATTGGCTTCAATGTAGTTGATACCAAGGGCGTCCAGGTGACGACTTCGGCCACGGGCCTTTCCGACTCCATGATCTGCAACATCCTCTCCGGTCAAATCACCAATTGGGACGATACCAGGTTGACCAGCGCGTTCACGGTGTCCAGTGGCGCCTCGCTGCCGAACGCACCGATCAACGTGCAGTACCGCTCGGATGGCAGCGGCACCACCTTCAGCCTCAGCAACCACCTGACGGCTGTCTGCGGCGCCATCAACAGCGTCGATTTCCAAGCCAACCAGGCCTTCACCAGTGTAGTCGCTGGCTTCTTCACCAGCGGCTTGCCCAATGGTAACGGCACGAGCACGGCCAAGTGGACTGGTGCCAGCGGCAACCCTGGCGTAGCCAGTGCCATCGTAACCACGGCTAACAGCATCGGTTATGTGGAAACGGCCAACGCCCTGGCAACGAACCCCGGCATGAAGTTTGCCAATGTTAATAGCTTGAGCCCGACGGCGAACTTCGGCACCCCGCTTGCCATCACCTCCGCCGCCATCGTCTACAACCAAGTGATCAGCGCCACCAATAATACCAATGGCACCCCTGCCCTCGAAGGAATCAGCTCCATCACAAACCCAACTGTGACGGCCCCGCCCGCCAACTCGACGTGCATCGCGCTGGTGAAGCCGTCCCTGTATGCCAAACCGGGTATCCCGGGCAGTCTGATCACGTCGACCACGTATCCGATCGTGGCCATTTCGTATCTGCTCTCCCACGCTCAGGGTGTCTCGTCGGGTGACCTTGCCAGCACGCAGGGTCTGGTGAATGCTGCGTATAACTCCACCATCACGGGCAGCGTAAACACCATCGGATCGGGTACGGGTCTTGCGTTCCTGAACCTCGGCACCAACGGCGCTGCTTTCGGCACCAACGGCGTCAACGCACCTGGCGATTGCGTCAACAGCGGCCAATAAGTTTCACGTTGCAGGAAGCAGAAAAGGAGGGGATGCCTCGGCATCCCCTTTTTTGCGCGCGCCGTAGCGCGCAACGCCGTAACGGGTACCGTTTAACCACGGTGGCGGTGATCAGGACAAGTTGATGTCGAAAGCCGCGGCTTATGATTGCGAATATGAAGCTTGGGTAATTTTCTTTATTTACCGTAATAAAAAAGACGTTTTGAGTGACGCCAATACTTCAACGTATCGTCACTGCGCACGTATACACATGAAGACCCTCCAGTCCGGAGGCATATGCGCTATGAGGATATACCATGATTAACGGACGTATTAGGAGAATCACCTGTGCCAAGATGGCATGGGGTGCCCTCGCACTGGTCATCGCTGGCTCGGTTCACGCTACCACTCTAGTGGGCGGTGGCACGACGCTGCCCGCGCTCGGCTATGTCGGCAGCAATGCAGCCACGCAACTGCAAGTATTCGGGACCAACGTCGCATCAGGTTCATTGTTCGGCGTGGACAGCTCAACAACGCCAATAGGTGCTCCTGCTTTCTCCTACTGCGAGACTGGCGACGACGCCAGCAAGAATATCTTTGCCGGGGTTACTACATATTCAAGTGGACTCACTACTCCATATAACGTGCAGAATTCCTGCACGAAGAATGCCACTGGTACCATCACTGGTTTCGGAGCTGCTCTTTCCGGGGTGAATCGCACGGACCTGGCCCAGCCAGACTTTGCCGCGGTGGATTCGCCGCTGAACGCTAGTGATTATCTCAATTACCAGAACAACCACACTTCCGGTGACTACCCCGTGCAGTTCCCGGCCGTGGCAGGCGCGGTGGCAATTGCTTTCAACTTGAGGGACAACACCGGTGCGCAGGTGACTTCTTCGGAAGTGAACCTCAGCGACACGCAGGTCTGCTTGATCTTCTCTGATCAAATCACCTCCTGGAATGATACGAGGCTGGCCAGCGCGTTCACCCTGCCCGCGGGCCATTCGATTCCTGCCAATCCGATCAACGTGCAGTACCGCTCGGACGGCAGCGGTACCACCTTCAGCCTCAGCAACCATCTGGCGAATGTCTGCGGCACCATTAACAGCAGTGTTTTTGAAACCAGCCAAGCCTTCACTAGCGTGGTCGCCAATTTCATCAACCCGGTTCCGACCAACTGGACCGGCTCCAGTGGTGACGAGAGCTTAGCCGAGGCTTTGGGGAATACGGCCAATAGCATAGCTTATGTATCCACAGCCAATGCCTTGGCAACGAATACGCCTCTGCAGATCGCAGACGTGAACGGCACTAACCCAGTCAATGACTTCGGCGGCCCGTTCACCATTACCGACACCGCCTTTGTCTACAACGAAGTGATGAACACCACCAACAACACAAATGGCACCGCTCAGCTCGAGGCGATCAGTTCCATCCCGGGCGTGGTGAATCCTCCTACCACGTCATGTATCGCGCTGGTGAAACCGGCACTCTATGCCAAACCGGGCGTTTCGGGCGGCGTCGTGCCGACGGGCACCTATCCGATCGTGGCCATTTCCTATCTGCTGGCCAATGCCGAAGGCAATGGAGCGGACCTGCTTCACATGAAGCGTCTGCTGATCGCGCCGTATGGCTTCAACTTCACCAGTAGGGTCACCACCATTGGACCCGGTACTGGCTTGGCGTTCCTGACTCTTGGCACCAACGCTTTCACCATCAGTCAGGTAAGCGGCTGCCTGGTCAACTGAAGTTCCGTGCTTCACGCAGCGGGAAAAGCATGCAGAGGAGGGGATGTTTATGCATCCCTCTTTCTGCATGCGTACGCGTAACGGCGTAACCGCGCTGATTTGACCAAAGTGGCAATGATCGAAGTGATGACGTTGAATCGTGTATGTTGGATAGCGATAACTTTTGGACCATCGCAACTGGTACAGAGCCCTCCTGCGTTGGATCTCGATGCCATGAAGTCGCATGAATTCCACGATTGACAAGTCCCTTCATGATTAGCGTTTTGTCTCAGCTGGCGGATATCTGCTCCCCCTACGTGTAGTAGGGGAGGTTTGGGGAGGTGAAGCGAATCTCGCGATGATGTCCCACCATGCATGCACCATCATTCTGGCTATTACCGGACGCGAGCTTCGCTCGCGTCACCTCATCCTAACCCTCTCCTGTGCCCGCAGGAGAGGGAACTGCGCGTAGCGCAGCTCAGACACGAGGCTAATCAGTAGTTCCCTTGAAACGTGTACTTGAGATCCCCACGGCCCATCGCCGTCGTTCGTTGGGTGCATGCTTTCGCCAGTACGTTGCCTACTTCGCGACTTCCGGTTGAGATTCGACACCTATCCGTTTCACTCAAGAGCGGGATGGGTTGATCCACCTTGCTGCGGAAAAGTGCCTTCGCTTTCGCGGGACTAGTGTCAAGGAAAAATGAAGCTTCACGGGAAGCTAAGTAGTGCGTCGATCAACGACAAGAAATATTGATTGTCCAATGCACTCGCGCCAGCCGTGGACGTTTTTATCGCATAGCAGGACGCTTTCGCAGATATGACGAAAACAGGAGGCATAACTTATCTTGTAAACGAAATTCAATCACACGTGAGATATGCATAATATTTGTGAAGCCTGAAAAATATTATGCCTATAAAGCGTCAAAATGCGATGAAAATACTGTGCATTATCTGAAGCGAACGACTTTTAATGTGATGAAAGAATAATCGCCATAAAATACGGTGTTAAATATTATTCAACGCTTCGTTATTGTAATTTTATTAGCATAATCAACGACATTAATATTTAATTGCAATGTCACTGCGAGAGCGTAAAAAGCCATGGCCTCCAATTCCGGAGGTATATACTCTATGGGGAAAAACCATGAGTTACGAGCTTAGTAAGTTGAGCACTCGCACCAAGCTGATGGCTGGCGCTCTCGCGTTGGTTATGGCTGGATTTTCGCATGCTTCGGGCACGCAAGTAGGCGGTGGTGCGACACTGCCGTCAATCGGCTATGTCGGTAGCAAGGCAGCCACCGTACTGCAAGTATTTGGAGCCAACGTCGCTCCGACTTCACTGTTCGGTGTGTATAGCGCCCAGTCGGGCAACCCCGGTGTCTCCTACTGCCTGACCGGTAGTGGCGCGGGCAAGAACATCCTCGCCGGCGCTACCGTAGGCGGTATCAAGTTCAATGTGCAGAATCCCTGCACGAAGAATGCCGCTGGTACCGTCACTGGCTTCGGTGCACCGGCTGTAGGCCGCACGGACCTGCTCCAGCCTGACTTTGCCGGTGCGGATTCGCCGCTGAACGGTAGTGATTACCTCAATTACCAGAACAACCACGATTCCCTTGATTACCCCGTGCAGTTCCCGGCCGTGGCGGGTGCGGTGGCGATGGCCTTCAACCTGAAGGACAACACCGGCACTCAGGTGACTTCTTCGGAAGTGAACCTCAGCGACGCGCAGATCTGCTTGGTTTACTCCCATCAAATCACCGTCTGGAACGATTCCAGGCTGGCCAGCGCGTTCACCCTGCCCGCGGGCCATTCGATTCCTGCCAATCCGATCAACGTGCAATACCGCTCGGACGGCAGTGGCACCACCTTCAGTCTCAGCAACCATCTAGCAAATGTCTGCGGCACCATCAACAGCCACGTCTTTGAAACCAATCAGGCCTTCACCAGCGTGGTTGCCAATTTCGTCAGCCCGCCTCCGGCCAACTGGACCGGTTCCAGTGGCAACGAGTCGGTAGCCGCTGCGATTGGCAATACCGCCAACAGCTTTGGCTATGTGGAAACGGCTAATGCCTTGGCAACAAACCCCGGCCTGCAGTTTGCCAAAGTGAACGGCACGAGCCCGACCGCCAACTTCGGCAGTCCGCTTACCATCACCGGCACCGCGTTTGTCTACAACGAAGTGATCAACACCACCAACAACACGAACGGTACCGCTCAGCTCGAGGCGATCAGCGCCGTCCCGGGCGTGGTGAATCCTCCTACCACGTCATGTATCGCGCTGGTGAAACCGGCACTCTACGCCAGAGCGGGCGTCCCGGGCGGCCTCGTGCCGACGGGGACGTATCCGATCGTGGCCGTTTCGTATCTGTTGGGCAACAACAATGACAATGGAACGGACCTGAACTTCGTGAAGGGTGTGCTGACATCGCCCTACACCCCTGCCATTACCAGCAAGGTCACCACCATCGGGCCTGGCAAGGGCTTGGCGTTCTTGACCCTTGGCAGCGGTGCTTTCACCGCCGCTCAGGTCAGCGGCTGCGTGGTCAACTAAGTTCTACGTTTCACATTGCAGGAAGCAGAACAAAGAGGGGATGCCTACGCATCCCCTCTTTGTTAGCGCACTGCAACAGCGTGACGTCGTAACAGTTACTGCTATGACCGCTATGGCGGCGATCAGGACGACTTGACGGCTAAGTCGTGGTTTATGACTGCGAATATGAAAATTGAATGATCTCTTTTTATTTGAGGTAACAGAAGAGACATTTTCATGGACGCCAATACTTAAAGGTATCGTCATAGCCCAAGCGCATGCTTGAGCGGTACTGGACTGCGAAAAGACTAGGTTCGCAAGCATCGGTACTTGGAAAGTATCACTGCACTGCAGTGGGACAAATTGAGCGCCGGCATGCGCGCAAAGGGGATGTTCCGCGTTCCAGTCCTCGGCCGGAGAACGTCCGGCAGGGCTGGGTTGGCAAGGGATATCAAACCATCCTGTCTGGGGCCCTGAAAAGCACCCCCAATGGTTCGAATGCCGACGCAACGAGATGGTTTCATGCCGGGCGCGTCGTAGCGCCCATCATCTGCTACGGGAGTATTCCATGTTCACTGATCAACTGAGCTTCAAGGCGCGTCCGACGGGGCGCAAATGGTTCGCTGGCGCGGCTCGTTGCGCCCTTCCTTTGCTGATGGCGTGGGTGGCGCTACCGGCCGCGGCCCACAACAACAATGCTTACGTGGCCAATGAAGTTGACAACACGGTCTCGGTAATCAACACGACCACCAACGCCGTCACCGCCACGGTGCCGGTGGGCACCAATCCTTCGGGCATCGCGGTCAGCCCCAACGGCGCCAGTGTGTATGTGGCTAATTTGAGCTCCAACAACGTCTCGGTAATCAACGCGGCCAGCAACGCCGTGACTGCCACAGTGGCGGTGGGGAGCAGTCCTGACAGCGTAGCAGTCAGCCCCAATGGCGCTGATGTGTATGTAGCCAACTCCAATGCCAACACTGTTTCCGTGATCGCCGCGGCCAGCGACGCCGTGATAGCCACGGTGCCGGTGGGAAACAACCCTAACAGCGTAGCGGTCAGCCCGGATGGCGCCCATGTATACGTGGCCAATACGAATGACAATACGGTCTCTGTGATCGCCACGGCCACCAACACCGTGACCGCTACGGTGCCGGTCGGGAACAGTCCTTTCGGCGTAGCGGCCGGTCCCTTTGGCGCGCGTGTCTACGTGGCCAATTTCGGTGACAACACCGTTTCCGTGATTGACACGTCCACCAACGCTGTGACTGCCACGCTGCCGGCGGGGAATGGTGCCCTTGGCCTAGCGATCAGCCCCATTGGCGCTCCTGTGTATGCAGCCAATTTCAACGATAACACCGTTTCCGTGATCGACCCGATCAACAAGACCGTGTTTGCCACGGTCCCGGTGGGGAGCAGTCCGGAATCCATAGCGATCAGCCGCAATTGCGCTCGTATCTATGTGGCGAATGCCAATTCCAACAGCGTTTCCGTGATCAATCCGTTCACCAACAAAGTGATCGCCACGGTAAGCGTGGGTAGCGTTCCTACAGCTGTGGCGACCCAGCCACAAGAATGGTGAGGAAGCGGTAAGTCTTGGTGGCACTCTGGTAATGGGACATATGTCCTGACACACCACGCCCACTGCAGAAGCAAAAGCAGACGGCCATCTCATGCGAGATGGCCGTTTTCTTTGCGCGCTGAATGCAGTCCCATTTGAGGGTGCTGCCGCTTCCTACTTTATCTTGTTCAATGACCTGAGAATCAAGCCAGTTGTTCAACGCAGTAATTCGCGTCGAATGCGTGAATCACTTCATTCACTCAAAGCAACCGCGATGACAAAAATATGACAAATCGCTGCTGGCCGCTGTTTTTTAAGTCATATGCTCTTCATGGCCCAAGCGCATGCTCAAGTGGTGCCGCATTGCGACAGGACGAGGCTCGCAAGCTTCGGCACTTGAAAGCGATCACCGCATTACAAGTGGGACAGGTTGAGCGGCGGCATGCGCGCGCGCATAAGGGATGTTCCGCGTTCCAGTCATCGCCTGGGGAAAGCACTGCAAGGTGGCAAGAGGTATCAAACCATCCGATTCGAGCGTTGAAAAACATCCCAACGGTTCGAATGCCGACGCAACGAGATGATTTCATGAGGGGCGCATCGTGGTGCCCATAATCTTCTACTGAGGTGTTCCATGACGACTGATCAACTGAGCTTCAAGACACGCCCGGCAGGGCGGAAATGGTTTGTTGGCGCAGTTCGCTGTGTCCTTCCTTTGCTGATGGCGTGGGTGGCGCTACCCGCCTCAGCCCACAACAACAATGCTTACGTAGCCAATGAAGTCGACAACACGGTCTCGGTGATCAACACGGTCACCAACGCTATCACCGCTACGGTGCCGGTGGGCACCAATCCTTCGGGCATCGCGGTCAGCCCCAACGGCGCCAGTGTGTACGTGGCCAATTTCAGTTCGAACAACATTTCCGTGATCAACGCGGCTACCAACACTGTGGCTGCCACGGTGGCGGTGGGGAGCAGTCCTGATAGCGTAGCGGTCAGCCCCAATGGCGCTGATGTGTATGTGGCCAATTCCAACGCCAACACCGTTTCCGTGATCGACACGGCCAGCAACGCGGTGGTTGCCACGGTGCCGGTGGGAAACAGCCCCAATAGCGTAGCGATCAGCCCCGACGGCACTCATGTGTACGTGGCCAATACCAGTGACAACACGGTCTCTGTGATCGCTACGGCCACCAACACTGTGACTGCCACGGTGCCGGTCGGAAACAGTCCTTTCAGCGTGGTAGTAAGTGCCACCGGCGCTCGTGTATATGCGGCCAATTTTGGTGACGGCACTGTCTCGATCATCAGCACGGGCAGCAATACCGTGACCGCCACGGTGCCGGCAGGGAGCGGTTCCTATGCTGTAGCGATCAACAGCGATGGAGCTCGCGTGTATGTGGCCAACTACAATGCTAACTCCGTCTCGATCCTCAGCGCGGCCAGCAACAGTCTGATCGCTACGGTGCTGGTGGGTGTTTCTCCGGACGCCATCGCGGTCGCCCACAATTGCGGTCTCGTGTATGTGGCCAATGCGAATTCCAACACCGTTTCCGTGATCAATCCGTCCACCCAAGCCGTTGTCGCCACGGTTAACGTGGGTAACGTTCCTGCGGCCGTGGCGACTCAGCCGACATACTGATGAGGAAGTGATGGCGTTCGCGTGATGGAGTCAATGGTGGTTCCAACACCGTTTCTTTGACCGCTGCTGTCTAAGCTCCATTCTCTGGCAGGCTCCGCAAACTTCATCTGCTGCAGAAGCAAAAGCAGACGGCCATCTCTCGCGAGATGGCCGTTTTTTGTGAGCAAAAAGCAGCCTTATTGAGGGGGTAATGGCAAGTTAGCAAAGCTTACCAATGCATCGATCTTGTGCAGGACACAGGCCCGGTCATGTTATCGACATGTTGACCGACGCCAAGTCTTCATAAGCACGTCATTGCAAGCGCCTACAACGATCAAGTCCCGCTACGGAGGCGTGCGCCAAGAGCTGCCATCGTGCGTAACAGACCCAACGGATTTGCTCGCCGCATGGCGCAGCAAATCAATGCCTGCTTAGTCAATTGAATTACGGGTTTGTTCTGCAGGAAGCAGAAAAGGGAGGGGATGCAGCCCCTCCCTATTTTTTTATCTGACTATGGACGGCTATTTGGAAATAAGCAGCAGCAGCGATTGTCCGCACTGGCTATAGGTCGTGCCGCTACCGCCGATCAGCGCTTCATTGCCCGGTGTGACGAAGGTGTTGGCGCCATCGTTCCAGTCGCAGGTGTCAGTAACTCGATACCAGTTGGTGCCGGTAGGCGGTGGCGGTAGCGTGAAGGTGACGCTGCCGGACCAGCCGTTGTAGGCGATGTACATGGAATTGCTGTCGCTGAACGAGGAGCCGTTGACCGTGTACGCGAGGGCGTAGTTGCTGGTGTTGTTCCAGTAGGTGCTGTCGGCGACGGCGCCGCTGGGTTCGTACCATACGACTTGGCTGGACGAATACCATGTGGACGGGCGTAGCGCGGGGTGGGCTTTGCGGAACGCGATAATGCGTTGTGCGAAGTTGTAGAAGTTCGACTGATCTGTCGTCCAGCTGTAGTTGAGCCAGTTGGCGGTGGAGTCGAGGTTGTAGGCGTTGTTGTTGCACTGGAGGCTGCGCATGTATTCGTCGCCGCCTTGCATCAGCGGCGTGCCGGCAGAGAGCATCACGAACGCAAGGCCGGTGCGTGCGGCGCGGCGTTGGTCGACGGCGGTGCCGGTGCCGGCGGACATGCCTTGATCCCAGCTGTAGTTGGTACTTGTGCCGCCGTCCGACGGGCCGTAAGGCCATGCCTGGTTGTTGTTGGAGCCGTTGCAGGAATACACGTTCTTCAGCGTCATGCCGTCATGCACGTCGATGAAGTTGGTGGAGTTCCACGGCGAGCGGCCGTTGCCCTGAAACAGGTTGGACGAACCGGAGAAATCATTCGCATCCTGCGTGATGTAAATGGTCATGCTGCCGAGTTCGTTCTGTGCCTGGCGCAGGCTGTCGCGGAACAGGCCGTTCCACTCCGACCAGCCTTGCGGGAATCCGCCGAGCTGATACGAATTGCCACCGATCGCCCAAGGTTCGGCGAACAGATCCAGACCGCTGCCGCCGCCGGCTGGGCGCACGGTGAATTCGTGCAGGATGCGGTTGATGGCGACGTTCGAATCGGCTGCATCGAAGTTGTAGCCGCCGTTCGGGCAGTTCGGTGCGCCTGACTTGGCCGCGCCGTTCAAGCAACTGTTGCCCAGCACCGAAGCGAGATCGAAACGGAAGCCATCGACGCCCATGGTGTTGGACCAATAGTTGAGCGAATCGACGATCAGGTTCTGCGCGACGGTGTTGTAGGTGTTGTAGTTCGCACCTATGCCGGTGTTGTCGTAGAAGTATTGATTGCTGGAGTCGAGTTCGTAGTACGTCGCGTTGTCCAGGCCGCGCCATGAATACACGGTGGCAGTAGTGGGATCGGTGCTGCTCCACGTACCACCTTCGGAGGTGTGGTTGTAGACCACGTCCATGTACACCTTGATACCCGCGTTGTGGAACGCCTGCACCATGGCCTGGAATTCGGCGGTGGGGCCGCCCGCCGATTTGTTGTAGGCGTAGTGGCGATCCGGCGCGAAGTAATCTTCGGTCATGTAGCCCCAGTAGTTCTGGTTGGCATCCGAGTTGGGAACCACGTCGTTCGCGTCGTTCTGTGTTTCCTGGATCGGCAGGAATTCCACCGCGGTTACGCCCAGGCTCGCCAGGTAACTCGCCTTGAGTCCCGCACCGTAATAGGTGCCCTGGTATTGCGAAGGAACGCTGGAATCTTGCTTTGTGAAGCCGCGTACGTTCACTTCATAGATCACGTCGTCTTTCTGCGCGCGCGTCGGCTTGGTGCCGGTGCTCTGGCTGCTGGGTGCGAGCACGATGCCTTTGGGCGCGTACGTGCCGCTGTCGATCAGGCGATACGCCGCGCCGAAAGACGAGTCCACCGTTGCGCCGGTGGCGAAGATATGGCCGTTCTGATTGCTCGTGTTGAGCGGATCCTGGCTGATTTCCTGCGCGTAAGGATCGAACAGCAGCTTGTTCGGATTGAAGCGGTTGCCGTTGCTGTCGACGTCGGAGATGAAGCCAGCTGACGAACCTTTGGTCCAGCTCGCGTTATACGGCCAGTTCGGTCCCCATGCGCGATAGCCGTAGTACACCGAACCGGTGATGCCGGCCGTTTGAAGGGAAGACACCGGCACGACGACCTGCCAAACACCGCCGCCTTGATTGGACATCAGATAGGTCGTCGCTTCCTGCGCGCCATAGCCGCTCGCATAGAGATACAGCACGATGCGCGTGGCTTGCGAGGAATAAACACGGAAGGTGATCTGCGTCTTCTGCGTGTTGTAACTTGCACCCAGGCTCATGCTGTTGATCGCCGCGTGCGCGGGCATGGCGGGTATCGCTGCAAGGCTGGCGCAGGCCAACAAGGCGGCGAGAATCTTCGAACACTTCATACGGGCGTGCCTCCTGCTTCGTGGTTGAACAGGCTGTTCTTTGTCGTGTATTCCCTAAGGATGCGCTGACCCATTCTGCGTAGGCGGCATGATGTCCAGACGGCCCGCAGGGTGTGCTGCGTGGCGCAGGTAAGACTGGCCGTCTTGCCAAGCCGCGCGGTGCAGCATGCGGGCCGTCTGGACATCACCCTCCGGGCTGGCCCTGTCTGTCCACATCTCTTCGGTCCATCGTCTCGACAGACGGCCAGTCTGCCTTCGCCGATGGCCCTATGATCTGCGGACAGACAGGGCCAGTGACGCCCACGCAGAATGGGTCAGCGCATCCTTATGCATGCAGGCGCAATTACCTGCGTTGCCGCAGCTTGCCGAAGGCCGAATCGATCTCCCCATCGATTGCGGTGCTAGTGCATTGGTTGGCTATGCGAGAAGCTGGTGCGGCGGATGGTAGGTAGCATCGCGGTGCAGCAACCAGGGCTTGCATACGTATTCATTGAAAGAAGGGTGCGTGGTTTCACGCAACGAATACGTTGTGGGCAGTTGGTAACCCCAATGATAGGGTTACAAAGCTTCCAAGCAGACCCGCAAAACAAAGCCGCCGCGATGCTTCCATCGCGGCGGCTTTGTTTACATCGAACAATTAGGTGCGCATCACCATGGTGCAGCTACCAGCGAAATAGGTTCCCAGAACACCGACGCCTTCGATGCGCGCGCATCCGCCGACGCCAAGGCTTCCTGAGGGCGCGCCGAATTCAAGCCGGAGGAACGCAGCACCGATAGCGCAACCGTCAGGTTGCCGCGCAGCGCGGGAATGGCTTGATGAGCAACATCGCTGAGTAAGGGGTTGGAGGAAGTCATCTTCATGGCTTCATAGGCCGAGATGAGCCGGCAGTGGCTGCGCACCACCGAGCTGGCGAAAGTCCGGTCGAACGCACCGCCGTTCAAGCTCTGCAAGTGATCCATCGCGGCGTTGGTGGTGGGCTGCTCGGGTTTGTTGTTGCTGGCGAGCTGCGCCAGACGCGTGTCGAGGTCGCTGCGCTCCTGAATGATCGTATTGGCCAGTTCGATCACCCGCGGATTGGCGGATTTGGCCAGCGCCATCTTTGCCATGGCGATCTGGCTGGCGTTGTCCGACATGGCGCGTGCCAAGAATGCTTGCTCATCGGCGTTCAGCGGCTGCGAGTTGGTGTCAGCGGCCTGTGCGAGTCCTGCCGCCAGCGTAAGCCACATCAGCACCAGCGAGACCGGAACGAGCCGGGAGTAACTTGCAACGCGCATGACGTATCGCCTGTATGGCAGAGCCCATCGCCCCTTCATGACCCCAATGTGGACTTACATAAGTTCAAAGAGTGTTTAGAATTCGTCAGACGAATATACGAATGCGTTAGCGAACGCGGGTTTTCTTCAGCAAGCTGAGCTTTGCGTCATCATCCGTGCGCCGGACGGCGATCGCGCATTAACAGTTGCCAGGCGACGAATTCGACCACGATCACCGCCAGGCAGGTCATTGGCGGCCACCATACGTACCATCCGCGCAGCAGGGCAAGGCATGTGGCCAGCACCAGCAGCGCGCTGATCAGCAGCAGCACCCAGTTCCGCCCGATGCCGGGTAGCCCGTATAAAAGCAGCGGCAGCGCCAGCAGCACGGCCGCGAGCGCGAACTGGCGAAGAAAATCGAGCGGCGTGACGAGCATGCCGCGCTCCAGCGATTCGAGCACATTCGCCTGGTACTCCACGCCGGGCATGGGCGAGTCGGGCGTCTGCAGAATGTCGCCCAGGCCCTCGGCAGTAGCGCCAACTAGCACCCAGCGGTCCTTGAGCAGGTTGGTGGGCACGCGATTATTGAGCACGTCGACGTAGGAAAGCCGCCCGAACGTACCGGCCGGGCCGGCGTAGCGCAGCAGCACGTAGTTGTCGCGCATCCAGAGATAAGGCGAGGCGTCGCCGTGGATGGGGTCGTGCAAACCGGGTAGCAGAGTGTTGTTTGGCGCAGCGTGCTCGAGCTGCAGCAGGGCCAGCGCCAGCGACGGCCAGTAGGGGCTGCCGAGTCCGGCCTTGAGATAGGCGCCGCGCACCTGCTCGTCGTTGTCCTTGGCGGCGTCCACCTGACCGAGTGCCGCCACGCTTTGCGCAATGGGCGGTACCGGTAGCGCTTCCTGTAGCGACCCGCCCAGCGTTACGGCCTCAGCGAACACCGGCAGCACCACCTTGCCGTTGCTGTGGATGGCGGCGGCGACCTCTTCGTCGTTTTTCGGATCGTTGGAAGGCGCGGACATGGTGACGTCCATGCCGATGCCGCGTGCGCCATCGGTGGTAAGGCGATCGATCAGTTGCGCGTGGATCGATCGCGGCCAGGGGAAGCGGCCGATCTCATCCAGGCTCTTGGGATCGATCGCGACGATCACCACGCGATCATCCGGCGTGTAGCGCCAGTAACGGGCGTGCAGGTCGTAAAGTGCGTTGTCCAGCGGCACGGTGAGGTCGCTGACGATCAGCAACACCAAAAGGCCGATGCCCGCCATCCAGAGCATGCCGCGTACGAGCCAGGTGAAGGCGGTGGTGGGCATTAGTGCTTCCCTCTAAGAAGAGGGATGAGATGAGGGGTCAATCTTGCCGGTAAGGTCGGGCAGGGCATGCGTCGGAACTTTCAACCTGGCTTGATGGAGGGACTTACCTTGCCGTCATTCCGGCGTAGGCCGGAGTCCAGTCGAATACTGGTCCGAAGGACACCAAACCATTTAAGTTGAGTGCTTCGCACAGCATGTTTGTACTGGATTCCGGCCTACGCCGGAATGACGAGCGCTCCGATTTGGGTTCGAAGTTTCAGGTCGTTCTCATAGCAACAACCACAACACCAACCCACCACCACCGGCAATCGCTCCAATCCGGCAGGCAAGGCAGCCCAGTCGGATCTTCTGCACCGCACCCCATAGCCCCGCGTAACCATCACTATCTATGGTCTGCACGCGCACGTACCAGGTGCCGGAGCCGGGTTTCTTGATCTGCAGCATCGGCTGATCCAGCGTCTGGTCGATTTGCGGATGCGCGAAATCCGGGTGGTGGTCCATCTGGATGTGGTAGCGCTGTCCCGGCGTGCCGGCTGGCCAGCCGAAGCTCACGTCGCTCTTCGATGACTTTGGCTTGCCCACTTCCGGCGCGGGCGGTTGCGGCACCAGATCGAACGGCAGCGGGTCGGTGAACGGGCCGACCTTGCCGCTCTTGTCGCGGGTGGCGATGCGCCAGTAATAGCGGCCGTAAGACAGTGCATTGGGCGCGCGCGCGCTGTCGCCGGTGAGTTGCGTTTCGCTGGCCAACGGTTGCGTAAAGGATTCATCCGCGGCGAGCTGCCACACGTACGAGGCGGCCTCCAGGCTTTCCGTCCAACGGAAACGCGGGCGCGTGTCGCGTGCTTTGCTGCCGGGTAGTGGCTCCATCACCAGCGGTGGTTGTGGGTGGCCGTTGATGTGCAGCGTGCACACGCCATCTTCGCCTTCGAGTTTTTGCGCGTCGATGCCATGCACGCGCACGGCGTAGTCGCCATCGGGCACATCCGGCAAGCTCAGTTGCGAGGAAGAGGTGACGTGATCGAGCAGCAGCGCTTCGAAGCGGTCATTGGCGGCCATCTGCACGCGATAGCCGGTAGCGCCATCGAGCGGTGTCCACGCGAATACGTAAGGAAGCTTGCCGACCGGTTGCGTCGGGCAGTGCAGGGCAGGGGCCGGCAGCAACGGCTGCGCTTGAGTGGGCTTAGTGCCATCGGCTACCGCCACGCCGTGTTCCTTGGGCACCAGCACGTGGGCACGGTCGCCCGCCACGTCCACGCGACCGGTCAGCACTTCGGTGCGCGACTGGCCTTCATCGGCGGTCACGCGGAAGTGTGTGCCGCGCACACTGGAAATGGTGCCCGGCGTTTCCACGCTGAAATGCGCACCCACGCCGTTCATCGGCGTCACCGCGTTGACCACGTGCCCGCGCTGTAGACGCAGGCGCGTGTCGACCATGCCGGTGCGGCCATAGGCGCTCATCTGGTCCAGGTCCAACGTGCTGTCCTGTTCCATCAGCAGGCGCGAACCGTCGGCGAACTGCAGGGTGAGGCTGGCGTTGGCATCGGTGGTGAGGTGCGTGCCGATGCCGAGCGTCATGCCGGGCGTCACGGTTTCCGTCTGTGTTTCACCGAGTAGTTGCACATGCGCGCTGCCCATCACTGCCATCACGGTTGCGTTGGCGGGTTGCACGCGCAACCAGGCGATGGGTACGTGCAGCGTCATGCCCGGCGGCAAATGATACGGATCGGCCACCTTGTTGTACGCCTGCAGTTTCTGCCAGGACACGTCGGGCTTGAGGTAGCGGCTGGAGAGATCCCAGATGTTGTCTTG
This sequence comes from Dyella humi, assembly GCF_044904605.1. Lineage (NCBI taxonomy): Bacteria > Pseudomonadati > Pseudomonadota > Gammaproteobacteria > Lysobacterales > Rhodanobacteraceae > Dyella > Dyella humi. The sequence continues at coordinate 1,696,439 of NZ_JADIKI010000023.1, forward strand.
CGGCCGGACGCGGTAGGTCCAGTCGGCGGCGGAAAGGGTCGGTACAATCGAGAAAGCGAGGAGCAGACCCGCGAGTGCGGGCAGCAGCCTGTTACGGGTGGGATGCATCATTCCCCCTGGAAACCAATAGGACGCCCCCCTTCGTCACGGGCTGGCAAGCGGCAGACAACCTTGGGTCCCGGGGTTGCATGCGAATGCCGAATGGCTGGTAAGCATTGTGCGGTATGCGCGTGTTGCGCACCAGTTCCCTGTCCCTTTCGGCGAGAGAGTTAGGTTGAGGGGACAATCTTGCGAAAGAGTTTGTAAGTTGGGGTGAGCGCATGCGAACCCCAACGCAGGCGTGCATGCGTAGTGATGATTGAGCCTGTCGCGAGGGCGGCCCCTCACTCCAGAGGGGAGAGGGAGTTATCGGCGCGATGAGTTTGTCGCTCAAGATCATCCAGCACGCTGCGCAAGTTCTCGAGATAACCCGGCAACTGCCGCAGCGCGCGATCAGCATCGGCACCGCCCAATGCCGCCATCAACTCACGCCCTTCGGCCATCACTGCCCCATTCGTAAAAAGCTGCAACGCCCCCAGCATGCGGTGCAGCGTACGCTGCGCCAGCGCGCTGTCGTCTTGTGCGATGGCCTGTTCGAGTTTCTGCAGATCCGGCTCGCTGGTTCTGAGCATGGCCTGCAGCATCTCCGCGCGCAGGTCTTCCATGCCTGGTTCGGCGAACACGTCCTCGAAGAAGCCGGCTTTCGTTTCGGGCGCATGGGTAGACACGGCGCGTGGCGTCCAAGTGCGCAACTTCTCTTCCAGCTGACGCAGCTGCATGGGCTTGCTCAGGTAATCGTCCATGCCGGCGTCGCGACAACGTTCCACTTCGCCATCGAGTACGTTGGCGGTCATGGCAATCACAGGCAGGCGCGCGCGCTTGGATGATTGTGCTTCGTGCTGGCGCCATGCGGTCGCCAATTCGTAGCCGTTCATCAACGGCATCTGGCAGTCGGTGAGCAGCATGGCGTAGTCGTGCTGGCGCAACGCGTCGAACGCGGCACGACCATCGCCCACCACATCGCAGCTCCAGCCCAGCAGATCGAGCTGGCGCCGGATCAGCGACTGGCTGATCGGATGATCTTCCGCGACCAGGATGCGGCCATGGGCTTGCGACATGGCGGCCGGCGTTGCCGCAGCAGACGCGTTTGCATGGCGCGAAGGCTGCGCGAGCGGTTGCAAAGCCTGCGCGCAAACACGCGCAACCGCCTGCCACTTCAGTGGATTCGCGTGCAGCCAGATGCGTTCGTCGTGATCGCGCGCGCCGCTGCTGCCATTCGCATGGGTGTCGATCAGAATCGCTTGCGCGGCGATCATCGCGGCGCTTTCCTGATCACCGGCATCGATGAACAGCAGGTTGGCCGCCGCGCCGCGGCGCATCGGCTGCGCGGGCGGGATCTGTTCCACCGTCAGACCGAGCGTGGTGAGATGCGCGGTCAGGGCGTTAGCGGTGCCGATCGATGCAAGCCGCACGATCGCGTGCCGGCCGGCCAGTTCCGGCGCACGTTCGATCTCGCGCTGCGCTATGCCTAAGCGCAGTTCCAGCGTGACCTTGGTACCTTCGCCGAGCCGGCTGCTGAGGTCGATGCTTCCGCCCATCAACTGCACCAGGTGCCGGCAGATCGCCAGGCCCAGCCCGGTGCCGCCGTAGCGGCGCGTGGTCCACGATTCGGCCTGCGAGAACGGCGTGAACAGATTGGCCTGTTTGTCGGCGGCGATGCCGATGCCGGTATCGGTGACGCTGATGCGCACGCGTTGCACGTGGCCGTCGTCGCCGATCACGCGCAAGCCCACGGAAACGCTGCCGTGCTCGGTGAACTTCACCGCGTTGTTGAGCAGGTTCAACAGAATCTGCCGAATGCGCACGCTGTCGCCGAGCAGCTTGCCGGCCAGCGTAGCGTCCGCGCCCACGTCGATCTGCAGGCTCTTCTTGTGCGCCGAGCCGGCCATCATGCCGGCGACGTTGTCGATCAGCGTGCGCAGGTCGAACGGCGCGTCGTCCAGGCGCACGTTGCCGGCTTCCAGCTTGGAGAAATCCAGCACGTCGTTGAGCACCTGCAGCAGCACGCCGGCCGAATCCTCCACCGCGTGCACCAGCTCGCGCTGTTCTTGGTCGAGCGATGTGTGGCCGAGCAGCTCGAGCATGCCGATCACGCCATTCATCGGCGTGCGGATCTCGTGGCTCATGGTGGCGAGGAAGTCCGCCTTGGCTTTCGACGCGCGCTCGGCGGCGTCGCGCGCGGCCAGCAGTGTCTGGTTGTGCGCGTTGATGCTGGTGGTGTCGATGACATAGCCGATCCATTCAACCTTGTGATCGGGCAGGCGGCGCGTGCCCATCACCAGGTGAATCCAGCGCAGGCCTTCCGCGCCGTAGGCTCGAAAATCCAGCGTGGCGGTGCCGCGATGCCGCGTCGCGCGTTGCAACAGGCGGCGCAGAGCGGGCGCGTCTTCCGGGTGGATGCGATCGTGGAACGGCCAGTCGCGCAGCACATCGTCCTGCTCCAGGAGATCGGATGGAGACAGGCCGAACAGCGCATGCAGGTTGCCGGCCATGAAGGCTAGCCGCTGCTGACGATCGTGGCCGCGGCGCACGGCGAACACCACTACCGGAATGCGCTGGGTGATGTCGCGCAGGCTTTGTTCGGTGGCGCGAGCGCTCAGTTCGATCTGGCGGTATTCGGTGATATCCAGCAGCACGCCGATCGTGCCGTTCGCGCTGCCGTCCGGTGCATGCGTGGGCGCTTCCAGAAACAGGCCGGTGCGCTGGCGGCCGTCGTGGCTCACGTAATCCAGCTCGCAGCGCTGCACTTTGTCTTCGCGCAGCGCATCCATGCCCAACTGCTGCAGTCGCTGCGTAACCGGCGTGCCATCGGCGAGCGCAAGCCAGCGGTGTTCGGTCAGCTCGAGGCTGGTCTGTCCGACGGCTTGCGAGGGGTCGACGCCCAGCCGCTGCAGACAGGCGTTGTTGAGTGCCCGGTAGGTGCCAGACGCATCCTTGATCAGAACGGGAAAAGGCACGGCGTCCAGCTGCGCCTGTGCGAGCGCAGCCTGCTGTTGCAAGGTTTGCTCAGCTTCCGCCAGTTTCTGCCGCTGCATGAACACCATGCGCAGCACCGCCAGGGCGAGCAAGGCGGTAAGGCTGAGCAGGACAGCGAGCACCACAACCGCCATGGACAAAGGGCTGGCGTCGAACCAGCCGGCGGCCGTGTCGCTGAGGAAGAGAGCTAGGGTCACGGCGGCGTGCTGAGAAAAGGTAGGTCCCCGGTAGCCGGCCTCGGTGGCGGCTGTGGCGCCATCATGCCCAAGTTGGCGCAAGCTCGGCTAGCGGGACCTGATGCGTTCTTTCGGTAGAATCCTACACAGGGCGGCTGGACAAGCCGTCGGAAATCAGTCCCTGGCTATGCCCCCGAATGGCGAGATAACCCGGATCGTCATCGCTGACGACCATCCCGTCGTGATGCTTGGCATCCGCGCGCTGCTGAAAGAACACAGCGGCCTGAAGGTGGTCGGCGAGGCCAGCAATGGCCGCGAGTTGCTGCCCCTGTTGGCCGGCGAGCCGTGCGATCTCTTGATTACGGATTTCTCGATGCCTTATGAGGACGGCTCCGGCGACGGCCTGCCTTTGCTGCGGCGCGTGCGCCGCGATCACCCCAAGCTGCCGGTGATCGTGCTCACCATGGTGCACAACGCGGCCCTTACCCGCGGCATGCTGGCGGCCGGTGTCAATGGCTTGGTCGCCAAGGCGGCGATGACCAAGGAACTGCAGCTCGCCGTCGGCGCCGTCATGAACGGTCGCACATATATATGTGAGGCGATGCGCGAGCACGTGATCGACTGGTCCCCGTCTATCGAACCGGACGGCAGCACCGACCCGGCCGTGTTGTCGCAGCGGGAGGCTGAAGTCGTTCGCCTTTACGCCCAAGGCCTGTCAGTCACGCAGATCGCCGAGCAGCTGCATCGCAGCGTGAAGACCGTCAGCCAGCAGAAGAACGATGCGATGCGCAAGCTGGGCCTTACCAGCAATACGCAGTTGTTTGAGTATGCGCGGACGTATGGGTTGTTGTAGTTCCCTTTCACTTCGAAGCGCAGCGCTCTAGTCCCCTCTCCTCTCTGGGGAGAGGGAGCTAGAGCATGGGCGCGGACAAGTTTTTAGGAATCGTCCGATACAGCCCACCCACCCCCAAACCGCATGCTTCCCAGCCATAAGGCAACGCCTTCCATGGCGTTCGAGATTTCCCGCACGTGCACGGATGCGCGTGTGTCGGCGAGTCTACGCCGGCGGCAGGCATGCATTACCCCCTGTGAGTTGTGCCTGCCGGGATCTTCTGTTGCTGCAGGGAAAAGGGCACGAGGTGTCGGCAATGTTCATGGACATGCAAGGAGAGGCGCTCGATCGGCTGCATGCGGTGATTCACGAGCATCCGCAATGGCAGTGGGAAATCGACCAGCGCCATCGCTTCACCAAAGTAGCCGAAAGCCTGCTCGACTTAGTGGGCCGCGAGCGCGATGCCGTGCTCGGCGCGCCGGTGCACGCTTTCATGGAACCGCAGGAAGCTGCGCGCGTGGCGCGCTTCCTGGCCGCCAAACCCAGCGCCTTCACCTGCGCCATCACCCGTCATCAGCGTGCGGACGGCAGCACGGTGGCGATCGAGTCCGACGCTGTCGCGTTGGAGGATGAAGACGGCGAGTTCAAGGGCTACCGCGGCGTTGCGCACGCGGTGATGGATCTTACGCGCAGCGAAAACGTGTACCGCATGATGGCTATCTACAACACCGCGCCGAGTGCGCTGTGCTTGATCGGTCGTGACGGCCGCTATCTGGCAGCCAACGCCGCCTACGCCGCGATCCACGGTCTTCGGTCCGATGCTCTGGTGGGACGAAAGGTGGCCGAACTGATGCCCGCAGCCGGTCCGGGCATACGCCGAAGCCTGCGATTGCTGGATGAGGGGCAGGACGTGCCCGTGCAGGAGATCGAACACCTCGGCAAGTTCTATCAGGTGCTGGCCAACCCGGTGCGCAACTTGATGGGGCAGGTAATCGGCATCACTGCCGCGCTCACTGACATCACCGACCGCAAGCAGGCAGAGCAGAAGCTCGCCGACATCAATCGTCAGCTCGAGTACTACGCCAACAACGATCATCTCACCGGCTTGCCCAATCGCCGCCACGTGGACGAAGTGTTGGCCGACGAAGTGCGGCGCGCGATGCGCACCGAGCATTCGCTGTCGGTGCTGATGATCGATGTGGATTTCTTCAAGAAATACAACGATCACTACGGCCACCTGCGCGGCGACGATTGCCTGCGCATCGTGGCGGCGGAATTGAAGAAATCCCTGCATCGCTATGGAGACGTTGTGGGCCGTTATGGCGGTGAGGAATTCGTCGCCATCTTGCCCGGCACCGATGCGATCGGCGCATTGAAAGTTTCGGGCGCACTGCTGAACGCGATCAACGCGCTCGACATGCAGCACGCGCAGAGCCGCTACGGCAAGGTCACGCTGAGCATCGGCGTGGCTAGCCTGGACAGCGTGCCTCACGTGCAGGACACCGAAACCATGTGCGATGCCTTGCTGCAGACCGCCGATCGGGCGCTATACAAGGCGAAGCTGTCCGGCCGCAACACCGTTTACGGGTTGTCGACGGGCGAGCTCGACAATCTGGCGCGCGATCAGGACTGAGCTGCCAGGCGATCGCCTTGCCAAAAAAATAGTAAGGTAACCTTTGTAGTTTACCTTCAAAGGCGCTAGACTGCGCGCCATGAACACCGTTCCCTCCGATACAGCCCTTGCCATGACAGTGGCCGGCGAGCTGCGCGTGCTCGTTGGCAAGCTGAAGCGCCGCTTGCGCGAAGAAACCGGCTCGCACGGCCTGACCTGGTCGCAGATTGCCGTGCTTGGCTATCTGGAGCGCACGGGACCTACCACCGTCACTGAACTTGCGCAGGTCGAGGGTGTGCGACCGCAATCCATGGGTGCGACGGTGGCTTCACTGGAAGAAGCCGGATTAGTGAAGGGCGCGCCGCATCCCACCGATGGTCGTCGTACCGTGCTTTCACTTACACCCACCGCGCGCGCGTGGATCAAAGCCAGTCGTGCGGCGCGCGAAGACTGGCTGTTCCACACCATCCAGACCCGATTGTCGCCGGCGGAACAGAAGAAGCTCGCTGTAGCGGTCGACTTGCTGAAACGGCTGGTCGAGCCCTGACGATTTCCCTGCATGCCGGTGACGGTTTCGCGCGTACGGTAGCCGGCGCAATAACGCATCACGGAGTTTCGGTCATGCAATGGCACCACTTTTTGGCTTATTTCTTTGGCGGCGCGTTCCTGGTCAACGCGATTCCGCATTTCGTCAGCGGCACCATGGGCCGGCCTTTTCAGAGTCCGTTCGCCAAGCCGCGTGGCCAGGGGCTTTCGTCTTCCACCGTGAATGTGCGGTGGGGTTTTCTCAACGCGGTGATCGCTTATCTGCTGATCTGTCGCGTGGGTGGTTTCGATATGAGCAACGTCATCGACGTGATCGAGGCCGGGCTCGGCGCACTGCTGATGGGGTTGCTGCTGGCCCGCCTGTTTGGCCGTTTCAACGGCGGCAAGCTGTGAGAGGCATGTTCCGCTCGCTGCGCGGCTACAACTACCGCGTCTGGGCGATCGGCGCATTGGTGTCCAACGTGGGCACGTGGATGCAGCGCATCGGGCAAGACTGGCTGGTGCTTACACAGCTCACGCATCACAACGCGTCCGCAGTGGGCGTGGTGATGGCGTTGCAATTCGGACCGCAGGTGTTGCTGCTGCCGCTGACTGGCTACGCGGCCGACCATTTCAATCGGCGCAGACTGCTGTTCACCACCCAGGCTTTGATGGGCGTGCTCGCACTTGGCCTCGGCGTGCTCACAGTGACCGGGTTGGTGAAGCTGTGGGAGGTGTATGCCTTCGCGCTGGCGTTGGGCTGTGTCACGGCGTTCGATTCGCCGGCGCGGCAGACCTTCATATCGGAGCTGGTCACCGAGGAGGACCTTTCGAACGCTGTGGCGTTGAATTCCACCTCGTTCAATGCCGGGCGGATGATCGGCCCAGCCGTGGCAGGTTTGCTGATTGCCGTCATCGGCACCGGCTGGGTGTTCGTGTTCAATGCCGTTTCCTTTGGCGCGGTGTTTGGTTCGCTGGGCCTGCTGCGGCGCGAGGAGCTGCATGACAAACATTGGGCGCGACACACACGCAGCAGCCTTACCGAAGGGTTCCGCTACGTCTGGCGCAGGCCGGATCTGCGCGCGGTGTTGCTGATGCTGTTCCTGTTCGGCACGTTCGGGCTCAATTTTGCGATTTTCATTTCCACCATGGCGGTGAGCGTGTTCCACGCCGACGCGGGGCGCTACGGCCTGCTGAGTTCCAGTCTGGCGGTAGGCACGGTGGCAGGCGCGCTGCTTGCGGCGCGACGGGCAACGCCGAGCATTCCATTGCTGATCATCGCCGCGGCCTGGTTTGGCATCGGCCTGACGTTGGCGGCGATATCGCCCAATGCCTGGTTGTTTGCCGCGATGCTGTTGCTCATCGGTGTTTCCGCGCAGACCTTCACCACCTCGACCAACAGTCTGGTGCAGCTCTCCACAGAGCCGGCCATGCGGGGCCGCGTGGTGGCGATCCTGCTTGCGATCGCCTTGGGCGGTACGCCGCTCGGCGCGCCGGTGGTCGGTTGGGTGGCCGATACGTTCGGTGCGCGCTGGTCGCTGGGTGTTGGCGCGGCGGCAGGGCTTGCCGCTGTGCTGGTTGGCGTGCGCTATCTCGTCAGGTATCACGCTTTGCAGGTGCGCTTCGATGCGGGGCGTTTGCGGTTCAGCATGGAGCGGCATGTTTCCTCTCCGTTGCAGGGTGAAGGTTAGGAAAAAAGCCGTCATCGTTATGATGACTCGCGTGCAGCTTCCTAAATGGTTCCTCCCCCTGCTTGCAGGGGGAGGTTAGGAGGGGGTGAAGTCTTGCGGGAAAGTCTGAGGCAAGTGTCCACCCCACCCCGCCTTCTCCTGCTTGCAGGAGGAGAGAAGAAGGTATGTTCCCCTGCAAGCAGGGGAGGGAGCAAAACAGGACAAGTTGCCTCTTAGCGCCAGATCACACTCAAACCATCACGAATACTCTGCTGCGGCACCATAACGACTGCCGCTGCCTCCTTGTCATCCCAACTCCACTGCGTCGTCGCTTTACCGTTGACGCTGACCGATTGCGGCTTGCCTTGCGCATGGATGCGCACAACATACGAGCGCAATGATGGCTGCGCCTTATACGTGCCCTTGGCCGGTGCCACAGTCAGCTCATGCGAACCATCTGGCTTAGTGACATAACTCATCGATGTCACGGCATGACTGCCTTTGGCATAGTCCAGCGAAAGACCATCGTCCTCGTACAGCTCGAAATGCCCTTTGCCATCGCCATAGACATTGAGGATCAGCGCATCGAGTGGCTTGGCATCGGAGTAGTCGCTGCGCTCCTGCTCCGGAATGATCGATCCCTCGCGCACGAACACGGGCATTTCGTCGACATCGTAATGCGCGGTGAAAGAGTGGCCGCCCCCATAATGCTTGCCAGTAAAGAAATCGATCCACGAACCCGGCGGCAAGTAGACCGTACGGTTACCACTGGCATCGAGCACGGGCGCGACCAGCATTTCGTCACCGAAGAAGTATTCGTGAGAGTGCTGGTAGGCCTCTTCCAGATCCGGATACTGCAAATACAACGGTCGTAGCAGCGGCAACGACAGCGTGTGCGCCTGCCAGGTATACGTATAGATGTAGGGAATAAGCTGCGTGCGCAAGGTGAAGTACTTGCGCATCAGCGCGATGCCTTTGTCGCCATACACCCATGGCATGCGCACGTTGCCTTCCTTCGGGTTGGCGTGCGCGCTGTGCATGCGAAGGATAGGGCTGAAGGCGCCGAACTCGATCCAGCGCGCGTACAGATCGAAATCAATCTTCGCGCCATGGAAGCCACCGATGTCGTGGCTGATGTACGGCACCAGCACGTTGCCGCCACGCGCGGTAAACGCCACTTCATAGGCCAGCACCGGCCATTCCGAATACGTGTCGCCGGTGAAGAAACCCGGATAACGTTCGCTGCCCCAGTCGCCGTAACGGCCAAGGATGAAGCCGCGCTGGCCGGTGAGCTGCTGCGTGGAATCGTAGAAGACCTTGTTAGTCCAGAACTGCGGGTTGAGCCCCGGCATATCGGCCGCGCCACCGCCACCGTCCACCCACCACGAAGACACGCCAGCTTGCATCAGCGGCGCATGCAGATCGCGCATGAAGACGTCGGCCTGCCGCTTGTCGGCTAGATTGAAGTAGATACGCTCGGGTGGTTGCACATTACGGATCGCCACCGGCCCGCGAAAAAACCCGCCGCCATGTTCGCCGGGCACGATACGCAGGGCGATCGCATTGGGCTGCCCGGGCTGAACATAAGACTTGATATCGGCATAGGTAAGACGTTGCGGCCAGGGCACGTGCGTGTGCTCCACCTCCTTGCCGTTGACGAACAGGCGATACGATTGAGCCGCTTCGCCGATGTAGAGGTAGAGCGCATCTGGCAGTTTGGCCGGCAACGATACCGACGTGCGATACCAGCCTATGCCCTGATCATCTGGATAACCCTGCTTCTGCCATGATTGATCGGTGCGGATCGGCTTCCACGCATGGTCGTCGTAATCGCCGGCGAACCAGCGCTGGTTCAGGCCCTGGTCTTTCGGATCAGGTGCGAATCTCCAATCGCCTGAGATATCCAGATCGAATGAAGGCTTCGGCGGCAGCGGCTGTCCCAATGCCTTCAACACTTCCGGCGCATGGCTGTCGTCGTAGGAAAGAATTTCCTCCTGGGTACCCGCATAACCCGGATGATCATTGAGGCTAAGCTTGATGCCGCGATCGCGCAACCACTGCAGGAATTGCGTGGACTGCGGAATCAGTGGGCTCCAGTCGTATCCGCCCTGCCAGCCAAAGTTATGCCATGCGAAATCCAGCACCAGTGTGTCGAAGGGAATGTGGTTCTCGCGCAGACGAGACAGTTCGTCTTCCAGATACTGTTGGTTGTAGCGCTCGAATTGAGGATCGTGCGCATCCGCCGTGTTGGGAAAGTATTCGAAATTGAAATCGGTCACCCAGTTGCCCAGCACGTAGCGTGGAATCATCGGAATGCCGCCGCACAGCTGTGCGTATTCCTGCAGCACATACGGGTAGTCGTGGTTGTAAGTGAACAGGTACCAGTCCTGGCCGTAGGGTTTTGTGCGTGGCGTGATCCACTGCATCTTTTCATCCCACAGCGGCGTCTGGCTGTCGTCGATGAGCGCATAGCCGCTGCGGCTGAGCAGGCCTGGCTTGGCGGGCTCCAACGGAATCTCGATGCCGGGAATGATGTCGTCGATCGGGCTGTCCAGATCCTGCTTGCCCTTGGGCAGATTCGCCTCGCTGACATGATCGAGCGAGTAGGTGAGACCGCCAAGATTTTGCGTATCGATCTGGCCGGGATGCCACGAATGTGGCGCGCTATCGGGATGGTTCCACGTCACCTGCAGGTTGTTCGCGGTGAAGGGACCGGAATCCAGCTGATAGCGCAACGTCACGCTGCGGGTATGCACCACCAACCAGCCGTTTTCTTTGGAGGATTGGGCATCCACGTCCGGCCAGTCCCGCTTCAGCACCACGGCCGTGGGTGCGTCCACGAAGTGGCCGTTTGGCGCATATTCCATGCGCACCAGTGAGGGCGTGAGAAATTCGAAGCGCGCGTTGCCGGCGACGATGATCGAGGTGTTCTGCGTCCGTGCATAAGAAACGAGCGGGGTCGATACGAATCCGACCAGTGCTATGACGAGCATGTTGCGGAACACGTTCATGCGAGGGTCTCTTGAGGTAATACCCCGGCCTTTATACTCGCCTTGCAGCGGCGCTTGGAGTTCTCTTTGCCTGGCCTCTATTGACCAAGACCCATGCATGTTTTTGCAAAAAAGAACGGAGGTCACGTATGACCTCCGTTCCATGAGCTGCTTACGATCTGCTAAGTGCTTATTGGCCGTATTGCGCCATGAAGCCCGAACCGATCATGCTGCCCCAGCCCGTCACCAGGTCATAGCCCTTCACAGCCGAATAGCTGCCGGACTTGCCGCTGGTGATGTCATGGAACGTAGCAGCATAGATGGTGGGACTGTTTATGTTGTTGCTATAGATGGTGGGCAGGAAGAAGCCCATTGCCGAAGCGCTGTGGCTGGCCAGTGACTGGTCGACCAAAGCAACGTAGGCAGCCCACATCGGCGCTGCGAAGCTGGTGCCGCCGTACTGGTTATAAGTACAGCTGCCGTTGCCGCACGCCATGAAGGTGAAGTTGGCATTGGCCGACACGTCCGGTCCGTTGCGGTATGTCTTCGAACCCTTGTTGCTGGTATTGATCGCACCCGTCTGCCAGGAAGGAATAGCGATCTTGTCAGGCGAGATGCCGCCTCCGCTGTCCACCCACGCCGTTTCGGTTGCCCAGGGGCCTGCTGCACCACTGGTGGTCAGGTCGGTTCCGCCGACACCAATCACATACGCAGCATCAGCCGGCCATGCTTCATTGCGTGACGACCAGGTCGAGCTATCACCCGATGCGGCGAAGAAGCTCTGGCCCTGAGCGGCCATCTTCTGCCAATAGGGATTGAGCGTCGACGGATCGGCTGGCGTCCAGCCCCACGAACAACCGATGGTTGCAGGAGGCGCATAGCCGTCCGTCGTCACGGTCATCGCACTGATGATGGCGGTATCGGTGGAACCGACATACATCAGCACGTTGCTCAGACCCGGCGCCATGCCTTGGGCTTGCGTCGTATCGAGCGTCTGCTCGATGTCGGAGCAGCTACCGCTGCAGCCAGTCGAAGTACCGTCCGTGGAAATCAAACGCAGGTTGTTGGGATTGGTCTGCTTTGCTGTCGAGTAGTAAAGCGCTACGTCCGAAGTATTGATGCCATAAAATTCCCACAGACCCACACTCTCCCCAGCGCCGGTCAGCGTGGCACCGTGATAATAGGCCGCGCGCATATCGCTGCCCAGGAACGAAGCACTGGGCCCCGAACCCGTGGTTGCGTGGCTCACAACGGCGTCCGGGCTGATGCCATGGGCCGCCGCGTATTCGCTCTTCTTGACGTACAGCGGATGCGGAAGCGAGTAATTATCCAGGCCCGAAACATGCCACAACGGAATCGCCAGCGACGTGGTGGGTTCGCGATCCGGGCTGTAGAACGTGCGGTTCTCGGTAGGATGCTTGTATGTGCGCATCTTCACGTTGAATGCCGCTTCGATTGCAGAAACCGGACCGATCACCTGGATGTCCATGCGATCGCGGCTACCGCCCGCTACCACCAGTCCGTGCTGTTTGAGGTACTGAACGACGGTGTCGTAATCGTTTTGCGTCGGGCCGAAGCGCGCGGTGAATTCCTTCGGCGTAATGTAGTTGTGATAGTTCAAGCTATTCGGGTTGGCAATTTGCGCCACAAACGTATCCAGGCCCGACTGATCGCGGAGCGGAAGCACCACATCAATACTCATGAGCTGGCTGGCAGGAAGGCTGCCCACTTGTTGCGCAATATTGCTGGTCACCGCATCACGCACGTGATGCGTATACACCTGTCCGGCATTCGCCGCTGCACTTGCGCCGAATGCCATCGCAACAGCCAGTGAAAGTGCGCAAACCTTGCGCGTCGAAAGAATTCCCTTTGTCTTACGCGTTCCAATCGAATCTTGTCTGGTCATGAAGCTACTCCTCAGTTAAGTAGTCAGTGACTGCGAAAGAAAAGAATCGAGGAAACTAGAAGACGTACTTTTCCCTGTACTCCCCTCCCCAGGGGCGCCAATGGCCGGCGGAGCGTAGGGTTGAAGTTGTGCTTTCCAAGTGAAGGGAATGACGTTTACACGATGAAAATCGTTGCGAAACGTTAAGCATGATTATTCTGTGTCGGCCATCACATAGGGTCGAGATGGAATGGGCACATACAAACCCGTCCCGACGCATTGAGAGCGTCAGGTGTCAATGCATCTCCCATGCGGGCCTACCCCTGATTCCCTTCTGCAAGCAAATAAACGAAGGTGGAGGCGAGAGTGCCTCCACCTTCGTTATCGTCGAGCGTTACCTTACGGCGAGTTCGTCAACGTAGTGATCAATCCAGCTTTCGGACTGCCCCAGCCGGTCACCAAGTCATAGCCGGTCACGGCAGAATAACTTCCGGACTTACCGCTGGTGATGTCATGGAAGTCCGTGGTGTAGGTGCTGGTCAGTTTGCCGCCGGACTCGTTCTCCGGATAGACCGTCGCGTTGAAGCTGCCGATGCGTTTCTTGCCATCGGCCACGCGCTGCTGATTGATCAACGCCACGAAGCCCGCCCACATCGGCGCGGCAAAGCTGGTACCGCCGTATGAGTTCGCCGTGCAGGTAGTTTGGTCGGCGCATACGTAGAAGGTGAAGTTCGCATTGGCCGATACATCAGGGCCGTTGCGATGCGTCGTCGAGCCTTTGTTGCTCGAGTTGATCACGCCGGCAATCTTTTGCCACGAAGGAATGGCAACGCCATCGGGCGAAACACCGCCACCACTATCCACCCACGCGGTTTCCGACTTCCACGGCCCCGCGGCTTTGGTGGTCGTCAGATCAGTGCCGCCGACGGAGATCACATAGGCATCGTCTGCCGGCCAGGCTTCGTTGCTCGCCGACCAGGTTGAACTGTCGCCTGACGCGGCGAAGAAAGTCTGGCCTTGCGCGGCCATCTTCTTGAAATACGGATCGAGCGTGGACGGATCCGCTGGCGTCCAACCCCACGAGCAGCCGATCGTCGTCGGTAGCGGACTGTGTGTGGTCATCTTGCTGATCATCGCGGTATCGGTGGAACCCACATACATCACCAGACTCGACAGGCCGGGCGCCATGCCGAGGGCCTGCGTCATGTCCAGCGTCTGCTCGGTGTCGTCGCAGCCTTGCGAAGCAAGGCAAGAAGTACTGGTGCCATCCGTCGAATACAACGTGACCGGAACCTTGTTGGTCTGGCCCGCGTTCTTGTAGTACTTGGTCAAATCGGCGAGATCGGTACCGTAGTATTCGAGCAGGCCGAGATTCTGGCCTTTGCCGGTCAGCGCGGTGCCGCCGTAATAAGCAGCGCGCATGTCGCTACCAAGGAAAGATGCCGAGGGACCCGAGCCGGTGGTTGCGTGCGACACGACCGCTTCCGGGCTGATGCCGTGTGCAGCTGCATAATCGCTCTTCTTCACATACAGCGGCTTCGGAATCGAATAGTTGTCCAGACCCGAGACGTGCCACAGCGGAATCGCCATCGCCGTGGTCGGTTCGCGATCGGGGCTATAGAACATGCGGTTCTCGGTGGGATGCTTGTACATGCGCATCTTCACGTTGAACGCTGCCTCCACTGCGGAGACCGGCCCCACGATCTGGATGTCCATGCCGTCGCGGCTGCCGCCCATTACTGTGAAACCATAGCTCTTCAGGTACTGCACCACCGTGTCGTAGTCGTTCTGCGTGGGCCCGAACCGCGCAGTGAACTCCTGCGGCGTGAGGTAATGCTGGTAGTTCAGGCTGGAAGGATCGGCGACTTGCGCTACGAACGTATCCAGACCCGCTTGATCGCGCAAAGGCAGCACCACATCCAATTGCATCAACTGCGTGGCAGGAAGGCTGCTTATTTGCTGTGCGACATTGCTGTGCACGACGTCACGCACGTGATGGGTATAAACCTGCGCGGCATGTGCTGCCGTGCTCGCGCCAAGCACCATCGCGATAGCCACGGAAAGGCCGCATGCCCTGCGCGTCAGGGCGGAAGGTGCGTTTGAGCGCTGTGTTCCCGTCGAATCTGTTCTGGTCATCGGAAGCTACTCCCGTAAGTAGTCAGTGACGGTGGCGAATCGAGGAACAAGATGAATGTTCCCCTCCCCAGTGCCGAATGGCCGGGGGAGCGTAGGACGGCGTCCGTGGTTTTCGGGTGAAACGATTAGGCGCCGTGACGCTTGACGTTGAGTTCTCGCCGACCGCATAAAAAAAACCAGCGAAGGGATCTTCGCTGGCTCACCAATGGGTGATTACCGGGAATTTTCATCACGATCTAAACGGCAATACGCGGGAAATCAATGTTTGGATCGAGGCGGACGCCTCCCGCGTATGGCCGTTGGACTACTGCACCAGCGTCATGGCCATGATCTGCACATTGGCATTGTTCGGCAGCTGGATGTTCTTAACCGTCTTGATATGGTTCAAATTGAATTTGTAGTTGTAGAGATAGGACGTGCTGCCGCTGCGGCCACCAGAGTGGGTATCCCGATACGGCAGCTTGGCGGCCTGCAATTCACCGGCATAGCTCTGCGGACTGAGCCAGTCGCTGAGGCTTTGTGTAAAGGTCGACTTGGTGCCATCGGTGTAGGTAACCGTGAAGGTTTGCGAGGTCTGGTGGCCATTCACGGCGGCTGCCAGCAACTGCAGGCCGGAGAACTGGCCTGATGGCAGGGCGATCGTCTGTCCTGATGTGCGTACAGCATTGGCGGCATTGGCCTTGCCGAAGCGATACAGCACATCATTGAATTCCAGCGACGATCCCAGTAACTGCGCCGGATATGCATCGCCCTTGCCATCCACGCCGCCGGCGGCGGCGAAGGTGGTTCCATCATTGCTGATGGCGCTCTTGTTGAAGGACGACGCAAGACTGACCTGCGTGGCACTCGTGGTCGGGTTGCTCAACGCATAAGACAGCACCGCCACGTTGCGATTGCTCGGCAGCAGCACGCTCTTGACAGTCTTGGTACTGTCGATCGAGAACGCGTAGCCGTACAAGTAGAACGTGCGGTTATCCTTGCTACCGCTGCTGCTGTCGCGATAGGCCATCGTGACGGCTTCGGATTCGCCTGGGTAGCTTTGCGGACTAAACCAATCGCTCAGGCTTTGACTGATGACCGTGCTGGTACCGTCGGTGTAGTTGACCGTGAAGGTTTGTGATGCCTGGTTGCCATTGAGGCCGGTCGCAAGAATGCTGAGCTCGCTGTACTGGCCTTGCGTAAGATTGATGGTGCCACTGCTATAGGCATTGGTGGTGTTGGCGGCACCGAAGCTGAAGGTATTGCCATTCCAGCTCTTCGAGCTGCCGAGCAGGTTGGACGAATAGGCGTAACCGTCGCTATCCAGGCCGCCTGTGGTGAACGTCGTGCCATCGCTGTAGATGCCATACACGCTAGGCCCTGCGGTGCTCGTTCCACCAAGTCCAGCGTTGATGGCGCTGGCGTATGCGGCCGTTTCGTTCTGGCCGTTGTAAGTCTTGCCGGCAATGTCGTCATACAACCACAGGAAGGCGCCAGTAATGCCGCACTGCGAATGCCAGCTGCTTATCGCACTTTGCGCTTGCGGGGGCGTGTCGTCAGCATCCCAAACACCGGGATAAACCGGCACGCTTCCGAAATTCCAGCCGGAGCAAGGACTGTTGCCTGAGCCGCCAGAGTAGGTTTGCAGGTGCACGCCATCGACCGTGCCGGGGCTTTGGCTGTTGATCTGCGAGACCACGGACGTCCAATAGGAAGCGTTGGTGTACGGGTCCACTTCCACGTGATAGCCAAGGCTGCCGAGCATGACGGCAAAAGCAACGGTCGACGCGGAGTCGTAACTGTTTTCATCATCGAAATCGATGGCATCGACCGATGGAAGCGCCTGTTTAAGGGCTTGGAAATCCTTGTAGAGGATGCTGCTTGGACCGGTTCCTTGTGCGTTAACCAAGGCTTTGATGTCCTGAAAATCGCCCACGTTCGACGAGCCGATGCTGAAGGTGATGCGCTTGGGCGTTCCTTTTTTCATGGTGACAAGGTCCGCCGCGAACGACGGCCAGGTGTTGTTGCCAACGTAGGTTCCACCGGATGTAAGTGGAAATTCACCGTTGAAGTTCAAGTCGCCGGACGAATTGACTTCGACACTCCACACCACCACTTCGGTGAAGCCCGAGTTTTCGATCTCCGAGATGTTACTTGCCACGTGCTTGTACATCGGGCCGCCACCGAAGATGCCGGTATAGCCTGTGCTTTGGGCATTCGCGCTGCCGCATGCGAATGCAAGCGCCGAAGCCAAAAGCAGCAACGCCGGTTTGCGACGCCACTGCGAATACTGAGCTTTCGTATGTTTCATGGACATGTGTCACCTCTGCCTTTCGGCGTGTTAGCTGTCGTTGAGTGCCACGCAGTTTTTTTGCAGGCACAAATCCACCTGTGAGCCATGGCGGCTGCCATGACCCTCCAGCACTGCTTTTCAGAGATACACAAACGGGTCTAACTATTAACGTTGTCTACAAACGCTTTTGCAGGCGAGATCACCGCCTCGCCATGTCTTCCCCAGAGTCTTTACGGATACCGATTTTTGAATCGCTCCGAATGCTCGTGACAACGTGAGTCAAATGTCGCGAGTGGGCACATCAATAAGCCAGCTATTAGCTTCTGTCAACAAATATTTGCATCGATCTAAATTTAGATTTTCTAAATATATCTTATTGATAGATATAAAATTATCGTGATGGCGGTGTTGCGTGACAGCAAAATAGTTCAATCGATCTAATTGCTATCCGATTTAATGGGTGCTGCATACGCAAAAATGCACGGAACTCGTGCATGGAAAGCCTTCGATACGTGCGACGAAATGGCCGTACTTAATACCTGCACCAATGCTGTTGCAGGGCGATTCGTCATTCCGGCGAAGGCCGGAATCCATAGCAAGTACGAAGCATGGATTCCGGCCTTCGCCGGAATGACGTGCGGTGATGAAGTGGTTTGAGGCAAGCGCTAAGTTCGAGGCCATCGGCTTGCGATGACATGTCTTACTTATGCTTTACTTCGTTCATCAACCAGCGGAAGATCAAGTGCCTGCCGCAACGGATTCAACAATCCGCCATAGCGTGGCGCACGCGCCGTATCGGCACGCAGCGGTTCTCGCACTTGCATGGCACTCGGTGTGCCGATAGCACGCTGCGTTTCGTTGAAACGGAGGCACGCCTCTTCGAATGGCAGGCCGCAGAAGGCGAGTAACTCCCGAATTTGCGTCTCAGAATCTTTAAGCAAATCCTCGTACACGTGTTGATAAACGTGTGTCGGTTCTTTCTGCGCCCAGTAACTCGCCGCGCCATCGAAGCTACGCCAGTACGAGGCTAGATCGGAAAACGTGCGCGTGTAGTCGTTGCCGGGAAAATACTGCCTGTAACACGAGAAACAGGTTTCGAGCGCATCACGGCGACTGATGACAATGCGCGCGCCCGGTAGCATCGCGCGAATCATGCCAATGTGCATCCAGTTATTCGGCAACTTGTCGGTAAATATCGGACGACGCTTACGCCAGCGCGCGGTTCGCTCTAAATAACGCTGCCCAAGTTGACGCCAATCATCCGCGCTCATTTCCGAAACCCATTTCGGATAGCTTTTTTTACGCCTGTTCGACTCTTCACCGATGAGCAGAGGCAGATCACTCAGCTCCGCGGCACCTTCGACGTTGGAATGCGAGGCGAGAATTTGTTCGATCAGTGTCGATCCCGAACGTGGCATACCGACGATGAAAATCACTTCCGACCCGAGGCGTTGCTCGGCACTGGCTGTGCAGGTCGCGGCTCTGATCGACTCGATCGTCGCGGCAAATGCCGCCGCATTCCACGCCCGGTATCTTCGAGCGATGTCATTCGCCGCAGCCAATGCCTGCATGGACTCGGCATAACGACCTTGATCGTCCAGCGCCTTGGCCAGGGCGAAACCCATGGCGACGCGGTCGCCATCAGTAGCGCGCGGCAGTGTAAGCGCGTGCTGGATAGCGTCGCTATCACTCGTGCCCAGACGCAGCGTTTTGATTTCCGCCAAGCCCCACCACGCCATGCCGGTCCACGGCTGTGCGGCAAGCAGCTTTCGATACTCGGCGATGGCTTCGTCGCGGAAGTCGTCCATGCGCAACAAGTCCGCAAGTTGTGCCCGTGCCGCGGTGTAGTCGGGCGCCAATCCAACTGCACGTCGTAGCGCATCCCGTGCTTCGTCAAAGCGCGCGCTACGGGTTAGAAACAGGCCAAGGTTGTACCAGGCCAAGACGAAGGTTGGCTGAAGTTCGCAGGCGCGACGCAAAAATTCGATCGCCTGATCAAGTTCGCCTGCCTCCGCAAGGAAGAGGGCATACGCATTGTGGTACAGAGCCTCGTGCGGGCGTTGATCCAGGGCGCGACGCATGTCGCGCAATGCCAATCTGTGTTCCCCACGCAGGCTCAGCAAACTCGCATGCAGGCGTAAGACTTCCGGATGATCCGGATGACTGGCCAGCACTGGACCTAGTTGGCTGATGGCCTGATCGGGGCGATTCATCGCCAGCGCCTGTTCTGCGGCAATGACTCGATTCGCCGCAACAGGATCCAGGCCTTGCAATAGCGGATTCAAATGCGTCTCCGAAAGCACTGCGCTTGCATGCAATCTACCAAAAAAAAAGATGCCTCCATGTCTGGGGAACATGGAGGCATCGAGGTTAGCTTGCGTACAACGTCAAGCGGTTAGTCGTACTGCCAGCGGAATACCAGCTGGCCGGTACGCGGCTGCTGGAACGTATTGGGCTGCATGAAGTTGGGGTTGAACTGCCCGTTGCCGTTGCTGATGTTGGGGACGTACGAGGTAACGGTGTTGCTGTTGAACAGATTGAGCACCTTCAAATCCAGCGAGAAGGCGTTCTTACCGTATGCCCAGTCGTAACCAATATCGAGGTCCACCTGCTTGTACGACGGAAGGCGACCGTAGCTGCCGCGGGTGTAGTTGATGGTGTTCGAGATCGGAGATTGGCCAGCCAACACGTTCGACAACGTGTTGCAGTAATACGCGTTGTTGTTGCCGAGCTGGTTGCTGCCGATCGCCAGGGTTCCGTTGCTCGGATATTGGGATTGGCAATCGACGGGGCCACCCTCGTAGTACGTGAGCGCACCACCCACACGCAGACCCTTCAACAAGTTGTCCTGGTGAGCAAACTTGTAGTAGCCGAACACCTTGACCGTGTTCGGAATATCGTCGCCCAGATTACCTGCGGCCCCCTGCAGGAAGCCCGGGGCATTCAACCCGCCGTCATAGCCGGTTGCGCCGGTGTTACCGGTGCCGCCGGCATAGCTGGTCGTGCCATCCGTGTTGCCGAACTCATGACGCCACGTGTAGGACGCGCTCAGGTAGTACGGCTCTTCGTCGGAGTAGGCGTGATCCATGGTCAGGCTGAGCTGATAGATCTTGCGTCGCAGCGACGGGAAACCGATGTAGCTGTTCGGGAAGTTGACCATCGTGAGCGGGCTGTTGGCACCGTTCAACTGCACCGGAATGTTGATGTCCTTGCCCGGCGTGATCAGGTACTGGCCGAGGAATACCGCGTTCGGGTAGCCCTTGTTGGTCAGGTACGCCTTCAGCTGGTCGATGTTGTTGTAGATGTTTGGTAGCCCCGTCAGCTCGCTGGTGAAGAACGTGGCGCCTGCGGTCCAGCTGTTTCCGATCTGTTGCTGCGCGTAAACCGAGAACTGCCTCAGCTTTGCGTTTTGCGTCGTGCTCGAAATGAACTGCCCGGCCGTCAGGTAATGCAGGCCGCTACCAGCGCTGCCTTGTACGGGCCCCACTTGCGTCAGACCGGTCGGAACGCCATTGCCTGTCACGCCGGTATAGGTGTAAGTGGTGGTGGTGTGGATGTAGCCTTGACCCGGCGTACCACCGTAAGCATTGAAGTAAAGCGGAATGCCTTCGGAGTACTCACCCGCTGTGGCGCCGATCTTCAGTGTCGAATCACCATGGACGTCCCATGCCACACCAACGCGAGGCAGGAAGTTGCCCTTGCTGTACATCTTGACGTTGATGTTGTCGGTCATGGCGTAATTGTCATAACGCCCGCCGACATACGCGGTCCAGTTCTGTGCGAAATGCCAGCTATCGCCCAGATAGAAGCCGTAGGTGGGCGAGCTGTTGTAGTAGATGCGCGGTGCATAGGACAACTGGACGTACTTCGATCCCGGCGCGACGGACTGGCCGTTAATGGTGCAAGGCTCGTTCGGTCCCAGCGACGTGCTGCAGTAGCTGTAGGTCCACGAGTTCGGGTTCGGGATATTGGCCTGCGACATGGTCGGGCTGTAACGCTCGCCGCCGAAGGTCACTTCGTGGTTGTCGGTCACGTTCCAGGTGAAGTCGATGCGCGCACCCATCATGCGGTACTTCAGGTAATACAGGCTGCTGGTACCGTTGCCGGGCGCCTGCGTGTACTGCTTCGTGTCTGGGTTGTAGTTCTGGATGTACGGAACGTCGATGCCGTACTGGTTATACGAGGTGAAGTACTGCTGCGAGGTACCCGCCATCGCCGAGACGGACAGCGTATCGGTGATCTGGCCGTGGTAGTTGGCCACCGCCATGGTGTCGTGCCAAGCGTTGCCACTCCAGTTGTTCAGCGCGGGGGCCGCGCTGGAAGGAACATACGGCGTCGACAGCGCATACTGCGATTGCGTCTGGAGGTTGCTCTGACGATCGATGAAGACGTTCAGCGAGTGACCGTCAGCGATGTTCCAGGTGAAGTTGCCGAGGAACTGCTTGTTGCGGTTTTCGTTGAGGGTCTTGTTACTAGAGTTGTAGGTCGTGGTCGGGTTAACGCCCTGCACGCCCTGGCCATAGTTGTTCGGCTCGATTTCGGCGAGCACGTAGTAGAACAGTTTGTCCTTCAGGATCGCGCCGGATGCCCAATAGTCCTGCAACAGGCTCGGCGACCAGTGGTTCAACTGGTTGGCGTTAGTCAGCTGGCCATTGTAGTTGTAGGTGTTTCTGGGGTTTTCATTGAGCGTGCCCGTGGCAGGCGTGAACGCCAAATCCACACCGGCCTTGAAGTCATTCGAGCCTTGCTTGATCGTGCCGGCGACGACGCCGCCCATGGCGCTACCGTATTTGGCATCCATGCCGCCGTCGATGGTGGAGACGCTGGCAAGGGCTTCGTTCGGAATCTTGTCCGGCACCGCGCCCTGCTGCATATCGGTGACGTTGAATTCGTTGAGGAAGTAGCGGTTCTCGGTACCCGACGCGCCGTTGAACTGCGGCGCATTGCCGTGCGAACTGGTGATGGCGGCCACGTTCGACTGCATCGAGGCGATCGTGAGTAGATCTGGATTGATCAACGGCAGACGATTGATGTCTTTTGAATTCCAGGTCTGGATCTGCTGGCTTGTCGTAACGTCGATCGCGTTAACCGACGGCTGCGTGGCGGTAACGGTGACCGAGTTCAGCTCTTTCACGTTCCCGGCTGCCGCTGCTGCGCTGAAGATCGCGGCACTGTTAGAGCCGGCCTGAACGACTACGCTGCGCTGATCGACGACCTGGCCGCCGCGCAACAGTTTGACGACGTAATTGCCAGGCATCAGTCCCGTGACCGCGTAATGGCCACTAGCATCGGCGTGCACCGTGCTGTCGTAGCCTGTCGACGGGTTGGTCACTTCTGCGGAAACGTCTTTTCCTGCAGGCAAATTGCCGTAGACGCCGCCGGTAATGTCCTGTGCAAACACTGAACCACTGGTCAAAGCAGCGGCCCATAGGCCAATGCGTATGCTGGCGCGCAAGCTGCTGCCCAAACGAAACTGATACCTGCTCATTCCTGCCTCCAAGAAAATAAAAATGCGCTGCTTCGGATCCGGTCGAAGTGACCGACTACCCGTTTTGACTCGAGCCGCTCATCGGCGTTGAGTCGCATGGCTACACACCTGGGAATCTGTTGATGTAGCTCAGAGGTGGATCCGCTTGGTGCGATCCGAGCCGCGCTTGTTGCTTGTTTTCTTCGAGATGTCGGTTGCAGAACTGGCGTGCTGTGTCCACGCTTGCCCGGCGATCATCGACGTCGCGACGATTGCCGCGGATGACGCGCTCTTGCGGTACATATGTCTCCCCTGCCTTTCGGCTTGCCTGTTGTAGTGCCCACATTTGTGATGTTTTTGAGGGCACAAACCCACCCTTGGCCATGGTTGTTGCCATGACCCTCCGCACTGCTTTCAAGAGATACACAACTGCCCAGCCACTGACGCGTCCTGCAGGCGGAATAAACGCCTCGCCACGTCTTCCCCAGAGTCCCCCGGGAAACGGATCCTCAATCGATCCAAGTACTCGTGACAACGTTGTACAAACGTCACGAGCGGGCTAATCAATAGGACAGTAAAAAGGCGATGTCAACAAAAATTTGTATCGATTCAAATTTAAAATTTCTAAACATATTTCACTACATAAGCAATTTCATCGGCCGGTCGATATTGCACGACAGCAAGATAATTAGATCGATCCAAGTTTTTCCAAGACTTATTGCGTGCTGCACCCGCAAAGATTCGGTCCGAAAACCGCAAATGGCCGGCCTTGGTGGTCACGGCGCCAAGCCTGAATCAGGACGAGACAAGAACAATAGGCGCGCAGACGCAAGCTCGACCCTTCGGTAACACATCGCCGTTGTCAAAGAGCGAAGGTGCGCCAGTTGGTAACTGAAGAGGACGAATGGGGTTGCGGTATTGCTTGTGTCGCTTAACTGCTTGGAATTTCTTATCGCAACGTGAAAGGTCGGCTGCAAAGGGCAAGTTACCGGCGGATCAATGTCGTTGCGGAAGGCTTAAGTACAAAGCCAATCACTGCCGAGCTTCGCGTATCGCATGGCGATACCTTCTTCGTCAGGCGCTAGCCGCAGGTTCGTAGTATTCAGCCACCAACCCGTCTGCGTGACGGACGGTTGCATGGCGCCCTCCCGCTGCGTGCTGGGGTTCGTGAAGAACCGTGGCTCCTTGCGTTCGCACCCAATCAAGCGTCTCGTCCAGCGAATCGACGATCAGCACGGCGGTTGCGGAGCGAATCGGCGCCAAGGCTTCGTTGGTTCCGGCGAGAAGAATGAACGCGCCGACCACAGCAACCTCAACGCCGAGTTCTGCGAAGGCGATGCGCCTCTCGCAGGTCATCCCCTGCAGCTTCTCGTAAAACGCGATGCTAGGCGCGAGCATGGAAGGCTCGATGTAAATTCGAAAAGCGTGATGCTTGATGCTCACGACGCTTATCCTTCGTGATTCATGACGACGCATTCGAGGCTGCCAGCACACCGTGCATCAGCCATCGCTTCAGTGAGGTCTTGCAGCGCGTAGGAGCGCAGGTGGATCGCTGTCGGGTCCAACAATCCGCTGCGACAAAGATCGAACAGTCGACGATACGCGTCCCTGGGATACATGAAGCAGCCGAGAATCTCCCAGCTGTTCAACATCACTTCCACGTAAGGAATGGGAAGCGGAACGCCCATGCTTCCCATCAATACAAGTCGACCGCCGTTGTAGAGGCTGTGCAGGGCTGACAAGGTCATGTTCGGATCAGTGGCTCCACCGACCATGTCGAAGGCCATATCCGCACCGCCACCGGTTGCGTTACGAATCATCGCGGCATCGGTTGCGATATCGCCGGTCACGACCAGCGGCGTTACACGAGTGCTGGTAGCAGCGACCAGCGCATCAAGCTTCGATGTGTCCCTTCCCAGCGCAACGACCTGACGCGCGCCCATGGCGAGAGCGACCATAACGGCTGCGCTGCCATAAGCCCCGGTGGCTCCCGACACAACGAGAGTTTCACCTGCTGTCAGGCGTCCACGGATGAGCCCGCCGTACGGGACGATATAGCGCATGGTTACGGCGAGCTGCGCTGCAGTGAATGCATCTAGGCCATCTATAGGTGTGACCAGGCTTGCCGGCACCATGGCGTACTCGGCCAGCGTGCCATCCGGCCAGTCTTGTTGGATGTGTGCCGCGATATCGCCTTGGCCGGTAACGCCCAAGAGAATCTGCGCCGGGTCTCGAACGTTTTCCTGCGCCACGAAATGAGACGAGATGGCAACGCGTTGTCCAGCACGAAGATGCCAGACGTTGTCACCTACCGCGTGGATGACGCCAATTCCGTTCCCTCCGGGAACGAACGGTCCGCGAGGTGGCCGATAGAAGGGGAGTTTGCCTTCCATGTAGTCCTGCATGTAGGACATGAGCGACGACGCTTGAATGCGCACCACTACGCTTCCTGGGCGGGCCGCAGGCACGGGGATATCGTTGAATTTGAACGGACCACCCAGTCCGTCGAGCTGCCACGCTTTCATTTACGTCTCCGCTTGAGGCCATGAACCGCCGGATCGCCGACTGCTAACGCGGCGAGGCATATGGTCCTCGAGTCACGGGTGACGCGATATAATGAAAATGACCATTTTCCTAATGGATCGTCCAAATGGACGCCTTATCCGATGTGCTTTCCCTACTGCGCGTGTCCAGCGCACTTTCCTCACGCTTTGAAGGGAGCGGTGCCTGGGCATTTCGCTTTCCCGCTTACCAGCACATCAAATTTGGCGGCGTGCTCGAGGGCCGCTTCCACCTCTGGATTGAGGGAGAACGTGATTCTCTCGTCTTGGAAAAGGGTGATTTCTACCTGCTGACCACGGGGCAACCCTTCTGCTCAGCAAGCGATCCAACACGAAAGCCTTTGGATGGTCCGCCGATCTACCGATCCATTCGGGATGCCGATGGCGTCGTTCGGTATCGAGGCGAAGATGATCAAGCATTCTCATCCGTCAGCCTTGCCAGCGGCCGTTTCACTTTTGAAAACGATGCAGGCGAAATTCTGCTTAGGCATCTTCCACCGATCATTCATCTGAGGGCCAAAGATGTCGAAACGCCGGCCTTGTCGCTGTTACTCACCTTGCTCAGAGGCGAGACAGGTGACACCCAGGCCGGTGCTGCAGTTGCGCGTAGCAGTCTCGCGGCACTCGTGCTCGTCAACGCGCTACGCGCCTATCTCAGCAACACAGCATTGCCGGCGGGCTGGTTAGGCGCATTGTCAGATCCCAAAATCGGCCGAGCCTTGTCTCTCATGCATGCACAACCCGGTGAGCGTTGGACGCTTGAAAGCCTTGCTTCCACGGTCAATATGTCGCGTACGGCTTTCGCTGCGCACTTCCGCGAGCTGGTTGGTTGTGCGCCCCTTGAGTACTTAAATCGGTGGCGCATGGCCGTCGCACGCACCGCGCTCCGCCATAGTGATGAATCACTGGCGCAGATCGCCGAACGAATTGGATATCTTTCCGATACGGCCTTCAGCATCGCTTTCAAGCGCTTGCATGGTCAGAGTCCGGGCCGTTTTCGGAGTGAAGCGCGCTTGGTAGCGCATATCTAAGGGGAGTACAGGCTTTAGTTCTTTTCGCTGGAAAATTTGACGAAGCCGTCGCGCATGCGACGCAGCAGGCTTTGCAGCAAATGCAATTCGTCTGGCGAGAGATCAACGAACACCTTCTCCAACCTGTGCGCATTCAACTCCATCGCGCTGGTGATGACTTTCTTGCCCTTCTCTGTGAGCGTCGCGAGTAACCGACGTCGGTCTTTCTCATCACCGATCGATTGCACCAGGCCTTCTTGTTCAAGGGAAAACATCAGCGCGGAAACCGTGGCGCGCTTGACCTGCAGCGCCGCAATGATTTCCTGATGTGGAACGAAACGATCACCTGCGCCCCAGAGCAATGCCAGAGTCTGAAATCGCGCGGGCGAGCCTGCTGTGCCTTCCAGCCATTCGTTCAAGACGTTGTTGATCTGCTGGCTCGCCGATTTGAGCGTGAAGACGGTTTCCAGTCGCTGGGCCGCCGCTGGCGGAAATCGGCGCAGGTACGCCTCTCTCAGATAGGGGACGGGAAAGGTCTGCTCGCTGGTCGAATCGTCGTCTATCAAAGGATTTTCTCGCGCCAAAACTATCTGTGGCTGGATTGTATGCTACGTGACAATCTGTTACGAAAGCAATCATGCCAATAAAAACAATGACATAAAATTAATATGCTGGCGAACTGTCTATTTATTGACTTGTTCGTTAGCTAACTATATTGTCTGTCTCCAGACAAATGCCGAAGGGCAGACCGCGGTTGGCGCGGCCACGGCCTACGGGACGAGGAGTCAGACATGTCCAATACAGAGCCACAGGAAGGGGTAAAGCCCCAATTGCCGAGGAGGGCAATGCGCCGCAAAACCCAGTTGGCGCTGACCGTAGCAGCGAAGGCAGCACAGATGCCTCAAGACGCCGGCCAGGCAAATGGTTTCTTTTTTTTCAACTATTTATCTGACTAGTCAGATATTTGGCCGCCAAGCGCTGCATTGACATCTACATCGCCGCACCGGACTCCCATGAACGCATCCACTTCCCCTGCTGCACCGGCCCCTCTCACGGGTATGCGGTTTGCACTCGGCGCCTTCGCCGTCGCACTTGCCACGTTCATGAACGTGCTCGACTCGTCCATCGCTAACGTCGCCATTCCCACATTGTCAGGCGATCTTGGCGTGTCGGTTGACGAAGGAACGTGGGTGATCACCGTGTTCTCCGCCGCCAACGCGGTGGCGATCCCGCTCACGGGCTGGCTGACTCAACGCATCGGTCAGGTCAAACTATTCGTCGGAGCGATTCTGCTGTTCGTAATTTCGTCTGCGTTGTGCGGCATAGCGCCCAACCTCACCGTGTTGCTAGGGGCTCGCGTGCTACAGGGCGTGGCAGCCGGTCCGCTGATACCGTTGTCGCAAGCGCTGCTGCTCTCCACGTTCTCAAAAGAGAAGGGCGGCAGCGCGTTGTCGTTGTGGGCCATGACGGCAACGGTCGGCCCCATCGCCGGTCCAGCTTTGGGCGGCTGGATCACCGATAGATATAGCTGGTCTTGGATCTTCTACATCAACGTACCGGTAGGTTTATTCGCTGCTGCGGTTGTGTGGATGGTTTATCGCGACCGTGAAACGCCTACTCGCCGCTTGCCGATCGATACGGTTGGACTGATCGCGCTGATCGGTTGGGTCGCTGCACTGCAAGTCATGCTCGACAAAGGCAAGGATCTGGATTGGTTCAACTCGCCGGTCATCTGTGCGCTGGGCGTGTTTGCACTGATCGGCTTTGCGTTCTTCGTGATCTGGGAGCTAACCGAAGAGAAGCCGATCGTCGATCTACGACTGTTTGCGGGACGCAACTTCCTCGGCGGCACGATAGCGATCTCGGTTGCGTATGCGATCTTCTTCGCGAACCTGGTGATTCTGCCGCAGTGGATTCAGGAATATCTCGGCTATCGCGCCGTCGATGCAGGAATGGTGACTGCTCCGCTTGGTATTTTCGCTGTGATCCTTGCGCCGGCGATGGGCAAGATGATGATGAAGACCGATGCGCGCATCTTGGCGACAATGGCCTTCGTCGGATTTGCGGGTGTCTTCTTCCTGCGCTCGGAGTACACCACCGACGTCGATCAATACACCTTGATCCTGCCAACACTGCTGCAAGGTATACCGACCGCTCTATTCTTCGTGCCCTTGACTGCGATCATCCTGTCCGGCCTCACACCCGACAAGATCCCTTCCGCAGCCGGCTTATCGAACTTCGTCCGCGTCTTCGCGGGTGCCGTTGGGACATCGCTGCTGACCACCGGCTGGAATGACCGCACGATCCTGCACCACGCACAACTGACCGAACAGGCTAACAGCTACAACTCGATCTTCACGGACTCGATTGCACAGGTGCAGTCGACGGTCCAGGTCGGTGCGTCCAATGCACTTGCCTTCATCGAGAACGGACTGAACGCACAAGCGGCCATGCTTGGTCTCAACGACATCTTTTGGATATCCGCCATCTTTTTCGTTCTGATCATTCCGCTGATTTGGATCACTCATCCAAGCAAGGATGCGGCGGCTGGAGCGGCTGCGGCCGGCGGCCACTGATGATTTGCCAATAAACCTATCAACCCAACGAGCAGCAACACATTGCCGCACTACGCACACAACGGCTCCAGGGACTTCGATATGGAACATTACACAAAGAAAAACTTTTTAACGACGCAAAGCATCGGCTACATGTTGACGAAAGCGCGCAACATGGTGATAGCGGACATGGATGCCGCCTTGACGCCGCTCGACATTACCAGTCAGCAAATGGGCGTCATCCTCTGGCTCAGTCGGGGTATCGCCGCGACACCCTTCGAAATGTCGAAGCATCTCAGCATCGACACCGGTCTGATGACCCGCATGCTGGACAAGCTGGAAGCAAACGGACTGTTGAAGCGTTCCCGTAGCAACACCGATCGCCGTGTCGTCGATCTGAAGTTGACCCGCAAAGGCGAGGCGGCTGCCGCAGAGATTCCAGACATCGCGCTGCCGGTGCTGAACGGACGTCTGAGGAACTTCAGCAAGGCCGAGTTTGAAGAACTGCAGCGCCTACTCGGCAAGTTCATTGATGCCGATACCCGTCGCTAATGCGCTCAAAGCCAATGCGCTTGCGCTCCATCCGATAAACCCATCCCATTTACTGAGACTAAGACCATGCGTGTTCATCTCATTGCGGCAGCGGTCGGAATGACCCTCGCACTGGCAGGATGTGCCAGTACCGGCGGCCTGCATCCGAACGGCGCGCCCATCAATCCCAACTCTCTCGCAGTTACGCGCACCCTCGCGAACGTAAAGGTGTCATCGGCCGCGTGGCCCAAAGCCGACTGGTGGATCTCATTGGGCGACAGTCAGCTCAATGCATTGATTGCCGAGGCCTTGCACGACAACCCAAGCCTTGCAGAAGCCGACGCGCGGGCGCGCCAGGCACAGTCCGAAGCGTCGGAGGCCGATGCTGATCGCAAGCCGGAAGTAGACGTCGCAGGAAGCGTCGCCGAAGCGCGCCTCCCGAAAACGCTACCGATTGGCAACGGTCATAACGGCGCCGCTAAGTATGTCTCCGCCAGTTTCAAATGGAATCTGGATCTTTGGGGTGGCGAACGTGCTGCATGGGAGGCTGCTCTCGGACAGGAGCGCGCTGCGGAAGTTGACGCACATGCGGCCCGTATCGAACTCTCCACAAACGTCGCGCGCGCCTATGTGCAGCTCGGCTACGCCTACGCTCAACAGGATGTCGCTTCGGCGGAGCTAGAGCGTGCGATGGACGTGCGCAAGCTGACGCAGCAACGTGTTGCCGCTGGTATCGATAGTCAAGTGCAGCTCAAGCAGAGCGATTCAGAAGTCGCCAGCGCACAAGTTCAAAAGGCACAAGCGGACCGCGCGATCGATGCAGAGCGCTCCGCCTTATCCGTGCTGTTGGGCAAAGGTCCTGATCGCGGCTTGACGATTGCCCGCCCACAGCTGTTGCCGCCAGATGCGCTGAGTGTGCCATCCGATCTACCGGTCGAGTTGCTGGGGCATCGCGCCGACCTCGTCGCCGCGCGCTGGCGGGTGGAAGCAGCCGACAAGGACATCGACGCAGCCAAAACCCAGTTCCTTCCCAACGTCAACATCACCGCGATGG
Organism: Dyella humi; assembly: GCF_044904605.1. NCBI lineage: Bacteria > Pseudomonadati > Pseudomonadota > Gammaproteobacteria > Lysobacterales > Rhodanobacteraceae > Dyella > Dyella humi. The sequence goes on from NZ_JADIKI010000023.1 coordinate 1,726,790, forward strand.
CAGGTCTGGTCGCGCTCGGTGGCGGCAATCTCTTCCAGGCAAAGTCTCGCTTCTACGATGTGGCTCCAGCGATCAGCCTGCCTATCTTTGACGGTGGTCGCCGTCGTGCGGACTTGAACGGCAAGGATGCGCAATACGATCTCGCCGTGGCGCAGTACAACGATACGCTCGTACGTGCCGTCAACGAAGTGTGCGACGACAACGATGCACTCGCCTCGTTGCAGGTGCAGATCGACGCGCAGCAGCGCGCACTCGATGCGGCCGACGATGCTTGGACGCTAGCCGAGCAACGCTATAAAGCTGGTATTGGCAGCTATCTGGAAGCCCTCAGCGTGCGCCAGGAGTTGCTGGTTGCCCAAGAGCGCATGGCCACGCTGCATGCCGAGCACATCGACTACTCGGTGCAAATCATTCAGGCGCTCGGCGGCGGCTATCGTCCAGACCAGCCCGCTCCTAACGCGTCGACGATTGCTGCCGATGCGAACTCCTCTTCCCTTATTCATCATCGCTCTTGAGGCAGCCATCATGTCTACTCAAATCGCTTCGACTCCTAACGAAGCCGCACAACCCAATAAAAAGAAACGTAGCTTCATGCTACGCATCCTAGGTGCATGTGTCCTCGTCGGCGCCGTGGGCTTTGGTGCTTGGTACGTGCTGGAAAGTCGTTGGTACGAAGGTACAGACGACGCTTATGTCAACGGCAATGTCGTGCAAATTACACCGCAGATTACGGGTACCGTGGTCAGCATTGGTGCCGATGATGGTGACTTCGTAAAGCAGGGTGACACGTTGGTCACGCTTGATAAGGCGGACGCGGATGTTGCCCTGGAGAACGCCGCCGCAAACCTCGCCAACACCGTGCGCAAGGTGCGTGGCTTGTACAGCACCGTGTCAGGTGCGCAGGCCGATGTGGCGGTACGGCAGGTCGCGGTGCAGAAGGCAAAGGCCGACTACGAGCGTCGCGTCAGCTTGACCAACTCTGGCGCGATCTCCGCGGAAGAACTCTCGCACGCACAAGACGCCTTGACCGCGGCTGAGAGCTCACTCACGACGGCTGAGCAGCAACTGCAGACAAACAAGGTGTTGGTGGACGACACCATTGTCGCGTCGCATCCGGATGTCAAAGCCGCTGCCTCTCAATATCGTGCTGCCTACCTCAGTGAGATTCGCACGACCATGGTTGCGCCCGTAACAGGTTATGTAGCCAAACGTAGCGTGCAGGTTGGTCAACGCGTGCAACCTGGGGCAGCTCTGATGGCCGTTGTACCGCTGCACGAGGTATGGATCGACGCCAACTTCAAAGAAACCCAGCTCACTCACATGCGTATCGGCCAACCGGTGGAAGTGACTTCCGACGTCTATGGTCACGCGGTCAAGTACCGCGGCAAGGTGTTGGAACTCGGCGTGGGTACGGGCGGCGCCTTCTCGCTACTGCCTGCGCAAAATGCTACCGGCAACTGGATCAAGATCGTGCAGCGCATTCCCGTGCGCGTGGTGTTCACCGATCCTCAGCAGTTGGACCAACATCCGCTACGCATCGGCATGTCTTTGAATACAACCGTGGACTTGCACGACAAGAGCGGCCTAATGCTCGCTCAGAACGTACCGACACAGCCCGCTTTTAGTACGGATGTCTATCAGCAGCAGTTGGCCCATGCTGACGAACAGGTCGCCCAGATTATTCATAAAAATATGGCCGGTGGTGCGAAGTAAGTGCGCCAGTATTAAACCCCCACGTCGGTCGATTAATCAGGCACCGCGCTCCTAACCTTCCGGGTCGAGCAACTATGAACAAACACGCGATGCACGCAACGCACCCGTTAACGAGTGTCAGTGCGCAAACAGCTACAGAAACCATCTACAAGGTGGCGGAAGTCGCCAGAACATTGAAATGCGCGACCCATGTCATGGAAAAGTTGGTGCATATTGATTCAGGAGCGAACGAGCATCTGACGCTGCTGCATTGGCTCGTTCTCGTTCGCCTTTCAAGTGCGCCGACGTGCAAGCAGATGGAACTCAAATCCGACACGAAGATTGCCGCCGCCTATTTGACGAGATTGCTCGATGATCTGACGCGAGACGGTTTGGTACGCCGGCATCGCTCATCGTCGGACCGTCGACAGATCATCCTTGCACTGACAGCGCATGGGAAGAGTGCAGCGCTTGAGCTATTGGCTTCGTTGAGCGATGTCACCCAGCCATCCCAACTCAAGGCTATCGAACATCTGGGTGCATCGCTCGAACAGTTTGTATCGCTCGCGATTGGAGAAGGATGGTTCGGGAACGCCGTTGATCGACCTTGACTCAGCCAGGCACTGTGGCCAGCAGCGCGCGAGTCTCGGCGACGACGCGATCCTGGAACGTCGGGTCGCGCACGAGCGCGGAGCCTTGCATCGGATGGCCGCCCTCGTCGTAATAGACACCGGTCTGACCGGATGAATCGATCAGGATTTTGGTGATCACGCGCGCGGCTCGCTTCGGGGTGCTCAAGATCTTGATGAAGGGCATGAGCAGCGGCACGAGGAGCGGGATGACGAATCGCTGCAGAAAGCGCACGAAGGCACCGACATCATCTCCTCCGAGACCGGTGGTTGGATTCAAACCCGGCTCGATCGCGTTGAAGCGCAGCCGTGGCGTCTCACGCGCGAATGCCATCGCCGCAGCAAGGATGGCTTGTTTGGAAGTGGCGTAGGCATCGAAGCCCAGCCGTTTGGCGCCGCCTGGTTTCCATTCACCCCGCGCGCTCGCCTCAGCGGAGATATAGCGACCACCTCGAAAACCCGCAGCCACGGCTGGCTTGCGCTCGGGGTCTTCTACAGCAGAGACGACGAAAACGACATTTGCACCGTCGGGGAGATTTGGCACAAGCGCCTCCGTCAGCGCAAACGGGCCGAGATGGTTCGTCGCGAACGACATGTCCCATCCCAGCGTGCTCTTAGTCGGTCGCGCCTGCATGATGCCCGCATTGTTGAGAAGGCCGGCGATCGGAAGATTAAGCGCGACGATCTCCGCAGCTGCGCGTCGCACGCTCCTCGGCTCTGAAAGATCGCACACGACTGACATCGCGCGCCGTCCCTGCTGCTCGATGGTCTTCTGTACCGTGGCGAGCTTCACGGGATCGCGGCCTACGAGCACGACCGTGCCGTGCTTGGCCAGCGCGAGTGCCGTATAGCGACCGATGCCGGACGTCGGGCCGGTGACGATATATGCCTTGCGATCTATTGAGGTGCCCTTCGAAACAGCTTTCGCCATGACATTTCTCCGTATAGGTGTCTGTCTAGTCAGTCATTAATAGGTCAAAAAAAGAGGTCAGGTAAGCATTCGCCACATGGCGTCGAACGCAGCCGTGGCGTGCTTGTCGGCGTGCGCCGGGTCTTGAGTCATGAAGTCGATCGTCGCATCCGCCATCGCGCTCATCAGGGCAGCAACAAGGGCCAAGGGAACATCGTGCATGGGGCCGTTTTGGCGACTCTGTTCCAATAACTTGGCTATGCCAACCATGGTTTGGTGCCCCTTTTGACGGCTATCCGGAGTGATGTCCTCCGATACCGCCAGGTGCGCAAGTGTTCGCCGTTTCTCCGGATAAGACGTTGCCCAGCGCAACGAGTGGAACCACATATGGCGCATTTGCGTATGGATGTCGCTTGCGAGCGGGAGCCTTTCCAGGGCGGCGGCCGCCATTTCAGTCTTGAGCTCCACATAAAGCTGGTTCAACAAGTCAGCCTTCGTTTCGAAGTAGGTAAATAGCGATCCATTCGGGATGCCTGCTTCCTTGGCGATCGCCGCCGTTGCTGCGCTCAGCCCCTCGATGGCGATGATGCGGGTCGCTGCAGACAAGATCGCGTTCCGCCTGTCATCGCTTTTCGGCCTGGCCATGGTTTTCACTCAACGGAGGACAGGCTTACATTATAAGTGACTGGCTAGTCAGTCAATCTTTTTCCGGGGCTTCACTCAGGAGCGCAGGCCATCCACCAGCAGATCTGTTCTTCGCAGAGACGGTCGCCATACCTGTGGGTGCGTTTGCAGATCCATCCTTTCCAGCACCAAGCTTCTCGATGTATGAAGAGCGAATGCACTTCTGGGTTCACATGCCAAGTGACATCGAGCACATGGCATGAGGCATAAAGCGCCACCTAACCCCTCCATCGGGCGGCGACTTTCAGCCTGTATAAAAAAACGGCCCACGGGTAGCTTGAATAACTGTTAGGCAACGCGCAGGCCCGCACACTTCCGGAGAACTCATGTTTGACCACGTCGTATTCGGAGTCAGCGATTGTGCAGCGAGCAAAGCGTTCTTCCTCAAAGCACTCGAGCCGCTCGGCATAGCTGTCGTGCAGGAAGGGCAGCACGGTATCGAGCTCAGCTCGGACGGTAAGGTTTCATTGTGCATGTTCCAAACCGAGGAGAGTCCGGCGCATCTTCACTTGGCGTTCGCGGCCGAGAGTCGCCAGCAAGTCGAAGCTTTCTATCGTGCAGCTCTGGATGCGGGTGGTAACGACAATGGTGCGCCTGGTCTACGCCCGCACTACCACGCGAACTACTATGCAGCGTTCGTCATTAGTCCGGACGGGCACAACATCGAAGTGGTTTGCCACAAACCCGAGGCGTAACCCTTCCATCGAGGGGATGTTCACAAGCGGGCTTTGCTCGCTTGCGCTCGCCTCTCATGTCAGACGTTATTAATGTCACTAGAGAGTGCGGGAGCGGACCTCTTGACACTTACTTGGCAAGCCATAGCCACCAATCAGCAATGTGTTGCATCGACCGGCTGAAATCGCAACCCAATCCGGACCTAATGCGTCGGCGTCGTCCGTGGCGCGCCATTAAGCAGGAACGTACGTCAACCTAATCATGTCCTCCCCGATTAAATCGCTGGCCACGAGGCGGAGTGGCGGCCGAGGGCCCGCGAAGAATGGCGTGCCGCGACCAAGCACGACAGGGCGGAGGTAGAGTCGATATTCATCGATGAGACCAAGGTCGGTCAGGCTTCGCGCCAGGTCCGGGCCGGCGACATCGATCTCCCCGGAGCGCTCGGCCTTCAGTCCCCGTATCGCCGCCTCGATGTCATCGGCGATAAGGGTGGCGTTGGGGCCGACTGATTTCAGCGAGCGCGACACGACCCACTTCGGTTGGCTTCGCCACACTGCGGCAAAGTCGTGATCCCCCGTGTCCCAATCAGGCTGGTCCTCGTCCCAATAACGCATGATCTCGTACGTACGGCGTCCGTACACCATGCCCGTCAGGTCGCGCACGTGCTCTATGAAGTGGCGAAAGGTCGACGGAGCAGGAGGCCCTAATTCCTGGTGGTCGACATAGCCATCCAGGGACTGCATCAATCCGAACACAAACTTTGCCATGGGAAATCTCCACGCGAGAGTCTTCGGGATAGTAGTGGTGCAAGTGCCTTAGAACCGGTCTATTCACTACGACGACGAATGGCGAAACCGGAGCTCGACATAAGGCGTTTCCGATGGACGGAACCTCATAGTCCGCACCTTTTAGAACCCCATAGTCTGTACATGGCCTTCCTTGGTATCGGCAAATAAAAAGCCCGCAAGGGGAGCCTGCGGGCTTCGGGTCATCCATCTTTACTTTGCTTAGCGAGGAGGGGAGGCCCGGCTAAGCGATGGGACTGATGTCTCTCGACATGGAATAACTATACCTCTTAGTTTATTAATAAAGCGTAACTTGGTGCGGAGCACCAGTGACTTCGGCTAGAAGCCTGGGTCCTGGGTGCCAAACGCAACTATTCATAATCAGTGCACTTCGTTCCCAGCAATGGCTTTGCGCCCGGCGGGGAGCGTCCCAAATTTGCATTTGGACGCACCCTTTACATTTCTGGGACTGGAATCGACAGTGTGAAGGGGTGTCCCGAATCGCTCGTCGGGCCATTTGGGGAATATCAGACGGCGGGGAGCGATCTAGGTCTCAACTAGGACCTTCGCTCGCATAACTCCAGCGTTGGACCCTAGAGGGAAGGCCCGTGCCTAGCGATCATGCGGAAATTCTGCATGCACTTATTGATAGTTGGGTATGGGATGTATTTTTTTGGGACCATGGCCCTCACACGCAAACTCTAATGTCGATTTTCGAAATTCCCGTTCGTCTTTCCGATGGGGTCGATAAGGCCGAATCAAAGAAGGATTACGAAAGATGATCACTGTATTTGGTGAAGGAAGAGGTTTCCGGGTCGTCTGGCTGCTGGAGGAGATGGGGCTCGCGTACCGGCTGAGGCCGGTGGACCTTCTGGCCGGCGTCGAGGAAGACGCGGAGTTCCTGGCCATCAACCCTGCCGGTTTCATTCCGGCGATTCAGGACGGCGACGTCACGATGGTCGAGTCCATTGCGATCATGGAATACGTGATGGCTCGCTACGGGCCGACGTCGCTCGCGCCCGACCCACACGATCCTGCCTTCCCCGCTTACCAACAGTTCCTTCACCTCGGTGAAGCCGGCCTCGCGGCCTCCATCTACTTTGTCGTTGGTGCCCGCAATTTTGCGCCGGAGTCCGAGCGGCAGAACTGGAGCGCCGGCCAAGCACTAAGCGTTTTCGAGAGCCGATTGACGTTGGTAACGCGGCAGCTTGCACGCACGCCCTATCTTGCCGGTGAGACGTTCACCGCCGCTGACATTTCGGTGACCTACGCCCTGGAGTTGGCCAAAACAAGTGGAGGCATCACTCTCGGCGAGGCGGAGCGGTCTTATATGGCTCGTACCCGAGCACGCGAAGGCTATAAGCGCGCTATGGAAACATGTCAATCCAGGAAGGCATGGCTCGCTAACGCGGTATAGCTGGCTACCGTGTTGCGGCCGGCCAAGTTTGTAAGCAAGCGGGGAATGTCCGCGTTCAACCCAGAGCAGACATTCCCGGCTTAGCTATCTCATTTCAAATTGCAGTGGTTGGGGCATACGGAACGCCATTGTCTGTACACAGCCTTCCTCGGTATCGGCAATAAAAAGCCAGCAAGGGGAGTCTGCGGACTTCGGGTCATCGGTCACTGCCCCTTCTTGAACAGGTCCTGGAAGATCAGCGGCCCCCAGACCCCGTTCCGCGCCTGCACGAGCTGACCACCTTCCGCGATCTTGCCGAGATTGACCGGCGCATAGCCAAGCTGCTCGACCAGGGCGGCGACCGTTGCCGTCGCGCTTTCATCGTCGCTCGACAGAAATACGACTCGTCGTCCACTGTTGATGGACGGGTCTTCCGCGAGAACGCGGGCAGGCAGATGGTTAAACGCTTTGACCAATTGAGCGCCGGGCAGGGCGCGGGCTATTAGCGAAGAGGAAGGAAGGCCGCCCAAATCGTCGAGCGTGTTCGTCACGTCGATCACGATCTTGCCCTTCCAGCTTGCCTGAGCCTTCGCGACCTCTCGGTGCTGTTCGTACAGGACAGCCAACATCACGATGTCGGCCTCAAGCGCGTCCTTCAAAGTCTTGGGAACGATCGTCGGGCCGATCGCGTTTGCCTGCGGCGCGAGCGCTTCAGGCGGATGCCTGCTTGCTACAGCCACTTCGATGCCCTTGCGAGCAAACATGCGGGCTAGCGCCTGGCCGACCGCGCCGAAACCTACGATTGCGTAGCTCATGTCACCTTTCCGATCAGTGTTGAAGTGGGTTGCCCGGAATGATCCAGGCGTGATCAGCGTCTTCTCGGAGTGCCAGGCACCCCCACGCTTTTCGGCGCGATGTCAGATGGCCGAGAAGCCGCCGTCGACAGACAAGTCCACGCCATTCACGAAGCTCGATTCATCTGAAGCGAGAAACACCGCGACCGTCGCGATTTCCTCAGGGCGCCCCATCTTTCCTCGCGGGATCAGGGACTCGAACATCTGCTTCGCTTCCTCGGTGAGAACTTGGTGCTGCATCGGTGTGGCGATCGGCCCTGGGCTCAGCACGTTCACCCGGATATTCCTGCCCTTCAGTTCGTTGAGCCACGTGCGTGCGAATGAGCGCAACGCCGCCTTGCTCGCCGCATACACGCCGTAACCAGGAAAACCTTTCACCGAAGCAACGGATCCGGTCATAAAGATCGATCCGCCATCGTTGAACAGCGGCAACGCCTTCTGAACCGTAAACAGCGTGCCGCGCGTATTCAGGTCGAAGGTCGCATCGAAATGCTGCTCGGTAATCTCGCCCAGTGGAACGGCTTCGCCGGTGCCGGCGCTCGCGTACAGGACGTCGATCCGGCCCTTTTCCCGCTTGACTGTGTCGAACAGGCGGTCGAGGTCGTCGAGATTGGCCGCGTCGCCGCGCACGCCGGTCACGTTCCGCCCAATCAGCTTGACGGCCTCATCGAGCGCCTCCTGCCTCCGGCCCGTGATGAAAACGTACGCGCCTTCTTCAACAAACCGCTTGGCGCTCGCCAGCGCCATGCCGCTCGATCCGCCCGTGATGACTGCAACCTTACCCTCAAGCTTTCCCATGACTTTTCACCTTTCGTCGCGTCGGACAGCGTCTCTGTTTTCATTGATACAAGGGCGCTGTATCTTGTGGATCACCGATCCAGATCCTGACTCTCAGCATACGGATCACTGATCCAAATATATGGATCAGTGATCCGTTTGTCAAGGCAACCCATGCGAGCCGACGCCAGAAAAAATTACAGTCATCTCCTTGCAGTCGCGCGTGATGTCGTCACCGAGGATGGTGTCGATGCGTCCATGCGAGATATCGCCCGTCGCGCCGACGTCGGGTTGGCCACACTGCTTCGTCATTTCCCAACGCGAGAAGCTTTGTTCGAAGCGTTGATGTGTACGAATCTGGACGCACTGGCACAGAAGGCAGACGAACTCGAAACGTCGAATCCACCTGGCGAAGCGCTCGTGTCCTGGTTTCGCGAAGGGGTGGCATTCGTCCATAGCTATCGCGGCGTTGCCGAATTGATGGCGAGCGCCCATGCGGACCCGGACTCCGCGCTTTACGCATCATGCGCAACGGTGCACGCAGTGGGCGCTCGACTGCTGCTCCGTGCTCAGGCCGAAGGAACGGCGCGCGCCGATATGAATGGGGACGACCTGTTCGCCCTGATGTCGGCGCTCGGCTGGCTCGCCGGCCAACCCGCATTCGCGCCGCGGGCCGATCATCTCTTTCACCTTATCGCGAGCGCCATCCTGACAAACCCGTCGAGCAACGATGACAAGAACAGTCTGTTACGCCCCGATTAGGTATGCCACGAATTGTTCAAAACATCGAAGGACACACGCAACGCTCCCGCGCTCTGATAGCTCCGTGAGCGCTTCGTGGGCCCCTAACCTATTGCCTTCGATGCAGCGCCGAGGAAGCGTTCGACGATCTCCGGCAGCATCGGCTCGACGGGGAGCGTGTAGTGGGTGGTATTCGGCAAGATGGCGAGCTCGTTTGCGGGCCGCAGGGAGCCATCGATTCCGGCATCGCGCTGGCCGCCTCCCAACGCCTTCCAGAACTCGACCATGTGTTCGGGCCGAATAGCGTCAGCGTCGGCAAAGACCAGCAGTGTGTGCGCCTGAAGCTTGGCGACGCCTGCGCTCCAGTCGAAGGGGCGTTTGGTCAGGTCACCGACCTTTCTGAAGAGGTTGGTCCAATCGACATCGGGGTAGGTCTCCCCTAGCGGCGATGCTTTGACGCCAGGGCCCAACGTGGCAGCGTTGGCCTCCAACTGTTTGAAGGCCGTTACCACCTCCGGATAAAAGCCGTCCTGCCTCATTGCCGCGGACACGAGCACGAGCCGGTTGACCACGTCCGGATGGCGGATAGCGGTCTGCAGCGCGACGCTAGAGCCCAGCGAGTAGCCCATGACGTCGGCCTTGCCGAGGTTCAGATGGCCGATCAGGGCGGCAATGTCGTCGCCCATCGATTCACTACGCAGTGGCCTGTCCGTGTCTGGCGTGCGCCCATGTGCCTGGAGATGGGGAGCGATCACCTGTCGGCCCTTGGCCAGTTCGGCCAGATTGCTTCCGAAGCTGCCTGGGTCGATGCCGCCGTGGAGAAGAATGAGCGGCTTGCCGACGCCATGCACGCTGTAAAAGAGATGCTGGCCATTGACGTCGGCAAAATGCTCATTCGACATGGCGAGAGTCTCCTTGGCTTGAACAGGAAGGACCGCAGTCAGCACTGCGGTCGCCATGGCAGTCTTCAGGAAATCGCGTCTGAGCATATCGTCCTCACGTGGCGCCGAACTGGTCAGCGCCGTGGTGATCGTGTGTTTCATCACCATCTCTTCCATACACCGGTGGCCGCGGTGTGGTCACGATCTGCCTGCGAGCAACTCATCCAGCTGTGCGAACTGTTCGGGCAAGCCTTCCGCCGAACCGGCGAGGGCTTCTTCGAGGGCTTCCGTCGTTGGGTAGAGTTCGTGAAAGGTGACCAGCGTCTTGCCGGCATTTTCTTCGAACGTCACCGTGGTCACGGCGCCCTGATCGCTTTCTTCGTTCGTCCATACGAGACGTTTGTGCGGCGTTACTTCGTTGTACGTGCCGAAGAACGCCATCGGTTGATCGAAGGCCGGATGGCTGAACACGAGGCGATACGTGCCACCGGTGCGAATATCCATGTCGCACGAGAGCAGCGACATGCCCACCGACTTCGGAATCCACCACTGCTTGAACAATTCGGGTTTGCTCCACGCTTCGAAGACGATGCGCGCGGGGGCATTGAACGTTCGCGTCACGACGAGTTCGCGGTCGGACTTGCGCGCCACAACGGTGCGGTTCGTGGCGGCGGAACTACCTTCTTTTGTTTCTGGCATCTGCCTTCTCCTTGCGGTTCAAGTTCTCGACAATCTCGTCCAGCGCGTCGAAACGCGCGCTCCAGAGTTGGCGGTGCCGCTCGATCCAGGCGGCCTCTTCTTCCAGCCGGCGCACTCCGAGCTTGCAGGTTCGTACGCGCCCCACCTTCTCCGTGGTCACGAGCCCCGCCTGCTCCAAGATGCTGACGTGCTTCTTCATGCCCGTAAGGGTCATGTGAAACCTTTGGGCAAGGTCGGTGATGGAGGCGTCTGAACCCCCGAGCTGCTCCAGCACACCGCGTCGGGTGACATCGGAGAGCGCAGCGAACGTTGTGTCGAGTTGGGCTTGATAGTGAACCATATGGTTCACTGTACGGTGCGCAAGGGTGATTTGCAAGCGGATGACCCCGCAGCGCAAATCGCACGTAGCTCCTCTGCCGCTCTGAACCCAAACTGCGCATGCCGAGCATGGGTAAAGTTCCGACCGGCGGCCAGGCAAGACGTCGGATGACTCCTCAGGGTCGTGAGCGGCCCATTCCGGCTCACCATCACACCTGAACTCGGTGTCTGTGGAGCCGGCAGTAGCTCAGCAGTTCATCCTGATGCCGGAAGATGTGTTTTCCGAAGTTCATTCATAAACTCTGCGCGCATTTCAGGCCCACCTTCTTTCAAGGTGCGAGCCAGACCGCATAACTCAGCCGTGGGCAAATACTCGTCTCCCCATGCGGCCATTTCCAACAGAAGAGGAACTAGTGCGATGCCTTTCTCTGTAAGGCTATAGATCGCTTTCTGTTTATGGGTCGGGTCATCGGACTTGGTGATGATCCCTTGTTCGACAAGCTTTCGAAGTCGGTCGGCAAGAATATTCGATGCGATTCCCTCCAAAGATTTGGTCAGGAGTTCGCGGAAATGCCTTCGATTAACGAAAACGATGTCGCGGATGACGAGCAAAGTCCATTGATCGCCAAGCACTTCGAGCGTCTGGTTGATGACGCAATCGGATCTATGAGTCGTGCGCACGCTGCTTCCAACTTAAATGGACATTCCAGCCCTATTCTACGACTTTAAAACCAGTTGCATAATATAACCAGTTGTATCACTGTACTGGTTGTTATGAGCGAGATCCGTCCAGCTGGCGCTCGCGTGTAACGGTGCGTTGTCAGGAACCTGGGGGTTGGACTGAAACTTCGTGGGAGGCAAAAACATGAACATGTTCAAGCAGCTGCGCAATCTATGGATACCGTGCGCTTCGATGTTTGCTCTGACTTGCTTTGGCAATGCCTTCGCTCAGGTGAGCTACCAAGTGACCGATCTGGGCGTTCCGAAGAATGACAATTATTCGATGATCATGTCCGTCAACGATGAGGGCTGGTCGGAGATCATGGCTGGGAACTTTTTACCGGGGCAGGGCGATTCGTTATCCGGGGTACCTCTAAACGGACGCGCACTGATAAACGTCGACGGATACTACGTCGATCTCGGCACGCTCGGCGGACCGAACAGTTGGATGAACTTTGGCGAGATCAACGACTTCGCGCAGGTCGTGGGTGATTCCGAAACGGCTGTTCCAGACCCGAACGGCGAAGACATTTGCGGATTCGGCACTCACCTTACGTGTCTTCCGTTTCTTTGGCAGCCCTTCCATATGAGCGCCCTCCCAACACTAGGCGGAAATAACGGGGAGGCGAGCGCGATTAATAACCTTGGACAAATCGTTGGAATGGCAGAAAACGGTGCCGTGGACCCCTCATGTCAGGCGGGCACCATCAATAATCGGGTTCAATTGCCGGTGTTGTGGGAAAACGGCAACGCCCACGCTCTTCCTACGGTAGATCATGATCCAGACGGATTCGCATTTTGGATCAACGATCGTGGTCAGGCCGTCGGCTACTCGGGAAACTGCAGCGGACCCATTCACGGCATATTGTGGGAAAACCGCACAGCGTCTGCGCTAGCAGATCTCGGAACCGGCGGCTTCGCTGAGAACATCAACAACCAGGGCCAAATTGTTGGAACCGTCGGTAGTGCTGACGGAACTACCCAAACTGGCGCGATTTGGCAGATTGTCAAAGGCACTGGCACCACCCAACTCACCACCGTGCTCGGACTGCTGCCGGGGGATGCCGCGGGCCTAGCTTTCGGCAACAACAACCAGGGCCAAGTCGTGGGGGGCGAGTGGAACGCCAACTTCTACTGGTCGCATGCCTTTATCTGGCAGAACGGCGTGATGACCGATCTCAACACGCTGTTCCCTGCCAGTTCCAACCTGTTTGCGACCTTCGCCGCCAAGATCAACAACCGCGGACAAATCGGAGGCATGGCCATCGTATGCAGCGGGCCGCACCAGGGCGAGATGCACGCCTTTCTAGCAACCCCTGTGAAGCAAATCGTGGGTGAATCGATTGCACAGGCCGCGCCTAATTGCCTGCAATCCAATTTCCCCGCAGCGGACGCTGTCACACGACTTTTGAAGAAATCCGGACCCGGCGGCCAATTCGTGCGTTAACGAGCGTTTTCGAAGCGTCATTGAACCTCGCTCAAACAACGTGGACGCATGCAGTCAGCGCGAGAGGTGGCGCTGACTGCATGCGTGAGTTGGAGTTCATTGTTTCGGCAAGCTTTGTATGAAGTCGTCAATCATGCGATTGAACGTCACTGGATCATCAAGAAGCAGTGCGTGTCCATCCTCGTCGAACCGCTCAAATCGAACTTAGTCGGCAGCCCTATCCATTGAGGTCGAACAGCAAAGTTTCTGAATCGGTGATTTTCCAAAGTTTGTATAGGCACATACAAACTTTGGAGTTCTGCCCACCGGCACCGGACCATTGAACTGACAAAACCTCAGTTGCACCAACCCGGCGCATTGTCCATGATGGTGCAATGAGCGAGCAGCAGTCCCGAGGGTGGGTGGAGCAGATGTCGACCGGGTTGGCGGTGGTCGATGGGGGATTGCGCGTGGAGTGGATCAATCCGGCGCTGGCGGAGTTGCTGGGGCTGGGGTTGCGGCATGCGCAGGGGTTGCCGTTGCAGGGTTTGCTGCAGGATGCGGGGGTGGCGGAGCAGGCGGCGCGGAGTCTGGCGGAGCAGCGATCGGTGCAGTGCCGCGGCGTGTTGTTGCCGGGGGCGTCGGCCGGTCAGCGAGTGGATGTGGCGTTGCAGCCGCTGGAGGGTGGCAGTGTGCTGGTGGAGGTGCACGCGTTGGCGGAGACGCCGTCCACCGTTTCGCCGCTGTCGGCGACGCTGCGCGGGTTTGCGCATGAGGTGAAAAATCCGCTGGCAGGTCTGCGCGGTGCTGCGCAATTACTGCAGCGGCGGTTGGAAGATCCGGACATGCAGTCGCTAGCGGGCATGGTGATCAACGAAGCGGATCGGCTCGCCGCGCTGGCGAATCGCCTGCTGCATCACGATGGCGCGCCACGGCTGAGCCTGGTGAACCTGCATCAGCTGATGGAGCGGGTCGGCGAATTGATCCGCGCAGAACCCTCGCCGCCGCGCCTGCGTCAGGACTACGACCCCAGTTTGCCGGATGTGGAAGGCGACTCGGATCGCCTGCAGCAAGTGCTGCTCAACCTTGCGCGCAATGCCATCGAGGCCGGCGCGAAAACGCTGATGTTGCGCAGTCGCGTGGAACACGGGGTGCGTCTGGGCGAGCGCATGTTTCGCAGCGCGTTGCGGCTGGATGTGATCGACGATGGTCCCGGCGTGCCGGCGGCGTTGCGCGATACCTTGTTTGAGCCGTTGGTTTCAGGTCGCGCGGATGGCACCGGCCTGGGGCTGGCTTTGTCACGCGAAATCGCGCACGAACACGGCGGCGAATTGCGCTACGTGAGCCGTGCGGGCGAAACGATGTTCTCGCTTTATCTACCTTTGCCGCCGCGTGTGGGTGTTGCGGTATCGACAGGGCGTTCGCATGGCTAAATCCAACGACCGGGCCGGCATTTGGATCGTCGACGACGACCGCGGCGTGCGCTTTGTCCTGGCCGAAGCGCTGCGCGATGCTGGCTTGGATGTGCGCGAATTCGAAGACGTCGCCAGCATGCGCAAAGCCCTGCGCGAAGCAACGCCTGCGCTGGTGATCACCGATGTGCGCATGCCGGGCGAAAGCGGGCTTGTCTTGCTGGAGGAACTGCATGCGCAGGGCATCGGCCCGGTGATCGTGATGAGTGCCTACACCGACGTGGCGACCACCGCGGCGGCGTATCGCGCGGGCGCCGTGGATTATCTTGCCAAGCCGTTCGATTTGGACCAGGCGCTTGCATCCGTGCAACGCGCTCTGGCCGATACGCCACACGCGGAACTCGTGCCTGGGGTTACGGCAGCGCCAGCGAACGCATTGCTGGGTGAAAGCGCGCCGATGCGGGAAGTGTTCCGCCTTATCGGGCGCGTGGCCGCCAGCGATCTTAACGTGCTGGTCACCGGCGAAACAGGTACCGGCAAGGAACTGGTAGCGCGCGCCTTGCACGAAGAAAGCGCGCGACGCGGCAAACCGCTTGTAGCGTTGAACACCGCTGCCATTCCCAGCGAATTGCTGGAAAGCGAGCTGTTCGGTCACGAAGCGGGTGCATTCACCGGCGCCACGCGTCGCGTGGCGGGGCGTTTCGAGCAGGCGGAAGGCGGCACGCTGTTCCTCGATGAAATCGGCGACATGCCATTGATCCTGCAGACGCGTTTGCTGCGTGTGCTGGCGGGTGGCGAGTTCTATCGCGTCGGCGGGCGTGAATTGATCCGCTGCAATGTGCGCATTGTCGCGGCCACGCACCAAGATCTGGATGCGCGCGTTACGGCAGGGCAGTTCCGCGCCGACCTCAAGCATCGCCTGGACGTAGTGCGCATCGAACTGCCGCCGCTGCGGCAGCGGCGCAGCGATATTCCGCTGCTGGCCCAACACTTTCTCGCCGCCGCAGTGCAAGAACTGAAGTTGCCACCCAAGCGCTTTTCCAAGGCTGCGTTGAAAGCCATCGCGCAGCGCGACTTTCCCGGCAACGTGCGCGAGTTGGAAAACCTCTGCCGTCGATTGGCGGTCATCGCCATGGGCACCGAGATTTTGCCGGCGGATCTGGGCAAGTCTGTCGAATCGCAGCGCGGAGATTGGACGGATGCATTGCGCGACTGGGCCGAACGCGCGCTGGAGCGTAGCGAAGCAGATATCCACACCCGTGCGCGCGAAGCGCTCGATCGCGTGCTGATGGAAGCGGCACTGTCCGCCAACGACGGACATCGTCAGCACGCCGCGGCGGCGCTGGGTGTGGGGCGCAATACGCTTACGCGCAAGCTGGGCGCATCGCGCTCACGGCGCAAAACATAAGAACGTAGGGAGTTTGCAGTGTCCACATTGACGATACGCCCGGCCGAACGCAGCGATATTTCCGCCGTTGCCGATTGGAACGCCGCGATGGCGTGGGAGACGGAACAGAAGCGGCTAGATCCGCAAGTACTGTTGCGCGGTGTAACGGCCGTGCTGGATGAGCCGCGACGCGGGTTTTATCTGGTGGCCGAGCGCGATGGTAAGGCCGTGGGTTGCCTGCTTGTGACCTACGAGTGGAGCGATTGGCGCAACGGCGATTTCTGGTGGATTCAGAGCGTGTACGTAGCGCCGGAAGCGCGTAGGGGTGGTGTGTTTCGCGGCATGTATAGCGATGTGGCGCAGCGTGCAAAGCAGGCGGGCGCAGTGGGTTTGCGCTTGTACGTGGAAACGGAGAATGAGCGGGCGCAGCAGACGTATCGGGAGCTGGGCATGGAGCAGTGTCATTACTTCATGTATGAGCAGATGCTTTGAATTGCGCCCATCTTCATAGTGTCGTCATTCCGGTGAAGGCGGGAATCCATTTTTGCCCTTTAAAAATCAGAGCAAGATGGATTCCCGCTTTCGCGGGAATGACGGCCGTGAGGTAGAAGTTGCTGTCTCGCTAGCAAGATTGCCATGACTCCAACCCATCGGAGGGGATAGTGAGCTAAAGCACGCCTTGCACGCCCGCCCCAAACGCCGTAATCAACCGCGTATAAATCAACTTTGGTGAAATCGCCACGTCCGGAAAATCCCCGACGGCTGTATAGCAGCGCGTGAAATCGGGATTGTTCGGTTGCATGGGCGCGCAATCGGGGTCGGGCTTCATGTCATAGCTGGTGGCATAGCGGAAGGGCCAGATGTCGAACAACGGCAGCTTGGCCGAGATATCACCGATCACCTGGCTGATCTGGCCAAGCACGGGAATCACTGGCTTGCGTGGCGCGATCACCCAGGCGTTCTGCGATTCGGTGGCTTCCAAGATCGAATCACGCAGTTCGGCGGCAAAGCGCTGGTCGTACACGATCACGCCGGCTTCGGTGTTGTAGCGATCGGAGCGCGGATCGAAGTTGTGCGAGCCGACCATGCCGAGGTCATCGTCGATCACCAGCGATTTGGCGTGCAGGCCGAAACGGCGACCGGGACTGATCAGCGGCGCCGGGCGATTGCGGCTGCCTTGGCTGCCGAAGAAGCCTGGGCGCCGATCGGTGCCGGGATAACGTTTGCGCAGCTTGCCTGAAGCGCCGGCGACCACCGGTGCGCCGTCGTCTTCGTCTTCGACATTGGCCTGCATGTAGGCGTCGGTGGCCAATTCGGCGCGCGGCTTCAGCTCGTAGATGTTGAAACCGTATTCGGAGAGATAAGACTTGCGGTGCTTGTAGGAGAGCGCATACACCGCAAAGGCATCGGTGGAAGCCAACGAATTGCTGGAAACGATGATCTGCGGCGCCGGTGCTTCGCGGTGGAGTTTCTTGAAGATCTTCTTCGCGCGCCGGCTCATCACCAGATAGGGCGTTTGCAGCACTACTTCCTTTTTCGCGTGGTTGACTAGACCCATCAAGTGCGCGGTGAACTCACGCGCCTCGCGCCGTGTGGGCTGTTCGGTCTTGGCAGGTAGATCGCTGAAGAACTCCACTTTGCTGGTGTAAATACTGTTGTTGGCGACGTGTTCGGCCAGCCACTCTGGATCTTCCGCTTCGGCCTGGGCCATCGCCACACGGGCGGGATAGACGTATCGCGGTGTGGACCACGGCGGTACCGCGGGAGTGCGTAGAATCAGGCGATTCACGTCGTGCAGATGCGTAACCGGCACCGCGCGCTTGTGACGCCAGAACAGGTCGAACGATTTTGCCATGTCGCGCGCGGCGGGGCCGCCCACCATGATGTCGCGATCGACGTAATCGAAATCGTTGTCCCAGTTGAAATAGCGGTTCTGATAGTTGCGCCCGCCGGTGATGCCGATGGCATCGTCTACCACCAGCACTTTGTTATGCATGCGCTGGTTGAACTTCATGAAGCAGCACACGATGCTGGCCGCAAATTCCAGCGGTGGCGTACGCGCGTTGTGAAAAGTGGGGTTGTACAGCCGCACCTGCAGATTAGGGCTGGCGCGCGCGAGTTGGGCGAGAATGGCCGGGTCTTCGAATGAGAACAACTGGTCGGTAAGGATGCGTACTTGCACGCCACGCTTTGCCGCAGCGACCAGTTCGTCGAGCGCAAGCTGGCCAAGGTCGTCCTCATCCCAGATGTAGCTTTGCACATCGACGGATGTTTTCGCTGCGCGAATCAGGTTGATGCGCGCGGCGAGGGAGGCTTCGCTGTCGTCGAGCAAAGTGACGACGTGCTCGGGTTTGTCGGCCGTGGAATCGGCCAGCGCTTTCTCGGCGGCATCGAGCAAAGGCGATGGTGTGGCGCAGTGATCGGCGCTTTTGCAGGTGGTCTGACGATCGACGCTGGCGGCGACAATGGCATCGGCTTGGCGGATCCGTGCGTGGCTCAGCGTGCATCCTTGCAGCAGGGACGCTAGCAGCAAGATCAGCAGGAGGCTGTAGCGCATACGCATACGGGCATCATTCCATGCATGCGCGCCATACGCGCGAACGCGTCGCTGAAGACGTGCCTGCATGCCAGCTCCATCCGCTCATGTCTCCACCTACCTTTCACTTTCATGATGTGCGTGCAAACACGACCGGCGAACTGCAAGCGGTCGAGCGAAGCCATCATACCCGGCGGTTAGCGTGTTTCGCGTTGAAGCGTGATGCTGAGGTTCAGGTCGACACTATCGGAAATTGCCAAGCGATCGCTGGTCATGCCGTAGGTGCTGCGATGCAGGTTGCCGCGCAACACGATTCTGCACGGGGTCGTTACGTCGTGTTCCTCCGTGCAATGCTCCGGCTCCACCGCGAAATGGATGGGCGCGGTCACGCCGCGCAAAGTGAGGTAGCCGGTGAGCGTACCGCCGTGATCCAGTTCGGTGAGCGCGACGGGATTGGAAACGAAATGGATGGTCGGATGACGTTCGGCATCGAAGAACGATGGCGCCAGCAGCCATTGGCGCATGCGCGACGATGACATCGTCACGCTGTCGACCGGGATAGTGGCGTTCACCACCCAGCTGTCGGGATGCGGTCCGGGTGCCACATCGCCATCGACGTGAGTGAAAAGACCACTAACGTAGTCCAACCAGAACAGGCGAACCCGGAACACAGCTTGCGAGGCGTCCGGCTCGATGTGGTAATCGGCTTGGCTGGCGACTGCACACAGCGGCGCTGGTAAAAGTAATAAGAAAACCAGACGCGATGCTTGTTTCCACAACGCGTTTAGACAATGACTCATGGTGACCAGAACGCATCCAGTCGTGCGTTGCCCGGCTCCAGCGGGCCATCGAAGTGAAGCACCGCCAATCCGGCCGGCGGCATGCCGCGAAATTCGTCTGAGCGCCCTTCCACCAGCAGGGCGACCAATCGTTCGATGCCCGGGTTGTGGCCTACCAGCATCACGGTGTTCGCGTCCCCGTGCTGATCGAGCAGGGCTAACAGTTCGCCGGGCGTGGCGTTGTAGATTTCCGCCGATGTCTGCAAGGTCGGCGCACGTTCCAGTTCGGAAAGCGCCAGGTTCGCGGTGGCACAGGTGCGTTCGGAAGGGGAGCAGAGCACGCGATCAGGCCGCTTGCCATGCTTCTTGAGCCACGTGCCGGCGGCGCGGGCTTCCTGTTCACCGCGGCCGCTGAGGCGACGCACCTCGTCATCCCCCCCGGGCGGGGCGGGCTGGGCTTCGGCGTGGCGCAACAGGATCAGTTCGTGCATGGCTGTGGATTCTCGTGGAAGCGGTTTTGGTTCGTCGTGAAGATCATGCACGAAGATGCACCTTAATGGTGCCGCTTAATCCAGCGCAGCAGTGGGGTCCAGTCCTGCTGGTGCCCGCGTACCTGCTCGGAGCCGTAGTCGAAAATACCTTTGCCCAGCGAGGTCAGCAGCACGTAGGCCTGGGTGTCGCGTAGCTGCGCCACCACCGGGAACGGCGCCTGTTCGGCCAGTTGTGCGATCGCGTCCTGGCTGGCGTGCGTCCAGGGTTTCAGGCGATTGCCCACCAGCGCCACCGGCAATTTCCCGCGCTTGATCCGGCTGATGCCGCGTAGGTGTTCGAGGAAGTTCAGGGTGGCGTGCAGGTCGAAGGAGGACGGCAGCACCGGTACCAACACCACGTTGGCCTGCTCCACGTACGGATCGAGTTCTTTCTCGTGGGAGCCGGCCGCGGTATCGACCAGTACGCGATCGGTGTCTTCCGGCAGTTTTTCCAGCGCTCGGCGTCCGCCTTCCAGCGCCAGCACGCCGGGTACGTTGTCCGGACGCAGGGTCGCCCAGCGGTAGCTGGAGCCTTGCGGGTCGCTATCGACGATAGCGGTGCGCTTTCCATCCTGTGCCCAGTGCGAAGCAAGCTGGGTGACCAGCGTGCTCTTGCCGCAACCACCCTTGCTGCTTGCTACCAATACGGTAAGCATCGGCTGCCCCTAATGGCGTGAGGTCGAGCCAAGGGTAGCGGAGGAGCAAGGAACGGGGAACAGGGAGCAGGGAACGGAAAGCTACCTATGAAGTTGATGGCTCTCGCAAGTACCGCCTGCCATTTTTTACTGAAATGGCCAGACATGCGGCAGAACCCCAAGTCTGCCGCACGTCTCATGTTCCCAGTTCTCTATTACTCGTTTTCCGCTTTATGTGGCTGCCAGTCGGTCGGCGCATCGGTGGGAAGGCCCGCATCATGCAGCGCGGCCAGCACCAGGCTCATCTGGGTGCCCCCGCTGCGGGCAAGGGCCAGCAGGTGCTGCGCCTGGGCTTTGTCGGTCTGTGCGCGCAGGGAAAGTTCGGCGAAGTTCTGCACCTGCCAGACCAGGTTGCGCCGGGCGTTCCGGGCATCCTCTTGCTGGGATGCATCGGCGTTGAGCACTTCGCGAAGATGCAGGCCCAGCGAACGAGCCAGCGGGCTGGAGCCCCATTCCAAGAGCTGGCCCAGTTTCAGGCAGTCGTTCTTGACCGAGCTGTCTTTCGGCGCCTGTGCTTCGCAATACGTGGCGGTATCGCGCAACGCAGGCTGCGGCATGCCTGCGGCGGAGCCGAACGCGATCAGCATCTGCACGCCGTTCGCGCCCGCGTCGGAATTCGGATCGAGGGTGGCGTTTGGCGGTGGCAGCACGGTGGCGGCATTAGCCAGCGCTTTCAGCGCAGCACCGCTGTAGTCGTCATACAGCTTGGCGGATGCGGCCTTGGCCAGGTCCTGGCGGGCGTCATCCTTCTTCAGGGTGCCGACGTCCTGGCTGAGTTTCACCAGCCAGACGGCGGCGTTGTCCGGTGCCTGTTGCACCAGTTGCGTCACGGCATCGCTGTTGGGGCAGGACTGGGTGTCGGGGCTGCAGTCGGCTAGGCGAGCCCAGGTCACGGCAGGGCCGGCGTTGTCAGCGCGGCTGGCGCGCTCGATCATGGCGTGGAAGCTGTTCAGCTTGCTCGGGTTCGGCAGTGGACGGGCCATCAGGGCTGCGGCCAGCAGGCGATCCGCGTCGCCACTGGGGGCCAGCACATGGATGAGGTCGTTCTGGAAGGCGACCAGCGCATTCTGGCGCGCTTGCGTGGATTTCGCGGCGTCGGATGCCGCCTGCGGCGTTGCGGCTACGGCCGATGCACTGAGTACGCAGGCCAGGGTGAGGACAAACAGGCGCCGTCCGCGCATGGGGGAGCTCCAGCCATAAAAGAAAGCGGCCAGCTTAACCGCGCCGGTTTGAGGGTGCTCTGAACGGACGATTTCGCAGCCGTATGCCTTGGGCATGTCGCACAAGCTCCTGTAGCATGCTTGACCGCCGCCCGCGAAGAACACAGGAGAAAGCTGTGGAGTCGTTTTCGATGTTTGCCCAGGGGAATGCCCCGTGGTTCGTGGGATGGGGCACGCTGGCCTTGATCAATGCCGGCCTGGCGCAAGGCAAGAACCGCAGCGGGCTACTGTGGTTCCTGCTGTCGCTGTTGTTTGGTCCGCTCGCGACGCTCGCGATCGTGGTGTTACCGAAGGTGCGCAGTCGGATCTTCTGAAGGCAGGAAACGGAGATCAGGGAACGGGGAACATGGGGTGCATACGAGTGCGCAAACCATGGCACAAATACCTGAGAAAACGCGTAGGCGTTGTTTGCGGCAGCGCTTGGGTTGAACGAGGATTGTCCGTTCCCCGTTCCCCGCTTTTATTCCCCCAACGCCTCGCGCATGAACTCCGGCTGCGCCAGCGCGCCCTTGTGCACTTCGGCGTTGTAGTAGCGGGTGGAGAAGTTCTTGCTGAGCGCGCCGCGTTCGCGGAAGCCGGCCAGATCACCGCCCTTGCGCGCCATCGTGCAGCTCCACCAGCCGGTGGGATAGCACGGCTGCGGGAACGGCAGCGTCTTCACCGCGTTGAAGCCGGCAGTGCGCATCGCCGCACGCATTGACTTGATCAGTTCCAGGTGCGCCAGCGGCGATTCGCTTTGCTGCACCAGGATGCCGCCGTGACGCAGTGCCTTGTGGCAGCTGCTGTAGAAGGCTGCATTGAACAGGCCTTCGGCCGGGCCGACCGGATCGGTGGAGTCGACGATGATCAGGTCCAGCGATTCCGGCTCCGCCTCGGCCATGTACTTGATGCCGTCGATGAATAGCAGCTCCGCGCGCGGATCGTTGTTCGACTCGCACAGCTCCGGGAAATACTCCTCGGCCAAGCGCGTGACGCGCTCGTCGATTTCCACCTGTGCCGCATGCTCCACTTCCTCGTGCTTAAGCACTTCGCGCAGCGTGCCGCAGTCGCCGCCGCCGATGATCACCACGCGCTTCGCCCGCGCATGCGTGAACAGCGCCGGGTGGGTCATCATCTCGTGATAGAGAAAGTTGTCGCGGCTGGTGAGCATCACGCAGCCGTCGATCACCATCAGGTTGCCCCAGTCGGTGGTCTGGTAGATCTCGATGGTCTGGAACGGGGTTTTCTCGGCATGCAGCAGCTTTTCAACGCGATAACCGATGGAGGAACCGGAAGCCTGGTGCGCTTCGGTGAACCAGCTGGGCTGCGACATGACGGATGAGTCCTATGGAGCGTGATTAAAGGAAAGCGATTGTAGCGGCAACCGTTGGCGTCGTGCCGCCGCCGCAACTCCCTCACCCATTCGGGGAGAGGGTGCTGATGCGCTGACCTCAAATTGTCGCAGCCGCCCGTTACAATAGGCGTTCGGCCGTCTGCGTGGCGGCCGTCAAGCCCTCCCGGCCCCGCGGCGTGCGAGGCTTCCGGCCGGCGGGCTTACGTGTTCGTCAAGGCTCGCCGCTGCGACGACGTCGTCCCCCTACAAGGAGATTCCGTCACATGGCGAACGCCTGGAATATCGATGCCGCCCGTCACACCTATGCCGTGCCCTACTGGGGCGACGGTTACGTCGATATCAATGATGCCGGCCACATCGAGATCCGGCCCCACGGCCCGAACGGCCCTGGCTTTTCCCTGCCCGAGATCGTCGAGCGCGCCCGCGCCGAAGGTCTGCGCCTGCCGCTGCTGGTGCGCTTTCCGGACATCCTGGCCGATCGCCTCGCGCGCCTGCAGGGCGCGTTCGCCAAGGCGATCGGCGAATGGCATTACGCGGGCGACTATACGGCCGTCTATCCGATCAAGGTGAACCAGCAGCGCGGCGTGGTGGCGGAGTTGGTGGCGGCTGGCGCGCACGGCTTCGGTTTGGAAGCCGGCTCCAAGCCGGAGCTGATGGCCGTGCTGGCGATGGCCCGACCCGGTTCCATCGTGATCTGCAACGGTTACAAGGATCGCGAATACATCCGTCTCGCGCTGATCGGCCGCAAGCTTGGCTTGCGCATCCATATCGTGATTGAAAAACCGTCTGAACTCGATCACGTGATCAGCGAAGCGAAAGCGCTGAACGTCGAACCGCTGCTCGGCGTACGCGTGCGCCTGGCGTCGATCGGTGCGGGCAAGTGGCAGAACACCGGCGGCGACAAAGGCAAGTTCGGCCTTTCGCCCGCACAGGTGCTGAGCTTGGTGGAGCGCCTGGACCAGGCCGGCCTGAAGCACACGCTGAAGCTGCAGCATTTCCATATGGGCTCGCAGATTTCCAACGTGCGCGACATCGCCAACGGCATGCGCGAGGCCACACGTTACTTCGTGGAACTCACACGCCTGGGCGTGCCGCTGGAGATCGTCGACGTGGGCGGCGGCCTGGGCGTGGATTACGAAGGCTCGCGCTCGCGCAGCCACAACTCCATCAATTATTCGATTGAGCAATACGCCGCCACTATCGTGCAATCGCTGGCCGAAGCGGTGGAAGCCGAAGGCTTGCAAGCACCACACATCATCACCGAAGCCGGACGCGCGATGACGGCTCATCACGCGGTGATGGTGATCAATGTCAGCGAAGTGGAGGCCGTGCCGGTCGGCAGCCTGCCGCCCGCCGACAGCGGCGAACCTGCCGTGCTGCGCCATCTGCGCGAAGTGCATGATGAATTGAATGTGCGTCCACCACTGGAACTGTTCCACGAAGCGCAGCATCACCTGCAGGAAGGCCAGACGCTATACGCATTGGGGCAGTTGTCACTGGCGGCGCGCGCGCAGCTGGATGAGCTTTATTACGCCATCGCCAACGCCGTGCGTGCGCGTCTGTTGCCCGCCGAACGTTCGCATCGCCAGGCGCTGGACGAGCTGGACGAAAAATTGGTCGACAAATACTTCGTCAACTTCTCGGTGTTTGAATCGGTACCGGACGTGTGGGCGATCGATCAGATCTTTCCCATCGCACCCATCGCTCGCTTGCACGAGCAGCCGACGCGACGCGGCGTGCTGGTCGACCTCACCTGCGATTCGGACGGCCGCATCGACAACTACGTGGACGCCGAAGGTGTGGATGTGAGCCTTCCGCTGCACACGCTGAAGGATGGCGAGCCGTACCGGCTGGGCATCTTCATGGTTGGCGCGTATCAGGAAACGCTGGGCGACATCCACAATCTGTTCGGCGATACCGATGCAGTGAACGTGCGCGTTGAGGGTGGCAACTATGTGTTCGCCCACAAGCGTCGCGGTGATACCACCGACCTGATGCTGGACTACGTCGGCTACGATTTGGAAGCGCTTCGCCGCAGCTATCGTGAACGCATTGCGGCATCCGGTATAGATGGCGAGCAAGCGGAAAGCCTGTTTGTAACATTGAATGAAGGGCTCACCGGCTATACCTACCTCTCCGAGGGCGTGCGTTAGCGACCTGCCTTGAGGATGTTTCGGCAAGCTGTCGAAACATCCTGCGGCGATCCAATGTGCTGCCCCGGCCTTTTTATTCATCCGGAGGAGTGGCACATGGCAAGTCTCGACGGCAAGGTTGCATTGATCACGGGCGCCGCCAGCGGCCTGGGCAAGGCTATCGCTGAGCTTTACGCAAAGAACGGCGCGGCGGTGGCGATCGCCGACATCAACCAGCAGGCAGCGGACGCCGCGGCGGCAGAGATCAAGGCGGCTGGCGGAAAAGCCATCGGCATCGCCATGGACGTCACCAACGAAGACGCGGTGAACGCGGGCACGGAAAAGACCGTGGAAGCGTTCGGCAGCCTGGATATCCTCATTTCCAACGCCGGTGTGCAGATCATCAACCCGATCGACCAGTTCGCTTTCGCCGATTGGAAGAAGATGCTGGCGATCCATCTCGACGGTGGTTTCCTCACCACCAAGGCCGCACTCAAGCACATGTACAAGGACAACCGTGGCGGCACGGTGATCTACATGGGCTCGGTGCATTCGCATGAAGCATCGAAGCTGAAGTCGGCCTACGTCACTGCCAAGCACGGCCTGCTCGGTCTCGCGCGCACGTTGGCGAAAGAAGGCGCGGCGCATAACGTGCGCTCGCACGTGATCTGTCCTGGTTTCGTACGCACGCCGCTGGTGGAAAAGCAGATTCCCGAACAGGCCAAGGAGCTGGGCATCAGCGAAGCGGACGTGATCAAGAACGTGATGCTGAAGGACACCGTGGATGGTGTGTTCACCACCGTCGAAGACATCGCGGAGACAGCGCTGTTCCTGGCTGCATTCCCGAGCGCGGCGTTGACGGGTCAGAGTTTTGTGGTGAGCCACGGCTGGTATATGCAGTAAGGCATCGCTCCTCCCTAAGACGCATTCTTGCCCTCCAATCATTCCCGCGAAAGCGCCTCCGCTTTCGCGGGAATGACGGCAAGGCGTAAGGGAGGCAATGCAATACAAACACCGTCCTCAAAAAAGGAAGTGTCAATGAAAATCGCAGATGTGAAGGCCAACGCCTTCGCCATGCCACTTACCAGTCCCGCATTTCCTAAGGGACCGTATCGCTTCATCAATCGGGAATTCCTCGTCATCACCTACCGCACCGACATGGACGCATTGCGCGCCGTGGTGCCGGAGCCGCTGGAAGTCACCGAGCCGGTGGTGAAGTACGAATTCATTCGCATGCCCGATTCCACTGGTTTCGGTGACTACACCGAATCCGGGCAGGTGATTCCGGTGAGCTTTCGCGGCGAGCGCGGCGGTTACGTGCATGCGATGTATCTCAACGATCATCCGCCGATCGCCGGTGGCCGCGAACTGTGGGGCTTTCCGAAAAAGCTCGCCACGCCGATCCTGGATACCGAGATCGACACGCTGGTCGGCACGCTCGATTACGGCAAGGTGCGTGTGGCTAAGGCGACGATGGGCTTCAAGCATCGGCCTGCGGATGCGGATGCCATCCTTGCGGGCCTTGCAGCGCCAAGTTTCTTGTTAAAGATCATTCCGCACGTCGACGGTACGCCGCGCATTTGCGAGCTGGTGCGCTACCACACGACCAACGTCACCCTGAAAGGTGCTTGGACGGGTCCCGCGTCGCTGGAACTGCATCCGCACGCGCTGGCGCCCGTGGCCGACCTGCCCGTGCTCAAGGTGGAATCGGCCGCGCATTACATCACCGATCTCACGCTCGACCTGGGTACGGTGGTTTACGACTATCTTGCCGAAGACAACGCGTAGGAAGCTTTATGGCCGTGACCAAGACATCGTCCAAAACCGCCCCTCATCATCCCGTGCAGGATGCGTACAAAGTCACCGCACTGGTCCTGCAAGGCGGCGGTGCACTGGGTTCGTACCAGGCCGGTGTCTACCAGGCGCTGGCGGAAGCCGGGCTGCATCCGAACTGGATCGCCGGCATTTCGATCGGCGCGTTGAACGCGGCCATCATCGCCGGCAATGCGCCGGAACATCGCGTCGAACGGCTGACGGAATTCTGGGAAACCATCTGCAAGTCGGCGCTGTGGCCCAGTACGCCAGGATTTCCCTGGATGGAAGGCATGAGCATCCCGTCGGTGCTTCGCGAGGGCGTCAATATGTTTGCCGCGTGGCGCGCGATCACCGAAGGGCAGCAGGGTTTCTTCCAGCCACGCGTGCCGCCACCGGTGCTGCAATGGCATGGCACGCCCGCCACCACCAGTTGGTACGACACCGCGCCCTTGCGCGAAACACTGGAACGCTTGGCTGATTTCGACCGTATCAATCATCCGAGCTGTGTGCGTGTATCGGTGGGTGCCGTGAATGTGCGCACCGGCAATTTCGCCTATTTCGACAATCGTCACGGCGAGCTGCGGCCCGAGCATTTCATGGCTTCGGGCGCGTTGCCGCCGGGCTTTCCCGCGGTGGAGATTGATGGCGAGTACTACTGGGACGGCGGCATGGTCTCCAACACGCCGTTGTATAAGGTGCTGTCGGAGCGGCCGCATCACGATTCGCTGATCTTCCAGGTCGATTTGTGGAGTGCGGTCGGTGCGTTGCCGCGCGACATGGGCAGCGTGGCGGAGCGCTCAAAAGATATTCAATATTCCAGCCGCACGCGCCTGGTCACCGAATACATGCATCAAACCCGTGAACAGCAGCAATTGCTGCATGAACTCATGGCTCTGGTGCCGGAAGGCAAACGCGATGATCCGGCCTTCCGCCGCGCCGAGCGTTATGCCAACGGCGCACTGACCAATCTCATCCACCTCATCTACCGCGACAAGCCCTACGAAGGGCATTACAAGGACTACGAATTCAGCGCGGTGACCATGCATGAGCACTGGCAAAGCGGGCTGACCGACATGCGGCATACTTTGAGCCATCCGCATTGGCTCGAGCCGCCGACACCGGACAACCCGTTCGTGACGCACGACGTGCATCGCGGGCTCAATTTCAATCAGGAACAGGCATGACTCTAAAGGCAGCATTTATCGGCCTAGGTGCCATGGGCGAACCCATGGCAGGACATCTGAAGCAGCGCGGTCTCCTGTACGCGGTGGCCAATCGCACGCATGCTAAGGCGGAAACTTTGGCGCGTACGCTCGGTGTTACTGCTCCCATGCTTGCCGAGCTGGCAGCGCAGTGCGAGGTGATCGCGCTGTGCGTCACTGCCGATGCCGATGTGCTGAACACGGTCGATGCGCTTGCTCAGCATGTGAAGCCGGGTACGATCGTGATTGATCATTCCACCGTCGCACCGGATACTGCCAAGCAGGCTGCTGCGCGGCTGGAAGCGGTCGGTGCGCATTTCCTGGATGCACCGGTTTCTGGCGGCGTGGAAGGTGCGAAGAACGGCAAGCTTTCGATCATGGTAGGTGGCGATGCTGCCGTGCTAGAACGTGCGCGTCCTGTGCTCGAAGCCTATGCCTTGCGCATTACGCATCTGGGCGACGTCGGCGCGGGGCAGGCCACCAAGGCGGTGAACCAGGTGTTGGTGGCGGGTATCGCGCAGGCCGTGTGCGAAGGGCTAGCGCTGGGTGAAGCGTTGGGTCTCGATCCGGAGCGGCTGATTCCCACATTAGGCGCCGGCGCGGCCGGCAACTGGTTCCTGGATAAGCGCGGCGCGACGATGTTGAAGAACCAGTTCAGCGTGGGCTTCAAACTCGCGCTGCTACATAAGGATCTTGGGATCGTGCGTGGTATTGCCGAGCAAGCTGGCACGGCGCGCAATGTGATCGAGCAGTCGCTGGTCGACTATGCCGAGCTGATGCAGCAGGGGCATGGGGATGATGATATTTCCGGGTTGATTCGGCTCAAGCGGCGTCATTCGTAGAGCCTGATCGAAGCGCACGTCATTCCGGCGAAGGCCGGAATCCAGTTTGAATACGTCGTGCGAAGCACACAGAATCTTTTGTGTTGAGTGCTTCGCACAGCATGTTCGTACTGGATTCCGGCCTTCGCCGGAATGACGATAAGGCGCGATGGTGGTTGTCGCAAGCGTCAGCTGAAAACAACAAGGGCGCCATCGGCGCCCTTGTCATGACGAAAGTTGCAGTCGCTAATCAACCGCCAGCCTTCAACGCAATCGCCGAAATCCCCGCCGCCGACAAACGCTGCTTGGTCGATTCCAGATCGGTCGCCGAACGGAACGGCCCCAGGCGTACGCGGTGATAGGTCTGGCCACCGACGTTCACCGACTGCACGTTAGCCACGAAACCTTGCAGCGCCAGTTTGGCCTTCAAGGTTTCCGCATCGGCCGCGCTTGGGAATGCGCCAACCTGCAGCAGATAGCCGCTGGGGCCGGATGAAGGCGGCTGCGCCACGGCCGACGCCGGTGCCGCGGTGATGTTCTGCGTAACGGCTGGCGGCGCGTTCGGTGGCAGCTTGGGCGTGGTGGGCACGGCGTTCTGTTGCGCCTGCTGTTTCTGCTGAGCCAGTTGTTGCTGTTGTTCGGCCTTGGCCCGTGCGCTGATTTCGGAATCCGGAATGCGTACTTCTTTTTCCGACAGCACGGAATAGAAGTCGTATTGCGGTTTCTTGGGCGCGGTGTTGGCGCCTGCAGGCGTAAGGCCTTCGTCGCTGCCGGGCTGCGCCGTGGCTTCGGGGTTGGGTTGCGGGCCCTTGGGTGTCATCGGTACCAGTGAGTGGCGCATCAACACCACCACGACCAGGGCGCCGATCAGGATGCCGACCAGAATCCCGGCCCAGGCTGGGAATCCGCCGCCGCTGTTGCGAACGGCCTGCCGCCCTTTACCCTTGCGTGCTGCCATTTACATCTTCTCCGGGGCGCTGAGACCCAGTAAATCCAATCCGTTACGAATGACCTGACGGGTGGCGACGGCCAGCGTGATGCGCGCGTTGCGCAGATCGGCGTCGTCCACGATCCACTTGTGCTCGTGATAGTAGCTGTGAAGCGCGCCGGCGAGTTCGCGCAGATATTGCGCGATCAGGTGCGGTTCCAGATTGTTGGCAGCGGCCTCGACCACTTCCGGATAGCGCGAGAGTTCGGTGAGCAGAATCTGCTCCGGCTCCGAGTCGAGCCGCGTCATCTGCGCAATGCCCACCCGCGCGTCCACCGGCGGCAGGCCGCGCTCGGCCAGTTCTTCCAGCACGCGGCACACACGGGCATGGGCGTACTGGATGTAGTAGACCGGGTTGTCGTTGCTTTGCGAGCGGGCAAGGTCGATGTCGAACACCAGCTGCGAATCGCCCTTGCGCGCGATCAGGAAGTAGCGCGTAGCGTCGCGACCGGCTTCCTCGATCAAGTCGCGCAGCGTGACGTAGCTGCCGGCGCGTTTGGAGATTTTCACCTCTTCGCCACCGCGCATCACCGTCACCATCTGGTACAGCACGTAGTGCGGCCAATCTTTGGGAATGCCGCAATCCAGCGCCTGCAGACCAGCCTTCACGCGGGCCAGCGTGCCGTGGTGATCGGAGCCCAGCACGGTGACGGCGTTTTCGTAGCCGCGCTGCCACTTGCTGCGGTGATAGGCCACGTCCGGCACGAAATAAGTGTAGGTGCCGTCGGACTTGCGCATCACGCGGTCTTTGTCGTCATCGAAGTCGGTCGTGCGCAACCAGAGTGCGCCACCTTCCTCGAAGGTGTGACCGTGGGCAATGAGTTCGCGCACGGTTTCTTCCACCTTTTTGTCGGTGTAGAGCGAGGATTCGAGGAAGTACACGTCGAAGCTGACGCCGAAGGCCTGCAGATCCAGGTCCTGCTCGCGGCGCAAGCAGGCCACGGCGAAGTGGCGGATCGCCTCGAGATCTTCCGGGTCTTTTGCGCCGACCACGGCGTGACCGTCGGCAATCACCGTCTCGCCAGCCAGATAGGCGCGTGCTACCTCGGCAATGTAATCACCGCGATAGCCGTCTTCCGGCCAGCCGGCGTCGCCCGGCGCGATGCCGCGCGCGCGCGCCTGTACCGAGATCGCCAGGTTGTGAATCTGCACACCGGCATCGTTGTAATAGAACTCGCGCTTCACGCTCCAGCCGGTGGCTTCGAACAAGCGGGCGATGCAGTCGCCAAGCGCGGCATTGCGGCCATGCCCCACGTGCAGTGGTCCGGTCGGGTTGGCCGACACGAATTCCACGCCCACGGTGTGGCCGGCGCCACTCTGGTTGCGACCGTAGGCGTTGCCTTCGGACAGGATGCGGCCCGCCTCTGCGTGGTAGGCAGCCGGGGCGAGGACGAAATTGATGAAGCCGGGACCAGCGATCTCCACCTTCGCCACCAGGGCGTTGGCGGGCAGGGCGGCGACCAGCTTTTCAGCCACCTCGCGCGGCTTGGCGCGTGCCGACTTGGCCAGCAGCATGGCTGCGTTGGTAGCGAAGTCACCGTGCTCGCGGCTGCGTGCTCGCTCGATGACAAACTTGGGCAAGTCGATATCGGCGGGCAGGACACCATCGCCCTGAAGGGTCCGGATAGCCTGAAGGACCAGTTCGCGCAGCGCTTCTTTCACAGGAGGGGATCGAATCGGGATGGAACCGCGCATCGTAACAGACAGCCGCGTCAGAGCCTTCCTTACCGTGGGCGACTGTCATCCAGGCCCGTGGGAAACTGCTGCACTGCGGTGGATCCGGCTGTGGATAAGTCTGTGGGGAAAGTGAAGAGGGCGTATGGGGGATTGCGGAAAAGGCCGACGGAAACCTGTTTGTAACGCAATTAATACTTATAAAACAATGAATTAAAATGTGAACTTGATGTGCTTTTCAGTGATATGAGTCTAAGTGGCCTTCAGGGCGCTGTGTGCATAAGTCTTGCCAACGTCTGTCGGACCGACTTTTTGGGGTGCGCCTTTCGGCGTGGTACCGGCCATGTCACACGCTAGTCATGACGCAACGCGACAATAACTGGGTATCACCGGCGTCTCCCCCGTCGGCTCGATACGGGACTGCCGCATCCCTTATACCCTCCCCTCATGCGGCTCCCGGCGCGTCCTCCCGGTCGCGCCGTTTTTTTTGCGTACGTTTTAGAGCAAGCCACGAGCGGCCATGGATACCGGCTCGGCATGGCCGATCACCAGGTGATCCAGCACCCGTACGCCAACCAGCCGTAGCGCCTGGCCCAATTCACGGGTAATGGCTTGATCGGCGGAACTGGGCTCCGCCACCCCGCTGGGATGGTTGTGGGCAAAGATCACGGCGGCGGCGTTGTGCTTGAGGCAGGCGCGCACCACTTCGCGCGGGTGCACGCTGGCGCCATCCAGCGTGCCTCGGAACAGTTCCTCGAACGCCAGCACGCGGTGGCGGTTGTCCAGATAAAGGCAGGCGAATACTTCGTACGGCAGGTGCCGCAACCGGGCACTGAGGTAATCGCCACTGTCGCTCGGGTTGCGCAGCGAGGGGCGTTCGGCGAGCTGTTCGGCCAGGCTGCGCCGTGCCAGTTCCAGCGCGGCGGCGAGGCGTGCGCGCTTGGCGGGGCCTAAACCTGGTGTGCGGATCTCCCGATCCTGCCTACCGAGCAACGCGTTCAAGCCGCCGGCCTGCATCAGCAGTTCTCGACCCAGTGTGATGGCGTCCTTACCACGCACGCCGCTGCCGAGCAGCACGGCCAACAATTCCGCATCGGAGAGGGCGGCGCTGCCGTGGGTCAGCAGTTTCTCGCGGGGTCGTTCGCTTTCGGGCCATTGTCGAATGCTCATGTGACCAGCATCCCGTTTGGAGGCGCTTTCCGGACAGCAGTTGGCCCAGGTGAATCCGGTAAGCTAGCCGTCTATTCGTACGTCGGGTGCTGCTTACATGGGATGCTCTGGTCAATTTTTCGTGGGTGGCATGATGTCCAGAAGGCTCGCAGGGTGTGTTGCGCGGCGCCGGGAAGACTGGCTGTCTTGCCAAGCCGCGCGGCGCAGCATGCGAGCCTTCCGGACATCACCCTTCGGGTCGGCTCTGTATGTCCGCAGGCCTTCGGCCCATCGTCTCGACAGACGGCCAGTCTGCCTTCACCGATGGTCCTGTGGCCTGCGAACATACAGAGCCGGTGACACCTACGAAAAATTGATCAGAGCATCCCGATGAGTCTTGCTGAACGCCGCATCGTGCTGGGGGTATCGGGCGGCATCGCCGCCTACAAATCCTGCGAGCTGGTTCGCCGCCTGCGCGACCTCGGCGCACACGTGCGCGTGGTGATGACGGAGAACGCCACTCGCTTTGTCACGCCCACCACGTTCCAGGCGCTGTCCGGTGAGCCGGTGCGCACGAGTTTGTGGGATGAGTCCGCCGAAGCGGCGATGGGTCATATCGAACTGGCGCGTTGGGCCGAGCGCGTGCTGATCGCGCCGGCCAGCGCCGATCTCATCGCGCGCCTTGCGCACGGCCATGCCGACGATCTGCTGACCACGCTGTGCCTCGCCACGGCTGCACCGCTGTACGTGGCGCCGGCCATGAATCAGCAGATGTGGGCGCACGCGGCCGTGCAGGCGAATGTCGCCACGCTGCGCACGCGCGGCGTGCATATCCTCGGGCCGGCCGCGGGCGATCAGGCCTGTGGTGAGGTCGGTTCCGGCCGCATGCTGGAGCCGCACGAACTGCGTGCCGCCATGGTTGCCTCGTTCGGCGAGCAGGCGTTGCGCGGCAAGAAAGTTGTGGTGAGTGCGGGGCCCACTTACGAAGACATCGATCCGGTGCGCTTCATCGGTAATCGCAGTTCGGGACGCATGGGTTTTGCAGTGGCCGAAGCAGCGGTTGAAGCCGGCGCGCAGGTTACGCTGGTAGCAGGGCCGGTGAGCTTGGCGACGCCAGCGGGGATCGCCAAGCGAGTGGACGTGCGCAGCGCCGCGCAGATGCACGCCGCGGTGAGCGAAGCCGTGCAAGGCGCGGACATCTACATCGGCTCGGCAGCGGTTGGCGATTACCGTCCCAATACCGTGGCCGCGCACAAGCTCAAGAAACATGACGGTGCCGATCTCACGCTGCAACTGGCGGAGAACCCGGACATTCTCGCCAGTCTCTCGGCGAAGCAGCTGCATCCGTTTCTAGTGGGCTTCGCCGCCGAAACGCAGAACGTGGAAACCTATGCGCGCGACAAACTGCAACGCAAGGGCCTGGACATGATCGCCGCCAACCAGGTCGGCGAAGGTCTCGGTTTTGAAACGGCCGACAACGCCATCACGCTCTACTGGGCCGATGGCTCGCAAGAACTACCGCGCGCCGACAAGGCCGCGCTTGCGCGCCAGCTGATCGAATGCATCGCCAGCCGCTATAAGGCGGTGCGGGGATGATCGACATTGAGGTGAAGATTCTCGACCCGCGCCTGGGCGACAGCATTCCGCTACCGCAAGCGGCCACCGCCGGCAGCGCGGGTATGGACTTGCGCGCCGCGGTGCAGGAGCCGCTCATGCTGCAGCCGGGCGAAAGCGCACTGGTGCCCAGCGGCATGGCCATCCACATCGGCGATCCGGGTTGGTGCGCGTTGATCGTGCCGCGCTCGGGCCTAGGCCATAAGCACGGGTTGGTGATGGGCAACTTGGTCGGCGTGATCGATGCGGACTACCAAGGGCCGCTGATGATCTCCTGCTGGAATCGCGGCACGCAGCCTTACACCATTGCCGTGGGCGAGCGCATCGCGCAATTGCTGCTGGTGCCAGTGGGGCTGGCACGGCTGCAGATCGTCGAGGAATTCGTACCTTCGGAGCGCGGCGAAGGTGGATTCGGATCAACCGGAAAACATTGAGCGTTCGGGGGAAGCATGGCGATGAACGGCGCACGAGCGCGGTTGCCAGATGTGCGGTGGGGACGATTGCTGATGCTGGCAGGCGGCACCTTGCTGCTGGCGCTGGCCATCTTTGGCGGCTGGCAGACGTGGCTGATCGCCGATCAGGGTAGCGCCGTGGAGCGCGTGCACGTGGCGCAGGACCAGGCTGTGCAAGCGCTCAGCGAGGAAATCGCCAAGCAGCGCGATGCAGTGAACCAGGCGGTCGCCGGCGTCGACGTCAGCGGTCTGCCGGGCAGCGCGCCGCAAGTGATCGCGACGTTGAAGCAGCGCTTGCCGCAAGCCCAGGACATCGAGTTGTACAGCGGCGGCCTGGATGAAGTGCTACACGCCAACTACCGCGAATTCGGCTACGCGAAAGCTGCGCAGTTGATGTCTGCGCCGGATGCCGAAGGCACACCGCCGATGCAGGCCGCGCTCAAGGGCCTGGGCGATCGACGCCTTACTGTCGTCGCGCCAATTGGGGCGTCGCAAAAGCCGGCCGCGTGGGCGTGGATCGAATTGCCATTCGCACCTGTCGCCGATCGCTTCAACGCGGTTTCCACAAACAGCGGGCGGTTGCAGCTCACCCAGAATACCGATCGCGGTGGGAGTCTGGAGCTGATGGCCCGTGGCAATGCCGGCGCGGTAGATGTCGAGCCTACCGGCAAGGCCGTTGCGGGCAGCAACTTCTACGTCGAGGCGGTGCTGCCGGGTGCCTACATCGTACTGCCGCCGTCCTGGCCGTTTGCGGCGTTTCTCACACTGGTGGGCCTGGCTAGCGGTATCGGGTTATTCTGGTTGTTTGCGCACGCGGGCACACCCCGTCGTGCACCTACGCTAGAGGAACAGACCTTGTCGGACATCGTGGAGCCCCAATCGAAACCGGAACCCGCCAAACCCGCTGCATCGCCTGTCGCCAAGCCGGCGCCGGCCCCAACTGCGACTACGACGCCCGCCAGCGTTGATCCGACGATCTTCCGCGCGTACGACGTGCGCGGCGTGGTCGGCAAGAGCCTCACACCCGAGGTTGCCAAGCTGCTCGGCCAGTCGATCGGCACCGTGATGCGGGAGAAAGGTCTGCGCGAAATCGTGGTGGGCCGCGATGGACGCCTTTCCGGCCCTGAACTGGCCGGTGCACTGGCCGATGGCCTGCGCTTGGCAGGTGTCGACGTGATCGACATCGGCGCCGTGCCGACGCCGGTGGTCTACTACGCCGCCTATCGCTTCAACACAGGCTGCGGCGTGGCGGTCACCGGCAGCCACAATCCGCCGGACTACAACGGTTTCAAGATCGTGGTGGGCGGCGAAACGCTGTCCGAAGGCGCCATCCAGGATCTCTACCAGCGCATTGCCACCGGCGCGCTCGAATCCGATGGCGGCGGCATGCTGCGGCTGGTCGATGTGGTACCTGATTACATCGAGCGCATCACCTCGGACGTGCAAACCGAGCGTCCGCTGAAGATCGTGGTCGATTGCGGCAACGGCATTCCGGGTGCGGTCGCGCCGCAGGTGCTGGAAGGCATCGGTTGCGAAGTGATTCCGCTGTATTGCGACGTCGATGGCACCTTCCCCAATCACCATCCCGATCCATCCGATCCGCACAACCTGGAGGATCTGATCCTCTCGGTGAAGCAAACCGGCGCTGACCTTGGCTTGGCCTTCGATGGTGACGGTGATCGCCTGGGCGTAGTTACGCGCAGCGGCGAAATCATCTTCCCCGACCGCACGTTGATGCTGTTCGCACGCGACGTGCTATCCCGCCAGCCGGGCACGACGATCATCTACGACGTCAAATGCACCGGCCATCTCAAGGGCCAGATCCTCGACGCTGGCGGCAGCCCGCTGATGTGGCGTACCGGCCATTCGCTGATCAAGGCGAAGATGCGTGAAACCGGCGCGGAACTGGCCGGCGAGATGAGCGGGCATTTCTTCTTCAAGGAACGCTGGTACGGCTTCGACGACGGTATTTACGCCGGGGCGCGCCTGCTGGAAATCCTTGCCGGCGATATCGAAGGGCGCACGCCGGAAGACATCTTCGCCACGTGCCCGAAAGGCGTTTCCACGCCGGAGCTGAAAGTGGAAATGACCGAGGGCGAACATTACCGTTTCATCGAGAAATTCCGCGAGCAGGCGAATTTCGGCGATGCCACGCTGGTGACCATCGATGGCGTGCGCGCCGACTGGCCGGATGGCTGGGGCCTAGTGCGGCCTTCCAACACCACGCCGATACTGGTGCTGCGTTTCGATGCGGACAACGAGGAGGCGCTCAAGCGCATCCAGGATGTGTTCCGTGTGCAGTTGCTGGCGGTGGATTCGTCGCTGAAGTTGCCGTTCTGATAGTTCTTTCGGCTGCGTAGGCTGCGGTTTGCACCCAGCCTACGTCGCAACAAATGGTGTTTTGACGTGAGATTGGCCGCTTACTTAAGCGGCTGCAATCAATACCCGCGATCGTTCTTCTCTGCCGCCTTCAAATCACGGAAGTGCTGCAGCTCTTGAGCTTGCTGCTCCGCCACCGCTTCACGGTTCACTTTCTGGCGTTCGAGCAGGGCGCGCTCATTGGCCACCACGTTGCGCTGCGTGGCGATCTGATCGGTGAGGAACTTTGGCACGGGCTTTTTCGCGCGCTCTTCGTCGGCGGCGCGATTGAGCAGATCAGTGAGCGCGCCGTCCTGGCTGTGCAGGTTTACGCGCGTGGTGCTCATCTGCTCGTCGAGGTTGTCCAGCACCTGCTGCTGTTCGACTTTGAGCGCGGCTTCGTCGGGGTAGGTGTTGAGCAGTGTGATGTCCTTGCTCTTCTGCTCCTCGATGGCGCGTTGCTTGGCGGCAGCCTCGGCTGCCTGTTGTTGCGCGGCGGCGCGCTCGGCGGGCGAAAGCTGCTTCTGTACGTGCGTCATCACCATGCCATTGCTGTTGATGACGTCGTAGCCGTACTTCAGTGCGTCCTCAGTCAGGCTGTCGCTGTAATGCGGCAGGCCGTGAGCATCCACCCAGCGATAGCGGAAGCCGCCCGAAGTGCTTTGAGCGACGGCGAGCCCGGCCAGGCTAAGCAACAAGATGATGGATGCGCTAAGCGCGAGTCGATGCATGTTTCCCCCTCCTCAGCCCAGTATAGCCATCGCTTTTGACAGCAAGGATGTCAAAAGTGCGCCAACGTGACTGGGTTCACTAGCAGTCCGGGACAACTTAGCTGCTTACGCCGTAGTGTTCGCGGTAGGCGAGCATGCGTTGGTGTTCCGCTGCGAGGTCGGGTCGCTCGCCGGCATAGGCCAGCACGTCGCCGAAGCTGGTGATGGCGACTACTGGGATGCCGTAGTCGCGCTGCACTTCCTGTGCGGCGGAAAGCTCGCCCTGGCCGCGTTCCTGCCGGTCCAGTGCGATCAGCACGCCGGCCGGTGTGGCACCTTGCGCGTGGATCAGGGCAAGCGATTCACGCACGGCTGTGCCAGCGGTCATCACATCGTCCACGATCAGCACGCGACCGGAGAGTGGCGCGCCCACCAGCATGCCGCCTTCGCCGTGATCCTTGGCCTCTTTGCGGTTGTAGGCCCAGGGCAGGTCGCGGCCATGCTGGTCGGCCAGCGCGATGGCGGTGGCGGCGGCGAGCGGAATGCCCTTGTAGGCCGGGCCGAACAGCATGTCCACTTCCAGGCCCGAATTCGCGACGGCTGCCGCATAAGCACGGCCGAGACGCGCTAGCGCCGAGCCGGAGTCGATGCGTCCCATGTTGAAGAAATACGGACTGACGCGACCGGATTTGAGCGTGAATTCGCCGAAGCGCAGTACGTCGCGTTGCAGGGTGAGTTCGATGAAATCGCGCTGGTAATCGTGCATGGCAGTAAGGGCGGGAGGACAAGGTGTGCCATGGTACCGCGTCCCTCGCTTCTTGCTCGATTGCTATCATGGCCCGTCCCCACGAGGAACACCCATGCGCATCATCAGCCTGAACGCCAACGGCATCCGTTCCGCCGCAACCAAAGGTGTCTTCGATTGGCTGCGCAAGCAGCGCGCCGACGTGGTCTGTCTGCAGGAAACCAAGGCGCAGGAGGATCAGCTTACCGATCCGATGTTCCGCCCCGACGGGCATCATTGTTTCTATCGCGACGCCAGCAGCAAGAAGGGCTATAGCGGCGTGGCGATCTACGCCAAGCGCGAGCCGGACAAAGTGCTCACGCAACTGGGCTGGGATGAGTTCGACAACGAAGGGCGCTACATCGAGGCGCGCTTCGGCAATCTCAGCGTGGTGTCGCTCTACGTGCCTTCCGGCTCGTCCGGCGAGGAACGCCAGCAGTTCAAGTTCAAGGCGATGGATCGGCTCACACCGAT
Source organism: Dyella humi (assembly GCF_044904605.1). Classification (NCBI taxonomy): domain Bacteria; kingdom Pseudomonadati; phylum Pseudomonadota; class Gammaproteobacteria; order Lysobacterales; family Rhodanobacteraceae; genus Dyella; species Dyella humi. The sequence goes on from NZ_JADIKI010000023.1 coordinate 1,766,042, forward strand.
CTTCGACAAGTGGCTGAAGAGCGGTCGCGATTACGTGCTCTGCGGTGATTGGAACATCGTGCGCACGGAACTCGACATCAAGAATTGGCGTTCGAATCAGAAAAACTCCGGTTGCCTGCCGGAGGAGCGTGCATGGCTCAACGACCTGGTCGACAAGCGGGGCTGGGTAGACAGCTTCCGCGCGATCAAGCCGGAAGCGGTGGAATACACCTGGTGGTCCAACCGCGGCCGCGCGCGCGAGAACAATGTGGGGTGGCGCATCGACTATCAGATCGTGACGCCCTCGCTGCACAAGCGGCTCAAGCACTGCTCGGTCTATCGCGACGAACGTTTCTCGGACCACGCGCCCTACACGGTTGACTATGCCGACTGAGGCCGGCGCTTCGGCCGCGCGCAAACCCTCCATCTGGCAGGCGTTTTCGCAACCGGCCGCGTGGACGATGTGCCTGCTGGGCTTTTCCTCCGGCCTGCCGTTTCTGCTGGTGTCCTACACGCTGTCGTTCTGGCTGAAGGAAAACGGCATCGTGCTGAAAGACATCACGATGATCGCCAGCGCCGGCATGACTTACGCGTTCAAGTTCGTATGGGCGCCATTGCTGGATCATTGGCGGCTCCCATTGTTCACGCGGCTGGGGCAGCGCCGTGGATGGTTGCTGCTCGCTCAGCTTGGGGTGATCGTCGGGCTGGTCACGATGGCGGTGCTGACGCCGCATCAGCTGCCGCTGTTCGTTGCAGCCACGCTGTTCGTCGCCTTCATGGGCGCCACGCAAGATATTGCTGTCGACGCGTATCGCATCGAGATCGCGCCGCCGTCGGCACAAGGTGCCTTGGTGGCGACATATTCGCTAGGTTATCGGCTCGGTCTGCTCGTTTCCGGCGCGCTGGCGCTGATCCTGGCCGATCACATTCGTTGGGCGCAGATCTATGTGCTGATGGCTGTAGCGATGGTCTTACCGGTGATCACCACGCTGAAGATGCGCGAACCGGACGTGCGTCGCCTGTTACCCGCGTCATGGCGGGAGGCGATGCGCGAAGGCGTGATCGATCCGTTCGCCGATTTCTTCCGTCGCTACGGCTGGGCTCTCGCGCTGCTGACCTTGCTGTTCATCCTGCTGTTCAAGATTCCGGAGCAGGCGATCATCGGCGGCGTGATGGGGCCGTTCTACCGCGACATGGGTTTCTCCAAGACCGAGATCGGTGCCGTCACCAAGATCTACGGTATCTGGATTGGTATTTTCGGCGCTTTCGCCGGCGGTGCAGCGGTAGCGCGCTGGGGTGCGTGGCGATCCCTTGGCGCCTGCATCGTGCTGGGTGCGATCAGCAACTTGCTTTACCTGTTGCTGATCGCACACCAAGGCCATCTGACCATGCTGACCTTGGCCATCTCCGGACAGAATTTTTTCGAAGGCATGCTCGGTCCGCCGACCGTCGCATTTCTTTCCCTACTAGTGAATCGCCAGCACACGGCCACGCAATATGCGCTGTTGAGTTCACTGGTAAATCTGCCTGGCAAAGTACTCGGCTTTTTCGCCGGCGGCATTGTGGCGGTACTGGGTTACGGCGGCTACTTCGTGATTACCGTGTTTTCGGTGCTGCCGGCGATGCTGCTGTTCGCCTGTCTTTGGCGGCGTTTCGATCCGGTTGCGGCACCCTCTGGATAAGCGGGAGCTGAAAGCGCTCACACCTCGACTGCGAACTGATCCACGGATCGCCGCGATGGCGATTGCAGGCAACGATGCAGTTGGCGAGGATCGGTATACAGGGCTGTGTGGTACCGGAGCAACCGTCCCATGCCGGATTTAATGATTCGTCACATCGATCGATTGATGGCAGAGCGCATCAAGCTGCTGGCGAAAGCGCGCCAGTGGTCGATCAACGATGTTGTGCTGCAGGCGTTGCGGCAGGGTTTGGGTGTGTCGGGAAACGGGTTGCTCGCCGAGACCATGCTTGAGTCGTCCGACATTTCCTTCGGTGGACATTGGGACGCACGCGAGCGCGCAGCGTTCCAGGAGGCGGTGCAGGCGCTCGCCATGGCGTGCCCGGAACAACTTGCGCCGAGTCCTCAGGTGAGCGAATTGCTGGAATGATCAGCGCGTCGCGCGGGGCGCCGGATACACTGCACCCAGCACGCGAAACCCTTTCGCACCGGTAACGGCCGGAAGGTTGCCCGGCAATCCAAGCAACCGCTGCCGCGCCAGCCATGCGAAAGCAGTGGCTTCCAGATAATCCGGATCGACACCGTAGACCGCCGTGCTGGCCAGTTCGCGCGGCTTCAGCAGTTTTTGCAGGCGTTGGACCAACACCGGGTTATGCACGCCGCCGCCGCACAGCAGTACATCGGCGGCATCTTTGGCGTGCGTCTCGATCGCCATGGCGATGCTATGCGCGGTGAGTTCGAGCAAGGTGGCCTGCACGTCAGCTGGCGAGATCGATAGCGAGTGCAATTGCGCATCCAGCCAGGCGAGATGGAAGTGCTCGCGTCCGGTGCTTTTGGGTGGCGGCATGGCGAAGTAGGAATCGCGCAGCAACTGCGCAAGCAGCGTTTCGTCTGAGTGTCCACTGGCGGCAAATGCGCCGCCTCGGTCGAATGCCTCGCTGCGATGACGTAGGCACCACGCATCCATCAAGCCGTTCGCTGGCCCCGTGTCGAAGCCGAACACGCGGCCGTCCGCGGCAAGCACGGTAATGTTGGCGATGCCGCCAAGATTGAGCACCACACGTGTGCGACCGAGTGTGCTGAGCAGCATCGCGTGGACAGCGGGCAGCAGCGGCGCACCCTGGCCGCCGGCCGCGACATCCGCGCTGCGGAAATCTGCAACGGTGTCGATGCCACAGCGTTCGGCAATCACGGCTGCGTTGCCGATCTGCAACGTGAAGGGATGCTCGCCGCTGGGGCGATGCCGGATGGTCTGTCCATGCGATCCCACCGCGCGCACGGATGCTGCGGGCGTGCCGCTTTGTGCAAGCAATGCTTCGACGGCGTCGGCAAACGTACGGCCCACCGCGACGTCCAAACGTCCGAACGCATCGAGATCCAGCGTGGTTTCGTCCTGCGCCACACGCAGGATCTGTGTGCGTAGCGCCTCCGGCCAGGGATGCGCTAGGGCATGCACCAGCTGGGGTTGGTTTTGTTCGAAACGCACCAGCGCGGCGTCGATGCCATCCGCGCTGGTGCCAGAGATCAGCCCGATGTAGAGCTCAGTGCCGTCATCCACGGGCTCAGTCATCGCTGCGCGGGGTGGATTGGGCGCGCGCGAGCTTGTAGTTGTTGTCGATTTCCGTCAGGCGCGCCAGTTGCGGCTTCACCACGATGCTCTTGAACTGCGCCATTTGCGGTCCCGGCAACGGCTCGGGCTTGGGCAGGGTGACCGTCTGCGGATTGCGCTGCACCCCGTCGACGCGGAATTCGTAGTGCAGATGCGGGCCGGTTGCCAGGCCCGTCATGCCGACGTAGCCGATCACATCGCCCTGACGCACATGCTGGCCCACGCGCTCGGTGGCGAAGCGCGACATATGGCCGTAAGCCGTGCTGATCTGGCTGTTGTGCTGGATGATCACGAAATTGCCGTAGCCGTTCATCCAGCCGCGAAACTTGATCACGCCATCGCCGGCGGCATGGATCGGCGTGCCGGTAGGCGCGGCGTAGTCCACGCCTTTGTGCGCGCGCATCAGGCCCAGGATTGGATGCATGCGCGCGGCGCTGAAGGTCGAGGAAATACGTGTGAAGTCCACGGGGATGCGCAGGAAGGATTTTTGCAGCGGCCGGCCATCTTCGCTGAACCAACCAATGCTGCCATCGGCGCGCTTGAAGCGGTACGCGGTGTAGCGCTGTCCCTGGTTGACGAATTCGGCCGCGACGATGTCGCCTTCGCGCAAGTAACCACCATCGCGATACACGGTGTCGTAGACCACGGTGAAGCTGTCGCCCACGCGCAGGTCTTGCACGAAGTCGATGTCGTATTTGAAGAGATCAGCGAGCTTGATCACCATCGCGTTGCTCAAGCCCGCCTTGTTGGCGGCGGCGAACAGCGAATCGTCGATCACGCCGTGGGCGATCTGCTCGCGCGTTTCCACCGTGCGCGCGACGGTGTTCATGCTGGGCGTGGCGCCGTCGAGGCGGATGATGGCGCGGGTGGATTCATCCTTGTCGAAACGAATGCCTTCGAGGTTGCCGTGACGACCGATCAGGAAATCGAATTCCTGGCCCGGACGGATGTTATGAAGCGCCGTCTTCGCGTCACCGGCGTTATCGACCACGCGTTGAAGATCGGAAAGGCTCAGTCCCTGGCTCTGGAAAATGTCTGCAAGCGTTTGTCCGGAGCGCACTTGCAAGACGCGCCAATCTTCCATCGCCGGTGACTTGAGCGAGGGGGCTTCGACCTTCGGCAAGGCGAGCGGCAGCAGCGTGTGTTCCACCGGCTGCGTAGCGACGGGCTTCATCGCTGTGGCCCACGCAGGAATCAGAAAGCCGGAAAGCACCGTGATCAACAGCGCTGTTGCGGCGAGCATCCAGCGTTCGCGGTGCCAATGGATAGGCGGCTGATCGCCACCCGTCTGGCGATTGAACGACCAATGGGCGCAGCGTTGATAGAAGTGAGAGTGTCGGCGTTGGGCCTTGCGGCGGATGGCCAGCTTGCGCGCGATGCGCGGGTCTTGCTTGCTCTGTGCCATCACCAATTAACCTTATTCTTCTTATGCATCTTCACCACCGCACCCCCTGCGGTTACAAAGTATCAATCGACGCGTACCATAACGAGCTTGTGCAAAGGTCGTCAATGCCTTTTGCATCAAGGGTTTGCGCGAGATTTCCGGTTAACGCACAATTAACGCTATTGACGGCGGCCATCACCTTTTTGGCTGCCTAGACAACTACACCGACGAGGACGACATGAACGAGCTTGAGCAGGCGCTGGCCACCATTGCGCGCGGCGCCGACGAGATCATCAAGCAGGAGGAGCTGGCCGGCCGCCTCAAGCTCGGGCGGCCGCTGCGTATCAAGGCCGGCTTCGATCCGACCGCGCCGGATCTGCATCTGGGCCACACCGTGCTGCTCAATAAGATGCGGCAGTTCCAGGACCTTGGGCACACGGTGATCTTCCTGATCGGCGATTTCACTGGGATGATTGGCGATCCCACGGGCAAGAACATCACGCGCAAACCGCTCAGTCGCGAAGACGTGCTGGCGAACGCCGAGACCTATGCCGAGCAGGTCTATAAGGTGTTGGACCGCGATAAGACCGAGCTGCGCTTCAATTCCGAATGGTTCGGCCAGATGACGGCGGCCGATATGATCAAGCTCTCCGCGCAGCATACGGTTGCCCGCATGCTTGAGCGCGACGATTTCGCCAAGCGCTATGCCGCGCAGCAGCCGATCGCGATCCACGAATTCCTCTATCCGCTAGTGCAGGGCTACGACTCGGTGGCGCTGAAGTGCGACGTGGAGCTCGGGGGCACCGACCAGAAGTTCAACCTGTTGATGGGACGCGCGCTGCAGGAACATCACGGCCAGCCGCCGCAGATCGTGCTCACCATGCCGCTGCTCGAGGGCCTGGATGGCGTCAACAAGATGTCCAAGTCGCTGGGCAACTACATCGGCATCAATGAGCCGGCCATCGACATCGTCGCCAAGACTTTGAAGATCGGCGACGAGCTGATGTGGCGCTGGTTCGAGCTGCTGAGCTTCGACGTGTCGCTGGATAAGCTGGCGCAGATGAGGCGCGAGGTGGCGAGTGGGGAGCTCAATCCGCGCGATGCCAAGCTGCGCCTCGCGCGCGAACTGGCTGTGCGCTTCCACAATGTCGAAGCGGCCGAGCAGGCGATTGCCGGCTGGCATGCGGTGGTGCGCGGCGAGGGCGATACCAGCTTGTTGCCGCTCACTGAAATCACCGTGCCCGCCGAAGGCTTGCGCTTGCCGGCGCTGCTCACCGCGGCTGGTCTGACCTCCAGCAATTCCGAAGCGAATCGCAAGCTCAAGGAACGTGCCGTGCGCATTGATGCGGAAGTCGTCGAGGATGCTCAGCGCGTGTTTGCGCCCGGCTTTGAGGCCGTACTGCAAGTCGGCAAGCGCAACTTCGCGCGCGTCTTGCTCACTCAAGCTTGAGTGAGCATGCGCATGCGAGCAACGCGAACAGGCGTTGCGTTGCTCGCAAGAAAAAAATTTGCAGAAATCGCTTGCCAGATCGGTAGGCGCTCCCTAATATTCGCCACCCCGCCGTTGCACCCTTCGCGCACGGCAACTCCCCAAGCAAAAATGCAGTCGCTAAAGGTGTTGACGGAAGCGTGAAGGGATGTAGAATGGGCGGCTCACCCGGGACGAAAGGTCTTGGGGCGATCGACAAGAGTCGGTTGCAAGTGATTGATCTTTGACAGTATGCGCAGGTGACTTGTGTGGGCGCCTTGCGGTAGATGGATGACTGTCCATGTATTGCAAGCGTCTAACCAAAGAGTCAATTCAAAAGCTTGACGTTTTAAGGTTAGGGTAAACGCTTCGGAAAGATAGATCGTCTTCGGATGATCGAAAACTTAAGTGAAGAGTTTGATCCTGGCTCAGATTGAACGCTGGCGGCATGCCTAACACATGCAAGTCGAACGGCAGCACAGTGGTAGCAATACCATGGGTGGCGAGTGGCGGACGGGTGAGGAATACATCGGGACCTGCCCAGACGTGGGGGATAACGTAGGGAAACTTACGCTAATACCGCATACGTCCTACGGGAGAAAGCGGGGGATCTTCGGACCTCGCGCGGTTGGATGGACCGATGTTCGATTAGCTAGTTGGTGAGGTAATGGCTCACCAAGGCGACGATCGATAGCTGGTCTGAGAGGATGATCAGCCACACTGGGACTGAGACACGGCCCAGACTCCTACGGGAGGCAGCAGTGGGGAATATTGGACAATGGGCGCAAGCCTGATCCAGCAATGCCGCGTGTGTGAAGAAGGCCTTCGGGTTGTAAAGCACTTTTATCAGGAGCGAAATACTACCGGCTAATACCCGGTGGGGCTGACGGTACCTGAGGAATAAGCACCGGCTAACTTCGTGCCAGCAGCCGCGGTAATACGAAGGGTGCAAGCGTTAATCGGAATTACTGGGCGTAAAGCGTGCGTAGGCGGTTTCTTAAGTCTGCTGTGAAATCCCCGGGCTCAACCTGGGAATGGCAGTGGATACTGGGAAGCTAGAGTGTGTCAGAGGATGGTGGAATTCCCGGTGTAGCGGTGAAATGCGTAGAGATCGGGAGGAACATCAGTGGCGAAGGCGGCCATCTGGGACAACACTGACGCTGAGGCACGAAAGCGTGGGGAGCAAACAGGATTAGATACCCTGGTAGTCCACGCCCTAAACGATGCGAACTGGATGTTGGTCTCAACTCGGAGATCAGTGTCGAAGCTAACGCGTTAAGTTCGCCGCCTGGGGAGTACGGTCGCAAGACTGAAACTCAAAGGAATTGACGGGGGCCCGCACAAGCGGTGGAGTATGTGGTTTAATTCGATGCAACGCGAAGAACCTTACCTGGCCTTGACATGTCGCAAATTCTGCAGAGATGCGGAAGTGCCTTCGGGAATGCGAACACAGGTGCTGCATGGCTGTCGTCAGCTCGTGTCGTGAGATGTTGGGTTAAGTCCCGCAACGAGCGCAACCCTTGTCCTTAGTTGCCAGCACGTAAAGGTGGGAACTCTAAGGAGACTGCCGGTGACAAACCGGAGGAAGGTGGGGATGACGTCAAGTCATCATGGCCCTTACGGCCAGGGCTACACACGTACTACAATGGTCGGTACAGAGGGTTGCGAGACCGCGAGGTGGAGCCAATCCCAGAAAGCCGATCCCAGTCCGGATCGAAGTCTGCAACTCGACTTCGTGAAGTCGGAATCGCTAGTAATCGCGAATCAGCTATGTCGCGGTGAATACGTTCCCGGGCCTTGTACACACCGCCCGTCACACCATGGGAGTGAGTTGCTCCAGAAGCCGTTAGCCTAACCGCAAGGAGGGCGACGACCACGGAGTGGTTCATGACTGGGGTGAAGTCGTAACAAGGTAGCCGTATCGGAAGGTGCGGCTGGATCACCTCCTTTCGAGAGCGACAGCACCGCTGCCGCAAGACGTCCACACAAGACACCTGCACATCCGCACGCCGACGGCGTGAGAGGCCTGCTCCGCAAGGAGCGGGGCCTGAAGCTTTATGGGTCTGTAGCTCAGGTGGTTAGAGCGCACCCCTGATAAGGGTGAGGCCGGTGGTTCGAGTCCACCTAGACCCACCATTATTTGGGATGCCGACCCGGACTTACGGGGCCATAGCTCAGCTGGGAGAGCACCTGCTTTGCAAGCAGGGGGTCGTCGGTTCGATCCCGACTGGCTCCACCAGTTTTAACGGTAAGCGGATGTGTAGCGCATACAAAAGATTTTGAAGCGAACTGGCGTTGAGGCCAGCGTCGTGTTCTTTGAAAACGTAAACGAGTGACAAGCGTCTTGGTTTGAACCAAACCGAGATGTGTCGTTGAGGCAAACGACGAATGCGTTGTTTGGGTATATGACAACGAATGGCCGCGAGGCGATTTGGGGTTATATGGTCAAGCGACCAAGCGTATACGGTGGATGCCTTGGCAGTCAGAGGCGATGAAGGACGTGGCAGCCTGCGAAAAGTGTCGGGGAGCTGGCAACAAGCTTTGATCCGGCAATGTCCGAATGGGGAAACCCACTCCGTAAGGAGTATCGCTCAGTGAATACATAGCTGAGCGAAGCGAACCCGGGGAACTGAAATATCTAAGTACCCGGAGGAAAAGAAATCAACCGAGATTCCCTGAGTAGCGACGAGCGAACGGGGAGCAGCCCAAAAGCACAGTATGTGTTAGTCGAACGGTTTGGAAAGGCCGGCCATAGCGGGTGATAGCCCCGTAGGCGAAAACGCACATTGTGTGAAATTGAGTAAGGCGAGGCACGAGAAACCTTGTCTGAACATGGGGGGACCATCCTCCAAGGCTAAATACTCCTGACTGACCGATAGCGAACAAGTACCGTGAGGGAAAGGCGAAAAGAACCCCGGAGAGGGGAGTGAAATAGACCCTGAAACCGTATACGTACAAGCAGTGGAAGCCCGCAAGGGTGACTGCGTACCTTTTGTATAATGGGTCAGCGACTTACTGTCAGTGGCAAGCTTAACCGTATAGGGGAGGCGAAGGGAAACCGAGTCTGAATAGGGCGCATAGTCTCTGGCAGTAGACCCGAAACCGAGTGATCTATCCATGGCCAGGTTGAAGGTGCGGTAACACGCACTGGAGGACCGAACCCACATCTGTTGCAATAGATGGGGATGAGCTGTGGATAGGAGTGAAAGGCTAAACAAACTCGGAGATAGCTGGTTCTCCTCGAAAGCTATTTAGGTAGCGCCTCGTATGAATCTTCCTGGGGGTAGAGCACTGTTATGGCTAGCGGGTCATTGCGACTTAGTAAACCATGGCAAACTCCGAATACCAGGACAGAATGTACGGGAGACACACGGCGGGTGCTAACGTCCGTCGTGAAAAGGGAAACAACCCAGACCCGCAGCTAAGGTCCCCAAGTTATCGCTAAGTGGAAAACGATGTGGAAAGGCATAGACAGCCAGGAGGTTGGCTTAGAAGCAGCCACCCTTTAAAGAAAGCGTAATAGCTCACTGGTCGAGTCGGTCTGCGCGGAAGATTTAACGGGGCTAAGCGATACACCGAAGCTCGGGGTGCACACTTTGTGTGCGCGGTAGAGGAGCGTTCCGTAAGCCTGTGAAGGTGAGTTGAGAAGCTTGCTGGAGGTATCGGAAGTGCGAATGCTGACATGAGTAACGATAATGCGGGTGAAAAGCCCGCACGCCGAAAGCCCAAGGTTTCCTCGCGCAACGTTCATCGGCGCAGGGTGAGTCGGCCCCTAAGGCGAGGCAGAAATGCGTAGTCGATGGGAAGCTGGTTAATATTCCAGCACTTGACTGTAGTGCGATGTGGGGACGGAGAAGGTTAGGTCTACCCGGCGTTGGTTGTCCGGGGGAAAGGCGGTAGGCGGTGATCTTAGGCAAATCCGGGATCACATACGCCGAGCACCGAGACGAGCCCTTAGGGCGAAGTGACTGAGACCACGCTTCCAGGAAAAGCCACTAAGCTTCAGCTACAGCAAACCGTACCGTAAACCGACACTGGTAGGCAGGGTGAGAATCCCAAGGCGCTTGAGAGAACTCGGGTGAAGGAACTAGGCAAAATGGCACCGTAACTTCGGGAGAAGGTGCGCCCGCCGGTGTGGTCACATGCGTGACTGAGCACTAGCGGGTCGCAGTAACCTGGCCGCTGCGACTGTTTATCAAAAACACAGCACTCTGCAAACACGAAAGTGGACGTATAGGGTGTGACGCCTGCCCGGTGCTGGAAGGTTAATTGATGGGGTCAGCCGCAAGGCGAAGCTCTTGATCGAAGCCCCAGTAAACGGCGGCCGTAACTATAACGGTCCTAAGGTAGCGAAATTCCTTGTCGGGTAAGTTCCGACCTGCACGAATGGCGTAACGACAGCGGCGCTGTCTCCACCCGAGACTCAGTGAAATTGAAATCGCTGTGAAGATGCAGCGTTCCCGCGGCAAGACGGAAAGACCCCGTGAACCTTTACTATAGCTTTACACTGAACGTTGAGTTCTTCTGTGTAGGATAGGTGGGAGGCTATGAAACCGAGACGCTAGTTTCGGTGGAGCCAACCTTGAAATACCACCCTGAAGTGCTTGACGTTCTAACCTAGGTCCGTAATCCGGATCGGGGACCGTGTATGGTGGGTAGTTTGACTGGGGCGGTCTCCTCCCAAAGCGTAACGGAGGAGCACGAAGGTACGCTCAGCGCGGTCGGACATCGCGCACTGTGTGCAAAGGCATAAGCGTGCTTGACTGCAAGATCGACGGATCAAGCAGGTACGAAAGTAGGTCTTAGTGATCCGGTGGTTCTGTATGGAAGGGCCATCGCTCAACGGATAAAAGGTACTCCGGGGATAACAGGCTGATACCGCCCAAGAGTTCATATCGACGGCGGTGTTTGGCACCTCGATGTCGGCTCATCACATCCTGGGGCTGTAGCCGGTCCCAAGGGTATGGCTGTTCGCCATTTAAAGTGGTACGCGAGCTGGGTTCAGAACGTCGTGAGACAGTTCGGTCCCTATCTGTCGTGGGCGTTGGAGATTTGAGGGGGGCTGCTCCTAGTACGAGAGGACCGGAGTGGACGTTCCGCTGGTGTTCGGGTTGTCATGCCCATGGCATTGCCCGGTAGCTACGAACGGAAGTGATAACCGCTGAAAGCATCTAAGCGGGAAGCACGCCCCAAGATGAGATCTCCCGAGACTTCGAGTCTCCTTAAGGCACCATCAAGACTAGGTGGTTGATAGGCGCGATGTGGAAGTGCAGCAATGCATTGAGCTAACGCGTACTAATGCGCCGTGCGGCTTGACCATATAACCCCAAGACGCTTCGTGGTTATGACCAACGAACATCTCAATTCACCAGACGCTTGTCACTCGTTTACCCTTTATCTCACGTGAGATCCGTCTCACGAGAAGAGTTAAAAACCGGCTATCTATGGTCGGACTCTTCAAAGTTGCGGAGCCGGCGCTAAAAAGCGCTGCTCCCACCCCTTCCCTGGCGGCTATAGCGCTGTGGCCCCACCCGATCCCATCCCGAACTCGGAAGTGAAACGCAGCTGCGCCGATGGTAGTGTGGCATTGCCCATGCAAGAGTAGGTCACCGCCAGGGGCTTTATCCTTAAAACGCCTTCCCGAGATCGGGAAGGCGTTTTGCTTTACAGCGATGGCAGCATGCGGCGCATCGATCACGGGCTTCGGTGCCCGCTTGGTGGATCAAACGCCGACGTAGGCGTGCTGCAGATGGTCATCGTGCTAGTTCTCGGTGTTGAGCATCCAGCCGTCGCTCTGTATGGCCAGTGCGAACTCCGTTGCATAACGCGAGCAGAATGAACCAGCTGTGCTCGTGCTGCAGATAGTCGATCCGCTGGAGTATTTTCGGTAAGCAGTACACGGTTATCGCCTAAGATGTACTCCCGGATAGCTCGACCGGTACGCTCGTCGAGGAGAACACCGTGTTTGTGAATGTCGAAACCCGACGCCAACCGCGCCTGCATTGGGCAGCAACGCTGCTGATCTGCATCTGCGTGGTGACTTTCATGGCGTTGGCTTTGATGTCACCGCCGCGGCGCGTGACCTTTCTGCTGGAATGGGGAACGGTTCCAGCCAACGTGTTCGACACGCATCAACCGATCTTGCAGCAATTGCGCGATCCGGCACTCCTTCGACTAATAACCGCACTATTCATCCATGTCGCCTGGCTGCATTTGCTCAGCAATCTGCTGTTCTTGATGATCTTCGGCGTGCCGGCCGAACGCACTCTGGGTTCGATTCGCTTCCTGATACTGTTTCTGCTGGGTGGTGTGGTTGCCAATTTCGCCGGGGCCATTTCTTTAGCGGGAGAGGTCAGGCCGATTATCGGTTGCAGCGGTGCGGTGTCGGCTGTGCTGGGGGCGTACGTGTCGTTGTTCCCGAGGGCGCGTTTGGGATTGGTGCTGCCATTGGGTTTCTATCTGGAATTCGTCCGTGTGCCGGCGTTTCTGTTGATTGGCATCTGGGCGCTGTTGCAGCTGCTTTTCAGCTATGCGGGTGGCCCGAGTTATGGCGGTTACGCCTGGTGGACGCACGTGGCAGGCTTTTTGTTCGGCGTGCTGTTCGCGCTGTTGTCACGCAATGCGATCATGCGCCGCATGCGCCGGTAGAATTGCAATATGCGCAATCAGAAACTTTACAAAGTCACCTTCCTGCACTTGGGCAAGTGCTACGAGTTGTACGCCCGGCACGTTGCCTCGAGCAACCTGTGGGGTTTCACCGAAATCGGCGACCTGGTGTTTGAACCGGCAGGCGAAGGGCTGGTCGTGGATCCGACTGAGGAACGCCTGCGCGAGGAATTCAAAGATACCCGCGTGCTGCATCTGCCGATGCAGGCGGTGATACGTATCGAGGAAGTGGATCGCAAAGGCACGCTGGCGATCCGCGACGCGGCGGACGGCCAGAAGGTCACGCCTTTCCCGATGCCGCCACGAAATCGCTAGCGTGATGCGCGACTGAGTCCGTGATGCCGCGAGAACATCTTCAGCAGTCGCCTCGCCAACGGCGTGGCTGCCACCTGCCGATAGGTGTGATGGGGATCGAAGCCCTCTCGCCGCATATCATGATGTTTGCGCCGGATATAGGCGCGCATCACGTCGGCATTGAATTCGGGATGGAACTGCACGCTGATCGCATGGCGGCCATAGCGGATCAGATGGTGCGGATCGCGTGCAGAACGCGCCAACACCTTCGCATCCTTCGGAATGTCCACCACGCTCTGTTCGTGTGTGGTGTGTGCGCGAAATTGCGAGGGCAGAAACGCAGTCATCGCATCCTGTTCCGCACCCGGCAGCAATTCGATCGGCACCGTACCAATCTCTCTTCCTCCGGCGAGATAGTCGACGCGTCCACCCAAGGCATGCGCCATCAGCTGATGGCCGTAGCAGACGCCCAGCAGGGGCAGATCGGCGTCCATCGCGTTGCGGATCCAGCCTGCCGTGCGCTCACTCCATGGCGCGCGATCCGTCACCATCGCTGCGGAGCCGGTGATCAATGCGCCGGACACTTCTTGCGGTGATGGCAAGTCTTCGCCCGCTGCCACATTGACCACCCGTACCCGCTGCGGCGCGAGCTGCGCGCTCAGGCGAAACCAATGCGGAAAGTCGCCATGACGCGCCCGGATGTTGTCGGGGGCCTGGCCGGTGCGAATGATCAGAATGGGCTTCATGCTAGGAAAGAAGTCGATCGAAAGCTTCAGGATGGAGAATCTTCAACATGCTCGACCGGCGGCAGCACGGTCAGTACTTCTTGCACAGTGGTCAGTCCGCGCGCGACCTGATCCGATGCGGAAATACGCAACGGGCGCATGCCTTCAACCAACGCTGCCCGACTGAAATGGATCAGATCTAGCTGCGCCCCGATCATGCCACGCAGGCGCGGAGTGAGCGGCATCATTTCATAAATGCCGGTGCGGCCCAGGAAGCCAGTGTGACGGCACTCCAGACAACCCACCGGCTTGAACACCTGTTCGGGCACCGGAATCGACCAGCCGTGCGTGAGCACCGTCCATTCGTGCGGATCCTGCTGCGTTTCGAGTTTGCAATGCGGGCACAGCGTGCGCACTAGTCGTTGCGCTACCACGCCGGTCAGCGTGGATTGGATCAGATAATGCGGCACGCCCAGATCGAGCAGGCGCGTCACGGCGCTCGGCGCATCGTTGGTGTGCAACGTGGAAAGCACCAGATGGCCGGTAAGCGACGCCTGCACCGCCATCTGCGCCGTTTCTAGATCGCGTATTTCGCCCACCATGATGATGTCCGGATCTTGGCGCAGCAGCGTGCGCACCCCGGCGGCAAAATCCAGATCGATAGTAGGCTGCACCTGCATCTGGTTGAACTCCGGCGAGACCATTTCGATCGGGTCTTCGACCGTGCACACATTGATGTCGGGTGTCGCCAAATGTTTTAGCGTGGAATACAGCGTGGTGGTCTTGCCGGAGCCGGTCGGTCCTGTCACTAGCACAACGCCGTGCGGACGCTCGACCATGCTTCGCCACAAGGTGTCTTCCGTCGCGGAAAACCCCAACTGCGAAAAGTCCTTGGCCACGATGTCCGGATCGAAGATACGCATCACCATCTTCTCGCCGAAGGCGGTGGGCATGCTTGAAATACGCAGTTCCACTTCGCGGCCGGAGGTGGCGCGCGTCTTGATGCGGCCGTCCTGCGGGCGGCGCTTTTCCGCTACATCCATGCGCGAAAGAATCTTGATGCGCGACGTCACCGCGGTCATCACCGGCGGCGGCAGCTCGAATACCTTGTGCATGATGCCGTCGATGCGAAAACGCATCATGCCTGCTTCGCGACGCGGTTCCAGATGGATGTCCGACGCGCGCTGCTCGAAGGCGTATTGCAGCAGCCAGTCCACAATATGCACCACGTGGCGGTCGTCGGCACCGACTTCGCCGGCCTTGCCCAACTCCAGCAACTGCTCGAAATTCAGCAGCGCGGAGGGATCGTAGCCACTCTGGCTCTTGGCGTCCTTGGCCAACTGGATCGAACGCTGGACACCGTAGAATTCTTGCAGATAGCGATTGATGTCGATCGGGCTGGCCACCACGCGATGCACATCCCGGCGCAACATCTGCGCGAGATCCTTGGCCCATGACTGATCGAACGGCTCTGCCGTGGCGAAGGTCACCTCGCCCGGCGTCACGGCCACCGGAAGGATGCGATGGCGTTGCGCGTAGGCGTGGCTCACTACTTGCGTGACCGCAGCCACGTTGATCTTCATCGGATCGATCTTCAGGTATGGCAGTCCGGCTTGTCCGGCCAACCATTCGGTCAGGCCCTCCAGGCTGAGCGGCCGGCCTGGTTCGCGACGGTTGGTGAGCTTGGCGTTGGCGATGATCACCAGCGGATTGAGTTCCACCGTGCTGCGCCCGACGCGATTCCCTATGCGTAGTTGCTTGGCATCGTCGGCCAGCAGATAGCCGTCCACCACCAGCGCCGCGAGCACGTCATCCAAAGCGAGCCGGCCGCGGCGGCCAAGCAGAGAGGCGATTTGTTGTGTTGCTGCCATGGGTGCCCCCTAAAGGCGCCGATCACCCGGAAAAACGGCGAAAAGATGCGCTGCGGCTATACTAACCCGCTTTACGCTCAGGTTAGGAAAGAGATGTCCGCGCCTACCTTCCAGGATGTGATCCAGACCCTCAACCGCTACTGGGGAAGCCAGGGTTGCGTGCTGCTTCAGCCCCTCGACACCGAGGTTGGCGCCGGCACCTTCCACCCTGCCACGTTTCTGCGTTCGCTTGGTCCCGAACCTTGGGCTGCGGCTTATGTGCAGCCTTCCCGCCGTCCCACCGACGGTCGCTACGGCGAAAACCCCAATCGCCTCCAGCACTACTACCAATACCAGGTAGTGATGAAGCCGAACCCAGAGAACATCCTGGAGCTGTACATCGGCTCGCTCAAGGAGTTGGGCCTTGATCCGCAGGTGCACGATCTGCGCTTCGTGGAGGACAACTGGGAGTCGCCCACCCTCGGCGCCTGGGGTCTGGGGTGGGAAGTGTGGCTCAACGGCATGGAGGTCACCCAGTTCACGTACTTCCAGCAAGCCGGTGGCCTGGAATGCAGGCCAGTGACGGGCGAGATCACCTACGGTCTGGAACGCCTGGCGATGTACCTGCAGAACGTGGACAACGTTTATGACCTGGTCTGGACGGAAGGCCCGCACGGCAAAGTTACCTACGGCGATGTGTTCCACCAGAACGAAGTGGAGCAGAGCACCTACAACTTCGAGCACGCGAACGTCGCCGAGCTGCTGCGTTGGTTCGACGTGTGCGAGAGTGAGGCCAACAAGCTGATCGCCGCTGGTTTGCCACTACCGGCTTACGAACAGGTGATGAAGGCCAGCCACACCTTTAACCTGCTCGACGCGCGCCGCGCCATCAGCGTCACCGAACGCCAGCGCTACATCCTGCGCGTGCGCACCTTGTCGCGCAGCGTGGCCGAAGTCTATGTAGCGCAGCGCGAAAAGCTCGGGTTTCCCGGATTGAAGCATCAGAAAAAGGAGCAGGCTGCATGAGCGCCGCCAAGTCATTGCTCATCGAGCTGGGCACGGAAGAACTGCCGCCGAAATCGTTGGACGAGCTGGGCGCCTCGTTCCTGCGCGGTATCTGCGAGGGCCTAGGCAAGCGCGGTATCGCGGCGCTGCTCGACCAGGCTTCGCTCTACATGACGCCACGGCGTTTGGCCGTCCATATCCCCGAGGTCGCCACGGCGCAGCCTGAACAATCGATCGAGCGTCGCGGCCCCGCTGTGAATGCGGCGTTGGATACGCAAGGCCAGCCGAGCAAGGCGTTGGTCGGTTTTGCACAGTCCTGTGGCGTCGGCGTCGAACAGCTGGAGAAACTGGAAACCGACAAGGGCGCGTGGTTCGTGTATCGCACCGTGAAGCCCGGTCAGCCGGTGGCTTCGTTGTTACCAGAAATCGTCGACGAAGCGCTCAAGGGGTTGCCTATCCCGAAGCCGATGCGCTGGGCTGATCACGACTATACATTCGTGCGCCCAGTGCATTGGCTGGTGATACTGCATGGCTCGGACATCGTCGATGGCGAAGTGCTGGGTTTGCACAGCGGTCGCAAATCGCGCGGCCATCGCTTCATGCATCCGCAGCCTGTGCATCTTGCCGACGCGGACAGCTATGTGGACGCCATGCGCATGGCCAAGGTGCTGGCTGATCCGATGGAACGCCGCCAGCGCATTCGTGACGAAGTAGTGCGCGTAACGAAAGAAACCGGTGGCACGCCGCGCCTTGACGATGCGCTGCTTGATGAAATCGCTAACCTCACCGAATGGCCGGTCGCCATCGCCTGTACTTTCGATCGTGCATTCCTCGGCGTGCCGCCTGAGGCTCTGGTTACGACGATGGAGGCCAACCAGAAATTTGTGCCGGTATTCGATGCACAGGGCAAGCTCACCGAACACTTCATCGGCATCGCCAATGTCGACAGCAAGCATCCCGGTGAGATTCGCAAAGGCTACGAGCGCGTGATCCGTCCGCGCTTCGCCGATGCAAAGTTCTTCTGGGATGAAGATCTCAAGACGCCGCTCAAGAGCTATCAGGACGCGCTGAAGAACGTCACCTATCAGCAGGCACTGGGAAGCTTGTGGGACAAGAGTGTGCGGGTGGCCGAGATCGCGCGCATCGTCGCCAATCGGGTCGACGTCGATGCGGGCTTGGCGACACGCGCGGCGAGCCTGGCCAAGTGCGATCTGCTTACGCGCATGGTCGGTGAGTTTCCCGAACTGCAGGGTGTGATGGGCCGCTACTACGCGCAGCACGACATGGAACCGGCCGAAGTCGCCGATGCGCTGGACAGCGTGTACCAGCCGCGCTTCGCGGGCGACACCATCGCCGCGGGCAAAGTGGGGCAGGTGCTTGCTATCGCCGAACGCACCGATACGCTCGCCGGCATTTTCGCCGTGGGTTTGAAGCCCAGCGGCAACAAGGATCCGTTCGCCCTGCGTCGCGCCGCGTTGGGCTTGGCGCGCACGCTGATCGAAGGCGGCCTTGAACTCGATCACAAGGCGCTGTTCACCGAGGCGCTGGAATTGCTGCCGGACGCTGCGCTTGCTGCCGGCCTCAAACCGGGTAAGGACGGCAAGTCGCCCGCGCTCGACGCGGGTCAGCGCCGCGCCGCGCTAGTGTCCGAACTTAACGACTTCGTGCTCGAACGCTTGCGTGGCTATTACGCGGAAAAGGGGTTCACCACCGAGCAATACGAAGCAGTGCTGGCGGTAGTGCCCATCAGCCTGGTCGATTTCGATCGACGTTTGCGAGCTGTCGTTGAATTCGTGCGACAACCAGAAGCGGTGAGCCTGGCGGGTGCCAACAAGCGCGTCGCCAACATTCTGCGCAAGCAGCAGGAAGAACACGGCGCGCAGAGCATTCGTGAGCATGTTGATCCCGCGCACTTCGAAGAAGATGCCGAACGTGCCCTGGCGCAGGCGCTGGAAGCAGCGCAGGCGGATACGGCCGTAGCGTTACAGCGTCGCGATTACACCGCCGTGCTCGCGCGTTTGTCCCAGTTGCAAGCGCCGGTCGATGCGTTCTTCGACCACGTGCTGGTGAATGCGGACAATCCCGTTGTGCGCGCCAACCGGCTCGCGCTGCTCGGACGTCTGAAGGCGCAGTTCACTGCCATCGCTGATATCGCAAGGTTGTAGCGACGGGATATGCACAAAAAAAGCGGCAGCCATCGGGCTGCCGCTTTTTTTGTGATGTGATCGAGAAACCGCTTTAGGAAGTCAGCCGAGCCGCCGTACGTCCCCTCAAGCGCTCTGCAAGGCGATGATTGAACGCTACCATGGCGCTCGCATCGACGTCGTTGCCACCAGGCCCAAGGATGTCGTAAAGCTCTGCCAGCATGTCGGAGTTTTCGGCCAGCGTCAGCTGGCTATCCGCCAGATCCAGTTCCGATTGCAGGATGCGCAACGCGGTGTTCAAGCGCTGCACATCCATGCCGCTGGCTTCCAGCGTTTCCGCGGCGGCGCGCAGCTTGGAGCGGTGGCGCGAAGCAATGCTTTCGGAGCTGTTGGTGCCCCTTACGTTGTCGTCGGGGACCACGGCGCTGGGATCCATCATCGATCCCTCGCCAGCCACCAGCCACACCAGGGAAATGCCCAGGGTGCGCGCCAAGGTCACGCAACGAGCGCGCGAAGGGTCGGTGTTGCCGTCTCGCCAACTGCGGACCACTCCCTCCGAAAAGCCGCACATGCGGGCTATCTCTGTAACGCTGCCAACGCGCTGGATCAGCACCTTGATGCGATCGGCGAAGGTCGTAGTGGGCTCGGTGGGCGTAAGAGTTTGCAAATTCATCGCAAAATTCCACAGTAGTCTAACGTTTGGCCGGTAAGTTCTTATCGGCGCGCCTGTTTTTTATAGACCAAACATCCCGGATAAATCTGTAGTCGATCGCAAGTTATTGCGTAGAACCTGGATGAACTTGCAGGCGGCGGCGGGCTTGTTGGGTCGTCCTTCGGCGCACAAACGCGTCAGTAGGCGCGGGGTTGACACACGAAGCCCTAAATAGGGCAAGAATCTACGGGCATCGAGTCTGAGTGCCCGCCAATGAAGGGGCCTGGGAATGCCAAGTCGGCTCGCCGGGACCGTCGGAATTTCTTCCTTCGATGTGGAATTTATGCGGCGAAATTCCCACAACTCTTCCATCACAGGGCGATAAAAACTCCCTGCTCTTCCGGCGGTTACATACGGCAGCGAATGGAGTTTTCGTCCCGTTGACTTTTCCGTGAAGGGACTTTGGGCTATTCTCGGAGGCTCCCCCGTGGATGTTTGCGACGCGATGCGTGCGGCAGGCATCGCGATTCGAATCGATCCAACCTGAGGTTTCCATTCCATGCGCAGCGTTGTTTGGTCGCTGATGACAGTGGCAGCGGTGGCAGTAGCCGGCTGCAATAACTCTTCAAATTCGTCGTCGTCGACCGGCACGGATGGTACGGAAGCGAATGCGCCGGCTGCCGCCACGCATAGCGTCACCGGCACCGTCACGCTTCGCGGCGGCATTACGCCTTCCCAGCAAGACAAGCTCGACATCAGCATCGTGGACGTAACGGCGCAGGGTTCCGCACCGCTTGCGACCAAGACCATCGCTCCGGCGACGACGTTCCCGCAGTCGTTCGAGCTCGATTTCAATCCTGCCAACGTCGCCACCAACGACATGTACATCGTGCAGGCCCAGCTGACTGATGGCGATCGCCACTACACGATGCCGCTGCAGGCGCCGGTGCTGACCCAGGGTCATCCGACCACGAACGTCAACATCGAACTCGCTCCAGAGCAAACGCCGGGCGAAAAGCTGCTCGTCGCGTTCCAGGGTGTGCAGAAGCAGATCGGTGGCATGAAGCGTACGGCTGGCACCAAGCTCGAGCCGAATGCCTCGCGCGCCTGGCAGGTGTTCCGCGAAGGCGGCGAAGTGAAGTTTGTTCGCGAGCTGGTCGATTACGGCGACAAGGGTTTTACCAGCACCGACTTTGCCTACAAAGACGGTAAGCCGTGGGTGGTGCAGCAACAGAAGAAGCCCAGCCAGAACGCCAAGCCCACCTCGGTGGATACCGCCGGCTGGGGCGACGATGGTTCGCTGGTGCTGAAGACGCACGATGCCGGTGGCAACACTTCTGCACTGGACGACAGCGATGCCCAGAATCTGCAGCAGCAGGCCAAGGACATCCTCAATCTGGCGACGGGTGGTAAGGGCAAGTAAGCCTCCGCTTCCAGGCTTGAACGCATAAAAAAGCCGTCCCAATTGGGACGGCTTTTTCGTTGCCGTAAAGCTCGGCTCAGAAGCCGAACTTCACGCCCAGGTTGACGCCATTGCTGCGCTGGCTGTTGTCGGCGAAGTGACCGTTGTAGGCGATCCAGCCGGACAGATTCGGCGTGATCTGCGCTGTCACACCCACATTGGCCGAGCCCCAGTTCTTGTCCGGCGTGAAGCCAGCCATGTCGAAGCTGCCGTTCATGCTGTTGAGGCCGGCGGTGACGGTGTCGGTGCTGGCGCGGCTGTCGTGGTTCCAGCCAAGCTCGAGGTACGGCGCCAGATCCATGCTGGCGTACTGCATATGGCCCTGCAGTCGCCAACCTAACGTGCTGATCAAGGCATTGCGCTGCTGGCGGCCGAACCACATAGCAGTGGCGTCGTTGCCGTTCTCGCTGTAGCCGTTGATCTTGATGTTCTGGTATTCGAAGTTCGCGAACGGACCGGTCTTCAATCCGGCGACGTCGAACCAGTAGCCGCCGTGAAGCCCCAAGCCGACATACGAGCCATCGGTCTTGCCGCTTTCGTGCGTGCGGTTGCTGCCGATCATGAAGACGCGGTTGACGTCGGTGTAGCTGGCTTGGCCGAAGTCGCCGTACAGGCCGGCATAAGCGCCGCCGGTGTGCCAGGTGAGGTAGCCCAGGCCGGTGATCGCTTGCAGATCGTAGCCACCACCACCGCTGACGTCGGCGTAGTGTTCACCGATGCCGAGCGCCACGCCGGCAGAGATGTAATCCGTGGCGTGGATGTCGGCGCCGACGGTGAGGTCGACGTTGTTGCTGGTGGTCTTCGGTGCGCCGGCACGCTGGTCGAACTGCTGGTTCGAATAGTTGATGTTGGCGAACGCGCGCGTGGTGCTGCCGAAGTTATCCTGCATCATCTGGTTGCGCACCACGGAGGTCTGCGTGGTCACGGCGGCGAGCGGGGCTTCCTGCAACAGCGAAATCTGCTGGGGCGCGGCCAATTCGGATAGCACTACTTCCGAAAGCATCACGTCTGCCGCGGTGGTGGGATGCACGCCATCGGCGAACAGATAGGTTTGGTTGGTGCCTGGCGCATACGTGTATTTCGCGCCGGAACCCTGCGGGCCGCACTGCACCGAACTGGAGCCTACGCCGCACGCTGGCGTGGTGACGTTGGTGAAGCCATACGCACCAGGATTCGCGATGACCTGGTTGAGCAGGCCGTAGGTGTTCACCGGAATGATGCCCTTACCCAATTGCCCCAGGCCGGCATTGAGTTGGCCGTTGTAGATTACGCTCAGCGTGGTGAGCGAGGATGCCGCGGAGGCGCCTTGCTCGAGCGCCTCGGGCGTCAGGCCGATGTTGGGCAGATTGAACACCACGATGTTCTTCGCCCCGGCCGCCTGCAGCGCGCCGATCAGCTTCACTTCCTGCTGTGCGGCGGCAGCGATGGTGGTTTGCGCCTGGGCGGCGGTTTGCAGAGAAGACACGTTTGCGGCAGCGGCCACCTGGGCGTTCACCTGCGCGGTCACGGTCGGCGTGATCTGTGCCTCGAACGCGGCGATGGCGACCGGGCTATTCGGAATCAGGCCTGCCGCAACTGCCTGCGAAGCTTCGGCGGCCAGCGTCTGCGCGATCAGCTGCTGCGCGGTCGCCCCGGCCGCCACCGAAACCGCGGCGTTGAAGATGTCGTTGGCACCGCCCCACATCGTATACAGCGCATGAGGATTCACGCTGCTGCTGGCCAGATAGCTGGTGACCTGGCTGGTGATGGTTGGCACGCTGGAAGGCGTGCCCGGGTCGTTGTTGTTGATGCCCGCGCCACCCCAGGCATAGTCGGTGCCGCCCGCCAGCGATGCACTCAGCGAGTAGCCGAGTCCGGTCGCGACGTTCTGCACGGTCACCGCGCCGGGATTGGTGGTGAACTCGAGCGGCGGCTGGATGCTCGGGGCGGTCGCCAGCGAAATATTGCCCGCGTCACTGAGGCTGTCGCCAAAGGCCACAACGCTATTGAAAGTCGAATGCGGATTGCCCGTGGCGTGCACGGCGCCAACCATGCTGAGGGCCAGCGCCACGGCGCCGGCGATCTTGCGAGGGTGCAACATGTGGGTGCTCCTGCGTTTGTTATAAGGCCGTTACGTTAATGCATGCCATACGGCAGCGCATGCTGCGCTGCCGTATCGGGAACTTTCGGGATTTGCAGAAACGTAAGCGGCAGCTCCTTTCCTCAGAGGGGAAGGGCGCAACAGCCGGAGCTATCAGCGCTTCAGCGCGCGGGACAACGCATCCGCAAAGGCACTATTGGCCGGCGCAGCAGCGGGCTTCGGCGGTGCACTGCCTGGCCGCGGCCCACGGTTGTCGCGTCCTCCGCGCGGTTCGCTGCCACCGGCCGGCCGGCCGCCGCGGGCCTGGCCGGGCTCGTCGTCCAGGCGCATGGAAAGGGCAATGCGCTGGCGCGGAATGTCCACCTCCATCACCTTCACCTTCACGATGTCGCCAGCCTTCACCGCATCGCGCGGATCCTTCACGAAGGTGTGCGATAGCGCGGAGACATGTACAAGACCGTCCTGATGCACGCCGATGTCGACGAACGCGCCGAAGGCGGCCACATTGGTGACGCGCCCTTCGAGAATCATGCCCGGCTTGAGATCCTTCAGATCTTCCACACCCTCTGCGAAGCTCGGCGCCACGAACTCAGGGCGCGGATCGCGGCCGGGCTTTTCCAGCTCTTTGAGAATGTCGCGCACGGTCGGCACACCGAAGCGCTCATCGGTGTACTGCTCGGCTTTAAGGCCGCGCAAGAAGGTGATGTCGCCGATGATGCTTTTCACCTCACGTCCGCATTGCGCGATGATGCGTTCCACCACCGGATACGCTTCCGGATGCACGGCGCTCGTATCGAGCGGATTGTCGCCATTGGGAACGCGCAGGAAGCCCGCGCACTGCTCGAACGCCTTGTCGCCCAGACGTGGTACTTTCAGTAGCGCTTTGCGATTGGCGAACGGGCCGTTGGCATCGCGATGCTTCACCACGTTCTCAGCGACGCTGGGCGTAAGACCTGCCACGCGCGACAGCAGTGCCGCTGAAGCCGTATTCACGTCGACGCCGACGGCGTTTACGCAGTCTTCCACCCTTGCATCCAGCGCGCGCGCCAGCTTTACCTGGTTCACGTCATGTTGGTATTGGCCCACGCCGATCGCCTTGGGTTCGATCTTCACCAGTTCCGCCAGCGGATCCTGCAGACGGCGCGCAATGGAGACGGCGCCACGCAAGCTTACGTCGAGATCGGGGAATTCCTTGGCGGCTGTTTCCGACGCCGAGTACACCGACGCGCCGGCTTCGCTCACCACGATCTTGGCGAGCTTCAAATCCGGATGCTTCTTGATGAGTTCGCCGGCCAGCTTGTCGGTTTCGCGCGAGGCGGTGCCGTTGCCGATCGCGATCAAATTCACGCCGTGCTGCTTGCTCAGTACCGCAAGACGCGCGAGCGACTGATCCCACTGGTTGCGCGGCTCGTGCGGATACACCGTATCGGTAGCAAGCAGTTTGCCGGTGGCATCGACCACCGCCACCTTCACGCCGGTGCGGATGCCCGGGTCCAGGCCCATCACGGTCCTTGATCCAGCCGGCGCGGCAAGCATCAGATCCTTCAGGTTGTCGCCGAACACGCGGATCGCTTCGTCTTCTGCTGTCTCGCGTACGCGACCGAATAGATCCAGTGTGAGATGCAGATGCAGTTTTACGCGCCAGGTCATGCGCACGGTTTCGCGCAGCCACGCATCCGCGGGACGGCCGCGATCGATGATGCTGGCATGCGAGGCCACACGACCTTCGGCTTCCGCATGGCCCTGTTCGGCTTCGACGGTCGGCAGCAGTTCCAGATCGATCACGCTTTCGTTGCGCGCACGCATCAACGCGAGCAAGCGATGCGAGGGAATCTTGCCAATCGGCTCCATGTGATCGAAGTAGTCGCGGAATTTCGCGCCTTCGTTTTCCTTGCCCTCGACCACCTTGGCGCGGATCTGACCTTTCTCCCACAACCAATCGCGCAGTTCGCCCAGCAGCTGCGCGTCTTCGGCAATACTTTCCATCAAGATGGCGCGTGCGCCGTCGAGCGCGGCGCGCACGTCCGGCACGCCTTTTTCCGCATCGATAAATGTCGCGGCAATCGCTTCCGGCGATTGCGAGGGATCTTCGCGCAGCCCGATCGCCAGCGGTTCCAGCCCCGCTTCGCGCGCGATCTGCGCCTTGGTGCGGCGTTTGGGTTTATAGGGCAAGTAGAGATCTTCCAGGCGCGCCTTGGTGTCGGCGTCGAGAATGTCTTGCTTCAGCGCATCGGTGAGCTTGCCTTGTTCTTCGATGCTCGTGAGGATCGCCGCGCGGCGTTCTTCCAGTTCGCGCAGGTAACGCAGGCGTTCTTCCAGCAGGCGCAGCTGCGTATCGTCGAGGCCGCCGGTGACTTCCTTGCGGTAGCGTGCGATGAACGGCACGGTGGCGCCGCCGTCCAGCAGATCCACTGCGGAGCGGACCTGTTCGGGCTTGGCGGCGATGTCCTGGGCGATGCGTTGTTCGATGCTGAGCATGGGACTACATGATTCCTTGACGTTGCGTGGTGCGACGAACGTGTTGCGAAAGCGTCATGCGTCGTCGGTCTGCGAGCATGACAAAAAAGACGGCGCACGCACAGAAGATTGCGCCGTATTTGATCAATGCATCAGGCGTTGAACTGGCCGTGCTCGCCGCTCGGCCGCTGCGGCGGCTGTTCCTGCGCGGTACCGTTGAGCACGTACGTGCCGGCCCAGAGATCGTGCAGGCCCTGCTTGCGCTGCGTCCAGGTGATGGCGAGGTAGCAGATCACCGGAATCAGGCCGAAGATCAAGGCTGACAAGCGCACGATATTGCGTGCAGCTGCGCGGCCGAGTGTGATGCGCTGTCCTTGGACGTCCGTGACGCGCAGGCGCAGCGCCAGCTTCCCCGGTGTGGCCTGCCACTTGGAAGATTCGAAGAAGGCGTAATACAAGTAAGTGATCACCAGCGATGCCACCGATGCGCCTTCCGTGGCCTGCGCATAATCGCGCAGGGCCGCA
Organism: Dyella humi; assembly: GCF_044904605.1. NCBI lineage: Bacteria > Pseudomonadati > Pseudomonadota > Gammaproteobacteria > Lysobacterales > Rhodanobacteraceae > Dyella > Dyella humi. Next base: position 1,792,020 of record NZ_JADIKI010000023.1, read on the forward strand.
GTCATGTCGGCGCCGCTTTGCATCTGCCCAAGCAGGTGCTTGTAGGCTTCCAGGCCGCCGAGCGTGTACATCACGATCATGGAGGGAATCATCAGGATGATCAGGTCGATCACCCACGCCCCGAAGCGCTGCCAGAAACCGGCGTAGTCGAAATGGGCCGTGTTCGTTCGCTGCTGTTGCAGGGGTGGCGGTCCGTAGGGACTGGGAGCGGGCGCAGGCTTGTCCTGCGGAAACAGCACCGACAGCGGCTGCCAATCGGCCAGGCCGTCGTACCACGCGAGGTCGTCCGGGCTGACCTGGCCGCTGCGCAACCAGTCGCGTATCTGTTCTTCCTGATAGGGGCCGTGACGTTCGCCGTTACGACCGATCCAGACTTCCATGGCGTTTCCTCGAAAAAACATCAGGCGCATGATGCCATGCGCTCGCAACCGACTGTGAGCAGGGAGGGGCCGCGATCAAGCCGCGTCGCGACGCTTCAAATGCACCAGCAATAGCGAAATCGCCGCGGGCGTGACGCCGCTAATGCGCGCCGCCTGGCCGATGGTGGCCGGCAGGCTGCGCTTGAGCTTCAACAGCACTTCGGCGGAAAGGCCGCGCACCTTGTCGTAATTGAAGCTGGTGGGAATGGCGGTGTTTTCGTGGCGGCGCTGGCGTTCGATTTCCTCGCGCTGACGTTCGAGATAGCCCGCGTACTTAGCCTGTACTTCGACCTGGGCGGCAACGTCTTCGCGTTCGACGACCGGCCCCAGCTCCGGCACACGGGACAGCTTGGCGTAATCCAGTTCAGGACGGCGCAGCAGATCCAGCGCGTTGGTCTCACGACTCACGGCGATGCCGAGCTGGCGCTCGATCGCCGCGCCCAGCATGTTGTTTGGCGCGGCCCACAGTGCGCCCAGGCGCTGCGTCTCACGTTCCACCGCTTCGCGTTTGGCGCGCAACGCATCGAAACGTTCCTGCGGCACCACGCCCAGCGCGTGGCCGGTTTCGGTAAGGCGCAGATCGGCATTGTCTTCGCGCAGATGCAGACGGTACTCCGCGCGCGAGGTAAACATGCGATAGGGCTCGATGGTGCCGTTGCTGGTGAGGTCGTCGATCAGCACGCCGATGTAGGCCTCGTCGCGGCGCGGATACCACGCCGACTTGCCCTGCACCGCAAGGGCAGCGTTGAGGCCGGCGATCAAGCCTTGCGCGGCGGCTTCTTCGTAGCCGGTGGTGCCGTTGATCTGGCCGGCGAAATACAGGCCCGGAATGGTCTTGGTTTCCAGCCATGGATGCAGGCCGCGCGGATCGAAGTAGTCGTACTCGATCGCGTATCCGGGACGCGTGATGTGCGCCTTCTCGAAACCCTTGATCGAGTGCACCAGCTCAAGCTGCACGTCGAACGGCAGCGAGGTGGAGATGCCGTTGGGATAGATCTCGAAACTATCCAGCCCTTCCGGCTCGATAAATATCTGGTGCGAGCTCTTGTCGGCGAAGCGCACCACCTTGTCCTCGATGGAAGGGCAGTAGCGCGGGCCCACGCCTTCGATCTGGCCGGTGTAAAGCGGCGAGCGGTCCAGCGCACCGCGAATCACGTCATGGGTGCGGGCACTGGTGTGGGTGATCCAGCAGTTTACTTGGCGTGGGTGATCGCTCCGCGAGCCAAGATAGGAGAACACTGGCGCCGGATCGTCGCCCGGTTGTTCCTCCAGGCCGCTGAAATCGATGCTGCGCAGATCGATGCGCGGCGGCGTGCCGGTCTTCAGCCGGTTGGCGGCCACCGGCAGTTCGCGCAGGCGCTGGGCTAGCGTGGTGGCAGGCGGATCGCCGGCGCGGCCGCCAGCATATTGGGCTGGGCCGATGTGAATCTTGCCGGCCAGGAAGGTGCCAGCGGTGAGCACCACCGATCGGGCGCGGAAGGAAACCCCCATCTGTGTCACCACGCCCACCACGCGGCCTTGCTCGATCAGCAGGTCGTCCACCGCCTGCTGGAACAGATCCAGGTTCGGCTGGGTTTCCACGATGTGGCGGATGGCGGCCTTGTACAGCACGCGATCGGCCTGGCATCGCGTGGCGCGCACAGCCGGGCCCTTGGAAGCGTTGAGCGTGCGCCACTGAATGCCGGCGCGGTCCGCCGCATGTGCCATAGCGCCGCCCAGGGCATCGATCTCCTTCACCAGATGGCCTTTGCCGATGCCACCGATGGCCGGATTGCAGCTCATCTGGCCGATCGTTTCGATGTTGTGGCTCAGCAGCAGAGTGCGCGCGCCGCACCGCGCGGAAGCAAGCGCGGCTTCGGTGCCGGCGTGGCCGCCGCCGATCACGATTACGTCGTAGGAAGTCGGATGAAGCATCGGATTCCGGGCAAATGCAAGGACAGACAAACGCTTATGATAATGCGCCCAGCCTTGTCAGGCATTACTTACTCGAGGCTGGCATGCTTTCTGCTTTAGATTCACTGCACTTTCACGGGCAGACGCTGCGCATAAGCGCGCTGAGATAGGACGGCAGGGGTCCTTTCGCGTACCGGGTTAGGAAGCAAGACGGCGCCCCTTGGGGCGCCGTCATTTTTTTGATCTCTTGATTAGAGAGATCTGGCGCCCGGCGGTCTCAGGAACAGGGGGAATCCAGGATGACCGTAGTGCCGGGCGCCAGAAACTGGTTGCCTAAACAGGCAGTACGACAAAGGCCGCACCCCCCGTTGCGTGGAATCGATCATCACTCCGCACGCGTGAACATGAAGTGACTGAAATGCAAATTTCTGCCTACTAGCGGCACCTGCTGACAGAAAAGGTCACAGCGTGATGTGGGGCAAAGCGTACATGTGATCTACATCACGTTGGCACAGCTGTTGCTGCGTATTTCTCGCAACTCAGAGAAAGGGGAACGTCATGGACAACAGCAACGAGTTCGCACCGGTGTATCTGCGGCATGACTTGATGGTGGAAATCGGTCGCCTTGAACTGGCGATGGACCACCTCGTCGAGCGCGACCCGGGCCAGCAGGAACAGCTTCGCCCACGCCTGGAATCGCGCATGACTCATCTGCTCAGCGAGCTGGATCATCTTCCCGTCTGACCGGGATTTTCAAATACCGCCCCGCGAACGGCGACCCACTGGTCGCCGTTCGCGTTTTCAGCGCTGCAGCACGTTGCCGACAATCTCGCTCAAATTGGGAGACAAGCCCTCGCGTTGCGCCAGGCTTTCCAGAGCGAGCCGCGCAGCGTGCCGACGTAACGGCTCCAGGCGCTGCCATCCGTTGAATGCAGTGGCCAGGCGCGCTGCGATCTGCGGATTGAGCGCATCCAATTGCGCCAGGCGCTCGGTGAGCAGTTGATAACCCTCGCCGTCCGCGCGATGGAAGCCGCTGGGATTGGTACTGGCAAAAGCGCCGAACAGGGAACGCGCGCGGTTGGGGTTCTTCAGCGTGAAGGCTGGATCGTTTTCCAGTTGCTTGATGATGGCGAGCGCCGCATCGCCCGGCACCTGCGCCTGCACGGTGAACCATTTGTCCAGCGCCAGCGGATTGTTCGCGTAGCGCTGGCGGAAATGCGCGAGCGCGTCACTCGCCTGCGGTGCGCGGTCGCGCACCAAAACGCCGAGCGCGGCGAGGCGATCGGTCATGCCCGGCGCGCTCTCGTATTGTTTGGCGGCCAGAGCGTGCGCTTGGCCGGCATCCACCAGTGCCAGCAGTTCAAGCACGCGGCGCTTGAGGCGACGCCTGGCCTGGCTCGCGTTATCCAGATGCTGATGAGCATTCGCCGACAGCGCGTGATAACGCGCCAACAAGGCATCAATGCCGATACGTTCGGCCAGGCGATGTTGCAGCGTCTGACGCTGCGCGTGAATCCTGCCCGGATCTACTTCGCTCTGGCGGTCGGCGAATTCGATTTCACCCGGCGGCGTCAGCAGATCCGCCAGCAAGGCCGGGTCGATCGCGTGCTGCTCGAACAACGCGGCCAGCGCGTCGCACCACGCCTTGCAGGCGTCGGAATGGTGGCCCTCATGCAAACTGTCGAACGCCAGCATGGCCAACTGCTGGCCCGCTTCCCAGCGGTTGAAACCGTCCGCGTCGTGTGTGAGCAGCAAGGCCAGTTCTTCCGGCGAGTAATCGCACTCCAGTACGACCGGCGCCGAAAAGCCGCGCAGCAGCGAAGCTACCGGCGGTGCTAGCACGTGCTTGAACACGAAGCGCTGCGACCCCTTGTCCAGCACGATCACTTTCTCAGTGCCGTCCGCTTGCTCATCGCCATCCAGATGCAAAGGCAGCATCGTGCCTTGGCGATCGAACAGCGAGAGTTTCACCGGAATCGGCAGTGATACCTTCTCCGGCTGGCCGGGTGTGGGGCGCGTCTGCTGCGACAAGGTAAGCGTGTATTCGCATCGGGCTGCATCGTATTCACCCTTGGCGTGCAGGCGCGGCGTGCCGGCCTGCGCATACCACGCCAGATACGGCGAAAGATCGATGCGATTGGCATCGCCCAGCGCGGAGAGGAAATCCTCGATGGTGGCTGCTTGCCCGTCGTGTCGTTCGAAATACAGATCCATGCCACGGCGGAAACCGTCCTGCCCCAGCCGGCCGGCAATCATGCGCACCAGCTCCGAGCCCTTTTCGTAGACGGTGGCAGTGTAGAAATTATTGATTTCCCGATACTCCGCCGGACGCACCGGATGCGCCAAGGGGCCGGCATCTTCTGGAAACTGCGTGCGACGCAGCAACGCTACGTCCTCGATGCGTTTCAGCGATGCCGAGTTACTGTCCGCGGAAAACTGCTGCTCCCGAAACACCGTGAGCCCTTCCTTCAGCGACAACTGGAACCAGTCGCGACAGGTGACGCGGTTGCCGGTCCAGTTGTGGAAATATTCGTGCGCCACCACTGCTTCGACGGCGCGGTATTCCTCGTCGGTGCTGCTGTCCGGATCGGCCAGCAGGTATTTCGCATTGAAAATGTTAAGGCCCTTGTTCTCCATCGCGCCCATGTTGAAGTCGTGCGTGGCGACGACATGGAACACATCCAGATCATAGTTGCGGCCATAGGCCTGTTCGTCCCAGCGCATCGAACGTTCCAACGCGTCGAGCGCGTAATGACAGCAATCGATCACGTTGGCCTCAGACCAGATCACCAGTTTTACCTTGCCCCCGTCGGCGGTGACGTAGTCGCGTTGGATGTTTTCCAGACGGCCGGCCACCAGCGCGAAGAGGTAGCCGGGCTTGGGATGCGGATCAATGAAACGCGCCCAGTGACGCCCGTCGGGTAGCTCGCCGTTGCCGGCGGGATTGCCACCTGCCAGCAGCACGGGAAAGCGCTCGCGATCGGCGCGCAAGGTCACCGTGTAGCGAGTCAGCACGTCCGGCCGATCGGGAAAGAACGTGATGTGCCGAAAACCTTCGGCTTCACACTGAGTCAACAGAAACCCGTGCTCGCGCGAACCGGACAGGTACAAACCCTCCAGCGTGGTGTTGGCCGCGGGCCGCACGCGTACACGTGTTTCCAGCACGCTGCCGTCGCGGGCGCCGTCCACTTCCAGCACGCCCTTGTCGTAGCGGTAGGCATGCACGTCGAGCGCGCTGCCGTCGAGAGAAATCGCGAGCAGTTCCAGCCCTTCGCCATCCAGCCGCAGTGGCGCCGATGACGACGGGTTGCTGCGCAGCGTGAGGCGCGACGAGACCTCGGTGGTGTCGATACCCAGGTCGATCTCCAGTTCGATGGTCTCCACCGACCAATCAGGGCGGCGGTAATCGCGCAGGTGGATCGGGGAGGTTTCGTTGACGAGCGTCATGGGCAGCCGATGAAGTGCAGGGGCGGGTCAGGCTAACATGAGGCCCTTTAGCCGACAGGACAAGCGGATGAGCGCATTCAGCCTCGAACAGGCCCAGTGGGGAACGCACGACATGATCGTTCTGCGCGACGCCAAGCATGGTCGTTGCGCCCGCGTGGCGCGCCGCGGTGCGAACCTGGTGTCCTTCGAGCAATTGATCGATGGCGTCATGCATGCCCTGATCGACGGCTATCGCGATGCCGAGGAACTGGTGCGCTGTCCCAGCTCGCGGTCCTCGATCATGGCGCCGTTCGCCAACCGTATCGCCGAGGGTCGCTACACGTTCGATGGTACGTCTTATGACATGCAGCCCGGTGTGGAGACGCAGCGCGGCATTCGGCACGGCTTTGTACGCACCGTGGATTTCGAGATCGCCGGCACTCATGCCGATGAACACAGCGCTCACGTAACGTTCGCCACGTCGTGCATCCGTCCAGGCGCGTTCGCGGGTTATCCGTTCGCGATCGATCTGGCCATTACCTATACGCTCGATGAGCAGGGATTATCGTTGGCGGTAAGCATGCGCAATGTCGGCGATGCCGCCGCGCCGTGCTTCTTCGGCTGGCATCCGTATTTCCGTTTCGACGGCAGCGAGCTGGACGCATGGGAGCTGCAGGTACCCGCCACTCAGTTGGTTCGCACGTCCGCTGAGTTGATTCCCCTGTCGGGCGCAGAAGCTTTCCAGTCGCTGGACCAGGCGGCACAGGCGCTGGACTTCCGCAAAGCCAAGCCGATCGGCTCCACCAAGATCGACCACGCCTACGCCGATCTCGTGCACGATGCCGATGGACGCGTGCGTACACGTCTGCGCGATCCGGCCAGCGGCCTGCGCATCAGCATGTGGCAGGAACACGGCGTGGTGTTGGTGTTCACTGCTGACACGGTGAGTCGCGACGTGCGCCGTTCGGTGGCACTGGAGCCGATGGAAAGCATGTCCAATGCGTTCAATCGCTCCGATTGCGCCGACGCCATTCGGCTTGAACCGGGCGCCGAACGCGTGTTTCGCTGCGGCGTGGAGATCGACTGGACATGAGCGTGCGGCTGCCATCCGTGGAAGAGATACGCGACGCGGCCGCACGCATCGCACCGTATGCGGTGTTGACGCCAGTGCTGCGCAATGCATCGCTGGATGCGCTAATCGGTGCGCAGATGTATTTCAAATGCGAAAACCTGCAGCGCGGCGGCGCGTTCAAGTTTCGCGGTGCCTGCAATGCGGTGTGGTCGCTAACGGACGAAGAAGCCCGGTGTGGCGTTGTTACCCACTCGTCCGGCAATCACGGTAACGCGCTTGCGATGGCGGCGGCTACGCGGGGCATCGCGGCGCACGTGGTGGTTCCCGAAGGCGCAGTGCGCGCCAAACTGGAAGCGATCGAACGCGCCGGTGCCGTACTGCATCGCTGCGCGCCGACCATCGCCGCGCGCGAAGCCAAGGCGGCTGAAGTGCAACAGGCGACCGGCGCGGTGATGGTGCATCCGTATGCCGATACGCGCGTGATGGCGGGGCAGGGCACGCTGGTGCTGGAGCTTCTGCGGCAAAGCGAGGGGCTGGATGCCATCGTCACGCCGATCGGTGGCGGCGGCTTGATGGCTGGATGTGCGATTGCCGCCCATGGCATCACGCCGGCCATCGCCATGTATGGCGCGGAGCCTTCCGGCGCCGCGGATGCGGCGCAATCCTTGGCACACGGTGCGCGCATCGAACACTTCACGCCGGACACCATCTGTGATGGCTTGCGCGCGCTGATTGGCGCATCGAACCTGGATGCCTTGCGTGAACATCGCGTGGAAGTCATCACCGTCAGCGACGAGGAAACCATCGCCGCCATGAAGCTGCTGTGGCAGACGCTGAAGCTAGTGGTGGAAGTATCGAGTGCCACCGTGTTCGCCGCGGTGCTCAAGCAACGCGAGCGTTTCGCCGGCCGCCGGGTGGGCTTGGTGCTGACGGGCGGCAACGTAGATGTGGATGCCTTGCCCTGGTGAGCTAAGGGGGACATGTGCGTGAAGTTTGCGAGTACTTCACCCTCGCAGTTCACACTTTGCGCATGAGCACGACGGTTTAACCAAAACTTCCAGAAAAACCGACGCACGATTCAACTACACACTGGAACAGTCCAACACGTTTTCGCAATCGAACGTTGAGTGCCGGCCATTGCCGGCGCCTGATCGATGTGTCTAACGTTGGAGGGAACCTGTATGCAGTCTTCGATGCTTGATCTGGATCACCCGCGCAAGAAAGCCATTGCTGCCATGCAGGCCAGCGTGCCGGCCGATCTCTGGCAGCAGAACGCCGCATTTATCCAGGGCTTGCGGCAAACCATTGCTGCTCATCCGGTGGCGCGGCACATCGCCATCGATATCCTCAATCGCGGTGAACTGGATGCTGCGTCCATGCGCCGAATCCATCTGGAATATCGTCATGCAATCGTGCAGATATTCACGGACGCCTTGCTGGCCGCGCAGATGCAGACCCGCCAGCTCGAACCGCGCCTGCAGCCGGGCGCCAAGCTCGCTCCGCGTTTCCTCATCACCTTGAACGATCTGGACGAGTTCGGCTTTCGTCCCGGTTCCGATGCCGATGGCTATTACCGTGGCAATCCGACGTATGCCCACTATCCGCTGTTCGAGCGCGTGCTCGACGACTACGGTATTAGCCTGGAAGAGCGGCAAACCTATGTGCCCAGCCGCAGTGCTCGCGGCGTGCGTACGTTTCTGGAGCGGAGCTATCGCTACTACGTGGGCGTAACGGCCTTGCTGGCGGTGGCCGAAGAAGAAGTGGTGCTGTTCAGTCCGCCGCTGCGCGCAGCAACTTGCATGCAGGGCATTGACGTCAGCGACGGTTATTACTTCGTGCATGGTGTGAGTGCCGATGAAACCGCTGAGGCCGCCGATGACGATCACGAAAACGATCTCTGGCTGATCCTCACCCAGGCGCTGATGCCGGAGCAGTACACGCATGTCGAAGCGTTGTGTCTGCAGTATTGCGGTCTTTGGGATCGCTTCTGGAGTTTCCAGATGAGCCATGCGCGGTCGCGGCGGCGCGCACGTGCGAGCCGCCATTCGATCAAGGCCCAGCCGGGCGGCTACGAAAACTGGGCAACGTTCTGAGCAAGTCGGCGCGGTCGCGCCTTTTCCATACGCGGAAAGGCGCGGCTGTCATGAGCGTCTCCATGGCAGGCGTTTGCAGCAGTAAAGACGCCTTGTGAGACGTGCGTCCGCTCATGCACAGGGATTTTTGAAACCAATCACGTCTTGCGCTCCGGAAATCGCTCATCCTGGCGGCCGAATCTGCGTCACCAGCATCGAGCAACAGGGGGGCCTATGATCGAGCTGGAAATACAGGTTCTCTCCGATCGGAGAGAGGGCCTGGTCATGGAGCTTGGGCAAGTCATCACCGCCAATCACTATGCACTTCTGCGTCAGAGTCTTACGCACGACGGGCGTGGCGCGTGGTTGTCGATGGTTGTGCGCGGCCCTTCCGAGCAACGTTTTGCGTTGGAGGAAATGCTGGGTACGCACAGTCGCGTGCTGAGCTTCGAGGCGGCGCTTTGCGAAGAGGCGACGGCGATTGCGGTGGCTCCGCCGAAATCAGCGTTACGCATCGCTGCACCATCCGTTGCCGAAGTGGAGCCGCCTGTCGCGCCCGACATCGCGCAGATAGAACAACTTCTTCCCCAGCTGGTGCGGGATTTTCCGAGCATCTATCCCGGGTTGGCTGCGCTGGAAAACGGCGTGGCGGAATCTGCACGTGAGCCTTCGCTGTTCCTGGCCGGGCGGCGCATGGGTGTGTGGGTACACAAGCGGGATTACGCCGAGAGCATCGGGCTGAACCTGGGCGATGCGATCCGACGCGTTGCCGTGCCCGCCTTGCGTCAACTTGCAGAGATCGAGCAGCGTGGCGTGCACGTGCACGTTCTCAACTGCCCTATGTGCATGAGGGGCGGCCGTTCCGGATGCAAGTTCTATGGCGGCTATCTGGAAGGCTTGCTAGGTGCGGCAGTGGCAGGCAAGAAAGTGCGCGTAAGGCACCTCAGTTGCAGGGCCGACGGCGCCGCGCATTGCAGCCTGGAGATCGCGCACTGAGTTGGCGGTATCCTGCGCCCCTTGAGAACGAAAAAGGGGAAAGCCGTGGCGACCACCCGCATACGCTGCCATTGGGCAGGCGATGGCGAACTGATGCAGGCTTATCACGACACCGAGTGGGGTGTGCCGCTGCACGACGATCGCGCCTTGTTCGAATTCCTGTGCCTGGAAGGGGCGCAAGCCGGCTTGTCTTGGCGCACGGTGTTGCACAAACGCGATCACTACCGCCGCGCGTTTCATGATTTCGACATCGCCCGCGTCGCCGCGATGAAGGATCGCGAACTGGAAAAGCTGCTGCTCGATCCGGGCCTGATCCGCAATCGCCTCAAGATATTCTCCGCGCGTGACAACGCCAAGGCGGCGCTGGATGCGATCGGCGAGCACGGAAGCCTGGATGCCTATCTGTGGTCGTTCGTCGACGGCAAGCCGATTCGCAACGCATGGCGCACCCAAGGTGAGGTGCCGGCCAGCACGCCGGTGTCGGATCGCATGAGCAAGGCGCTGAAAAAGCATGGCTTTCGCTTCGTCGGCACCACCATCTGCTATGCCTTCATGCAGGCGACGGGGATGGTCAACGATCACCTGGTGGAGTGTTTCCGGCACAAGACATGCGCCGCCAAGCGTTGACGAGCAGGAAAGTCGCTGCTTACGTGCGACGACTCACAAAAACACCCTAGAATGACGGTCAACCGCTGGCCTATGGAGATGCCGTACATGAAGCCGTACCAAGATTCCCACACGCGCTACGGCGGCTCCATGTTCCGGCTGTGTGCCGCACTCGCGCTGCTGCTACCGCTGGCGGCGCACGCCAAGACCGGCGATCGCAACCAGCCGATGACCACCTCGCAGACCTCCGTCAACGGCTTCAACGCACCCAATACGATCACCACGCTCACCGGTAACGTGGTGGTTACGCAGGGCAGCATGAAGGCCAAGGGTGACGTCGCCCAGCTTTATCTGGATGCCGACAGCCAGGTCAGCCGTATCGTCTTGAAGGGTCGCCCGGCGCACATCCAGCAGTTGGACGACAATGACCATCTGATGACCGGCGAGGCCCCTACGCTCGATTACGACAACATACATGGCATTGCCGTGCTGCAACCGAATGCCGTGGTCACCGAGCAAGGCATGGGCGATGCGCATGCCGACACGCTTACCTACAACACGCAGACTGCCTATTTCACCGGCACCGGCAACGTGAGCATGACTTACCTGCCCAAGCAGCGACAGAACGCGCCGCAGACGCAGCCGGTGCCCGCACCGACGACCAGCGCGCCGGCACCGCAGCAGTAGTAATCAGCGTCGCCGCGAGCCACGCAGGGCGTCGATCGAAAAGCTGGCAATCTCGCCGCCGCCTTTTGCACGACGCGACTGGCCCGGTGCCGGACCCCAGGCATGCGCCGTCACCACTTCCCAGGTGGCGGGAATGCGGTCGTTCACGCGCATGGATTCGTACGCCGCCAGCATGCTCTGGAAATGACGCTTGCCGGTGAGACCACGCTCGCGGCCGCGGTCGGCGTGGGTGGCACCCAGGCCTTTCAGTTCGCGCAGCAGTGCCTTCGGCTCGCTGTAGGTGAGCGTGTAGCGGTCCACGTCCAGCACTGGATCGCGCAGGCCGGCGGCGATCATCGCATCGCCCAGATCGTGCATGTCCAGAAAACGGCTGACGTGCGAATGCTGGTCCACTGCAGCCCAGGCCGCGCGTAATTCGCGCAGGGTATCGGGACCGAAGGTGGAATACAGCAGCATGCCGCCGGGTTTGAGCACGCGCACGCACTCGCCGAACAGCGCGGGAAGATCGTCGATCCACTGGAAACAGAGGTTGGAATGCAGCACGTCGACGCTGTGATCGGGTAGTGGCAAGGCGGTCGCCTCACCGCACACGCGCACGAACGGCTTCAGCCAACTGGCGTGCGACTTGGCGGTGCGCAGCATCGGCAGCGCCGCATCCACGGCAATCACCTGCGCCTTACCGTAGCGTTTTTTCAGCAACGCGCTGCCGCGACCAGTACCGGCGCCCACGTCGACGACGCGTTCGGGTTCCTGCAAATAGAAGTCCAAACGTTCCAGCAGCAGCTGCTGCACTTCGCGCTGCAAGGCATCATGCTGTTCGTAGCTGGTGGCGGCGTGGCTGAAATTGGCGCGTATGCGGCGCGGGTCGAGCTGGAAATCGCTCATGCGGTTGCCTCCAGCCACGGCAGCAGCGTTTGCGCGACGGTATCGGGGTGACTGAGAAAAGGCGCATGGCCCGCGTGCGGGATCACGTGGAATTCCCCTTCACTTGCCTGGGCGGACCATTGCATGGCATCAGGATGCACCAGCCGGTCAAGGCGGCCGGCGCTCCACCAACTCTTGCCTGCTTGCAATTGCGGCAGGCCGTCGCGCAAGTCGGTCTGATCGAGCACGCGAATGCCTTCCTGCAGCACGCGCATGTTCGGCTCACCGCGCGCAAATACCTCGGCGCGCAGCTTGCGCAACTCCGCGCGCGGATCGGGGCTGCCCATCACCTCCAGCGCCAGAAAGCGCTCGATGGTGGCGTGATAGTCGGTTTCCAGGTCGGTGGCGAGCTGGCGCACCAGCGAAGGATCGCGTCCGTGCGGCCAGTCGCTGCTGCTGACGAAGCGCGGCGTGGCGCACAGCATGGCAAGACTGCGCACGTGCTGCGGGAAATCCAGTGCCCCACTGAGGGCGATCAACCCACCGAGCGACCAGCCCAGCCAAACGGCGGGCGGCGTAGCCTCGACGATGGCACGTGCGCAGGCGTGCGGTTCCAGCGGCAAACCGCAATCGCGCGAAAAACCATGTCCGGGCAGATCGACCAGATACATCGTGCAACGTTCGCGCAGTACATCGACGAGCGGACCGAAGATGCCGCCGTGCATGGCCCAGCCGTGCAGCATCACCAGCGGAATCGGGCCGCTGCCTTGGGTGTCGATATGCAGGGTCATGCGGTGGTGTCTCTGGGTGCCTCTGGCGGCGCTACGAGCGCCGGACTAAGCGTCTTGTCCACCGCGCCACGCTCATCGAACACGAAGCAGTCACCCTGCCAGTGCGCGCCGCCCACTTCTTCAAAGTATTTCAGAATGCCGCCTTCAAGCTGAAAAACGTGATCCATGCCGATGTCCTGCATATGCAGCACGGCCTTCTCGCAACGAATGCCACCGGTGCAGTACGACACCACTGTCTTGTCGGTATAACGCTCCCTATCGGCTGCCAACACCGCGGGTAATTCGGTAAAGCTCGCAATGCGGTAATCGATGGCTTGCGGAAACATGCCCACGTCCGTTTCGTAGGTATTGCGCGTGTCCAACAGCACTACAGCGCGGCCATCGTCGTCGTGGCCTTGGTCCAGCCAGCGCTTGAGCGTCGCCGCGTCTACGGCAGGCGCACGTCCGCCTTCAGGGCGAATCGTCGGGTGGCGCAAGGTGATGATCTCTTTCTTCAGACGCACGCGCATGCGCTTGAAAGGTGCGTCGTCGGAAAAAGATTCCTTCGCCTGCATATCGGCAAAGCGCGAATCGCTGCGCAGCCAGTCCATGAAACCGTCGATGGCTTCGCGCGGGCCGGCGAGAAACAGATTGATGCCTTCCGGTGCCAGCAGGATCGTACCTTTCAGCGTCAGCGCATCGCATTGCGCCAGCATGCGTTCGCGCAGCGCCGGGAGATCGTCCAGGCTGACGAAGCGGTAGGCGGAGATATTCAGGATCGACATAGAGAGGGATGGATGTGCGAGGCGCAATTATACCGGGGCATCCGCCAGCCGCAGGGACGCCAGCGCTTCCAGCAGCCGGTCCACGTGTATTTCCTCATGAGCGGCCGACAACGTGATGCGCAGGCGCGATTGCCCCTGTGGCACGGTGGGCGGGCGGATTGCCACTGCCAGCAGACCTTGTGCTTCCAGTGTGCGGGATGCTTCCAAGGCATGCTGCGCGTCGCCAAGCAGCAGCGGTTGAATGGGCGTGCGCGACGGCATCAGCGGCAGGCCAAGCTGCTCCGCGCCGTGACGGAAACGCTGAATCAACGCGTTGAGTTTCTCGCGGCGCCAGCTTTCGTTGCGTGCAATGGTCACGGCGCAATGCGTGGCGGCGGCCAAGGCGGGGGGCATGGCCGTGGTGTAGATATAGGTGCGCGCGAACTGGATCAGTCCATCGATCAGCGTGGCGGAGCCGGCGACGAACGCGCCATTGCAGCCAAGCGCCTTGCCCAGCGTCGCCATCAGCACCGGTACGTCCCGTTCGCTCAGGCTCGCTTCGGCTACGCTGCCGGCGCCATCTGTGCCCAGCACGCCGACGCCGTGCGCATCGTCGACCATCAACGTGGCGCCTTCCTGCGCGCAAAGCGTGGCGAGCTCGCGCAGTGGCGCGATATCGCCATCCATGCTGAACACGCCATCGGTGGCAAGCAACGCGCATCCTTCGACGTCGCTGCGCAATTGGCGCGCGGCGGCATCCAAATCGGTATGCGGATAACGTTTCAGCGCCGCACCGGCCAGTTGCGCGCCATCGAGCAGGCAGGCGTGATTGAGCTTGTCCTGCACGCACAGTTCGCCACGCTGCAGCAGTGCCTGCATTACGCCGAGATTGGCCATGTAGCCGGTGGAGAAAAGTAGCGCGCGTTCACGGCCGGTCCATTCGGCCAATGCTTCTTCTAGTTCGGCGTGTTCGCGTCGATGACCGCAGATGAGATGAGCCGAGCCGCTGCCGACACCGCTTGCATCAGCGGCGTGCTTTAGTGCGCTGATCAGTCTTGGATCTTGCGCCAGGCCTAGGTAATCGTTGGTGCAGAAAACCAGCAGGCGGCGCCCGTTGCTTTCGATGAAGGGACCTTCAGCGCGTTCGATAACGCGCAGGCGGCGTTGCAATTGAGCCTGCGCGCGCTCGGCCGTCTGGACGGCCAAACGTTCGATCAGGTCAGGCCGCGACACTGCACCCACAGCCTTGTCCGCAGCTGGCTGCTTCTGTTTCGAGAATATCCGCGTGCACCGTATCCGCGTCTTCCGTCACTTCCAGCGCATGCAAGTCGAGACGACGGAACAGCGCGCGATCGTGCTCCACGTCGGGGTTGCCGGTGGTCAGCAGTTTTTCGCCATAGAAGATCGAGTTGGCGCCAGCGAAGAAGCACAGCGCCTGCACCGCGTCATCCATCTGCTGACGACCGGCGGACAGACGCACCATCGACGCCGGCATCAGGATGCGCGCTACCGCGATGGTACGCACGAACTCAAACGGATCCAGCACTTCCGTGCCGTGCAGCGGCGTGCCCGGCACCTGCACCAGCTGGTTGATCGGCACTGATTGCGGGTGCTCCGGCAGATTGACCAGCGTCTGCAGCAGACCGGCGCGCTGCGCGCGCGTTTCGCCCATGCCCACGATGCCGCCGCAGCAGGTCTTGAGTCCCACCTCACGCACGTGTTCCAGCGTATCCAGGCGATCCTGGTATTGGCGCGTGTGGATGATCTCGCCGTAGAACTCCGGCGCGGTATCCAGGTTGTGGTTGTAGTAATCCAGGCCGGCCTGTTTCAGCGTTTGCGCCTGTTCGCCGGTGAGCATGCCCAGCGTTGCGCAGGTTTCCAGGCCCAGTGCTTTCACCGCCGAAACGATTTCCGCCACTTGCGCCACGTCGCGGTCCTTGGGGCTGCGCCAAGCGGCGCCCATGCAGAAGCGGCTGGCGCCAGCGTTCTTGGCGGCCTGCGCGCGCGCGACCACGTTTTCCACCGACATCAGTTTTTCCGCCTGCACGCCGGTGTGGTAGCGCGCGGCCTGCGGGCAATAGCCGCAATCTTCCGGGCAACCGCCGGTCTTGATCGACAGCAACGTGGATACCTGCACCGCATTCGGGTCGTGATGCTCGCGGTGCACGCTATGCGCGCGATGCAGCAGCTCGTTGAACGGAAGGGCGAACAGGGCGACGACTTCGTCGCGGGTCCAGTCATGGCGAAGGGCGGCTGCAGTCATGGGAAGGCTCCGGGAAACCGGCACAGTGTGAGATTCGCCTAACAGGCTGTCAACTCAATCCTCCGGCGAATGGTTGACGAGATGGAATGGGGGTGAAGACGCTACCATCGGCAGACCATCCATCGAAGGAGTCGATCCATGAGTGCAGGTCAGGGCAGCGCCGGAAATGTCATCGCCGCCGTATGCAGCTTGTTCATTCCGGGGCTGGGTCAATTGGTGCAGGGGCGCTTTCTGAAAGCGGTGCTGATGTTCGTGCTGGCGGGCATCCTCTGGGTCTTTTGGATGGGCTGGATCATCCATCTCTGGTCGATCCTCGACGCGGCGATGTTCAAGCCGAACACCTGACCGACATACCCGCGCATGGATGCGCCGACTCGCTGGCTTTCCTCACTGCATCGGTGGCTACTGCCGTGGCGTTGCCTGCTGTGTGGCGACACCGGCACGAATGGTGTGGACCTATGCGCCGACTGCGCGGCAGAACTGCCACGCAATGCGCACTGCTGCCAACGCTGCGCGCTGCCATTGCCGATCTCGGCACCCTTATGCGGTCGCTGTCAGCGCAAGGCGCCACCCTGGGATGCTGCCTGGGCGCCTTTTCGCTACACGTGGCCGCTGGATCGCCTGGAAACGCGCTTCAAGTTCAGCCGCGATCTTGCCGCCGGACGCGTACTGACCACTATGTGGCAGCGCGAACCACGGTCGTCTGATCTGCCGCAGCTTATTCTTCCCGTGCCTCTACATCGAAGCCGCTTGCGCGAGCGTGGCTACAACCAGGCCGTGGAGCTGGCAAGACCGCTAGCACGTGCGCTGGACATTCCATGTCGACACGATCTGCTGCAGCGTGTTCGGCATACCGATGCGCAGACAGGTCTGGATGCCGTCGAACGTCGGCGGAATCTGCGCCATGCGTTCGCTTTGCGTGCGAGTGCCGTGCTACCTGATCACGTCGCCGTGCTCGATGATGTCTTCACCACAGGGGCGACCTTGGCCGAATGTGCGCGTA
The DNA here is from genome assembly GCF_044904605.1 of Dyella humi. NCBI lineage: Bacteria > Pseudomonadati > Pseudomonadota > Gammaproteobacteria > Lysobacterales > Rhodanobacteraceae > Dyella > Dyella humi. The sequence continues at coordinate 1,808,855 of NZ_JADIKI010000023.1, forward strand.
CCTTGAAGCGCGCTGGAGTTCTGCGTGTCGATGTATGGGCGCTTGCGCGCGCTCCGGCTTCAAAAACGTAAGGTCAAGCGGGTGTTGAAAGTGCAGGTAGTGCGCTTCAGCGAATCGCCAACGCCAATGCGATGCCGATCCACAGTGCAAGCCCTACCCAATTGTTGTGCCGGAATGCGGTGAGGCAGGCATCGCGTTCACGGTTCCGAATTAGCCACTGTTGCCAGCCGAACAGGCTCGCCGCGACCGCAACCGCCAACCAATAAGGCCAGCCCAGGTGCGCGCGCGTGCCGATCATCACCAGCGCGATCACCATCGTAGCCATCAGCACGCCGATGATCGGAAGATCCGCGTCGCCGAACAGAATGGCGGTAGAGCGTGCGCCGGCCTTGAGGTCGTCGTCGCGATCGACCATCGCGTATTCGGTGTCGTAGATCACCGACCACAGGATATTGGTGATGAACAGCAGCCAGCCCAGTGGCGGCACGGTGTTTTGCACGGCCGCGAAAGCCATCGGTATCGACCAGCCGAACGCCGCGCCCAGCACCACTTGCGGCAGGTCGGTATGGCGCTTGGTGAAAGGGTAGAGCGCAGCCAGTGCGGCGCCGATGAAGGACAGTTTGATGGTCAGCGTATTGGTCATCAGCACCAGCAGAAACGCGAACACCAGCAGTGCGACGAACACGACCAGGGCTTCGCGGGGCGTCACGCGACCGGAGGCGATGGGACGTCCAGCCGTCCGCGCCACCTGCGGATCGAGCTTGCGGTCGGCGTAATCGTTGATGGCGCAGCCGGCCGCGCGCATCGCGAACACGCCCAGTGTAAAGATGATCAGCGGCTTCCACGGGGGAAAGTCGCCGGCCGCCAACCACAGCGCCCACCAGGTCGGCCACAGCAGCAGCAGCGCACCGATCGGGCGATCCATGCGGGTGAGGACGAGGATGTCGTGCGCTTTCTGGCGGTGCTGCTCGGGCAGCTTCTGCAGCAGCCAATCCAGCACGCGCGAAGCACGGGAAGAACTATCGGCTGGGCGCGGGGGCTGCGCTCGTGCGGGTGCGGCGGCGCGAGCGCGATGCGGCGCAGGTGCGGGAGACGTGCGCCGTGGGCGCTTGCGAGAGGTCGGTGCCATGCCCCAAGTGTAGCGTGCTCCCTTTACCCCGAAACCGTGCTGTATGCCGCTTCGCCCGGACCAGTAGTACATTGGCGGGCAAAGATGCGTCGGTTCACAGGTTGCGCGCCGTCGGGGGTGGGTCGTTATGAGCACTACATCTATCGGTCATATTGCGTTGATCGTGCGCGACCCCGCCCGTACCGCGGAGCTATTCGCGGGTGTGCTTGGCGCGCGTGTGGTGGCCGAGCAGCCGGACGATGAAGGTCACCCGCAAACCTTTGCGAAGTTCGGCGGGGTGTGGTTCGTATTGCGGCAAGGTGAAGGGCCTCCCGCGCGCAACGGCGATCACATCGGTTTCGAAGTAAGCCGTGACGAACTGAAGGGCTATGCTGACAAGCTAGCCAACTTCGACGTCGAACACTTCATGGCGCGTGAAAACACCGCGCTTTATTTCATGGATTACGACAACCACGTGTTCGAGTTGGATGCGGGTGGTTCGATGGACGACGCTCTCTCGGATTTTCTACGCGCGTAGCAACAAACGATAAGCAGGGTTGTCGCTTTCATCCACATGCGGATAGCCGAGCGTGGCGAGAAAATCCTGCAACAAGCCAAGTTCGTTCGGCGGCACCTGAAGGCCGACCAGGATGCGGCCGTAATCAGCCCCGTGATTGCGATAGTGGAACAGGCTGATGTTCCAGTCCGGATGCATGCGGTCCAGAAAACGCGCCAATGCGCCGGGACGTTCGGGGAAGTCGAAACGGTAAAGCCGTTCGTCGCGCGCCAGTGGCGATCGACCCCCGATCATGTGGCGCAGATGCAGCTTTGCTAGTTCGTCGTCGGTAAGGTCGAGCACGCCGAAATCGTTGGCGCGGAATGCTTCGGTCAGTGCTTCGCGCTCACCGCGTTTGGTGGTCTGCACGCCGACGAAGATGTGCGCGGCCTGCAGATCGCCGATGCGGTAGTTGAACTCGGTGATCGAATGTTGGCCGAGTGCGCTGCAAAAACGCTTAAAGCTGCCGCGTTGCTCGGGAATGGTTACTGCGAATACGGCTTCGCGCTGTTCGCCGACTTCGGCACGTTCGGCCACGAAACGCAGGCGATCGAAATTCATGTTGGCGCCGGAAACCACGGCGACGAGTGCGCCATCCGGCGAGCCGTATGCCGCGGCATACTGCTTGAGGCCGGCCAGCGCGAGGGCGCCGGAAGGTTCGGGAATGCTCCGAGTATCCTGGTAGATATCGCGGATCGCCGCGCAAATGGCATCCGTATCCACGCGCAGCACATCATCGAGATACCGCTGGCAGAGTAAAAACGTCTGCGTGCCGACCTGCTTGACCGCGGTACCATCGGCGAACAACCCGACTTCGTCCAGCACGACACGTTCGCCGGCTTCCAGTGCACACGCCATCGCGTCGGCATCACTGGCCTGCACGCCAATCACGCGTACGTCGGGGCGCCGTGCTTTGATGACGGAGGCTACACCCGCAGCCAAGCCGCCGCCGCCGATCGGCACAAAGACCGCGTGCAGAGGACCTTGATGTTGCGTCAGCAGTTCCAGCCCGATGGTGGCCTGGCCGGCGATCACGTCCAGATCGTCGAAAGGATGCACGAAGGTAGCGCCGCGCTGCTCGCGCAAACGTTGCGCTTCGGCTTGCGCATCACTGTAGGAATCGCCGTGTAGCACGACCTCGGTATAGGTACCGCCGAAACGCCGTACGGCATCGACTTTCACCTGCGGCGCGGTCACCGGCATCACGATGGTGGCATGAATCTTCAGGCGCGATGCGGCCAGCGCGACGCCCTGCGCATGATTGCCCGCTGAGGCGGCGATCACTCCGTGCGCGCGTTCCACCGCATCGAGCTGAGCCATGCGGTTGTATGCGCCGCGCAGCTTGAACGAAAACACCGGCTGCTGGTCTTCGCGTTTAAGCAGCACGCTGACGCCAAGCCGCGCTGAAAGCAGTGAAGCAGGTTCCAGCGCGGTTCGCTGCGCCACATCGTAGACGCACGCCGCTTCGGCGCGCCGCAATACGGTGGCAGCGTCTGGCGTTGCTTCCTCCTCGGCAAGGCGTGCATTCATGCCTGGGCCGGATGCTCGACCTGCAATACATCGACCAATTTGCGTGTCTGCTGCAGGATCTGCGAGAGCGTCGCGTCATCGCCGCGTACCGTCAGCGTAAGACGCGATACTGCCGGGTCAGCCGTGGCGGCCACGGTCAACGTGTCGATGTTGTGTCCGCGTGCGGCAAACAGGCCTGCGACGCGCACAAGCGCGCCGGCTTCGTTCTGCAGAAGAATGGAAAGCGTGTGTTGCATGGCCTGTTCCTGTGTAGCGGTCATGAGCGTGCGGGGATTCAAAAACTGTCGGACGCAACGGCTTCGCCGGTGTGCGCGACGGTACGTGTGGGAATGAAGTCGCCGGTGATCATTTGCGAATAGTTGGCGCCGGGGCCGACCATCGGATACACGCCGGCATCCGGGTCGATCATCACTTCAAGGAACGCCGGTCCTTTGAACGCCAGGAATTCGGCGATGGTGGCGGCCAGATCCTCGCGGCGCTCCAGCCGGCGTGCCCAGGCGAAGCCGTCAGCTTCTGCAGCGCGCACGAAATCCTTGCGATGCAGGCTCTTGTCGGAGGAAGCGAAGCGCCCCTTGAAGAACAGCTTCTGCCATTGGCGCACCATGCCGTCGCCGACGTTGTTGAGCACCACGATTTTCACCGGCAGATCGTAGGTGGTCACCGTTTCCAGCTCACCCAGGTTCATGCGGATGCTGGCGTCCCCATCAATGTCGATCACCAGCGCATCGCGCCGGGCGAATTGCGCGCCGACCGCAGCTGGCAGGCCAAAACCCATCGTGCCCATCGAGCCGGAGGTGAGCCAATGCCGCGGCGCGCGGAAATCCAGGTATTGCGCGGCCCACATCTGATGCTGGCCCACGCCGGTGCTGATGATGGCGCGGCCTTGCGTGTGGCGGTTGATCTCCTCCAGCACGGCGTACGGCTGAATCAGCGAGCTGTCGCGGTCGTAGTTCATGGCGTGCTTGTGTTTCAGCACCGCGATGTGCGCGTGCCAGTCGGCCAGCGCCGGTTGATGACCGCGTGCCTTGCCGTATTGAATGAGCCGTTGCAGTGCGCGATCCAGCGGACCGACGTGATGCCAATCGGCCGGCTTCACCTTGTTGATCTCAGCCGGATCGATGTCGATATGTGCGATGAACTTCGCCTTCGGCGCGAACTGCGACGGCACGCCGGCGACGCGATCGTCGAAGCGCGCGCCGAGCGTGAACAGGAAATCGCAATCCTCCACGGCGTAATTCGCATAGGCGGTACCGTGCATGCCGAGCATGTGTAGCGCCAGCGGGTGCGTGGTGTCGAAACCACCGATACCCATCAGCGTGGTGGTGACAGGCAGGCCGAACGTTTCGGCGAATTCGCGCAACAGCACCGACGCGCCGCTGGCGATCATGCCGCCGCCGGCATAGATCAGCGGACGCTTGGCCTGCAGCAGCACCTGGAAAAACGTAGCGCAATCGGTATCGCTCAAAGAGGCCTGCTCCACGGCACGCAGGCGCGCGCGATAGCCGGGCAGCGGCAGCTCCACCTTGCCGTCGAAAACAACGCCAGCGTTCTGGATGTCCTTGGGAACGTCCACGACTACCGGGCCGGGCCGTCCACTGCGCGCGATAGTGAATGCAGTGCGCAGCGTGGCTTCCAGTTTCTCCGCTTCGGTCACCAGGAACACGTGCTTGGCGCAGGCGCTCATGATGTTGCTGATCGGTGCTTCCTGGAACGCGTCGCTGCCGATGGCCTGTGTGGCGACCTGGCCGCAGATCACCACCAACGGAATCGAATCGGCGGTGGAGTCGCGCACTGGCGTCACCATGTTGGTGGCGCCCGGGCCGGAGGTCACGACGGCCACGCCGACCTTGCCCGACGCGCGCGCATAACCGGACGCCATGAAACCCGCGCCTTGCTCGTTGGCGGGCACGATCAGCGGCATCGGTTCGCTGCCGTCAGGCAACACGTGTTCGGCGTTGTGACGGAATACTGCATCGTAAACGGGCAAAATCGCGCCGCCGGAATAACCAAAAAGTACTTCCACACCTTCATCCGCCAGCACTTGTACGACGACATCCGCCCCGCTCATGGCAGTACCTGCCAGCGGATGGCGCGCGATGGCCTGTGCGGCATCGGCGGCGGGTGCGGGTTTCAGCAGTGGCATGTTCACGTCGGTCCCTTGGTGGTGTTTGAAGCGTGTGGTGCTGTTGGGTGATAGAGCGAAGCGATCCTCGGAAGCGTGCCCGTCAAGCGCTGACGGGCGCGCCATACATCTCCACAATGCGTTCGTCCTGTGCTTTGGCAGAGAAGCGTTCCCACTCGATACCGTTCACGTCGGTCGTACTGGTGAAGCCTTCCGCGCCGTCGTCCTCGAAACCTATGTGCCGCAACTGGCCAGCACGTTCGGCGTTTTCGTTGATCGAGAAATTCAACAGGTCGGTGCGCCACATCGCGTACTTGCCGTTGACCATGACGTTCGGTCGTTGGCCAAGGCGCGTGCTGTAGTCGGCGATGGAGGCGTCGAGATCGCGAACTGCAAGAGCAATGTGGAAACGTTTCATGGAGACATTCCTGTAAGGAACCATGCGGCGCCCACTGGCCGGAGACAGGGGGGAGCCTAGTGAGCGCCGCATGGTGTTCAACCAACCTTCTTCAGCGCCGGCTGGCCGGCCTTGGCGCCGGGCTGCAGCCAAGGCATGCGCGCGCGCAGCTTTGCGCCGACCTGCTCGATCGGGTGATCCAGATCCGCCTGCTTCCACTTCTTGTAGTTGGGCAGGCCAGCCTGGTATTCGGCGATCCAGTTGCGCGTGAAGGTGCCGTCCTGGATATCCTTCAGCACCGCCTTCATGCGCTCCTTGGTGCCGGCGTCGATCACGCGCGGGCCGCTGACGTAATCGCCGTACTGCGCAGTTTCGGAGACGAATTCCAGCATCTTGGTGATGCCGCCTTCGTAGAACAAATCCACGATCAGTTTCAGTTCGTGCAGCACTTCGTAGTAGGCGATCTCGGGCTGATAGCCGGCTTCCACCAGCGTTTCGAAACCTTTCAGCACCAGCTCGCTGGCGCCGCCGCACAACACGGCTTGCTCGCCGAACAGATCCGTTTCGGTCTCTTCCTTGAAATCGGTCTTGATCAACATCGCGCGCGCGCCGCCCAGGCCCGCGGCATAGGCGGTGGCCTTTTCTTCAGCGTGGCCGCTTACGTCCTGGTGCACGGCGTAGATGCAGGGCACGCCGCGGCCGCGCTCGTATTCGGTGCGCACCAGTGCGCCCGGGCCTTTCGGCGCGACCAGCACCACGTCGATGTCGGTGCGCGGTTCGATCAGCTTGAAGTGCACGTTCAGGCCGTGCGCAAACAGCAACGCAGCGCCGGGCTTGACGTTCGGCTCGATCGACTCCTTGTACAGCGTTGGCTGCACCATGTCCGGCGTCAGCACGGCAACCAGGTCCGCACCGCGTACGGCTTCGCCCGGCTCGACCACATGGAAGCCATCGGCCACGGCCTTGCTCCAGGTGGGGCCGTTCGGGCGCAGGCCGACGACGACATCCAGACCGGAGTCCTTCAGATTGAGCGCGTGGGCGCGGCCCTGGCTGCCGTAGCCAAGAACGGCAATGCGCGCCTTGGCGAGCGTTTCGGTGGTGGCGGTGGTGCTCATGCTGTGACTCCTGCGTCGATGCCTGATGTGACGGGTTGTGTTGTGATGGGTTGTTTAGGTGCGTTTGTGGATGGATGCGTGGTGGCGCCTTCGGAGGCGGACCCCACCAATTGCGCGTATTTGGCGAGCGCGCCGCGCGTAACTTTCGGCGCGGGCGGTTGCCAGCTGGCGCGGCGTGTAGCGAGATCGGCGTCCGTAGAGATCGTGCGCGACTGCGCATCGATCACGATGCGATCGCCCTCGTGCAGCAAAGCAATCGGGCCGCCGCGCACCGCTTCCGGTGCAATGTGGCCGACCATGAAGCCGTGCGTGGCGCCGGAGAAACGACCATCGGTGATTAGCGCGACGTCGTCGCCCAGGCCGCGGCCGATCAGTGCGGCCGTGACGCCCAGCATTTCGCGCATGCCGGGACCGCCGGCCGGACCTTCGTTGCGGATGACGATCACGTCGCCTTTGGTCAGCGTTCCGGCTTGCACGGCAGCGAAGGCCTGTTCCTCGCTTTCGAACACGCGTGCGCGTCCTTCGAAATGCGTGGCACCCTTGCCGGCCAGTTTCAGAATGCAGCCTTCTGGCGCCAGATTGCCGTACAGGATTGAATAGCCGCCACGCGGTTTCAGCGGTTGGCTCACTGGATGCACAACGTCCTGCTGTTCCGCTCGCGGTGCGGCAGCGCATTCCTCGAACAAGGTGCGACCGGTAACGGTGGGGCTGTCCTCCAGCATGTTCGCGGCGATCAATTCCTGCGCGACGCGTGCGCTTCCACCTGCGCCAAACAATTCGACGGCGGTATAGCGGCCGCCGGGCAGCAGATCGGCAATCACTGGCGTATGGGCCGAAGCAGGCTCGAAATCCTCGATCGTCCACGGCACATCGGCTTCGCGCGAGATCGCCAGCAGATGCAGCACAGCATTGGTGGAGCCGGCCGTTGCTGCAACCATGCGCGCCGCGTTGCGAAACGCCGTTTGGTTCAGGATATCCAGTGGTTTGCGCTGTTCGCGCAAGCAATCCATCACCAACTCGCCGCAGCGAAATGCCGCATGCGCCTTCGCTGGATGCGTGGCGGGAATATCGTTGAAGCCCATTGGTGACAGGCCCAGCGTCTGCAGCACCATCGCCATGGTGTTGGCGGTGAACTGGCCACCGCAGGCGCCGGCACCTGGGCAAGCATCCTTTTCCACTGCCGCCAGTTCGGCATCGTCGATTTTGCCGGCGCCGTGCGCGCCGACCGCTTCGAACACCTGCTGGATGGTGATGGGGTGATTGTTGTGATTGCCGTGCGCGATGCTGCCACCGTACAGCGCGACCGCGGGAATGTTCAGGCGCGCCATCGCCATCGCGGCGGCGGGAATGGTCTTGTCGCAACCGCACAGCACCACCATCGCGTCGAGGCAATGGCCGTCGACGGCCAGCTCAATCGAGTCGGTGATCACTTCGCGGCTGATCAGCGAGGCGCGCATGCCTGGCGTGCCCATCGCGATACCGTCGGTGACGGCGATGGTGTTGAACTCGATCGGCGTACCGCCGGCCGCGCGAATACCAGCTGAAACATGCTCGGCGAGATCGCGCAGGTTGAGGTTGCACGGGCTCACGTTGGACCACGTATGCACCACCGCCACCAGCGGCTTGGTGATGTCGCTGTCCTGCAAGCCGGTGGCGCGCAGCATCGCGCGTGCGGGTGCGCGGTCGGGGCCGGTTTTGATCAGATCGCTACGCATCGTCACTCCGCTCAGCCACACGCACGCAGGCCGGAGAGAAACGCCGGCGTGGCCACGTCGTCGAGCGCGGCGATCACGGCGTCACGCACGTCCGCGGTGCCGGCCTTGCCGCCGATGTCGCGCGTGTGCGGGCCGTTGGTCAGCACATGGCTGACGGCCGCCTCGATGGTGGTCGCTTCCACGTCCAGATCCAGCGAGTGCCGCAATAGCAACGCGGCGGACAGGATCGCACCCAGCGGATTCGCCACGCCTTGCCCGGCGATGTCCGGTGCCGAACCGTGGATCGGCTCATACAGACCGATCTTGCCTTCGCCCAGCGAAGCGGATGGCAGCAAGCCCAGGGAACCTGCCAGCGCGGCGGCTTCATCGGTGAGGATGTCGCCGAACAGGTTTTCGGTGACGACCACGTCGTAGCGCGAAGGCTGCGTCAGCAGCAGCATCGCCATCGAATCGACCAGCTGGTGCTCCAGCTTCACATCCGGATATTCGGCGGCGACACGCGTGACCGTGCTGCGCCACAGGCGCGACGTTTCCAGCACGTTGGCTTTGTCCACCGAGGTGACATGCTGGCGACGTTCGCGCGCCAGCTCGAAGGCGCGACGCGTGACGCGCTCGACTTCGGCTACGGTGTACTTGCATTCGTCGGTGGCGGTATCGGTGGTGCGCGTCTTCGCGCCGAAGTATGCGCCGCCGGTCAGTTCACGTACGAACAGCACGTCGACGTTCTTAAGCTTCTCGTTCTTCAGCGGCGACAGCGAGGCCAGCGACGGATGCACCTGCAGCGGACGCAGGTTGGCGTACACGCCGAGTGCGGCACGAATCGCGAGCAGGCCTTGCTCGGGACGCACTTTCGCCTGCGGATCGGACCACTTCGGTCCGCCGACCGCGCCCAGAAACACGGCATCCGCCTTCTTGCAGGCTTCCAGCGTGGCGGCTGGCAGCGGTTCGCCGGTAGCGTCGATGGCGCAGCCGCCGATCAGATGCGATTCGAATTCGAAAGTGTGGCCGCTGCGCTCGGCAACGGCGTGCAGTACGGCGACCGCCGCGTCGAGAACTTCTGGGCCTACGCCGTCGCCGGGTAGGGTAACGATGCGCGCCTTCATGCCGCCTTCTCCTGTGTATGTTCGTAGTGAGTGATTGCGTCGTCGTGCTGCAGCAGGAAACCGAGCTGATCCACGCCGTTGAGCAGGCAATGCCGTGCGAAGGCCTCCAACTGGAAGCGGATGCGTCCGCCGTCTGGCAGTTCGATCGCCTGTTCGCGCACGTCGATGGATAGCTCGATGCCGGGGTTCTTCAGCAGCCAGTGGTGTTCGGCTTCATCCAGTACGATGGCGAGCAGGCCGTTCTTCAGCGCATTGCCGCGGAAGATGTCGGCGATCTCGCTGCACAGCACCGCCTGGATGCCGTAATCCAGCAACGCCCACGGCGCGTGTTCGCGTGAGGAACCGCAGCCGAAATTACGGCCGGCGACCAGGATGTTGCAGCCGCGTGCTTCGGGCTTGTTGAGCGGAAACTCAGGGTTGTCGCTGCCGTCCTGGCGGTAGCGCCAGTCGTTGAAGCAGAATTTGCCGAGGCCGGCCCGCTCGGTGGTGGTCAGAAAGCGCGCGGGGATGATGCGATCGGTGTCGATGTTTTCATCGGGCAACACCGCCGTGCGCGAATGAATACGGGTGACGGGTTTCATTGGAAAGCTCCAGCAAAGCGGGCCTCCTCTCCCCTTTGGGGAGAGGATTGAGGTGAGGGGGAGCGCTTCGCATGAAGCGCGTGGCGAGGTTGGCCCCTCACCCCAGCCCTCTCCCCGGAGGGGAGAGGGAGTGAGATCGCGCTCATGCCGCCACCTCCGTCAAATACTCACGAGGATCGGCAATCGTGCCGGCGATGGCCGAAGCGGCAGCCGTCGCGGGACTGGCCAGTACGGTGCGTGCGCCCTTGCCCTGGCGGCCTTCGAAATTGCGGTTGGACGTGCTCACTACCAGTTGGCCTGGCTGCGCCAGATCGCCGTTCATGGCGATGCACATCGAGCAGCCCGGAATGCGCCACTCGGCGCCCGCGGCAAGAAACACGTCGTGCAAGCCCTCTTTCTCCGCATCGCGGCGCACGGCTTCAGAGCCGGGCACAACCAGCGCGCGCACGCCCTTGGCGACATGCCGACCGCGCATCACGTTAGCCGCTTCGCGCAGATCCGACAGACGCGAGTTGGTGCAGCTGCCGATGAACACCACGTCCACCGCCATGCCTTGCATCGGCTGGTTCGCTTTCGCCTGCATGTAATCCAGCGCGCGCTGCTCCACTGAGTTGCGCGCGGCGGGCACGGGCTTGTCCATCGCGATCGCCATACCTGGATGCGTGCCGTAGGTGACGGTGGGACGGATCTTGCTGGCGTCGAAGCGCACTTCGCGGTCGTAGCTCGCGCCTTCGTCGCTGCGCAGGTCGCGCCAACGCTGTACGGCGACGTCCCATGCTGCGCCCTGCGGCGCGCGCGGACGGCCTTTCAGCCAGGCGAAAGTGGTTTCATCCGGCGCAATCAATCCAGCGCGTGCGCCCGCTTCGATCGACATGTTGCACACCGTCATGCGTTCTTCCATCGACAGTGCTTCGATCGCTTCGCCGCGGTACTCGAGCACGTAGCCGGTGCCGCCATCCACACCGATCTCACCGATGATGTGCAAGATCAGATCCTTCGCGCCAACACCGCGCGGTAACTTGCCGTCGACGTGAATCGCGAAGGTTTTCGGCCTGCGCTGCAGCAGGCACTGCGTGGCCATCACGTGGCCGACTTCGGTGGTGCCGATGCCAAACGCCAGCGCACCGAACGCTCCATGCGTGGAGGTGTGGCTGTCGCCGCAGACGATCGTCATGCCCGGCTGCGTGGCGCCCAATTCAGGACCGATCACGTGCACGATGCCGCGGTCGCTGCTGTCCCAGCCGTACAATTGCACCCCGAATTCGCGGCAGTTGGTTTCCAACTGCGCGACCTGGGCTTTCGCTTCGGCATTCGCATACGGGCGCTCGCCGTTCGCTGCAGCAGGCAGAGTAGGTGTGGAGTGATCGAGCGTGGCCAGCGTGCGATCCGGGCGACGCAGTTTCAGACCACGCGAGCGCAGTTCGCTGAATGCCTGCGGCGAGGTAACTTCGTGAACCAAGTGCAAATCGACGTACAGCACGGCCGGCGTATCGGCCGATTCGGGCGCTACCACGTGAGCGTCCCAGATTTTTTCGAATAGCGTCCGTGAACTCATGCGGTCACCTTCATTGCCGGTTGCTGCTCTTGGTGAGGAGTGCGGCCATGGATGGCCGCTTTTTGATCTTCGCGGTCAGGGACGACCGCAGAAACGTGGGTCAACCAGCCGTAGCGATCTTGGGTGCGGCCCTCAAACAGGCCGAAGAACGCATCGCGTAGCGCACGCGTGATCGGACCGGGTGTACCGCTGCCGACCTTCTTGCGATCCACCGAACGCACCGGTGTGATCTCCGCTGCGGTGCCGGTCATGAACACTTCGTCCGCGCTGTACAGCGCCTCACGAGGCAGGTCGCGTTCTTCCACGACCAAGCCCATGTCATTAGCGAGCGTGATTACGGTGTCGCGCGTGATGCCGGCCAGGATGCCGGCGCTCGACGGCGGCGTGAGCAGCTTGCCGCGTTTGACCAGGAACAGGTTTTCGCCAGCACCTTCGCTCAGCAAGCCGTTGCAGCCCAGCGCGATGCCTTCATCGAAGCCGCCGCGGCGCGCTTCCAGGCCGATCAGCTGGCTGCTTAGGTAATTGCCGCCGGCCTTGGCCCAGCTCGGGAAAGTGTTCGGTGCGGGACGGTTCCACGAGGACACGCATACGTCCGCACCGCGCTCGGCAGCTTCGCCGAGGTAGGCGCCCCATTCCAAAGCCATGATCGCGACGTCGACGGGCGCGCCGTCCCTGGGGAGAACGCCGAGCCCGCCGGCGCCGCGAAAGACAATCGGTCGTACATAAGCCGATGCCATCCGATTGGCGCGAATCAGTTCCAGGCAAGCTTCGTTGATCTCATCTTCGCTATAGCCGATCTCGATCTCATACACGCGCGCCGATTCGAACAGACGGCGCGTGTGATCGGCGAGTCGGAAATAGGCCGGCCCTTCCGGCGTGGCATACACGCGCTCGCCTTCGAATACGGACGAGCCGTAATGCAAGGCGTGCGTGCTGACGTGGACGGTGGCTTCGGCCCAGGGCTTGATGCGGCCGTTATGCCAAAGGAAGGGCGTGCTCATGCTGTTGCTCCTTGGAGTACGGAAGCATCGGCGCTGTTATCGCGAGCCTGTCGCTCGATGCGATTGACAATGGCGAGCGCGGCGTGCGCCGTCGCTTCGATGATGTCGGTGCTGACGCTGCTGCCTTGCCAGTCGCGCTGGGCATGGCGCGCGGTGAGTTGCGCGTGGCCTTGTGCGTCGCCGCCTTCGCTCATCGCGCGTACCTGGAAGCGCTTCAGCACCATGTCGGTGCCGGTGGCGCGCTCGATCGCGCGTAGCACGGCGTCCACGGGGCCATCGCCGATGGCGGCTTCGCTCACTTCGCGGCCGTCTTCGTGACCCAGCTTCACGTTGGCCGAGGCGTTGCCACCCAGGTGCGAGCTGGTGTTGAGTTGCACCAGATGCCACGGGCCGGTCGCGTCCGGATCCAGGCCCAGGGCTAGCGCTTCCAGATCCTCGTCGCGGATGTCGCGCTTGCGATCGGCCAACGCCTTAAAGTGCTTGAAGACGCTCTCCATGGCTTCGTCGTCCAGCGTGTGCCCTAGTGTTTCCAGCCGTTGGCGCAACGCGTGGCGGCCCGAATGCTTGCCCAGCACCAGCGTGGTTTCGGCAATGCCCACATCCTGCGGACGCATGATTTCGTAGGTGCTGCGATGCTTGAGCATGCCGTGCTGATGGATGCCCGATTCGTGCGCGAAGGCGTTCTCGCCGACCACCGCCTTGTTGCGTTGGACCACTTGGCCGGTGAGCTGAGTCAGTAGGCGCGAAGTGGGATACAGCTTGCGCGTGTCGATGCCGGTAGCGATGCCAAAATGCGGCGCGCGAACTTTCAGCGCCATCACGATTTCTTCCAGCGCGGCATTACCGGCACGCTCGCCGATGCCGTTGATGGTGCATTCCACCTGGCGCGCACCGGCGCTCACGGCAGCGAGGCTGTTAGCAACGGCCATGCCCAAGTCATCGTGGCAGTGCGTGGAAAACACGGCTTTGTGCGCATCGCGCACGTTCTTGCGCAGGTAGGTGAACAGCTCGACCATCTCGGAAGGCGTGGTGTAGCCCACGGTGTCGGGCGCGTTGAGCGTGGTGGCGCCAGCGGCGATGGCGGCGCTGAAGACTTCGACGAGGAATTCCGGTTCGGTGCGCAGCGCGTCTTCGGCGGAGAATTCCACGTCTGCGCAGTATTTGCGTGCGCGTTCGATGGAGGCGACGGCGGTATCCAGAACCTGCTGCTTGCTCATGCCGAGCTTGTGTTCGCGATGCAGCGGGCTGGTGGAGAGGAACAGGTGAATGCGTGATCGGTGTGCGCGTTCCAAGGCGCGTGCGGAGGTGTCGATATCGCCGGTTTGACATCGCGCTAGTGCGCACACCGTGGTGTTGCGCAAACTTCGCGCGATCTCTTCAACCGCAGCGAAATCATCCGGTGAAGCCTGTGGAAAACCGGCTTCCAGGATGTCCACGCCCAACGCTTCCAGGGCTTGTGCCATGCACAATTTGGCGCGCCGGTCCATGGAAAAACCGGGAGCCTGTTCACCGTCGCGCAGGGTGGTGTCGAAGATACGTACGCGATCTTCGGCGCTGTCGCCACCTTCACTGGTGTCGTTCGGTTGTGCTGTTTGGGAATTCATGCCTGGCTCCGTTTTGGGTCGGAAAGGGGCGATAAAAAACCCCGCATCCTGTTCGGGTGCGGGGTTCTTTGGGGTATCTAGGTTAGTTTTGCTTTACCTTGACACGCGTCCTCAGCCCGCACCTCCGTTGGTAATGAGGAGTACGAGTACAAGGGAAATAAGAAGGAGGCCGGCGAACGGCAGCACGTCCGTCATCGTCGGGGGACGAATCGCACGGGTCGTGTAGCGGTGGCTGTTGCGCTGCGGCATGTCGTCGAACGTAGGGCAGTCGAGCAAACGTGTCAACTATTTTTTTATGAGAAATTTTCCGAATTGTCTATTCGGGCAAATTTGGATGGCTAAACGTCCATATGTATCAAGCACTCGCGGAAAGTTGGTTTCAATCGCAACGATGTTGTTTCATTCGAAACCATGCAGGTGTTTGGACGAAATGCTCCAGGGATAGGGATGTTCACTGGACAAGCTCGAGGGGCTTCGTTACGCCTTGTGGGACGATGGCTAGAGTCAGTCGCTCGCTTGTGCGCTCAGACGTGCCAGTCGCATGCCCAGCCAGCGCTGCACGTCGGGCCATTCGCCGGCGAGGATGGAGTAGCACACCGTGTCGCGCAGCGTACCGTCCGGACGGCGCTTGTGAGCGCGCAGCACACCGTCCTTGTGTGCGCCCAAGCGCTCGATCGCGCGCTGCGAATCGAGATTGCGGTGGTCAGTATGGAACTCCACCGCCACGCAGCCGAGCCCTTCGAAGGCGTGTTGGAGCAGGAGCCGCTTGCAGGCGGTGTTGAGATGGCTCTTCTGCCAGCGCTTCGCATACCAGGTGTAGCCGATGGCGATGCGCGGCAGTTCCGGTGCGAAATCGTAGAAGCGCGTGGTGCCCACGATCTCGCCGCTGCTTTTCTCACGCACCGCGAACGGCAGCATGAGGTTGGCGGCAAGACCTTCCAGCGCCTTCTCGATATAGGCGCGGGCCTGCCCAGGCGCTGGCGCGCTGGTGAACCACAGATTCCAGAGTTCCCCATCGGCTGCGGCCGCTTCAAGCTCGGGCACGTGATGCAGGCCAAGGGGTTCAAGCAGGACGTGGTCGTCTTCGAGGCGGACAGGCGTGAGGGTGGGCATGGTTATTGAGCGGGGAATGGGGAACAGGGAGCGGGGACCATGAGGCGCGCGCGAATAGAGACAGTACGGGGAAAACGCTTTAGGGAAAAGTCTTCAAACGATGGCTTACAACCAAAGTCGGCTTTACGAGAATCATTCGTTCCCCGTTCCCCGTTCCCCGTTCTTCAGGCATCCAGGTCCGGAATCAGCTTGCTTTCCAGCCGCGCGATGGCGTCCTTCAACAGCAGCTTGCGCTTCTTCATGCGGGTGATCTGCAGCTCATCGACACCGATCGAGGTGGACATCTGCTGGATGGCTGTGTCCAGGTCGCGATGTTCCTGGCGCAATTCGGCCAAGAGATGGGCGATCTGGGCGGGATCCTGAGCCTGCATGTCGGCAATCGCGAAAAGGAGGGCGGTAAGGACGTAAATTGTAGCGCGCCTGGGGACAGACGGCGGGAGCGGCCAGCGTGAAGCGTCCCGTTCCCCGTGCCCGGCCGGCTACAATACGTGCTCGCCTGTCGTAGCCGTGCCCGCCCATGTCCGCCCATCTTGAGGCCACTCCACCTGATCTCGCCCGTAAGCGCGCCTATGAAGCCGCTAAGCTGGCCAAGCGCCTGCGCCATCAGGTTGGTCAGGCGATTGCCGATTTCAACATGATCGAGGGCGGCGACAAGGTGATGGTGTGCCTGTCAGGCGGCAAGGATTCGTACACCATGCTCGACATCCTGCTGTCGTTGCAGGCCAAGGCGCCGGTACGTTTCGAACTGATCGCGGTGAACCTGGATCAGAAGCAGCCGGACTTCCCCGAACACGTATTGCCGCAATACCTCACCGAGCGCGGCGTACCGTTCCATATCATCGAGCAGGACACATACAGCACGGTCACCCGGGTGATTCCCGAAGGCAAGACCATGTGCAGCCTGTGCTCACGCCTGCGCCGTGGCGCGCTGTACCACTGGGCGGCGGACAACGGCGTTACCAAGATCGCGCTGGGCCATCATCGCGACGACATCCTCGCCACTTTCTTCCTCAATCTGTTCCATCAGGGCAGCCTGAAGGCGATGCCGCCCAAGCTGCGTTCGGACGACGGGCGTCATGTGGTGATACGTCCGCTGGCGTACTGCAAGGAAAGTGACATCGCTGACTACGCGGAGCACAAGCAGTTTCCGATCATTCCCTGTAATCTTTGCGGCTCGCAGGAAAACTTGCAGCGCAAGTCGGTCGGTCGCATGTTGCAGGATTGGGAGCGCCAGTATCCCGGGCGCAGCGAAACCATGTTTCGCGCGCTGGGTAATGCGGCACCCTCGCAGTTGGCTGATCGCAAGCTGTTCGATTTCGCCGAGCTCGGTTCGCAGGAAGGCGCTAAGCGCGCCGACACTCACGGCTGGCTGGCGGGAAGCGATGGCGAGAACAACTGATTAGATTTCAGGTGGACGTCTGGACGTCTAAATTTCTTCTTCCACTTTTTGAGTAGAACCGTGTCCTTTTTCGCATCCGTTGAAATGACCCCAGGCGATCCGATCCTGGGCCTCACCGAAGCTTTCGTGGCTGATTCGCGTCCCGGCAAGGTCAACCTGGGCGTGGGCATCTATTGCGACGAAAGCGGCCGTATTCCCGTGCTGCGCGCCGTACGCCAAGTGGAAGAAGCGCTGGCGAAAGAATCCCTGCCGCGCGGCTATCTGCCCATCGACGGTCTGCCTGCCTATACGCAGGCCACGCAGAAGCTGGTGTTCGGACCGGAATCGCCGCTGCTGGCGGCTGGCCGTGTGGCCACCTCGCAGACTATCGGCGGCAGCGGTGCGCTGCGCGTGGGCGCGGAACTGCTGAAGAAAGCGCTGCCCAATGCCAAGGTGGCCATCAGCAGCCCGAGCTGGGAAAACCATCGTGTAGTGTTCAACGCGGCCGGTTTCGAAGTGGTGGATTACGCCTACTACGATGCCGCCACGAACGGGCTGGATTTTCCAGGCATGCTGGCCGATCTCAACAAGCTGGAGCCGGGCACCGTGGTGCTGTTGCATGCGTGCTGCCACAACCCCACCGGCGTGGATCTTTCCGTCGAGCAGTGGAAGCAAGTCGTTGCGGTGGTGAAGGATCGCAATTTGCTGCCCTTCATCGACATGGCCTACCAGGGCTTCGACAAGGGCATCGACGAAGACGCTGCTGCGGTGCGTCTGTTCGCCGAATCGGGCATCGATTCCTTCGTAGTGGCGAACTCATATTCGAAGTCGTTCTCGCTGTACGGCGAACGCGTGGGCGCGCTGTCGGTTGTCGGCGCTACGCGAGAGGAAGCGCTGCGCGTGCAGTCGCTGGTCAAGCGCATCATTCGCTCCATTTATTCCAGCCCGTCCACGCACGGCGGAGCGCTGGTGGCCGGCGTGCTCAACAGCGCCGAGCTGCGTGCGCTGTGGGAGCAGGAACTTACCGAGATGCGCGAGCGCATTCACGCGATGCGTGCCGGCATGGTGCAGAAACTCGCCGCGAACGGTGCACCGCAGTTTGGTTTCATCCAGAGGCAGGCGGGCATGTTCTCGTATTCGGGCCTCTCCAAGGCGCAGGTGGATCGCTTGCGCGAGGAGCATGCGATTTACGCCATCGGCACGGGGCGCATCTGCGTGGCGGCGTTGAATCGCAACAATCTCGATAACGTAGTTGCTGCAGTTGCCGCCGTCATTCGTTGAGTTGCTCCATTCTGCCTATAACCACTCCCTCCCCTGCTTGCAGGGGAGGGTTGGGGTGGGGTGAGTACTAGCCTCAAGCTTTCCCGCAAGTATTCACCCCCTCCCAACCTCCCCCTGCAAGCAGGGGGAGGGGCAAACCTCATTGGAACTTGCATGTTTTTCCGCAACCTCACGCTGTTCCGCTTTTCTCCCTCCGTTGCCGAAGACCTGAAACGCCTCGATGAAGCCTTGGGCGAACATCGCCTGCGTCCGTGCGGTCCGCTGGAAATGGCCACGCGCGGTTTCGTGCCGCCAGTCGGCCGCGGCGACGATGCGCCAATGACACACGCCGTGAACGCCTGCACGCTCATCACCGTGGGCGGCGAAGAAAAGCTGCTGCCCGCCGCCGTGGTGAACGACGAACTGCAGCGCAAGGTGCAAAAGATCGCCGAAGAAGAAGGCCGCAAGGTCGGCGGTCGCGAGCGCAAGCGCATCAAGGAAGACCTGCTCACCGAACTGCTGCCGCGCGCCTTCGTGCGCAGCTCGCGCATGTCCGCCTACGTCGATCGCAAGAACGGCTGGCTGGTGCTCGACACCGCCAGTCGCAAGAGTGCGGAAAACGCGCTTACTCAAGTGCGCGAGGCGCTCGGCAGTTTCCCCGCCGTGCCGCTTGCGCCTGAAGAAGGCCCGCGCGTGCTGATGACCGATTGGCTCGCCAGCGGCAAGTTGCCGGGCGGCCTGGTGCTGGGCGACGAATGCGAACTGCGTGATCCCGCCACGGCTACCGGCGCCATCGCGCGCTGCCGTCGTCAGGATCTTGATGCCGAGGAAGTGAAGGAACACCTGCGCAACGGCAAGCAGGTCTTCCAGCTTGGTTTGGTGTTCGACGATCGCATCAGCTTCGTGCTCGGCGAGGATCTAGTGTTGCGCAAGCTGAAATTCCTCGACGCGGTGATCGATGAGCTGGGCGACGGTCAGCAGGATGCTGCGGCTGAAATGGATGCCCGTTTCGCATTGTTGACGTTGGAATTGGAACGTCTGCTGGGCAAGCTGGAAGAGTGGTTCGGGTTGCCGCGGCCCGAGTAACTTCGCGCGATCCAGCTCCCTCTCCCATCCGGGGAGAGGGCTAGGGTAAGGGGCCAAGGCTTGCGGGGAAGCATGGCAAGATCCCGGCTATATGTCCCCCGAATTCCCGCCCAAGACAGGTAGTCCGGTGAGGTTGACCCCCACCCCAAACCTTCTCCCGGGAGGGGAGAGGGGGCGGCAGGCCGTCCCATCCCGCCTGAGACGCGCGCTAGACCGGGCTTCCCGCAGTAAGCGCAAAAAAGCCCTTGCGCGAAGCCTCGGCACCCCACATTCTGCCCGTGCCCAAGCCCTCCCCGCGGCCTGGGAGCAGTATTGAAAGGCAGGACCCATGGCGTATCTCGACGGCGACTGGCTGGAGTTGGCAACACCCAGCGGCAATACCATTCGTGTGCTGAAAGCTTCGCACCCGCGGGCGCGACGGCTGCGTCTGACGGTGTCGACGAAGGGTGCGCGCATCACTTATCCGCAAGGCACCCATCCTTCGCAGGTCAACGCGTTTCTGCGTCACAACGCCGACTGGCTGGAGAAGAAGCTCGGCGAACTCAATCTCGTAATCGAACCGCTACCGTCGCTGCGCGTCGGCACACCGGTCGAATTTCCGTTGCGCGGCGAAATCACCACGCTCGATTGGGACGAAGGCGCGTATCCGCGCGTGGTCGCCCATGACGGCGGCATCACGCTGGAGATCCCGCGTCCGCACAGTCGCGCCTTGCCAGTCGCGCGCGGCCTGCTTGCTTCGTATTTCGAAACGCAGATTCGCCGCGACGTATCGCGCTGGCTTGCCGGTTACGTGCCGCAGCTCGGTCTTGCGCCGACGGCTTTGCGCGTTCGTCCAATGAAGAGCTTGTGGGGCAGCCTGGATACGCGAGATCGCATCAACCTGGATCTTGCGCTCGCGCTCGCGCCACCCGCGGCTCTGCGCTATGTGTTGGCGCACGAGTTGTGTCATCTGAAAGTACGCAATCACTCGCCGCGCTTCTGGGCGCACGTGGAATCGATCTTTCCGGACTGGCGCGAACAGCGCGATTGGCTGCGCCAGAACGGCGCGATGCTGAAGGCTGAACTGGATCGATTGATCGCCGACGTCGCCGATTGATCGCTATGTCTTAAGGCGACAGAAAGCAGTTTTTCAGGATGAATGACATGCATTATTTCTTCTGCAAGCTGCATGGGCCACGCGTTACATTTCCCGCCGACATCACGCCTGAGGAAGGCGTGTTGATGAAAGCGCACGTGGATTACTGGCGCGAACAGATGCACAAAGGCTATGTCGTGGTGTTCGGTCCCGTGATGGACCCAGCGACAGCGTACGCGTGCTCGTCATGCAGCTTCCAGAAAGCGTTGCGCCCGAATCATTGATCGATGGCGATCCCGTCATCCAGGCCGAGCGCGGCTTCCGTTTCGAGTTCCATCCGATGCGAGCCGTGTTGCCACAACAGGCATAAATGCGCGCGATGACAACGGTACTCAGTCCATGGTTCAGCGGCGTATGGATGCTCTGGCTGGCGTACTGGGGCATCAGCGCGCTGCGCGTCAAGCCAGCCGTCCGTGTCGAATCGCGCAGTTCGCGCTGGGGCAGGCATGTGTTGCTTATCATCCTGGCGGTACTGCTGTTGCGCAGGTACCCATGGTTGAACGGCAGCTTCCTCAACGAACGTTTTGTGCCGGATCAGGCATGGATCGTGTGGCTGGGCTTTACCCTCACGGTGATCGGTCTGGCCTTCACCTGCTGGGCGCGCGTGGTGCTGGGACGAAACTGGAGTGCCATCGTGCAGCTCAAGCAGGATCATGAACTGATCGTGCGCGGTCCGTACAGTTTCGTGCGACACCCAATCTACACCGGTTTGCTGCTCGCCTTCTTCGGCACTGCATTGGCCATCGGCGAGTGGCATACGCTGGTCGCCACCGCGCTCGTCGCCATCGCGTTCTGGCGCAAGCTAAGGCTTGAAGAACGCTGGTTGTGCGAACTCTTCGGTGATCAATACCGCAACTACATGCAACACGTAAAAGCCCTAGTGCCCTGGGTGCTTTGACGCTGTGGCGACGGCTTGCGCCGTAGTTTGTGCACTTGGAACATGGCGTTCGATCGATGCATGGACGCCATGTTGAGCGAATCCCGGCCATGAACGAGCAGACTCTCGCAAGCATGCACACCCTACCTGCAGGCGTGACGCCCGCCGACAGGTTGACACCGGCAGATCGTTATCAGGAACTGTTTGTCGACGTGCAGATGGGGCGCGTGTTTCCCGATAGCAAAACCTTCGTCGACTGTGCGCCGCTAAGCGAGCCGGAACGCATCCTGGCGTTGTACCGCGCGCAGCGCGGACAGCCCGATTTCGATCTCACCGCATTCGTGCATGCGCACTTCGAAGCACCGCAGGTGCATGCCAGCCATTATGTGTCCGTGCCCGGGCAACCATTGTGCAAACACATCGATGGCCTGTGGGACGTACTGACGCGCAGCCCCGATTTGCATCCAGCCATGTCGTCGCTGCTGCCGTTGCCGAACTGCTACGTGGTGCCCGGTGGGCGTTTCGGCGAGCTGTATTACTGGGATTCGTACTTCACCATGCTCGGGCTGGCGGAAAGCGGGCGCCACGATCTGCTCCACTGCATGGCCAGCAATTTTGCTTACTTGATCGACACCTACGGGCATATTCCCAACGGCAATCGCACCTATTACCTGAGCCGCTCGCAGCCGCCTGTATTCGCCTTGATGGTGGAGCTGTTCGAAGACCGCGGCGTATGCGGAGCCATCACTTGGCTGCCGCAGTTGTGCAAGGAATACGACTACTGGATGGACGGCGCCGAAGCGCTGCGACCCGGTGATGCGTATCGGCATTGCGTGCGGCTTGATGATGGCTGTCTGCTCAATCGCTATTGGGATGATCGCGATATCCCGCGCGAAGAATCGCATCTGGAAGACGTCACCACCGCTAGCCGCAGTCCAAGGCCGAGCGCCGAGGTGTATCGCGACCTGCGCGCAGGCGCTGCATCCGGCTGGGATTTCAGTTCGCGCTGGTGCGACGACGGCAAGCTCGAAACCATCCGCACAACGGCGATCTTGCCAGTGGATCTCAACGCCTTCCTATACAAGCTGGAGCGGCAGATCGCCGAACTCAGCCGCGCCGACGGCCAGCACAAGCAGGCAGATGCCTTCGAGGCGCGTGCGCAGGCGCGTCACGACGCCATTGATCGCCTGCTATGGAATGAAGTGGCCGGCAGCTACCTCGATTACGACTGGCAGTGTCACGCACCGCGCATGGCACTCAACGCTGCAGCCAGCACACCACTCTATGTCGGCCTTGCTAGCCGGGTGCAAGCGTTGCGTGTCGCCGAAGCGTTACGTACCAGGCTGCTTGACGAAGGCGGACTCGGTGCCACCGAAATGGAAACCGGCGAACAATGGGACAAGCCGAACGGCTGGGCGCCGCTGCAATGGCTGGCGATACACGGTTTGCGTCAGTACGGCTTGCACGAACTGGCCGAAGACATTGCCCACCGCTGGCTGCACACCGTGGGCAGCCTGTACGAGCGGGAGAGCAAGCTGGTCGAGAAATACGTGCTGACGGCGCCGCTAGGCCGCGCCGTGGGCGGTTGCGGCGGCGAATATTTCTTGCAGGACGGCTTCGGTTGGACCAATGGCGTCACGCGCCGCCTGCTACATGAAAAGCCTGATCACCCGGTCAACGACGCGTGCGCCGCGGCCAAGGCCTAACTTTTGTACATTGCCTGGTCGTGCGAACCTCAACATCATCGCGCGATGACGTGGGTTCGCAGATGCTCATTCCAACCTATCCTAGGTTGTGCGAGGACCGGGCCACTCAACGCGTGCGTCCGGATCCTCGACCGTCATATTCGCACCCTCAGTGGCGCGAACAGGTACCGACGCGTGATCGAAGCCTTCCAGGCAAAACACATTGACGCCAAAGTGATCCGGCGCTGCGCGCTTGCGATGAAAAACGTAGATGCCGCAGTGTTTGCAGAAGTAGTGCTTGGCGCGCCGGGTATTCCACTGATACAGCGTGAGCGATTGTTCGCCCTGCAGCAGCGTCAACGCCTGCTCGGGCACCTTGAGCATCAAGGCATTGCGCATGCTGCACAGCGAACAGTCACAGGTAGTGATTTCGGTAACGGCTGCCGTTACGCGGAAGCATACTGTGCCGCAATGGCAGGAGCCCTCAAACACCTGCATATCAATGCGCCAGCATGAAGCTTGTCAGCACCTGCGCGAACGCCTGCGGCTTCTCCATCTGCGGCATATGATTGCAGCCGTTCAAGATGCTGGTACTAATTGACGGTGCATGCGTGAGGCCGGTGCGCAGGCTTTCCAGTGCTGAGATGTCGATGATCTTGTCGTCATGGCACCACATGCCAAGCACTGGCATGGTGAGCTTGTCGAGTCTGGTCTGCAGCGACAGCACCTGCGAGTTATCGCGCAGTTCGTTGAAGGTGTTGTCGATGAAGGCGCGGTTCTTGACGTTGTCCTGTACGAACACATCGATGAAGCGGCCGGGGATATCGGGCACGTGTTCGAAGGCCAGCGCATTGGCGCGTAGGAAGCCGGCGCGGTCGTCGAAGTCGAACGGATTCTTGCCGCTCATGGCTTCCTTGGCGAAGTCATTCTCCTTGAACTTCAGGCCGAACGAATCGATCAGCGCCAGTTGCGCGAGGTCCTGCGGATGTTCGGCGGCGTACACACCGGCAATGGCCCCACCCATCGAATGACCCACGATCAGCGCGTGCTGTAGATGCAGGGTCTGGATGAAATCGTTCAGGCGGTCGGCCTGATTGTCGATGTTGTAGCTGGCGCCCGGGTTGCGCGAAGACTCGCCCCAGCCGGGCAGGTCGGGAATCACCACATGGAAATGCGCTGTGAGCTGCGGTGCCACCTTCAGCCACACTTCCTTGCGCGCCGCGAAGCCGTGCAACAGCACGATGGTGGGACCCTGGCCGCCTTCGTAATACACCCAGTGTGTATCACCGGCTTGCACCGTGCGTTTTTCCAACTGCGCATTCATGGCCTCGCGCCAGGTATTGGCGGTGAGCAACCATTGCGGCGCGAACAGGTAGCTGCCGCCGAGCACCACGATAATCAACGCGGCGATGATGCCGAGGAATTTAAGGCGGCGGATCAGCAGGCGTTGCCAGAGGGGGCGGCTGGAATTTGAAAGAGGTGCGCTCATGGGTATCTGCCAGATGCTTGTAGTTATTCCTTCTCCCTCCGGGAGAAGGTGCCCGAAGGGCGGATGAGGGTGCGACCGTAGCGCGATGATGACATCTTGTCGAAACCATCAACATCGCGCGCTGCCCGAACCCTCACCCCAACCCCTGTCCCGGAGGGAGAGGGGCCGAACGATTTAGTGCTTGCTAGCCTTCGCAAACAACGCTTCCACCGCCTGCTGTGTCAGCGGGTGATAGCCGCTCTTCGCTTTGTCGTACACCTGCTCGGCAAACGCCAGGCCGTCCGGTGTCTTGCTCAAGGCGCGATAGACCGGCATGGTGAGATACAGGCGGCCGATGCGCGTCATATGTTCTGCGGCAGCCGGCCAAGCGGCCTTGTTGCCGGCAGCGATCGCATGCACGTACCAGCGCATGCCGATTTCCGCGTTGGGCGTGCCGGTAAGATGCCAAGCCGCATCGAGCTGCTGCATCTTGGCCAGAGGTGGTGCATCCGGAAGGCCGTCCAGGAAGTACATCCATTCCTGCGTGTTCCAGTCCTTCGCATCGAGCTTATCGGCGTCCAGCGTGTCGGCGAGGAAGGCAGCGCGTTCTTTGTCGATCGCGTCGAAGCGCGGCGAATCGGGAATCGGCGCGTTCTTGGGAATGCCGGGGCCGTACACCCACTCCTTCACTTCGTCCCAGCTCATTTTGCCGGGGTATTTGTCGATCAAGTTCGGCTTCAGATAGTCGAGCATCTGTTCGATCGTGATGCTCTGGAAGGCGAAGTGATTGAAGTAGCCCTTCAGGTAATTGTCGAAGGTGTCGCGGCCGAAGCGCTGCTCGAGCGTGCGCAAGAACCATGAGCCCTTGTTGTAGGCGACGTCGGAAAGCGTATCGTCCGCGTCAATCTTGCCCGGCTCCGGCGCCAATCGCTGCGCGTTCGCTGGTAGCTCGCCTACTTCTCGCTGCAGGGTGTGAATGTCAAGCAACGCTTCCTCATCTGCCTGGCGCGTGCCGTACAGTGCCTCGGTGATGCGGCCCTGCACGTACGTGGTGACGCCTTCGTTGAGCCAGATGTCGCGCCACGACGCAGCGGTCACCAGGTTGCCGGACCAGGAATGCGCGAGCTCGTGCGCCACTAGCGAAACCAGGCTCTTGTCGCCCACCAGCACGGTCGGTGTGGCGAAGGTCATGTTCGGATTTTCCATGCCACCGTACGGAAAACTCGGCGGCAGCACCAGCAGATCGTAGCGGCCCCAGCGATACGGGCCGTACAGCTTCTCTGCGGTCTGGATCATCTTCTCGGTGTCTTCGAATTCGTGCGCTGCCTTGCCGACCACCGAAGACTCCGCGTACACCGCCGAACGCGGCCCGGTTTGCTTCACTGCCAGGTCGCCGGCCGCAATCGCCAGCAGGTAGGAAGGAATCGGATGCGTCTGCTTGAAGCTGAAATCGCCGCTCAGTGCATGGCTGGGATCGTTTGGCGCGCTCATCGCCACACGCGTGTCCTTCGGCGCAATCACCTCGGCGTTATAGGTGAAGCGGATCGCCGGCGAATCCTGCAGCGGCACCCATGAGCGCGCGTGAATGGATTCGGATTGCGAGAACATGAAAGGCTGCTTCTTGTCCGCCGTCTGCGCGGGCGGCAGCCACTGCAGACCGGTGGCACTCGGCGAGGTGCTGTAGACGATGCGCACTTCATGCGGATGCTGCGGCGCCTGGATGGTGAGCTTGCTACCGAGCTGCTTGTCACGCGGTGCCAGCGCGTATTGCAACGGCGAACTCTTGCCATTGGCGTCGACCGACTCGATGCTCGCGATGTTCAGATCGCGCGTGTCCAGCGCCAATGCGTTGGCCTTGGGATCCTTCCAGTCCAGTGTCAGCGTGGCCCGGCCATCCAGCTTGCGCTGTGGAAAATCGAGCTTGAGCTTCAGGTCCAGATGGGTGACGCGCACCTCATCAGGTTCGGCATAGGAGTAGGGATCGTTGGCATAGGCCGCCACCGGCAGGAGCAGCGCGCCAAGGGCCAAGGTACGAAGCGGAGACATCGTGCGGCTTCCATGGGAAATCGGGAGCGGCGAGTATGCCATCGCCGCACCGCTTCTGCCCTGTGGCGGAGGTTGGCTAAGGCAGCTCCCCGCTGCTGTGCGGGTCGTCCGAATAGGGGTGCATGGTCGCCAGGAAGCCGGGTTGCGACTTCACTCGCGCGATCCACGCACGAACATGCGGATAGGATTGCAGTGAAAAGCCGGCTTCTTCCGCGTGACTGCCGTAGGCAAACACGGAAATGTCCGCGATGCTGTAGCCGTGCTCGGTGAGGAACGGGCGCTGAGCCAGTTCGCGATCGAGGATCTGCAGCGTGCGTTCCCCGGTGCTGCGCTTCATCTCCACAAGGACAGGCGCGCGCTTTTCCAATTTGCCGGTGAGCGTCCAGTAACGCAGCGAGCCGATCACCGATTCCACCCGCTCCTGCTCGAAGCTCAGCCACTGCAGCACTTTCGCCCGCCCGAAAGCATCGTCTGGCAAGTACGGCGTGTCCGTCGCCAGAAAAAACAGGATGGCATTCGATTCGGCCAGCGTGCGGCCATCATCGAGCTGGATCGCCGGCACTGTGCCGGTAGGGCTGGTGCGCAGGTAGTCTTCGGTACGGCCTTCGCCCTCGAAGATGCTGAGCTTCACGGTGCGGTAAGGGCGCCGCAAGTGATGCAGCAGCTGGCGCACCTTCCAGGCATTTTCCGAAGCGGGGTAGTCGAACAGGGTAAGCATCGAAACAGACCTCTGGCGTACATGGATCAACTATGTTGAAAACCTTGTTGCGCGACTATCCGCTTCTTGCCTGTTGCACTCAGCAATAACGATCGGCAAGCCGATCCGTCGCCTCTACCAGCACGTCGACAATCGCCGGTTCCGACGCGGCGTGGCCGGCCAGCACCACGTGGAATTCCGCTTCCGGCCAGACAGCGGCCAGGTCGTAGGCGTTCTTGACCGGACAGATAATGTCGTAGCGGCCATGCACGATGACGCTGGGAATATGCCGTAGCTTGCTTACGTCGCGTAGCAACTGATCCGGTTCGAAGAAGGCGCCGTTGCGAAAATAATGCGCTTCGATGCGCGCGAGGCTCAGTGCGACTTCCGGTGCGGCGAAACTGGCTTCGGTCTCGGGGGATTCTTCCAGCGTGATGCCGCCGCCTTCCCATGCGCCCCAGGCGGTGGCTGCGTGCAGTCTTACCTGTTCGTCGTCACTGGTCAGGCGCTGCCAGTAGGCTTCAAGCATGTTGCCGTGTTCTTCGGTTGGAATGGTCGCGGCATAGCGCTGCCATTTTTCCGGCAGGATCCACGATGCACCGCCTTCTTCGTAATACCAACGGATTTCCTCCGGACGGCACAGGAAGATGCCGCGCAGTACCAGGCCGAGTACGCGTTCCGGATGCGTTTGCGCATACGCCAGTCCCAGTGTGGAACCCCAGGAGCCGCCGAATACGACCCAGCGCTCGATACTCAATTGCTCGCGAATCGCCTCGATATCCGACACGAGATGCCAAGTGGTGTTGTCGGTGAGATCGGCGAATGGCGTGGAGCGCCCCGCGCCGCGCTGATCGAATAGCACGATGCGGTAACGCGCCGGATCGAAGAAGCGCCGGTGATAAGGCGACAGGCCCGCACCGGGACCGCCGTGCAGGAAGATCACGGGCAAGCCTTGTGGATTGCCGCATTCTTCGACGTATAACGTGTGCCGGTTATCCACCGCGATGCGATGCGTGCGGTAGGGTTCGATCTCGGGGTACATCGTGCGCATGATGCTTCCGTGGTCCTTGCTGTTCGAAATGAATGGCGCTCAGTCGTTCGACAATGCGCGCGCCGTGTCCCACATGGCACGCGTGATGGAGCGATTGGCGTGCGGCGTCTGCAGCACGATCAACGTAGTGGTGCTGATGCTGGAGTGGATCTTGAGCAGGCGGTCGAGCACTGCTTCCAGATGCGAGATCGACATCGCCACCACGCGCAGCAGGGCGGAATCCTCACCGGCGAGGCGGCGGCAATCCAGCACTTCCGGTACGTCCGCAACAATCTTGCCGATGCGCGCGCAGATGCCGCCGTCGCAGCGCAGGCGTACCATCGCTTCGATGCCGAAGCCGAGGCGCTTGGGATCGACCACGGCGCGATAGCCGGTGATGGCGCCGGCTTCTTCCAAGCGTTTTACGCGTTCGGCCACGGCGGGTGCGGAAAGGCGGACCTTGCGGCCCAGTTCGGCGTAGCCCGTGCGTGCATCGTGTTGCAGGGCTTCCAGCAGTTGCCAGTCCTTGGCATCCCAATTGGGTTTCGATTCGTAGGTCATATGCATGGTCAATATTTCGTTCGACGGCGAAACATGGGGATGGACTTCGGATCCATTATTCATCAGTCGCCGTCTCAAGACTAGGATTTCCCTCATTCCTGCTTCCCCATTCCTACTTTCCTACGGGATCGATCATGGACTCTACCGAACGCCTTGATGGGCGCGCGCTCATCTACATTGCCATTGCGCTGATCACTTGGTCGTCCGCTTATGCTGCGATCGCCTATGCGCTGGCTTCGTTTACGCCCGGCGAAGTGGCGCTAGCGCGACTCTTCATCGGCTCCGTGTGTTTCGTTTTATTGATGTGGGCAAGGGGCACGCCGTTGCCGAGGCGCAGCGATTGGCCGCAGCTCGCTCTGCTCGGCGTGATCGGCCTTACCGTTTACCACCTGTGCCTCAATTACGCGGAGACGCGCATCGCCAGCGGCACGGCGGCGATTCTGATCTCACTGGTACCGGCCGCGACCGCCACGCTTTCAGCGTTCTGGATCGGCGAGCGCATTGGTGCGCGTCGGGTGATGGGCCTGGGCGTGGCGCTGTTCGGCGTGGTGCTGGTGGTGCTCACGAGCGGCAAGGAAGTGCGCTTTCAGCCCATGGCTGCGCTGGTGCTGGTGAGCGTGCTCGCCTCGGCGATTTTCTTCGTGGGGCAGAAGCCGCTGTTCGTGCGCAACGACATGATCGGCGTCACCACGTTCGCCTTCCTGGCCGGCACGCTGGGCTCGCTGCCGTTCGGCCTGGGGCTGCCGCATGCTTTGGTGGTGGCACCGTGGACGCATATCGCCGCGCTAGTATGGCTTGGCATTGCACCGACCTTTTTGGGTTATCTCACCTGGAACGCGGCGTTGCGGCGCGCATCGGCTTCGCAGGTTTCCAGCTTCATCTATTTCTCGCCGCCGATTGCGGTGCTGATAGGGTGGGTGTGGCTGGGTGAGCAGCCGGGTTGGCTGACGCTGGTGGGCGGAGCGATCACGGTGGGCGGCGTGGCCCTGGCCAATGCGAAGCGGCGCGCACCGGCGCCCGCTTTGCCGACCGAAACGGTTACTGCCAAGGAGTGTTGAATTCATGTACACGCTGTACATCGCCAACAAGAACTACTCTTCGTGGTCGCTGCGCCCATGGGTGCTGCTGACGGAGCTAGGCATTCCCTTCGAGGAAAGGCTCGTGCCGTTTCAGAGCGGCACCTCATCAAGCTGGGAAGTGTTTCGCGAGTTTTCACCCACCGGCAAAGTGCCTTGCCTGCACGACGGGGATACGGTGGTGTGGGAATCGCTCTCCATTGCCGAATACGTGGCTGAGCACCATCCCGGCGTATGGCCATCTGATGCGCGCGCCAGGGCCTGGGCGCGCAACGTTACAGCGGAAATGCATGCCGGCTTTCAGGAACTGCGCTCGCAATGTCCGATGAACTGCGGCATCCGGCTGCAACTGCACGCGATATCACCCGCGCTGTTGCGCGATATCGCCCGCCTGCAGGAACTGTGGAACGAAGGGCTGCAGCGATTCGGTGGACCGTATCTCGCCGGCCCCGCATTCACCGCGGCCGATGCGTTCTATGCACCGGTGACGTTCCGCATCCAAAGCTACCAACTCACCATCGACGATGCTTCTCAAGCGTATGTGCAGCGCATGCTGGCGTTGCCTTCCATGCGCAACTGGTATGCGTCGGGCTTGAAGGAAACCTGGCGCGATCGCGACCACGAAGAAGAAACGCTGCGTCAGGGCACGCTGCTGCAGGATCTGCGCGCGGCATGATGCGTGCCGTCTGACGGGCATGCGTCGCGAGCCGCATTGCAAAATCTTCGCTTTTCCAGAACAAATGAATAAGTAGGGTGGCGCTAAACCTGTTCGGGCATTCGCGCGCAAACGCGGATGGCAATCAAGCAACTGCCCGGGTGGGTAGTGCAGGGGTTGGCGACTTGGTTGGCGGACAGGCGTAACTCGCAGGTTTTCCATGGCTGTCACGTCCGCTTATCGCCGCATCGCGGCTGCGATCCTGTTGAACCTCATCGCCTGGCCGGCTTTCGCCGACGGTCCGCGCATTTCGGTGGAAGGCGGCGGCAGTTTTCTGGGCGGTTACTTCACCTTGAACGACGGCACGCCTACGGTCTTCGCCGAAGCCGTCTTCGCCGAACACGCGATTGGCAGCAGTCGTTTCACCTGGGCGCCGGATATGACCGCAGGCTGGATCGATGGCCGCGACATCGCACGTTTTCGGGACGATCGCTACACCACCCGCGACCACATCTGGATGCTGGCGGGTGGGCTGCGCTTTCAATGCGATGCGCCTGATGCGTGGTATCGCCGCTTGTTCTTCAGCTTCCAGCCCAGCCTGCATACCGGGCGCACGCAAGGCTTGAGCAGCAGCTACGAGTTCACCAGTACGCTGGGATGGCAGGGCGCCCACTGGATGCTCGCCATTCGCCACAGTTCGAATGCATTTCTGCACATGCCCAACCGAGGCGAGA
The DNA here is from genome assembly GCF_044904605.1 of Dyella humi. Taxonomy (NCBI): domain Bacteria; kingdom Pseudomonadati; phylum Pseudomonadota; class Gammaproteobacteria; order Lysobacterales; family Rhodanobacteraceae; genus Dyella; species Dyella humi. Next base: position 1,840,043 of record NZ_JADIKI010000023.1, read on the forward strand.
ACATGCTGCTGGTGGGCATCACGTTCTAGCAACGGGCAAGCGAAAGAAAGCTTGATGCAGGCTTAGAGCTTGTATGCGCGATGGATCGCCACGATACCGCTGCTGAGGTTGCGGACTTCGACGCGCTCGAAACCCGCGCTTTCCATCATGCCTTTCAGCGTTTCCTGATCCGGATGTTTGCGGATCGACTCGGCCAGGTATTGATAGCTTTCCGCATCACCCGCGAACAACTGGCCCAGCTTCGGCAGCACCTGGAAAGAATGGAAATCGTACAGCTTGCCGAACAGCTCGTTGCGCACCTTGGAGAACTCCAGCACCAACGCACGGCCGCCCGGTTTCAACACGCGGCAGATGTCGGCCAGTGCCTTGTCCTTGTCGGTAACGTTGCGCAGGCCGAAGGCCATGGTTACCGCATCGAAGCTGTTGTCAGGAAAGGGCAGCACCTCGGCATTCAACTGCACCCAGCGCAGGCCCGAAACCATGCCGCGATCGGTGAGGCGGTCGCGCCCCACGTTGAGCATGGCGGCGTTGATATCGCCTACGAGCACGTCGCCGGCTTCGCCGACCACCGGCTTGAGCAGTGCCGCGATGTCGCCGGTGCCGCCGGCCAGATCCAGCACGCGATCGCCGCGGCGGATGCCGCTGATGGCCACGAAATGTCGCTTCCACAGGCGATGGATGCCGAACGACATTAGGTCGTTCATCAGGTCATAGCTGCGGGCGACCGAGGTGAACACCTGGCCGACCAGTTTTTGTTTCTCCGCGACCGGTACGTCGCGAAAACCGAAGTGGGTGATGGGCTGCTCGCTCATGCGCGCATGGTACAGGATGAATGACGACGATAAAGCACGCTTATCTGTCATATAGGCAACATGAAGTGGCCTGATGGCTTCTGCGGGCGTAGCCTCCCCTCGACGCTCGCAACGGGAAGTAAGCATGAAACCTTCGATTTCGCTGTTCTGGCTTGTCAGTTTGCTTGGCTGCGCTGTGGCTCAAAGTGCGCCGACGCAGGTGATCACCGCCGCCGGCAACTTCCATCCGCTGCCCAAGGCGGCCTACCAGCCCAATCCCGCCGCTACCTACAAAGTGGTGTTTTCACTGACCAAGGGCAGCGACAAGCCCGATCAGATCAATCCGGCGCTGGAGCGCGTGGCACGTGCGGTCAATCTCTACGCATCCGCCGGCGTGCCGCTGGATCATCTCAAGTTCGTGGCCGTGGCTTATGGGCCAGCTACACCAGTGGTGCTGGACGATGAGCACTACAAGGCGCAGTTCGGTGTGACCAATCCCAACCTCGCGGTAATCGCGCAATTGCGCAAGGCCGGCGTGGATGTTGCGGTATGCGGGCAGGCCATGGCCGAGCACCACTATGCCGATGACTGGGCATCCCAGGATGTGACGATTAGCCTGTCCGCGCTTACCACCATCACCGAACTGGAACAGCAGGGCTATGCCCTGATGCCGCTTTAGGAAGGGATGGATGATGTCACTGCTTTGGAAACGCCGGCACCTACTGCTGGCAGCCTTGCTGGTTGCTTGCGGCGTCGTGCATGCCGCGCAGCCGAATTACTTGCCACCGTGGAACCCGCCGCCAACCAGAGGTGTTTCCTTTGCCGTGCCACCGTTCGATGCCATCGCTGATCTGCATGGCGACATTGTCGATCCGCAGCTCACCGTGTTCTTCGCCGGCAACCAGTTCATGGTGGTGCATGATCTAGTAGAAGCGTTCAAGCAGCACCATCCGCAATACCAGCGCGTATTCGTGGAAACGTTGCCGCCCGGCATCCTTGCCAAACAGATCGAAACCGGTTCGCTGGTGATGGGCAATTTGCGTATCGCGCTGAAACCGGACATCTTCACCAATGGCAAGGGCTCCATCACCGAGCTACAGAAGCAGCACGACTGGTTTGCCGATACTGTTGACTACGCGCGCAATCCGCTGGCGATCCTGGTGGCGAAAGGCAATCCAAAGCATGTCGAAAGCTTGAAGGATCTCGGTCGTGCAGATGTACGCGTCAGCATGCCCAATCCGCAATGGGAGGGCATTGCCAAGCAGATCGAGGCCGGCTATCGCAAAGCGGGCGGCGATGCGTTGGATCGCACGATCATGGACAACAAGGTAAAGGACGGCAGTACCTATCTCACTCGCATCCATCATCGCGAATCGCCGCTGCGCGTGCTGCAGGGCGAATCGGATGCGGTGCCGGTGTGGTCGACCGAAGCCTACTTTCAGCAGCAGGTCCTGCATCGCCCGGTGGAAACGATCACTATACCGGCAGAACAGAATGTCACCGCGACCTACACGGCCGCACGCATGAAAGACGCGCCGCACGAACAGGCCTCCAAAGATTTCCTTACCTTCATGGCATCGGCCGAGGCACAGGCGATCTATCGCAAGTACGGGTTTCAGTCATCGCAGCCATGAATGTGATTCGTATCGTCTTGCTTGCAGGCTGCGCGCTGATCGCCAACAGCGTACTCGCCAATACACCCGACGGCGCCACGATTGCGCAACAAGGCAATGGACATGGCGTGGCGCCATGTATGGCCTGTCACGCTCCCGATGGCGGCGGACAGGCAGCCGCCGGTTTTCCACGTCTTGCGGGACTGCCACAGGCGTATCTGCGCAAACAGCTAGACGATTTCGCGAATGGCTCTCGTAGCAACGCCACTATGCAGCCTGTCGCAGCTGGCTTGGGTGACGCGGAACGTGATGCGGTAGCGGCGTATTACAGCAGGTTATCAGTGCCAAATACGACGCCGGGGGCGGCCCCCTCGGGCGAGACCGCACAGCTTGCGCAAACGCTAGCTACGCGCGGGCGTTGGTCGAGTGGATTGCCTGCGTGCGAACAATGTCATGGTCCCGGCGGCATCGGCGTGGGCGATCACTTTCCGCCGCTGGTTGGACAATCGTCCGTGTATCTCGGAAACGAACTGCGTGCATGGCAACAGGGATCGCGCCGCAACGATCCGCTACAGTTGATGCAAACCGTCGCGAACAAGTTGAGTGATGTGGACATCGCAGCCATCAGCGCATGGTACGCCGCGCAGCCCGCCGCCACGACGAAGGAACTGCAGCCATGAAGGCGTCGCGATGGATGCTGTCCGTTGCGTTGCTCCCGCTTGCGGCGTGCCATCAGTCGACTCAGCAGGCTGCGCCCGCGGTATCGGATACGCCAGTTGCAGTTGCGTCATCCCCAAAAAGCACTGGCCGCTTCGAACCGCCTCCGGAATCCTCGATTCCCAACGACGACTTCGGCAAGCAGATCGCGCTGGGGCGGCAGATCTTCATCGACACCGGTCATTACGCAAAAGCTTATGTCGGCAATCAGCTCAATTGCGAAAACTGTCATCTGGATGCAGGTCGCCTAGCGCATTCCGCGCCGCTGTGGGGCGCCTATCCCATGTATCCCGCGTACCGCAGCAAGAACCACCACGTGAACACTTTCGCCGAGCGTTTGCAGGGCTGCTTCCAGTACAGCATGAACGGCAAGGCGCCGCCGCTGGGCGATGACGTGCTCGTCGCACTGGAGGCCTATGCTTACTGGATGTCGAAAGGCGAACCGATCGGCGTTGCGTCGCCCGGACACGGTTATTTGAAATTGCCACAGCCGGCACAAGCGCCCGACTACGCACGTGGCGAAGCTGTTTTCAAACGTGATTGCGCAATGTGCCATGGCGACAACGGCCAAGGCCAGCAAGTCGTGGATCGCACGGTCTTTCCGCCGCTATGGGGCCCGCAATCCTACAACTGGGGTGCCGGCATGGAGCGGCTCGACAACGCCGCGGGCTTCATCAAGGCCAACATGCCCTTGGGTCGTGGCAACACGCTTACCGATCAGGACGCGTGGGATGTCGCGTATTTCATGAATGCGCACGAGCGTCCGCAGGATCCGCGTTTCAAGAGCTCCGTCGAAGAAACGCGCAAGGCTTATCACGACACGCCGGATTCGCTTTATGGCGTGAAGGTAAACGGAAAAGTCTTGGGTGAAGGAATTGCTGGTCAGTAGCTAAGCCGGTTTCGAGATCGAGACTTTTCAGAGTGCGAGCGACGACATCAAGGCCGCCACGGTCAGCGCTAGCGCTAGGTATCGTTTCTGACATAGCGTGATGGCTGCGCACGAATCAAGGCATTCGTACCCAGCCATAAAGCGATCACTCTTTATCCTGATCCGCCGGCGCTCGCTCATGTTCATGATGCTCAGCGGTAACATGGCGCTCATGCAGCTCTTCGCTGGTGTTCAGAGGCTCGATTGACGTTGGAGGCTGTTCCGTCGTTGCGGGCGTCGTTTCCGCATCCGCCGTCGCGCGAGGTGTTTCCTTCTCCTCACTGCCGGTGATCTTCAGAATGGAATGACGCATTTCGCGCGCAAGAATCACGCGCGCATCGCGCACCATATCTTCCAGCGCAGTGTCGTAGTCGAGCTTACCGTTGGTGTCGGTCCAGACAACGCGGCGTTCGCGCAGTTTATGGATGAAGCCGCGGAACAGGGCCTTGTCGAAGAACTCCGGTGCCAGCGGTTCGCTGAGCAGGCTCAGGCGCTGGGCGGTGAGGGCGCAGACGTTTTCCAGTTCCGAGGCGGTGATGGTGTGCGGGCCGTTTTTCACCAGTGCGGCGATGGCGATGTAGTAGCGTTCGAATGCCTGGATCAGGCTGCGTGCGATGACTCGCAATTGATATGCTGCGTCGTCCTGGCCTGGGCCACGTTCTAGTACGCGGCCTTCGCCGACGGCCTCGAGCAGGCCGCGGCGTACGAAGAAGTCGATGGTGGCCTGCAATTGCGCGCCGAAGCCTTCGGTGTCCCAAGGCAGGAACAGTTCGCTCTGAATGAAGGGGTAGATGATGCGCCCCAGCCGCAGCACCGAGGCGCGCGACATGCGGCGGTTATTGAGGAAGCAGCAAGCCACCCATGCGGCAGCAGCGGTGAGGTGCAGCACGTTGTTGCGGAAGTAGCTCAGCAGCACCGCCGGCTCACCTTCCACCGTCAGCACGTCGCCGAGCGGGTGACGCACGCGCGTGATCCAGCCCATTTGTTCGCCGTAGGCGATGATCGCGTCCGGCGCCAACGGCGTGAGCGTCATGCGATCGGAATACGGCAGTTCTTCCAGCAGGGCTTTGAGCAGATCCAGCTGCGCCAGCAGATCGTTCTCCGCCATCGCATGCTTGGGCGTGGACAGTAGTGCCAGCGCCAGCAGGTTGATCGGATTGACGTCCGCGGCGCGGTTGATGTTGATGTGGATTTTTTCGGCGAGTTGGTCGACCACCGCGCCGAGCCATTCCGGCTTGGTGCTTGGATCGCCGGTGGCGTCGCGCCAATGGCTGCTGGCGGCATCGAGCAGGGGCGTCAACTCGATCGGCTCGCCGAAGTTCAGTGCCACGTGACCGTAGCGCTGGCGCAGCACGCCGAGGCCGCGGAGCAGGCCGAGCAGCGATTCCTTTTCCTTGGGCTTGCCGGACAGTTCGCCGATGTAGCTCTTGCCTTCCATCAGCTTCTCGTAGCCGATGTAGACGGGCTGAAATAGCACGGGACGGCGTGGCGCGCGCAGGAAGGCGCGCACTGTCATCGCCAGCATGCCGGCACGCGGCGCGAGCAGACGGCCGGTGCGTGAGCGTCCGCCTTCGATGAAATATTCCATCGGCACGCCGCGATCGATCAGCTGCGCGACGTATTCGTTGAACACTACCGAGTACAGCGCATTGCCCTTGAAGCTGCGGCGCAGGAAGAACGCGCCGCCGCGGCGCAGGATCGGGCCGATCAATGGCAAGTTGAGGTTCACGCCCGCGGCGATGTGTGGCACCACCACGCCGGATGCGTGCAACTGGTACGACAGCAGCAGGTAATCCGCATGGCTGCGGTGGCTTGGCACGTACACCACTTCGTAGCCCGGCGCTGCGGCGCGGGCCTTGTCGAAGTGATGCATGGTGATGCCATCGTAGAGCTTGTTCCAGAAGTTGCGCAGCAGGAACGACGCCGAGCGTACGGCAGGGTGCGAATAGTCCGCGGCGATCTCCATCATCATCTTGTGCGCGCGTTCCCACGCTTTCGCATAAGTGAGATCTTCTTTCGCGGCGGTGGAGGCAATCACAGCGCGCACTGGTTCGGCGTTGAGCACGGCGTCGACCACGGTGCGGCGGTGCGAAAGGTCCGGCCCGATCACCGCCGCGCGGATGCGGCGGAAGTGCGTGCGCATCACGCGCGCCATCTTGCGCGCGAAACGCTCCGGACGAACCTCGCCTTCTTCATTCAACACCGTGCGCAGCGATACAGGTGCGGAGAAATGCACCACTGTGTCGCGGCCGTTGAGCAGTAGCGCGAGCATTCGGCGGAAGCGGCCGACCATCACCCAGTTTTCCGAGAACAGCACGCTGAACCAGCCGGATTCGCGTGTGGGCGCGCGGCCAACGTAGATGGACACGGGCACGATCTGGATGTCGCGGTCCGGAAACCCTTCCAGCGCGCGTACCAATTGCCCGAACGGCTCTTTCGGCGAACGCTTGCGATTGCGTCCGAACAACCAGCCGTCGCGACGCGCCAGCGCAAAGACCGAGCGGCGGCGTCGCGTGAACAACAACGGTTGCATGGGGCTGGGCAGACCTGCTTCGCGGCAGGCGCGATCAAGGATCAGCGCGTCGGAAAACCCATCACGCTCGATCACGTAGCAAACGGGTGCCTCGCCTCGCAACAAGCTGGCCGGTTCGGCCGGATCGCGGCGAATGCGTACCCACGGTTCAAGCAGGTGCCCGGCGATGTTGAACCACCAGGGGGCGCGGCTGCGGTAGGAAGGTTCCGCGGTCGTCATAGTCGGCATCTGCATAGTGTAGCGTTCGGTCTTACATCAGGCTTAGGGCTTTGCCGCCAGCGTCGTGCCAGTGGAAGCATTGCCGGCTGGTGGCCGTGCGCTGGCGGCGGGTGCTGGCGCGGTGCTGCTGCCGGCTGGTGCGGGCGGGTGCATGAGCTGTTCGTGTTGTGCCCGTTCGCTGTCGATCAGATCCTGGCTGTACCAACGGCCGTCGACCAGCACCAGTTGCGAGTCGGTGCTCAACGGTTTGCCGAGCAAGGTGTAGTCGATCTTTACGTGCGCATGGCCGTGATCGATGCCGATGGTGCTGACTTTCATGGAGTCGAGTGTGTCGTCGACGGAAAGGCCGTAGATGGTCAGCAATTGCTTAATACCCTGGTAGGCGATGGTGTATTTCTTCATCGCATTGTCGAAGTCCATGCTCTGCAGCTGATCGGGTGTTTTCAGATCGAGCTGACGCGCGGTGGTCACCACGACGCCGACTGCCTGCTTGGCTTTGTCCTGATCGAACCATGAGGTTTGCTGTGCCCACGGCAGCAGCACGTTGAGCACGTCTCGGGTCTGCTGCTTCTGGTTTTCCGTCATCGTCTTGTTCTGTGCGATGCCGGTAGTGAGGATGGCCTGGCCGATGCCGATCATTACCGGCAGTTGGTCGTGATACTGCTGTTCCATCAGTGTCAGCTTGGGCTTGAGCTGGTCGTACAGCGTGGTCTCGGCATTGGGCGCGGTGAGCTGCTTCACGGCCTGGGCGAAGCGGGCGCGATCCTCGTCGGTAATCGGCCGCTGGTCGGGGCGCGGGTGTGTCCAGTCGGCCCGCAGGTTGGCGTAGTCGGCCGGCGGCAGGGCGTGCTTCCAGAAACCGTCGAAATCGCCGGCCTTGATCAGCACCACAGTCTGTTGCACGGCTGCTTCCGGCGTGGCGCCACCCGGTACCGCGGCGGTCTCTTCCTTGTTATGGCATGCGACCAGCGCAAGCAGCGCCAGAAGCAACAGGCAATGCCTAAGTGTTTGAAAGCGCATGAATACTCTCACGTGGAGGGGCGGAGGCTTGCCATCCAGGCAAAGGGCAGCGGCGCGCCACACGGCGGGCGCGGTGCATCTTAAAAGAAAACCCCGCGGGCGTTGGGCCTCGCAGGGTCATGCCGGCATCGCCGGAAGGGAAATGGCCTTGCCCGCAGAGATTTTGGAGGTCAGCAGGGTCGGCAAGCTCATGATACGGCCCTTCCTGATCTAAGGCAACACTTTAAGTGTTGCTGCTTAAGTGATTGATATTAATCAATACGAAGAGCTTGGATCTTTTGCTCGTGGCGCTGCTCGCGCGGCGTGCTCCACTCGTTATTGAACAAAGCAGGTTCCCAGGAACCGTACGTGGGGTTGGGCAGCACGAACCAGCGAGTGCCGATCCAACCCATGTAGGGTGCCATAGCCTGAGCCCGGCCAGCCGGAGTGTTGCTCAGCACGGTGACGAAATCGCCAAGCTGGTCGCCAAACTGCATCAGTACGCGGTAGTGCTGCCCGATCAACTGACGGCGGCAGTTCTTCTCGGTGCCCACCTGATCGCAATCGCGCAGGATGGTGCCCAACCCCAGGAAGGCATCTGGCCCGGACACAGGCAGGCCTGCCTTGCGCAGGTTGTTGAGCGTGGCGGTATCCAGATCCTGCGCGCGGTTGGAGATGTAGAACACGGCAACGCCGTGTTTGGCCGCAAACTGGGTGAACGCGACAGCACCCGGCAGGGCACGCGCACGTTCCTCCTTGCACCACGCGGCCCAGTCGGCTTCGTTGAATTCACCGCCCTTGCGGATCAGGCGCGCCTGATAAGGCGAGTTGTCGAGCACGGTTTCGTCGATATCCAGGATCACCGCCGGCTTCAGGTTCTTGTACGGCGTGGTGCGATCGTCGCTGGGCAGCGCATCCCAGTTCTTGTCCTTCAGTGCGGCCAGCAACTGCGACTGCGCACTGCGAAAGGTCTCTCGATAGATCAAGTCATGCTCGAGTGCGGTCTGTGTCCAGGCGACCGCGTTGAGGTTGTCGTCCGAGGGAACGGGCGCAACTGCAGCGCTGGTGGTCGCGGACGGAGCCGGTGTAGCCGAATGCGGCGCTTGGCTGGCGCATCCGCAAAGCAGAAGCAACGTGCCCAGCAGAACGGGCAGGGACTTGATCATGGAACACCCTGTAGAAAGATGAAGCCGCAGAGGATCGCGTAAGTTTATGACAGACTTGCCGGTACCCCTTCCCCAGCCATGGATCGCGCCCGTGTACGCAACTCCGCTATCCACCCGCGGTATTCGCATCGCCAGCTACGTGTTGACCGCGTTGGCGTTGGTGCTGGTGTTGTACTTGCATCTTCTACCGGCGCTGTTGGCCGGTTTGCTGGTGTACGAGCTGGTGCATGCCATGACGCCGCTGCTCGGCCGGCGCATTTCCGGCGAACGCGCGCGTCTGGTTGTGGTGACAGTGCTCGGCGTGATCGTGGTGGGCTTGTTGACCTTGCTGATCGTCGCGCTGGTTGGCTTCTTCCGCAAGGAAATCAGCAATCCTGCCGCGCTGTGGGAGCAACAGTTGATGCCGCTGGTGGAGAAGGCGCGCGCGCAGCTGCCGCAATCGCTGACTAATTGGCTGCCGGACAGCGTTGACGAACTGCGCGTGATGGCGCTGGAGCTCACTCGCAAGCATGCGATGAGCCTGCAGAACGTGGGCAAGGAAACGGCACGCGTGCTGGTGCACATCATCCTGGGTCTGGCGCTCGGCGCGCTGGTGGCGCTCAACCGGGCGCGACCGTCGCATCAGGTGGGTCCGCTGGCCGCGACGCTGGGAGAGCGTTGCCAGCATCTGGCTGCGGCGTTCCACAGCATCGTGTTCGCGCAGATCAAGATCTCGCTGATCAACACGATCGCTACCGCCATCTTCTTGCTCGGCGTGCTGCCGTTGATGGGTATTCACGTGCCGCTGGCGAAAACGCTGGTGGTAGTCACCTTCCTCGCCGGCCTGCTGCCGGTGATCGGCAATCTCATTTCCAACACGGCGGTGACCATTGCCGGCTTGTCCGTGTCGATCTGGGTAGCAGCGGCGTCGCTGGGTTTCCTGATCGTGATCCACAAGCTGGAGTACTTCCTCAATGCGCGCATCATCGGCACGCAGATTCGCGCGCGAGCGTGGGAATTGCTGGTGGCGATGCTGGTGATGGAGGCGGCGTTTGGCCTAACGGGGCTGGTGGCCGCACCGATCTATTACGCCTATTTGAAACGCGAGTTGGAACAGCAGCGGTTGATTTGAGGTCGGTTGGAGTTCGGCTGCGCCTCACTCCAGCCTACGCATCGCGAATCGCCGCCATCAATGCGTCGTCGTTAACGTGGCCGCTCCACGTATTGCCATGAAGCAATTGCTCCAGCGGCAGACGCGAACGCCAGCCGGCGATTTCCAATTCGGGCTTGGGCAGAAATTCGCTCACATAGCCAAGGCATAGATACGCCAAGGGATAAACCTGCTCGGGTAGTTCCAATACTTTGGCCAACTGCGCCGGGTCGACGATGCTGACCCAGCCCACGCCGATCCCTTCGGCGCGCGCGGCCAGCCACAAGTTCTGCACAGCCAGGCAAGTGCTGAACAGATCGGTGTCCAGCATAGTGTTGCGGCCCAGCACGTGTGGACCGCCGCGCTGGCGATCGCAAGTGATGCACAGGTTGATCGGGCTGTCGACGATGCCTTCCAGTTTCAAGCGCCGGTACTGCGCGGCGCGCTCGTCCGAATAATTGCCTGCCGCCTCTGCATTTGCTGCTTCGTAGAGCGCCTTGACTGCGCGCTTCACTTCAACGCTGTTGATGAGCACGAAATCCCACGGCTGCATGAAGCCCACCGACGGCGCGTGGTGCGCGGCCTTGAGCAGGCGTGCCAGCACTTCCGGCGCAATGGGATCGGGCAGGAATTGCGAGCGCACGTCACGGCGCTCATGGATGGCGCGATACAAACCTGCGCGCTGCTCGTCCGAAAATTGGTGATCGCTCATGAATACATCTCAGTTGCCGGCCAGCATCGCGGCGATCTTCGCCATGTGCGATTCGGCGGTTTCGCGCACCGCTTCCTTGTCGGCTTCCGGATCCTTGCCTTCCCAGTGCAGATCGTCCTGCGGCAGTTCGTGCAGGAAGCGGCTGGGCAGGTTGCTGTGGATTTCGCCGTAACGCTTGGTCTTGGACGACCACGATAGCGTAAGCAGCTCCTTGGCGCGGGTGATGCCCACGTACATCAGGCGGCGCTCTTCTTCCACGCGGCCTTCGTCGATCGCGGCATCGTTCGGCAGCGTGCCTTCCTCACAGCCGACGATGAAAACGAAATGGAATTCCAGGCCTTTTGCCGCGTGCAAGGTCATCATGCGCAGCGCATTGCCGGGTTCGTCGCGATCGGCGTGCGAGAGCAGTGCCAGCTGCGAGGCGAGATCGCCGGCACTGTTGCCGCCTTTCTGCATCGCGCGGAACCACTCGGCCAATTCGCGCAGATTGCCCAGGCGGCGATCGCGTAAGGTCGCATCTGGCGTGCTGGCGGCGATGTGCGCAGCGTACTGGGTGCGCGTCAGCACGCGATCGACCAGGTCAGCCGCGCTTTCATGCAGCGAAGCGCTGCGGAACTCATCCAGCAGTTCGGAAAACGAGGCCAACGCCGCCGCCGGACGCGGGCTCAACTGGCGCAGTACGCTGTCGCTACGCGTGGCTTCGAGTAGCGAGCAGTGCTTCGTTTGTGCAATCTGCCCCAGCTTTTCCAGCGTGGTGGCGCCGATCTCGCGCTTGGGCACGTTCACCACGCGCAGGAACGCGGCATCGTCGGTAGGATTGGTGAGCAGTCGTAGATAACAGAGCAGATCCTTCACTTCCGCGCGATCGAGGAAGGACAGCGCGCCGGTTAGATGATATGGCACGCGCGCCAGACGCAATGCCTTTTCCAGCGGACGCGCCTGGAAGTTGCCGCGATACAGGATCGCCATGTCGTGCCAGCGCACCTTGTGCTTTTCCGCCAAGGTGGCGGCCATGCCAGCGATGCGTTCGGCTTCGTGCTCAGCCTCCTTGCATTCGATCACGCGGATCGGTGCACCTTCCGGATGCTCGCTCCAGAGTTTCTTGGCGTGCAGATGCGGATTGTTGGCGATAAGTGTGTTGGCCGCACGCAGGATGCGTCGGCCGCAGCGATAATTCTGTTCCAGTTTGATCACGCGCAGGCTCGGCCAATCCTTGCCGAGCTGGTCGATGTTCTCGGGATTGGCACCGCGCCAAGCGTAGATGGACTGATCGTCGTCGCCCACGCAGGTGAAGCTGCCGCGGGTGCCGGCGAGCACTTTCAGCAGGCGGTATTGCGCGTCGTTGGTATCCTGGTATTCGTCCACCAGCAGATAGCGCAGGCGTTCGCGCCATGTCGTGCGGCATTCCTCGTCACTTTCGAGAATACGCAACGGCAAGCGGATGAGGTCGTCGAAATCAACCGCATTGAACGCGGCGAGACGCTGCTGATACATCTCATAGATCGTCGCCGCTTCCAGTTCGCGCGGACTGCGCGCGGCAGCCAGCGCTTCTTCTGGCGAAAGGCCGGTGTTCTTGGCGCGGCTCAGCAGATTGCGTAGGCCGAATAGCACATCCGGCTTGATGCCCTTCGGCGCCAGTTCCTTGACAATGTTCTCGCTGTCATCAGCATCTAGCACGGAGAAACCGCGGCGCAGGCCGGCGCGCGCGTGTTCCATTTGCAGGAATTTCAAGCCCAGCGCGTGAAAGGTGCAGACGGTGAGCGCCTGCGCATCCTCCGCGCTCACCAGCTTGCTCACACGCTCGCGCATCTCGCGTGCGGCCTTGTTGGTGAAGGTAATCGCGGCGATCTTCGAGGCGGAAAGTTTACGGCGCTGCACCAGATGCGCGATCTTCTGCGTAATTACGGAGGTTTTGCCGGAGCCTGCGCCCGCGAGCACCAGCAGCGGGCTGTCGATGTGTTCGACGGCGGCCAATTGTTGGGGGTTGAGCATGCGTCGGCCGGATCGGTCAGGTGGGTGCAGCACAAAGGGCGATCGTAGCAAACCGGGCGCCGTTGAAGCAGGCTTGCAAGCAATTCGTCACGATGGCAACCCTCGCGCTACCATGCGCCATTCCGTACGCCCGCAACCCCATGGCCAAGCTCTACTTCTACTATTCGTCGATGAATGCCGGCAAGACCACCAACTTGCTGCAGAGCGCTTACAACTACTACGAGCGCGGCATGCGGACCTTGATTCTCACGCCGGCGCTGGACAATCGCTATGGCGAGGGCGTGGTGGCCTCGCGCATCGGCTTGCGCTCGCAGGCGCAGCGTTTCACCGCCAAGACGGATCTGCTGGCTTCGGTACGGGAGGACATCGCGGCGCATGGTGACCTGCATTGCGTATTCGTCGACGAGGCGCAGTTTCTGAGCAAGGCGCAGGTATGGCAGCTCACCGACGTGGTCGATGAGCTCAACATTCCCGTGCTGGCGTATGGCTTGCGCACGGATTTTCGCGGCGAACTGTTCGAAGGCAGCCGCTATCTGCTGGCCTGGGCCGACAACCTGGAAGAAATCAAGACCATCTGCCACACCGGTCGCAAGGCCACCATGGTGGTGCGCGTGGACGAGCAGGGGCGGGCCATCACAGAAGGGCCGCAGGTTGAGATCGGCGGCAATGAACGCTATGTCTCGGTGAGTCGCGCCGAGTTCAAGAAGATTACCCGAGGGCAAGGCCGCATCGAGCTGAAGCAGTCCACCCTGCCGCTAGAAGATAAGCATTGAGCCGGACTGGCATCACACAAGGAAAACGTTAATGAGCAATCCGGTCAGCTATTTTCCCGCCTGGCAGCGTCCGCATTGGCAGCCCAATGATGAGGAAGTCATCCTGCAGTTCTACGCGTTCGGCAATTTCCAGCCCACGCGCGTGCCGTCCGCCACGTACGGAAGCGACGGCCTTCCGGAAGAGGTGCAGCTCACCAGCCATCACCATCATGTGCTGCGCGATTGGGAAGGCTATCCGCTGAAAGGACCGCTAGGCGAACTGTTCAAGAACGATGCACCAGAGGCTTATGAACAAGCCATCGCCGCGCCGCAGGTGCTGGTATTGCACGGGCGCTTTAAGGACCAAGCCGATACCGGCTATCTGCGCGATACGTACGGTGTGCTGGCGGGTTTACTCGATATCGGCGGCGTGGCGATTCTCGATCCGCAGATCCTCACCCTGTTCGGTGCAGAGGAATGGCGCAGCCGTTATCTGATCAAGGACGGCGCGCCGTTGCGCAATCATCTGCTGATCCTTCGCGACGAAGACGATGCGGGTCGCTATTGGATTCACACGCGCGGCCTGCGCAAGTTCGGTCGTGCCGACATCAGCCTGCGCAACGTGCCGGAAAACGAAACCGATCGCGCCGGCGCGTTATGCCAGCGACTGATTGAGCTGGAAGCACTTGGTGCGCATTTCGCAGATGGGCAGGCGCTGGAAGTTGACGGCATCTTTGGCGGGCTGGTCGCGGCATTGGGTGGCGGATACGACGATCCGCAATTCAACAACACATATGCCGAGTTCTATTGGCCGGGTTAAGCGTTACTTCTGACAATGCGGACACCAGAACGTCGACCGTTGCCCGATCACTTGCTGCCGTATCACCGTACTGCACACCCTGCACGGCTCGCCTTCGCGCCCGTATACGAAGAGCTCGCGAAAGAAATAACCCGGCACGCCATCCGGATTAAGGAAGTCACGCAGGGTGGTGCCGCCGCGTTCGATCGCCCAGGCGAGGATGCGCTTCACTTCGCCGGCTAGTCGCTGATAGCGTGCGCGAGAGATCGCACCTGCAGGCCGGCGTGGATCGATGCCGGCGGCAAACAACGCTTCGCTGGCGTAGATATTACCCACGCCTACCACGACGGCGTTGTCCATCAGGAACAGCTTTACCGCCGCCTTGCGTCCGCGCGAGCGATGCCAAAGCAGATCGCCGTCAAAGGCATCGGTAAGTGGCTCGGGGCCAAGGTCAGCGAGCAATTCGTGCGTAGTGCCTGGCGCTTGCCACAACAGGCAGCCGAAGCGGCGTGGATCGGTAAAACGAAGAATGCGTGCGCGCTCGCCTTGCAGCGGTTCCAGGCGGATATCGACGTGATCGTGGACACCAATAGGCGCATCCGGCGGCAGCACGCGCAACACGCCCGTCATGCCCAGATGCAGCAACGCGCTGCCGGCGTGCGTGTGCAGCAGCAGGTACTTGGCGCGGCGCTCCACTTCATCGATGCGCTGGCCGGGCAGCAGCTCGGTGATTTCGCGTGGAATCGGCCAGCGCAAGTCAGCGCGGCGCAATGTGACTTCGGCAACGCGGCGGCCGATCAGATGCGGTGCGATGCCTCGGCGGGTGGTTTCGACTTCGGGCAGCTCGGGCATGTCACTGTGCCTGGATGGACTGGCTTTGCGCGGAGCGCGGCATGTAGCGCAATGACACGATGCCTATGCGATCGCCTGCTTGCACGTACACGTTGTGGCCAATGGCGGTCGCCGTGCCGAAATGCAGCGTCTCATCGTCCAGCTCCAGCTTGGCCTGAGGTGGCGCAAGGCCGATCTTGGCGAGGTCGTAGCTGTTTGTAGGTTGCCAGCTTTGCACTGGAGCGGCGGCGATGCGAACAAGCTCTTCCACGCGGCGGTCATCGGCGTGCGTTGATGTTGTCTGATCGGTACGCCACCAATGCTCGCCGCGCTTCTCGTAATGTTCGGACGATGCGTTGCCCATTTGTAGCGTCGCACGCGTGATCTTCTCGGGCTTGAGCGGCAGCAGTGTGCCGGGAGCGGATGCCTGGTCGTTGCGCAGCTGCCACCATGCGGCGGCAAGTAGCACGATCACTGCGATTAGAAGCCACAGTTGCCGGCGCATTGCGCGCTTCATGCGCGTCGCCTGCGCCAGGCAATCAGTGCGCCGATTACCAGCAAGAGCAGCGGCATGAAAATCATGAAAGCGATGCTGAGCAAACTAAGTTCGCCTTGCGACATCTTGAGCACGCGATCAGGCGCGCCGCGCGGCGGCATGCTGATGAGTTGGTCGTCGCCCAGCAGCCAGTTGAAGATACGCTCGCCCAGCGCGCGGTTGCCGCCGTTGCCGAGGTAGCTGTTGGAAAGGAAATCGCCGTTGCCGATCACCACCACGCGCTGCTCGCTCTTGGCGGGGCTGGGCGAAAGACGGCTGAGCGCGAAGCCGAAGTCGAGCGGTCCCTTCAGCGATGCCGTTGCGCTTCCATCCAGCGATTGCGTGGTGGCTTGCGGGCTGGAGCGCAGGAACGGTTCGAGCTGCCACTCGCTTCGGCGTATCTCCGCCAGCGGTGCAACTTCAGGAAACAGCGTGGTGAGCGTGAGGCCGCGCGTGATGGTGCTGGGCGGGTAATCGCCGAGCGCGATCATGCGCGGATCCTTCAGACCCAGCGCAGATGCGGATGCATCCACCAGTTCACCCGGCAGCACGCGAATGCCGAGTGCGTCGGCGATGGGCTGCAGGCTTGCATCCATGTTGCCCGGGTCGGCCAGCCACAGCAGATTGCCGCCGTTGCCAAGGTAATCGACCAGCGCTTTGGTCGCTCCCGGTGCCAGTGCTGCCTGCGGGCCGGCGAGCACGACCACATCGGTGTGCTCGGGCACGCTGGTGACCTGCGAGAAATTCAACGGCACCGCGCGCATGCCGCTTTGTTCAAGCTGCGACGCGAAGGTGCCCAAATCCGCATTGGCAACGCCATCCGCGCGACGCTCGCCGTTGCCGGTGACGAATGCAACGATGCGATCGTTGCCGCGCACCAGGCGTTCCAATGCATCGGTGAGACTGCGTTCGGTCAGCGTATCCAAGCGTTGCTGGCGATCGCGGTAATGCAGAATTAGTTCGCCATCGACAGTGATCCCGAGATTGCGCATCGCCGCCGGATCCTGCTGTGGATCGACGAAACTCAGGTGTAAATCCGGCTTGGCTTTTTGATAGCGCTGCAACGCGGCGGCGATGGTCTGGCGCAGATCGCCCTGCGGACTTGCATAACTGACGATGTCGACCGGTCCATCCAGCTTCGCGAGCACCGCGCGCGTTTCTGGCGACATGCTCACGCGGCTGTTGTAGGTCCAATCGACGATGCGATCGTGACGCGCAGTGAGATAGCCGATCGCGCCGGCACCGAGCAGCACCAGCAATGCAAATAGCCATCCATTTAGGCGGCGCATGAAAGAGATGTTCATCAGCCGCGCTCCTTGTCGGCCGCGAGGCGTTGCGTACCGAGCGTCAGCGCCACGACGATCACCAGCAGAAACCACACTATGTCCGCGCTTGATACCAGGCCGCGCAGCAAGGTTTCCTGATGCGTGCTCATCGCCAGCCAATTGATGAAACCGCTATTGACCCCGGCAAGCTGCGCGCCGAGATTGATGCAGTTCAGTGCCAAACCTATCATCAGCGCAGCGACGGCAGCGACGGCCGGATGCGAAGCGAACGCCGAGCAGGCTACGCCGATCGCACCGAGTACGGCGAGCGCGAGAAAGGTCCCCAGCGTGGCGGCGGCAAGCTTGCCCCAGTCCAGTGTCACGCCATGTGCAAGGCTCACAGGTATGGCGAGCGCAAGCAGCAGCCACAGCATTAGCCAGATCAGCACCGCCAGATATTTGCCGAGCAGGATGCGCGAGGCGGACAGTCCGGTAGAAAACAGCAGCGGCAAGGTGCCGGCGCTGCGTTCGCTCGCCAGCGTGCTCATGGTCAACAGGGGAACCAGCAGCAGCGCGAGTTCGATCATGCCGAGCGGCAAAGGGCTGCCGGTGATGAAGCTGCTGTACAGGCGTACGGCCACTAGGTCGGTATAGCCCGGGCCATCCGGCAAGGCCGCGAGTTTCACCTGATTAAGCAGGAAGATCTGCAGCAGCAGTGCGAAGCGCCAGCCAAGTTCCGCTAGCGCAAGAGCGGCAACAATCCAGCCAAGCGGGCGCACGAATAGGCGGCGCAGTTCCAGCCGCGTCACAGCAAAAAGGGTCATGCGGCTTTGGCCATCGCGATGTTGAAGAAGGTCTTTTCCAGTGCGTCATGTTGATCCGCCGCCAACGGTGCGTCGTAGCGCAGCATGCCCTCGTGCAGGATTGCCACGCGGTCGCACACCGCTGTCACTTCGGGCAGCTGATGCGTGGAGAGAATGACCGATGTGCCGCCCGCAGCCAGTTCACGCAGCAGTGCGCGCAAGGCGACGACCTGTACCGGATCGAGCGCGTTGGCCGGTTCGTCCAGTACCAGCAGGGCGGGACGGTGCAGCAGGGCGCAGGCCAGTCCAAGGCGCTGACGTTGTCCTTGCGACAATACGCCGGCCAGGCGACGGGCCAGATCCTTCAGTTCCAGCCGTTCAAGCACGGCATCCCGGGCTTGGTCCAGCCGGGCGCCGGAGAGGCCGCGCAGGCGGCCATGTGCGTTCAAATGTTCGCGGACGGTCAGTTCCGGCCACAGTGGGGCAGCTTCCGGCAGCCAGCCGATGGCCTGCCGAGCCAGTTCCGGATGCTCCAGGAAGTCCTTTCCCAACAGGGAAATCGTTCCCCGGTCGGGTCGCAATGCCCCGGCGATCATGGCCAGTGTGGTGGACTTGCCGGCCCCGTTCACCCCAAGCAGCCCAAGGACTTGGCCGGCGTCCAGACGCAGGCTGAGATTGGACACGGCCGACCGGCCGGCCCGGCGCCGGGCGACCCTTTCAAGTTGCAGTACGGGAGGTAAAGCGGGTTTAGGCGCGTTCATTGCATGATTGTCGGGGTGACCCCATGCAACAGACAACCGTTTTCCGTCACGATTTAACGGAAGTCGAAGCGCTAGGGTCCTACCATGCTGGTAGGTACGGACACCCTCGACTAGACTGCCTTTTCAACCCCAGGATTTTCCCACGATGCTCGACGCAGTGCTGCATTTCCTTTCCGGCGGTGTAAGCCAAGCCGGATGGGTGACGATTCTCGTCTACCTGCTGGTGGTCACGCAGATCACCATCTTCACCGTCACTCTCTATTTGCACCGCTGCCAGACGCATCGCGGCGTCGACCTGCATCCCGTCATCGCGAATTTCTTCCGTTTCTGGGGCTGGCTTACCACCGGTATGGTCACCAAGGAATGGGTGGCTGTGCATCGCAAGCACCACGCCAAGGTGGAGACGGAAGAAGATCCGCACAGCCCGCAGATCTACGGCATCAAGAAGGTGTTCTGGGATGGCGTGTCGCTGTATCGCGACGCCAGCTACGTGAAGGAAGATCTGGAAAAGTACGGCCGCGGCACGCCGGACGACTGGATCGAGCGCAAGCTCTACACCGCTCATCCGTACTGGGGTCCGGCGCTGATGCTGATTATCGACTTCGCCCTGTTCGGCGTGATCGGCGCGGCCGTGTGGGCCGTGCAGATGATTTGGATTCCGTTCTGGGCGGCCGGCTTCGTCAATGGCATTGGCCACTGGTGGGGTTACCGCAACTTCGAAAGCTCTGACACGGCCACCAACCTCATTCCTTGGGGTTTCTGGATCGGCGGCGAAGAGCTGCACAACAACCACCATGCCTTCCCCAGCTCGGCCAAATTCGCGCTGCGCAAGTGGGAGTTCGACATCGGTTGGGCTGCCATCTGCGTGCTGCGTAAGGTGGGCTTGGCCAAGGTGCTGCGCGTAGCGCCCACGCTGGACGTGCGTCCCAACGTGCACCTGCCCGACGCTGAAACCCTGAAGGCCGTGCTCACCCACCGCTTCCAGGCGATGACCGATTACTACCGCAACGTGATCGTACCCACCCTGCGCGATGAGGCTCAGCACGCTGGCGAGGGCATCAAGTCCATCCCGCGTCGTCTGCGCCGCGCTCTTGCCGATGGTGGCCGCTGGCTCGACAGCGATGGTCGCGAACGCATGCAGGCCGTCCTTGCCAAGCGCCCCACTCTCAGCACCGTTTGCGATTTTCGTAATCGACTTGCAGAGCTTATGGAGCAGCGGGGTGCGGAGCAGGCGCTGAAGGGTTTACAGCAATGGATTGTCGAAGCCGAGCAGAGTGGCATTCGCACATTGCAGGAGTTCGCTCAGCGGTTGAAGGGTTATACCATCAGCGGCGCTTGACTCAGGTTATCGAGTTTGAATCGAAAAGCCTGCCTTTTGGCAGGCTTTTTTTGTCTGTCATAAAGAAGCTGAAAATTCCAATACTTCTGCAATACAAGTCCATTTGCAATGTGGCCGGAAAATATCAAATATGTTGAATTGGTATGCAGATGTGCGTCAATACGTTGAGGACGTGAATAAGCTTGGTGCGGCGGTAGAAGCGTACGAGGCTTCTGTAGCTCAATGCGAAATGGTCCAAGGTTGGTGCGTATGGTGCAACCGAGCGACGGTCTTTCGCTTGTCGAGCGGACCCATGCTCAATTTGCGAGAAGTGGTGCGATGTGCGCATTGCAAGCTGACGAACCGGCAGCGCTTGATGGCGTGCGCTATCGCTGACACCGTGAGTGACCACGGAGTTCGAATCGCTTTATTGGAGCAGGCGTCCCGATTATATCGGTCGGTGAAGCGCCGATACCCCAATACGATGGGCTCGGAGTTCCTCGGGCACGACAAACAGCAAGGGAAAGCTTATGTGTGGCGATCAAGTACCTTCCGCTTTCGTTACACGCGACACGAGGACATCACGCAGCTGTCTTATAGATCGAAATCCCTCGATGTGATAGCCCATAGCGATGTATTGGAGCATGTATACGACTACCGCGCCGCACTACATGAATGTAGTCGAGTGCTCGCACCTGGCGGTGCGCTTGTGTTTACTGTGCCGTTCTTTCAAGAGCGCGCTACCTCGCTATTACGAGGGAAGCCAAATCCGGATGGATCTCTTACGCACTTTGCATCACCTGAATATCATGGCGATGGTGTAAGGAGCGCCGGTATTTACACGTTTCACTGGTTTGGGTTGGACTTGCTGGACGAAATTCGCGCCGCAGGTTTTGCTCAGGTGGATGTCGGATTTTGCTATGCACCTGAGCTAGGCTTTGCGAGTACAAGCGGGGTCTTTCGAGCAATCAAGCAAACCAGTTAGTAAAAAGCTGCCATGCCAGGCTGCGTCAAAACTCCAATCGGGTGCAGTTAATGCCCTCTTGACGGTGATGGCCTTCTATCTAAAGTGGCTGGCAAGTCTGCGGGGCTAGGACTAGGACGTTAGTCGGGCGACTACAACCAACCAGGGGATGGTTATCTCAAAAGCAAAAAAAGCGCCGATTGCGGGGCGCTACGTTGGTCGCTGCATGCCGCAGCAGGCGGTGGACCGCAAATCCCGGCCTTGCCTGCCGTGGTGCTGGCGCGAAAAAAGCCGATGGTTCGCTTACCGTTCGTGGAGCGATGCCATGCATGGGACTGTTCGATCTGGACGAAGCCTTGGCAGCGCTTTCTGACTACGACATCCGTTCCAAGCTGGAAATATTCACGAGATGAAGCGCGAGCGTTGCTCCGGCGAGGGTGCGAAGCATTGATCGCTTCGCCCGAAAAGACGATAGCGATGGCGTGCAACGAAACGATAGGCAAAGTCGCGGATGGTGTGGGGAACGAGCAATATGAGGTTGCTCAGCCAATGCCAGCGGCGGCGAGGTAGTCCGCGCAGTACGCGGGCGATTGCGCTGGTATCGGTATAACCGCGACCGTCTTCGACCAGCAGCATCGAAAACGGCGAATCGGGATTCAGGCCATGAGCCTGCAGAAGGCGGCGACCGTTATCCGATTGCATAGAAGCAAATCGATAGCGCCCCTCGTGGTCGTGCTCAAGCAGGAAGCGGATCCAGCGGCTGCATAAAAGGCAGACGCCGTCGTAGACAACCACGGGTTGTACGACAGGCTCAGTCATGGTCAACGATCTCCAGCCAGCCGTGGTAGGCAACGAGCCGGCCTATCCAGGGTAGGTGCGTATCAATGGCGAATGCATAGCGTCCATCGCGTTCACCGCTGTGCGACAGCACCGTGCCGAACCATCGACGCGGCGCACGCACGCCGAGCACTGATACGCCGTTCAAACGCCACTCCACCCCTTGTGCGTCGGGAAGCAGAGTAAAGCGCAGAGTGACTGGGCCGAGGTGTTCGAACAGGTACGCAGCATTTGCATCGCTTCGCAGCGTCGACCGCATATGGCCTAGGGCAAAACGTCGTGTCCACGTTTCACGATTACCCTGACGCTCGATGCATACCTCCAGCGCCTGTTCCATGCCAGGAGGCGGCAGTCCGAGCAGGCGCCGTAAGACTCGCGCGACCAGGTTGTCGCTGCCTTCGACGTCGGCCTTACCGCGTGCGAGGATGCGCGAGGCGGAGCCGTGCATACGGCGCACCGATCTGGGCAGGGCATGCCAGACGGCGTCGCCGAGCAAGCTTGGGAAGAGCGCTTGTGCCGTTTCCATCAGGCGATCATGCGCAACGATAAAAGCACTGGCAAGCGGGCAAAAGAAAACCCGCCTTGCGGCGGGCTTCTCTAAAAGGCACTGACCCCAACTTTTGCCGGGATGACCTGTCTAGCGACGGGTCACTTAATCTTGCCTTCCTTGTAGATCACGTGCTTGCGGACTACCGGATCGTACTTCTTGAACTCGAACTTGTCGGGCGTGTTCTTCTTGTTCTTTTGCGTGGTGTAGAAGTGGCCGGTACCGGCGGAGGAGATCAGGCGGATCTTGTCGCTCTTGCTCTTGGACATGGCTCAATCCTCCTCAGATCTTTTCGCCGCGGGCACGCAGGTCGGCGATCACGGCCTCGATGCCCTTCTTGTCGATGGTACGCAGCGCCTGGTTGGAGACGCGCAGTTTTACCCAGCGGTTTTCGCTGGGAACCCAGAACCGGCGCTCATGCAGGTTGGGCAACCAGCGGCGGCGGGTCTTGTTGTTGGCGTGCGAGACGTTGTTGCCTGTCTGCACACCCTTTCCGGTGACTTGGCATACACGGGCCATGATGACCTCCGTAAATTCATAAACCGCCCGTTGGCCAGGGCGACATCGGCCCAGCGGCGCTGTGCGCCACGCGATGCTGGAGGGTGCTGCTTGTCGCCGTTGTCGTGAGGTCCGCATCGCGTAGCGGAATGCCCGGATGGCCGGGTCGACTGGGGCGAGCCGTGCATTATCCCGTAAAAACAGGCGCATGTGCAATCCGTTGGGCCAACAAAGCTGTTCGCCGACATGGCGGCAGACGGGGATGTATGGAACAATTCCCCTTCTTTGCGCTCTGCGCGCTTGCCTTTCGAACCGAGGGATACCCATGGCAGACATCACCGCCAACGGCCAGGCCAGTGGCCAGGCGAACCAGCCGCAGCTCATGCTGCAGAAGATCTACGTCAAGGACGTGTCCTTCGAGGCGCCCAATGCGCCGCAGATTTTCCAGGAAATCGGCGAGATCACCGAGGCTCCGCAAGTGCAGCTGAACCTGTCCCAGCAAGCCACGGGCCTGGGCAACGATCTGTACGAAGTGGTGCTCACGCTCACGCTCACCTGCACCATCGACGAGCGCACCGCTTATCTGGCGGAAGTGAAGCAGGCGGGCTTGTTCGGTATCGCCGGCTTCAGCGAGCCCGATCAGGCCGGCATCATCGGCAGTTACTGCCCGAACCTCCTGTTCCCGTACGCCCGCCACGTGATTTCCAACCTGGTGCAGGAAGGTGGCTTCCCGCCGTTCCTGCTGCAGCCGATCAACTTCGAAGCCCTTTACGCCGAGCAGCAGCGCCGCACGGCGTCCGGCGGCGAGGCGCCTTCGCTCAACAGCTGAGCGGCCAAGCAGGTCTGCGACATGACCGACCAGCCTATCGCCGATCGGGATGGCTTGGCTGTCCTCGGGGCTGGCTCCTGGGGTACGGCATTGGCCGCGCTGGCTGCCCGCAATCGCGTGCCCACTCGCCTTTGGGGGCGTGATGCCGCGGCCCTGGCCGCCATGGCGGCCAGCCATCGCAACCAGCGCTATCTGCCGGATCTCGAACTGCCATCCGGGCTCGCGTTTGAGCCCGACCTGGCCACGGCTGTGCGTGGTGCCATCATCGTATTGATCGTGGTGCCTAGTCATGCTTTTGCCGAAATGCTGAGCGAGCTCGCGCCGCTGCTCGATCCGGGCGCCAGCATCGCCTGGGCTACCAAAGGTTTCGAGCCCGGCACCGGACGCTTCCTGCATGAACTGGTGGCGGAAAAGCTGCCGGGGCGCGCCGCGGCGGTGATTACTGGCCCGTCGTTCGCGCGAGAAGTGGCGGCTGGCATGCCCAGCGCTGTCACCGTGCATTCGGAGAACGAGGCCTTCGCGCAGCAGCTCGCCATCTTGCTGCACGCGCCGAACTTCCGCGCCTACACCGGCAATGACGTGCTCGGCGCCGAACTGGGTGGCGCGATGAAGAACGTGCTGGCTGTGGCCACCGGCGTGGCTGATGGGATGAAGCTCGGACTGAACGCGCGCGCCGGACTCATCACCCGCGGCATGAACGAGATGCTGCGTCTGGGCGTGGCTCTCGGCGCAAAGCCGGAAACGCTGATGGGCCTGTCCGGCCTGGGCGACCTGGTGCTCACCTGCACCGGCGATTTGTCGCGCAATCGCCGGCTCGGTCTTGCACTGGGCCAGGGCGTCGGCATTCACGAGGCGGTTGCGCAGATCGGCCAAGTGGTGGAAAGCGTCGTCACCGCGGACGAGGTCGTGCGTCTGGCCGACAAGCACGGCCTCGATTTGCCCATCAGCAAAGGTGTGCGCGCCGTGCTACACGGCGACGTGACGCCGATCGAAGGCCTGAAGGCGCTGATGGCGCGTGAGCAAAAGCCGGAATATCCGCAGGGCTTGTTCGGAACGCATTGAGCGCAAGTTTGCAAATCACGTGTGCGTATTGCGATACGCACCCTGATCGCTGCTAAGCTCAAGGTTTTGATCGCTCCAGGGATCGCATGCGCATGCACCTACCGGACGAGAACCAGCACGACGATCCCTCCGCTTCGACTGACGAGCGCGAGGAAAGTCTGCCTGGCACCTGGAGCAAGCTGCTGGGCAAACCAGGCGCGGCCGCCGCGCACGAACACGTGGTGCTCGGCTTCTTCTTCGAGGTGATGCCCGAAGACGGCGCACCCTCCGCGCGGCTGGACGCCGCTCCCGTGTTACTGGTGCCCACCGAACACGGACGGTTTGCGCGTCCCGCACCGCTGGAAAGCAAACTGTTGTCGCACTCGGTGCTGAGCTTGCACGAGCAGCGGCTGGCCACCACCGTGCTCGGCCTGCCGCAAACGCTGCGCAAATCACGCAGCTACGCGCGCCTGTCCGGCCATGTGGGCAACGCCTTGCTGGCCGAGATGCTGGATACGGCGCCCTGCTTCCTCGGCGGTCTCGCCGGCCTGCGACTTTCGCGCGGCAAATCGCATCAGCTCAACTGGCACTGGCAACTGGAGCAGGACGGTAGCCAGCGCCTGCTGCCGGCATTGCCACACAGCCAGCGCCTGCTGCGCCTGGATGGTCTGTGGTACCTGGACGCCGAGCGCGCCGAACTCGGTCATCTCGAAGCCGATCCGGAAGAAACGCATTGGTTGGACCTGCCGCTGCTCAAACACGAATACAGCCGTGCCCTGCGCCACGCGCTGCCGCAGAGCCGCTTGGCACACCGCATTCCGCTGCCACAGGTATTCGATGAACTGCGGCGCGCCGAACTCGCACCCAAGCCGGTGCTCATCTTGCACGCGCTCACGCGCCACGCGCGACTCGCCGCGGGCACGCCGCCGTTAGCGTACGCGCGTCTGGCCTTCGACTACGCCGGCGAGCGCCTGCCCGGACGCGGCGGCGAACCGCTGGTGCGCCGTGTGCGTAATGGCCAGCTGGTCGAAATCACACGCAAGCGCGCCGAAGAACTCTCCGCCATGGAGCAACTCGAGCGCGCCGGACTCACCTTGGGCGTGGATACCGAAGGTCTGCCGTGGGATCTGGCCGATACCTTGCCGGAAGACGCCTGGCTGTTCCCCGGCAAGGGCCACGCCGGTGCATTGGAAGTGAACACGCCTGCGCGCTGGCTCGCCTTGCGGCCGAAGCTGGAAGCGGAAGGTTTCCTGCTCGAATACGCACCGAGCTTTCCGTTCGAAGTGCTGGAAGGGCCGGTGCGCTGGTACGGCAACGCCGTCGAGGATGCCGACGATCACGCCTTCGATCTGGAAATCGGCATCGAAGTCGAAGGCAAGCGCCGCAATTTGCTGCCCGCCGTGGCGCAGGCGCTGGCCGAGCATCAGCTCAACCTGAGCCCCGCGCCGAACGAACCGGAAGACGCCGTGTGGTACGCGCCGGTTGATGAACGTCGCCGTGTGCCTGTGCGCCTGAAGGAACTGCGCGGCTTGCTGGCACCACTGGCCGAATACCTCGAAAAACCCAAGCGCAAGTTGCACCTGCCGCGCGTGCAGGCGGGCCGTCTGGAAGAAATCGTCGAAGCGCTGCCGGCCGGCGGCGAACTACAGGCACCCGAGCAATTGCGGGGCTTCACCGCGCGCTTGCGCGATGCTGCCGAGCGCGCCAGCGATGTGGTGCCCGAAGGGCTCACGGTCGAACTGCGTCCGTATCAGCGCGAAGGCCTGCGTTGGTTGAACGCGCTGGCCGAAGCAGGCGTTGGCGGCGTGTTGGCCGACGACATGGGCCTAGGCAAGACCTTGCAGCTGATCACACATCTGCTTGCGTTGAAGGAACACGGGGCGTTGGAGCAGCCCGCGCTGATCGTGGTTCCCACCAGCCTGATTCCCAACTGGCTGGCGGAAATAGCACGCTTCGCGCCGTCGTTGCGCTCGCTGGCCTTGCATGGTCCGCAACGCAGCGGTGATTTCTCGCAGATCGCCACACAGGACATCATCCTCACCAGCTACGCCTTGCTGCCGCGCGACGTGGTGACGCTGCGTAAACAGCCGTTCTCGTTGATCGTGTTCGACGAAGCGCAGCAGGTGAAAAATCCACGCACGCAGGCACGCCGCGCCGCGCTTACTTTGCGCGCACCGCGCTGCGTTTGCCTCACCGGCACGCCGCTGGAAAATCATCTGGGCGAGCTATGGTCACAGGTGGATCTGGCCGTGCCGGGCCTGCTCGGCGACGAAGGCGCGTTTCGTCGTCACTATCGCGTGCCGATCGAAAAGCAGCGCGACGAGGATTGTCAGGTGCGGCTCAATCGCCGTCTCGCGCCCTTCATCCTACGTAGAACGAAAGCACAAGTCGCCTCGGAATTGCCGTTGAAAACCGAGATCACGCGTCGCGTCGTGCTCGACGGTCGCCAGCGCGAACTGTACGAAAGCCTACGTTTGTCACTCGCTGACGAATTGCGCGAAGTGATCGCGCAACGCGGCATCGCGCACAGCGGCATCGTGGTGCTCGATGCGCTGCTCAAGCTACGCCAGGTGTGCTGCGATCCGCGTCTGGTGAAGCTGGAAGCCGCGCGTGGTGTGCGTGATTCCGCCAAGTTCGAGCTATTGATGGACATGCTCCCCGCGCTGCTCGCCGAGGGTCGCAAGGTGTTGTTGTTCTCGCAGTTCACCGAAATGCTCAAGCTGATCGCGAACGAGCTGGAGCGCCGCCGCATCCGTTACGTGATGCTCACAGGCGAAACGCGCGATCGCGCTGAACCAGTGCAGCGTTTCCAGGAAGGCGACGTGCCACTGTTCCTGCTTTCGCTGAAAGCCGGCGGTGTGGGCCTCAACCTTACCGCCGCGGACACGGTGATCCATTACGACCCATGGTGGAATCCCGCTGCGGAAGCCCAGGCCAGCGACCGCGCGCATCGCATTGGGCAGGACAAGCCAGTGTTCGTGTTCCGCCTGATCACCTCGGGCACCGTTGAGGAGCGCATCGAGGAGCTGAAGGCACGCAAGGCGGAGCTTGCCGAAGCGGTGCTGGAAGGTGGCGGTACGCGTGAGAAGCTGAGCTTCGATCAATCCGATCTGGATGCGTTGCTGGCACCGGGTTGATCGCTTCTAGTTCTCTCTCCCCGAAGGGGAGAGGGAACCAAGGCGCCACATTATTTCGCGTCACCCGCTGACGCTTAATCCCGTGCCGCCACTTCGTCGATGTGCTTGAGCAGATCGGCCGGATCGTCGTACACCCGGAATGCGCCGGAGCGCTGTAGTTCGTCCTGGCCGTAGCCGCCCGAAAGCAGGCCCACGCCCAACGCGCGCGCGCGCTGCGCGGCGAGCATGTCCCAGATGCTGTCGCCGATCACCAGTGAGCGATGGATGTCCACGCCCAGTCGTTCGGCGGCGGCAATGAACAGGTCCGGGTCGGGTTTGGCATGGCGCACCATGTCGCGCGTCACCACCGGCACTTCGTTGGGATCGACGCCGAGCGCGGCGAGATTGTGCGCGGCGGTGCGCATGCGGCCACTGGTGGCGATCGCCCAGGGAATGTTTTCCTCGGTGAGAAACCGCAATAGCTCACGCGCGCCCGGCAGCGGCCGTACCGAGCCTTGGGTGTGATGGCGATTGAAGGCTTCCGCGTGCCGCTGCTGCAGACGCTCGATGCGTTCGGGTGTGATGTCCAGGCCGGTTTCGCGCAACAGGATGTTGGTGAACAATCCGCCGCTCATGCCGATCTTGCGATGGATGCTCCAGACCGGCAGTACGACACCTTCCTCATCCAGCGCTTCTTTCCAGGCCAGCACGTGCTGGTACACGCTGTCGATCAACGTGCCGTCGAGGTCGAAAAGAAAAGCGGTATGGGAGCGGGGCATGTTCGATTACCTTGAGCTCAGGGTAGGTTGGAGTGAGCGCATGCGAATTCCAACATTACCGTTGGTTGTTGGGGTTCGCATGCGCTCACCCCAACCTACATGACATCACGCGCAGCCAGGTAAGCTCCGGCCCGATTCCAGCACCGCCAATGCCGCCGTGCCGAGTAGGCCCGGTTCCGGATGTGTGATGGCGATGGTCGGCACATTTTCCATTGTGTCGCGGAAGCGACCCTTTGCTTCGAAACGCTCGCGGAAGCCACCGCTCTGCAGCCATGGCATCAGAATCTTCAGCACGCCGCCGGTGAGGTACACGCCATCCCAACCACCCAGACTCAGCACCAGGTCACCGGCCACGCTGCCAAAAATGCCGGCGAGCGTTTCCACCGTGCGTACGCACAGCATGTCGCTGCCGTCGGTGGCGCGCGAGGTGATGTCTTCGGGCGTGTATTCCTGCGCGGGTTGTCCAGCGATATCGGCGAGCGCGAGATAGAGATTCACCAGGCCGTTGCCGCAGATCATGCGTTCGTTGGACACGCGACCGAAGCGTGCGTTGAGGCGATGCAGAATTTCCACATCCTCGGCGGTGTGCGCGGCGAAGCCGGAATGGCCGCCCTCGGTTTCCAGCACGAACCAATGCCCATGCCGAAGCAGCAGCCCGGCCACACCGAGACCCGTGCCCGGACCCATCACCACGAAGGTTTGCGAGGATTTGTGATTGTGCTCCGGCGGCAGCATCGTGCCGACCGCCTGCAACTGATCTCGATGGAGCAACGGAATCGACATGCCCTGTGCAGCGAAATCGTTCACCAGGCGCACACGCTCGAGGCCCAGTTCTTCTTGCAAACCATGCGCGGAGACTGCCCACGGATTGTTGGTGATCTTCACCGTTTCACCGTTGGCGATGCGGCCGGCGGCGGCGATGATTGCCTGCGTGGCGATGTGTCCAGTGTCGGCGAAATACTGGCGGATAGTGTCCGCCAGCGTATCGAAATCCTTGACGCGATAGCGTCGCACGCTGTCCAGCAGTAGCGGATCGGACGATGCAGCGTCGGCAAGCGCGAAACGGACGTTGGTGCCGCCAAGGTCGGCAAGCAGGGTGGGGGAGGCGATGGAGCGATCCATGGGCAATCCGGGGTTGCGAACCCTACAAGACTGCCCGTTGCTGCCCGATTCGTCCAGCGTTACGCGAGCTATTCACTCTCCCCCAACCCTTAACGAAAGATGGGGGAGAGGAAGCTGCCTTCTCATCACGCCTGCTGCTTGGACAACGCATCCAGCAACGCCTGCCCGTTGGGACTGCCCAACCCCGTGCACGCATCCCAACCGGGACCGGCCTGATACGCGCCGTTATTGCCTTGCGTGATATCACGGAACGCGGACTCGCCGATCTGGTAGATCGCTGCGTGCAGATCGCCCACCGGTTTGCCCAGTTTCTGGTTGAGGCGTGCGATCAGCCCCGCCCACAGCGGCGCCACGGCGCTGGTGCCGCCGATCGCCTGCGTCTGCCCGCCGACCAGCACCTGGTAGCCGGTCATGGGATCCGCGTTGCCGGATACATCGGGCACGCCGCGGCCCGTGCTTCCGCTAGGCGCGTTGGGTACCTTGGCATTCTGCTGCCAGGTCGGTAGTGGGTATTCGATGCTCACGCCACCGCCCGTCGCGCCTTCGTTGGTGGCGGTATCGTTCCACACCACTTCGCTCTGGATGGTCTGGCCGGTGGCCACCAGCGTGGTGCCGCCGCAGGCCAGCGAGTAAGGACTGGATGCGGGAAAATCGACATGCGGCTGTCCGTCGCTTTCGCCATCGCTGGAGCCGTTGTCGCCGGCCGCCACGATCACCGTTACGCCCAGCGCCGCTGCATCCTGCACGGCGGATTCCATGGCGGTGCGCGATTGGCTGCTCCAACTGTCCTCAGGGCCACCCCAGCTGATCGAGAGCACCGAGGGCTTGTACGTGGTGTCGTGCGCGGCCTGCGAAATCGCTTCGTAAAAGCCCTGGTCGGTGTTCGGTGCGAAATACACCGCGATGGTGGCGCCTGGCGCGAGCGCACCGGCCACTTCGATATCCAGCGCCACTTCGATATCGGCGTCGCCACCGCCTGGCGTGTTCTGCCCGCCGGCCACGGATACGGCGACTACTTTCGGTGGGTTGCTGATCCCCAGGTTCGAAAAATATTGGCTGAGATCGCTGCTGGTATAACCGCCGCCCAGTTCGATGATGCCGATCGTCTGGCCCGTGCCATCGGTGCCGGCGGGAAAGTTGTACAGCTGCCCGAGCTGGATCGGCGTATAGGAGGTGTTCGGCTGCGCCAGCGGCTTGCGGAAATGCGGCTGCGCCACCGGACGTTTATCCAGGCCTAGCACCGCGATCGCTTCCGGCGGCAGCGTGGGCGCGTGACTGCAACCGATGAACTGGCAATCGCCCATCTGGTATTTGCCCAGCGTCACGCCGAACGCTTGCTCCAGCGCCGTTGGCGTGCCGCGCAGATGCACTACCCGGCGATGCGCGTCGCAGCCGGTCTCGGTGAGTCCGTGCTTGTGCGCAAAGCCGCGCACATTCTCTATATCCGTTGAATCGGCGCCGTAATGCTCGCCGAACTGACCGTGCGGGAATTGCGGCGACTTGGGCCATTCGGCAGGCTTTGGCGCGGTATCTGAGCGACGGCGTAATACCACCGTCACATCGATCGGCGCGGCATCATCGTGCGGGCCGAGATACTTCATGCCTTCAGGCGTGGTCCAGTGCGAGGGGCGCTTGACGGGCTGGATCATGACGCAGTTCCTTGAATGGGTGGGGACATGCACCATCAAAGATGGCACACAAAATGTGTCGAACTCGCGCACGCGCAGCTCGGCGTTTAACTACGGTGCCTATTCTTGAACTGACGCATCTCACACATTGAGTCGTCCGGGCGCGGCGTTCTGTCCCTGCGTCCATGCAGTCACAGCGCTAGACTATGCGCAGTTTTCGCAAGAGATTTCGCGCATGAACTTCCCCGCCATCCGCATGCGTCGCATGCGCCGCGACACCTTCTCCCGCGCGTTGATGCGTGAGCACACGTTGCTGCCCACCGATCTGATCATGGTGGCCTTCGTGATCGAAGGCGAAGGCAAGCGCGAGCCGGTGCCGTCGATGCCGGGCGTGGAGCGTCTGTCGATCGATGGCCTGCTGGAACTGGCCGGCGAATGCGTGCGTTTGGGAATTCCCGCGCTGGCGCTGTTCCCTTCGCCGGATGCATCCGCAAAAAGCGAAGACGCTGCCGAAGCGTGGAATCCGCAGGGCCTGATGCAGCGTGTTACCCGCGCGCTGAAGGCGAAGTATCCGGAGTTGGGTCTGATCGGCGATGTGGCGCTCGATCCCTACACTACGCACGGCCAGGACGGCCTGATCGACGAAAACGGCTACGTGATGAATGAGCCGACCGTCGAAGCGCTGATCAAGATGTCGCTGGCGCAGGCCGAAGCGGGCATGGATTTCGTCGCACCGTCCGACATGATGGATGGGCGTATCGGCGCGATTCGCGAAGCGCTGGAAAACGCCGGTCATATCCATACGCGTATTCTTGCCTATTCGGCCAAGTACGCCTCTTCGTTCTACGGTCCGTTCCGCGATGCGGTCGGTTCCTCGGCCAACCTCGGCAAGGGCAATAAGCACACCTATCAAATGGACGTCGCCAACAGCGATGAAGCCCTGCGCGAAGTGGAACTGGATATCGCCGAAGGCGCCGACGCGGTGATGGTAAAGCCGGGCTTGCCGTATCTCGACGTGCTGCGCCGGGTAAAAGACGCCTTCGGCATGCCTACTTTCGTGTACCAGGTAAGCGGCGAATACGCGATGTTGAAAGCCGCGGCGCAGAACGGTTGGTTGAATGAGCGCGCGGTGGTGCTGGAAACCTTGACAGCGTTCAAGCGTGCGGGGGCGGATGCGATTCTTACTTATTACGCGATCGATGCGGCGCGTTGGTTGCGCGAAGCGTAACTCCTGCGCGCAATCTGCATGTACGCGAGGGACGACTCCCTCCCCTGCTTGTAGGGGAGGGTTGGGGTGGGGTGAACACTTGCCTCAGACTTTCCTGCAAGTGTTCACCCCCTCCCAACCTCCCCCTGCAAGCAGGGGGAGGTGCTTGTCCGAGGCTTCGTTTGGTTTGCTTGTGCGTTATACATATTGCGCAATCCCATTCCCAAACGACCAGTTCTCCTTCGCCGTCTCCAGCAAATTGATGAACACATCCTCCGGCCGCACGCCGGGATCGGCGGCCAGCTTCTCCGCCACGCTTCGATAGAACGCCTGCTTCTGCTCCACCGTGCGTGTGTTGTTGCAGGCGATCTGCACGATCACCAGATCATCGCTGCGTGCGATGCCGAGGTAGTTGGGGTCGTAATCGAATTCCTCCGCGTCGTGCTGGCTGACCAGGATGAAGCGATCGTTTTCCGGCACGTTGAAACTTTCGCGCATGGCGGCGTAGATGCCGTTGCGAAGTGCGGTGATGTATGCGGAGGATTTGCCGCGACGTAGAGCAATGCGAACCAGAGGCATGGGGATATTCCTCGAAGATTAGTGTTTCGCTGAAGGATGGGAGACGTGGCCGACTTGGTAGAGGTCCACGCTTTCACTGAAAGTATCTGCAATATCACGCCACAGTCGGAAGCGCATCGCGGTCCAGCCGGCAGGATCGAACGCGCTGATCGCGGCGAATGCGCCGCGGTCGAGATCGGCTTGAACGCCCGCGTTTTCAGCATCGCGCACCTCGCTCAACGCAACATGCGCAGGTATAGGCACAGTCTCGCAGCTTGCATGCGTGGCCAGGGAGAGATCCGGAGCCGTCTCCGCGCGCCACACCGACCACGTCCGCACCACTGGCCGTCCGAACGATGCCACCACGCCGGCGAAGCCCGCGCCGCCGAGAAAAGCGTTCATGCCTTCCGTGTCATGCCACAGGTAGAACGGCGCGTAACGATTCTCGCGACCGGCGGCGTAAGGCTGGTTGCGATCAGCATAAAGGTAGGCCTTGAACGCGAGCTGCGGAAAGTCATCCGTAAGATGGCCGCGCTCTGCGATGCGGCGGCGGATGATGCCCATGTCGTAATCGGCGGGCAAAGTGATGCGGTACTGCATGGTGAGCATGGCGGTTAGCTCCAGGCTTGACGGTGCCAGCGTAGCGGTTCAGCATGATGCTGAAAATCGGGAATTTATGCAGTAATGATCCTGAAAAACGGGATGATTCCATGAGCCGCGTCACTTTCGATCTGGACGTCATGCGCAGCTTCGTCACCGGCATCGAGCTAGGCAGCTTTGCCAAAGCCGCCGAACGGCTGGGCCGCTCCACCTCGGCAGTCAGCGCGCAATTGAAGAAACTGGAGGACCAAGCCGGCACCCCGCTGCTGCGCAAGGCCGGCCGCGGCATGGCTCTTACCGAGGTGGGCGAGGTGATGCTCGGCTATGCGCGCCGCTTGCTGGAACTCAACGATGAGGCGGCCAGCGCCGTGCGCGGCGTGCAACTGGAAGGGCGTGTGCGGCTGGGCTTGCAGGAAGATTTCGGCGAAAGCGTGCTGCCCGAAGTGCTTGGACGCTTCAAGCGCGCCCATCCGCGGCTACGCGTGGAGGTGCATATCGCGCGCAACGCCGCGCTGATGCAGTCGCTGGAAGCGGGCCGGCTCGATCTTGCGCTGGCCTGGGAAACGGAAGCGCGCGCACCGCATGCGCAACATATCCAGACGTTGCAGATGTGCTGGATCGGCGCTAATGCCGCACAGCTCCCCTATGTAGCGGACGAACCGATACCGCTGGTCGTGCTGGATGCGCCGTGCCTGATGCGCACCGCGGCCATCAACGCGCTGGACGCTGCCGGTCTCGCCTGGCGCATCGCCTTCACCAGCGCGAGCCTGGCGGGAACCTGGGCGGCGGTAAAAGCGGGATTGGGCGTCAGCGTGCGCACACCGCTTGGCGTGCCCGCCGATTTGCGCATGATGGATGCTTCGGTGGCCAACTTGCCGACGCTACCTCAGCTTGGGCTGGCGCTTTATCGCAGTGAAGAGGAACCGGCGCCGGAAGTAGCGCGCTTGGCCGAGCTCATTCTGGAGCGACTGGAAGGCGAGTAGGTTGGGCGCCCCCACCTAAGCTCAATGGTCGGACGGCGGCGGTGTGAGTTTGATCTCGTAGATCGACGGCCAGCGTTTACCGGTCACAAGCAACCTGTCACGCTTCGCGTCGTAAGCGATGCCATTGAGCACGTCATTGCTGGGGTCGGACAAGGTCTGCGGATCCGGCGCCAGGCCAGTGAGATTGATCACGCCCACGACCTTGCCGTTGGATGGATCAATCTGCACGATGTTCTGCGTCAGCCATACATTGGCGTAGATCAGCCCCTTCACCCATTCCAATTCGTTGAGGTTGATGACCGGGTTGCCTTCGCCGGCTGTCACGTCGATTTTGCCAGTCTGCTTAAGGGTGTTCGGATCGAGCACGCGGATGGTGGCCGTGCCATCGCTCATGTAGATGTGCTTGCCATCTGTGGTGAGCGCCCAGCCTTCGCCTGGATAATCAAACGTGCCGACCCGCTTGAAGCTGTTGAGGTCGTAGATATAGCCGCGCTGCGACTGCCAGGTGAGCTGGAACAGTCGATTCTTCCACGCCACGATGCCTTCGCCGTAGTCAGGCGGTGGCAGATCCACCTTCTGCAGCACCTTACCGGTGGCAAGATCGATCTTGCGGATGGTCGATTGGCCCTCGGTGCCCGTGCTCTCGTACAGGTAGCCGTTGAGGTAGAAAAAGCCTTCCGTGTATGCGCTGGTATCGTGTGGATAAGTGCGCACTACCTTGTAGCCGTAGATGGGTATCCCCGCCTGCGCGTGCGCGGACGATGCCAATACCAGAGCAAGCAGGACGAGTAGGCGAGTGATCCGTTTCATGGGGCCGGATCATCGCATGTCGAATGCAGTGCAGCCAGCAGCGTTTGTACGCCACGCGGAGTCAGCGCGTGAAATAATCCATCGCAGGAATTTGCCGTGGAGGGAACGTGGATAGCCATCATTTTCTGCAGACAGCGGTGGTCTTCCTGCTGGCCACGGTCATCGCGGTGCCAATCGCCAAGCGGTTCCGGCTCGGCGCGGTGCTCGGTTACCTGCTGGCGGGCGTAGTGATTGGCCCGGCGGAACTGCGCCTGATCGCCGATCCACGCGGCGCCAGCAGCATTTCCGAATTCGGCGTGGTGCTGATGCTGTTCGTAATTGGCCTGGAGCTTTCGCCGCAGCGCTTGTGGGTGATGCGCCGTGCGGTGTTCGGCAGCGGCCTGGTGCAGGTGCTGGCCTCCGGCATTGCCATCGGCGCGATCGCGCACCTAGGCTTTGGGCTGTCACCGAGTGCAGCGGCAATCGTTGGCGGCACCCTGGCGTTGTCTTCCACGGCGTTCGGCCTGCAGATCCTTACCGAGCGCAAAGAGGCATCGTCGGCCTATGGCCGGCAGGCGTTCGCCATTCTGCTGTTTCAGGATCTCGCCGCGATACCGCTGATTGCCGCGGTACCGCTGCTGGCATCGACTTCACCGCATCACAGCATCGATCCGCTGGCCGTGCTGCGCACTGTCGCGGTGATCGTGGCGGTGCTGGTCGGCGGACGCTATCTACTGCGACCCTTGTTCCGCTTCGTGGCACGCGCCCAATCGGTAGAGGTGTCCACTGCCACCGCTCTGCTGGTGGTGATGGGCACGGCCTTGCTGATGGAAGAGCTCAACGTATCCGTCACGCTCGGTGCTTTTCTCGCGGGCGTGCTGCTGGCCGATTCGGAATATCGCCACGAACTGGAATCGAACATCGAGCCGTTCAAAGGCTTGCTGCTGGGCCTGTTCTTCATCAGCGTCGGCATGTCGATGCGCATCGATTTGCTGCTCCAATCGCCGCTGCTTGTGCTGGGGCTCACTTTTGGGCTGTTGCTGGTGAAGGGCTTTCTGCTGTGGCCGCTGGGCCTGACGATCGGCGGTCTTCATCGCAGCGATACGTTGCGTCTTGCCGTGCTGCTGGCCAGCGGCGGCGAATTCGCGTTCGTGGTGTTGCGCCAGGCGAGCGAGCGTGGCCTGCTGGAAGAGCAGCAGGGCGCATTGCTGGTGCTGGCGATCACCTTATCGATGGGGCTGACGCCGCTGCTGGTGGCAGGCACCGGCAAGCTGATCGGCGCGAAGAAGAAGGCCGAGCCCAAGCGTCCCTTCGACACTATTACGGTGGATCATCCGCGCGTGATCATCGCCGGCTACGGCCGGATGGGCCAGATCGTTGCGCGTATCTTGCGCACGCGGAAGATTCCGTTCGTGGCGCTGGATCAATCCGTAGAACAACTCGACATGGTGCAGCGCTTCGGCAACAGCAACGATATTTTCTACGGCGATCCGGCCCGCCCGGAGCTGCTACGCGCGGCCCAGGCGGACAAGGCTGAAGTGTTCGTGCTCGCTACTGACGATCCCGAATCCAGCCTGCGCGTGGCGCGAACCGTGCGGCGCCAATATCCGCATCTGAAAGTCATCGCCCGCGCGCGCAACCGCCAGCACGTGTGGCGATTGATGGACTTGGGCATCGAGCAGCCCGTTCGCGAAACGCTGTTCTCCAGCCTCAAGATGACCCGCCAGACGCTGGAGGCGCTTGGCCTCAGCCCGCAGGAAGCCACGGAACAAGTGGAGCTGTTCCGCCGCAAGGATGCCGAATTGCTCAAGGTGCAGTACCTGGTTTATGACGACGAAGCCAAGCTGGTGCAGACCACGCGCGAGGCGATCGAGGATCTGAACAGGCTGTTCGAAGCCGATGCGGAGATCGCGCCGCCGCCGGCCAAGGGACCCGATGCGGATACGCCGCTCGTGGCGGGTGATGGGGAACAGGGGAAGGCGTAGATGGCGTTCGCCTGTGCGCGGCGCGTCATATGCTTTTCACACGAGGGTGTTTTATATGTCGCGTTAGCCTGTCTGTGTGCTTTTTGCAAAGGCAGCAAGAAAATGCGGTAAGTCTCCGGTAAGCAGCTAATCAGCATGCTTGCGCGATGTGAAACCTGACGAGCACACGCTGCGCCCTTTCGCATGTCGAATCCTTTCCATCCGCTCGTCATCCGCTACGGTCGCCTCGGCGACACGATGCTGCTGCAGCCGTTGCTGCGTCGCCTGCATGCGCGTTATAGCGAGCCTTGTACGTTGCTTGCGACGGGCAGCTACGCGACCGACCTGTATCACGACCAGCCCGACGTGGCGAAAGTGATCGCGCTGCGCTCCCGCCATCGATCGCTGCTGTTGAGTCCGGAGCAGTGGCACGCGGTTCGCGCATTGCAGCGCATGCGGCATGTGCCGGTATACGTGTGCGAGCCGCAGCCGCGTTCCTTGCAGCGCATCCGCCCGCTGTTGAAGTTGGCCGGCATCGCTGACGACCATTGCGTCTTCCTCAACGATATTCCGTTGCCGCCGGGCGGTCATTGGATCGAACACTTGCTTGCGCTGGCCGACAGCACGCCCCCTGCCTTCCGTGATCGCTACGCAAGCGTGGCGTGCAGCACCAGTGCCGTGCCCGAATTCCTCGTGAGCGCGCAGGATCGCGCCGAGTGCGAACGATGGTTAGCCGCACGCGGTCTTGCTGGACATCCGCTGGTTCTGCTGCAACCGGCGAACAAGCGCACGATGCGCTGGAATGGCGTGCGCAAAGCCAGTGACGACGACAAGTCGTGGCCGATGGAAAACTGGGCACGTGTTGCGGCGGCGTTGCATGCCCAGATGCCGCAAGTGCGCATCCTGCTATGCGGATCGCCAGCGGAACAGGGTTACCTGGAAAACATTCGCGCGGCGATCGCACAGCCCGGCGTGGAAGTGGTCGCGAAGGAGTTGCCGCTGCCGCGACTGAAAGCCCTGCTTACCGTCGCGCACAGCATGATTTCCGTCGACACTGGCCCTGCGCATCTTGCGGCTGCGATGGGCTGTCCTTTGGTCGTGATGTTCGGTGGGGGATCACCCAGTCATTGGCGTCCGCGCAGTAGCAACCCCGAAGCTGTGCACGTGCTGGGTGGTCCGCCGACCAGCACACGCGTCGATGCGATTACGCCGGAGCAGGTGATCGAGGCGTGGCGATCGTTGCCATTGCGTGCGAGCGTTGCGGAGTCGGTGAAGCTTAGCGTGACGTCCGACAGCTAATGACGATGCGTAGGCTGGGATGACAATCCCAGCCTGCACGGCGATAAACGGCGAGGTACGTTGATCAATCCGGTTGCGCCGGCTGCCGCAAGGTCTGCCGTACGCTGGGAATCACGCTATGCCGCGCGGCCAGTTCATGTGCAATGTCGATCAAGCCCAGATGCCGCGCCACGTCCGCAGCAGTGCGGCCGAAGGCGTCGGCGGCATTGCGGTCCGCGCCGCGCGCCAGCAGCAGGCGGGCCGGCGGCAGCAAGGCGTGCATGGCGCAGGCGTGCAGAGCGGTGACGCCGCGCTGATCGGCATGCTCGATGCGCGCGCCGGCATCGAGCAGCACCGGCAGCAAGGCGCCGATATGCGTGGCATCGCAGGAACTGCCAGGGCGTAGATGTGCGCCGAGCAGCAACAACAGAGCCGTTTTGCCTTCGCCGTCGGCGAGGTTGGGATCGGCTTTGCGTTTCAGCAACACGTCAAACAGACGACGCGCGCGCAGGCTGTCGTTCTGCTCGAAGCCGAACTGCGAGGCGGCGTGCAAGGCGCTGTGTCCGCGTGCGTCGATGGCATTGGGATCAGCACCGGCATCGAGCAATTGCTCGGCAATCTCGGGATAGCCTTGCACGGCGGCGATCATCAGCGCCGTGGCGTCGTTCGGTAGACGCTGATCCGGCACGGCGCCACGTTCAAGCAGCAAGGCCACCAGGGTTTCGCGACGCGCGGCGACAGCTGCTGCGAGCGGCGTCATGCCGTTACTGGCGCTGGCGGCGACGTCCGCGCCCGCGTCGATCAGCGTAGCGGCGACGTCGCGATGGCCGGCGCCGCAGGCATGCAGTAGCGCGGTGGCGCCTTGCGCGTCGCGCGTGTCCACCGCAAAGCCCAGTTCCAGCAGGCGGTGCACTGCGGTGTCTGCGCCGAGCGTCGCGGCGTGAATCAGATCGTCCGCGCGCAGCGGGCGACGTGGGCGCTGCCAGTCGTTCCAATCGAGCCAGCGTTCCAACTGAGGATGTTCCAACGCGAGGCCGAGCGGCGTTTCGCCGTTCGCGTCCATTGTCTCTGCGTCGGCACCATGTGCGACCAGCGCGCGTACCAGCGGTAGCGCATCGGCACCATGTTCCAGCGCGGCGAACAAGGGCATGCGTCCGCTGGTGTCGCGGGTGTTCGGATCGCAACCACGCATCAGCAGCGCCTGCAGCACCGGGAGCTGGCCGTTGGCCGCGGCCAGGTGCAGCGGTGTGCGCTCGCGCTCGTCGGTGCCGAACGGGTCTGCGCCACGTTCAAGCAGGGTGAGCGGCAAAACGGAAGAAGCTTGCTGCAGGTGGCCGAGCGCCTGGGCGAGCAATCCGGCACCGGCGGGGCTGGCGCCAGCGTCGAGCAGATCCTCGATGGCTTCGGCGCTGTCAGGCAGCAACGGCAGCAATGCGTCGAACAAACGGCGACCGAGCGGTGGCAGGGTAGGTTGTTCGCTTTCCAGCTCGTCGACCAGTTGCGGTTGCAAGCGCGCTTCGGCCTGCAGCCCGTGATCGAGCAGCCAGCGGCGCGCCGTGCGCAGGCCGGGCTCGGTCAGTTCCAGATACAACTGCGCAAGCTGCGCCTGCGACCAGTCGCGCACCCGGGTGGCGAAGCTGGACACGATCGCCCAATGTCCGAAGCGCAGTGCATCGAGCAAGTGCGCGGGCGTGTCCGCACCTTCGGAAATCGCTTCGAGATCGAGGCTGGCCGGCAGCGGCGTATCCGGATCGAGCAGGGCGACCAGATCCCAGCGTCCGCTGGCGGCGGCGTGATCGAGCGCGCTGCGGCCGTCGCTGCCTGGCGTCTTCGGTTCGGCGCCGAGCGCGAGTAGCGCGCGTACGGTTTCGACCTGCGCATGCGGCGACTGGCAGGCGAGCGTCAACGCATCGCGGCCGTGCTGGTCGCGTGCACGTGCATCCGCCTGCGCGTCGGCGAGCAGCGACACCACGCCGACCGCGCCGGCGCGTGCGGCTTCCATCAGCGCGGTGCTGCCGTGCTGATCGGTGAGGTTCACATCAGCGTTCGCGGCGCAGAGCGTGCGGACGATCTGCTCGTGCCCTTCCGCAGCGGCCGTCATCAACGCGCTGCGTCGGCGTGCGTCGATCGCATTCACAGCGGCGCGGTGCTTGAGCAGCAGCTTCGTGCCGGCGACGTCGTCATCGGCGATGCCCGCTGCCGCGACCAACGCTGGCTCGCCGTTGGTCGGCGCGCTCTTGGCACCGCGTTCGAGCAGGAATTTCGCCAGCGGCCAGTTGGCCGCGCGGCAGGCGATCGAAAGCGGTGTTGCACCAGCTTTATTGAGTGTGTCGATCGCCGCACCGGCGTCCAGCAGCATGGCGGCGACGGTCGGTTCGCCGCTGAGCACGGCGCCATGTAGTGGCGTGTTGCCGTCGGCATCGGTGGCGAGTGGATTGGCGCCGTTGGTGAGCAGCGTCATCACCGCATCGGCACGGCCATGCCAACTGTCGCGTGTGGCGGCCAGCAGCGGCGTGAGGCCGCCACTGGCGTGATTCACATCGGCTCCCTTGGCAATCAGGGCGCGCAAGAGACGGCTGTCCGGCAGCAATGCGGCCAACATCAGTACAGGTCGTTGATCGCGATCGCCAGAGGTAGGCGCGGTATTCGGATCGGCGCCGGCTTCCACCAGCGCCAACGCACGCGCGACGTCGCCACTGCGTGCGGCGGCCAGCAAGGCCTGCGCCTGCTCAGGTGTACCGGCGGTGCGTTCACGGTCGCTCAGCTGCGGCGGTGCGGCGACGGCAGGTTCCGCTTTCTCATTGCGTTCCTGCCGACGCGGCCGGCGGCTTTCGCACAGCATGACGCGCAACGTGCGGTTGGCCACGATCAGGCAGCCCAGCGGCATCAGCAGCACCGCGTAGAGCACCAGCGCGGCGGTGCGCATTTCCGATGGCAGTACGCCGTAGAGGCCGCTCAACGCGATGGTGGAAAACGAGAGCACCAGCAGCGCTAGTGCACTGGGCAGGAAGTGGCTGAAAAACTGTTCTTCACGAGCGAGATGTCGGCCGAAGGCCACGCTTCGTGCTGTGGCAGTGAACAGCCATGAGCCTTCACCCTGACCATGCGCGGGATAGGCGTCGTCCCACACATAGACCAACGCAAAAGCCGGCCACAAGCGCCATAGCGCCATCAACGCCACTACCAACGCCGCTGCAAGCATCAGACTGCCGCCCAGCGTGGGATGCTGCGTAAGGCGCAACATCGGCCAGGCGATCAGCAGGAATACCAGCGCCACGTAGCAGGTGAACATCGCCAGATGCGCCGCACCGCGGCGAAGCACGGTGCGAAAGAAATCCGGCTCCGGATCGAAACCGATCGCGTGGCACACCGCAGCCATGGTCAAGGTGTTGGCCAGCAGCAGCGGAATCAGTGCAAGCGGATGCGCATCGAAGGCGGCGACGCCGGCGCAGATCAACCCTGGCAGAAACCAGACGAGCGAAATGAGCGCGGAGGAAGGGTGACGCGATCTATGGATAGGTGGCATGGGGGCAGTATAGGAACCGGCAGCGCGTCAGACGGTAATCACTTGTTAACAACCATCGCGGCGATGGTCATTCATCCCGGCTCTTGGGCGCGAGTGGGTGGTCGTGCGTATGGGTGGATACGGCGAGCGTTTCATGTGGCGGCAACTGCAGATGCCAGCCTTTGGTGAGCAGATGCTGCATCACCACTTCCACATCCTCGTGCGGCAGGCGTCGGTCCGGATGCAGTTCCACTTCGAGCACAAAGCGCAGATCGCCGAGTAGCAGCACCAGCGATTCCGGAAGCACGTCGAAATGGTCTTTTTTATCCAGCCATAGATACGTATCGGCCTTACGCTGGCTGGCGTAGACGAAGCAATGCATGGCTTTGCCCGCGGAAAGTCATAAGGGGCCGGAAGGTTAGCAGGGCGAGCATGTAGATGGAGGGCACGGGC
This sequence comes from Dyella humi, assembly GCF_044904605.1. Taxonomy (NCBI): domain Bacteria; kingdom Pseudomonadati; phylum Pseudomonadota; class Gammaproteobacteria; order Lysobacterales; family Rhodanobacteraceae; genus Dyella; species Dyella humi. Next base: position 1,882,604 of record NZ_JADIKI010000023.1, read on the forward strand.
TATGGCGCGTTGCGCAAGATTTCAGCCTTATATGGCGCGCCGTGGGCGATTCGGGTCTACGCGGCGGTTAGTCATCATGCTGCAACCGCACTTGCACAGCTCGGCCCGAGTCGGCAGAGTGCCGGCCAGGGGTATCAAACGCGCGTATGAATTTCTGTTTGTTTCAGGCCCCGCTACGACCCGAGCCGCGGGGGCTGTTCGACCCCTGAGCAAGATCCCGGCCTCCCAGGGGCCGGACTCGTCACCAAAAGAAAAGCAGGAGCATGCGATGCACACGTCCTTTCGTAACACCGCCCATGGTGGCCGTCCGTTCGTCCTGGCCGCGCTGGGCTTGGCCATTGCCGGTGCGCTGACCGCGCCCCAACAGGCTCATGCCAGCTCGTTCCAGCTGAAGGAAGACAGCGCGCAAGCCATGGGTCGCGCCTACGCCGGTTCGGCGACCGCGGGTGGCGACGTTTCCGTGGTGGCCAACGCTCCGGCCGCGATGAGCGACCTGAAGGGCACTTATTTCCAAGGCGATGTCACCGCCATCAACTTCAGCGCCAACTTCACTGGCAGCGCGCACGACGTGCTGGGCCAACCGATCAGCGGCGGTAATGGCGGCGATGGTGGCACGACCATGCCGGTGCCCTCGCTCTTCTTCACTACTCAGGTGAGCGACCGCTGGCACGTGGGCGCTGCCATCACCGTGCCGTTCGGCTTCAAGACCGAATACGACAACAACTGGGTGGGTCGCTATAACTCGATCTATTCGAAATTCGAGTCGATCGACGGCACGATGTCCGCCTCGTTCGACGTCACCGACACCTTCAGTGTCGGCGGCAGCGCTATCGCGCAGCACACCACCGCGACGCTGACCAATGCCATCAACTTTTCCAGCGTGGCCCTTGGCCTGATCGGTCCAGGCACGGCGACCAATCTACCGGTCAACGAGGTTTACGGCTTGGTACCGCCAGGTTCCGATGGTCTGGCGCGCATCACCGGTAGCAGCTGGGCGTGGGGCTGGCAGCTGGGCGCCTATTGGAAGATCACCCCGCAGGATCGCCTCTCGGTTAACTACCGCTCGAAGATCAGTCATCGCCTGCAGGGTACGGCCAATTTCAATGTGCCGGACAATGTGTCGACGCTGATCGGCCAGCTTGCAGCTGCGCAAGGCCTCACCGCCAGCCAGCTGCCGTTCCAGCACACCAGCGGCACCGCGGTGTTCACCACGCCGGCCGTGGCCACCGCCAGCTATTGGCATCAGGAAGACAAGTTCGGCTTCGGCGCTGACCTGTCCTGGACCGAGTGGGACGTGTTCAAGAACCTCACGGTGAACTACGGCAATCCGGCGCAGCCGAGCACCACCCAGTTGTTCGACTGGCACAACTCCTATTACTTCGCATTCGGCGGCGATTACTACCTCACCGAAAAGCTGACCCTGCGCGCTGGCTTCGGCTACGACACCACGCCGACCAAGGCGGCCTACCGCGAGCCGCGTGTGCCGGACGAAACCCGCAAGCTGCTGTCGGTGGGCCTCGGCTACAAGGCATCGGATCGCCTCACGATCAACGCGTCGTACGCGCACATCTTCGTGAATCGCGCTGCGATCAATGGCGCGGTCAGTGCTACCGCAGACACGCTCACGGGTTCGTATGACGATGCCGGCAATCTGTTTGCGTTGTCGGCGGTCTATAAGTTCTGACCGACGTCAGGTTGGAAGAATCAAGAACCTCCTCACGCAAGTGAGGAGGTTTTTTTATGGTCAACCTCGGCGCAACAAAATCTCCAGCAACTGCCTGAAGCGTTTCCCATACGGCGGATTGAACAACCGCACTCCGTTGAGCCGCGCCTGCCGGAACACCGGCTTCATGTGCGAGAACGTGCGAAAGCCGGCTTCGCCGTGATAGCCGCCCATGCCGGAAGGTCCCACGCCGCCGAACGGCAGCTTGTGCTGGGCGATGTGATACAGCGTGTCGTTGAGCGTGACACCGCCGGCATGCGTGCGGGCAAGCACGCGGTCGATGCGCGCCTGATCCTGTTCGAACAGATATAAGGCCAGCGGACGCGGATGGCTGGCGACATAGTCGATGGCTTCGTCGAACGTGTCGTAAGGTACCAGCGGCAGCAATGGGCCGAAGATTTCTTCCCGCATCACCGGCATGTCGTCACGCACGCCGGTTAGCAGTGTCGGCGTGAGCAGCCGCTGTTCGGGACGATCTGCCGCGTCGCTCAGGCTTTCGCTGCGCGCTCCGGCATTCACCGCGTCATCGCGCAATTCGAGCAGCCGGTGATAGTGACGATCGGTGGCGATGCTGGCGTACTGCCGGTTGTTGGCGAAATCCGGATACAGCCGCGCCGTGGCTTCCCGTGCGGCGGAAGCAAAGCGCGCGACATCCGAACGCGGCAGCAGCACGTAATCGGGCGCGATACAGGTTTGCCCGGCGTTGACCAGCTTGCCGAGCACGATGCGTTCCACCGCGTGCTCGAAGCGTGCGCCGGGGCCGACGATGACGGGTGATTTGCCACCCAGCTCCAGCGTAACCGGCGTAAGGTTCGCCGAAGCGGCGCGCATCACGTGATGGCCGACAGAAGTGGAGCCAGTGAACAGCAAATGATCGAACGGCAGCGCTGCGAAGGTCTGTCCCACCGATGCGTCGCCGTTCACCACGATCACTTCATCCGGCTGAAAATGTTGCGCGATCAGTTCGGCGAACAACTGCGAGAAGCGCGGCGTGTATTCGCTCATCTTCACCATCGCACGATTACCTGCCGCGAGTGCATCCACCAGCGGTCCCACGGCAAGGAACAGAGGATAGTTCCAGGGCACGATGATGCCGACCACACCCAGGGGCTGCGGGCGTAGCTCGGTGCTCGCTGGCAGAAAGGCCATGCTTGCCGGGTTGCGTTTCGACCTCATCCAGCGCCGGCCATGGCGCAGCGCGTGACGGATCGCTGACAGGCTGGGAAACACTTCCAGCATGTCCGTTTCTTCGCGCGGGCGGCAGCCGAAATCTGCATCGATCGCCGCAGCGACCTCGTCGCGGTGCTGGCTCACTGCTGCTTCCAAGGCACGCAGGCGGCGCGCGCGTGTGGGCCAGTCCGGCAACGGATCGCGCGCCTGCACGATGCGCAGACGCTGTAGTTCGGTGGCTAGATCGAGTCGGTCAGGTTGATTCATGGCTAGAACTTGGCTCGCATTTCCAGGCCGAAGGTGCGCGGCGGCGTGATGGTGGCATACGGCGTGCCGAAATCATTGGTACTGTCGTTGCCGATACCGAGCACGTAGCGCTTGTTGAACATGTTGTTGACGTATAGGCCAACGCCCCAGCGCTGGTCCGGCGTATGCCAATCCAGTCGCGCATCGGTGCGTTGCTGCGACGTGCCAATTTTGAACGCAGCCGTCGTAAAGCAATTGCCCTGAAATTCCGAATCGGCATTGCAGCGCGTGTGTCCGCGATACGCGTATTGCATGTTGAGTTCCAAATCGCCGTGATAGACGCCGTGCCAGGTGTAATCGAAGCCGGCCGTCATGGAAAACAGCGGTTCGCCGGTGGGCTGGCCGTCGAGCACCACGCCCGATGTCGACGTGCCATGGACGTAGGTCAAGTCGATGTACTCGCTAGTGAAGTTAAGGCGCAGCGCGTCGGTGGGCTGCCATTGCGCTTCCAAGTCCACGCCGTGCGCGTGCTGGTCGGAGGTCTGCACCGTGTAGAACGGCACGCCGGAGCCCGAGTAATTCGGATTGAGCACCGACGACTGCAGGTTCGAATAGCGGTAGTAGAACGCCGATGCATTGAACAGCAAGTTGTATTCGGGCACTACTGTCTTGATGCCGGCTTCGTAGTTCCACACCTTTTCCGGCGCATACAACGAACCTACCTGCAGGCTGTTGTAGCCGCCGGCCTTGTAGCCCTTGGTGGCGGAGATATAGGCCATGGTGTCGGGCGTGAACTTGTAGCTGAGCACCAAGCGCGGGCTGAAGTCGTGCCAGCTGTGATGCACCGGTACCCATTGTCCCACTGCGCTGGGAAAAACAATGTTGTTGCCGAACGCGGCCAGTGCCTGCTGTGCTTGCGGCGGCAGCAGGCCGTAGACGCCAGTGGCGACGAGTTCTGCCACGGTCTGGTCGAAAGCCGTGGCCTGACGTGGTGGCGTGTACCAGGTGAAATCTTTCTTGTCTTCGGTGTAGCGCAAACCGGTAGTGAGATCGAGCTTGTCGTTCACATGCCAGATCACGTCGCCGAACGCTGCATACGCCTTGAACTTACCGACGTTGTTGATCTGCTCGCGCCACGGATCGTTGAGCAGACTGTAAGGCAGGCCGAGCGCCTGCAGCCCCTGGGTGATTTCGGTGAGCGGCAAGCCAAGCCCGTCGACGTTCTGCGCCAGCGTGTCCAGGCTGCTGGTGTTGGTATTCACCTGGCTGGTCTGGCGCGCTTGCTCGGAATAGAAGCTCACGCCGGACACCCAATCCATCAGGTCGTTGTAGCCCGACAGCTTGAATTCCTGGTAGTAGCTGTTGTTGTGCTCGATGTTGGCGGTGTCGAGATAGCTGACGATGTGATCGGTGCCATCGTTGTCTTCATCGTTGAACGTGTTGAAGTGACGCCACGCCGTGGTCGAGGTGAAACTGCCCCACGAAAAGGAGTGATCGATGGTCAGCGTGGAGCCGTCGAAATGCCGCCATTCACGTGCCTGGATCGCATCGTTGTAAAGCGGCGCGGTGAGCGGATTCAGATAGGTAGCGGGATTCGGCGGATAAGGTGGACGTTCGTTCGTATCATTCGACAGCGGCACCAGGCCGATCGCCGGACGCGGCGGCTGATCCAGCCGCTCGTGATCCCACGACCACAGCACGCGCGTGTTCGGTGTGATGTTCCAGCGGTAAACCATGCGGCTGCCCCAGTCATTGTTCTTGCCGTAGCGCTGCCCGTTGGCCTGATCGCGAATCCAGCCGTTGCTCTGGTTGTCGAGCACGCTGATGCGCAGCGCCATGTCTTTGTTGAGCGGCAGGTTGACCAGCGCACTCTCGTAGTGCTCGCCTTCATTACCCACGCGTATCAAGGCTTTGCCTTCGAATGTGTCGGTAGGCTCGTTGGTGACGATGGAGATCGCACCACCCGCCGCATTGCGGCCGAACAACGTGCCTTGCGGGCCTTTCAGTACCTCGATGCGATCGATGTCGTTGAACGCTAGTAATGCGCCACCGGAGCGCGCCGCATACACGCCGTCGATGTACACGCCCACCGCCGATTCGGTGCCGATGCCGAAGTCGCTGGTGCTGATGCCGCGCAACGAATAATTAGGCTGCGTGGGCTGGCTGCCATCCACCACCAAGCCCGGCACGAATAGCGAGATCTTGCTGAGATCGGTAGCCGCCTGCGTTTCGATCTGCTTTGCGGTAAGGATCTGCAGCGGAATCGGCACCTGTTCCATCTGCTGCGTGCGGCTTTGTGCCGTTACCGTGATGTTGCCAAGTTGCTTGGCCTTGCTGGCATCCGGCTGGCTTTTCGTATCGGTGCCGGTTTGCGCGGGCGTGTCGCTCAAGGCGGAGAGCGGCACGCACATTAGCAGCGCGGCGCTACCGCGTAGCAGATGACGGACATAAGCGGACAGTGCTCGTTGGCGGATCGTCATGTTTTTCTTTTCCCCTCAAGAAACTACCTTGCCTACGTCGCTGCCTCCCTCTGCAAGCAGAAGGAGGAGCAAAGAACTTTCAGTGCAGAACGACGCAATCCCCCGATTGCGCCGCAATCCACGCCTTGATCAGCGCAACACCCTCTCTATGCATCGTGCTGCGCCCAATCTCCGGCATCATCGTGCCCGGCTCGGTGGAGCTGAGCCGGTAAGGCAGAATCGAATCGTCCGGATAACCCGGCACGATGTCGAACAGGTGATCGCCGGTACCTTGCCCAGCTGCTGTCGGCGGCTTGCAGATGCCGATGTGTCTGTCTTCCGGCGTGGCGATATCCAACGTCAAACCCGTGGTGTTGGCTGCGCCTTTCGGGTTGTGGCAATGGCCACAATTGATATCCAAGTAAGCGCGTGCGCGTGCATCGAGCGAGGCGTGCGGATCCATCCAGTTCGCGTTGCGCGGCGCATCGGCAGGCGCTGGTGCACCGGTCAGATAGCCGACGCGCATCAGGTGCGCCAGTTGATTCTCGTCGCCATCGGCATAGCGGTAGTCGCGATTGAGATGACGCGCCTTCGGGCCGATCGGTTGGATAGCGCGCGTGTTCCAGTCGTGCGCATGGCAGCTCACGCACTGACTCTGATCCGGTACGACGTAGTTGAAGTTTTCGCGTTCGCCGCTGTCGCTTACGAGAGTCAGTGCCTGCACGTCGCCAGTGCGTGCGAGCATGGCCTCGGTTTGATCGGCATTCCATACATAGGGAATGGCCACCCATCCGTCTCTGCGCCTTATCAACAGACGTGTTTCGACGAGGTGCACGTTGGCGAGGTTCAAGCCTTGCCCCGGAGCGGCGAAATCGAGGCTGGTGTCGTACGTGCCCGCCACATCCGTGGCATTGCGTGCCGCGTCCTTGGGAAGCGGATAGAAGAACGTTTTGCTGATGATGGTTCCCACCGGGAAATCGAAAGTATCCGTGGGGCTGTACTTGGCCGATACCCCCTTGGGCATCCAGATCGTGCGCAGCTTGTGCGCGTAGTCGGTGAATAGTGGCGTGTTGAGTTCGTAGGGCACCACGCCTTCATTCAACTGCAGCACGCCGTCACGCGCTTCCACCACGTGCCAATCGCTGAGCTTCGCCGGATAACCCTCATCGTGAAACGCAACCGGCTCCATGCCGCGGTGGCACGCAGCAAGGCATGACAGCGCGAGCAACAACAGCAGTTCGCGCATCCACATCTTCTTCGGCATCAGCAGCACTCTCAGACTTTCGGTTCCGGATTGAGCGCGACGGGCGGCAGCTTGGGCAAAGTGCACTGGAAGGGTTTGGTATCTGTGACGGGGTTCTTGTAGCCGTGCGGACCATCGGCGTTGAGCACGCCATTGGCATCCTGGATGCAGATGCGATCATTAGGTGGCGGCAATCCATCGACCTGGGTTTTCGGATCGGCATAGCCATCCCAAACGATATCGGGGAAGCTGCCGTTGATGCCGTACACCGCGGCTTTCAGCGTTTTCAGCTTGAGGCCGTCCGGTGAATCGCCGCCGCCCTTGAAGCGGTTGCCGTAGACGTAGATGCCTTTGGGATACGGGTTGTAATCGGCGGCCACGCCACGCGTGTTGTAGTAGTTGGTGGAGAAATAGCTGGAGATGATCACGTTGGCCGTCTGGTTGTCGGCGATGTCGTTATCGAAGATCTCCACCTTGTCGTTGGAATTCACCACCACGCCGGAGCCTGCCGGAACGCTGGCCACGGCCGCGCCCTTCTTCGCGAAGTTGCCGGTGTTGTTGGCGAACACCTTGTTATGGAACACGCGCGAGGCGTGCCCTGCCTGCGACAAATTCGGCATGTTGAAGACGAGAATGCCGCCGGTGTTCTTCGTCGCCGTGTTGTCGTGCACATCGGCGTTCACCGAGTTCTCGATCTCGATGCCGGCCACGTTCTGCTCAGCGCGATTGCGCCGCACCACGATGTTGTTCGATTGCCCCACGTAGATGCCGGCATCGGAGGCGCCGATCACGACAGAATCTTCCACCAACACGTTCTGTGTCTTCACCGGATACAAGCCATAAGCGCCGTTCGTGCTCTTCGGGCCATCGGTCCATTCGATACGCACGCCGTGGATGGTGATGTTCTTGCCCTGGTTGATCTTCAACGCATCACCCATCGTGTCTTCGATGGCGAGGTTTTCGATGGTGAAGTCGTCGGCATTCACCAACAAACCTTCCGGGCCGACGATCTGTCCCTTGAATGACAGCACCGTTTTGTCCATGCCCTCGCCGCGAATGGTTACGCCATTCGTGCGCAGGCTCAGGCCGCGCTTGAGCGCGTAATGGCCTGCCGGAATGTCGATCACGCTGCCGGGCTTGGCGTCGAGCAGCTGTTGCTCGAGCTTGCTTTCGAACGAGGTATCGCCTTGGCTCTGTGTAGCGCTCTCCTGATGGTCACAGGCGGTCAGCAGCAACGAAAGGACAATCAAGGTGCAGGTCTTGCGCATGGCGAATGCTCTCCTCACCCGCGCCGTACGGGCGCGTACAACCGCACTGTCACGCAAGCCATGCGGGCAGGGGAGGGCAAAAGGGACGGGTACGGGGGGTAAATCGGCCAGTGTGTCGCTTTTGTGGCGCCAGCCGATCTGGAGCGGCCAGCTATGGGTGCGATATGACTTGAGAGTTATTTAACGCTGGCTTGCGAAGATGTCGCTTTTGCGATCACTACATCCCTCCTATCTTGAGACATCCTCAAGAAGTTGTGGAGATGGCCATGTACTCGTTCCGGTTGGGTCGGCTGTTGCAGAACGCAAATGGCGGTAATCGCATGGCGCTATCGCTGCCGATCGGTGATTCCCCCAGGCTATCGTCCCCGGATGTCCGCAATCGCCGGGATACCTGCGACAAAAGGAGCCTTGCATCGACGCATGCACGTCTATGCCTTGGTATCGGCGATGGGTCCATCCATCGGCAATAAATTGCCTTATCGGCCTAGGCCGCCCGCTTCATCGATTGTGGGTCAATAAAATGTGATGTAGTTCACATTTTTGCGCTATCTTGTTCAGATTAGGCGCCTGTCATGACCCGCCGATCGGCCCGCGTCTGATGTGCGGTCGGTGCAACTGAGGACGTCCCGACAAGGGAATGTGCGACTTCTTGCGGGGTTGTGTCCCATGGTTCGGTTCTTTGCGCCGTCGGTCTTTGCTCTTTGTGCCCATCGTTCTGAGCCATTGGCCAGTTCTGGCATTCGGCTGTCTCGTCGTGGCGGCGGGATCCTGCATCGTCTTTCCCGGTACTCCTCATCGTTCGTCCTCGACTACGGCGTGCGTCATCTCGCCGAGCTGGACTTCGCACCAAACGAGATAGGGCGATGGCCCTGGAGGAGACTGGTATGAAGAGCAAAGCGACTTGGCAAGCTTTGGCGATCGCGCTGTTGTGCATGACCGGAGCGCAGGCGGCAGAACCGGAAAAGGCCAACGTGGTACGGGACTACACAGACTCGGTGGCACCCGCGGATCAGCAAGCCTATGAGGCGGGCATCAAGCGCTATAACGAATGCCTCGGCCAACATGGTTTCAAATACGGTTGGAGGGCCTGGATCCACGAGACCGGAGATACCTATATGTACTCCTATGTCACCGATCCGCTTGCCTGGGGAAGTTTCGATGACATGCGAGCCACGGGAAAAGTCTGCGATCCATCCATCTCCAAGGACATCAACCCGCACCTGAGGAGCGAGACAAGCGCGTTCCTGGTGATGCTTCCTGAGCTGAGCTACATGCCGGACCAGGCCATGATGAAGTCCGATTTCATCGAGGTCACCTTCTTCAAGCTAAAGCCCAGTCACGCGGCATTCGAAGCGTTCAGGGCTGCAGCGCAAAAGATTGCCGCCGCTTCTGCGAAGACGCATTGGTCCAGCCACTATTCGGTCGGCGAGGTGCGGGAGGGCGGCCAGGATGCGCCTGACTTCATCATCGTGAGTCCATCCAACAGCTGGGCCGATCTGGAAAAGGAAGACAGTCCACCGTTGTGGACCATGGTCGAGAACGTCTACGGAAAGGAAGCTGCGCAGGCGATGCGCAAGGCGCTCAATGACGCCATCGTGGACCAGTCATCGCACGTCGATCGCTACGATGCTGACCTCACGTATGTGCCACCCAAGCAATAGTCGATCGCCGTAACACAGAAGCGGCCCGCTATGCGGGCCGCTTGTCGTGATGGCAACAATGTGCGATCAGCGCGCGCCGCCGCCGGCGTACAAACGCTCGCCCGTCAGCCAATACGAATCGTCGGACGCCAGGAACACGGCAATCGATGCAATATCGTTCGGCTGGCCGATGCGGCCCAGCGGCGTGCTTGCCAGGGCGTATTTCTCGAAATCGCCACCGATGGCGCCAGCAGCGTGAGTGCCTTCCGTCTCCACCATGCCAGGGTTGAGCGCGTTAACGCGGATCTTGCGCGGTCCAAGCTCCTTCGACAGCACGCCAGTGATGGCATCCACCGCGCCTTTGGTGGCGGTGTAGACCACCGTGGCCGGCGGCACGATGCGCGATACCAGCGAGCCGACATTGATGATGCTGGCGCCTTCGCCAAGATGCTTCACAGCAGCCTGGGTGGTTAGCAGCAGCCCGCGCACGTTCACGTTGAACTGCCGGTCGTAATGCTCTTCCGTGATCGCCTCGATCGGCGCGAATTCGTAGACACCTGAATTGTTCACGAGAACGTCGAGGCGCCCGTAGTGCTTGATGGCAGCGTCGACGATGCCCTGCGCATCGGCGGCCTTCGAAACATCGCCTTGCACGGCCACGGCCTTGCCGCCGGCCTTCACAATGTCATTGACCACAGCATCCGCGCCCGCCTTGCTGGACGCATAATTGACGACAACCGACGCGCCTTCCGCGCCATATGCCTTGGCGATAGCGGCGCCGATACCCTTGGATGCGCCGGTAACGACGGCGACCTTACCTTTCAGCTTGCTCATGGATGGGTGTCCTGGTGGTGGGATGAGGGAGTTCTGAATTCCTGAAGTTCGTAACTTAAGAACTATAGAACTAGAAATCAAGGGGCTGGTAAAATGGCGCCATGCGGCCACTGATTCACCCATCCATCGAGGACATCACCGTCGAGGGCATCCTCCACGCCCTGTCCGACCCCGTGCGCGCCGCCATCTACGCCGAGCTGGCTACCTCTAGCGGCGCCACCTGCTCCAACTTCCTGAAGATCAGCGACCGCGACATTCCCAAGTCCACGCTATCGCAACACTTCCGCGCGTTGCGCGAGGCGGGCTTGATCCGTAGCGAACGCCAGGGCGTGGAAATGCGCAACAGTACGCGCTGCGAAGAGATCAATCAGCGTTTTCCGGGATTGGTCCTGACTATTATGAAGGCGCATCAAATTCAGGCATCGGAGCGCATGCAGGCAGCAAAGCGCAAATCGAGCGCCAGGAAGACAAAAGCCGGCTGAATTTATTGCTGCGCGATAAGGATCGCGCAACGATCAGGGCAAGCTCCGCCGCGCCAGTTGCGGCGGCATGCCTGTCCAACGCTTGAACGCACGCCGGAATTCACGCGGATCGCTGAAGCCCAGTTCGATGCCGATTTCCGCCACGCTCAATTGGTCCGCGTGCAGCAATTCCAGCGCACGTTCTGCGCGCACGCGGTCGTGGATTTCGCGAAAGATGCGTCCGCTCTCGGCGAGTTTGCGGCGCAGCGAGCGTTCGCTAAGGTGGAGGGTGCGGGCGACTTCGGTGAGTTTGGGATGTTCGCGCAGGCGACTGCGCAAAAGGCGCTCCACGGAACCGACGATTTCATCGGCGTGGCTGGTGCCGCGCAGTTGCTGGTGGCATAGCGCGAGCGCCTGCCGCGAGGTGAGCGGGTTGTAGCCGGGCAGTGGGTGCGTGAGCCAGTTGATGTCGACCACGATGCGATTGTGTTGGGCGCCAAAGCGCACGTCGCACTGGAACGTGGCGATGTACTCGGCCGCGTAGACGGGTGCCGGATAGGTGAATTCCATGCGCACGGGCGTGATCCTGGAGCCGACCAGTTCGCGCGCGATCGCCAGGCAACTGGCGAACAGTTCTTCGCACAAGAACGGCAGCAGTTCGATTTCGCCGAAGCGCGGCCACGCCTGCACGGAGACGTGGTGCGCGTCGACCGCGGCGAAATCCACATCGAGCAGACTGCCGCAGATTTTGTGGTTCTCGATGCCCACGTTCATGGCTTCGCCGAAATTGCGCGAGGTCATCATGGCCAGGCCAAGCAGGCCGAAACTGCCGATGGATTCGTTGCGACCGATCAGCAGGCCCAGCGCCGGGTAACGCATCGCCCGCAGTGCGCGCGTAATGACCATGCGGGCCTGCCGGTAGGAAACGCGCAAGCTCGGATCGTTGATCTGCTGGCGCGTGATCCCTAAACCGGCGAACCAGGCGTCGCTGGAAATGCCTTGGCGTGCAGCGAATTCGGTGAGATGGACCAGTACGTTGGGCGGGATGTCGGCGGCTTGCGCGCGCGGATCGGGTTCGATCGACGGCGGCGCCATGCGCCGTGTGTCGCGTAGTTCGAATGCCACCTGTGACATGCCGATCTTTCCCCCGTGCCAACCCCGACGGCGCAGGAGACTGTTCTAGCACGGGTGGCGCCGGCGTGGTTAGCGCGGCGCACAAGTCGGGCTGTGGCGTTAGCGTTGAGTGGATCTTTCGTGCAGCGGTTGTGCGCTGCTGGACGACGCGCGTTTCCATTGCTCAATCCAGCCGCCGAGGTCTGCCAGGCGCTGAGCAGGGTTATCCTGCATCGACATACCCACCGCGGATCCGGCCACGCGACCGGAAGGGTCGATCAGCATCAGGGTGGGAAAGATGCCGACGCCGAGCGTGTCGGTCACTGCTTGGCCGTCGTACAGCACGTTCCAGACCAGGCCACGTTCCTTCACGAACTGGCGTGCGCTGGCGGCATCCTCATAGGTAATGGCGACGAAGTTCATGTCGCCGTGCTCGCGTGCATAGGCGTTGAGCGTGGGCACTTCGGCGATGCAAGGCGCGCATTCGGCGAAGAAGAAACTGACCAGCGTGTAGCGACCGTGGAAATCGCCCAGTCGTTGCATGCCGCCTTGCAGGGATGGCAATTCGAACGGAGGAAAGGCGTCGCCACGACCGAAGGCGAAGCGTCCCGGCTCGCCGGCGTGCGCGCCGGGTGGGCGCAGCCGCAGCACAGCCATGCCTGCACGGCTGTCGCGAGTGAAGCTGTAGTGGCGGCGGCCGGCGCTCAATTGCTGCGCGAAGGCGGTGTAGTCGAGCGGCTTGCCGTTGGCATCCAGGTAGCGGACCTGAGGTGTGGTGCCTAGATGCAAAGAGGCGACGAAGTGTTGTTCGTCTTGGCTGGGATTGGCGGCGTGGGCTGCGGTTGCCAGCCATAGCAGTAAGATGAGGATCGATATTCGTCGCATCACGCACGCCTGTCGACGGTTGTTACTGGCGGGCCTTTCGCCAGGATAACCTCATGGCCGTCATTCCCGCGAAAGCGGGAATCCATTTGCTCTGATGCAAAAGCGAAGATGGATTGACCAGCTTTCGCTGTTGAAAAGCGCCTCCGCTTTCGCGGGAATGACGGCCATTGAGGATTACGCAACCCTCTCCCGGAAAAGAGAGGGGAAGTGCGCATTACTCGCCAATCGTCAGCAGCGAAGCGTTGCCGCCAGCCGCCGTGGTGTTGATGGTGAGCGTGCGCTCGCCTGCAAAACGGAGCAGATAATGCGGGCCGCCTGCCTTCGGACCGGTGCCGGAGAGGCTTTCGCCGCCGAACGGCTGCACGCCGACCACCGCGCCGATCTGGTTACGATTGACATAGCAGTTGCCGACGCGCGCGTGGCTGCGGATGTATTCCACGGTGTCATCGATACGGCTGTGCACGCCAAGTGTGAGGCCGTATCCGGTGTTGTTGATCGCGTCGACCACCTGCGGCAACTCGCTGCCTTTCCAGCGAATCACGTGCAACACGGGGCCGAAGATTTCGCGCTTGAGTACGTCGAGCGAGGGAATCTCGTAGGCGCGCGGGGCGAAGAAGGTGCCGTGCGAGGTCATCGCTGGATCGAGCTTGGCGTCGGCGATCTTCTTGGCTCCCTTGTCCATGCGCGAGGCATGGTCGATGAGGATTTTCAACGCATCCTCGTCGATCACCGGGCCCACGTCGGTGGAAAGCTGACCCGGGTCGCCCACTTTCAGCTCGGCCATGGCGCCGGCGAGCATGCTGATGACTTTGTCGGCGATGTCTTCCTGTACGAACAGCACGCGCGCAGCGGAACAGCGCTGGCCGGCGGATTGGAAGGCAGAGGCGATCACGTCTTTAACGATCTGCTCGGGCAACGCAGAGGAGTCGGCAATCATCGCGTTCTGGCCGCCGGTTTCGGCGATCAGCGCGGCGATCGGCGCATTGCGTGCGGCGAGTGCGCGATTGATCGCCCAGGCCGTTTCAGTCGAGCCGGTGAAGGCCACGCCAGCCACGCGCGGATCCTTGGTGAGCGCCGCGCCCACCACCGCGCCGTCGCCCGGTAGGTACTGCAAGACTTCTGCCGGCACGCCAGCTTCATGCAGCAGCTTCACTGCGGTGTAGCCGATCAGGCTGGTCTGCTCGGCGGGCTTGGCGATCACGCTGTTGCCAGCGGCCAGAGCGGCGGAGATCTGGCCTAGGAAGATCGCCAGCGGAAAATTCCAGGGGCTGATGCACACGAACACGCCGCGGCCATTCAAATAAAGCTGATTGCTCTCGCCGGTCGGGCCAGGCAACTGCTCTGGGTGGCCGAACAGACGGCGCGCCATGGTGGCGTAATAGCGCAGGAAGTCGGCGGCCTCGCGGATTTCAGCGATCGAGTCGGGCAGGCTCTTGCCTGCTTCGTGCACGCACAGCGCGATGAACTCGCCGCGACGCGCTTCGAGCTGCTCGGCGGCGTGCTCCAGGATCGCGGCGCGGCTAGCAGCGGGCAGACGATCCCAACTCGGCTGCGCGGCCACGGCGTTGGCTAGCGCCTTGTCGACCAGCGCGGCATCAGCGCTCACGTAGCTGCCCACTGCCTGGCGGCGATCGGCCGGGTTGGTCACCTGCACGGTGGGGCCTTTGCTTTCGCCGCCCGGCACCAGCGGACTGGCGGTCCACGGACCGGACTTCGCGTTGACTGCCTCAGCGAGGGCCTTCAGTTCGTTGTCGTTGGAGAAGTTGACGCCCATGGAATTCTTCCTGGATACAAAATTTGAATTCTGCGCAGGGGCAGGATTCTCACCGAAGAGATTGACCGGCAGGGGAATGCGCGGATGCGGAATGGAAGCGAAGCGGCGCACCGTTTCGCAGGGATCGGCCACGAGATCGCGCACCGGCAGCGTTTCATCCACCACGCGATTGACGAAGCTGGTGTTGGCGCCGTTTTCCAGCAAGCGGCGTACCAGGTACGGCAGCAGGTCTTCGTGGGTGCCCACCGGGGCGTACACGCGACAAGGTACGTTGAGGTTCTGCTTGCCGATCACTTCGGCGTACAGATCCGTACCCATACCGTGCAGGCGTTGGAATTCGAACGGACGCCCGCGCGCAATGTGATGCACGGCGGCGATCGAGTGCGCATTGTGCGTAGCAAATTGCGGATAGATCAGCTCGCTGCCCGCGTCGAACAACTTGTGCGCGCAGGCGAGATACGACACATCGGTATTCGGCTTGCGCGTATACAGCGGATAGCCTGAAAGGCCCAATTCTTGCGCGCGCTTGATCTCCGCATCCCAGTACGCGCCCTTCACCAGTCGCACGTACCAGCGGCGGCCGCTGGCGCGCGCGGTTTCGATCAACCAGTCGATCACGAACGGTGTGCGCTTGGAGTACGCCTGCACCACGATGCCCAGGCCATTCCAGCCGGCGAGCGAGGGATGCGCGAACACGTCGCCGATGATGTCCAGCGACAATTCCAGGCGATCGGCTTCTTCCGCATCCACCGACAAGGCGATGCCTTGCTGCATCGCCAGCTGCGACAGTTCCAGCAGCTTGGCGGTGAGGTCGCGGCGTGCGCGTTCGCGGTTCGCCATTTCGTAGCGCGGATGCAGCGCGGAAAGTTTTACTGAGATCGACGGGGCATCCGTGTGATTGGCAAACGGGCCGCGCGCGCCGATGGCGGCGATGGCCTTGCGGTAATCCTGCTGATAGCGCTCGGCGGTTTCGGCGGTGAGCGCCGATTCGCCGAGCATGTCGTAGGAGTAGCGATATACCGCGTACTCGGGCTTGGCGCAGCGGTCCAGCGCTTCGTTGATGGTCTGCCCCATCACGAACTGGTGACCCATGATGCGCATGGCCTGACGCACGGCCAGGCGGATCGCCGGCTCGCCTGCGCGACCGACCAGACGACGCAATGCGCCAGTGAAATCGTGACGGGTTTCCTCGGCCAGGTTCACCAGCTTGCCGGTGAGCATCAGGCCCCAGGTGGAAGCGTTGACGAACAGTGATTCGCTCTGTCCCAGGTGCTTCTTCCAGTTCGCGTCGCCCAGTTTGTCGCGAATCAGCTTGTCGGCGGTGGCCTTGTCGGGAATACGCAGCAAGGCTTCGGCCACGCACATCAACAGCACGCCTTCCTCGCTGGAAAGATCGTACTGACGCATGAAGGATTCCACCGCGCTCTGGTCTTTGGCGCGGGCACGCACACGGCTGACCAGGTCGGCGGCCAGGTCGATCACTTTTTCGCGCTCGACGGGCGGCAGCGTGGCCTGGGCCAGCAGGTCGTTCACGGCTTCGGTTTCGTCGCGCAGCCAGTTGGCGGTGATGCGCGCGCGGGCCGGCTCGACGCTGGTCGGCAGTTCGGGAGTAAGAATGGGTTGGGTCACAATGGTGTGGCGCGTGGGGAGGGGAGGTCAGGGAACGGCAAATTGTAAGGGATAAGCGCAGGGCGTCCGCGCTGCGGCGCAACGCGATGGGCTTGCCCGATTTCGCGGTTGCTTGCCGGCGAGACAAATTGTCGCGGCTTGCTATCTTCGTCGATACGGCACTGCAAATCGCGCGCATGCGGCGAATTCGCGGCACGCCGTGCGCTGCGCCTGTCCTTGCCCGTCATCACCGCGCAGCCTATGATCGAGTACGTTCCAGGCACGCCGGACCTCCATGATCGTGCTTCGACCAGCCCTCGGCGGCCTGCCGTGCGTGATGTGGCTTCGGCCCAACCGCACACTCAGCCGGCGCGGTCTGCGTCATCTGATCCTGGTGCTGGCTGCGCTGGTGTTGATAACGGCAGGTCTGGGAGCGTGGCAGGGCGACGTATTCGCTCCGCTGTTCGCCCTGATCGAGGCTTCCGCCGTGGCCATCGCGTTGAGCGTGGCTTGGCGAGCCGGCGACCGCAGCGAGCGCATCACCCTCGACACCACGTCGCTGGAGGTGCAAACCTTGCCGGGTCGCCGCTGCACGCGTTTCCAGCCCTATTGGGTGCGCGTGCTGCTGGAATCAGGGGAGGGGCGTTACCGATTGTTGTTGTCGTCGCATGGACGCAAGCTGGAGATCGGGGTTTTCCTCACCGACGAGGAACGCACCGAGCTATGCCGGAAACTTAAGGTGTTGCTGGCTGATTTCCAATCTCAGCAATGCAGGTAGGTTCAACAAAGGTGCAAACATGACAGCTGGCGGCATTGGAAAGCACGGCATCAGGGTTGGGAAGCACTTCAAGCATGCAGTCGGGACGTTGGCGCTTGCCGCCTCCAGTCTGTTCGGCAACAGCGTTTTGGCCAATCCGCAGCCTGGGCAGTTGAACCTCACGCCCGGCGTGACGACCTATTCCGACGTTCCCTACATGCTCAACAACGTGGCGCTGGGCGTCTGCGTGGTGATCGGCATCCTGGTGTTCGGCGCGATGTTCATAGCGATGTTCCGCTTCCGCAAATCGCGCGGCGCGGTGCCGGAAAAGTGGACGCACAACACCGTCGTTGAAATCGTGTGGACTGCCGTTCCGGTAGTCATCCTGGTGAGCCTGGCGTGGCTCGCTACTGACGGCTTGCGCAAGTTCTCTGACACCACCGGCGCGCAGATGACGGTGAAGGTGACTGGCTATCAATGGAAGTGGCGCTACGACTACGTCGACTACCTCGGTAAAGCGGTCAGCCACGTCGGTTTCATGTCCAAGCTGGACGACCAGAGCAACGCCACGCGCCAGTTGAATTCCGGCCTCGATCCGTATGCGGTCAAGGTGGGCGACGAGAACACTTATCTATTGAATGTCGATCATGCGCTGGTGGTGCCGGTCGACACCAAGATCCGCTTCGTGATCACCGCCGACGACGTGATCCATTCCTGGTACATCCCTGCACTGGGTTGGAAGATGGATGCGATTCCGGGTGTGGTAAACGCGACATGGACGAACATCAAGGTGCCCGGCGTTTACCGCGGCCAGTGCGCCGAGCTGTGCGGTCAGGACCATGGCTTCATGCCGATCGTGGTGAAAGCCGTGTCGAAGGAAGACTTCGCCAAGTGGCTGGCCGATCAGCAGAAGCCGGCCACGCCCGCACCCGCGCCGGCATCCACGGCTGCGGCGCCGGCGCAGGCGACAGCGCAGATTGCACCGCTCCACGCGACGCAAGGTTGATTCACCCGGCTGCTTATGCAGTTCACGTAAACGCAATCACTCGGTAGAGGTTCAAGGTTATGGCCCAAGCAGCCGCCCACGACCACCATGATGAGCATCACGACGAACATCACGAGCACCTGAACTTCTTTCAGCGCTGGGTGATGTCTACCAATCACAAGGACATCGGCACGCTGTACCTGATTTTCTCGCTGCTGATGTTCTTCATCGGCGGCAGCTTCGCGATGGTGATCCGCGCGGAGCTGTTCAAGCCGGGCATGCAGCTGGTGCAGCCGTACTTCTTCAACGAAATGACCACCATGCATGCGCTGGTGATGATTTTCGGCGCGGTGATGCCGGCCTTCGTGGGCCTGGGCAACTGGATGATCCCGCTGATGGTCGGCGCGCCGGACATGGCACTGCCGCGCATGAACAATCTTTCGTTCTGGATCCTGCCGTTCGCCTTCACGCTGCTGCTGTCCACGCTGTTCCTTCCGGGCGGCGGTCCTGCCGGTGGCTGGACCATGTACCCGCCGCTATCGCTGCAGAGCGCTTCGCTGGCCTATGTGGTGTTCGCGGTGCACTTGATGGGTATCAGTTCGATCATGGGTGCGATCAACATCATCGCCACCATCCTCAACATGCGCGCGCCGGGCATGGATCTGCTGAAGATGCCGGTGTTCGTGTGGAGCTGGCTGATCACGGCGTTCCTGCTGATCGCGGTGATGCCGGTGCTCGCGGGTGCGGTGACCATGCTGCTCACCGACAAGTACTTCGACACGCACTTCTTCGACGCGGCCGGCGGCGGTGATCCGGTTCTGTTCCAGCACGTGTTCTGGTTCTTCGGTCATCCCGAGGTGTACATCATGATCCTGCCGGCGTTCGGGATCATCTCGGAGATCATTCCCACCTTCGCGCGCAAGCCGATCTTCGGTTACAAGGCGATGGTGTTCGCGATCGCTTCCATCGCGTTCCTGTCGTTCATCGTGTGGGCGCACCACATGTTTGCGGTGGGCTTGCCGCTGGGTGCCGAAATCTTCTTCATGTACGCGACCATGCTGATCGCGGTACCGACGGGCGTGAAGGTGTTCAACTGGGTCGCCACCATGTGGGGCGGCTCGATGACCTTCGAAACGCCGATGCTGTTCGCGGTGGCGTTCGTGATTCTGTTCACCATCGGCGGCTTCTCCGGCCTGATGCTGGCGCTGGTGCCGGCGGATTTCCAATATCACGACACCTATTTCGTGGTGGCGCACTTCCACTACGTGCTGGTGACCGGTGCGATCTTCGCGATCATCGCCGCCACGTATTACTGGATCCCGAAGTGGACCGGTCACATGTACAGCGAGTTCTGGGGCAAGGTGCACTTCTGGAACTCGGTGGTGTGGGTGAACGTGTTGTTCTTCCCGCAGCATTTCCTGGGGCTGGCCGGCATGCCGCGCCGCATTCCGGACTACAACGTGGCCTTCGCCAACTTCAACATGATCAGCTCGATTGGCGGTTTCTTGTTCGGCGCCTCGCAGCTGATTTTCCTCGGCGTGATCATCCATTGCGTGTGGTTCTCCAAGAAGAAGGCCACCGATCGCGTGTGGGAAGGCGCCAGGGGCTTGGAATGGACCGTGTCGTCACCGCCGCCGCATCACACCTTCTCGATTGCGCCGGTGATCCACGACGAAGAACTGGCGCACGGTCACGTCGAGGATTGATCGAATGAAGCTGGATCATCAGACACTCGAATCGGGACAGGCTCAACGCCTGCGTCGCGCACGGCGCACTGCGATGGTGATAGGCATCGTCGCTTTCACCGTGTTCGTGTTCTCGATCGGGCAGATGCTCTGGTTGCAGCATCATCCGCAGGCGCACCACCAGGCCGTCATCGATTCACTTATGCAGTAGAAGTAGGCGCAGGTCACCAGGAACGTTTCCGGGAACGACATCATGAGTCAGCAGCACGACATCTACTACGTACCGAGCAAGAGCCAATGGCCGATCGTGGCCGCGGTGGTCATGTTCCTCACCGTGTTCGGTGCGGCGCACTGGCTCAACGCCGAACCGGGTGAAAGCGGCTTCGGCAAGACAATGCTGCTGATCGGCTTCGTCGGCATCCTTTTGATGTTCTTCGGCTGGTTCCGCTCGGTGATTCACGAGTCGATGGCAGGCCGCTACAACAGCCAGGTGGATCGCTCGTTCCGCATGGGCATGATGTGGTTCATCTTCTCCGAGGTGATGTTCTTCGGCGCATTCTTCGGCGCGCTGTTCTACATCCGCATGTTCTCGGTGCCATGGCTGGGTGGTTATGGTCACGGCGTGCTGACACATCAGTACTTATGGAGCGATTACGCGGCTTCGTGGGGCTCGGGCGGCGGCAACGGCCCTGCGCATGTTGGCGGCGCTTTCCAGACCGTGGCGCCATGGGGACTACCGCTGCTCAATACGCTGATCCTGCTCAGTTCCAGCGTCACCGTCACCATCGCGCACCATGCGTTGAAGGCCGGCCATCGCGGCAAAGTGCTGGCTTTCCTTGGCTTCACCGTGTTGCTGGGCGCAAGCTTCCTGTTCTGCCAGGCGCACGAGTACGCCGAGGCTTATAAAGAGCTCAACCTCACGCTCGGCTCCGGTGTATACGGCTGCACCTTCTTCATGCTCACTGGCTTCCACGGCCTGCACGTGACCCTGGGCACCATCATGCTGGCGATCATCTGGCTGCGCGTGCTGGCCGGCCACTTCAGCAAGGAGCATCACTTCGGCTTCGAAGCGGTGGCCTGGTACTGGCACTTCGTGGACGTGGTGTGGCTGGGCCTGTTCATGTTCGTCTACATTCTCTAGACGACTCCGTTAATTCCACTGTCGTGAGGGGCAGGTATCACGCTTTCGTGTGATCCCTGCCGAACCCATGCCGCTCAGATAACGCCTGCCGCCAAGCGTCACGGGCTCTGCTGTCCATTCCTACACGAAACCTTCACGTTGTGAGGGTTCAAAGTGAGTCGTTCGTCTTAGGGGCAGCCGGTTCAGCCGACGAGTTCACGCTCTGATGCCATGACGCGCGCCCCGTGCAGGAAGGAAACCAAAATACACGGGAACAAGGGGCTCATGTATGAAACGACCTGCCCTGGCCGGCGGATTGGCAGGCTTCCTGGCGACTCTGGCTATCTTGCTGGTCTTGAGCCTGCTCGTGCAGGTGGCCGTCGCTGTTGTCGAACAGCGATCTACCGCCCATCACCTGGACCAGGCCAACGCAGATGCGGTCACGTTGATCGCCCGTACGCTGCGGTCGGAACTTGATACCGTCAAGGGCGATGCGCGGCTGTTCTCGGCGCTGCCGATTGTGCGCAATTTCATGTCTGCTCCTACACCATCCTTGCGCGAGGCCGTGGAGCGTCTTGCGGCAACCTTGTCGATCACCCGCGGTAATTACGCGCAAGTCCGACTAATCGATAACAGCGGCATGGAGGTGCTGCGCGTCGACGAAACAGCGCATGGCCTGCGCACCGTGCCGGTAGACGAACTGCAGAACAAAGCATCCCGCCCCTATGTGACCGCTACCGCCAAGCTGCCCGATGGTGCGGTCTATGTTTCGCCTCTCGATCTGAACATCGAGCATGGCCAGATCCAGCAGCCCCGCTTTCCCACCTTGCGTATCGGTGTGCCGCTGTTTGGCGAGGACGGCGTCCGCTTGGGGATGGTGATCATCAACCTGGACGGCAACCAGCTACTGGCGGATTTCCATGCGGACGCCAAGTTCGCGCACGGGCCGATATGGTTGGTCGATCGCGAGGGCAACTGGCTGGAAGGGCCCGATCCCAGTCGCGAATGGCGCTTCATGACGCCGAACCGCGAACAGGCGAGCGTGGCCACCGACATGCCTGCGGTATGGGCGGCGATGCGGTCAACGGCGCGTGGTGAGCAAAGCGGCAGCTTTGGTCAACTCGTGTTCGATACGATCGACATGAATCCCAGCGCAGGAGCTGCCGGACCGCAGTTGCGAATCGTGTCGTTGACCACGGCGCCGGCGTTGAAAGACATTCTGCTGAGCCGCAGCTACATGCTTTGCATGCTGATTCTGCTACCGCTGCTGGTGATATTGGCGGCGTGGCTGACGCATCTGCGCGAACGCTTCCGCGTCATGCACCACAAGATGCGCGCCAATGCGCATTTGCTGGACGAGATCTTCCAGCACTCCAATCTGGCGATGAAGGTGAAGGATGCCAGCGGCCGCATCCTGCGCATCAACGACGTTGCCGCGAAGCTGATGGGGCGCCCCGCCGAAGCAATGCTGGGCCACAGCGTCGACGAGGTCGCGACGGCGGAAACGGCGGCGCTGATACGCGAGCATGATCGCGAAGTGCTCGAGGGCAGCGGCATCACCGCCTACGAAGAGCGAGTCGATTACGTGGGCGGCTCCTACACCTTGTTCTCCACGCGCTTCCCGGTGACGGACGAACACGGTGCCATCGCCGGCATCGGCGTGGTCTCGATGGACATCACCCCGCGCATCCACATGGAGCGAGCGCTGCGGACAGCCAAGCTGGAGGCCGAATCGGCCAACCGGGCCAAGTCGATCTTCCTGGCCAACATGAGCCATGAGCTGCGCACGCCGCTCAACAGCATCATCGGTTTGAGCGAACTCACGCTTGAGCAGGCCATTGAGCGCGAGGACAACGAAGCGGCCGAATTCATGCGACGCGTGGTCAACGCAGGACGCCACTTGCTTTCGTTGATCAACGACATCCTGGATATCTCGCGCGTGGAATCCGGGCGCATCGAGTTGCATGCCGAAATCGTTCGCGTAGACAGCTTGCTTGAAAGCATCGTCACCGTCATGCAGCCGCTGGCCAAGGCCAACCGCAACAGGCTCCTATTGGAGCTAGCGCCAAACGCGCGCTTGGCGTGCGTGGACGTCGTGCGGTTGCGACAAGTGGTACTCAACCTGATCGGTAACGCCATCAAGTTCACCCGCGACGGCGAGGTGAAGGTCACGCTCGCCCGCAGCAATGACCAACTGCGGATTACCATCGCCGATACCGGCATCGGTATGACGCCCGACCAGTTGCAACGCGTATTCGACCCTTTCGAGCAAGCGGATCGTTCCATCGCGCGCCGCTTTGGCGGTTCCGGACTGGGTCTGACCATCTCGCGGCAGCTATTGGAACTGATGGGCGGGCAGATCGGGGTGACCAGCGATATTCACATCGGTACGGAGTTCACCGTGACGTTGCCGGTGGGCGACATCGATAACGCCGAACAGCGCATGGCGCAGGCTGCTGAGGGGAATGTTGCGGCCCACGGACGTCGCCCGGTGGTGTTGGTGGTCGACGACGATCCTGACGCATGCCAGCTGATCCGCAATGCGCTGGAGCGCGACGGCGTCAGCGTCATCAGCGCATCCTCGGGCGAGCAGGCTCTGGCGCTGACGCGATCCGCGCGCCCGGCCGTGATGGTGTTGGACATCCTGCTCGGCGACATGAGCGGCTGGGACGTGCTCGCCGCAGTACGCGCCGACCCCGAGCACTCGGAGCTGCCGGTCATTGTGTGCACCGTTACCGATCCCGAGCAGCGCACCGGTTTGCTTGGCGTGGTGGAGCACCTTACGAAGCCGTTCGATCGCGCGCACCTGAGCCGATTGGTGCAGCGCCTGGTGGGCAGTGCGAAGAGCAGTCAGGTGCTGGTGGTGGACGACGATGATCTCTACCGCGAGAAGCTTGCCGTTGCGCTACGTCAGGAAGGGCATTGGGTGGATGCCGCCCATGATGGCCAACGCGCGCTGGCCGCCATGCGTGAGCGCGTGCCTGACCTGGTGCTGCTGGACCTGGTCATGCCGGGCATGGATGGCCTGTCGGTGATCGAGGTGATGCGCGCCGATCCCGTGCTGGCTCCGGTGCCTATCGTGCTGGTGACGGCGGCGGATATAACGCCGGAGATGCACAGGCGACTGTGCGAACGCGCCGTGCTGCTGGTGCGCAAGGGTGAGGGCGATCTCGCCGACATCATTCATTGCGTCCATCGGCTGCTGGATCCCATGCGGGCGTCCATGGTCACGGCGGGCCAAATAACATGACCACGGTGCTCTACGTCGAAGACGATGACGACAACGCCTTCATGCTTACCCGCCGGCTGGAGCGGCACGGCATTCACATGCGGCACGTCGAAAGTGGTGAAAAGGCGCTTATCGACGCGGTATGGAAGATCCCCGACGTGGTGCTGTTGGACATCAGCCTGCCCGGCATGGATGGCCTCAGCGTGCTGCAAAAACTGCGCAGCAACCCGCTGACCCAGAGCGTGCCGGTGATCGTGCTTTCTGCCCACGTGATGGAGGATGACATCACACGGGCGCTCGAAGCCGGTGCCGACGCGTTCGTGCCCAAGCCCATCGAGTTTCCTCGCCTGCTCGAAGCGTTGGATCGTGTTATCAAGCACGACAGCCATGGAGGCGACAGCTCATGAATCAGCATGCAAGCATCCTCATTGTCGACGACGACGAGAACAGCCGCTTCATGCTGCGCAGACGGCTGCAGCAGTTGGGCTTCGAGAACGTGATCGAAGCGGGTGACGGTGAGGCGGGTCTCGCCCTGGCGCGCCGGGAATTGCCCGACATCATGCTGTTGGACGTGATGATGCCGGGTACCGATGGCATGTCGGTATTACGCGTCATGCGCGAGGATGACCGCTTGCGCGAAGTGACCGTGCTCATGGTTTCGGCCCATGACACGTTGGACATGGCTGCACGATGCATCGAACTGGGGGCCGAGGATTATCTCGGCAAGCCTGTCCTGATACCGATGCTGCGCGCGCGCATCGCCTCCGTGCTGGAACGTCGCCGCCTGCGTGCGGTCGAGCGCGCCTTCCTCACCCGTTTCGATGCGGAAACCGAACTGCCCAACCGTGCCGCGCTGCTCGAACGAACGCAGCGCGTGGCGGCTTCCGGACGGTCCCTGGCCCTGGTCGCGGTAGCTTGCAGCAATCACAACGACGTGGCGCTTGGCACGGACGAGATTCAAGCGGCTGCATACCTGCGCAAACTCGCTGCGCACCTGCAATCGCGATGGGATCGGATCGACATGGTGGCGCGCATCGCCGAAGACATGCTGGGTTGTCTGGTGCCTGACGCGCAGGCCGGTCAGCAGATCGTCCTCGACGTGAAGGAGGCACTCGACGCAACCTCCCGCGGGGCGCTGCCGATATTCGGATCGGTGCGTGCGCTTACCGCCGGTGTCGCGGTGTGGTCGTCTGCAGGAATGCCGATAGAGGTAGCCGAGCTATTGCGCCTGGCCATGAGCGAGGCGTCACTCATCGATCCGTTGGTGGACGAGCGGGTAGTGCTGGCTGACCCTGCGTTGCGCATGCGTACGCGCGCCTCGCTGGCTATCCATCAGCAACTGGAAGAGGGGCTGGAGCGCGGCGAGCTGGAGCTCTACTTCCAACCGATCTACCCCATTGCCGGTGACCTGTGCCCGGTGGGCGCCGAGGCATTGCTGCGTTGGAATCATCCCGAGCAAGGTGTGCTCGCTCCCGGGGCGTTTCTCGCTGCCGTGGAGCACACGCCCCTGATGAACCGGATCGATGCCTGGGTGACGGAACACGCCATCGACAGCCTCGTGGCCTGGGACGGTACGTTGCCCCAACATTTCAGGCTGCACGTGAACGTTACCGCGCGTAGCCTGACATCGGGACCGGTGATGGAGATTCTTTCCGCGGAGCTGCCCGAATTCGTGCGCAAGCACTTGGCGGTGGAGCTCACCGAACGCCTGCATGTCACCAACATGCCCTCTTGTGTCGCCGCGTTGCAACGCCTGCGTGAGCGCGGCATCCACGTGGCGCTGGATGACTTCGGCACGGGTTTCTCATCGCTGAGCCACGTCAGCCTGCTGCCTTGCGATACGATGAAGATTGACCGCAGCTTCGTCAGCGGCATCGACGCCGACGCGCAAATGCGCCGCCTGATCGAATCGCTGATCGGCATGGCCCGCTCGCTTGGCCTGGAGGTAATCGCCGAGGGAGTCGAGCATGATGCTGAGCTGACAGTGCTACGCGAGGTGGGTTGCCAGTACGTACAAGGTTATCTGCTGGGACGGCCGCGGCCCGAAGCGGATCTGTTGCGTCGATTGCATTGAGCCGGGCGATCGCATCCGGCCAAACGACGCGAACGTCCGACCTGCCACCCGGCGGGTTTTTTGTAGGACGGCAAAGTGCTGAAAAGTCGCAGCCCAGGGTGCTGGCGTAGCCTGACAGCTACAATTACTGGCCAACCCCGTGCGGATGGATCCAGCCCATTCGGATACCGATGATGACCATCGCAATCAGCAGCAGAGAAAAGCTGATGCGCCGCGTCAGCGCCCACACGGTGCGTTTGCTGCCATCCTTGTCCGTCATCATGAAATACAGCGCCTGGCCGAGGTTGAAGATCACCACCAGGAACATGATTACCAGCGCTACTTTGTAGATGGTTTCCACGTGAAAATCCCAAGCAGGCCCGACATCGCCAGTATAGCTACGCGCCGCGGAGTTGCCGCGTGAGTCCGATGCGCCGTCCGGCGTGGTGGTCGGTGTTGCTCACTATCGCTGGAGTGCTTGTTTTCCTACGTCTGGGCGTTTGGCAATTGCACCGTGCGGACTACAAGGACGAGCTTCTGCGACGGTATGCCGCGGCGGCCGGCGCGCCGGTCCAAGCCTTCGATGCGGTGGCCGATCAGCCCCCCATGGATGCGTATCCGCGCGTGCGCGTGCAGGGGCGTTATCTCGCCGATCGCCTTTATCTGCTCGACAATCCCAAGCACGACAGCCTTGGCGGTGCGGAGGTGTATGCGCCCTTCCTGCCGTCGAACCAGCAAAAGTTGCTGCTGGTGGACCTGGGCTTTTTGCCCGGCAACGGTACGGACAAGGCGCCGCAGCTTCCACCCCTTCCCGCCGACGTGCAGACTTTGCAGGGCACGTATCAGCCGCCGCCAGGCACGGGATTGGAGCTGGGTGGCAATGCCTTGGCGCAGCAGACGCAGTGGCCGAAGACGTCGATTTATCTGGATCTCGGTCAGGTGGCAGCGGATTTACACGGCGCCCTTTATCCGCGAGTGCTGGCCTTGGATCCCGATCCTTCGGCGATCTACGTGCGCGTGCATGCGCTGGACCTTTCATCAATGCCCCCAGCGCGGCATCGTGCGTATGCCTTTCAGTGGTTCACGTTTGCGATTGCAGCAGTGGTGATTTTTGTGGTGCTGCATCGGCGAAAGCCGCGTCTGAAACGTGATGGTTGATCATTCCTGCGAACAAACTCCTCCCCCCTGCTTGCAGGGTGAGGTTGGGAGGGGGTGAACACTTGCCTTGAGCTTTCACGCAAGTGCCTGACCCCACCCCAGCCCTCCCCTGCAAGCAGGGGAGGGAGCCGCTCCTCGCATGAATCCAGATATCTACGTTCTTCCGAAGAAGGGCTTCCATTTTGAGCAAGTATGAATACGTCTAACACTCCAACCCAACGCACAAGCCGCCTCAAATTCCTGCTGGTCGTGTGCATATTCGTCGCTCCGATCATCGCCGCGGCGCTGCTGAACTTCAGCGGCTGGCAACCATCGGGGAAGGCGTATGGCGAACCCATTCTTCCGCAGCGCAATTTCGAACAGGAACATGTGCAGGTCCGCCTTGCCGACGGACGCACCTGGGCTTGGCGCGACACTTCGCCACGCATGACGCTGATCGCCATGGCCGGCCCGGGCTGCGCCGCGCATTGCATGGATGTGCTCACCAAGATGGCTGCCGCGCGCATCACGCTCAACAACAACATGTCGCGCCTGCGCCTGCTTTATGTCGGACAGCCGCCGGCGAATGCGGCTGGCAACGGCATGGAGAACTACTGGGCGCTCGGCTCGGACGTGGATGGTCGCCTCGATACTTACCGGCCCACCACGCCCGACAGCGTCAGCGCCGTGCTGGTGGAATCCGATGGGACGGCACTGTCGCGGTATCCTGTCGGTTTCGATCCGAGCGGTTTGCGCAAGGATCTGCAGAGGATCATTCGTTGATGAGCTTGCGTGTCCGCAAAATCGTGCCCTACCTGGCGATACTCGCCGCTGTGTTCGCCTTCGGCTTGGTGATGTTCGGCGCGTTCGTGCGGCTTTCCAACGCTGGGTTGTCATGCCCGGATTGGCCGACCTGCTATGGCAAAGCCACCTGGCCACATCACGAACAGGCGGTAGCGGCGGCGAATGCGGCGTTTCCGGATCGCCCCTACGAGGCGAGCAAGGCCTGGCGCGAACAGGTGCATCGCATGCTGGCCGGCACGTTGGGCGTGCTGGTGGTAGTGCTGGCCTTGCTGGCTGCGCGCCGCGATCGTGTGGTCATGCTCGCGATCATACTCAGCGCGTTGTTTGCGGCGATCGGCATTGCGCTCTATTTGCATGGCGAACGTAATTGGTCGTCGGGGCTGGCGCTATTGGCGATACTTTTGCCGACCGCGGGTGCATTGTGGCTGCGTGAACGCGCAGCGCTAAAGATGAGCGTGCTGGCACTGGCGGTCATCATTTTCCAGGCCATGCTCGGCATGTGGACAGTGACCTTGCTGCTGAAACCGATCGTGGTGATGGGCCATCTGCTCGGCGGCATGACGACGTTCGGTCTGCTCGCGTATGCCGCCCTGCGCTACAGGAGCGTAGGCGCGCTGGATAATCGCCATGCATCCCTGCGTGCGGCCGTGATGCTGGGCATCCTGTTGCTTGCCTGCCAGGTCGCGTTGGGCGGTTGGACTTCGGCAAATTACGCGGCGCTGGCTTGCGGTACGGATTTCCCGACGTGTCTCGGCCAATGGGCACCCCCCACCGATTTCCGCCAAGGCTTCGTACTGTGGCGCGAGGTCGGCGTGAACTACGAAGGCGGCGTGCTGGACATGGCAGCGCGCAGCGCGATCCAGATCGCCCATCGCATCGGCGCACTGGTGGTGTTCTGTTATCTGGCGTGGCTGTCGTATCGATTGACGCGCAGCGGTTTTCGCACGGGTGGCGTCGCACTGGCGATCGTGCTGGTTGTGCAGGTGCTGCTCGGCATCAGCAACGTGCACTTCGGCTTGCCGCTGCCGGTGGCAACCCTGCATAACGGCGGCGCGGCATTGCTGTTGTTCACGCTGCTGGCCCATTACGCGCGCTTGCAACCCTGGCATGCGGATGACGTGGAGTCGTTCGCATGATGCTGGCACGTGAATACCTGCAACTCACCAAGCCGCGCGTGGTAGCACTGCTGGTGTTCTGCGCGGTGATCGGCATGTTTCTCGCAGTGCCCGGCATTCCGCCGTGGCGCGCACTGGTGTTCGGCACGCTCGGCATCTGGATGGCCTCGGGTTCTGCTGCGGCCTTCAATCACCTGATCGACGAGCGCATCGACAAGCTAATGGCGCGCACAGCACGACGCCCGCTGGCGACCGGCAAGCTCACTGCGCGGCAGGTGTTGGTGTTCGCGATCGTGCTGGGCGTTGTCTCGATGGTGGTGCTCGCCTCGCAGGTGAATGTACTTACCGCGTGGCTAACCTTTGGCGGCCTGATCGGTTACGCGCTGGTGTATACCGCGTATCTGAAGCGCGCCACGCCGCAGAACATCGTGATCGGTGGTCTGGCCGGCGCTATTCCTCCCGTGCTCGGTTGGACGGCCGTCACCGGTGCGCTGCATCCCTTTGCACTGCAACTGTGCCTGATCATCTTCGTGTGGACGCCCCCCCACTTCTGGGCGCTGGCCATCTTCCGCCGCGACGATTACGCGCGCGCGCAGATTCCGATGCTGCCAGTGACACACGGCGTGCGCTATACGCGCTGGCAGATCCTGCTCTACACCATCCTACTGGTTCTTGTGAGCCTGCTGCCTTCCATCACCGGCCACAGCGGCCTGATCTATTTCGGCGGCGCGGCGGTGCTGGGCATCGGATTTCTCTATTACGCGATCCGCCTGATGAACCCACCGGACGAGTATTTCCCGATGCGGGTGTTCAAGTATTCGGTGATCTATCTGATGGCGTTGTTCGCCTTTCTGCTGGCCGATCATTGGTTAGTGCAGCCGATGCAGACAGTCGCGCTCTCGCACTTGGCATAGGTTGCGAAGGCTTCCCGCAAGATTGGCCTCCGCCCGCTCCCGGAAGGGAGCTAAATGATGAAAAACTTTGTTTCCAAGGCTTGACAGTTTCGCACTGCAGCAAGACAATTCCCGCGCCCGCCGGCGCCATCTGGCTGACCGGGCCTCTGTCCGAACTTAACCAAGGCATATGGACGTTTACCCTAGTCGCAACGTCGACATCCGCGAGCATCGGGTGCCGGCATTGCATAACAAGCTGATCGTTCGCGGCAACCGCCAGCGGTTGGCCGGCGCTTTCCTCGACTAGGGAAGTCCGGCCCACTCCTAACGGTGCCGCGGGCACCGTAATTAGAGGAGATGGGCCAATGAAGCTCCTTCGTGATTTCTTTCGTATTCGCACCGCGGGTCGGTTTCCCCTGGCCGGCCGCCGTCAAGCCGTGCGTCCGACCTACACCGTAACCGTGCCCCAGCCGCTCACCCAGCGCCAGCCGGCCGAACGCGCGCGGACCGATGAGCCACGCACGTCCCGTCATCTTCATTTGGTATCAAGTCACTGATGCGTCATCCCCGGCTTCATAAAGGGTGGCCTCCGCCAGGACCGGTTTACCGGTCCGAGGGGCCTCGCCCTGGCCGCGGATTGCCCTAACGGAGTCGGGTAGCCCTATCAGCTCGCCTCCGGCATCGCACGACAACTTGATTCCCGGAAGCGAATGATGATGAACCGAGTCAACCAGGCTGTCGCCAAGGCCAAGATCGCCCCCGCGCCTCAGCATGTGGCAGCCGCGCAGGATGCCTTCCGCGACAACGAAGCCCTGCTGAGCGGCCTGGATACCAGCCTGGCCGGCTTGAACGAAGAGCAGATCACCGAGCGCCTCGACCGCGATGGCGTGAACGAGGTGTCGCACGAGAAGCCGCCGCACTGGTCGATCCAGTTGCTGCGCGCGTTCAACAATCCCTTCATCGTCGTGCTGCTGATCTTGGCGGTGGTGCAGGTGTTCGTAACGCCGGATGACCTCTCCGGTCCGATCATCATCGCGGTGATGGTCGGCATCAGCGTGCTGCTCAGCTTCTCCCAGGAATACCGTTCCTCGCAGGCGGCCGAAAAGCTCAAGGCGATGGTGCGCAACACCGCCACTGTCACGCGTCGCGCCTCGGACGGTCACAGCGAACGCATCGAAGTGCCGGTGAACGAGTTGGTGGTCGGCGACATCGTGCACCTCGCAGCGGGGGACATGGTGCCCGCGGACTTGCGCCTGCTTAACGCCAAGGACTTGTTCATCAGTCAGGCGATCCTTACCGGCGAATCGCTGCCGGTGGAAAAGGCTGGCCCGGCGCAGGCGCACGCGGTCGAAAGCGGCGCGCACGATACGCAGAAGGGCAATCCGCTGGATCTGCCCACCGTCTGCTACATGGGCACGAACGTGGTGAGCGGTACGGCCGCCGCGGTGGCCGTGGCGACCGGCTCGCGCACCTACCTGGGTTCGCTGGCGAGCAGCATGGTTGGCGAGCGCGTGCAGACCAGTTTCGATCGCGGCGTAAAAAGCGTCAGCTGGCTGCTGATCCGCTTCATGCTGGTGATGGTGCCAGTGGTACTGGGCATCCAGTGGTACAAGCATGGTTTTCTCGAGGCGCTGATGTTCGCGCTGTCGGTAGCCGTCGGCCTCACGCCAGAGATGCTGCCGCTGATCGTCACGGCGAATCTCGCCAAGGGCGCGATGGCGATGTCCAGGCGCAAGGTGGTGGTGAAGCGCCTCAACGCGATCCAGAACTTCGGTGCGATGGACGTGCTGTGCACCGACAAGACCGGCACGCTGACGCTGGACAAGATCGTGTTGGAGCGCCATCTCGACCTGGACGGCGAGGATTCGGAAGACGCACTGGAATACGGCTACCTCAACAGCCATTTCCAAACGGGTTTGAAGAATCTGATGGACAAAGCCGTGCTGACGCATCGCGATCTCGAACCGATTGTGACGCGCTATCGCGTGGTGGACGAAATCCCGTTCGACTTCCAGCGCCGCCGCATGTCGGTGGTGCTGGCCAATGGCGAGGGCCACCACCTGCTGGTATGCAAGGGTGCAGTGGAAGAGATGCTCGCCATCGCCACCACGGAGCGTCGCGGCGATGAGATCGTGCCGATGACGGACGAGCGCCGCCGCGAAATCAAGGCGATGACGCGCCGGCTCAACGAAGACGGTCTGCGCGTGCTGGTGGTAGCGATCAAGCAGCAGCCACCGAGCCATCGCGCCTACGGCGTGGCCGATGAAGCCGAGCTCACCGCCGTCGGTTGTCTCGCTTTCCTCGATCCGCCGAAAGACACGGCGGCCACGGCCATCGCCGCCCTGCATCACCACGGCGTGGAAGTGAAAGTGATCACCGGCGACAACGAAGCGGTGACGCGCAAGATCTGCCGCGAAGTCGGCCTGGATGTGGAGCATTCGGCTCAGGGCCGCGATATCGAACCGTTGGACGATGACGCGCTCGACGAACTGGTCAAGCGCACCACTGTGTTCGCCAAGATGTCGCCGCTGCAGAAGGCGCGTGTGGTGAAATCGCTGCAGCGCCAGGGGCATACCGTCGGCTTCCTTGGTGACGGCATTAACGATGCACCGGCTTTGCGCGAAGCCGACGTTGGCATTTCGGTGGATACCGCCACCGATATCGCCAAGGAGTCGGCCGACATCATCTTGCTGGAAAAGAATCTGATGGTGTTGGAGGAGGGTGTCGTCGAAGGGCGCGTCACCTTCGGCAACATCATGAAGTACATCAAGATGACGGCCAGCTCCAACTTCGGCAATGTGTTGAGCATGCTGGTAGCGAGCGCATTCCTGCCGTTCCTGCCGATGCTGCCGCTGCAGGTGTTGGTGCTGAACTTGCTGTACGACATCTCGCAGTTGTCGATTCCGTTTGATCGCATGGATGACGAATACCTGCGTAAGCCGCGCAAATGGGATGCCCGCGATATCGGGCGCTTCATGGTATGGATCGGTCCTGCCAGTTCGGTGTTCGACATCACCACCTTCCTGCTGCTGTGGTACGTGTTCGGCGCCAACAGCGCGGAGCATCAGTCGTTCTTCCAGTCCGGCTGGTTCATCGAGAGCCTGCTCACGCAGACGCTGGTGGTACACATGATCCGCACGCGCAGGATCCCGTTCCTGCAGAGCATCGCGGCGGCGCCCGTACTGGCGCTGACCACGGCGATCATCGTGATCGGCCTGCTGATTCCGTACTCCGGCATTGGTGCGAAGCTGGGTATGCTGGAACTGCCACACGTCTACTTCGCTTGGCTGGCAGCAACCGTGCTGGCGTATTGCGCGCTGACGCAGGCGATGAAACTGCTTTATATGCGCCGTTTCAGCAGGTGGCTCTAATTCGAGCCATGTAGGTTGGGGTGAGCCGCGGACTTGATCCGGGGCGAACCCCAACACGAAGATTTATATGATGACGTTGGGGTTCGCATGCGCTTACCCCAATCTACGCAGACTCGTTGCTTTCCGGCGAATACTCAACGCCGGGAAGCGCATCACGAGGAGACCTGCCATGAAAGGCACGTTCGCTTTGTTCGACATTGCCGGCTATGTCGCCCTCCTGCTGTGGGGCACGCACATGGTCACCAGCGGCGTGCTGCGCGGCTACGGCAGCGCGTTGCGCCGTTCGCTGGGCCGTTTTCTCGGCACTCGGCCGAGCGCGTTTGCATTCGGCTTCTGCATCACCGCGTTGCTACAGAGCAGTACCGCCACTGGCATGATGGCCACATCGTTCGCGGCCAGCGGCTTTCTCGGCCTGGCGCCGGGGTTGGCGGTGATGCTCGGTGCGAACGTCGGTACCACGCTGATCGTGCAGGTGATGTCGTTCAACATCGCGTTGATCGCACCGGTGCTGATTCTGCTCGGCACCGCACTGCATCGCCGCAGTGATGATGTGCGCTACGAAAACCTTGGCCGCGTCGGCATCGGGCTGGGCCTGATGTTGCTGGCGCTGCATCTGCTGGTGCTGACCATGGCGCCGATGGAGAACGCGCAGTTGCTCAAGGCCGGCATGCAGGCGCTGGCCGACGAGCCGGTCATGGCCATGCTGCTCGCTGCCGCGCTGACCTGGATGTGCCATTCCAGCGTAGCGGTGGTGCTGTTGATTGTGTCACTCGCCACCGGTGGCGTGGTCGACGCGCCGGGCGCGATCGCGCTCGTGCTTGGCGCCAATCTCGGCAGCACCTTGCCGGCCTTGCTTGAAGCGCATACGCCGATGGCGCGTCGCCTGCCACTGGGCAACCTGCTGGTGCGCGCGTTCGGTTGCGTGGTCTGCCTGCCGCTGCTGCACCTGCTGGCGCATTGGCTCGCGCCGCTGGGCGATTCGCCGGAGCGTATCGCGGTGAATTTTCACACGGCGTTCAATCTTGCGCTGGCGCTGATCTTCCTGCTGCCGGTGAACAAGCTCGCGCAGTTGCTGGTG
This sequence comes from Dyella humi, assembly GCF_044904605.1. NCBI lineage: Bacteria > Pseudomonadati > Pseudomonadota > Gammaproteobacteria > Lysobacterales > Rhodanobacteraceae > Dyella > Dyella humi. Next base: position 1,917,255 of record NZ_JADIKI010000023.1, read on the forward strand.
CGTCTGCTGCCGGAGCCACCGCGTCCGGCCGATCCGGGCGTGCCGCTGTATCTGGAAGAAGCCGCGTTGGAAAGCGCCAGCGTGGCGTTGGTGAATGCCACGCGCGAATCCATGCGCATGGCCGACATGGTGGAAGGGATGCTGAAGGGTCTAGTCGAGACCTTCGGCAAGGACGACACCGCGCGCGCCGCAGCGATCAGCAAGATGGATCCGTATCTGGATCGTCTTGGCGTCGCCATCCGCCAATACCTGGCCGATCTCGTCGGCGAGGCGCTGAACGAGGAGGACGGCGAACGCAGCCAGGAGATCCATGCGTTCGTGATCAACATCGAACACATCGGCGACATCACCGCCAACAACCTGATGGAGTTCGTCACCAAGAAAGCGCAACGCGGACAGGATTTCTCGGCGGACGACATCCAGGATCTTGCAGCCATGCACGCGCAGGTGATGGAGAGCTTGCGGTTGGCCATCGCGGTATTCATGCGTGGCGATCTTCGTTCCGCGCAGCATTTGATGGAACGCAAGGAATTGCTGTGGCGCCTGGAAAACGACGCCTCCGACCGGCACGTGCGCGACCTGCGCCAGCAGCGCGACGGCGGCGGTGGCGACGTGTACCTGCGCATCCTGCGCGATCTACGCCGCATTCATTCACACCTGGCGGCGATTGCCTATCTGCCATTGGAACGCGCCGGCCTGCTGCAGGGCAGGCTGATTCAACCGCCTAATAATCACGCCATCGCAGAAGGAAAAGCCTGAACTTGGACAGTCATACGCAAGCGGAACCTCCCACTATTAGCCGGGCCCGCTGACTGCCGCCATCAATCCGGTGGCGGTCAGGGGCAGCCCAACCGCGGTCCGGGTATGCAAGGCATGTGCAACACATTGCCCTGCTCCTTTCACCGTATTGCAACAACGTTATGGCCTCGTGGTCACGGGGTAGCGCCATAGCGCAGCAACGATGGGGAACACCAATGCTTTACCAGATGAATAAACAAGGATGGCGACTGGCGGCTGCCATGGCCGTGGCGCTGAGTCTGGCTGCCTGCTCGCGGGGCGGAAACGAAGCGGCTGAAGCGCCGCCGGCGTTTACCGTCGAGCATGACCAAATCAAAGTCCCGGACGGCTCGCCACTGCGCAAAGAGCTGATCGTGCAGCCGGTCGAGATGCGACAGGTGCCTCACGCGATAGTCTTTCCGGCGAATGTGGAAGCTGATCCCACGCGGACGGCCAATGTGCTTCCGCCGCTCACCGGCAAAGTGATGGAACTGAAAGTCGGATTGGGCGATCACGTCACGCGCGGCCAGTTGCTGGCAGTTATCGATTCGGGCGATCTCGCACAAGCCTACGCTGACGTCGACAAAGCGCGCGACGCCCTGGATCTTGCGAAGAAGACACTGGATCGTGCGCGTGGTGTCAAAGCCGCTGGCGGTAATGCCACCAAGGATCTGGAATCGGCGCAGAGCGGCTACAACCAAGCGTTGGCGGAATTCAATCGTGCGCAGACGCGCCTCACCGCCGTCGGCGGTATGCAGGGGTCTGCGGCACAGCGACCAATGCAAGTGGCGGCGCCGACCAGCGGCTATATCACTGCGTTGTCAGTGTCGCCCGGCATGTACGTCAACGACGCCACCGCGGCGATGATGACCATCTCGAATCTCGATTCGGTATGGATCACTGCCAACGTGCCGGAGAGTGACGTCGGCCAAATCGCCAAGGGCGACAAGGTCAATGCGGTGCTGTCGGCCTATCCGAACGAGGTATTCCACGGCACGGTGAGTTTCGTCAATCCGCTGCTGCAATCCGATACGCGCCGCGATCTGGTGCGTGCGGTATTCGCCAACGCGGACGCCAAGCTCAAGCCCAACATGTACGCCAACGTCAGCATCGACATTCCGCAACCCGCAGAGATATTCGTGCCGGAATCGGCCCTGCTGATGAACAACGACAACACCAGCGTGTTCGTCGAAGTAGCGCCGTGGACGTTCGAGCGCCGCACCGTGGATTTGAGCTACGACGAAACCGGCGACACGCGCGTGCTCAAGGGCGTGAAGGCGGGCGATCGTGTGATCGTCCGAGGCGGAGTGCTGCTCAATGATTAACCAGCTCTTCCGCTTCTGCTTTGAGAAGCGCATGTTGTTTATCGTGGTGACGTTACTCGTCATCTGTTTTGGCTACTACTCGTGGACCCAGCTGGCAATCGAGGCGTATCCGGAACTGAGCGACGTCACCGCGCAGGTCACCACGCAGGTGCCGGGTCTTGCGGCAGAGGAAATCGAACAACAGATCACCATTCCGCTGGAACGTCAGCTGGCCACCACGCAGAACCTGGTGAACATGCGTTCGAGCAGCACCTTCGGCTTGTCGCTGATCACCATGGTGTTCAAGGATGGCTCCGACGATTACTGGGTGCGGCAGCGCGTCCAGAATGCTCTGGGCCAGGTCACACTGCCTGCGGGCGTCACGCCGGGGCTCGATCCGGTGACCGGTCCGGCCGGCGAGATCTATCGCTACACGCTCGAATCCAAGACCAAGAACCTGATGCAGCTGTCGGAGATCCAGCGCTGGATCGTGATCCCGGCCCTGCAGCAGGTGCCTGGCGTGATCAATGTCGATATTTTCGGCGGCTTCACCAAGGAGTTCCAACTGGAACTCGATCCGGCACAACTGCTGCATTACGGTGTCAGCGTCAATCAGGTGACGGCGGCGATTTCCAACAACACCTCCAATGCCGGCGGCGGACGCATCACGCGCGGCGAGCAGTCGTACATCGTACGTGGCGTCGGCATGGTGCATTCGCTGAAGGATCTTGGTGACATTGTCGTCACGCAGAACAACGGCGTGCCCGTATTGGTGCGAGAACTCGGCAAGCTGCGCTACGGCCATCAGGTACGCGAAGGCATTCTCGGCAAGGACAACAATCCCGACACCATCGAAGGCATCGTCGACCTGCTCAAGTACGAGAACCCCTCACTCGTGCTCGACGGCATTCACGCGAAAGTGGCGGAGCTGAACAAGCAGCTCGCTTCGCAGGACGTACAGATCGTGCCGTATATCGATCGCGACGATCTGGTAAACGCTACCAAGGAAAAAGTCTTCCACACCGTGATGGAAGGCATCGGCTTGGTGTGTATCGTGCTGATCCTGTTTCTGGGCAGCCCGCGTTCCGCGTTGGTCGCCGCCGTGGCGATTCCGATGTCGCTGGTGACAGTGTTTATCCTGATGCAGTTCACGCATATGTCGGCGAATTTGTTTTCGCTCGGCGCAATCGACTTCGGCGTAATCGTGGACGGCGCCATCGTAGTGACGGAAGCTATTTTGCGGCGTCGTGAGGAGAAGCCCACCGAAGTGCTGACCGAAGACGACGTGATGCTGGTCACCGGGCATGTCGGTCGCTCGATCTTCTTCGCCACGTTGATCATCATCACGGCTTATCTGCCGCTGTTCGCGTTCGAGCATGCGGAAGGCAAACTGTTCAGGCCGATGGCCTTCACCGTCGGCTACGCTTTATTGGCAGCCTTGTTGTGCACGGTGACATTAACGCCGGCGCTGGCCTATCTCGCCTTGCGCAAACCGCGCAAGCTGTTCCACAACAAGCCGCTGGAACGCCTGCAGGCTGCCTTTACATACAGCCTCGGCAAGTTGTTGCATCGGCTGCCCATTGCCTATTCGATTGCAGGTGTGGCGTTCTGCGGCGTGCTAATGCTTGGCGCGACCATTGGCCGCGAGTTTCTGCCCGATCTGGATGAAGGTGCACTGTGGCTGCAGGTGCAGATGCCGACCGGTTTGTCGCTGGATCAGGCCAGCGCGATGACAGGCGAGTTACGCAAGGCAGTGCGCGAGTTTCCGGAGGTCTCCTATATCGTTACCCAATTGGGCCGCAACGATACCGGCACCGATCCGTGGACGCCCTCACATGTCGAATCCGGTGTGGGTCTGAAGCCTTACAACACCTGGGCGCATGGCGAGACCAAGCAGGAATTCCTGCGCAAGTTCAACGCACGCATGCAACAGATACCGGGCATCTCGGTAGGCATCAGTCAGCCGATCATCGACGGTGAGAATGACATGATCGGCGGCGCACATAGTCCGCTGGTGCTGCGCATCTATGGCGACGATCTAAACGATATGCGTCGCGTCGGCAATCAGATCGTGGATGTGCTGAAAGGTGTACGCGGCACGGCCGATGCTTCGATCTTTCAGGAGCCGCCGATTCCGCAATTGTCGATCACTGCGAACCGCGATGCAGCAGCGCGTTACGGCATCAACGTCAGCGACATCACCAATCTGATCCAGACGACCATCGGCGGCGCGCCGATCACCCAGGTGTACGTGGCCGATCGCATCTACAACGTGACCGCGCGTGCATCCAACGATGTCACCAACAGTCTGCAAGCGGTCGGGGAGCTGCCGTTGACCTCCGCCAGCGGTGCACAGGTGCCGCTCAAGCAGGTGGCGGACATCAAGCTGACGATGGGTGAAAGCACGATCGCGCACGAACATGGCCAGCGCGAGTTGACCATCCGCATCGACAACCGCGATCGTGCGCTTTCCGAATACCTTGCCGATTCGCAAGCGCAGATCAATGCCAAGGTGCATTTCGATCAGCAGAAATACCAGCTCGAATGGGCGGGCAATTTCCAGAACGAGCAGCGTGCCGAGGCACGTCTGACCGTAGTAATGGGTATGGTGCTCGCGATCATGGCGGTGCTGCTGTTTGCGGAGTTCGGCAAGTTCCATCAGGCCGTGCTGGTGCTGGGCGTCGTGCCGCTGGCGACTGTAGGCGGACTGTTGGCGCTGCATCTGCGCGGTGAAACGCTGAACATCGCCACGGCCGTCGGTTTTATCGCGCTGTTCGGTGTGGCGGTGCAGAACGGCATCATCATGGTGTCGAACATCAATCGTGTGCGCAAAGAAGGCTTGTCGCTCAACGAAGCTGTACTGGTGGGTGCGACCGAACGCTTTCGCCCCGTGCTGATGACCGCCACCGTGGCGAGCATCGGCATGCTCCCGGCGGCGCTGGCGACGGGCATTGGCACGGACGTGCAGCGCGGGCTCGCTACCGTGGTGGTGGGTGGCCTGCCGATCGCCACCTTGCTTACGCTGTACATTCTGCCCAGCCTTTACTTCGGATTGGAGACTTTCATCCGCAAGCGCTGGGGACATCCGCCGTCTGAGGTGGAGCTGTGATCATGATCGTGACAAATCACATTCTCAAATTGCGTGTCCATGTGCTTGCGCTGGGCGTAAGCCTCGCGCTTAGCGCTTGCGCGGTTGGGCCGGATTACCATCGGCCTGCTGCGCCCTCTGCGCAGGGGTATATGGAAGAGGGGACATTGTCGGCCACCGCATCCGCACCGGGTGCGGACGGTCAGGCACAACGCTTCGTACCGGAGATGGATATTCCTGGCGAGTGGTGGACGCTGTTCCATTCCCAGCCATTGAACGGCTTGATTGACGATGCGCTGAAGAACAATCCCGATGCCGCCGCGGCGCAGGCCGCGTTGAAATCGGCGTGGGAAAACGTCTACGCGCAGCGCGGTTTCTATTGGCCAACCGTGGATGCCAGCGTCGATCCCACGCGGCAGAAAATCGCCGGTACGCTCGCCAGCCCGGCCTCGTCGGGTGCCTCGTTCTATGATCTGACCACCGCGCAGGTCAGCGTTTCCTATACACCTGACATATGGGGTGCTAATCGCCGTGCGGTGGAATCACTGGCGGCGCAAGCTGATGCACAGCGGTTCCAGTTGGAAGCGACCTATCTCACGCTGACGTCCAATCTTGTCAACGCGGCCGTACAGGAAGCTTCGATGCGCGCGCAGATTGCCGCCACGGAGGACATGATCGACAGTCAGTCGAAAATTCTGGAAACCAGCAAAAAGCAATTGGGCTTGGGGGACGCTTCAGAAAACGACGTTGCCGCGCAGGAGGCCACACTGGAGCAGACGCGGGCAGGGCTGCCGCCCTTGCGCAAACAGTTGGCGCAACAGCGCGACGTGCTCGCGGTACTTACTGGCCGCACGCCTGACCAGGATGTCAGCGCCCATTTCAGTCTGGACAGCGTGCAACTACCGCAAGACCTGCCGCTGACGCTGCCTGCGAGACTGGTGGAGCAGCGCCCGGATGTGCGCATGGCCGATGCGCAGTTGCACGCCGCGTGCGCACAGGTAGGCGTGGCGTTTGCCGCGCGTTTGCCCAACATCAACATCACGGCCAATTGGGGCAGCGCCACGGATCAGATGCACACACTGTTCGGATCGGGTACCGGCTTCTGGAACATCGGCACCGCCATTAGCGCACCGCTGTTCGACGGCGGCACGCTCAAGCACAAGCAGCGTGCGGCCGAAGCGGCCTACCGTCAGGCGGCCGAGCAATATCGCAGCACAGTGCTGTCGGCGCTGCAGAACGTGGCCGACACCTTGCACGCCTTGCAGTCCGATGCCGAGACTATGGCAGCTTCCGCACGTGCCGAGCAGGCGGCAGCGCGCAGCTATGCCATCGCGCAGAAGCAATATGCGCTGGGCGATATCAGCATGGTGGCGCTGCTCAACGCCGAGGTCACGTACCGGCAGGCCCAGCTCAGCCTGATCCAGGCGCGCGCGGCACGTTACGCCGATACGGTAGCGCTGTTCCAGGCACTGGGCGGTGGTTGGTGGAATCGGCATGATGTGGCCATGGTGGGCGGCATGTAATGGCCTTGCTGTCATGACGAGCATGAGGCTTAGTCATGCTCGTCACGCCACAAACGTAAATGCATCTGCAAAAGGAGTGCGCTGATGTACCTGCTGAACCATCCGGTTGAATTGTTTGTACTCGTTACGCTTGTGCTGTTGCTGGCCCATGAACTGGGTTATCGCCTGCGCGCATTCGCCAAGCGTCGCGATGAGGAAGATTGGGAAAAGGAGGTTCACCAAACGCGCAATCAACTCGCGATATTGCTGAGTCTGCTGATCGGTTTCACCCTCAGCATGGCCCTTTCGCGCTTCGACCAGCGCAAGGACTTGGTGCTGGAGGAGTCCAATGCCATCGGTACCGCCTACCTGCGCGCCGCCATGCAGGCCGAACCAATACGTAGCGCCGCGCCCGGGCTGTTTCGCGATTATGTCGATGCGCGCCTGGCTGTCTTCGGCACAATGTCCGATATCGACGAAAACAGTTCCGAGGTAAAGCGCGCCAGGCAGATCCAGAACGAATTGTGGAACCAGGCGACGGCCGCCGCGCAGCAGTCACCGACACCCATCATGGGGTTGTACGTATCGGCGTTGAACGACGTGATCGATCTCGATGCCAAGCGCGTGGCTGCGCGACGCAATCGCGTGCCGCAGGATATCTGGGCATTGATGGCGGTGCTGGCGATTCTGACCTCGGTGATCATCGGTTACGGCCAACGCCATCGCGCAGCCCTGGCCACGTTCATCCCCGTGCTGACGGTGGCGATTGCCATGAGCTTGATTGCGGATCTGGATTCGCCGGTGAACGGTTTGATCCAGGTGAGTCAGCAGAGCATGCAAATGCTGAGTGATGATCTGCACAAGCAGTTTTCTGCGCAATCAGGCAGCGTCAGTTCACTGAGATAGATGATCTGCATGGCCGTCATTCCCGCGAAAGCGGGAATCCATCTTCGCTTTGAGCTTTAGAGCAACATGGATTCCCGCTTTCGCGGGAATGACGGCCATGAGGATTACGCTGATTGCCGCTTCCTACGCCACCACAGCACCAGTAACACCAGCAATACGACGCCGCCGATCAGCCACAGACTGTTCTGCCCGCGCTGTATCCACATGCCGAGCCATTCGCGCCGGTTGGCGCCGAAGTAGCCCAGATACACCCAGAACGGCACGCTCACCAACGCGGCCATGCCATCAAGCAGCAAAAAGCGCCAGAAGCTCACGCGATGTGTGGCGCCCGCGGTGATGTACACCGCTGTGCGCATGCCGGGCAGAAAGCGCGCGAAGAACATAAGCCGGTTGCCGAAGCGCGCGAACTTGTCCTGCATCTTCGCGTAGCGGCGCGGCGGCATCAGCAAGGAGATGGGTTTCCACTGCAGCATGTGTACGCCGTAGTGATGGCCGAGCAGAAACATGCCTGCATCACCGGCCAGTACGCCTACCATGGTGACGGCGGCCATGGTGTGTACGTCGGCGTAGCCCAGGCCCGCGATCACGCCGCCGGCGACCAGGGTGATGTCCTCCGGCAGCGGCAGGCCGGCGCCGCACAGCAGCAGCGCCATGAACACGGCTACATAACCGTGTTCGGCGAAGAAAGTGATCAGGCGTTCAAGCAAATCCATCGACGTTCCTTGTTGTCGAAAAGCGGGTCATGATGCGGCCGTGGGCGTCGGCGCGCGCGCGGCAAGCAATTCGCGCAGCTCGGCCTTTTCAGCAGAGCTCAGCGTGCCTTCGCGATTCTTGGCGACCAGCGCATCGCGGCGCTGGTCAATGGCCTGCTTCTCCATGCGTGCCAATGCGTCGAAGAATTCGATGCGCTGGATTTCCGGCTCGCCGACGGTCGTAGCAACCGTCAGCTTTTGCAAGGCGGCGTATTCGGGCCGCCCGGTGAAATGCTCCACTAGCATTGCCGCGTTGATGCCGGGTCGGGCGCGTGCGGTATCGATCAGTTCGGCGAGCAGATCCACGCCCGGTTTGTCCAGGCGCAGAAAGCCGTAGGGGCGCTCCACTTCATCGGCAACCCCGGGTTGCGCCAGCAGCAGGCCGATGGCGCTGCGCACCAGCGAACGCTGCACCGCGACCGGACGTTGCACAGGGCGTCGCGCTGCCGGATCGGCTTCCAGCACCGCGCGTGCGCCGGTGCGTTTTTCCAGCTCCTGCGCCATCAAGTCGCGAAAGGCGCCATCCGGCAGGCGCGCGATCAATGGGCGTGCGCGCTCGGCTAGGCGTGCGCGCCCGTCGAGGCTGCCCAGATCTACCTCGTGCGAAAGTTCGTTGAAGAAATATTCGGACAGCGGCGTGGCTTCGCGCAGACGCTTCTCGAAACCTTCTTTGCCTTCCTTGCGTACCAGCGTGTCCGGATCTTCGCCGTCCGGCAGAAACAGAAAATACGCCTGGCGCCCATCGCGCAAGCGCGGCAGGGCCGATTCCAGTGCTTTCCACGCGGCGGCGCGGCCGGCGCGATCGCCATCGAAGCAGAACACTACATCTGGCGCGGCGCGGAACAGCACTTCGGTGTGTTCGGGCGTGGTGGCGGTGCCCAATGTCGCCACTGCAATCGGCAGGCCCGCCTGATGCAGCGCGATCACGTCCATGTAGCCTTCCACCACCACGATGCGCGCGAGGTTGCTGTTGGCCTGCTTGACCTGCCATAGCGCGAACAGCTCGCGACCTTTGTGGAACAGCGGCGTTTCGGGTGAGTTGAGGTATTTCGGGCCTTGCTCCGATTTCAGTACACGGCCGCCGAACGCGATGACGCGCCCACGACGATCCAGGATCGGAAACATCAACCGTTCGCGGAAGCGGTCGTATTTGCTGCCGCGCTCATTGCTGGCGACCATGCCCGCTTCGGTCAGCAGTTGCATGCGCTTTTCGTTGGTGCCGAGACTGCGGATCACGCCGTCGAAACCGGCCGGCGCCCAGCCGATGCGGAAGCGCGCCATGGTGTCCGCATCCAGGCCGCGCTTCTGGCAGTAGGCCGCGGCTTCGTCGCTTTTCTTCAACTCGCCTTCGTACCAGCGTGCGGCGGCGTCGAGTACGGCGTAGAGATCGGTCTTGTCTTCGCGTGGCGCATTGTCGCGTGCGCCTTCGTAGGGCACTTTCAGCCCGACGGATTGCGCCAGTTCTTCCACCGCGTCCGGAAATTCCAGCCGCTCATAGTCCATCAGAAATTTGATCGCACTGCCGTGCGCGCCGCAGCCGAAGCAATGGAAGAACTGCTTGGCGGGAGTTACGTAGAACGAGGGCGTGCGCTCGTTGTGGAACGGGCAGCAGGCGGTCCATTCGCGTCCGGCTTTCTTCAACGGCACGCGCCGCTCGATCACGTCGACGATGTCGACGCGGGCGAGCAGTTCGTCGATGAAGCTATCGGGGATGCGACCGCGCATAGTCCGGCTAGTCTAGCCGGACCCTGCGGTGAGATCGCTATCGCTGAGGAATGCGAATCACGTCGCCATGTGGATCACGCCGATCACTGCCAGCAAGGCAATCAGGAAGATGATTACGAAGATCGCGAACAACACCTTGGCAATGGCGGCGGCTGCGCCGGACAGCGTGCCGAAGCCCAGCCAGCCGGCAACCAGGGAGATGATCGCGAAGATGATGGCCCACTTGAGCATGCGTCTTTCCCCTACGCTATGTGTTGCGTGGAAGCATCTAAACGCGGCGGGCGTGAAGGCAGCGCCATCCGGGCGTTGCCGTGGGCGGGCATCAACCCAGGCGGGCCTTGATGCGGGCGGACACTTGGCCCATGTCGGCGCGACCGGCGGCCTTGGTCTTCACTGCGGCGACTACCTTACCCATGTCGCGTGCACTGGTCGCGCCGGTCTCGGTGATGGCCGCTTCGATCAACGCGTCGATTTCGGCTTCGCTGAGCTTGGCGGGCAGGTAGCCCTCGATCACCGTCATCTCGGCGCGCTCCACGTCGGCCAGATCCTCGCGGTTGGCGGCGGCATACTGGCTGATCGAATCCTTGCGCTGCTTGAGCATCTTCTCCAGCACCGCGATGGTCTGGGTGTCGTCCAGTTCGATCCGCTCATCCACTTCGCGCTGCTTGACTGCGGCCAGGATCAGGCGGATCACGCCGAGGCGCTGTTTGTCGCCAGCGCGCATGGCGGCCTTCATGTCTTCGGTAAGCTGTTGTTTCAATGGCATGGAACCACTCCTTCGGAAAGCACAAAGCCGACGTTGCGGGGCAACGTCGGCCAGTGCAAGTGCCTTGCTGACAGCGGCTGCGAATGGACGCGCCGACTACAAACGCTGGACGAGTGCGGCGCGGAACGCGCCAGAACTCTCAAGCCCCGCCGAGGCGGGAGCGCTCAGTACAGACGGGTCTTGCGCGAAACGTCGCGCGACAGGCGGCGCAGATGGCGCTTAACGGCAGCGGCGCGCTTGCGCTTGCGTTCCTGGGTCGGCTTTTCATAGAACTCACGCTTACGGGTCTCGGCGAGGATGCCGGCCTTTTCGCAGGTGCGCTTGAAGCGACGCAGGGCGAGTTCGAACGGCTCGTTCTCGCGGACTTTTACGCTGGGCATGGAAACTCCGGATGGTGGAAATGGCCACAAGACTGCGGCGAGCCGCAAAGTATACGCCGAGTGACGTGAAAAATTCAAAGAGCGGAGAGCGGGAAACAGGGAGCGGGGAACATGAAAGATGCCGCTCTAACCGCAATATAGGCAAGAATGAGCGTCTATATATTAAAGCCAGCGCATTTCGAGATGTCCAACGTTCCCCGTCCCCCGTCCCCCGTTCCCCGCCCTGTGCTGGGCATCGAGACCTCCTGCGACGAAACCGGCGTCGCCCTGTTGCGTTGGGAGCCCAAGGCGCCGGGGCAGGGGCTGCTGGCGCATGCCCTGTACACCCAGGTGAAGCTACATGCGGATTACGGCGGCGTGGTGCCGGAACTGGCCAGCCGCGACCACGTGCGCAAGCTATTGCCCTTGGTGCGCGAAGCCTTGAAGGAAGCGGGTTTGACCCCGGCTGACCTCGGCGGGGTGGCCTACACGGCGGGTCCCGGCCTGGTGGGCGCCTTGCTGGTGGGCGCCGCCACCGGCCGCGCCATGGCCTGGGCGCTGGGTGTGCCGGCGATCGGTGTGCATCATATGGAAGGGCACCTGCTAGCCCCCTTGCTGGAAGACGATCCGCCCGAGCCGCCCTTCTTGGCCTTGCTGGTGTCCGGCGGCCATTCGATGCTGGTGGAGGTGCAGTCCATCGGTCATTACCGCATCCTGGGCGACACGTTGGACGATGCCGCCGGCGAGGCCTTCGACAAGACCGCCAAGCTGATGGGCCTGCCGTACCCGGGTGGCCCGGCGTTGGCGGCGTTGGCAGGCCAGGGTCGGCCGGGTGCGTTCCGTTTTTCGCGTCCGATGACGGATCGCCCCGGGCTGGATTTCAGTTTCTCGGGCCTCAAGACGCAGGTGCTGCTGGCCTGGCAGCAGTCCGATCAAAGCGAACAGACCCGTGCCGATATCGCACGCGCGTTCGAGGAAGCGATCGTCGATACATTGCTGATCAAATGCCGTCGCACGCTGGCCCAAACTGGCGTGAAACGGCTGGTGATCGCCGGTGGCGTGGGCGCCAATCGTCGTTTGCGCGAAGAGCTGGCTGCCGCGGGCGCCAAGGACGGTTTCAAGACCTATTTCCCGCGTCTGCAGTTCTGCACCGACAACGGCGCGATGATCGCGCTGGCCGGCGCCATCCGGTTGGCGCATGGGCAGCATCAGGACGAATCCGTGCAGGTGTTTCCGCGCTGGGACCTGCAGACCCTGCCACCCGCCGCTTGATCGTATCGCCCGCATCCGCGACGCTTGCACGCATGGATATCGTTTTCATCGAAGATTTGCGCATCGACACTGTCATCGGCATCTACGACTGGGAGCGGCGCGTGCGCCAGACCTTGTCGTTCGACATCGAGATGGCGTTCGACAATACCGTACCCGCCGCCAGCGACGACATCGCTGACACGCTCAATTACAAGGACGTGTCCAAGCGGCTGATCGCGTATGTGAGCGAATCCAGTTTCGGCCTGGTGGAAACGTTGGCCGAGCGCTGCGTTGCAATCATCCGCGTCGAATTCGGCGTGGCGTGGGTGCGGCTGAAGCTTTCCAAGCCTGGTGCGGTGCGCGGCGCGAAAGCCGTGGGCGTGTGCATCGAGCGCGGCAAACGTTCCTAGACATGGCTCGCGTCTACCTAAGCCTGGGTTCCAACCAGGAACCGCATCACTACCTGCGCGCCGCGCTGGACGAATTGCGCGCGCGTTTCGGCCACATCAACGTGTCGCCGGCGTACCGCAGCGCGGCAGTGGGTTTTGATGGCGCCGACTTCGTCAATCTTGCGGTGGGTCTTGATACGGACCTCGACCCCAACGCGCTCAACGATTGGCTGCATGCGCTGGAAGATCACCACGGGCGTCGCCGCGACGTGCCGCGTTATGCCGATCGCACGCTCGATCTGGACATCGTGCTGTACGACGACCTGGTGACGCAGGGGCCGGGGCATCTGGATATTCCGCGCAAGGAACTGAAGCATGCCTTCGTGCTGAAGCCGCTTGCCGACATCGCACCCGATGTGCGTCATCCCGTCAGCGGAAGCACCATGGCGGAACTATGGGCGGCGTTTCCCGTCGAACGCGAACCTCTGAAACTCGAGCCGCTGTAAGTTCAGATCGTCACGCTGCGCCCGCCGTCCACGCGGATGATCTGGCCGGTTACGAAGGGTGCGTCGCGCAATAACCAAAGCACCGCGCTGGCGACGTCTTCTGGCGTGCCGCTGCGCTGGAGTGGCGTGCGTGCAAGCATGGTTTCTTGTTCGGCGTAGGGCTTGCCGTCGCTCGGCCACATCACCGCGCCAGGTGCGACGCCGTTGACGCGCACGTCAGGGCCGATATCCAGCGCCAAGCAGCGCGTCATGGCGGCGAGCGCTGCTTTCGCCATCACATAGATGGGATGTTGCGCCAGCGCGCGTTCCGCGTAGATGTCCACCAGGTTCACGATCGCGCCACGCGTTGTACGCAAAGCGGGTAGCGCAGCTTGCGCGAGAAAGAATGGCGCTTGCGCGTTGGAAGCGAACAACTCATTCCATTGTGTGATCGTGGCGGTTTCCAGCGGCGTGGGGTAGAACGCGGAGGCATTGTTGACCAGTGCATCGAGGCGGCCATAACGCGCCAGCGTGGTGTCGAGCAGTTCCGGCAGTGCGTGCAGATCGGCAAGGTCAGCCTGCAGCACGAGCACGCTATCGGCGCGTTGTGCGGAAAGTTCGGCAGCCAGAGCATCCGCCTCGGTCATCGAACGGCGGCAGTGCAGCGCGAGATCGTAGCCGGCGGCATGCAGCGTGCGCGCGATCACGCCGCCGACGCGCTTGGCACCGCCGGTGATCAGTACGACCGGATGCTGCGGTTTGGACGAATCCATGTGAGGCCCCTGCAGTAACGCGGAATCATGCCTCACCGTCATTCCGGCCTACGCCGGAATAACGGTGAGGAAACAGCTGAACTTTATCGCGTTGCCTTGCGCCGTCCTAATGCAAACGCGTCGCCTGCACTTCCTGTGTCACGTCCGCGGCTGCATCGTCCCCATCGGCCATGCCGATGTCGCTCTTCAGCATCGCAATCGTCGTCGCGGCCACTTGTCGCGTGTCGTAATAGGCATAACCGCCGACGCCGATTGCGCCAATTATCGGCATCCAACGCGAAAGCCCTTCGCCCAGCGCGCGCTGCGTCACTTTCACGCCGATCTGCTTGGCGATGCGTTCGATCACGCCATAGGACACGCGGCGGAAGATCAGGCGATCGCCCAGCCGCACTACCAGGTCGCGGAACGCTTGTGCGGACGTGTGGCGGAACAGGCACCACAGCATTTGTTCGCGGCCGAGTTCTGCGTGCTTGCCGTACGCAGCGGCGATGTCGCTGACCAGTTGCGCCTGGATTTTCCAGATCGAGATCAGCTCCGGCAGGATGGTGAGCCACCCAAGCGGGCCGGGCGGCAGGGCGAGCGTGCCGGCGGTCAGCGCGGCGCGCTGAGCGGCGCGGTTGGCCAGACGGCGCGCCTCGGCTTCTGGGTCGGAATGGCTGTGCAACTTGCTGTCGGGGACCTGGCTGATGAAATCCAGGATGGCTCGCGTCACCCGGCTGCTGGCCTCGTCCTGTGTGATCACAGCCGGAAGGCCGGGGGTGGCTTGCGTGTCGTTGGGCTCGGTCATGCCGTGCTCCCTAGGGAAAACAACGTGAGGAAACAACAGACCCGGGATCATAGTCCGGCCATGTGCAGCGCTGATGAGGGCGGCATGAACCACCTGGGGGGCCGGGCATGACTTCTGGGACGGGCACTAGGGTGTAAGGGAAATGTTATAACATTGCGGACTGTTCTTTCGTTCAACTCCGCCCTGGATTCCCCTGCATGAAAATGTCTCCGCTTGCCCTTGGTCTCAGCCTTGCGCTATACGCCGTCGCCGCCACGGCCGCGCCCGGCGGCGATCAGGTGCCTGCCGCCGCCAGCAGTTCTTCGAACACCGCCACACAACAACCACCCGGTGACGATACTCAGGGCGACACCATTGACCAGGGCTCGCGCAACCGCCGGGCTACCAAGGCGAAGCAGCTTGGTACGGTCAACGTTTCCGCCGCGCTGGATGTAGCGCGCAACAACTTGTCGCCAGATACGGGCAGCAGCCAGTACGTCATCAGTGCGCAGGACATCCAGGCGCTGCCGCTGGGTGCCTCCACGCCGCTCAACCAAGTGCTGCTGCAGGCGCCTGGCGTGGTGCAGGATTCCTACGGTCAGCTGCACGTGCGCGGCGATCACGCCAACCTGCAGTACCGCATCAATGGCGTCATGCTGCCGGAGTCAATCGCGGGTTTCGGCCAGACCCTGGATCCGCGCATGATCCAAACGGTGAAACTGCTGGACGGCGCCTTACCGGCGCAATACGGCGAGCGCACGGCGGCGGTAGTAGATGTCACCACCAAGAGTGGCGCGGATCTCGGCAATGGCGGCGTGGTGGGCATCACCGGTGGATCGTTCGGCTCCGTCAATCCGTATGCGTCGATCTGGGGCCATAGCGGCAACTGGAGCTACTTCTTCACCGGCAATTACATAGAGAACAACGTCGGCATCGAGAATCCGACGCGCAGCCGCGATCCGATCCACGATCACACCAACCAGGTGAAAGGCTTCGGTGATATCTCTTACCTGATCAACAACGACACGCGCCTGAGCTTCCTGTTCGGCGTGACCAACAATCGCTTCCAGATTCCGAACAATCCCAGCCAGACGCCGAATTTCGGCTATCTGGACCAGACCGATTTCAACTCCGCCAACTTGAACGAGCGCCAGAACGAGCAGACGCGCTTCGGCATGCTGGCGCTGCAGGGCAAGTTCGGCGATACCGCCTATCAAGTATCGGTGGGCCAGCGCTACAGCGGACTGCAGTACTACCCCGATGACATTGGCGACCTGATGTTCAACGGCGTGGCCGGCCAGATCAATCAGACCGACCGCGCTTCGACGCTGCAAGCTGACTTCGCTACGCCGTGGGCGAGCAATCACACCTTGCGCTATGGCGTGTATTACGAATTCGATCGCGCCGCTACGAGCACCAACTCGCTGGTGTTCCCGACCAATCCGGACGGTAGCCAGGCCAGCACAGTGCCGTTCAACATCTTCACCGGCGATCGCATTCTCGCCAAGACGGCGGCGATCTACTTGCAGGACGAATGGGATATCAGCGACGCCTGGACGCTGAACTACGGCGTGCGTGGCGATCGCTACACGGCGTTTCGTGAGGAAAGCCAGCTGAGCCCGCGCGTGGGCGTGGTGTGGCAGGCGACCGACAGCACGACGTTCCATGCTGGCTATTCGCGCTATTTCACGCCGCCGCAGACTGAGTTGATCTCCTCCGAGAACATCAACGCGTTCGCCAACACCACCAATGCGGTGAAGAACTACGGCAACAACACGCCGCTGACGGAGCGCTCCAACTATTTCGACGCGGGTGTTCAACAGAACATCGGTTCGGACTGGACACTGGGCCTGGATGCCTACTACCGCAAGGTGGAGCGTCTGCAGGACCTGGGGCAGTTCGGCACCGCGCTGGTGTACTCCACGTTTAACTACAAGTACGGCCGCGTTCGCGGCACCGAGCTCACTCTTTCTTACAACCATGGCCCGGTATCGGCGTATTTCAATGCCGCATTCAGCCGCGCCATGGGCAAGGACGTGATCACCGGCCAGTACAACTTCGGCGTGGACGAGCTGGCCTATATCACCAATAACTGGATCCACCTCGACCACGATCAGAAGCTGGCTTCATCGGGTGGCGTGACCTACGCCATCACCGACAGCACCAAGGTGGGCGCCGATTACCTATTCGGCAGCGGCTTGCGCCAGGCAGGTCTGGTGCCCAACGGCCTCTCGCTGCCGTACTACTTCCAGCTCAACTTCAACGTGTCGCACGACTTCAACTTCGACAGCTTCGGTAAGGTGCATACACAGCTGGCGCTGATCAATGCGCTGGATCGCTCGTACCGACTGCGCAGCGGCACGGGCATCGGCGTCGGCGCGCCGCAGTATGCGCCGCGGCGCGGGTTGTATCTGACGTTGGAGAAGCTGTTCGACTTCTGATTCGAAGGGATTTTGCTGAGTGAGTCCCTCTCCTTTCGGGAGAGGGGCTTTAATCAATGCGCCGAAGCCGTCGGTTGCCCGCCATCCTTCCGCAGCGCCAGACCCTTGAGAATGTTCAACGCCTGCGACAGCGCGTAATCGCTGGTCGCCAGCTTCGCGTTTTCCGCGCTGCCGTCGTTGTTGATGCCATCGCTGTTCGCGATCGCTTCGTTCGCCAGGTGATGCGGCAGGTCAGCTTCGGAACTGATCGGGTTCTGCGTATCGTCTACTTTGGCCACAGTAAGGTCGGCCAGCGCGATGTCTGGCTTGATGCCTTCGGCCTGGATCGAGGTGCCGTTCGGCGTGTAGTAGCGCGCGGTGGTGAGTTTCACCGCGTGATCGGCGTCGAGCGGCAGCACGGTCTGTACCACGCCCTTGCCGAAGGTGCGGCGGCCGACGATCAGCGCGCGATGGTTGTCCTTGAGCGCGCCGGAGACGATCTCCGCCGCCGATGCGGTGCCGTTGTCGGCCAGCAGCACCATCGGCGCGCCGTTCAAGAGATCACCGGGGTGTGCGGAGAAGGTGAGGTTGGAATCCGGCAGGCGCCCGCGTGTCGTGACGATGATGCCCGAATCGAGGAAGTCATCGCTCACCGACACCGCCGCCGTCAGTAGGCCGCCCGGGTTGGAGCGCAGATCCAGGATCGCGCCTTTTTGCGCACCGTTCTTCTGGAGCAACGTACCCAGCTTTTTCTCCAGGTCGCTGGCGGTGTCGTCCTGGAACTGACTGATGCGGATGTATGCGTAGCCGGGCTCCAGCTCGCGCACTTTCACGCTGGTCATGGAAATGCGCTCGCGGGTGAGCGTCATGTTGACGGGCTGGTCTGATTTTTCGTGCAGGATGCCCAGCGTGATCTTGGTGCCCGGGTTGCCGCGCAGTGCGTCGAACATGCTGTCGATGTTGTCTGGCGTGACCACCTTGCCCTCGATCGCGGTGATCACGTCGCCCGGCTTGATGCCGGCGCGCGAGGCGGGCGTGTCGTCGATCGGTGAGACGATCTTCAGCATGCCGTTGTCTTCCATCACTTCGATGCCCAGGCCGCCGTATTGGCCGGTGGTGTCCTCGTTGAGTTCCTGCAGGCCTTCCTTGTCCAGGTAGGCGCTGTGCGGGTCGAGGCCGGCGAGCATGCCCTTGATCGCGTCGTTCATCAGGGTTTTGCTATCGACCTTCTCGACATAGGCCTGGCGGATGATCTGGTAGACGTGGGCGAAATTGCGCACGTCGTCCATGTTCACCTGCTCCGCGGGCGCCGCGCTACTCGTCGCTTTCGCCGGGGCGGCATCATTGTCGGCCGCCGCCGCATCGGGCGCCGCCTGTGCGTGCAGCACGGGCGTCGCCAGCAGCAAGGCGAGCAGGCAAGGGCGGGGGAAACGCATGGGGCAAACTCCACAGAAAATAAGAGGATGGCCCGGCTGAGACCGCCCGGGGCCATCGGAATTCAATAGCCAAAAGGATACGCCGATCTTGACCGCTTAAGCGTTGCAGGATGGCTTCACCCCTGTCTAAACCGTGTCGGCATCAGCGTTTCTGGCTCAGCCAGGTCCGCGGATCCACCGGCTTGCCATTCTGCCGCAGCTCGAAATACACCCCGGTGTTGTCGCCGGTGCTGAGCATGGCGGTGCCGAGCGCCTCGCCGGCGGCCACATCATCGCCCACGCCGTGCAGCAGGGTTTCGTTGTTGCCGTACATGCTCAGCCAGCCGTTGCCGTGGCTCAGGATGATCAGCTGCCCGTAGCCGCGCATGAAGTGTGCATACACCACGCGTCCGCGTGCCACCGCGCGCACGTCGGCGCCGCGCGGCGCGCCGATCACCACACCGTTGCCGAATGTGTGCACCGGGCCGGGCGCCGGCCAGGGCAGATTGCCGCGGATGTTGGCCATGGCCTTGCCGGTTTCGCCGCTCGGCACGGTGGGGTTGGCGCGCGCCTTGCGCGCTGCTTCGCGGGCTGCGTCGTCGATGGCCTTCTGCAGTTTCATCAGCAGGTCGTTGAGCGATTGCTCGTTCTGCTTCAGCGCGGCCAGCTTCTGCGCCTGGTTCTTGTACTGCGCGTCGATCTGGCTGGCGAGCTGCTGCTGTTGCTTGCGCTGCTGCTGCAGACTGGCGGCCTGCTGCTGGCGCTGCGTGCGGGTGGCCTCCAGCGCCTGCTGCTCGGCGGTGATCTGGTTTTCCAGATCCTGCAGCTTGGCCAGTTCCGTCATCAGCTGCTGCACCTTCTGCAGGCGGTCCTGCTGGAAATACTTGGAATATTCCAGCGAGCGGGCGATGCGCGCGATGTCTTCGTCGCCCAGCAGCAGGCGAATATCCGAGCCGTGGCCGACGGCGTAAGTGGCGCGCAACAGGTCGGCGATCGCCGCGCGTTGTCCGCTCAGGTTCTGATTGAGCACCGATCGTTGCGTTTGCAACTGATCGAGTTGCTGCTGCTTGGCCGCGATTTGCGCATCGGTATCGCGCACCGCCTTGGCGGCGGCGGCCACTACGTCGGATTGCTTGGCCAGCTCGGCGTTGACGCTGTCGCGCTTGGCAGCGGTGTCGGCCTGCTCCTTGGCCAGCGTCTGCATCTTGGCGCGCAGGTCTGTCAGTTGCTGCTTGGTCTGGGCCTGTTGGGCTTCAGCCTTACTGTCCTGCGCAGCTCCGGCGATGGAGGGAAAGCTGATGGAAAGGGCGATCGCAGCGGCGATGAGGGTGAAAACGAGTGATCGGAACGCACGGGAAGATGTCGGCATGCAGCAGATTATGTCTGAGCTGGACTGTTCCCGCGAGACGCCACAAACGCCGCCGCAGCGCGCCTTTGCGGACATCCGCGCAGGATTGGTCTGTTAGCGTGAGCTGGTACATCTAACGATCGTTTTTCATTTGGACGTCTAGCCGGCTTTGACGCGACGCACAAGTTGTGCTTAAAGTCGGGTTGCAAGCCTTATTCGCATGCAGCTTGCCGCTCCCGAGGCGGCAGGCTTTTTGCGCCCTAGCGAGCCCGGAGAAGTAAGGGGAATTCAAGTCATGTTGGTGGCACCGCGGTTGTACGACCCCAGTTTTGAACACGATAGCTGTGGCTTTGGTCTGGTCGCCCAGATCGACGGCCGCGCCAGCAAATGGGTGGTCGATACGGCTTTTACGGCGCTCGCCAAACTTTCCCACCGCGGCGGCGTGAATGCCGACGGCGTCACCGGCGACGGTTGCGGCGTGCTGATCCATCACCCGCACTCCTGGCTGCGTGCCATGGCGGTGCAAGCAGGCATCCCGCTGGGTGAGCGTTTCGCTGCAGGTCTGGTGTTTCTGGAATCGGCCGACAGCGAAGCCGCCAAGACGCTGCAGCGCTATGTGGCGGAAGAACGCCTGTTTGTGGCGGGCTGGCGCGACGTGGTGGTGAATGCGGAAGCCTGCGGCCCGATCGCGGCCGCGGCCAAGCCGCTGGTGCGGCAGATCTTTATCAATGCTGCGGACGACATGGACGACGCCAGCTTCGAGCGCGCGCTGTTCCGCGCACGCCGTCGCGCTGAGCATGCACTGGCCGACGATCCGCAGTTCTATGTGGTGTCGCTGTCCGCCCAGGTGATCGGCTACAAGGCGATGGCCGCGCCAGGACATCTGCGCGACGTCTTCGACGATCTGCGCCATCCAGCGCTGGCGTCCGATGCAGTGGTGTTCCATCAACGCTTCTCCACCAACACCACGCCGCAGTGGCGCCTGGCGCAGCCGTTCCGGTTGCTGGCGCACAACGGCGAGATCAATACCATCCGCGCCAACCGCCGTTGGATGCAGACACGCGCACAGGTCTGGCGTTCGCCGCGGGTTGATCTCTCCGACATCGGCCCGTTCGTGCGGCAAAGCGGCTCGGATTCGGAAAGCCTCGACAACGCGCTGGAACTGCTGCTGGCCGGCGGGCTGGACATGATCGCCGCCATACGCGTGCTGGTGCCGCCGGCGTTTGCCGCGCGCGAAGGCATCGACGAAGATCTCGCCGCGTTCTACGAGTACTACGCATTGCACAGCGAGCCGTGGGATGGTCCGGCCGGACTGGTGATGTGTGATGGCCGCTACGCCGTCTGCACGCTCGATCGCAACGGCTTGCGTCCGGCGCGTTGGTCACTGTCCGACGACAACCATCTGATCGTCGCTTCCGAAGCCGGCTTGTGGGACGTGCCCAGTTCGCGCGTCATCGCTAAGGGCCGCCTCGCACCCGGTGAAATGATCGCTGTCGATTTCCAGACTCACCGCCTGCTGCGCGATGCCGACATCGACGACATCAACCGCAAGCGTGCGCCGTATCGCGACTGGTTGCGTGCGGGCGTGAGCTATCTGGAATCCGACCTGATCGATCCTTCTCTGGCGGCCGAACCGCTGCCGGCGGATGAATTGCGCTGCTACCAAAAGCTATATGGCCTGTCGCGCGAAGAGCGCGAAACCGTGCTGAAGGTGATCGCAGAACTGGAAGCTGAAGCCACCGGTTCGATGGGCGACGACACACCGATCGCCGCGATGTCGCGTCAGGTACGTCCGTTGTTCGATCGCTTCCGCCAGGCGTTCGCGCAGGTCACCAATCCGCCGATCGATCCGCTGCGCGAAAAGCTGGTGATGTCGCTGGTGACGCAGATCGGGCCGGAAGGCAACGTGTTCGATCTGAAGCCCGAGAACGCCAAGCAGATTCTGATCAACTCGCCGATTCTTTCGCAGCGCAAGTTGCGTCAGCTGTTGGCGATGCCGCAATACGCCAACGCACCGCGCTTCGACCTGATGTATGCGGCGGAAGAAGGATTGGAAGCCGCGCTGCGCCGCCTGTGCCTCGACGTGGCGCAATCAGTGCGCGATGGCAATGCGCTGATCTTCCTGAGTGATCGTTACCCACAGCACGACCTGCTGCCGATCCATTCGCTGCTGGCGACCGGCGCAGTGCATGCGTATCTGATCGATGAAGGTCTGCGTTGCCACTGCAATATCGTGGTGGAGACGGCCACGCCGCGTGATCCGCATCAATTCGCCTGCCTGATCGGCTACGGCGCCACGGCAATCTATCCGTGGCTGGCGTATCAGAGCCTGTTCGAGCTCGGTCGCGAAGGGCACATCGAAGGTGATCGGCAGGAGATCGGTCGCAGTTATCGTCGCGGCATTCGCAAGGGTCTGCTGAAGATTCTGTCGAAGATGGGCATCTCCACCGTGGCCGGTTATCGCGGTGCGCAGTTGTTCGAAATCGTCGGCTTGGCACCGGAAGTGGTGGAGCTGTGCTTCCCCGGCACGCCTTCGCGCATCGGGGGTGCAAGCTTCGCCGACCTGGAACACGAGCAGCGCCTGCTTGCGGCGGAAGCTTGGAACCAGGCGCAATCGCTGCGCGCCGGCGGCCTGTACAAGTACGTGCACGGCGGCGAGTACCACATGTACAACCCGGATGTGATCGCCACGCTGCAAAAGGCGGTGCGCACCGGCAATCCACGTGATTATCGTGAGTATGCCGATTTCGTCGATCACCGCCCGCCGTCTGCACTGCGCGATCTGCTCGGTTTGAAACCCGCTGCCGAACCGATTCCGCTGGAAGAAGTCGAATCTGTCGAAGCGATCCTGAAGCGCTTCGATTCGGCCGGCATGTCGTTGGGCGCGCTCTCGCCGGAAGCGCACGAAGCGTTGGCGATCGCCATGAACCGTCTCGGCGCGCGCAGCAATTCCGGTGAAGGCGGCGAAGATCCAGCGCGCTACGGCACGGAGAAAGCATCGAAGATCAAGCAGGTGGCGTCCGGACGTTTCGGCGTCACGCCGGCGTACCTGGTGAACGCCGAAGTGCTGCAGATCAAGATCGCACAGGGTGCAAAGCCCGGCGAAGGCGGTCAGCTGCCCGGCCACAAGGTGGATGCCACCATTGCGCGCCTGCGCTATGCGAAGCCGGGCATCGGCCTGATTTCGCCGCCGCCGCATCACGACATTTATTCGATCGAAGATCTCGCCGAGCTGATTCACGATTTGAAGGAAGTGAATCCGGAGGCGTTGATCTCGGTGAAGCTGGTCTCGCACGCAGGCGTCGGCACGGTGGCGGCTGGCGTGGTGAAAGCCGGCGCAGATCTGATCACCGTCAGCGGCCACGACGGTGGCACCGGTGCGAGTCCGCTCACCTCCATCAAATACGCCGGCACGCCGTGGGAACTAGGTCTGGCGGAAACACAGCAGACACTGCGACGCAACGATCTGCGCGGCCGTGTGCGTCTGCAGACCGACGGCGGCCTGAAGACTGGCTTAGACGTGGTGAAGGCCGCGCTGCTGGGTGCGGAAAGCTTCGGCTTCGGCACCGGTCCGATGGTGGCGCTGGGTTGCAAGTACCTACGCATCTGCCATTTGAATAACTGCGCCACCGGTGTGGCCACGCAGCACCCGGTGCTGCGTAAGGATCACTTCATCGGCCTGCCTGAGATGGTGATGAACTACTTCACCTTCGTCGCACGGGATGTGCGTGCGCATCTCGCACAGCTCGGTGTGCGTTCGCTGGGTGAGATCGTGGGACGCACCGAACTGCTCGAACAGCTCGAAGGCGTGACGCCGGTGCAGCATAAGCTCGATCTCACTCCGCTGATCGATGGCACGGGTCTGAGTGCACGCAGCGAATTCGCCTGCACGCTGCCGCGCAACCCAATGCGCGACGAAGCCGAACTGGCTTCGCGCATCGAAGTCGATACGGCCACAGCGGTAGCGAACAAGGCCGGCGGCGCATTCGCCTATCGCATCGAGAACACTGATCGTGCAATCGGTGCGCGTTTGTCCGGCGACGTCGCGCGTCGTCACGGCGATCACGGTATGGATGCAAGCCCGATCGAACTGAAGCTAGAAGGCGCGGCCGGCCAGAGTCTGGGCGCGTGGAATGCCGGCGGCGTGCATATCGAACTGATCGGCGAAGCGAACGACGGCGTTGGCAAGGGTATGGCGGGTGGTCGCATCGTGGTGCGTCCGCCAGCGGATGCGCCATACGCAAGTCAGGATGCGTCGATCATCGGCAACACCTGTTTATATGGCGCGACGGATGGCGAGTTGTATGCCGCCGGCCGCGCGGGTGAGCGCTTCGCCGTGCGCAATTCCGGCGCGATCGCCGTGGTGGAAGGCGCCGGCGATCACTGCTGTGAATACATGACCGGCGGCGTTGTCGCCGTGCTCGGCAAGGTTGGCCTCAACTTCGGTGCGGGCATGACCGGAGGCTTTGCTTACGTGCTCGATCTCGAGCGCGATTTCGTCGACTGCTACAACCACGAGCTGGTCGACATCCTGCGTATTTCACCCGAGGGGATGGAAAACTACATGCAGCACCTGCGGAAATTGGTCACCCGCCACGTTGAATTGACCGGCAGCGAATGGGGTCGGCAGATTCTGCGCGACTTCCGCGGCCTGCAATACAAATTCTGGCTGGTGAAACCGAAAGCCGCGAGCCTTGCCGTGCTGGCTGAAGAACTTCGGAGGGCGGCATGAGCGCAAAGCTGTTCCAATTCCTCGACGTACCTCGACAGCCGCCGCGCACCGTCCCCGTGGCGGTGCGCGTGCTGGGCTACGGTGAAATCGGCGGCGACTTTGCATCACCGCAGGCGTCCTCGCAGGCGGAGCGCTGCATCGATTGCGGCAATCCGTATTGCGAACACGCCTGTCCGGTGCACAACTACATTCCTAACTGGCTGAAATTGGTGCAACAGGGCCGCATTATGGAAGCGGCCACGTTGATGCATGAAACCAATCCGCTACCGGAAATCTGCGGGCGCGTGTGTCCGCAGGATCGTCTGTGCGAAGGCGCATGCACGCTGGAGCAGACCGCGTTCGGCTCGGTGACCATCGGCAGTATTGAACGCTGGGTCACCGATGAAGCGCTGCGCCAGGGCTGGCGGCCGGATCTTTCCAAGGTGTGCGAAACCGGTTATCGCGTGGCAGTGATCGGCGCTGGCCCTGCAGGGTTGGCGTGCGCCGATCGCCTGCGTCGCGAAGGCATCGCAGCGGACGTTTACGATAGCCAGCGCGAGATCGGTGGTCTGCTCACCTTCGGCATTCCGCCATTCAAGCTCGATAAGGGCGTCGTGCGTACGCGTCGCGACGTACTCGAAGGCATGGGCGTACGTTTCCTGCTCGGCAAGGAAGTAGGGCGCGACGTGGAGTTTGGTGCGCTGCTCGAAGAATACGACGCGGTCTTCGTCGGCACCGGCGCCTACACTTTCGTGGACGGCCAATTGCCCGGGCGCGAATTGCTGGGCGTGCACGATGCCTTGCCATTCCTGATCGCCAACACCGAGCGCCTGCTGCGCGATGAACCCGCGTCCGTGTTCGATTTTCACGGCAAACACGTGGTGGTGCTCGGTGGCGGCGATACCGGCATGGACTGCAACCGTACCGCGATCCGTCTCGGCGCCACGTCCGTCACCTGCGTGTATCGCCGTGACGAAGCAAGCATGCCCGGCTCCGCGCGCGAAGTGAATTACAGCCGCGAAGAAGGCGTCACCTTTCTGTTCCAACGCCAGCCGATCGCGATTCTCGACCATGGCAACGGCCATGTGCGCGGCGTACGCGTGGTGGAAACGCAACTGGTCGATTCGGGTGATGGACGTCCGAAGCCGCAGAACGTGCCCGGCACCGAATCGGACATCGTGGCGGACGTGGTGATCCAGTCGTTCGGCTTCTTACCCAGCCCGCCGAATTGGCTGAAGACGCACGGCGTTGAACTCGCATCGTCCGGCAAGGTGATCACTGGCGCACATGGCCGGCTGCCGCACCAGACCAGCCATCCGAAGATTTTCGCTGGCGGCGACAATGTTCGCGGCGCGGATCTCGTGGTGCGCGCGGTATATGACGGCCGTGAGGCCGGCAGGAGCATTGCGAGCATGCTGGCGAGTGCGCCGGTCAAAGCGGTGGCCGCGGGTTAGCCAAGGTTTGCAGCCATATCTGAGTAAAAAAAGCGGCGCGTTAAATGCGCCGCTTTTTTATTGCCGTGATTTGCATCCCAGCCTACGCACTGCATGCAACACGCTTCGCGCACCCATAAAAAACTCGCCCCGGCATAACCGGGGCGAGCGGGGAAGCGGACGCCTCTGGGAAGACGTCCGATTTCGAGCTTGTTATCAGTAGTCGTAAGACACCGACAGACGCACGTAGCGGGGCTGGGTGTAGTACATGCCCAGGCCATACGTGTTGAGTACCGTGCCCGGCGAGGCGGACTCGCTGGTGGCACTCCACTGCGTCGGGATCTGACGGTTCAGCACGTTGAACACATCCAGGCCGAAAGCCAGCTTCTGCTGCGCGAACATCGGGCGATAGCTCACGCCCAGATCCAGACGCTGATTCCATGGCATGCGGCCCGCTGCCCCCGGAGCCGACGGCTGGGCGAAGCAATAGTGATAGGCCGAACCGTATCCCGACGGATCGGTGTCCGGCGCAGGGTAGTAGCCAAGGCAGCTCTTCGGTGCACCCGATGTTAGTAGCACGCGGGCCGACAGCATCCACTCCGGCGTCAGTGCGTAAGCACCATAGGCTTTGATCTGGTGCGTGCGGTCGTTGAACAGCACGCCGTTGCTGTTCACCATGAGCGCGGCGAAGTCCCAGTCCTCGGTCTTGCTGACGTCGGTCTGGCCGATGTCCGAACGCACCTGGCCTTCGGTGTTGCCGTAGCTGCGCGAGAAGGTGTAGTCCAGGCGACCCTGCCACTTACCGTCGAACGGATGCTCCAAGTACATGTTCAGCGCGTAGTACTTGCGCTTGGCACCGTCGGTGAAGCCCCAGTCGTTCTTGGTCATCGTCACCTTGGTGTAACCGGTGCCATCCGTGCGCGCGACCAGGAAGTCATTGCTCTGACCCGGATTGATCAATCGGCAGCCTGGCTGATCGGTGACGTAATTAGTCGCCGTCAGGCCCATGGCCGTCAGCTTGTCAGCGATCTTGCCCGTATCGCATACGTCGTCGATCGCGCTTTCCAGTTTGCGCAACGTGAACTTCGCGCCAGTGGTCCAGCTCGAACCCAGCGTTTTGTCGAAGCCCAAGATCAGCTCGTCCTGGTATTCCGAACGCAGGTTGGTGGCGGTGAACGTCTTCGGATCGGGTGTGACGCCGTATTCGTTATCCGCGGAATGCGCCGGACCCAGCTTAGTCACGCCGGTCGGTGCGCCGTTCGCGGCGATGCCGGTATAGGTGAAGTACTGGTCGGTGTACGTGGAAGCCGAAGCGCCGCGAATCGCCACGCTGCTTGGCAAAGCAAGATAGTAACGACCAAGGTTGGCATACAGCTTCAAGCTGGAATCGCCGAACACGTCCCAGCTCGCACCCAGGCGCGGTGCCCACTGGTTGCCGCTACGTACATAGGGCTGCTCGCTGTTGTTGTAGTTGGTGAACTTGTCGTTACGCAAACCAACGTCCACCAACCAACGGTCGGTCACCTGCCATTTGTCTTCCAGGTAATACGCCTTCTGCGCCACCGACATGCTGGTGGCATCGTGGAAAATGCGCTGGCGCACGTAATACGGCGAACCCGGTGCAGCGGAGTAGCTGTTGATCGGATTGTTCGGAGTGGACGTGATGAAGTAATACCAAGCGTAGCCGGGGCCGCTGGTGATCTGACCCTGATCAGCCGCGTGGTAATACATGTTGTCGATACCCACGGACAGATCATGGCTGCCCAGGTGGTAATCGACGTCCAGGCGCAGGCCGTGAGTACGGCTCTCGGCATTCGGCGAGTTGATCAGGCGAACGGTGTTGCCGTTGGTGATCGTGCCGCCACCGGTATAGGCCGGATTCTGGTTGAGCGGGTTGGCGATGAACGGGTCAGTATCGTTCTGGCCCGGGATCTGGGTGAAGTTCGTCTCTTTGTTGCGACCGTAGGTCGCGCTCACCGTCAGATCCTGCGTGATGTATCCGGTGTACTTGATGACGTCGAGCGTGGTGGAGTTCTTCGACCACACCGGGTACAAGCCCTTCGCACCGCCGGTGCCGAGGGTGTTGTAGTTGAAGGCGTAATACTCGCCCGAGCTCGGCTTCAGCGGATCGCCGGCGCCAGCATCCGCCGGCTCTTTGTTCACGATGTGCGTGAGTTCCAGCAGGTTGTTGTCGGTGATGTTCCAGTCGATCTTGCCGTAGAACTTCTGCAGCTTGTTGGTGTAATTGAGATAGGCCGCCTGTGAGGCATCCACGGCATTGGTGCTGCGACCTTCCACCTTCTCTGCTTCCGCCGACAGGAAGAAGAACAACTTGTCCTTGATCAGCGGGCCGCCCACATAGGCGTCATACACGGTGCGCCACTGCTTATCGTCCTTGCGGTACTGATAGAGCGTGCCCGGCAGGTTCGACTTGGCATAGGTGTAACCGGACGGCAGCGCCATGTTGGGGTAATTGCGGTTCACCGGATCAGACTCCAGGAAACGCGGTTCCCAGATCATCTGTCCGCCGAAATGCCATTCGTTGGTGCCGCGCTTACCGATCTGGCTGATAACGCCGCCGTCGGAGCGGCCGTACTTGGCGCTGTAGCCGCCGATGTAGGTTTCCTGCTGTTCGATCGAACCATAAGGCAGGCCCACACCGCCCAGGTTGGACAGCGGATCGGAACTGCTGAAACCGTTGATGTAGTACGCGTTCTCGCTAGGGCTACCGCCGCCGAAAGAGAGCGAATTGTTGAAGAAGCCGCTGCCCTGCACGACGCCCGGCGCCAGCAGCGCGATGGCTTCGGCCGTGCGACCCAGTGGCAGGCGCTGCAGATCCTTGGCGGTAATCACCGAGCGGGAGTCGACTGAGGTCACGTCGATCTGCGGCAGGGCATTGGCGCTGACCGTTACGGTACTCAGCGTCTTGGCGACGAAGGTAACGTCGGTACCGACGCCCACGTTGAGCGTCACGTTTTCGCGAGTGTCGACCACGGCGCCGTCTTTCTTCAGCTGGACCGTGTACGTGCCTACCGGCAGGTTGGAGAGGCGATAGCGACCGGAGCTGTCCACCGCCACTTCGCGGGTGAGGCCCGTCTGGCTGATGACCGTCACCGAATCGCCGGCCGGCGCCTGGCCGAAAAAGTTGCCGGTGGTGGACTGTGCCATGGCCACGCCGGCCAGGCCCAACCCTAGCGCAATAGCTAGAGCTGTACGGTGCGGACGATAGCCGCTCATGTAATTCTTCATAGCGATTTTTCCCCGATTTAAGTAGTTGCTGCCGCCGAGCACGGGACTTGGAATGCCCTCCCCAACCATGCTCGATGAATGTTTATTTAACGCAACTATTTACGTCAGTCAAGAACTTACGGTTTTATCGGATGTTTACGCGAAAAATTCAGGCGTAAGCCGTAATTTCCTGTAAGGGTACGTTTGACGGCAGACGGGCTTAAGCGGACGCAAAGATGTGCGAATGCCATCTGGTTCGATCGCCTTGCCGAGCGGCCATGGCTTCCATAACGAGTCGTATCTGCATCGACTCTGCCTCGGTATTTCCGAAGATTTTTGGACTCTTAGCGATGAAGTACCGCAGGGAGAGATGGGCAGCCTAGAGCGAAATATTTTGCGTTATTCCGCTGCGTACTTTGCTCGGATCTGCAAAAGTTGCCGTTTCCTAGCAGCTAAATACCGCAGTTCCATGCGAATTTTCCTGAGCCTATATATCGCAATAACTTTCGCAATGTTAAGGACTTGTCTGATGGCTTCCCGGTGTGGAAGACTTCGGCACTGTGTCCCCACACGCCCAACTTTCCCTACCCGTACCACCCATCTAGTTGGGCGAATCACAATCAGCTGTACCTTGGAGGGTATGAAAAATGACTCGTAATAAGCTTGCGCTTTCGTTGGCGGGCCTCTTGCTTGCCCCGATTGCCGGCACCGCCTTCGCCCAGAGCGCCCCGGCAACGCAGGACCAATCCCAGGCCGCCCCGAGCCAGGGCAATGCCAAACAATTGCAGACCATTACGGTGACCGGTTCGGCGCTGCCGCGCGTCGATACGGAAACTCCGTCGCCGGTGACAGTGATTACTGCGCAACAGATTGCCCGTAGCGGATACACCACTGTCTCTGACGTGGTGCGTTCGATTTCCGCGGACAACAGCGGTTCGATTCCGAACGCATTCACCGCCGGCTTTGCGGCCGGTTCTTCGGGTGTGGCGCTGCGCGGCCTTACCGTGAACTCCACGCTGGTGCTGATCGATGGTCAGCGTGCTGCCAACTATGCAGTGTCGGATGACGGTCAGCGCTCCTTCGTCGACCTCAATACCATCCCGCTCGCTGCCGTCGAGCGCATCGAAGTGCTGAAGGACGGTGCTTCGTCCCTGTACGGCGCTGACGCGATCGCGGGCGTGGTCAACATCATCCTGCGTCCAAGCTTCAAGGGTATCGAAGGCTCGGCCGATGTCGGCAACTCGCAGCACGGTGGCGGCCTCACCAAGAAGGCCACCTTCATGGCCGGTGCTGGCGACCTGGACAAGGATCGCTACAACGCCTACTTCAGCGTGCAGTACGAGAAGGACAACCCGATCTGGAGTCGTGATCGCGAGTTCCCGTACAACACCAACAACCTCAGCCCGATCGGTGGTCCGAATCCGGGCGTGCCGGGTAACAACGTCGGCTCCACGGTGGGTTCGATCACCAGCACGGCCCCCGGCAGCCTTCTGCAGCCGCTGCGTGGCTGCACGCCCAACACTCAGTTGGTCACCAGCAGTGCTGGCAGCTACTGCTACCAGGACCTGGTCAATCAGTACACCCAGGTGGCGCCGCAGATGGAGCAGGGCGGCATCTACGGTCGCATCACGGTCAAGATCAACGACACCACCAAGGCCTATCTGTCGGCTAGCTACATGCAGTCCAAGACCTGGACGGTGGGCGTGCCGCAACAGATTCAGGTCACCACACCCGTCAACACCAACAACATCACGTTGCCGGTGGGTAACCCGTCCAACCCGTTCACTACGCCCGCGCTGATCAACTACGCGTTTGGTGATATTCCGACAGGCAACAACTACACCAATCACAACGTGCGCTTGGTGGGTGGCGTCCAGGGCACTATCGGTGAGTGGAACTACAACACCACCGCAGTGATCAACCATACGTCGCTTGATACGAACCAGTTTGGTTTCATCAGCTATCAGGGCCTGATCAACGCGATCAACAACGGCACTTACAACTTTGCCAATCCGTCGTCGAATTCGGCGGCTGTGCGCGCATCGCTGGCGCCGGGCTATGCCAAGACGTCCACGTCCGATCTGGATTCGCTGGACTTCAACGCCAGCCGCACCTTGTTTGATCTGCCGGGCGGCGCAGCAGGTCTGGCCGTGGGTGCGCAGGTTCGCCACGAAGCGCAGAACGATCCGACGCTCAACCCGAACTTCGAATTCCAGGGTCTGGGCAATGCCACCACCAAAGGCAGCCGCGACGTTGCTGGCGTGTATGGTGAGTTCGACATGCCGCTGCTGGAGTCGCTGGAAGCCGACGTCTCCGGCCGCTTTGACCACTACTCCGATGTGGGCAACAACTTCTCGCCGAAGATCGGCCTGAAGTGGAAGCCGCTGGATTGGGTTGCGCTGCGCGGCACGTACTCCAAGGGCTTCCGTGCACCGAGCTTCGCCGAAAACGGTTCCAGCTCCTCGCAGGGCTTCGTCACCGTCACGCCGCCGGCTAGCTTCCAGGCGCTGCATGGTGGCAATGCTTACAGCTCTTCGCCGTACTCGATTTCCGAATACACGGTAGCGAACCGCAACATCAAGCCGGAAAAGGCGAACAGCTTTACCTTCGGCGTGGTGGTGCAGCCGACGAGCTGGCTGAATGCCTCGGTGGACTACTACAACATCCGCAAGAGCAACGTTATCGTTACGCCCGACTACGGCAGCGCGCTCGCCGCTTATTGGGCCAACGGTGGCACCATTCCGGGTGTGACGATCACGCCAGACCTGGCCGATCCGCAACACCCGACCGCACTGGCGCGTCCTGCCGTGCTCACGGGCGAGTACCAAAACGCCAATTCGCTCAAGACCACGGGCCTGGATATCGACATCCAGGGTCACTGGGACTTCGGTAGCGTGAAGTACATCACCGAGCTGCAGGGTACGCAGATCTTCCAGTGGAAGGAGATCTTCCCGGGCGGTGTCGTGCAGAGCTACGTCGGTACGCAGGGTCCGTACAATCTGTCGTCCGGCGCAGGTACGCCGCGCAACAAGGGTTCGTGGTCCAACACCGTCATGTACGGTCCCGTGACCGTGACTGGCACGCTGTACTACACCAGCGGTTACCAGGAAATCGCGGAAGACGTCGGTGTCGGTCCGGGCTCCTGCCTGACCCTCAACGGCGCCGGTACTGCGTTCCTGCCGGGGAGCTGCCACGTCGGTTCGTTCTACGACTTCGACCTCACCGGCAGCTACGACATCAACGAGCACATTGCAGTGACCGCTTCGCTGATGAACGTGTTTGATCGCAAGGCGCCGTTCGATCCGGCCGACTACGCCGGCAACAACTACAACCCGACTTACACGCAGTCTGGTGTTATCGGTCGTTTCTGGAATGTTGGTGTGAAGGTGAAGTTCTAATATCCGAAAGCACGATGCATGACGCTGTTTACGTCATGCATCGTGTGTCATTTCGGATTGCGTTTGCTAACGGCGCGTCGTCTTCGACGCGCCGTTATTTTTGCGAAGATGAAAAGTTAGCTGACTGTTGAAACGCGTTATATCACTTCAAAATCGCGTGAAACCGTAAGTTTGTACGATAAATTTACGGTTCCTGTAATCGTTTAGATGCAGGAAAAATCCAATAAGACCGACCTTTCACCGGTATTTTTGATCTCGTGGACTCCAAGGCATCGCAATAACTTGCTGATGTTAACAGCTTGTCCATAAACCCCCGGTGTGGTAGACCGCGATCGGGGTCTGGAGGGATTCCTTTACAACTTGTATCCAGCGGATCGATTGGACAACTCACAAGCGGTGACACCACTAACGGTTAAACCTTGGAGGGGTTCCAAATGAAACGTAATCAACTTGCGCTTTCGCTTGCAGGCCTGTTGCTAGCGCCTGCTTCCGGAGCGGTTTTCGCACAAAGCACTGCCCCGCAAGACCAGCAATCTGCGCAATCACAGCAACCCGCGCCATCCAGCGCAAAGCAATTGCAGACCATCACCGTTACGGGTTCTGCGTTGCCACGCGTCGATACTGAAACACCTTCGCCGGTGACCGTGATCACCGCGCAGGACATTGCACGTTCGGGCTTCACTAATGTTTCGGATGTGGTGCGAGCGATTTCCGCTGACAACAGCGGTACCATCCCGCCCGCGTTTTATGCAGGTTTCGCGACGGGTTCTTCGGGTGTCGCGTTGCGCGGCCTGACGGTGAACTCCACACTGGTATTAGTCGACGGCAA
Source organism: Dyella humi (assembly GCF_044904605.1). Taxonomy (NCBI): domain Bacteria; kingdom Pseudomonadati; phylum Pseudomonadota; class Gammaproteobacteria; order Lysobacterales; family Rhodanobacteraceae; genus Dyella; species Dyella humi. Next base: position 1,950,880 of record NZ_JADIKI010000023.1, read on the forward strand.
GCGTGCAGCAAGCTACCCACTGGTGGATGACGGCATTCGTTCGTTCGTCGATCTTCAGACGCTTCCGCTGGCTGCCATCGAGCGAATCGAAGTACTGAAAGACGGCGCCTCGTCGATCTACGGCTCCGACGCGATCGCCGGCGTGGTCAACATCATCCTCAAACCCACCTTCCAGGGCGTGGAAGGCACCGCCGAAGTCGGCAATTCGCAGCACGGTGGCGGCTTCCACAAACATGCTTCATTGGTGGCGGGCTACGGTGATCTGAACACGGATCACTACAACGCCTACTTCAGTGCGGAATGGGAGCAGGATCAGGCGATCCCCTTAAAAGATCGCAGCTATCCCTTCAACAGTACGAACCTCACCGCCATCGGCGGCCCTGATCTTCGCATCGGCAATCCGGCGAACTTCAACGGTTCCTCGGTCGGCAGCGTAACACCGGCGGGGCCAACCCCAGGCGGTACGGCCACAGGCCCAAGCCAGCCGCTGGCTGCCTGCACCGGTGGTACCCAGCTCGAGACGAATGCCGGGGGCTCGTACTGCGCACAAGATGCCGCTTATCAATATGGACATGTGCAGCAGTACTCGAACAAGGATGGCCTTTATGGCCGCTTCACTTACAAGTTCAACGACACCACCAAAGCCTATGCCGCGGTGAGCTATTACCAATCCGTGGTCCATGAGCTTGGTACGCCGCCTCAGATCCAATCCAGCGTACCGAACAACACCGACAACATTCAGTTGCCGCCAGGAAACCCGTCAAACCCATTCCCGGGCCAGTATGCGTACATCAACTATTTGTTCGGTGATATTCCGGGTGGAACAAACGTCGATACCCATAACCTGCGCGCCGTACTCGACGTGCAAGGCACCTTCGGCGACTGGAATTACGAAGCGTCGGTAGTGGGCAACCATGTGTGGATGGGTTATGAGAACCTGGGATTCCTCAGCTATCAGGCCTTGCTCAACGCCGTTGCGAACGGCACGTACAACTTCGTCAACCCCTCGGCAAACAGTGCGGCCATTCGCAATCAGATTGCGCCACCCGATATCGCACAAAATCACTCGGACATGGACGTGTTCGACTTCACCGTGAACCGCCAACTGTTCGACTTGCCAGGTGGACCAACGGGCTTCGCTGCCGGTCTCCAGTTCCGTCATGAAGGACAGCTGCAGGAGCAGCTTAATCCGGGCGGCATCTATCAAGGGCTGGGCAACACCTTCATTACCGGCTCGCGTAACGTAAGCGGTCTCTACACCGAGTTTGACGCGCCGCTGCTCGAGAGCCTCGAAATCGATGTCTCCGGTCGCTTCGACCATTACCCGCGTGTCGGCAACAACTTCTCGCCGAAGGTCGGCCTGAAGTGGAAGCCGCTGGATTGGGTGGCGCTGCGTGCCACTTACTCGAAGGGTTTCCGCGCTCCGCAATTTGGTGAGGGGCCCGGCAGCTTCAGTGCAGGCTTCGTCAGCAATTCGGTCGCGGGTCAGGGTGCCCCGGCGTCGTTCCTGGCAGCGCACGGCAACTCGAATTACGTGACTGTGCCCTATGCACTCGAAGAGGGCAGCTCGGGTAATCCCAACCTTAAGCCTGAGAAATCGCGGAGCTTCACCTTCGGTGTAGTAGTGCAGCCGGTCAGCTGGCTTAACGCCTCGATCGACTACTACAACATCAGGAAGAGCAACGTGATTGTGCCGGCGAACCCGGGTGTTGCGTTGTTGAACTATTACAACACCGGCACGATATTGCCGGGCTACACGATGACCTTCGATGTACCCGATCCGGCGCATCCCAATGCGCCGCTGCGTCCGATTTTCGTTGGCGCCGATTACGTCAATGGCAACTGGCTGAAGACGACGGGTGTCGATCTGGACATGCAGGCGCACTTCCAGTTCAGCAATGGCATCACGTACATCAGCGAACTGCAGGGCACGCAGATCTTCCAGTGGAAGCAAGATTCCGCCGGGCAGATCCAGAGCTACGTCGGTACGCAGGGTCCGTTCAACCTGTCCTCCGGCGCGGGCACCCCCCGTACTCGTGTCAACTGGGCAAACACCATCGAGTGGGGTCCGGTCAGCCTGACGGGTACGATCTACTTCGTCAGCAAGGAATACGAGTCGGCGCAGGACGTCACCGGTACTACGGCATGCTTCGATGCTCTAGGTCCCAACGGCGGTCCGCTGGCCGGTAACTGTACGATGTCCTCGTTCACCTACGGCAATCTCGTGGGTAGCTACAAGTTCAATGACCACATCACGTTCACGGCCTCGGTGGACAACGTGACGGATCGCAAGCCGCCGCTTGCTCCGCTGAATTATGCAGCCAACTTCTACAACCCGACCTACGACTACGCCGGCATTATCGGCCGCTTCTGGAACGTCGGTGTGAAGGTGAAATTCTAAGCCCACTGGGCAAGAAAGCTTGCAACTTGCAACGTGAGGCGCGCCGGGAAACCGGCGCGCTTTTTTCTTTGTATGCCTTAAACCTGGATGCGCTGATTAGGCGTAGGTTTTTTTCGAGTAGTGCTTCACGCGCCATGCTGATCGAAACCATGCATCATTCGGGGGTGGACAACTGTCCGGCTGATGGCGGCCACGGCGTGCTGGCGTGCATCGGGTGTGTTATTGGTGCTTTGGCTGAATTGACGAAAAGGGGAAAATTGCATGCGTATAGGCCTCGCCGCCAACGCGTTTCATCACGATCACGACGACGCGGCGCTGTTTCGTTGGCTGCGCGCATGCGAGCAGGGCATTCGCGAGTTGAATCTCAGTCTGCACGCGGTAGGACGCACCTACCACGCGATCGAACGGGCAGGCCTGCTGGCGAATTATCCCGGACTGTTGCGCTATCCCTACGGCCACGAAGGTGGGCTGATGAAACTGGTGGCCGAGGTGGTCGGCTTGCACGAATCACAGCGTACGCTGGATGGCGCGATCTATCTGATCAATCCGGTCGATCCTTCGTCGACGTTTCCGGAAGCGGTGGCTCTGAAGCGCCAATGCGTGATCCACCAGAAGCCCTTCATTTCCACTGAGGCCTCGGCGCGCGATTGGATCGAGATGGAGCGTATCCAGGCGGGACTGGCGCCCGATCATGGTGCCGACGATCTGCATGCGCTGGAGAATCAGACCCTCGCCCTGATCGCGCATGATGCGATGAAGCCGCAGATGATGGCGTACGCCGCCGATCACTTCGACGTGCTCGCGCGTTTTGCCCGCCGCGTCGCCACGGGCACCACGGGACAGCAGTTGAATGAGCTGGCATGGAGCCGCGGCTGGCCGCAGGATGAGAACTGGGTGGATCGTTACCAGAGCGGGCCGATGGGTGGGGATGCGCAGATTGCCGACCTGGTGCTGGAGCGACGCTGCCAGCGCGCGATTTTCTTCGAGGATCCGCACGTGGCGCGTCAGCATGAGGCGGATATCCAATTGCTAGAGCGCGCGGTGACGACGGTGACTGATGAAACGGTTTGCATGACGTCTCCGCGAGTCGCTGCGCGTTGGGCGGATGCCGTGCGCAAGCGCGCCGCTTTTAGCTCCCTTTCCTCTTCGGGGAGAGGGCAGGGGTGAGGAGATAGGCCTGCCCCTTGCTCGCGTAGGTTGGCGTGAGCGGAACGCGAACTCCAACATCGTCATGTATGCCGTTACGTTGGAGTTCGGCGTTGCCTCACTCCAACCTACGCGTTTGATTTGGCTTTCCAATAAGATTGGTTCCTCACCCCAGCCTTTCCCCGAAGGAGAGAGGGAGTCATGGTGTCGTCATGTGCCTGATCGCCTTCGCCTGGCAAGCCCATCCCCGCTGGCGTCTGCTGCTAGCCGGCAACCGCGATGAATTCCACGCGCGACCCAGCGCGCCGCTCGCACGCTGGAGCGATCTGCCGATCATTGGCGGACGCGATCTGGAAGCGGGTGGCACCTGGCTAGGTGTGGCGCAGGCGGGGCGATGCTGCGTCGTCACCAACGTGCGTGATCCGCGCGATCCGCAGCAAGGTGTGTCGCGCGGCTTGCTTGCCACCGATTATCTCGTCGGCGCGGACGATGCGACGGAACATGCACAGAAGCTGTTGGCGGCGGCATCCGGCTATCGTCCGTTCAACCTGCTCACCTTCGACACCGAGCACGGTTTCTATATCGGCAACCGTCCCTCGTCACGGGCGCAGCTCATCGATCCTGGCGTTCACGGTCTGTCCAACGCGGATTTCAATACTCCATGGCCCAAGACGCGCGCGCTGATGAAGCGGCTGCAGGCGTGGATGGATGCCGGTCATGAAGTGGATTTTGCGCCGCTGTTCCGCGCGCTGGCCGACGAACGCCAAGCACCGGACGAATTGCTCCCCGATACCGGCGTGGGCTTGGAGCGCGAACGCTGGCTGTCGTCGGCCTTCATCCGCGGCGAGCTTTACGGCACGCGCGCCAGCACCATCGTGGCGATCGGCTATGACGGTAAGGGGCTGATCGTCGAACGCCGCTTCGGACCGGAGGGGCGCTTCGAAGGCGAAAGCGAGTTGCCGCTTTAGTCTTCCGGGAATTGTCCGTCCAGGTAATACCAGCGGCCGTTTTCGCGCACGAAACGGCTGATCTCATGCATGCGCTGCGCCTTGCCGCCGCCATAACGCAGGCGCACCACAAACTCCACCACGGCGTGCTCGCCGTCATCCTTGTGGCGCTTCACATCCAGCCCAAGCCAGGTCGGCGAAGGATGTTGCGCCGCAAGTTTCAGGCTGGCCGGTCGCGTGCTGGGGTGCCAGGTTGCCAGCAGATAATCCTCGCGTTTGAGCACGTACGCGCTATAGCGTGATCGCATCAGCGCCTCGGCAGTGCGGGCGATGCCGCCCTCGTGCAGCGGGCCGCAGCAGTGCGTGTAACTGTCTTGATTGCCGCAAGGGCAGGGTGTGAGGGTATCGACAGCTTGCAAGGCGCGTATCCAGCGGAAACTCAGGCCCCCTCATCCTGCTCCGCCGACGAACAAATGCAAGGGGGAGTGGCAAGGAAGATGGTAAGAGGTAGTGCGGAAAGTCATGCATGGTCCGGTGGCCTGATCGCTTAAAGTCATATGGCTGCCGGGAGAGCAGCGTTCCCCACATCGAATGCATCGGCCGTCAGGGTATAGGCGGCCGTCGCGGCGGAGATTTTCATGCACCCCATTCGTTCCCTGATTTCATGCACGGCGCTTGCCGTGAGCCTGATGGCCGCTTGCGCGCACGCGCAGACGGCGCCGATGACGCCGATGACGCCGGATATTCCCTCCAGCTTCACGGCGCCGACCAGCGCCAACGACTACGTCAAGCGCGTGGTGATGATCCCGATGCGCGACGGCGTGAAATTGCATACGGTCATCGTGATTCCGAAGGGTGCGCACAGCGCGCCGATCCTGCTCACCCGCACGCCGTACGACGCGGACGGACGCAGCCAGCGCATGAACTCGCCGCACATGCTCGACCTGCTGCCGCAGGGCGATGAGGTGTTCGTGAAAGCCGGTTACATCCGCGTGTTCCAGGACATCCGCGGCAAGCACGGCTCCGAAGGTCCCTACGTGATGACCCTGCCGCTGCGTGGCCCACTCAACAGCGGCAAGGTGGATGAATCCACCGACGCTTACGACACCATCGAATGGCTGTCGAAGAACCTTCCTGAATCAAACGGCAAGGTCGGCATGCTCGGGTCGTCGTACGAAGGCTTCACCGTGGTGATGGCGCTGGTCAATCCGAACCCGGCGTTGAAAGTGGCCGCGCCGGAAAGCCCGATGGTAGATGGCTGGATGGGCGACGACTGGTTCCACTACGGCGCTTTCCGCCAGACTAACTTCGACTACATCACCGGCCAGACCACCAAACGCGGCATGGGCTACATCATTCCGCGCGAAGGTTATGACGATTACACCAATTTCCTGCGTGCGGGTTCGGCCGGCGACTATGCGCGTGCCAATGAGCTGGACGGCCTGCCGTTCTGGCGCAAGATCCACGAAAACGCGGCCTATACGCAGTTCTGGTCCGCCCAGGCGCTGGACAAGACCATGGCGCAGCAACCGCTAAAAGTGCCCACCATGTGGATCCAGGGCCTGTGGGACCAGGAAGACATGTACGGCGCCATCCACAGCTACGAAGCCGTGGAACCGAAAGACACCACCAACACCATGAACTATCTGGTGATGGGGCCGTGGCGTCACAGCCAGATCAACTACGACGGCAGCATGCTCGGGCCGATGAAATGGGATGGCGACACTGCGCTGCAATTTCGCCGCGACGTGCTGCTGCCGTTCTTCAATCAATACTTGAAGGATGGCGCGCCAAAAGCGGACACGCCGCCCGTGTTGATCTACAACACCGGCGAAAATCACTGGGATCGTTTCACGCATTGGCCGCTGTCGTGCGATCACGGCTGTGATTCCGCCGCGAAGCCGCTTTACCTGCTGGCGAATGGACGCGTGTCATTCGATGCACCGAAGGCCGGCGACGCGACATACGACGAATACGTATCGGATCCAGCCAAGCCGGTGCCGTATCAGCCACGTCCCGTGGTGGGTTCGGATCACGAAGCCTGGACGCGCTGGCTGCTCAACGATCAACGCTTCGTCGACGGCCGCCCGGACGTGCTCACTTACGTGAGCGAGCCGCTGACGTCATCCGTGCGCGTGAGTGGCGCGCCGCAGGTGAATCTGGTGGCATCCACCAGCGGCACCGACAGCGACTGGGTGGTGAAGATCATCGACGTGTATCCCGACACGGTGCCGTCGAACCCAACTATGGGCGGTTACGAGCTGCCAATTTCGCTAGATATCTTCCGTGGCCGCTACCGCACCAGCTTCGAGCATCCGCACGCGATCGAAGCGAATACACCGCTGCCGTACAGCTTCCGCTTGCCCACGGTGAACCACGTGTTCGAACCGGGCCATCGCATCATGGTGCAGGTGCAATCCAGCCTGTTTCCGCTATACGACCGCAACCCGCAGACCTTCGTGCCGAATATCTTCGATGCCAAGCTGGGCGATTATGTGAAGGCGACGCAGCGTGTATGGCATGCGCCGGAGCATGCGAGTTTCATCAGCTTGCCGGTGGTGTCCTCGCAATGAGGCATTTACTGCCTCCCCCTGTGCTTGCAGGGGGAGGCAGTAAATCCATTACACAGGCCGGCCGCTCAGCACCCGGGCCGGCAGCATCAATAGCGCCTTCAGAAAGGCAAATACCGCATTCACGGTAAAGCCAAGCAACCGGAATGGCAGCAACAGCAGCCACACGATGGGATACAGCACTAGCGCCAGCAGGGCGAGCGGCCAGCAGAACACCAGCAGCAGCAACCAAAGCAAAAAGCCGACCATGGGTGGTACCTCCCGTTATCGAACGGCTTGAATGTAGCGCAGCGTGGCCCGTGAGGCGTAGATGACTATCGGCATCCTTCAGGCCATGGGGTTCACGCCGAAGAACCAGCTATGCAGCCAGAACGCGAACAGCGCCCAGAGCACGATACCTGCCACGACGGTTATCACGGTGCCCTTCACGGTACCTGGCGGATATACCGTGCCATTGCGCCGATCGCGCCGACGCGAAACCGCGAACAGCACCACCGCCCAGATGAAGAAGGCACCGAACAGCACCACGTCATGCAGCATGCCGGTGGCGAGCAGATGGCCGAAGGCCCAGGTTTTCACCGCCAGCACCTGTGGATGGTGCAGCTTGGCTTTGATGGCATTGTTCGGCACGCGCGCCGCGGGGAACAGGATCAGTGCGATGAGCATGAACAGGGCGTTGAGGTGGCGCAGCCATGCCGGAGGCGTATACAGCGGCACGACATGCTGCTTCGCCATGATGAAGCCAACAATGATCAGCACCAGGCCAACGGCTGCCACGATGGAGTAAATGCCCTTCCAGCGATTCAATCCGATGCGTTCGATCTGTCGAGTACGCCAATCGTCGCCGACGATGCGGATGGAATGCAGGCCAAGGAAGACAATCAGACCGAGGATCAGCACGGACATGGTGGGAGCCTCAAGCAGGGGAAGGTCGGTGAAGCGTCATATTACCTAGTCGTCATTCCGGCGTAGGCCGGAATCCAGTGAAATAACGTCGTGCGAAGCACACAACATCTATGTCGAATGCTTCGCATGGTTCATTCGACTGGATTCCGGCCTTCGCCGGAATGACGAGCTAAGAGCTAATTCCCGCGCAATTCCACCCGCGCGACAAGTGCCAATGTCCCGATATCCAGCGACACGCGCCCCGTCGACGGCGTCGGCAGCCAAGCATCCCCGGGCTGCAAGCGGCCATCCGCCGTATCGACATGTCCGCGCGCGCAGTAGATCAGCGCCACCGCATCATCGACCACCTGCCGGCCCGGATCTTCCCAGGTCACCAGTTCGCCGCTCGCTTTCGAGCGCCGCAGCATCAGGTTGAAATCGCGTGTCGTTCCACCGTGCAGCGCAACCGTTACCTTTGCTTCGCCAGGGAACGCGAAAGGCGAGAAGGGCGTGGTGAGCGCATGGCTGTGGCCATCGTCCAGCGTCATCGTAAAGCCCTTGCCTTCCAGTAGCGCAATGTGACGATCGACGCCTTCGAACGAAGAAAACGGCGCGGCACTGTCCACTTCTGCCACGCTTACGCGCCAGATGAAATCCTGCATGCTCGCGCCAGCCGGATAGACGGCCAATTCGCGCGTGCGCCCCATGCCGTTTTTCCACGGCACGGCAGGACAATCGCGCAGGCGGATAATGCTCATGCGGTACGCTCGATCACACGTTGGAACGGCGGCAAGGCTTTCAGCATCTGGCTGCCGTATTGCCGCGTGATGACACGGCGATCCAGCAGCACGATGCGACCGCGATCCGTCTCGCTACGAATCAGGCGGCCGCAATATTGAATGAGTAGGCGCGTGGCCTCCGGTACGGCGACTTCCATAAACGGATTGCGTCCGCGCGATTCTAGCCATTCGGCATAGGTGGCGCCCACCGGATCGGTAGGCACGGCGAACGGCAATTGCGTAATCACCACCGTTTCACACAGCTTGCCAGGCAGATCCAGACCTTCGCCGAAGGATGCCAGGCCGAACAGCGTGCTGCCCTTGCCGGCTTCGATCGCCGTTACGTGTTCGGCGATCAATTGCGTCTTGCCCAGCGAGCCTTGCGCGCGCACTTTACGCACCTTGTCGATCGGCAGGCGCTGCAGCACGCGTTCCAGCTTTGCGCGTGAGGTGAATAGCACCAGGTTGCCAGCATCCCAATCCAGGTGTTCGGCCAGCCATTCGGTGATTTCCTGCGCGTGCTGTTCGCGCGCATCGGGCAGTGCGGATATCGATGGAATTTCCAGGCGTGCTTGCGCGCCGAGATCGAATGGCGAAGGCAGGCTGGCAGTGACCGCGTCATCCGGCAATCCCACCGCATCGGCGAAACCGCGGAAATTGCCGCCCACGCTCAAGGTGGCGGAGGTCATCACCACCGCGCTGGCGTTGTCCCAAAGAATGTTTCGCAACAGCCCGCCCGCGGAAACCGCAGAGGCATGACAAACCAGTTGCTGATCGTGCGACAGCGTGACCCAGCGCGCTAGTGGCGGCGCATGTTCCGGATCGTCGCTTGACCATGCCTGCCAGGTTCGCACCTGCCGATCGATGCGCTCGAGCGCGATACCCAGCTCGCGCGCCAAGGCTTCCTGAGTGGGGCCGCCTTCGCTCATCTCGGTCACGGTGCGGCGCACGGCGGTGAGCCAGCGCTGCACTTCGGCACTGGCGATGTAAAGCAGAGTGGCGTGATGTACCCAGTTATCGGGCAATTGCCCCAGCGAACCGCGGTACACGGGTTCGGTTTCCGCCGGATCGGGCATCCACGACTGGCGGATTTCCTTTTCCAGGTCTTCTAGTGCATCGCTCAGCGCTTGCAGCTTCCCGTCGCCGGCATCGAGCGTGAGCTTGCCGATCACTTCCTTGTCGGTCAGCGAATAGGCTGCGTGTACCTGGCGGCCCAGTCGACTGATCTGTCGTACCGCCGTGCCAAGCGATACGTCGGAGGCGCCACGGTCGATGGTCTTGCCGGGCATGTGATGCGCTTCGTCGAACACGTAAAGCGTTTCTTCCGGCTTGGGCAGAAAGACGCCGCCCCAGCTTTCCTCGCCGCTAGACAAGGTGAGATCGGAAAGCACCAAGTCCTGATTGGCAACGATGATGTCCGCATCCGCAGCGGCGCGGCGCGCGGCAAAGAACGGGCACATCATGAAGTGCGCGCAGCGGCGTCCGGTGCAGCCACCCGTGCTGGTGGTGATCATCGCGCGCAACATGTCGCCCGGCGTTTCAGGCGCGGCGTCCATGTCACCGTTCCATTCGTTGCGGTCGAACGCGTCGGTGAGCTTGCGCAGCACTTGCTTGTCGCGTTCCGCCGGCGGCTTGCTCCAAAGGGCGAGATCCGTATCCAGCCCCAGGCCCATCTGCACGTTCTCGCCGAGGCTGCTACCCGCCATAAGCAGATTGCGCGGACACACATAACGGCCGCGTCCCTTGGCGAGCGCCACTTTCAGTTCGCGGCCGTTGAGTTTCAGATATAGCGGAATATCGCGCTCCACCAGCTGTTCCTGCAGCGCGACCGTGGCGGTGGCGATCAGCAGCTTTTTCTTCAGCGCCCGCGCCGCTTCCACGCCGGCAATCAGGTAGGCCATGGATTTGCCGGTGCCGGTGGGTGCTTCGATTACCGCTGCGCCGCCGCTTTGCGCGAGCGCCTTGGCGACTTCGGCAATCATGCGCGTTTGCGCCGCGCGTGCGCGAAAGCCGGGCAGGCCGTCCTTCACGCGTGCGTAAGCGTCGCGAATGCTGTCCTTGAGCGCGTCAGTAAGCATGCACTTCCTGGCGGGTGATGCTCAGCGCTACGGCTTCCGCTATGCGAATGCCATCAACGCCCGCCGAGAGAATGCCGCCCGCGTAACCGGCACCTTCGCCGGCAGGAAACAAGCCGCGCGTGTTGAGGCTCTGTAAGTCGTCATCATTGCGGCGTATGCGTACTGGCGAAGAGGTGCGTGTTTCCACGCCGGTAAAAATCGCATCCGGTCGCGCGAAGCCTTTGATCTTGCGATCGAAGGCTGGCATGGCTTCGCGGATGGCTTCCACCGCGTAATCCGGCAGTGCTGGCGCCAAATTGGTGAGGTGCACACCCGGTTTGTAGGAAGGCATGACATCACCGAGCGTCGTCGATGCCTTGCTGGCGAGAAAGTCGCCGATGAGCTGGCCGGGTGCGTCGTAAGTGCCGCCGCCCAGTTCGAACGCGAGGCTTTCGAGGTGGCGCTGCAGAGTGATACCGGCAAGCGGGCTTCCGCTGTTGTCATAAGGTGCAAAATCGCTGGGCTCGATGCCCACCACGATGGCTGCATTCGCATTGCGCTCATTGCGCGAGTATTGGCTCATGCCATTGGTGACCACGCGGCCCGGCTCACTGGTGGCGGCCACCACTGTGCCGCCCGGACACATGCAGAAGCTGTACACCGAACGGCCGTTGCGACAGTGATGCACCAGCTTGTAATCCGCCGCGCCGAGCAGTGGATGGCCGGCCTGCGGGCCGAATCGGTCGCGATCGATCATCGACTGCGGATGCTCCACGCGAAAGCCGATTGAGAATGGTTTCGCTTCCAGGTACACGTCGCGCTTGTGCAGCATCGCGACCGTATCGCGCGCGCTGTGACCCAACGCCAGCACCACATGATCGGTGCGAATCTGCTCGCCGCTCGCGAGCGTGACGCCGCGAACGTGACGGACATCGTCCGCATCGGTTTCGACCAGCAGGTCATCCACGCGCTGTTCGAAGCGGATTTCACCGCCCAGGTTTTCGATGGCTTGGCGCATGTTCTCCACCATCGTCACCAGGCGGAAGGTGCCGATGTGCGGTTTGCTCACGTAGATGATTTCTTCCGGCGCACCGGCCTTCACGAATTCCGTGAGCACTTTGCGACCGTAGTGCTTGGGATCGGAAATCTGACTGTAGAGCTTGCCGTCCGAAAACGTGCCCGCGCCACCTTCGCCGAACTGCACGTTCGATTCCGGATGCAGGTTGCGCTTGCGCCACAGATCCCAGGTGTCTTTGGTGCGCTCGCGCACTGCCTTGCCGCGTTCCAGAATGATCGGCCGAAAACCCATTTGCGCCAACACCAGCCCTGCGAACAAGCCGCACGGCCCAAAGCCGATTACCACCGGGCGATGGGGATGTTCTTGAAGAGTTTTGCTCTTCGCGACAGGGATGTCGCGTGAAAATATTTCCGGCGCCTTCGCCACGAACTGGTACTCAGTGTCCGGTGTGAGGCGCACGTGCGGATCATCTGCGAAGCGCGCCAGCAGCTTGGCTTCGTCGGCCACATCCACGTCCAGCGTGTAGATCAGCTGGATCGCACCGCGCTTGCGCGCATCAAAGCCGCGCCGGAACACCGAGTAGCCGCGAATGGCCGACACGCCAACGTGCAGCCTCGCACGGATGGCGGCGGTTAGCGCTTCCTCAGGGTGATCCAGGGGTAGCTTGATGTCGGTGAGTCGCAGCATGCGGAGCAGGGCGGGAGAAACGGCGCGCCATTGTCTCACGTCGCCCGGCAGCGCTGCGCCGGATCGCTCTCTCAGGCTTCGGCGACGATCTTGCGCAGGGTCTGCTCGAACACCTCGGGTGGCTGGCCGCCCTGGATCAGGTACTTGCCATTGACGATCACTGACGGCACGGCGCGAATGCCCTGCTGCTGGTAGAAGCGTTCCTGCTCGCGGGTTTCATCCGCATAGCGGCCGCTGTCCAGCACCTCGCGCGCGGCCGCGGCGTCCAGACCCGCTTCGCCGGCCACTCGGGCTAGCACGTCATGCGAACTGACATCTTCACCGCGACCAAAATAGGCTTCCAGCAAAGCCAGCTTCAGTGCTTGCTGCCGCCCCTGCAGTTCCGCCCAATGCAGCAGGCGATGCGCATCGAAGGTGTTGTAGATGCGGCTGCGCTTGTCCATGTTGAAAGTAAAGCCCACCGCCGCACCGCGCTGGCGGATGCCTTCCTGATTCTTGGTCATCTGCTCCGGCGTGCTGCCGTACTTGCGCGCCAAATGCTCCGCCACATCCTCGCCTTCCGGCACCATTTGCGGGTTCAGCTCGAAGGGGCGGAAATGCAATTCCGTCGTGACTTCGCCGTCCAGATGCTTCAGCGCCTGTTCCAGCGACTTCAAGCCGATAGCGCACCAGGGGCAGACGACGTCGGAGACGAAGTCGATCTTTAAGCGAGTTGGGTTGGTCACGATGTTGATCCTCTGCAACTTTTGTTGATGTGCCTGTCATAGGGCCTGATCGAGCCGATTCAATGTGCAATCTCAAGCGGGAAGTAGACAAAAGGGCCCTGCAAGGGAATGCAGGGCCCAATACGCGTTTACTTGCCGAACTTGTAATTAGCCTCCAGGAAGAACGTACGCCCGAACACGTTGTAGTTTTCCTGGTTGTAAGGTGCGGACAACGTTCCCGGATAGCTGTTGTCCCTGGGTGGCATCGTGTTAAGCAGGTTGTCAACCACAGCGGACAGCTTCAGGTTGGGGATCGGACTATAAGAAACGCTGGCGTTGTAAATAACCCATGCCGGTAAGGTGCCTTCTGCCGGTTTCTGGTACGGGGTGGCAACGTCGATCGATGCCAGATAGTTTGGTGACTTGCCATAGCGGGTGGCATAGAGCGTGGCACTCCAATCATCGCGCTTCCACGTCAGCGAGGCATTCAACTTCGTTTTGAAGTCGGTGCTGTAGTACGGGTTTCGCAGCAGGTCGATGTATGGATCGCCTGCATACTGCTGCTGCTTGTGCTGAAGGATGTTGGTATAACCCAGGTTTGTATTGATCTCGCCGAAAGAGCCAATGCCAAACGTATAGTTGAAGCCCGCGCTAATAGCATCGAGTGTTTCGTTGGATACGTTAACTTTGGGCGTATAGATTTCGGTGATTTCGCCCTTCGCATTGCGCGTGACCTGGTTGATGGCCGCTGCACAGGTCGGTGAATTGATATCAAGTTCGCCAAGTCGGCAGGCAGCTTCCTGCAACAGAAGTTGGTTGGTGTCCTGGATGTTGACCTCATCCTTGATGTTCCAGTGATAGAAGTCCATCGACAGAGCCATCCGCGACACTGGCGAGAACACCAGGCCAGCGCTCCAGTTGGTAGAAGAAATGGGCTTCAAATCCGGATTGCCCGATTGCTCCGCGCGTACGAACGCTCCGTTGTACTGTGTTGGGCACCTAATGGGAGCTTCAGCTGCGCTATAACCCAATTTTGCGCAGTTGTAGTAGTCCGTTGGCGTGGCGTAGTAGCTGCTCAGACCTTGGAATTCATCAGCTAGCGTTGGGGCTTTGAAGGACGTGCCATAGCGAGCACGTAGCAGCAGCATGTCGAACGGACGATATTCAAGGCCTACGTTGTAAGTGGGCTTGCTTACCGTGGATCCCGCAACGTTGAATGCATCATAGCGAGCTGAAGCGCTCAGCGTCAGTTGCGATAACAGTGGCAGCCTCCATTCCGTTGCCATGGCGTAACGAGAACGATGGCCTGCACCTTGTACGGCAGAGGTTCCCCATACATCGCCACTCAGCAAACGTGCATCAGGGGCGTAATCCCACCCCTCGTTACCACCTTCCAGTAAGAAGGCAACGCCGGCGTCGCCGCCTGGCATCTGGAATAGTGATGGGTTGGTCAGCGTTACACGTCCTGTGTTTTGCCATGTCTTGCTGTTGGTAGAGGTGTAGCCGGTAAAGCTTCGGAAGTCTGCGTTAGAAATGGGTGTGTAGAACGCAGCATAGTTTGGATTGAAAGTGTATTCATCTGGGCCGGAGCTGAGATTGGGGCCAAGTACGCGGTTGGCAAAAAAGGCTTCCATCGGCTCCGAGAAGCGAGCGAAGTTCATTTCGTTCAGCTTGTCTTCGGCGTGCATGGCAAATGCGTCATAGTCCCAGTTGGATGCGCCGAGCGCGCCCTTGACACCGAACGTAAACGTATAGTTACGCTCGTAGGTTTTGTACATGATGTTTTGGAAGCCGCCGACTTCCTCAGGACTGAAAGCCTTCTGAAGATTGACCGTAGTGTCGAGATTCGGGTCGTAGAACTCACCATATTTCGAGCTAGTTCCCCACCAGAGAACTGAGGAGCCTGGACTGTATTTTTCGCGATCAAAGTTCAACATGACATCGCTGTACAGTTGAACGTTGTCGTTTACGTCAAATGTCGCATGTGTATAGACGTTCGCCGTCTTACTGCCGTTAGACAGCGTGGATTGACCGGGAGAGTAGAACGAACCGCAGTACTCGCCAAATCTATCGCGGTTGCGTAGACCTTCGGTGCCGTTGAATTGACCGGTGGTCAAAGCGCAGCGGTTGGGATCTGCCATCAAATATCTGCCTGTGTCGCTGTTGTACACGAGGTAGTCACGACTTGCGGTAGCAGGCGACGTGCCGCTTTCGAAGAAGTGCGACGTCATCGAGCGATCTTTGGACCACACCGGCTGCGTATTTTCGAACTGCGCACCAACCATCAAGTTGAGCTTGCCGAAGCTGAAGCCATCGGCAAAGCTGATGTGGCGGTTTGCGCCACCACCCTGTTGGTCCCAGCCGTAACGCACGTCGATGACGGGAGCATCGACCTTCTTTTTCATCACAATGTTGACGACGCCAGCAATGGCATCTGAGCCGTACAGGGTGGATTGACCACCGGGAAGAATGTCGATGTGGTCGACAAGATCGGTTGGAATCGTATTGAGGTTGGTGAAAACGTCAGTGCTGTTGTAAAGCGCAGAGAAGCTCGACATCGGGCGGCCATCGATCAGGTACTTCACGTAACCCACCGGAAGACCAAATAAGCTTAGGGTTTTTGCGCCCGGCGTGAAGCTATTGGTCGTCTGCGAGTTCTGAATGCTGCCGGTGGAGAACGTCATTTGCTGAAGCGCGTCAGCAACCGATGAGAAACCTCTGGACTTGAGTTCCTGGGAGGTGATGGTGGTCGTGGGCGTAAACGTTTCAATTTGAGTCTGGGGAATCAAGGAACCCGTGACGGTAACAGCCTCAAGTTTCTTTGGGCTTGAAACATTGGAGTTTGATTGATTGTTTTGAGCAAACCCGCTCGTGCTTGCCAACGCAGCAGCACATGCCAACGCCAACAATGAGTAATTAAAAGTGTTTCCTGTTTTCAAGGTGATCTCTCCCTGGAATCGCTGTTTCTCTCTTGCGTTGCAACGAGCGACATTTGATAAAAATGCGAAAGCCTCCCCAAGCCGGGTATACGGCTTAGAGGCAACAGTCACGGTCTTACGGTTCAACCCCTAAAAGGAAAAGCGTTGCAAACCGTAGTGATCAAATAGGCCACTAACGTTTTCGCAACAATCGGACGTCACCTAATTTGATGTAGGGATAGTCGCTGTGACTTTGGGGGTGAGAGTAGGGCGATCGACGCGCCACGGATTTGTACGAAAACTTGCCGTGCGCGGAATAGTGAAATGCGAATCGGGATGTAGCGAAAAGTCCACTAACTCGATGGGCAATGCGCAGGGCGAAAGCATCGCCCTGCGCGAGGAAAAACAGCCTTACGCCTTGCCGATGAAATCCTGCTTCCCAAGATGCGCCCCCGCCTCACGCAAAATGGCGTAGGCCGTAGTGCAGTGGAAGAACAGGTTAGGAATGACGAAGTGCAGCAGATACGCTTCGCCTTCGAAGTGCTGCTCACCGTTGCGGGTCTTCAGCGTGATGGCCCGCGTTTCACTGCCGTCGATCTGCTCGGGCTTGAAGCTCTTGATGTAGTCGACGGCGCGTTCGATGCGCGAGTACAGCTCGTCGAACGAGGTTTCGTTGTCCTCGAATTTCAGCGGATCAACACCGGCCAAGCGGGCAGTGCCGTTCTTGGCCATGTCGGTGGCGATCTGCACCTGCTTGACCAGCGGCAGCATGTCGGGAATCAGGCGGCTGTGCAGCATGACCGAACCTTCCACGCTTTTTTCGTTGGCGTGTTTTTCCCCGAGCTTGAGCACGTGGTGCAGGTTGGTCAGCGCGCGCACGAACAGTGGTACAGAAGCTTGGTACATCGAAAGGCTCATGGGGATGACTCCGGGTGACGATGAGGTAAGGGTTCGTGGCCAATCACGTCCGCTACGGGTGAAAGTTCACCATGCAGCGATGCGGCCGGGTGTGCGTCGGTGGATGGAACAGTGTGCACGTGCCGGATCGCGTAACTCGCGATACCAGTCGCCACTACTAGTAGCAACGCCGCCAGCACAAAGGCGATGCCGGGCAAATGCATGGGGGCGTGATCGCTAATGAACAAGGCGAACAAGTTGGCAAATACTGCCGGCCCGAAGATGCCGGCCAGGCTGGCCAGGCTGCTCAATGCCCCTTGCAGGCGACCTTGTTCGTGTGGATCCACCTGCTGCGTCATCAACGTCTGGGCGGGCGGTCCGGCGAGGCCGCCCAGGCAGAGGAAGGGGATGCCCAGCAGGAACACCCACGCCACCGAAGACAGGCCGAAGACCAGATAGCCCACCACGCACAGCGGCAGGCCGATCATGATCAGGCGTCGTTCGCCCAGTTTCGGCATCAACCGACGCACCAGCACGGCCTGCACGATGCCGCTGCATAGCCCGACCAGCGCCAGCGTATAGCCCACCGCTTGCGAACCCCAGCCATAACGGTAATCGGTGTAAAGCACATAGGTGGCGTTGAGCGAGAACTGCGCCAGGTTGATCAGGAAATACACCGTGGCCAGCGCAAACACTTGCGGATAGCGACGCAGCAGCACCAGCGCACCGAACGGGTTTGCGTGACGCCATTCGAAGCGCTTGGCGCGGCGCTCGGGCGACAGCGATTCCGGCAGCACGAAAAAGCCGTAGCAGAAGTTGATCAGCGATAGCACGGCCGCGACCCAGAACGGCAGGCGGATGCTGAAATGTCCGAGGAAACCACCCAAGGCCGGACCCACGACGAAGCCGATGGCGAATGCCGCACCCAGCATGCCGTAGGCCGCGGTGCGTTTTTCCTTCGGTACGATGTCGGCAATGTAGGCGTTGGCGGTGGAAAAGCTCGCCGCGCAAATGCCGGACACGACGCGGCCGACGAACAGCAGCCACACCAACGGCGCGATCGCCATCACGATGAAATCGATCCCCAATCCGAAGCTGGAGATCAGGATCACTGTGCGGCGGCCGAAGCGGTCCGATAAGGCGCCCTGCACTGGCGAAAACACGAACTGCATCAGCATATAAACCGTGCCGAACGCGCTCGACCACACCGCCGCCTGCGCGATGCTGCCGCCGCTGAGTTCAACGATCAGGTGTGGCAGCACGGGAATGATGATGCCGAACGCCAGCATATCCAGCATCACCGTAACGAAGATGAAGGCGAATGCGGCCGCTTGGCGGGAAGAGGGAACGGTGGGTGCGGTATCCATGCGGGGAGCGCGGGGAGCCACTAGGCAAGGCCAAAGACGCAACGATAGCCGATGCGGCGTGGCTTGGCATGGGCGGTGGTGTGCAGAAAATGTCGCGGCCTTAGTTTCGGTGCTCTGCCGGGCATAGGTAACTACACCACCTCCGTCATAGCAAAACGAAACGTCGAACAGGCCCCTTCCCCTGCTTGCAGGGGGAGGTTGGGAGGGGGTGAACACTTGCGAGAAAGTCTGAGGCTAGTACTCACCCCACCCCAACCCTCCCCTGCAAGCAGGGGAGGGAGCTGCTCCTAGTGTTTGTATAGATATCTATGCCAGCAAGGGTTGAGGACTCAAAGAGGACTCACTGCGGCGGCTGCATCAATTCCTGCGGGCTCATGTACCCGTGGTGATGGCGATCCAGCCGATGGAACTCGCGGCGCAGATTGTTCTGCCATTCCTTGAGCGTCACCGGCTTGCCATGTCCGCCGGGCAGTTCTTCCGGTTCCAGCACGCCATCGTGATTGAGATCCCGACGATAGAAACCCTGGCTCATGTAAGTCACGTATTCAGCCTCGCTGATCCGGCCATCGCCGTTGCTGTCCATGGCCTGAAATAGACCAGCCGCCGTGCTTTGTGCAAACGCGGCGATAGTCAATCCCAGTAGCAGGAGCGCGAGGCCCAAGCGCATCAGCGACGGCCGCCGTGGATGCCGATGAAGTCGAGGAATTCGGCGCGAGTGCGCGCGTCATCGCGGAACGCGCCGAGCATCTGGCTAGTGACCATCGAAACGCCGCGCTTGTGCACGCCGCGCGTGGTCATGCACTCGTGGCTGGCGTCGACTACCACGGCCACGCCTGCGGGCTGCAAGTTCTCCTGGATGCAGCGCGCAATTTCCGCGGTCATCTTTTCCTGCACTTGGAAACGGCGCGCGTAAGCATCCACCACCCGTGCCAGCTTGCTGATGCCCACTACGCGGTTGGTCGGCAGGTAGCCCACGTGCGCGCGACCGATGATCGGCGCCATGTGGTGCTCGCAGTGGCTTTCGAACTCGATATCGCGCAGTACGACCATTTCGTCGTAGCCGGCCACTTCTTCGAAGGTGCGGCGAAGGTATTCGCCCGGATCGATCTGATACCCGCTGAACCAGTCGCGATAAGCCTTCACCACGCGGCGCGGCGTGTCGAGCAGGCCTTCGCGCGCGGGATTCTCGCCGGCCCAGCGCAACAGGGTGCGCACCGCCTCTTCGGCCTGTTCGCGGGTGACATCGGTGGGCTCGTGCTCGCTCATGCGGCTTCCTTGGTGGGGCTCAAGACATGCAAGTGTAACGCTCGCGTCAAGATGGTAGGGTCGGGGGTGGGTTTCCCCAAGCCCATATCGATTCGTTGCCAGAGTTTTCCCCATGACCCGATCCATTAATCGCGACACCCAGCTTTGCATGTCCCTGTCCGGCCGGCCGGGCAATTTCGGTACGCGCTTCCAGAATTTTCTCTACGAAGCGCTGGACCTGAACTACGTCTACAAGGCGTTCACCACGCGCGACCTGCCTGCGGCGATCGGCGGCATTCGCGCGCTGGGGATACGCGGCTGTGCGGTCTCCATGCCGTTCAAGGAGGCTTGCATTCCGTTGGTCGACAGCATCGACGATTCGGCCGCCGCGATCGCTTCCATCAACACCATCGTCAACAACGATGGTCATCTGCGCGCGTACAACACCGATTACATCGCCGTACGCAGCCTGATCGAGCAGCATGGTCTTGGCACCGACATGCACCTGGCTTTACGCGGCAGCGGCGGCATGGCCAAGGCGGTGGCCTGCGCATTTCGTGATGCTGGGTTCCGACTTGGGACGATCGTTGCGCGCAATGAAGCGACTGGTCGAAAGCTCGCGGAAACAAGCGGTTTCGGCTGGGCTGCGGATATGTTGGGCGTGCAGGCGGATTTGCTGGTCAACGTAACGCCGATTGGTATGGAAGGTCCGGAAAAAGACCAGCTCGCTTTTGAGCGTGAAACGGTGGAGCGTGCCAACGCAGTGTTCGATGTAGTGGCATTGCCGCCGGAGACGCTGCTGATCAAGTTGGCACGTTCGCTGGGAAAGCCCGTGATTACCGGCGCTGAGGTGATCGTGCTGCAGGCGGTGGAGCAGTTCGTGCTTTATACGGGTGTGCGGCCGGATGAGACGTTGATTGCGCAGGCATCGGCGCATGCGTTGAGCTGAGGGCCTTATTCCCTCTCCCCTTCGGGGAGAGGGCTAGGGTGAGGAGACAACCTCGCATGGAATCCTCATAAGACCATAAAGCCGTCATTCCCGCGAAAGCGGGAATCCATCGTTGCCTTTGCATCAGGGCAAAATGGATTCCCGCTTTCGCGGGAATGACGGCCTTATCGTATCTATTGCAGTGGTTCGCAAGATTGTCCCCTCTCGTCGGGGGGAGAGGTAGTTGTACTCGCCTAGTGGTCAATCCTCGGTAACTTCCTCATCGCTACCCAGCGACTCCTCCAGCAACTGCTGCGTCTGCTCCCCGGGCAACGACTCCACATCCCGCAGCTTGCGTTCGATCGCGCGCGTGCGCACTGCCGTGGCGTCGATATGCTTGCCGGCCTCGTCCAGCTTCTTGCGCACCATCTTCAGCACATCGCCGAATTTGCCGAATTCGTTCTTCACCGCGCCGAGCAGTTGCCACACCTCGCTGCTGCGCTTTTGTATCGCCAACGTGCGGAAACCCATCTGCAAGCTGTTGAGCAGAGCGGAAAGGGTGGTGGGGCCGGCCACGATCACACGCTGTTCGCGCTGCAGGCTGTCGAACAGCCCAGGGCGGCGGATGATTTCCGCGTAGAGGCCTTCCGTGGGCAGGAACAGGATGGCGAAGTCGGTAGTGGCAGGCGGCGCGATGTACTTGGCGCGAATGGTCTTGGCTTCGTCGCGCACGCGGCGTTCCAACGCGGCGGCGGTGCGTTCCATCGCATCCAGGTCCGCTGCTTGCTGCGCGTCGAGCAGACGCTCGTAGTCTTCACGCGGGAATTTCGCGTCGATCGGCAGCCAGACCTGGTCGTCGCGGTCCCCACCGGGCAGGCGGACGGCAAATTCCACGCGCTCGTCGGAACCCGGCACGGTGGCGACATTGGCGGCGTATTGCTCGGGCGTGAGCATTTGATCGAGCAGCGCGGCGAGTTGCATTTCACCCAGAATGCCGCGCGTCTTCACATTATTCAGTACGCGCTTGAGATCGCCCACGCCGCTGGCAAGCGATTGCATTTCACCCAGGCCGCGCTGCACCGCTTCCAGCCGTTCGGACACCAGCTTGAACGACTCGCCGAGTCGCGTTTCCAGCGTGGATTGCAGTTTCTCGTCGACAGTGGCGCGCATCTGCTCCAGCTTCGCCGCGTTGTCCTGCTGGATCGCGGTGAGTTTGGTTTCTAGCGTAGTGCGCACTTCGCCGAGGCGCTTTTCGTTGTCGGCGGTGAGCGTGGCAAGCTGCTGCTTTTGTTGTTCGCCGAGCTGGTTGAGCGTGGCAGCGAGTTCCTCTCGGCCGCGGCGTGTTTCCTCGATCAGTCGCTGAGATAGCGTTTGCAGACCAGTATCCGTGCGTTCGGTGAGCGTATCCAGGCGCTGCCCGAATTGCGTCAGCGCCTGGCTCAGCTCGTTGCGACCCGCGCGCTGCTCCTGCGCCAGAGCCTCGCGCAGATGACGCACGTCGTCCTTCAGGCCATCCAGCCGGGTCTGGACACCGGCATCGCTGCGCCCTCGCAGCAGGATCAGCACCTGCAGTACGAGCAGAACGACAAGCAGGGCGATGGAGATATCGAGCAGAGACATGGGCCATTCCGGTAGTACCAGTGCACAGTTTACGCGCACTTGTATCAATCCCTGAGATTGCCTCGCCGGGGTAGTATCGGCGCGTCGCCACGCATCTTCGGGAACTCGCATGAGCGCATCGATCGAAAGGAGCAAACCGCTGGCTGCACTGATCGCCTTCGTCGCCTGGTTCGGGGTGGTCTTGCAGCTCTACCTTTCATTGCGCCTGACTGATTCGATGGGGATGAGCACGGTGCAAGGATTGGCGATCTATTTCGGGTATTTCACGGTGCTCACCAACATCCTGGTCGGCGTGGCCACCACGTGGCCGGCGGCGTTGCCGGCCACGACGCTGGGGCGCTTCTTCGCGCAGCCGATCGCGATCGGCTGGGTGGCGGCTAGCATCGCTTTCGTGGGCGTGGCCTATTTCGCGCTGCTGCGCCACGTCTGGAACCCGCAGGGTCTGCAGCTGATAGCCGATGTGCTGTTGCATTACATCGTGCCGACGCTGGTGTTGATTTACAGCGTGATCGCGTTGCGACGCACGGCGTTACGCTGGACGGCGCCGCTCTGGTGGAGCCTATATCCAGTGATCTATTTCGTTTATGTGCTGCTGCGCGGCGCGTTGATCGGCCGCTACCCGTATCACTTCATCGATGTGTCGCAGCTTGGTTATACGCTGACATTGCGCAATGCGGCAGTGTTGTGGCTTGCGTTCTTAGTGTTGTCGTATGTGTTGATGCTGCTATGGCGTAATCCCCTCGGCCGTCATTCCCGCGGCCATAGAGGTGCGCGGTGAATTTTCAGTCCACGCGGCAGAATACGGCCTTGAGGTAGCGGCTTTCCGGCACATCGGTGCGTATCGGGTGATCTGCGCCCGCACCGCGCGTTTCCAGAATCTGAATCTCGCGCCCTGCATTGAGCGCCACGCGGCGCAGCATTTCGAGAAAATCCGCTTCGCTGACCAAGCCAGTGCAAGAACAGGTGAGCAGCAGACCGCCGGGCGGGATCACGTCCAGCGCCAACCGATTCATCGCGAAATATTTCTTCAGCGCATCCATCACTTTGTTGCGATCGCGCGTGAGCTTGGCCGGATCGAGAATCACCGCATCGTATCGCTCACCGCGCGCCACGGCTTGGCGTAGCCAGTCGAAGATATCGGCTTGTTCGAACTGGATGGCCAGGTTGTTGGCCGCTGCGTTGGCGCGGGCGATTTCCAGGATGCCCGCATCCATGTCCACGCCAGTGGCTTCGCGCGCGCCGCCGGCCATTGCGTGCACGGCAAAGCCGCCAGCATTGCAGCACAGGTCCAGCACGCGCCGACCGCGCGCGAGTTCGGCGAAGCGTCGACGGTTTTCGCGCTGATCAGCGAAGAAGCCGGTTTTGTGTCCGTAGCCGGGCGCAGCGTGAAAGCGCAGGCCGTGCTCGTGCACTTCCACTGGTTCGGGTGCCTCCGCTACACGGCAGTCGAAGGATTCCTGTTTCTGCACGTGGCTCTCGGCGAACCAGTACAGCCGCGCACCGGGAAACTGGCGCAGCAACGCCGCGTGGATGACATCGCGGAATTTCCACATACCAGCGGCGAAATATTCGACCACCAGGATGTCGGCATAACGATCCACGATCAGTCCGGATAGCCCGTCGCCCTCACTGTGCACCACACGCCAGGCGTCGGTGACGTTGTCCAGTTGCAATAGTTCTCGACGCAGCGCGATGGCGCGGTCGATACGCGTTGCGATCCATTCCGCGTCGACTGCTTCGTGCGCATCGTTGGTGAGCAGACGCAAGGCAATGCGCGCATGCCCGTTCCAGAAGCCGCGCCCGACGAAGCGGTCCTTGGCATCGACCACATCCACCACGCTGCCAGGCGGGATACGCGATTCGGGTTTATGCACCTGCGCCGACCACACCCAGGGGTGGCCGGGCGTACGGTCGGATTTTAGGCGGATGACGGGGAGTTCGGCGGGGCTATTCATTCGCTAATGATAGCGGTTTGTTCTCGTTAGGCAGTTTGAAGAATGCAGTGCGCCTATAACTGCGAAGACTCACCCCCTCCCCTGCTTGCAGGGGAGGGCTGGGGTGGGGTGAGCACTTGCCGTGAACCTTCCCGCAAGTGTTCACCCCCTCCCAACCTCCCCCTGCAAGCAGGGGGAGGAGTAAGTTGCGCTGGAGGTGACGATTACCGCAACTTGAGAATCAACCACGACAACAACGCCAGCAGATTCAAGCCCAGGTACGACACCGACGGCCCCGCAAAAGCCAGGTTGAACCCCTGGCTGGCGAAGCGCCAACTCAGCTCCGGATGCAAATGCAGCGTGCTGAACACATTGATGAAAGCGCCGCAAAATAGCCCGTAGCTGAAGATTGGTGTGCCGATTACCGGCAGTTGCAGCAATTGGGCGATGCTGGAGAAGCGGATGCCGCGCTCGCTGTTTTCCAGCAGCAGCACGCCTGCCACCAGCACGAACGCGTAGAGGGCGAAAGCGATCAACTGGATCACCGCGGTGTGCAGCGGTCCTGACGCTAACAGGCGGGGCAGCAAGATTGCCATGCCGTAGAAGCCGCCAGCGATTTCCAGGATACCGATCAAGCGAAACAGAATCTGACGCATGCAACACCCCAAGCAAAGAATAAATTATTCGAGTTCATCCGCCTGCTCATGCAGGTCCGTCATGTGTTGTTCCCACCAGCGCGGCTCGGCCACGAACGGAAACGCTGCTGGAAACGCCGGATCATGCCATCGCGCCGCGATCCAACCCGCATAATGCACCTGTCGCATGGCGCGCAGGGCGGGAATCAGCGCAAGCTCCGCGTGATCGAAATCACGCATTGAAGCATAGCCTTCCAGCAGCGCTTCCATCGCGCGTTCGTCGTGGGCCAGCATCCACAGATCCTGCACGGCGGGGCCCATGCGTGCGTCATCGAGATCGACGAAATGCGGGCCGATGTCGGTCCACAATACGTTGCCCGGATGGCAATCGCCATGCAGGCGAAGCATGCGCACCGGACTGACTGCTTCTAAACGCACCGCGACCAAGCGATCTACGCGTTCTACGGCGAGACGATAGTGCTCGCGCAATGTTGAGGGCAGTAACGAAGAAGCGAGCACCGCCTGCATCGGCTGTGCGATCAGCGTGTCCCGATCGATGGTGCCGCGATGCGCAAAGCGCGCACGTGCGCCGACGCTGTGTATGCGTGCGATCAGGCGGCCGAGCCACTCCAGCTGATCGGCCGATTCCAACGACGGCGCGCGGCCGCCGTGTCGCGGCGACAATGCATAGCGATAACCGTCGTGATGCAGCAACGTCCGTTCTGCGAACTGCACTGGTGCGACAACCGGCAGTTCGGCCTCGGCCAGTTCCTGCGCAAATGCATGTTCTTCCAGAATCGCCGCGTCGCTCCACCGGCCGGGGCGATAGAACTTCGCGATGACGGGCGGCCCTTCTTCTAGCCCCACCTGCCACACACGGTTTTCGTAGCTATTCAAGGCGAGCAGGCGGCCGTCCGGCCATAGACCGCAGGCGGTGATCGCATCCAGCACGAGATCGGGTGTTAGGCACGCGTAAGGCGTCTCGTTGGGCATGTCTCAGCGCGCACCCACGGCGGTCGCCGGCACGACCGCCATGGTGAGGCGCGAGATGCATACCAGCTTGCCGGCTTCGTCCTCGATGCGGATTTCCCACACCTGCGTCGACCGCCCCAGATGCAGCGGACGCGCCGTGCCCGTCACGGTGCCGCTGGTGACGCCGCGCACGTGGTTGGCGTTGATATCCAACCCCACCGCGCGTTCTTTTTCCGGATCGAGCGTGAGCATCGCCGCGGTACTGCCGAGCGTCTCGGCCAGCGCCACCGACGCACCGCCATGCAGCAGCCCGTACGGCTGATGCGTACGGTGATCCACCGGCATCGTGCCTTGCAGCCAGTCCTCGCCGATGGCGGTAACGCGGATGTCCAGCACATCCAACAGGGTGTTGCGCCGCCAGCCATCGAGACGGTTGAGGTCGGTGTTCTGTTTCCAGATGCCCATGGATTGATACTCGCGAGGGAAGCCCGCATTGTCCGCCGACCACCCCAGCGGCGACAATGCGCCTTGTGTTTACCGTCACTCTGACTACTTCCGGCCGCCGCTTCGAAGTCCTGCCCGGCGAAACCGTGCTGGAAGCGGCACAGCGCGCGGGCATCGCATTGCCTTATTCCTGTCGCGCGGGGGTGTGTGGCAGTTGCAAGGCTACGCTGCTCCAGGGCCGCTGCGACTATCCGCGTAATCCGCCCACGGCGTTGGATGTGCACGATCGCATGCAGCACGCTGTGCTGCTGTGCCAGGCCGTACCTGCTAGCGATCTGCTGGTGCAAGCGCGCGAGGTCACCTCGGTGGAGGACATCGCGCGGCGTCAGCTCGACGTGCAAGTGAGCCGCAAATGGCAGCTCGCGCCCGATGTGATCGGCCTACATCTGCAGCCCGTACCGGGCGAACTGCGGATGCACTGGCTGCCGGGGCAATATCTGGACGTGTTGCTGGACGAAGGCCGGCGCCGCCCGTTTTCCATTGCAAATGGGCCGCAAGCGGATGGCGTGATTGAGTTGCACGTGCGCCACGTGGCCGGCGGCGGCTTCACCTCATGGGTGAGCGACGTGCTGAAAGAGGGCGACACGCTGCGCATCGAGGGCCCGCTCGGCACCTTCGTGCCGCGCGAGGATTCGGAGCGGCCGATGATCTTCATGGCCGGCGGCACCGGTTTCGCGCCGGTGAAAGCGATCCTCGAGCATTTCCTGGTGCTGGGTACGCGCCGCCCGATCGATCTGTATTGGGGCGCACGCAGCGAGGCGGACTTGTACCTGCGTCCGCTGGCCGAGCAGTGGGCGGCCGGCAAGCCCAATCTGCGTTTTCATCCTGTGCTTTCCGATCCGGAACAACTGCGCAGCGCAGGTTTGCGCATCGGCTTGGTGCACGAAGCGATGCTGGAGGATCACCCGGATCTTTCCGACCACGACGTCTATATGAGCGGACCGCCGGCGATGATCGACGCCGGGCGCAAGCTGTTCATCGAGGCTGGCCTGCCGGAAGACCGGCTTTATTTCGACTCGTTCGAGTATGCGCCGGATGTGCTGGCGCAGATTCTGGCCGGGCGAGCGGGTATTGCTGCAGAGGAATAAGAGGGCGTTGGCTGCCCTCTGCGATCAGTTCTTGCCCTTCGCCACTGGCAACTGCGCCTGCTGCCAGGCCAGCACGCCGCCGCCAAGCGTGTAGACACGGGTGAAGCCCGCTTTGATCAGCCGCTGCGCGGCCTTGTCCGTAGTGCGACCGTCCTTGTCCATCACCACTACCGGCAGTTCACGCGCTTTGGCCAGGTCCTTGTGTTCCGGGTCGAACTGGCTCATGGCAACGTGCTTCGCGCCCGGCACGTGCATTTTTTCGAAATCGGCGATGGCTGACAGATCGATCAGCAGCGGACTGTCGCGATTGATCAGCTGGGTAAGGCCGGCCGGCGTCAGCTCCGTGTACTTGCGCAGCAGCACCATGATCTGCGTGACGATCAGTGCGATCACCAGCACCACCAACAGCAGGGACAGCGCGAGATGGTTGCCCACGAACTGGGGCAGCTTGTGGAGAAAGTCGTTCATGCGTAGGCCACCGGCGCAAATAGGCTTGGATAAACGACGAATTATAGCCCCTCTCCCTCCGGGAGAGGGGATGGGGTGAGGGTACGATCAGCGCGTAATCACAAAGACTCGTGCAAGAAGTCGGTATAGCGTTCCACCCGAACCCTCATCCGCCCTGCGGGCACCTTCTCCCGGAGGGAGAAGGAAGAATCTCACTCCCCCTGATTGAGATTCGGTATCCCCGTCTCAAGCCACCACTTGTTCTTTTCCGGGTCGTAGCGCCACAGCTGGCGATCGACGATGGTGCGCACGGATTGCGTGTGCACATTGGTCAGGCTGATGTGCACGTTCTGGCGTACTTCGTTTTCGCCGGCGGGCACCGGGCCGTTGCCGTCGTCGTAGTCGTTGACCTGTACTTGCTTGAAGCGCGCGCGATCCAGGTCGGTGATCGGATGCGCCTCGCGTATCTTGGGATCGACGAACTGCTCTGCCGCCTCGAAACCGTCCCAGCGCACCGCGTTCGCATAGGCGATCATGGTGTGGGTGAGCGAGTCGTTGCGCTTGTCGGTGGCACAGCCAGACAGCAGCAGCATGGTCGACAGCAGGATCGGACCGACGATACGGCGCATGAGCATCCCCTCCAGAGAAAGCCTATTCTGCCGCAGCGGCGCGGCGCTTCGCCACGAACTGTGCCTCAAGCGTGGCGGCCGGCTTGCCGTTTTCGCCGGGCACCTGGCAGTGCACCGCGATGCGCGCGCGATTGCGCGTCGACAAGGTGGCGAAGAAAGTTTCCCAGTCCCCACCATGGGCAAGCGCGGCCTCGGCCTGGAAATCGCCCCATACGGGGTCGAGGTAGCGCACGGTGGATTTACCCACGTAGAGGTCGCAATCCTCGCCGCGTCGGCGCAGCGCCAGTTCCACCAGGCCCCAGCCGGCCAGTGTCATCAGGCTGGTCAGGCTGCCGCCGAACGCGCAGCCCTTGTCGTTGATGTTGGGTGCCAGCGGGCAGTTCAGCACCAGGCGTTCGCCGTCATAGCTGCCCAGCTTCAGCTCCATGTTGCGAGCGAGCGGGATGCCGTCGTGGATAAAAGTCACCAGAGCCTGGGCGGCGGCGAGGAGAGTAGGTTTGTTCATCGGTCTGTTGTGCGGGGAGGAGCCGGCTAGTGTAGACGCTACACTTGCAAAGACCTGCTCCCTCTCCCCTCCGGGGAGAGGGTTGGGGTGAGGGGCAATCTTGCGATCAAACTCGTTTCTCTCCCGCAAAGCACTCTAAGTAAATGACCCGCGAAAGTCGTGCGCATTCTGGCAAGCCCAGGCCCTCACCCCACCGCTTTCCCCTTGGAGAAGGCGAAGGGAAAGAACGCTCTCCCCAGAGGGGAGAGGGAGCGGGTGGCGGCAAGCTTTCCGGTTGCACGGTGGTCATCACACGTCCCGCAGGCACAGGCACCGCGCTGTCAAAAATGGTCAAGGCGCTGGGAGGCATCCCGCTATTGTTGCCAGGTCTGTCCTTGCGGGCCGTTTCCGATCAGCAACACGCCAAACAGCAATGGCACGAAGCACAGCGCGGCGACGTGCTGATCTTCACCAGCCCCGCCGCCGTGCGTTACGCATGGACCCTCGCGTCTTTCGATCATACGCATGGCTCGATCGTGGCCGTAGGACGCAGCACAGCGCAGGCTTTGCAGCGGCACGGCATCGCGGCGCAGATGCCTGCATCGCGGCAGGACAGCGAAGGCGTACTGGCGTTGTCGTCTTTGCAGCACGTGCAGGGCCGGCGTGTCGCTCTGATCACCGCTCCCGGCGGACGCGGCCTGCTGCAGCAGCAATTGGCGGAACGTGGCGCGATGGTGCGCGAAGTGCACGTGTACCAGCGTTCCGCGTCCAGGTTGAACCGGCGGCATGTCCAAGCCGTGCAGCAGCTGACGCCCAACGCCTGCGTGCTGATTTCCAGCGCCGAAGCGCTGCAGAACCTGCGCGAGCAATTGCCTGCCGTGGCATGGAAACAGCTGTGCGAGGCAATGGCCATCGTCAGCAGCGAGCGGATCGGAGCGGCAGCCCACGCGGCTGGCTTTCTGCGCATTCACAGGGCGGCTTCGGCCATCCAGGCCGACCTGCTGGCGGCGGCCTGTGAGGTCTGTTCACAGGCATGCCACGATGCAGGCGTCACAGGCTGTTAGCATGCGCGCATGAGCCAGGACGATCTCACTTCCGACGTACGTACCACGCCCGGCATGGGCACGCCCCCCGACCCTGCGCGCAGCAGCCGACCCGTGCCGCCGGCGCGTCCTTCCGGAGGCGCCCTCGCGCTGGCGCTGCTGCTGGCCCTGATCGCCATCGTCGGCGTGGGCTACGTCGCCTGGCGGCAATGGCAACTGCTGCACGTCAACGCCCAGGCGCTGCGCACCACGGCCACGTTGGAAGAGCGAGTCAACACCCTTGATCACACGCTGTCCACCACGTCCAGCCAAGGCAATCTGTTGCTGCAGCGCCTGAATGATGCCGATCAGGTCAATCGCTCCCTGCGCGAAGAACTGCTGTCGCAGGATCAGCGCATGCGCGACCTGGAAGAAGCCGTCGGCAAGCTGTCCGAAAAGACCCTCTCGGGTCAGGACGCCATGCGCCTGGACGAGGCCGAATCCCTGCTGCGCATGGGCGCAGAGCGCTACAACCTGTTCCACGATGCGCAAGGCGCAGCACAGGCCTTCGCCCTGGCCAGCCAGACCCTGGCCGGCGTGAACGACAACGCCTTCAACGGCGTGCGCCAGGGCATCGATGCCGAGCACGAAGCGCTGGTGAAAAACCAGTCCGCCGATCCCTCACAACTGATCGACGGCGTGATGCAGCTGCGCAACGATCTGCCCAATCTGCCGCTGAAACCGCTGGATCAACCGGTCGCGCAGGAAAGCACCGGTGTATGGGCGCGCATTCGTCGCGCGTTGTACGGCGTGATCCAGATTCAGCGCGACAACGGCGCACCGATCGATATTGCCGACGCGCGCATCGCGCGTGAACTGGTAGCCCTGGATCTCGCCCAGGCTCAAGCTGCACTGCTGGCGTGGGACGACGATGGCAGTATCGCCGCCTTGAAGCGCGCGGATGCGGGGCTGGCCGCGCAATTCGATACGCAATCGCCCGCGGTGCAGCAGGCGCGTCAGCGCATCACCGCATGGCAGGGCCAGCTCAAGCCCGGCGCGCCGGTGAAGCTCGGCGCTGCCTTGAGCGAATTACGCAACCTGCGCGCGGTGCATGCACTCAAGCCGACTAGCGACAACGCCACGCCATCCAACGGAGCCAAGCCATGAAATTGTGGCGCTGGATCCTGGCGCTGGTGATCGTCGCCGCGCTGGCGGCGTTCGGCTGGCATTGGATCGCTGAAGACCCGGGTTACGTGTTGGTGCGTTTCCGCGGCTTCACCGTGCAGACCAGCTTGCTGGCTGCAGTAGTGATCCTGTTGCTGCTCTGGGCATTGCTCGGTGTGCTGTGGCGTTCGGTGCGCTGGCCGTTCGGTGCGTTCTCGCGTCGGCATCGCCGCGTGAGCCGGCAGAGTCTTGCCGATGGCCTGGTCGCCTTGATGGAAGGCCGCCACGGCGATGCCGAGCGCGATCTGCATCGCGCATCGCGACTGGATAAGCTGCGCGGTCCGGCCTTGCTTGCCGCCGCCGAAGCCGCATCGCGCCGTGGGGAACATGCACGTGCGCTGGAAGCGTTGGACCAGGCTTCGCAAGTTGCTCCGCGCGCAGCACGGGTGTTGCGCGCGCGCGTATTGCGTCGCGATGGCAAAGCCGCAGAAGCACTTGCACTGCTCAGCCCCGAAGCCGACAGCGGCAACTTGAGCCCCGGCGGCTGGCGCGAGTTCGTGCTGGCGGCCGTGGCGGCCGGTGATACCCGTCGCGCACGCAGCGCGCTTGAACCGCTGCAGAAAAGCGGCGTGATGAGTGCTCGCGCTTACAGCGCACTGGAAACGCTGGTGCTGGTTGCCAGCATCCAGGCGGCCGGCGATGGTGCCGTGTTGAACACGCTATGGTCACAACTGCCCAAGGCGCAGCGTCGTGCTCCGGCGGTGGTCGACGCCTACGCGCGCAAGGCCGCCAGCCATGGACTGGTGCTGCCAGCGATGGACGAAGTGGAATCCGCGCTGCGCCGTGAATGGTCGCCGCAACTGGTGGAAACCTACGGTCAACTGGCCGGCGATGATCTCGATGCACGCCTACGCCGCGCCGAAGGCTGGCTCGACGCGCATCCCAACGATCCCAGCCTGCTGCTGGCCCTTGGCCGCATGAGCGCGCGACTGCATCTATGGAGCAAGGCGCGCCCGTATCTGGAGCGTTCGCTGGCCCTGGTACCGAGCGCGAGTGCGTGGGAAGCCTTGGGCGATACCTACGATGGCATGGGCGACACTGCACTTGCGCAGCGCTGCTATCGCAATGCGATTGCGCTGGGGCGTGGCGACGTCACGGAACCGCTGCCCGAAAGCAATGTGATTGGTGGAAGGCTGGATACGCGGCCGATCGCGATTGAAGAGCGCGATGTGCATGGAGTGCCGCGGTTGAAGGAATAGGTTCAATCTTGCCTGGTCGTCATTCCCGCGAAAGCGGGAATCCATTTGCTCTTAAAGCAAAAGGCAAAGATGGATTGACCAGCTTCGCTGTTGTAAAGCGCTTCCGCTTTCGCGGGAATGACGGTCACAAGGCGAGGATGAGCATGTCTGGAACACTTACCCAACCCCAGGCAAAAACCGATACCCCACACCCGGTTCCGTCTTCAGCCACCGCGGCGACGTCGGATCATCGCCCAACTTCTGCCGCAACTTTCCCAGCACGATGCGCAGGTAATGCGTATCGTGCACATGCGTTCCGCCCCAGATTTCGCGCAGCAATTGCTGCTGACTCACCACGCGCCCGGCGTGCCGAACGAGCATCGCGAGCACCGCGTATTCCTTGCGGGTAAGCGCGAGCGGCGCGCCGTCGAGCGTGACTTCGCGCAGCCCTAAGTCGATATGCAGGCGATCGTCCTCGTAGCGCGGCGGAACTTCCGCCTGAGTGGCGCGATTGCGCAGCAGCGCGCGCAAGCGCGCCATCAGTTCTTGGATGCCGAACGGCTTGGTCATGTAGTCGTTCGCGCCTGCATCCAGCGCCTTCACCTTTTCGCCTTCCGAATCGCGTACAGAAAGCATCAGCACGGGCACCTGCGTCCATTGGCGTAATTCGGCCAGCACCTCGTGGCCTTCGCGATCGGGCAGTCCGATATCCAGCACCACCATATCCGGACTACGCGTGGCCGCCAGCGCAAGGCCTTCGGTCGCATTGGCGGCGAGCAGCACTTCATAGCCTTCGGCCCGCAAGCCGATGTCGAGGAACCTGCGGATTTGCGGCTCGTCGTCGATGACCAGCACGCAGGTATGGGCAGCAGTCATGGTGGCGAAGGCAAAGGAAGGCTGATGCGGATGGTGGTGCCAACGCCGTCGCCGGGCAAGGCTTCCACGCTGCCGCCGTGCGCGCCGATCATGCCGCGGCAGATGGCCAGGCCCAGCCCGGTGCCCTGCGGTGCACGGTCGCCGCGCGCCACCGAATAGAACATGTCGAAGATGCGTGCGCGCTCTTCTTCCGGAATGCCCGGGCCGCGGTCGATCACGTCGATGAACAGGCGATCGCCCGCCACGCGCACGACCACGCGCACCGGTTCGCCGGGTGGCGAGAAACGCGCGGCATTTTCCAGGATGTTGAACAGCGCTTGCTCGATCAAGGCCGGGTGTACGAACAGCAACACCGTTTCGTCAGGCAGCGTGCTATCCACGCGCAACTCGGGAAACAGTTTGCGCACGCGTGTAATGGCGGAAGCCACGATTTCGGCCGAGTCGGTCCAATCGCGATTGAGCTTGAGCGTGCCGTGCCCCAGGCGTGTCATGTCCAGCAGATTCTGGATATAGCGATCCAATCGCTGGCCTTCACCGAGGATGGCTTCGAGCAGCTCCTTGCGCTCATCGATCGGCAGTTGTTCCCAATAGTTCGAAAGCGTGCCGGCAGAACCAATCATCGAGGCCAGCGGCGAACGCAGATCGTGCGACACGGAAGACAGCAGAGCGTTGCGCAATCGTTCGGTTTCGCCTTGCACGCGGGCGCCCTCCAGTTCGGAGGCGAGCCGGGCACGTTCCAACGCTTGGCCGATATCCTGCACCATCGCCAACGCCAGGCTGCGCCGTTCGATATCCGGCGAAACGCCGTTTTCGAAGCGCAGGGCCGCCACGCCAAGATGATGATCCTCGGTGCCAAGCGGCAGCATCCAGCAGCGTGCGGCGTTGAGCGTATCGGTGAAGCGGCCGGCTGGTTCGGCGTGCTGTTCGCTCCATTCCGCTGCTGCCAGATCCTGCGTGGTCAGCGTGAGTGCGCGTGAACTGCTCGCAGCGATCTGCAGCCGGTGCTCCACATCGCGTGCCAGAATCGCCGCTTCGCAACGCAGGCCACGCGCCAATGCGGTCGCGCCTACGCTGCGGATGCCGTCCGCGTCCGTGCTTGCGGACAGGCGTTGTCCAAGCGTCAGCAGCGCATGCGAGTAATCGTGTGCGGCGCGCAGCGATTCCACCTGACTGGCAAGGCGTGTTGCCAGCCGGCTGCAGATCAGGGCCGCCGCGAAAAAGAGCGTCACGGCCAGCACATCATCGGAGTTGGCAATGGCCAAGGTGTAGCGTGGTGGCGCAAAGAAGAAGTTGTAACCGAGAAAACAGAGTGTGGCGGTGTATACGGCTACCACCATTCGCGTGCGCACCGCCACGATCATCACGGCGGTCAGGAAGATCAGCGCGAGATTGGCCACCGACAAGTAACGGTCGGCGATGAAGGACAGCCCGATTGCGACGACGGTGACGACGGTGGCGAAGATGTATTCGTCGCGCCGCCCGTACATCGGCATAAGCCGCAGGCGTCTTCGCGCGCGCAAGCGCTCGGCGGGCGTGGCGATGATGGTGAGTTCCAGGTGCGCGCCACGGCGAAGCAGTTGCTGCGTCAGCGAGCGCCCCAGCATGCGTGCGATAAGGCGTTCGCGTGTACGTCCAAGGATGATCTGGCCGACACCCTCGCGATCGGCGTGCACCAGCAGTTCGTCGGCGATCGCATGACCACGCAATACCATGGCGTCGCCACCAAGACGGCGTGCCAGGCGCATGGCTGTATCGATGCGCTCGCGGCGTGCGTCATCCAGGGTGGCACCGGTGTCGACGAATACTACGGTCCATGGTGCTCCACGCCGTTCGGCGATGCGCCGCGCGACGCGCACCAGATATTCGCTTTGCGCATGCCCGTCGATGGCGGCCATCACACGTCGGCGCACCGGCATCTTGCCGCCGCGCGCCAGCATGTGTTCGCGCAAGTCGCTGTCGACGTGACCGGCGACCGTGTCCACCGCCAATTCGCGCAGAGCTCCAAGGTTGGTGGGCGAAAAGAACGCGTTCAACGCAGCAGCGGCCGTTTCCGGCACATAGACCTTGCCTTGCCGCAGACGCTCGATCAATTCGCGCGGCGGCAAGTCCACCAGCACGATGTCGCGCGCGCGATCCAGAAAGGCATCCGGCACCGTTTCCCGCACGGTAATACCGGTGATGCGGCGCACCTGGTCATTGAGGCTTTCCAGATGCTGCACATTGAGTGCGGTATAGACCTCGATGCCCGCCTCTAGCAGTTCGGCGATATCCTGCCAGCGCCGCTCGTGCCGACTGCCGGGCACGTTGCGGTGCGCGAGTTCGTCCACCAACACAATATCGGGCCGACGTGCCAGCGCCGCATCCACGTCGAACTCGGTGAACTCACGGCCCTGATAACTCAGCGTGAGCCGCGGCAACACTTCCAGCCCTTCGATCAGCGCAGCCGTTTCGGTGCGGCCGTGGGTCTCCACCAGGCCGATCACCACATCTACGCCTTGCCGCTTCAGTTCGCGCGCGGCGGAAAGCATGGCGTAGGTCTTGCCGACGCCTGGCGCCGCGCCCAGGAAAATCTTCAGGCGGCGATGGCTTTCTTCCTGCACCACATCGAGCAGGGCATCGGCGCGGGCTTCGCGGGAGGTGTCGGTCATGATTTGATCAATGGGCCTGAGCAAACAGCTCCCTCTCCCCTTCGGGGAGAGGGTTGGGGTGAGGGGCTGGGCTTGCCATAGGCTTTAAGCTTGTCAGGAACACATTGTGATGCTCACTACAGCAGCGATGCAGCATCTTCGCAAGATTGGCCCCTCACCCCAGCCCTCTCCCCGAAGGGGAGAGGGGGTTTGAAGTTCATCGTGTCTGCAACCCATCCAGCGCCAGATTTAGTTGCAACACATTCACCCGAGGCTCGCCCAGCAAACCAAGCTGCCGGCCTTGCGTGAACTTCGCCACCAGCGCTTGCACCTGTTCCCGATTCAGATGCCGCACACGCGCCACGCGCGCCACCTGGTACTGCGCCGCCGCCGGGCTGATTTCCGGATCCAGCCCGCTACCTGAAGCCGTCACCAGATCTGCCGGTACCGGCGCGATATTGCCCGGATCGGCCTTGCGCAAGGCATCGATGCGCTGTTGCACGGCATCGCGCAACGCCGGGTTGGTGGGCCCCTGGTTAGAGCCGTTCGATGCCGTGCCGTTGTAAGGCTGTGGCGTAGTGGCCGACGGACGACCCCAGAAATACTTGGGGTCATCGAAGTTCTGGCCGATCAGCTCCGAGCCGATCGGCTTGCCGTCGCGTTCCACCAGACTGCCGTTGGCTTGGTGCGGAAACAGCACCTGCGCGACGCCGGTGGCGATCAGTGGGTAGACCAGGCCAGTGATTACGGTCATCACCAGCAACATCATCAGTGCATTGCGAATCAACCGGCCCATGGCGGTTACCTCAGTAGTGGATGATGGCGTCGAGCAGGGCGGTGAGCTGGTGATCCTTCTTGCCGCCGTTGTAGGCGTTCAAGTCATACGAACGCTCGTAGCGGAGTTCCGGCTGGATCTCCAGATCCTGTGTCACCCAGTGCGTCAGGCCAAGCGTATGGCTGCTGTAGCGCGTGGCGAAGCCGGTACGGTTGCCCTTTTCGTCGTTATAGAACTCGTTGCGGAACGACATCATGTTGCTAGGGTCCAACTCGAAGTTCAGGTAGTTCACGGCGCCGAACTCGCCACCCGTGCCGGGCAGCGTTGACTGGGCTTCGCGTGTCCAACCCGGTCCCAAGCCTGGAATATTGCGGCCGTACATGCGGTACGCCTCGGTCAGCATGTTGACGCGCTTGTTGAAGCGGTGGCCCCACGTGGCCACGTACATCTGCACGTTGTTGTAATTGATGTCCGACTTGTTCCAGTTGTTGATGCAGGGGTAGAGCATGTCGTTGTTGTCGGCCGATACCCAGCGCACGCAGGTCTGCAGCGACGGACGCGCGGAGTGGTTCCAAGGCGCCGTGTCGTTACTGGCATTCACGCCGAGCTGGAACGTCCACTGCTGGCTGAGCCGCGTGGTGGTCAAGATGCCGGTCTGCGTATACGGGTCGACCGTGTACAGGATCGAGTGCGTCA
The DNA here is from genome assembly GCF_044904605.1 of Dyella humi. Lineage (NCBI taxonomy): Bacteria > Pseudomonadati > Pseudomonadota > Gammaproteobacteria > Lysobacterales > Rhodanobacteraceae > Dyella > Dyella humi. Next base: position 1,988,140 of record NZ_JADIKI010000023.1, read on the forward strand.
TCAGGAAGTTCTGCGGCGAGAACTGTGCCTCGATATCCGGCAGCGACAACCAACGGCCGACGCGGACCACCATGCCCTCAGCGACCCAGGGGATATAGAGGTCGTAGTAGAACAGCATCGGGTCGTCGCCGTAGATCTTGCCGTTGAGCGGCTGATTCGGCGCAGGATTGTTCAGCAGCTGATTGCTGAAAATACCTTTCGTGACGGTGTAGTGATAGTCGTAACCGTACAAGTTGGAAATGCTGAAGCCCCAGTCGAGGTGATCAGTCTGGACGGTGTCTTCCACGCGTGTGATGTTGGTGACGAACTGATCCAATTCCACGCGGTTCGGGCGGGTGTTGTACGACAGCGGATAGTTGGTGAAGTTGGAGGTGCTGTAATTCGCTGCCGGTGTCAGCCAGCCGAAGATCTCGATACGGTTGCGCTGCATCCACCCGCCGAGCTTGGTGCAGCCTAGCGCCTTTTCCAGCGGGTAAGTGCTATTGGTATCCGGTACGCCGATCGGCGCAGCCACGCCGCCCATCTGCCATTCCGAATTCGGGAACGGCGGTGAATCGAATGGCGCATCCATCGCGCGGCGCTTCGGCGCGGCAGCGTTCGGATCGGCCGGCTGCGCATCCTCGCGATAGGCGGCAGCGAAGCGTGAGAGGAAACCCTTTCTGCAATCACTGCTTTCGGCGGCGATGGGTGAGGCCGGCAAGCTGGTGCTTGCGGGCATGCTGCTGACGTTGGTCGATTGCGCCATCGCCTGTGAAAAAACCGGTGCGGCGGTCAACAGAATCGCTGCGGCTAGAGCCTTCTTGTAGTACATACCTTCCTCTCGAACAGGTCATTACTGGGCGGCATCGCCCAGTAAGCGACACCGATTTCTTGAATGTCAGATGCCGGCGTAACCGCCAAGCGCATATTCGTCTTCCGCCGACATCGGCGTATCGGGCGCTGGGCTGGCGCCTGCCCTGGGCTGGCCGCGTACCGGTAGCTCTATCACTACATCGCAGTCGGAATCATTGGACGAGACACGTAATTCCATTTGCGGGTGATCGGCGTCAGGTAGCGATACGGACAGTTTCAGGGTGTGCATAGCGTCTTCCTCAGGCGAGTCCAAACAGGACGAGCAGCATGTCGATGAGTTTGATACCAATGAACGGCACGATGATGCCGCCCAGGCCATAAATCAGCAGATTCCGGCGCAGCAAGTGGCCCGCGCCGAGCGGACGATACTTCACGCCCTTCAGCGCCAGCGGAATCAGGAAAATGATGATCAGCGCGTTGAATATCACCGCGGACAGAATCGCGCTCTGCGGGGTCGCCAGCTTCATCACGTTCAACGCATTCAGCGCCGGATAAGTGGTCGCGAATGCCGCCGGAATGATGGCGAAATACTTGGCCACGTCATTGGCGATCGAGAACGTGGTGAGCGAACCGCGCGTGATCAGCATTTGTTTGCCGATCTCCACCACTTCGATCAGCTTGGTCGGGTTGGAATCGAGATCGACCATGTTGCCGGCTTCTTTCGCGGCCTGCGTGCCCGTGTTCATCGCTACCGCCACGTCGGCCTGCGCAAGCGCGGGCGCGTCGTTGGTGCCGTCGCCGCACATCGCTACCAGACGGCTTTCCGCTTGCATGGTGCGGATCAGCTTGAGCTTGGCTTCCGGCGTGGCTTCGGCGAGGAAATCGTCTACGCCAGCTTCGGCAGCGATCGCGGCGGCGGTGAGCGGGTTATCGCCAGTCACCATCACGGTCTTGATGCCCATGCGGCGCATCTCTGCGAAACGCTCCTTGATGCCGCCCTTCACGATGTCCTTGAGTTCGATCACACCCAGCGCGCGATCGCCTTCGGTCACGATCAGCGGCGTGGCACCGCGACGTGCGATGTCTTCGGCCATGCGCTTCACCGCCGGCGGCAGGTGACTGCCAAGGCTGTCGAGATAGCGTTCTACCGAGTCCAATGCACCTTTGCGGATACGGCGCTCACCGATGTTCGCGCCACTCATGCGGGTCTGTGCGGTGAACGGCACGAACTCGGCATGCAGCGATTCCAGTTCGCGTTCGCGCAGACCGAAACGTTCTTTCGCCAGCACCACAACGCTGCGACCTTCCGGCGTTTCGTCGGCGAGCGAGGCAAGCTGCGCGGTATCGGCCAGCGTGCGCTCTTCGATGCCGGGTGCCTGATGGAAGGCTACCGCCTGACGGTTGCCAAGCGTGATCGTGCCGGTCTTGTCCAACAGCAGCACGTCCACGTCACCCGCGGCTTCCACGGCGCGGCCGGAAGTGGCGATCACATTGGCGCGGATCATGCGATCCATGCCGGCAATACCGATGGCGGAAAGCAAGGCGCCGATGGTGGTGGGAATCAGGCACACGAGCAGCGCGACCAACACGGTCAACGTGATCGGGTTGCCCTTGCCGGCCACTTGCACGCTGTAGATGGAGTAGGGCAACAGCGTGGCGCAGGCCAGCAGGAAGATCAGCGTGAACTTGGCCAGCAGAATGGTCAGTGCGATCTCGTTCGGTGTCTTGCGGCGCGACGCGCCCTCCACCATTGCGATCATGCGATCCAGAAAGCTTTCGCCCGGGTTGCGCGTGATCTGCACCACCAGCCAGTCCGACAGCACGCGCGTGCCGCCGGTAACGGCGCTGCGATCGCCGCCCGACTCGCGGATCACCGGCGCGGATTCGCCCGTGATAGCGCTTTCGTCCACGCTAGCGGCGCCAACAACGACCTCACCATCACCGGGAATCTGTTCATTCGCTTCCACCAGCACGTAGTGGCCGCTGCGCAGCTCACTCGATGGCGTAAAGACAATGGCGGCATCGCGCTTGGGCTCGGCCAGCTTCTTGGCGATCACGTCCTTGCGCGAACTGCGCAGTGCGGCAGCCTGTGCCTTGCCGCGACCTTCGGCCAGCGCTTCGGCGAAGTTCGCGAACAGAAGGGTGAACCACAGCCACACACTCACCCAGAAAATGAAAGCGGTGGGTGCTTCACCGTGGCCGGTGATGGCCTGTACCCACAGCAGCGTGGTCAACACGCTGCACACGAACACCACGAACATCACCGGATTGCGGAACTGCAGGCGTGGCGAAAGTTTGCGGAATGCGTCTGCCACCGCCTTCCAGATCAAGGTGCGGTCAAAGCTGCTTACGGCATGCGTATGCGAGGTCATGGAATCAAAATCCCTAGTAAGAGCAGCCCAAATGAATCAGTGCGCCGACATCAGGTACTCGGCGATAGGGCCAAGTGCCAAAGCGGGCAAGAAAGTGAGTGCGCCAATCACGATCACCACGCAGGCGAGCAAGGTGACGAACAGCGGCGTGTGCGTGGGCAAGGTGCCGGCCGAGGCGGGCACATGTTTCTTCGCAGCCACCGAGCCGGCCAGCGCGAGCATCGCGATCGCCAGCGTGTAACGTGCCCAGAACATGCACACGCTCAGCATGACATTCCAGAACGGAATGTTTGCCGACAAGCCACCGAATGAACTGCCGTTGTTATTGGTGGCAGAGGTCACCGTGTAGAGGATCTCGCTGAAGCTGTGCGCCCCCGGATTGCCGACCGTTGCCGTAGCAACAGGCGTCATCACCGCGATGGCCGTGCAGATCACCACCAGCGCGCAGGGAATCAGCACGGCCAGGCTGGCCATCTTCATCTCGTACGCTTCGATCTTTTTGCCCAGATATTCCGGTGTACGGCCTACCATCAGGCCGGCGATAAACACCGCCACCACCGCGAAGGCAAGCATGCCGTACAGGCCAGAACCCACGCCGCCGAAGATCACTTCGCCCAGCTGCATCAGCCACATCGGCACCAGACCGCCGAGCGGAGTCAACGAGTCGTGCATGTTGTTCACCGCGCCGCACGATGCAGCGGTGGTGATCGCCGTGAACAGGCTGCTTGCCGCGACGCCGAAGCGCGTTTCCTTGCCTTCCATGTTGCCGCCCGATTGCAGCGCCGAGGCGTGCTGATCGATCGACAACGAATGCAGGATCGGATTACCAGCCTGTTCGGCCATAGTCACGCCGATGGTCAGCGGGATAAAGATCACCAGCATCGTGGCGAGAATCGCCCAACCCTGGCGACGATCGCCCACCATCTCGCCGAAGGTGATGCACAAGCCGCCCGGGATCAGGAATATCGCCAGCATCTCCAGGAAATTGGAGAACGGTGTCGGGTTTTCATAAGGGTGGGCCGAGTTGGCGCCGAAGAAGCCGCCACCGTTGGTGCCCAGCATCTTGATCGCGATCTGCGAAGCGGCCGGACCCATCGGCAGCGTCTCAGTGGTCAGCGCAGCGGGTTTGGTTATCGCATTGCCGGCGGCATCCTTCATCGGATTGCCGGCTGCGTCGGTCACCGGCTGAGCGTACGAGCTGGTCTGTACCACCGGCACATCGACATACGACTTGAAGTTCTGGATCACGCCCTGCGATACCAGCAGCATCGCCAGCACGAACGAGATCGGCATCAGGATATACAGCGTGGTGCGCGTCAGGTCGACCCAGAAATTGCCGATGCCCTTGGTCGTTTTACGCGCAAAACCGCGTACCACGGCGATCAGCACAGCAATGCCGGTCGCTGCCGACATGAAGTTCTGCACTGCCAACGCTGCCATCTGGGTCAGGTAGCTCATCGCCGACTCGCCGGAATAAGCCTGCCAGTTGGTATTGGTGGCGAAGCTGATGGCGGTGTTGATCGACAGATCCGGCGACAGCGCCGGGAAATGCTGCGGATTCAGCGGTAGCCATTGCTGCGTGCGCTGGAAGATGTAGACGGCCAGCATGCCGCACACATTGAACACCAGCATAGCGATCGCGTAACGCTTCCAGCCCATGTCCTCATCGGACTTGATGCCGCAGATACGGTAAATCACCCGCTCCACACCGCCACCGAGACGGGTGATGCGATTGGGCTGGTCAGCAAATAGATGCGCCATGTAACGGCCCATCGGCTTGATGAGCAGCAGCAGGACAACCAGATAGATGCCTATCTGGACGAAATCGTTGGCAGTCATTCGAACCACTCCGGTTTCAACAGCGCCACGCACAAGTAAACCGTCAAAGCCACCGCGATGACGGCGGCCAATCCGTAGAAGAAGTTCATGGGAATCGCTCCGTTAGGAAGATCGCGGTCGCGCCGCGCGCGTCAGCTGCGTGGCCCTAGCCGGTCGCAGAGCAACAGAAAGCCAAGTGTGGCTGCGGCCAGCACGAAGCCGAAGAGCAGGTAGACAAAGTCCATGGGTATCGCTCGATGTCTTTCAGTTGCGCACTTTAGACATCGGGGCATAAGAACCGGGTAGCGAAAACGGCATCCCGCATAAAAACTGCGTAAATTTCTACGCGAGCGCGGAACTCTGCGCCGCTTTGCGCGGCGTATGGCTTTGTTTTCGCATGGGTAAGGGGGAGATACGCTTTAAGGATGCTCTGATTAATGCGCGGAGACGGCCCAAGCAATAAAGGTCGCGTTGATCGCGGTGAGGATCAGTGCGCCCAGGAATAGCACGTCGGCGCAGCGTTCCAGCCGGTGGTTGCGTCCGAGGTTACGGGTACGCAACGCCCAGTACGACACCAGGCAAGCGGCAAGGTACGTGATGGCGTTGATGGCCAGCAGATCATCGCCCACCACGTCCGGACGTCGCAGCGAGACCACCGCCCGGATGATGCCGATCACCGTCAGGCACACGCCGACCATGGCGGCAGAGGCGGTAAAGATGTGTACGCAGATATCGTGATCGAGCGAGGGACGAGTTTCGACGGAGTTGGTCATGGCAAGGCCGGAAGCGTAGGCAACTGATCGGATGGACCTATGCTTCGACCGGCAGGTTTCGCGGCAAAACCCTGCGTTTATGTACCGTATGGGTGAACGGCCACGGCACGAAGTTCGATCACACTTCGGCCAGGGGCTGCTTGACCTGCGCCAATTGCGCCTGGATATCGTTGATCGAGGCGCGGATGCGCGCGGTGAACACCGATTCCTCGTGATGGATGAGGATCAGCTGCTCGGTGGCGCGGGTCATGGCGACGTAGAGCAGGCGTGCTTCCTCCGCTTCATCCTGACTTGGCCTGGGCATGGCGCCGAGATTGGGGATGATCACCACTGGAAATTCCAGGCCCTTACTGGAATGCATGCTCACCACTTTCACGCTGTCTTCGGTGGCGAACAGGGACCGCTTGCCGGCTTCATCCGCCAGGCGGCTGGCGATGCCGGCCTGCTGCAAGGCCTGATGGAGGTTGGAACCTTCCCATTTGTTGCGGAAGATGACGGCCATATCCGATAGCGGGCGCCCGCGCTGATGCTCATGGCGCAGGCGATCAACCAGGGCATGCAACTCCGTGTTGGCGCTTTCGGTGCGGATCAATTCGGGCACTGTGCCCCGGCGACCGGCGCTTTCCGGCGCGATCAACGGCACGCCATCGTCATCGCCGGGCCGCTCATCGAGCAGTTCATGCGCGAAGCGGCGCGCGACGGACAGGATTTCAAGCGTATTGCGATAATTGATGCGCAGAATGGTGGTGCGTCCTTGCGCCTGCACGCCGACGCTTTTCCAGGTGAACTTGGGACGGTCGGCCTTGCCGTAGATGTTCTGCGCATCGTCGTAGAGCACCAGCAGCGCGTTGGTATCCGGGTCGACCATCTGCACGATCAGGCGATACCACGCCGGCTCGAAGTCATGGCCTTCGTCGATCAGCACGGCGCCATACTGGAAACGCGGAATGCGTCCGCTGTCCACGCTATTCATGACACGTTCGACCATCGCTTCGAAAAAGCCATCGCCCTGCGGCGGCAACGGTTCGTGGTAGGCATCTAGCATCTTGAGGCACCACTTATGGAAGTTGTACACCTGCACCTTGTCGCTGAGTCCGCGCTCGCCCATCAATTGATCAAGGCGTGCGGCGAGAGTTTTGTTATAGCAAAGAATCAGGATCGGCTTGGCCATTTTGCGGGCCAGATGGATGGCGCGATAACCGAGAATCATCGTTTTGCCGGAACCGGCGACACCGTGGATGATGCGATGCTCATCACCCAGTGAGCGCGCCAGCTGCTCCTGTTGCGTATCCATCACGCGGATCAGGTCGGGAATGGTGACCGGAGCAGCGGCTTCGGTTTCGTTGTCATAGGGAAGGCCGAATTGCCCTTCACCCCATTCCACCCGTAGTTCCGGAAACATGTGCCATCGGATGCGATCGATCTGCGGCAGAGTCAGCTTGCACGGAAAGGCGTGCGTGAACATCGCCCATAGTCGCTGCTGAAAGCGTTCTGCATCGACCGTCTCATACATCTCGTCGCTGCATATCACCAAGTGCGCGGGAATGATCTCGCCAAGCTGCCCGTCCGTGAATTGTTGGCGGCGAATGCTGGTGAGTACGACGCCATGCGCCCAGGGCATGATCAGCTTGCCGGCATGTCGGTGCTCTGGCGGGTTGTGCAGGGCGGGATCGCGCTCCAGCTCTTCCTTGACCCGGTATGTGTTCGACTCTGCCTGCATCAAAGGATTGGTTTCCTTGACGATGCCGCGCTGGGTGATCAAGGTGAATTGGGTTTTATCCGTGCTTTGGATGTTCTCGGGCTTCCAATCCTTCACCTCCAGCACCAGCAACCCGCGCTTCGGGTGCAACACCACGAAATCGGGCTTGATCTGCTTCGGGCCGATAGGTACGTCGTACCACAGCAGGTAGTCTTCTTCGAGCTTTTGTTCCAGCCGTTCGGAAAAGCGCTTTTCGCCGGCTTGCATGCGCGCCAGGCAACTGTTGCGGGAAGGCGTGAGTTTTGCCATCCGTGTTTTCCTTGGTGTCGACGCCCCGGCCGATCATAAGGCAACCGGCATCAGGCCTGGGTATTCTCATCCTTGCCCAGCCACATTTTCTCTAGCTTGTGCGCTATGCCCGTCACCAGCAAGGCGCTGGCGATGCCGATGGTGACTTCGCCCAGGCGCGTGAGTGCAACCGTCCAGAACGGGCCGGGGTGCGGCACCAGCATCACGATGGTGACGGTGGTGGCACTGAGCTTGCCGGCGCTGCCGATGTTGAAGCACCAGCACAGCACGATCGATGTCGCCATGGTGATGGCGTAGACGAGGTAATTGTCCTGCGCGAGATAGGCGCCGATGATCGCGATCACGGCGCCGATAGCCGCGCCGATTACCTGGTCAAGCGAGGATTTGCGTGTGTCCAAGTAGCTTTGCTGCGTCACTGCGATCGCGGTGAGCGCACCCCAAAACGCCTGTTGCGTGTGCAGCAGCAGGCCCAGTCCGTAACCGAGGCTCGCGGCGGCCAGCGTCTGCACGGCCAGAGACAGGCCGTTGATCAGGCGATGGCTCCAGGGCAGGCGCGAGTAGAAGTCCTGCAGTTGCCGATTGAAGTGGCCAAGCTCGCGGCGCAATTCCCCAAAAGGTCGCTCATTCATCGCGATGGCATTCCTAGAGCGGTGTGAGCTTGGCGTAGGCAGCCACCAGCCATTTGCTGCCGGCGTTTTCGAAATTTATTTGCAGGCGCGTGTGCGCGCCGCTGCCCTCGGCACTTACCACCACGCCTTCGCCGAAACTCGGATGGCTCACACGCTGCCCCAGTTTGACCGGCAGATCCTCTTGCAGCGACGGCGCCGGTTCGGCGAAGCGGCCGGCATACAGCGGACGGCTTACCTGGACGCGCGGTCGCACTTCGTCGAGCAGTGAAGGCGGTACTTCGCCCAGGAAGCGCGAAGGCCGCGACAGCATTTCGGTGCCGTGCATGCGACGGGATTCGGCGTGCGTGATGAAGAGACGCTTGCGCGCGCGCGTAATGCCGACGTAGGCGAGGCGTCGTTCTTCTTCCAGCCGCCCTTCGTCTTCGACGGAACGCTGGCTGGGAAACAGACCTTCTTCCAGACCGACCAGAAACACCAGAGGAAATTCCAGGCCCTTGGCCGAATGCAGGGTCATCAGCTGCACGCAGTTGTCCCAGGATTCGCCCTGGCCTTCGCCTGCTTCCAGCGCGGCATGCGAGAGGAAGGCAGACAGTTCGCTCAAGCCCGCTTCGATATCGTCCGGCGTGAGTTCGAAGCGGCTGGCGACGTTGACCAGTTCGTCCAGGTTTTCCACGCGCGATTCGGCGTTACCGCGGCTGTCGTTCTCGTAGAAGTCGCGCAGACCGGTTTGGGTGACGGCGTGTTCGATTTGTTCGGCCAGTGAGAGGGCTTCGCTATTTGAAGCCCTCTCCCCTCCGGGGAGAGGGTTGGGTGAGGGGCTGTTCGGAGCGAGGGCTTCCGGCAAGATTGACCCCTCACCCCAGCCCTCTCCCCGGAGGGGAGAGGGAGAAAACGTGCGCGCCATCTCATCGATCATCGCGAGGAAGCCCTTCACCGCATTCTTCGCGCGACCTGCCAGTTCCGTCCCCATGGCCAATTCGTTGAGAGCCGCTTCCCACATCGACAAGCTTTCGCCGCGCGCGCGACGTCGCAGCACATCCAACGTGCGATCGCCGATGCCGCGCGGTGGCGTGTTCACTGCGCGCTCGAACGCTGCATCGTCGTGGCGATTGGCAGTAAGGCGCAGATAAGAAAGCGCATCCTTGATTTCCGCGCGGTCGAAGAAGCGCAGACCGCCGTACACGCGATAGGGAATATCGTGCTGGATCAGCTGTTCTTCGAAGTTGCGCGATTGCGCGTTGGAACGATAGAGAATCGCGCAGTCCTTCGCATCGCCATGCTCGGCAACGTATTCGCGGATGCGCTCGATTACGAAGCGCGCTTCGTCCTGTTCGTTGTACGCGGCATAGACTGCGATGCGCTCGCCTTCCTCGCCTGCGGTCCACAGTTGTTTACCGAGGCGATGGCCGTTGCGTTCGATGACGCTGTTGGCGGCTTTCAGAATGGTCGACGTGGAGCGGTAGTTCTGTTCTAGCTTGATGGTGCGCGCACCGGGAAAATCACGCAGGAACTGTTGCACGTTTTCCACCTTCGCACCGCGCCAGCCGTAGATGGCCTGATCGTCGTCGCCGACCACGAACGTCTGGCCGGTGCGGCCGGCAAGCACGCGGATCCACGCGTACTGCAGCGAATTGGTGTCCTGGAATTCGTCGATCAGCAAATAACGCCAGCGCTGCTGGTAGTGCTCCAGCACGGCGGGCTGCTTCAGCCAAAGCTCGTGCGCGCGCAACAGCAGTTCGGCGAAATCCACCAGGCCGGCGCGGCGACATGCGTCCTCGTAGGCTTGATAGATCTGCACCAGCGTGCGTGTGACCGGATGCTGGCCGGCCTCGATGTTTTCCGGCCGCTTGCCTTCATCTTTCCAGCTGTTGATCTGCCAGGCGGCCTGGCGCGGTGGAAAGCGCGCTTCATCCAATCCCAGACCGGCGACGATGCGCTTGACCATGCGTTGCTGGTCGTCGGCATCGAGAATCTGGAAGCTTTCCGGCAAGCCCGCTTCGCGCCAATGACGGCGCAGAAGGCGATGCGCGATGCCGTGAAAAGTGCCCACGGTAAGACCTTGCGTGCCGCCCTGGATCAGATTGTCCAGGCGTGCGCGCATTTCGCCCGCGGCCTTGTTGGTGAAGGTAACGGCAAGAATCGCCCAGGTCGGCACGCGCTCGACCTGGTTGAGCCAGCCGATGCGATGGGTGAGTACGCGGGTTTTGCCGGAACCGGCGCCGGCGAGTACCAAGTAGTGGCCGGGTGAGGCGCAGACGGCTTCGCGCTGCGCGTCGTTGAGCGAATCGATGAGGTGGGAGACATCCATCTGCGGGATTGTAGCCGCTGGAAGGTCGGATGTTCCTCGACGTCGATGCTTGCCTTGTCGTCATTCCGGCCTTCGCCGGAATGACGAGCGTGGAGCGAACCGCATCTACCGCTTGGAGAACAAACCACCCAGCGTCAGCAATGCACCCACCACGATGCCGCTGATCCCCAACCACGGCGGAATGACCTTGTCGTGCGTAGCAGTGAGCTTTGCCGAGCCGAGCTGAAACACGGTATCGGTTTGCGTGTAGCTGCCGTGGCCGAACACGACCCACAGGCCGCCGACCAGCAGCACGAGTCCCAGGATAAGCAGAAGGGCACGCATGATTCGCTCCGTGAAAAGGATGGGCCGATCATAGGCGTCCGTATCGCGCGAAGGAAGGCGGCAGCGTCGGAGCACGCCGCCGCCCTCAGCGCATCTTCATGATTGTTAGAACTTGTAGTCGATCATCACCCGGTTGTAGACGAAGGTCCGGTTGGTCGGGTTGAGATTGTCGATGCCGCCGTTGGAAAGCTCCCAGCGGTTGCGCAGCGTCAGGCCCTTCAGAGCGCCGGTCAGGTGATAGATCACGTCGAAATAAAGATCGTGACTGTTGCCGCGGTAATACGTCATGTATTTCGCATACGCGGCGGTGAGTTCGAGCTGCTTGTGAAACAGGTCGTAGGTGAACTTGCCTTTCCAGGCGCGGCCGGGGCCGGCTTCGATCAGGCCGCGGATCATCGAGGTGGTGAACAGCGGATCGGTGCCGTAGTTGGAGGTATACGGCGAAATCAGTGCGCCGCCACCGACCGCGCCCTCTTCGTGCGCCACCTTGTTGTAGAAGATGTCGAAGCGTCCGTCGGGAATCACCACGCCGATGTCGCCGCCGATGACGCGGCTTTTCACGTGACTGCCGGCCACGCCGAACAGCTTGGTGTCGGTTTCGGTGAAGCGGTTGTCCGCGCCTGCGTTCTGCGCAAGGTATTGCGCGCCGACCACCGGGTCGAAACCGCTCCCCGTATCGAACACATAGCTGCCCACCGCATAACCCGTGCGCGCGAAATGCATGAAATCGTAGTAGCGCAACTGCGCGTTCAATCCGCCGTTCACGTAGGTGGTGCCACCTTCCCAGGTGCCTGGCGCGGAGCGCGAGGTCAGCGGCAGCGAGCCGTTGTTGCCGTACATCGAATCGCCGTCGTATTTCGACGGGTAATACAGGTTGTCCGCGTACATGCCGTACGAGGTGCGGCTTTTCCAGCTGTATTCGCGCACCGCGAACAGGTTCCAGCCGGGCAGCGGTGTGAGCTGTACCTTCAGCGCGTTGTACGAAGAAGGAATGATGCGCGAATCGTTGTTGCCCATCCACGGATCGTCGGCGAGATACTGATAGCCGCCGCGGAACAGGAATATGCCGCGCTGGTATTGCAGGTACGCCTGGCTGAAGGCACCGATGGAATTGTTCGGGCCGGCCAGCGTGGTATCGATCTTCGCCAGCGAGTCCGAATGCGTGCCGAGCGAGTTGACCGTGACGAACGAACCGCCTACGGCGAAGCCACCAAGGAAGTTGCCGGTCTGCGCATTGATCAACGCGCCGAGCGAAAACGCGCTGGCGTTGGGCGTCGTCTTGCTGGCGTACAGGCGGTCGAAATTGTAGAGGCGCAGATCGCCATCGACGTGGCCGTTGGTGAAGATGTCATTGAGACCGTAGCTGTTGTCGTCCGCATGCGCGGCGGTGCAGATCAGGCTCAATCCGAATACGGCGGCGGCTAACGTTCGTCGTTTCAACATGCGTGTCACTTCTCCGGGTCGTGGACGGCCGTCGCAGCCATCGCGTATACAAAAGTCATGGTGCCTGCGGTGCATCGTTCGCGGCCTCGATGGCGACGACGTTGCGCACCCACCTGGCCGGGCGTTGGTCACCAGGCACGATGAGGCGGAACGGGCCATCGCCCTGCAACGGATGGCCATCTTGGGTATCGGCCACGATCACCTGCTCATGGCCGAGCGAGGAATCCAGTTCGCCGAGACTGAAAACGACCTGGTAGTGATCGGCGGCCGCCACGCGCACCACCGTGGCCATTGCGCGGCCGCGCAGCGATTCGCCTGTGGGTGCGCCGGCCCGGCGGAGTAGTTCGCTCAACGCAACGCCCTGCCACCGCGCGGCCGCCTGATGATGGATTGCCGCCGTGGCGATATCGACGCGCGGCATCGCTGCCAGCGCGGCGCGGTCCAGCGTAAGGGCGGGTTGGCCTTCGACCGTCACGTGCAAGGTTTGCGGCGTTTGCGCGAAGGCATGAGAAGACAGGTAGACAAGCGCGAGCGCAGCAAACCGAAGGCAAGTGCACCCGCTTTTTCTGGAAAGCATGCGATAGCCCCTGGCCGTACCCCGACAGCCGCTATGCAGTTGAGTATATAGCGGCTTCCGAGAAAGACCTATGAAAAGCCCGCGTTACCGGTTCCGGGTGTTTCAGCGGGAGGTGCCGAGGATCACACTCGATGCCTTGACGATCGCCACCACGGCCGTGCCTTCGGCTAAGCCAAGTTCGGTGGCGCTTTCCGACGTGATGGTCGCCGTCATCACGCTGCCGCCCGCCAGGCGCACACGCACCTCCGCGTTCACCGCGCCGGGCGTGACCTGGATGACGGTGCCGGCGAATTGGTTGCGTGCCGAGAGCCGCATCCGTTCATCGGGCAAGGCCAGCATCACGGAGGAGGCCTTGATCAGCGCGATGGCCTCGACGCCGGGCACGAGCCCGAGATCCTCGGTACTTTCCGAGGTCAGCGTGGCGACCACGTGTTCGCCGCCGGGCAGCGCCAGTTCCACCGTATCGTTGACGGCGCCCTTGTGGATGATCGTCACCCGGCCGGAAAACTGATTGCGTGCACTGGTTCGGAACATAAGGCTCCTGATCAGCTCGATGTCGATAGCGGAGGCATCGGTCAGCGTCTCGAATTGCTGCAGGAAACGATGATGCACCTTTTCCAGCGCCGCAAACGTTTCGACCAGCCGCCGTCCACGTTCGGTCAGGCGCGTGCCACCACCACCCTTGCCACCGGCCGCACGCGTCACCAGCGGCTCGTCGGCGAGATTGTTCATGGCGTCGATCGCGTCCCACGCACCTTTGTAACTCATGCCCACCGCGCGCGCCGCGGCGGTGATCGAGCCGGTTTCGTGGATCTTGGCCAAGAGGGCGATGCGGTCTGAGCCGCCGAGCGCCTGGTCGCCCACCTGCAGCGACAGCATGCCTTTGAGCTTGAACATCGTCACGCTTGCCTGCGGATGGAGAGGGCTTGACCGGTGCAGAGTCTAGCCAAAGGCGGGCGTGGTCGGCGCATGGACGCCGGCCGGACCGCACACTGCGGCCCGGCCGGGCTAGGGTTACTGCACGAAGTCGTAGTAGTCGACGCCCAGATCCTGGAACGTCGCTTCGTACGTGTCGCCGGTGCGGGCGATAACGAACTGGTTGCGCGGCGGCACGTCGAGTTCGATGCGATGGCCGTCGTGCAGCGCTTCGTACTGCTCACGGGTGAGATCGGCGGAGGCGGCCAGCGCCTCGCGGAAGCCGATCTTCGCCGCGGCTTCGCGCCATGCCGGCGCCACGCGCAGAGGAATGGCCTCGGCGGCGTCGCCGCTGCCGTAGCCGATGGCGTACAGCCTGGCGCCGGTCCAGTCGACGTTGTTTTCCAGCGCCTGCTCAAAACCAGCGGCGATCCACGCCGGTAGCGCGGCGGTGTAGAGGTTGCCCAACTCCATCGCCCAGTCCGTGCCCAGGTTCACGCGCGTGGCCAGCAATTGCTGGAACGCGGGACTCTTGCGCGCGACGCCGGACAGCTTGGTGGTGAGCGGATGCGGTTCCTGTGCCGCTTCGGCATGGCTGCCGCCGCGGACGAACTCGCCGAACAGGTCCGGGTTATTGCGGCATTCTGCGATCACGCCCTCCGGCGCCACGCCGGCTTGCTCGCACAGCGCCTGGAATTCGGCGTTGGACTGTGGTGCGCGCGCCAGCGCTCTCGCATAGATGAAGGCCAGCGCCTGCAGCGGCATCATGTGATACGGGCGATGGAAGAACAGCCCGTTCGCATGGTTGAGAAAGTCGATGTCGGATACGCCGAGCCGTTCGATCATCGCATCCGTGGCCTGGCCCACTTCGTCGAGGTAGGCGAAGGTGGAGTACTTGCCGCTGAAGATCGGGAAATCATGCAGACGACGGTGTTGGCGACCGTATTCTTCGTGGAAATGGCGCGCGAAGGGCTTGCGGAAGTCCGGGCCGCGATAGTCCGAGGCGCTGCCGGCATGGGCCAGATCCACCTCGAACAGCTTCGGCTCCGCTTCCACCAGCATGGCCACGGCGCCCGCGCCCTGAGTTTGCTCGCCGCTGGAACCGCGCTCGTATTCGGCGACGTCGCTGCACACCACGATCGCCTGCCGGCCTTGGCCGTCGAACGCCACGTAGCGTAGCGCGCTCTTGAGTGCATACACGCCGCCGAGGCAGGCGTGCTTGAATTCGGGTACTTCCAGCTGGCGGGAAAGGCGCGGCAGGCCAAGGCGCTCCAGCTCACGATCCACCATGCCGCGCACGATCACCGCGCCGGCGGAATTGTCCTTGCTGCTTTCGGTGCCGAGCGCGAGCTGGCCGATGTTGCGCGGGTCGACGTTGTAGTTGCGGATCAGCCGCAGCACGGCGGTGGCCGCCATGGTGTACGCATCCTCATACGGCGCCGGCTGGCGGAAGCTGCGGCCCACCACGGCCTGAACCTTGTCCCAGGAATTGCCGGTCCACTCGCACCAGTCGCGCAGGGACACGCGGGGCTGGGGTACGTACAGGCTCATGCCGCTCACGCCTGGATTGCGTCGTGCCGCCGTATCGTTCGCTGTATTCAAAACCTTGATTCCTCGGTGATGTCGGAGCAACGCCGGCCGTCATGGTGATGCCTGCACGCGGGTGCATGCCAGGTACACGGACAGGAGGAGCGCGTCGAATACCGGATTTCCGTGATCAAGGGGCGGTCGCCGGAAAGCCGTCCAAACAGGGATGATGCGGTGCGCCCGGCCGGAGTCACGGGATTTTAACCGTTTGTTTCCATTCTGGGCGACATGACTGCTGGGTGCGCAGCGTCGGACCGATACGCCGCGGGCTTTACCAAGCCACGATCGCCGTGTCCGGTTCAGTTATGTGGCCCGATCGGCGCCGTGTATTACGGGCCGCCCATTCGCGATAGTCGATCATCCACGGCCGCCTGCACGAACGCATCGATTTTGGTGCGAATGCGTTCGTCCACGGGATGACCTGTTTCACAGAAAAAAGCGGGACACATGCCCGCTTTAATGGGGGCAGGATGATTAAGCTTTCGACGGCTGCATAACAGTAGCCAGCATCGCAAACAGCACGCCGTGCCCTGGAAGTACCAGTTTGCCGTTCTGCAGTACGCCCTGTTGCAGGCCATGGCCGGAAAGCGGCCGTTTTACCTCGAAACCAGGCAGAGCCAACGACTGCGGCTGCTTGCTGAGGTTGAACACCGCCAGCACCTGGTCTTCGGCATCGCTGCGTACGAACGCGAGCAGCGGTTCGGGCGTATCCAAAAAGCGAATAGCACCGCGCCGCAGCGCGGGCTGGGTGGCGCGCCATTGCATGAAGTGGCGGAAACCGTGCAGCACGGAGTCCGGATCGGTTTCCTGATGTGCGACGGCCAGCTTCTTGTGCGCTTCGTCGATTGGCAGCCACGGCGCGACCTTGCTGAAGCCGGCGAACGTGCTGTCGTCCCACGGCATCGGCGTGCGGCAGCCATCGCGGCCTTTGAAGTTCGGCCAGAACGTGATGCCGTAGGGATCACGCAGCGATTCGAACGGCACCTCGGCTTCGGTCAACCCAAGTTCTTCGCCCTGGTACACGCACACCGAGCCGCGCAGCGAGCACAACATGGCGGTGAGCAGGTTGGCCAGGCGCGGCGATGCATTGCCATTGCCCCAGCGCGTGAGCACGCGTTCTACGTCGTGATTGGAAATGGCCCAGCATGGCCAACCTTCGCTGACCTGCGCTTCCAGTTGCTCAACCGTATCGCGGATATAAGTTGCGCTGAAATCGCTGCTAAGCAGTTCGAAGCTATAGCCCATGTGCAGGCGATGGTCGCGCGTGTATTCGGCCATGGTTGCGAGCGAATCCTCTGAGGAAATTTCGCCCAGCGATACCGCGTTCGGGTAATGATCGAGCAGCGTGCGCAGCTCACGCAGGAAATCCAGGTTTTCCGGCTGCGTATTGTTGTAGTGGTGATACTGGAACGCGTACGGATTGTCCGGGCTGAAACCGCGGCCGACGCGTTTTTCCTTCGGCTTGGGGGGGTTGTCGCGCAGTTGCTTGTCGTGGAAGCAGAAGTTGATCGCATCCAGTCGCAGGCCATCCACGCCCTTGTCCAGCCAAAAACGCACATTGTCGAGCACCGCTGCGCGCGCATCCGGATTATGGAAATTCACATCCGGCTGCGAGGCGAGAAAGTTGTGCAAGTAGTACTGACCGCGCCGCGGTTCCCATTGCCAGGCGGAGCCGCCGAAGATCGATAGCCAGTTGTTCGGCGGGCTACCGTCGGCCTTGGCGTCCGCCCACACGTACCAGTCCGCCTTTGGGTTGTGCCGGTTTTCGCGGCTTTCCTTGAACCATACGTGTTGGTCGGAAGTGTGGCTGAGCACCTGGTCGATCATCACCTTCAGCCCAAGGCTATGCGCCTTGGCGAGCAAGCGGTCGAAATCCGCGAGCGTGCCGAACAGCGGATCCACGTCGCGGTAATCGGCGATGTCATAGCCGAAATCGGCCATCGGCGAGCGGAAGAACGGCGCGACCCAGATCGCGTCCACGCCCAGGCTCGCCACGTAATCCAGCCGCTGGATGATGCCCGGCAGGTCGCCCACGCCGTCGCCGTTGGTATCCAGAAAACTGCGTGGATAGATCTGATAGATGACGGCGCCGCGCCACCAGGGTGCATCGGTCATGTGAAACGCGTTCCTTAGTAGTGCCCAAACTCGCTGCTCTGCTTCTTTCTTATAGAGATCTACAAGTTTCTATCGAGGTGCAACCTTGCCTTGCCGTCATTCCGGCGAAGGCCGGAATCTAGTTCAAACACGTCGTGCGAAGCACTCAACAACCGATGTGGTGTCCTTTGGACGCGTATTTAGACTGGATTCCGGCCTCCGCCGGAATGACGGTGAGGCACATCCATGCTTCTCCCCAGATCGAATGGAGAGGGCAGAGCGTGCGGTGCAGCTTAGTTGGCAGGTTCCTGTTGCTCGCACTGCCTGCATACGTATTCATTCGTGCTGCGGTTGCGGCATGAAGTGCGCGGCGCAAAACGCACATTGTTTTCCCCGCTGCCGGTGTGGATCGAAAAAATCGCGCCATCGCTGTGTTTTTGCCTGTATCAGCGCAGTAATACAAGCATGCGTTGCGCTCATGCTGCAATGCGATGAGTGGCGCCAGGGGGCGGGTATGAATACGTATGCAGGATGTGGTTTGCTTGGAAACGCGCGCCCTACCATCCGCTCACGCCGCCGGTTTCGTCCGTCTGCGTGGGCGCCGACAGCACCGCGAACCTCGCGTCGGCGACCAACAAGAGGCGACTACAAAAAATATTTTTGGGGAGGGGACACGTGATACTCAAGCGTAATCTGTTGGTGATCGCTCTGGCTTCGGCCGGTCTAACTACTGCCTTTGGCGTGCAGGCTGCGACGGGTGATGCCGGCGCGCAGACCGCGCCTGGCACGCAGCAAACGAGCACTGCAAGCAATAACAGCGGCAGTAGCAGTTCCGATCAGTCGATGACCAGCCCGAAGAGCCAGTCGCAACTGGCCAAGAGCCTGTCCACGGTGACGGTGACCGGTTTCAGCAGCAGCGTCGAGAAGTCGATCGACTATCAGCGCTATGCCGACACCATCCAGAGCGTCGTCACGGCGGCCGATATCGGCGGTCTGCCGGATCAGTCCATCGCGGACTCGCTGACGCACCTGCCTGGCGTTTCGGCCGAGCGCATTGCCGGCCAGGCTTCCCAGATCAATATCCGCGGTCTCTCGGGCGATTTCATCCTCACCACGCTGGATGGCCGCGAACAGCCGTCGACCAGCGGCACCAACTACATCCAGTTCGATCAGTATCCGTCGGAGCTGATCAACATGGCGACTGTGTACAAGTCCTCACAGGCCTCGCTGATCGAAGGCGGCGTGGCGGGTACCATCGCGCTGCAGACAGCCAATCCGCTGGAAAACAGCAAGGATCAATCGCTCAACATCGATGCGCGCGGCAGCTACGACGGCCAGGCGCATGATGTGCCGAACGCCAACGCGATGGGATATCGCCTGAGCGTGGCGTACCAGGGCAAGTTCCTGGACAACACGTTGGGTATCGGCCTGGGTTTTGCGGATATGTATCAACCGCACGTATCCGAGCAGTTCGTGGGTGAGGCGTCGGATGGCAGCCTGTATACGCTGAACAAGAACGGCTCGCAGCAAGCTTATCTGCCGGAAGGCGTGCAGCTGCAGCAGAACGGTGGTGAAGAGCGTCGTCGCGGTTATCTCGGCACGGTGGTGTGGAAACCGACCGAAGAGTTGCAGTTGACGGCAGACACGTTCTTCTCGAAGTTCGACAATTCTTCGTACGGCTTTGGGTTACGTTCGCAGAACTATTACGGCAACAATGCGCAGATCACCAATCCGGTACTCAGTTCGCTGGGTACGGTGGTCGGCGGTACGGCGAGCAGCAATCCGGCCGGCACAGGCGGCAACCAGTTCTCCAACGAAACCACGGCCGACAACTACACCGACAACACCAGCGTGTTTTCCGGCGGCCTCAATCTGAAGTGGAACCACGGCAACTGGCACGTCGAATCCGATGTGTCGCTGTCGCATGCTTCCAGCAATGAGATCAACGTCGACACCACTGCCGATCCCTACACCGGCCTGGGCACCAGCAATCCGCAGCTAATGGCGCAGTCTGCGAATTTCCAGTTGAAGGGACGCTCCATCGGCGATTTTTCGGTCGCCAATCCGGGCGTCTACACCAACCTCAACGACATGGCGCTGTCGCGCTACGGTGTGTATCCGTACATCTATCACGACAAGGACAAGGCATTCCGCACAGCCGTGCAATACGACCTGCCGAACAACCCGTTGTTCTCGGCGATCGAGGCAGGCGTATACCTCAACAACCATGACTACCGGGCGGATCGCGAGGTCTACGTGTATGGCTCGGAATGGAACACCTCGCCGGTTGCCGGCGAACCGCCGCTGACCATTCCGGCGGCCGATGCGCACGTCACCTGCTGGAAGGGCAACTTCAGTGGCTACCCCTGCTTCCTCACGCTCAATGGTCCGGGGATCCTTGCTGCGCACGGCATCGTTGCGAACCCGGTGAAGAACATCACCGACCAGAGTTGGTCTGAAATCCAGAGCGGTTCGGTCAACGAGAAGACACGCGATCTGTTCGTGATGGGCGATATCGATGCGCAGCTCTTTGGTCATGAGCTGACCGGCAACGTGGGCGTTCGCGTGTCCCGCCAGGCGCAGTACAGCTACGGCTTGCAGCAGGTGGGTAATGGCGAGGGCGTGCTGATCGTCGACGGTAACGGCAACAGCAGCATGGACTATGCGCCGATCAAGTCCGGCAAGACCTACACCGACTACTTGCCGTCGGTGAACCTGATCTATCACTGGACGGACAACGACCAGACCCGCTTCTCGGCCTCGAAGGTGCTGTCGCGTCCGCCGATCAACACCATGCTGGCCGGTGCCGGTTCGTGGGTGTCGAACGGCCAGTACAACGTGTGGGGCGGTACCAGCCCGCTGCTGAATCCGCTCCGCGCACAGCAGTACGACATGGATTACGAACACTACTTCAATGATTCCACCGGCGCGGTGACGGCCGGCGTGTTCTTCAAGAAAGTGAATTCGTTCATTCAGAACGTTACGTACAACAACTTCGACTTCGCGTCGGTGGGCATCACGGTGCCGACCAATCCGGCGACCGGTCAGCCTTACGCGAACGGTCAGTATCAGACGTCCTACAACGCCAAGGGCGGCGACGTGCGCGGCTTCGAAGCCTCGTTTACCAAGACGCACTTCCTGCCGGGCATCTGGTCGGGCCTGGGCTTCGATGCGAACCTGGCGCTTACCAACAGCAACGTGCGCAACCCGACCAACTTGGCCGGCCCGACCACGTACATCGGCCTGCCTGGCTTGTCGCGTCGCGTGGCGAGTGCGGCGGTGTTCTACGACAACGGCACGTTCTCTGCCCGTCTGTCCGCGAACCACCGTTCGTCGTTCCTCTCCAACACGCAGATTGCGGTGACCAACCAGTTGGTGACGTTCGCGGCCGAAACCGTGTACGACTTCCAGGCTTCGTACAACGTCACCAGCCAGCTGAGCGTGGTCTACCAGATGCTCAACCTGAGCAATCAGCCGACGCGCACCTACTTCGGCGGCAATCCGCAGCAGACCGGCACCATCCAGTACTTCGGACGCACCAGCTACCTGGGCGTCAACTTCAAGCTCTAAGCAAAGCAATCGTGCCGGGCACCCCCGTGGTGTCCGGCACGTTCCCCCCGCCCGGTTCTGTTGACGATTGTGGAACCGGGTCTTTTTCGTGGCGCGAACGCTATAGTCGTCCCCTGGACATCGTTGTGCGGCCGCCGCCGAGGCAACGAACCTCCACCTCCGGGAGACGATCCATGTCAAAGCTCTCTGCCGTATTACGTTCCGTCGCGATCGCCGCGGCACTATCGCTGCTGTGCCTGCCTGCGCTTGCACGCGAGGATGCAGCGGTCGCCAAGTCCGCCGCGCAGGCATCCGGCGTCTATTACGAAATCTTCGTCCGTGCGTTCTATGACACCAACGGCGACGGCATCGGCGATCTCAACGGCATCACCGCCAAGCTCGATTACATCAAATCGCTGGGTGTCAGCGGCATCTGGCTGATGCCGATCAATCCCTCGCCGAGCTATCACGGCTACGACATCACCGATTACGAAGGCATCAATCCGCAGTACGGCACGCTGCAGGATTTCAAGAAGCTGCTGGATGAGGCGCACAAGCGCGGCATCAAGGTGGTGATCGACATGGTGATCAACCACACCAGCGATCAGCATCCCTGGTTCAAGGCGGCGCTGGATGCGAAGGACCCCCATCACGACTGGTACCTTTGGGCCAAGCCCGGTACGGATCTGCATGCCATCAGCGCCGTCGGCGGTCCCGCCTGGCATCGCGCGTCGAACGGGGCGTATTACGAAGGCACCTTCACCGGCGCCATGCCCGATCTCAACTACGACAATCCGGCCGTGCGCAAGGAAATGATCGAGGTAGGCCGGTTCTGGCTGCGGCAGGGCGTGGATGGTTTTCGCCTGGACGCCGCGCAGCATATCTACGACGACCTGCGCACCGATATGAACGATCCCATCGCGCTGCAGAAGAACGCGCGTTGGTGGGCCGAATATCGTCATGCGCTGGAGGTGACGAATCCGCACGTTTGGCTGGTCGGCGAAGTGGCGCGGCAGAATCCCGATGATTTGACGCCGTACATGGGCCCGTTGAATACCGTGTTCAATTTTCCGGTGGCGACGCAGCTGATCGAGAGCGTGAACCAGGAACGCAACCTCGGCATCGGTCGTGGGCTCGAATACAGCTATGCGGCCTATCGCACGCATGCGCAAGGTAAATTCGACGATGCGCCGTTCCTCACTAATCACGATCAGGAACGCGTGATGAGCCAGCTCGACGACAACATGGCGCACATGCGTCTTGCTGCCGCGTTGTTGCTGACGCTGCCGGGACATCCCTTCATCTATTACGGTGAAGAGCTGGGCATGCAGGGCGCCAAGCCGGACGAGAATATCCGCGAGCCGATGCGCTGGTATCGCAACGGCAAGGGGGAGGGCACGGCGAGCTGGAAGGACTGGAGTACGAGCGATGATGCGGCGATTTCCGTGGAAGCGCAGCAGAACGATCCTGCTTCGCTGCTCAACCTGTACCGCAAGCTGATCGGTTGGCGTGAACAGATAAGCGCGCTGCGCGATGGTGTATTGCATGACATGCCGGTGGTCGATCCGCACGTACTGGCCTACACGCTAAAGGACGCGCAATCGCGCGTACTAGTGGCGCACAACCTATCGCGTGAAGCACGCGTGTTCGAGCTGGGGGCGGATGCACATGTTTCGTCCGTGCTGCTGCAGAGCGAGGACGGTGTAGTGCTGGAGAATGGGAGGCTGAGCTTGCCGCCTTATACGACTGCCGTGCTGCAGTGATCGCGTTCAATTATCCCCATGCCGATGTAGTGCGGTTATATTCGGGAGCTTGAAGCAAGGCTTGAACATCTCCTTCCCCTGCAAGCAGGGGAGGGGGCAGCATCTCCGCACGCAGCAAGCGACATAAAAAGGATGGGTGGATGACAACCCTGCGCAATTTGGCCATCTGCGGCCTGTTGTTCGTTTCGGCGTTTCACGCGGCGCTCGCCGATCAAAGCAAGCCAGCTTTCCAGCTCGAACACGCTGATGCGCGCGGCCTCGAGCTCGTGCAAGGCAAAGATCGCATCACGGTGCGTTTCGTTGCCCCGAATGTGGTGCAGATTCACGGCATGCCGCAGGGTCTGAGCACGCGCCCGGGCACCGTGATGGATCCGCGCGCCTCGCGCGATACGCTTTCCAACCTGCGTGTCCGCAGCATCGCCAGCAACACATCCGTGGCGAGCAGCGAGCTGGTCGCCACCTGGGACAAGCAGGCCGGTAGCCTCATCATTGCCGACGCGCAAGGGCATGTGCTGGTGCAGACCGATCCTGCCACGCTGATGAATCGCCGTATCGATCTGCAGCACGATGACGCCGACGCGCTGTACGGTATCGGCGGCTACGATGCCTTCGAACCGGCCA
Organism: Dyella humi; assembly: GCF_044904605.1. Lineage (NCBI taxonomy): Bacteria > Pseudomonadati > Pseudomonadota > Gammaproteobacteria > Lysobacterales > Rhodanobacteraceae > Dyella > Dyella humi. The sequence goes on from NZ_JADIKI010000023.1 coordinate 2,011,713, forward strand.
AAGGCGGCTTACTGCGTCAAGGCGTGCAGATCGCCAAGGCCGGTGAGCAGGGTTATCCGGGCGGACCGTTCGTGTGGAGCACGCGCGGCTACGGCGTGCTGGTCGACACGGTCGGCGCCAAGTTCGAATTGACGGATGGGCATATCGACGTCACCGGCATCAGCCGCGAGGACGTCAGCTACGACGTGATCGCCGGCACGCCGCCGAAGATCTTCGCAGCGCTCGCCACACTCAGCGGTGCGCCACCGATGTTCCCGAAGTGGGCGATGGGTTTCACCAACAGCCAGTGGGGCATCGATCAGCAGGAACTGCTGGCCATCGTGCACGGCTATCGCAGCCGGCATATTCCGATCGACAACTTCACGTTCGACTTCGACTGGAAGGCCTGGGGCGACGATAACTACGGCGAGTTTCGTTGGAACGAGAAGAAATTTCCGGACGGCCCCAGCGGCGCTTTGAAAACCACGATGGATCAGCTCGGCATGCACATGACCGGCATCATGAAGCCGCGCATCCATGTCGATACCGTGGAGGGCCGTTATGCCGAGGCGCATGACTTCTGGGCTGTCAGCCGGCCGCAGAACATGGATTATTTCTCGCTGAAGCCCGTGCGCGAGCTGGATTTCGACAAAGCCGCGGTGCGCACGTGGTTCTTCAACGATGCGCTCAAGCATTCCCTCGATACCGGCATCGTTGGCTGGTGGAACGACGAGGCGGATGACACCAACAGCAACACGCAATTCCTCAACATGCAGCGCGCGCTATACGAAGGGCAGCGCGCGTATACACCGAACCGCGTCTGGTCGATCAACCGCGATTTCTATCTCGGCGCGCAGCGTTACGCCTATGGCCTGTGGTCCGGCGACATCGACACCGGTTTCGACAGCATGGCGGCGCAGCGCCAGCGCATGCTGAGCGCCATCGATGTAGGTGAAATGAAATGGGGTATGGACGGCGGCGGTTTCAAAGGCCATCCGGACAACGAGAACTACGCGCGTTGGATCGAATTTGCCGCATTCGTGCCGATCTTCCGCGTGCACGGCACGCTGGGTGAGAAGCGCCAGCCATGGATGTACGGCGCCACGGCGGAACAGGCCGCTACCGATGCGATGCGTCTGCGCTATGCGTTGATTCCCTATATCTACAGCTACGAGCGCGCCGCCACGACGGAAGGCGTAGGCATCGTGCGCCCGCTGACTTTCGACTATCCGAACGATCCTCAAGTGCGCGATGACGTGGACGCATGGATGTTCGGCGAAAGCCTGCTGGTTTCGCCCGTGGTGATGAAAGGCCAGACGGAAAAGGACATCTACCTGCCAGTCGGACAGTGGACTGATTACTTCACTGGCAAGGTCTATCAGGGCGGACAAACCATCCATTACGCGGTAGACAGCGAGACTTGGCGAGACATCCCGCTCTTCATTCGCCAGGGCGCGATCATTCCTACGCAGCCTGCGATGGATTACGTGAGCGAGCAGCCGGTGACCGAGCTGACGGTTGATGTTTTTCCCGCCGACCATGCCACGCACTTCGATTATTACGACGACGACGGCAGCACCTATGCCTACGAGCATGGCGCATTCTTTTCGCAGCGATGGATGGCGCAACGCGATGGCGATGATGCGAAATTCAGCACCGAAGTCGCGCATGGCAGCTACAAACCGACGCTGAAGTATTACTTGGTAAAAGTGTATGGCGTGACGGCTGCTGCCGTGAAAGTAGGGACAAGCGCGCTCAAGTCCTACCCCGGCGCGGATGCCCTGCTCGCTGCAAAGGGCGAGGGATGGGCGGTCGATCACGATCGCTATGGCAGCGTGACCTTGCTGCGAATTCCTGCGGGTGTGGTGAGAGATGTGGCGTTGCGGGCGGCCAGCTCGCATTGATGCGGCGTAGGCGGGGATGAAAATCCCAGCTTCATGTGGATGGTAATGCTGGGATTAGCATCCCAGCCTACGCAGATGCGGCCATTTCGAGGTATACGGCATTGAACGCAGCCCCTTATCTGTAAGACACTTGCGTCTTCCGATAGTAAACGTTTACATGCCGGCAAAACCCGAAGGAACCGCCATGCCCCATCTCATCCCGTTACGCCGCACTGCATCAAAGCTAGGCTTCGCTGCTCTGCTGGCTTTCGGCGTCGCATACGCTGCAACGCCACCTGCCGACACGGTTGCGATCAAGGTCGACGCCACGGCGAAGGGCACGGCCTTCCCCCATTTCTGGGAACAGATGTTCGGCTCAGGCCGCGCATCGCTTGCGCTGCGAGACGACTACCGCAAGGACATCGAGGCCGTGCACCAGGCCACCGGCTTCGGCTATGTGCGCTTCCACGGCATCTTCGACCGCGACGTGGGCTTGGTACGGCGCGATAAGGATGGCCGCATCAGTTACAACTTCTCCTACGTCGACCAGATCTACGACGGTCTGCTGGAGCGCGGCATCAAACCCTTCGTCGAACTGGGCTTCATGCCGCCGGAGCTCAGCTCCGATCCTTCGCAGCAGCATGATTTTTGGTATCACCCCAACGTGATGCCGCCGAAGGATTACGCCGAGTGGGATGCGATGATCCGTGCCTTCGCCGAGCATCTGGTCGCCCGCTACGGCATCGACGAAGTGGCCAGCTGGTATTTCGAGGTGTGGAACGAACCCAACCTCACCTTCTGGGGCGGTCGGCCGGAGCAATCCACGTATTTCACCTTGTACGACCACACCGCACGCACGCTGAAGGCGGTCAACCCGCGCCTGCGCGTGGGCGGCCCGGCCACGGCGCAGGCGGCGTGGGTGCCGGATTTCCTCAAGCACGTGCATGACGCGAAGGTGCCGGCGGATTTCGTGAGCACGCACGTGTACGGCGATGACACCGCGCAGAACGTGTTCAAGACGGAGGAGAACATTCCGCGCGCCGACATGGTGTGCCGCGCGGTCGATAAGGCGCATCGTGAAATCGCAGCCTCCCCTTATCCGAAAATGCCGCTGATCTATAGCGAGTACAACGCTTCGTACGCGAACCTGCCCAACGTCACGGACACGATCTACATGGGGCCGTGGATGGCGAACACGATCCGCGAATGCGCCGGCAAGGTCGAGATCATGAGTTACTGGGCCTTCTCCGATGTGTTCGAGGAACAAGGCGTGGTGCGCAACCCGTTCTATGGCGGCTTCGGCTTGATTGCGGCCGATCGCATCGAGAAGCCCGCGTTCAACGCGTTTGCCATGCTGCATCGCCTAGGTGATACGCGCCTGCCGGGTTCCTCCGATAGTGCCCTTGTCACGCGTCGTGACGACGGCACCGTGGTGCTGGCGTTGTGGAACTATGCGCCGCCGGTTGGCGACACCGATACCTACACCAAGGGCGCTCCGCAAGGTTCGATCAAGCATTTCGACGTGGACGTGTCGCATCTGGGCGCGAACGCGAAGGCAGCCGTGTGGCACGTGGACGAAAGTCACGGCAATGCGGTCGCTGCGTTCGATGCCATGGGGCGGCCGGATTTCCCCAGTCGCGAGCAGATTGCGCAACTGCGCGCAGCGGGAAAGTTGGCGGCGCCGGAGTCTATGGCGGTGCAGAACGGTCGCCTGCTCATCGATATTCCGCCGCAGGGGCTGGTTGTCATCGAACTGCGGTGACGCCGGTGGGTTGGGGTGAGCGCATGCGAACCCCAACCTACACAGCGCTAGGTGGATGAATACGTATGCATAAATCTGCCGCCACCTGCGAGCTTGCCTACCATGCACGCTCCCTCGCACGAAATCTCCGCCGCCATGCTGCAACTGCAGCATGTGCATCGGTTCGCGTCGTGACATAACAGGGAAAGTCTATTTTGAATCACCCATCCGCGGAGTGTGCATGCTGAGCGTTGTGATGATGGCGGCCCTGGCTGCGGGCGCCCAAGGGGATGTGTGGCGCGATGACATGTCCTGGCGTGGCGCACAGGCGCACATGAGCGAGACGAAAGATGGGCGTTTCACCCTGACCGGCCCGTTCGGCAAGCGCGACATCGCTGCGCAAGGCATGCGTGTGGATACGGCGAGCCCCCTGTTCGATGGCTTGTTCGCGATGGCGCAGGACGAGCTCAAGCAGGATTCGGTCACCGCGATTCGCGACGGCGCGTTCGATCACGGCCAGCCGATTCCCTGCACCTGCTTCGAAACCGGCGCGAAATGGCCGTACGTGTGGACGCGCGATCTTTCTTATTCCATCGACTTGGGGTTGTGGAAATTCGATCCGCAGCGCTCGCGCAACGGCTTGAGCTTCAAGCTGTCGGACGTGCGTGATCCGTCGCTGCCACAAGGCCTGTATGTGATGCAGGACACGGGCTCCGGCGGCAGCTGGCCGATCAGCACCGATCGCGTGGTGTGGTTTCTCGGTGCGCAGCATTTGCTGGATGACAAGGTCTTTGCCGATAACGTCTATCGCGCCTTGAATGACACGCTGGCGCAGGATCGGCAGTACGTCTTCGATGCGGATTTCGGCTTGTATCGTGGCGAAACCTCCTTCCTCGACTGGCGCGAGCAGACGTATCCGGTGTGGACTGCCGACAACGTGGTGTTCATCGCGCAATCGTTCGCGCTTTCCACCAATGTGCTGCATTACCAAGCCTTGCAACTTGGAGCGAAGCTGGCGCAGGCGCACGGCGATGGCACCAGGGCGAAGCACTATCAGGAACAGGCCGCTGCGTTGAAAAACGCCATCCATGCGCATTTCTGGCGCAAGGATCGCGGCATGTACATGAGCTACATCGGCGGCGACGGCACACCCTACGACACCTACGATCTGCTCGGCACCGCGCTGGCGATCACCAGCGGCGTTGCCGAAGGCGACGCCGCGCGCATCGCGCTGGCGAACTATCCGACGTGGCCGGCGGGAAGCCCGGTGATCTGGCCCGAGCGGGCCGATCAGCCGATCTATCACAACCGCGCGATCTGGCCGTTCGTCAGCGCTTATGCGCTGCGTGCGGCGCGCGTAGTGAACGATCCGGCGCGCATCGCGCACGAACTGCGTTCGATCATGCGTGGCGCAGCGATGTCCGGCGCCAACATGGAGAACTACGAACTGGTCACGCAGGCCACGCACGTCGATGAGGGCAAGCTCAGCGGCCCGGTGGTCGACTCGCCGCGCCAGCTGTGGTCCGTGGCGGCCTATTTGGACATGGTGAGCGAGGGCGTGTTCGGCCTCACCGAGGATGGCCGCATCGAACCCAAGCTGCCGGCGTCCCTGGTGCCGATGCTGTTCGGCGAGCGGGAAAGCATCACGCTGCGCACACCGGACCGCACCATCACCCTGCGCCGCCCGCATGCACTGCACGGCGATCTGCTGGTGACGGATACGATCAAGCAACGCGGCACGGAAACGCTAGTGACGTTGAAAGGCATCGACGTGGCGGCCCTTCCTGTGCGCACTGACGCGCCGCTGTATGCGCCGGCTGCACCCGATGCGCCTTCGATCGACAAGGACAACAAGGGCTGGCGCGTGCAGGCGGACGGCAAGGTGGTGCTGTATGCCGACGGTCAGCGCGTCGGTCGCATCGACAGCAGTACGTATATTGCGCAAGGTGCGCAACCGCCCTGCGTGAGTGTGACCCGTGTGGACGAGCACGGCATCGAATCGCTGCACAGCCCTGCTGTTTGCGGCGGCGAACCGGTGGCGCTCGGCGACAGCTGGCCGCGCTCGTGGACTGCACCGGCTTCCGGTCGCTATCGCGTCGCATTGCGGTATGAAAACAATCATGGCTCCATCCAGACCGGCGTGACCGCGGCGGTGAAGTTCCTGGTGGCGCATTGCGGTAACGACGCACCGCAGCGTGTGCCCATCGTGATGCCACACAGCGTGGGCGAGCAATTGTCCACTTACGGCGTGATCACCGCGAAGGCCGGCACGGCATGCCGCTTCGAGTTGGAGCAAGGTTTCAACATGAGCGACCTCAGCCACTTCGCGCACTACACCGGCGGCAAGGGCGGCATCGAGGGGCCGCTCAACGATGCGCGCATCGGCGATCTCATCATCACGCCCACCACGGGTACGCCATGAATCGCAAACCGAACCTGTCGTTCTGGCAGATATGGAACATGTGCTTCGGTTTCCTGGGCATCCAGTTTGCCTTTGCACTGCAGAACGCCAACGTCAGCCGCATCTTCCAGACGCTAGGTGCAAGCGTGGCGGACATTCCCATGTTGTGGATCGCCGCACCGCTCACCGGGCTGATCGTGCAACCGCTGATAGGTTATGCCTCCGACCGCACCTGGGGACGATTGGGACGTCGTCGTCCTTATTTTCTTGCCGGAGCCGTGCTGGCGACGCTGGGTTTGCTGTGGATGCCCAACTCGGGCGCGCTGTGGATCGCCGCGGTGCTGCTATGGGTGATGGACGCATCGATCAACGTGTCGATGGAACCATTCCGCGCCTTCGTCGGCGACCAGTTGCCGACTGGGCAACGGCCGCTGGGTTATGCGATGCAGAGTTTCTTCATCGGCCTGGGCGCGGTGGTGGCGTCGCTGTTGCCTTATCTGCTGGCTCATCTTGGCGTAAGCAATACCGCCGGGGCCGAAGGTATTCCCGATACGGTGCGTGATGCGTTTTACATCGGTGGTGTGGTGCTGCTTGGATCGGTGCTGTGGACGGTGCTTTCTACGCGCGAATATCCACCGGACCAACTTCGTCTGTTTGCCGATGCAGTAGCGCCTGAGCCCATCGAAGTGGAGCGCCCCAACGCAGCCCGTTACGGATTGCTCTGGTTGGCGGCGGCATTGCTCTGTGCGTGGCTGGTGCACGCCTATCATCTGGAGCACGAGCTGTACCTGCTGGCCGGAGGGCTTGCAGCATTCGGTTTTTCGCAGTTGTGGCTGAGCGCGGGACGCGGCGGCGGCATGTTCACGCAGGTAATGACCGATCTTCACAACATGCCACCTGCAATGCGTCGCCTTGCGCTGGTGCAGTTCTTCTCTTGGTTCGCGATGTTCGCGATGTGGATCTACACCACCGCGGGTGTGGCGCAGGTGCACTTCGGCAGCAGCGATCCGCACTCGGAGGCATACAACAACGGCGCCAACTGGGTGGGCGTGCTGTTTGGTGCCTACAACGGTTTCGCGGCGGTGGCCGCCTTGGTGATTCCGCTGATGGTGCGCCGCTGGGGTTTGCGAATCAGCCATCTAGTCAACTTGTGGCTGGGTGGCACCGGACTGGTTTCGTTCCTGCTGATTCGCGATCCGATATGGCTGCTGCTGCCGATGGTGGGCGTGGGCTTCACCTGGGCGTCGATCCTCTCACTGCCGTACGCGATGCTGTCGGACAACCTGCCGGCGGAGAAGATGGGCGTGTACATGGGCATCTTCAATTTCTTCGTGGTGATTCCGCAGCTGCTCGCCGCCAGTGTGCTCGGCGTGCTGTTACGTGTGTTCTTCCATGGGCAGCCGATCTATGCGCTGCTGCTGGGCGGGGTGAGTCTGTTGGTGGCCGGGTTGACGGTGTTGCGGGTGAGTGAGCCGGCGGTTGCGGGATCGCTCAGTCCTTCGGAGAGAGGGGCTGGGTGAGTGGCGAACCGTAGTGGGTGGTGAGCGTATGCGAACCCCAGCGCTGCCATGCATGTCGTGATGTTGGCGTTCGGCTGCGCCTCACCCCAACCTACGATTGACGTGCGGCATCTGCACTGGCGGCGGCGCGTTGTTGAAGGAACTGCTTCTCCCGCACATTGCGCGCCATGGATGCGGCGCGTTCAAACTCCTCGCGCGCTTCTGTGTGGCGTTCCAAACGACTTAGCAAATCGCCGCGCACGCTAGGCAACAAATGGTAATTGCGCAGCAATGGCTCATCCGCCAGCGTATCGACTAGTGCGAGGCCTGCTGCAGGTCCCGAAGCCATTGCCACCGCCACCGCGCGATTGAGTTCCACCACCGGCGACGGCAGTACCTGCGTCAGTTCGGCATAGAGAGCGGCGATACGCGGCCAGTCGGTGACTTCTGCGGTGCGCGCACGTGCGTGACAGGCGGCAATGGCGGCTTGCAGTGCATAGGGACCGCGTGCGCCGCCCAGTTTTTCCGCGTGTTCCAATGCGGCCAGGCCACGACGGATAAGTAGCGGATCCCAGCGACTGCGATCCTGATCCGGCAGCAGGATCGGCTCGCCGTTAGGTGTGGTGCGTGCGCGGAGGCGCGATGCCTGGATCTCCATCAAGGCCATCAAACCCAGCACTTCCGGTTCCCGCGGCGCGAGGCCGGCCAGCACGCGGCCAACACGCATCGCCTCGTTGCACAGCTCCGGACGAATCCAGTCGTCGCCCGACGTGGCCGCGTAGCCTTCGTTGAAAATCAGGTAGATCACTTCGAGCACGGAGGCGAGCCGTTCGTCGCGCTCTTCGCCGCGCGGCACTTCGAAAGGAATGTGCTTTTCCGACAAGGTGCGCTTGGCGCGCACGATGCGCTGCGAGATGGTCGGCTCCGGTACGAGGAACGCGCGCGCGATTTCGTCCGTGGTCAGGCCGCCGAGCAGGCGCAGGGTGAGCGCCGCGCGCGCCTCGGCGGAAAGCACCGGATGGCAGGCGGTGAAGATCAGCCTGAGCAGGTCGTCGCCGATGTCGTCGTCGAGCATGGTTTCCAGCTCCGACTTGCCGTCCCCGGCTTCGCCTTCCGATTCGTAGGCGAGGGCTTCATGCTTGCGCTCGATCAGCTTTTTTCGTCGCAGCTGGTCGATGGCGCGATGCTTGGCGGCGGTCATCAGCCACGCGCCGGGGTTGTCCGGCACGCCGCTTTCCGGCCAGCGCTCGAGCGCGGTCACCAGTGCATCCTGCGCCAATTCCTCGGCCAGCCCCACGTCGCGCACCATGCGCGCGAGGCCGGCAATGAGCCGTGCCGATTCGATGCGCCATACCGCTTCGATCGTGCGATGGATGTCGGTGACCGTCATGGTCACCGATCACAGCACTTGCATCGCTCCGGCGCAAGTTCATGGTCTTGCATCAAGCGGCCGAGTGCCGCGGATCTTCGAAGCCTTCGGCAGTCTTGCGAACTTCAGGTGGAAAATCCGTCATCTCGAACACCTGGCGAATCTCGATGGTGTCGCCGGGGTTGAGCGGACAACGCGAAGCCCAGGCCACGGCTTCCTCACGCGAGCCCACGTCGATCATCCAATAGCCGCCCACCACTTCCTTGCTTTCGGTGAAGGGGCCGTCGACGATTTTCGGCTTGCCATCGACCGAACTGACGCGCACGCCAGCCGAAGGCGGGTGCAGGCCGTCCAGCGCCAACAGCACGCCGGCTTCCTGCAGCGACTTGTTGAAACGCATCATCTTTTCCACCGCCTCGGCGCTTGGCCTGGCATCGGACGCCGCATCGCGGTAGCCGGCGGGCAACATCAGCATCATGTAACGCATGGCGCGTTCTCCTTATTGTTCCGACGGAATGATCACCATCCAGCTGATGCCGAAACGGTCGACCACCATGCCGAAATAGGGCGAGAAAAAGGTCTGGCCCAGCGGGGCATGCACGTTGCCGCCATCGGCAAGCGCGTTGAATGCACGATCGGCTTCATCTTTGGTCTTCACGGTAAGCGATAGCGAAAAACCTTGGAACTTCGTATTCGTGTTGACGCAATCGTCAGACGCCATCAGCACGGTGTCGCCAAGGGTGAAGTTGCTGTACATGATGTGCTCGCCATTGGCGTCCGAGCCGGGGCCATCGCTCGGCGGGGCTTCTTTGTAACGCATCTTCGCGTTCACCTTGGCGCCGAGATGCTTTTCGTAATAACCAAGGGCTTCTTCGCAGCGGCCGCTGAAGAACAGGTAGGGCTGGACGTACATGGTGTTTTCTCCGTGGTTTGAATGAGCTTTTCGGATAAGCGACGAAGCAGACGGAACGAAATCGACACGATGTCGTCGCCCCGCCGCAAGCCGGAGCCCAGTGACGGTGGAGCCGTGAAAGACAACAGGCCCCGGCTTGCGCCAGGGCGACGGGTTCAGGGGGGACCGTACTGACTGGACCGCCGTACCACCAGCTTCACCGGCAGCAGGTGCGTTTCCACCGGTTCGCGGCGGATCAGGCTCAACAGGTTGTCGACCAGGGTTTCGCCGGCGAGCTTGGTGTCCTGCAGTACGGTGGTCAGCGGCGGGTTGAGGAAGCGGGCCATCGGAATGTCGTCGAAGCCTGCCAACGCAACCTGCTCGGGCACCTTGATGTTGCGGTCGGCCAACGCACGCATCGCACCGATGGCGATCAGGTCGCTGGCGGCGAACACGGCGTCGAATGGAACGTCGCGCTGGAGCAGCGTCTCGGCCGCGTCGTAGCCGGCTTGCTCGGTGCTTTCGATAGCGTCCACTTGCAGGGCGGGGTCAGCCTGTACACCAGCTTCCCGTAGGGTGGAGACGTAGCCGCGATAGCGGTCGAAGAATTCGGGATAGTGGCTGGAAGCGTCACCCAGGAAGGCGATGCGCCGGCAGCCTTGTTCGAGCAGATGGGCCGCTACCGCCTGCCCGCCCTGGAAGTTGTCGCAGCCGATGGAGACGTCCGGCTGGTCTGGCAGCACCGCGCCCCAGCGCACCGAACGCGTGCCTTGCGCGGCCAGCTTCTGCAGTTTGTCGCGGTAGGCCAGATAGTCGCCATAACCCAGCAGGATGATGCCGTCGGCCTTCTTGGTATCGGCGTAATCCGCGTGCCAGTCGTCGGATAGCTGCTGGAACGAGATCAACAGGTCGTAGCCGCGCAGAGCGCAAGCGCGAGTGATCGAGCCCAGCATCGACAGGAAGAAAGGGTTGATGTGCGAGTCGTCGGCGGTGGGATCCTCGAACAGCAGCAGCGCCAGCGTGCCTGAGTGCTGCGAGCGCAGGTTCGAGGCGTTTTTATCCACCTTGTAGTTGAGCTGGTCGGCCGCAGCCTTGATGCGTTGTCGCGTCTCCTCGCTGACCAGCGGGCTGCCGCGCAAGGCACGTGAAACCGTGGACTGTGAGACCCCAGTCAGATGGGCAATGTCGAAGGAAGTAGGTTTCCCTTTGGTGTGCACTGCGGACAACTCTTGGTGGCCGGCGGGCGGTGGCCGGTCTCGTAACGGCATCCTAACGGTTGCGTCGGCGCATGTCCTGACGCGGGGCAAGAAAAACCCCGGATAACACATCCCAGATAAGAAAAGGCCCCGCGAACTTTAGGGGGAAGTTCGCGGGGCCGGGGAATCGGAGACCCAGGGGAGAGGTCCGACTCCGGGTGGCGACCCAGGGAGGTGGGTCGCCGGGGGATGCCGTTGCGTGCATCCGTAGAGTTAGAACGCAGCAGCGGTCAAAAAGTTCACTAGAGAGTGCAGAAATACTTGCGTGGTCAGCAGGGATTCATGGATTGAGGCGCCATCAGTGCGCCTCATCCCAGTTCTTACCCACGCCCACATCCACGACCAGCGGAACCTGCAGTTCCGCTGCGCCAGACATGTGCTGGCGGATCGTATCGCGCACGGTGTCGACGGTGTCGGCTCGGATTTCGAACACCAGTTCATCGTGCACCTGCATCAACATGTGCGCGTCGTCGCGATCCTTCAACCAGGCGGCCACGGCAATCATCGCGCGCTTGATGATGTCGGCAGCGGTGCCCTGCATCGGCGCGTTCACTGCGGCGCGTTCGGCGCCGGCGCGGAAGGCTTGGTTGCGCGACTTCAGGTTCTCCAGATAAAGGCGCCGGCCGAACAAGGTTTCAACGTAACCGTCGCGATGCGCGCGTTCGCGCGTGGCTTCCATGAAGGCGTGCACGCCGGGATAACGCGAGAAATAACGCGCCATGTAGTCGCTGGCTTCGCCACGGTCGATACCGAGCTGGCGCGCGAGGCCGAAGGCGCTCATGCCGTACATCAGGCCGAAGTTGATCGCCTTGGCGGCGCGGCGCTGGTTGCTAGTAACGGCTTCAGGTTCGAGGCCGAATACTTCCGCCGCGGTGGCGCGGTGGATGTCACCGCCCTCGTGGAATGCGCGCAATAGACCTTCGTCGCCTGACAGATGCGCCATGATGCGCAACTCGATCTGCGAATAGTCTGCCGCCATCACTAGCCAGCCTTCCGGCGCAATGAAAGCCTGGCGGATGCGCCGGCCTTCCTCAGTCCGCACGGGGATGTTCTGCAGGTTCGGATCGGTGGACGAAATGCGTCCCGTCGCCACCGCGCCCTGGTGATAGCTGGTGTGCACGCGGCCAGTGCGTGGATTGACGATCTCGGCAAGCTTTTCCGTATAAGTGGAACGCAGCTTGGCCAGGCCGCGGTAATCGAGGATCAAACGCGGCAGCGCGTGTTCCTCGGCAATCGCCTCGAGCGCTTCTTCGTTGGTAGAAGGTTGGCCGGTGGGCGTTTTCAGCTTCGCCGGCAGGCCGAGTTCGTCGAACAGGATTGCCTGCAATTGCTTGGGCGAATCGAGATTAAAGTCGCGACCGGCCGACTTCCATGCTTCCTGTTGCAGCTCATGCATGCGCTTGCCGAGATGCTGGCTCTGCTTGCGCAGTTCGTTCACATCGATCAGTACGCCGCGCTGCTCCATGCTGGCCAGCACGGGCACCAGCGGTATTTCGATGTCTTCGTAGACCTTGCGCAGCTTCGGCTCACCTTCCAGTTGGGGCCACAGCGCATGATGCAGGCGTAGGGTGATGTCGGCATCTTCGGCGGCGTAGCGGCAGGCGGTATCCAGGTCCACTTGCGAGAACGAAATCTGCTTGGCGCCCTTGCCAGCGACTTCTTCGTATTTCACCGTGTCGTAGCCCAGGTATTTCTTCGCCAGCGAATCCATGTCGTGCCGCGTTGCAGTGGCGTTCCACACGTAGGATTCGAGCATGGTGTCGTGTGCCAGGCCCTGCACGACGATGCCGTAATGCGACAGGATGTTCATGTCGTACTTGGCGTGCTGGCCGACTTTCGGCCGCCTGGGATCTTCAAGGATCGGCTTGAGCGCGGCGAGCACCTTGTCGCGTGGCAATTGCGCGGGTGCGCCAGGATAGTCGTGTGCGAGCGGGATGTAACAGGCGTAACCAGGTTGCACGGAAAAACTGATGCCGACCACGTCCGCCCGCATCGCATCGAGGCTGGTGGTTTCGGTATCGAAGGCGATCAGCGGCGCGTCGTGCAGCCGCGCGAGCCATGCATCAAATTGTGCTTGCGTGGTGACGAGTTCGTACTGACCTTGCGCGGCGAGGTCAACGGACGGTTTGGAGGTATCGATGCGCGCAGGCTCGACCACCACTGGCGCCGTGGCGGGCGAAGGTGTCGTGACGACTTCCGCGGTGGCGCTGTCCAGTTCCTTTAGCGCGGCCTTGAATTCATAGCGCGTATACAACTCGCGCAGTGCTTCGATGTCGCGCTCGCGCAAGGCGAGCTGTTGTACGGTGAAGTCCAATGGCACGTCGATCTTGATCGTCACCAATTGGCGCGACAACGGCAACGCAGGCAGCGCTTCGCGCAGGTATTCGCCGATCTTGCCGCCGACCTTGTCGGCATGGGCCATTACGCCGTCGAGTGAGCCGTATTCGGCCAGCCATTTCGCGGCGGTCTTGGGGCCGCACTTGGGGACGCCGGGTACGTTGTCGACGGTGTCGCCGGTGAGGCTCAGGAAGTCGATGATCTGCTCAGGCTTTACGCCGAACTTCTCCATCACGGCGGCGCTGTCCATGGTGGTGTTGGTCATCGTGTTGACCAGCGTGATGCCTGGGCGCACCAGCTGTGCCAGATCTTTGTCGCCGGTGGAAATCAACACGTCGACGCCGTGTTCGTGCGCCTGCGTGGCGAGCGTGCCGATCACGTCATCCGCCTCCACGCCGCTGACGCGCAGGATCGGAAAGCCCAGTGCGCCGACGATTTGCAACATCGGCTCGATCTGCGCGCGCAGGTCATCGGGCATCGGCGGGCGGTTCGCCTTGTACTTCTCGTACAGCACATTGCGGAAGGTTGGGCCGGAGGCGTCGCTGACGAACGCCACGTAATCGGGTTTCGCCTTCAGTGTCGTGCGAAGCATGTTGACCACGCCGAACAATGCGCCGGTGGGTTCGCCCTGCGCATTGCTGAGAGGCGGCAGCGCGTGGAAGGCACGATAGAGATACGACGAGCCGTCGATGAGCGTGAGGTTTGGCATGCCTTTGATTCTATCGGGAATCGTAAATCGAGAATCGTAAATAAGTGGGGAGCGGCCATCCGCGAGCTTGCGACACCCCGCTTCGACGATTCACGATTTACGATTCCCGAGATTGGTATGCTTGCCATCCCCGATGAGGTGTCCCCAACCATGAAACATGCCGCCTGCTTGCTCGCCCTTTCGCTTCTGGCCACCTCGTCGGCTTTCGCGCAGACATCGTCCTCATCGTCGGCCACGCCTCATTTCGCACCTGCACCGCCGCCGCCCGGCATGAACGATCCAGGTGTGAATCCGGCCAAGGAGCCCGCTGCGGCGAGCACCAGTAGCCGGCCGGTTTCGAGCCCTGCGGAGATGGAACCCAGCCACTTGCCCGGCAAGCCGATTCCGGTGCCGAAAGTTGCAGGCGTGCCGGCCGGCCGTGACGCCAATGGCCAGCCGCCGCCGGATGTGAGGGTGCGTCAGGAAGGCGAGAACACTATCCAGGAATACCGCCAGAACGGCCGCGTCTACATGGTGGTGGTCACGCCCAAGCACGGCCTGCAGCAAATCTACAACGTGGACCCGGACGGCCACATGCTGGATCCGAACGGCCAGCCGCCGGTGAAGCCGGTGATGTACAAGGTGATGGAGTGGGGCAACACCAAGCCGGCGTCTGCATCGTCCACGGAAGATAACGGGCAGTGATGTGATGGCAGGGAACAGGAAACGGGGAACGGGGAACGCGAAGAACACGGCAGGCTGGCCGTATGTGCTCCTCAGCTACCGTCGGCGAAATCGCCTTTTTCTTGTTGCGCTTCATGATCCCTGTTCCCTGTTCCCTGTTCCCCGTTTCCCGCTCTAACTCATGAATCTGCGCGAAAGCTGGCTGCTGTTCGCTCTGGGCTCGGCGTTTTTCGCCGCGCTGACGGCGCTGTTCGGCAAATTGGGCGTGGCGGGTATCAATTCCAATCTCGCCACGTTCATCCGCACCGTGGTGATCCTCGCCGTGACGGCGGGCATTCTCAGCTTGCGTGCAGAGTGGGCAAAGCCTGCCGGCTTGCCGTGGCATAGCTGGATGTTTCTGGTGCTTTCGGGCATCGCCACCGGGCTGTCGTGGCTGTGCTATTACCGCGCGCTGCAACTGGGGCCGATAAGCAAGGTGGCGCCGATCGACAAGCTCAGCGTGGCGATGGCGATCATTCTTGGCCTCGTGGTGCTGGGCGAAAAGCCGAGCTGGTCCGTGCTGATCGGCGGCTTGCTGATCGTGGCCGGCTCGCTGGTCATCGCCTTGTTTTGAGGCGTCGCTCAGCGCGTCGGATCAAGCTCCGCATAGTGGCGGAAGATGCCTTCCTCGTTGAACGGAATACGCCTTGGTGACGCCAGGTATGCGGCGATGTTTGGCCGTTCTGCGACGCGCTCGGCCAGGGCGCGCAAACGCGGAATGCGTTTCTGCATGCGGCGCATGGCGTTCGGAAACGCGTAGTCGAGCCCGCTGATCAGCTGGAACAGCGACAAATCCACATAAGAATGGCGCGAAAGTGCTTGCCGGCCATTGCCACGCTCGATGACCTGTTCAAAATAAGCCAGGAATTTTGGCAGGCGCTCCTCGCGAAACACTTGGGAACGCTTGCGCGCCGCCGTGCGCTGTTCTTCGTAGTACTGGCTGGCGGCGATGGGATGATGCGTGTCGTGAATTTCCACAATGAAATCGGAAATCGTCATCTGCAGTTGCTGCGCGTAGATTTCCGCCGACTGCCCGCCCGGCACCAGGCCGAGGTGCGGGCCGAGATAAGCGAGAATGGTGACCGTTTGCGCAATCACCAAGCGGCCGGCCTTGAGGAATGGTGGCGCAAAAGGCAACGCACCTTCCTGCCTGCCGCGCAGGAACGGCATGATGGCGTTGTCGCCGCGTTCGCGCGCCACGTCGACGTAGTCGACACCCGCGTCTTCCAGCGCCAGGCGCACGTATTCGCCGCGGCCCTGGATGCCTGACCAGTAATAGAGTTCGTAGCGCATGAGGCTTCTCCGGAAGGACGGCCAAAGGAGTGCGACCACCGAAACGTTGCATCCGCGAATTTGTTGTAAGCGTAAGAAGCAAATCTTCAACGCTGTGTGAGCGGGCCTTTGGTGGCCAGCTCGCGCAATCGATTCCACACCAGCGCCGCCAATGGCGACAGCGAGCGCTGGCGGCGATGAATCAACGTCACGGCGCGTTGTTCGGTAGGCGTCAATGGCCGCACAGCAAGTGTTGGCGGCGGTGATGAAAGCATGGGCGTCACGGTAACGCCCAGCCCCACTTCCACCATGCGGAACGCCGTATGTGTGTGACCGGTCTGTTGCACGACGTGCGCCTGTACACCGTGCTTCTGCAAGGCCTGGTCGATCAGTCGCCGGCTGCCGGAGGAATAATCCAGCAGCACCAGCGGCTGGCCTTGCAGATTTTTCCATGGCACGGTCTTGTGCCGTGCCAGCGGATGATCCGGGCGACAGGCCAGGCGAAACGGGTCGCGCATGATGATTTCGCTGTCGAAATCGCCGGCTTCGGGCGGTTCGATCGCGATGCCGAAATCCACCTCGCCGCCGCGCACGCTGTCGAGCACCAGGGTTTGCGCCTGGTCGTGCAGCTGGATCGTGAGCTCTGGATATTCGCGCGCGCAATCGGCGATGCAGGCCGGCATCAGGCTAGCCGACAGCGTGGGCACTGAAGCGATGCGGATTTTGCCGCGTCGCCGTTCGCCTTCGGAATGCACGTGATCGAGCACGCCTTCGAGTTCGTCCAACACGCGCTCGATTGCGCTTTCCAGATAGCGGCCCGCTTCGGTAGGGAGTACTTCGCGTGTGCTGCGATCGAATAGGCGCACGCCGAGTTCGGCTTCCAGATCGGCAATGTGACGGCTGACCGCCGGTTGGCTGAGATGTAGGTGCTCGGCCGCGCGGCGAAAGTGGCGCTGCTGCGCCACGGCCAAGAATACCCGCAACTGCCGGAGGCTGATATTCATGCTCATTGTGAATCAATGAATACAATAAAGTGATTTGATTAATCAATACCGGCACGCTGAAATAGCCAGCAAGCCCGTTTCCTCGCTCCCTGCCATGTCCCTGCGCCGCTTCCTTCCCGATAACTTCACGCTCTGTCTCATCGCCACCGTGATCACGGCCAGCGTGCTGCCGTGCCGTGGCAACGCAGCGCACGCGTTCGAGTGGCTGACCAATCTGGCGATCGCGCTGCTGTTCTTTCTGCACGGCGCGAAACTGTCGCGCGAAGCGGTGGTGGCGGGCATCACGCACTGGCGCCTGCATCTGGTGGTGCTGACCAGCACGTTCGTGTTGTTTCCGGTACTGGGTGTGTTGCTGAAGCCGGTGCTGTCGCCGCTGGTTACGCCGGCACTTTATGTGGGCATTCTGTTTCTCTGTACCTTGCCATCGACGGTGCAATCGTCGATCGCGTTCACCTCGATCGCGCGCGGCAATGTGCCAGCGGCGGTGTGTTCCGCCTCGGCGTCCAGCCTGATCGGCATTGTCGTCACACCGCTACTGACGGGGTTGGTGGTGCAGACGCAGGGTCAGGGCGGCATGTCCTGGCACTCAGTAGGCGACATCGTGTTGCAACTGTTCGTGCCGTTCGTGGCAGGTCAGATCGCGCAGCGTTGGATCGGCGGCTGGGTGCAGCGCCATCGTCCGCTCATCGGCTTGGTCGATCAGGGTTCGATCCTGCTGGTGGTGTATACGGCATTCAGCGCGGCGGTGTTGCAGGGCCTGTGGAAACAACTGCCGCTGCCGGTGCTGGGTGGCTTGCTGGTCGTCAACGCCATCCTGCTAGCCGCGGCGCTATTGATCACGCGTTACGGCGCGCGTGCGCTTGGCTTCAAGCGTGAGGACGAGATCACTATTGTCTTTTGCGGTTCCAAGAAAAGCCTGGCCAGCGGCGTGCCGATGGCGAATGTGCTGTTTCCCGCGCATGCGCTGGGCATGATCGTGCTACCGCTCATGCTGTTCCATCAGATGCAGTTGATGACGTGTGCGGTATTGGCGCGCAGGTACGCGCGGCGGAAAGACGTCACGCAGCGTTATACGTCGAGTAACGAAGTGGCTACCGCCGAATGATGTGTAGGCTGGGATGGCAATCCCAGCTTTCCCCGTGGTTTCCTGATGCTGGGATTGTCATCCCAGCCTACGTCAATGACGGAAGTGGCGCATGCCGGTGAATACCATCGCCATATCGTGCTCATCCGCCGCAGCGATCACTTCCGCATCGCGCATCGAACCGCCCGGCTGAATGACCGCGCGAATACCTGCCGCAGCCGCGGCGTCGATACCGTCGCGGAACGGGAAGAACGCATCGGAAGCCATCACCGAGCCGCGCACCTCGAGCTTTTCATCAGCGGCCTTGATGCCGGCAATGCGCGCGCTGTACACGCGGCTCATCTGGCCGGCGCCGATGCCGATGGTCTGGCGATCACGCGCGTAGACGATGGCGTTGCTCTTGACATACTTCGCTACTTTCCAGGCAAAGATCAGATCGCTGATTTCCGCTTCGGTGGGCGCGCGGCGAGTAACGATCTTAAGGTCTTCCGCGGTAACCATGCCGCGATCCGCCGTCTGGATGAGCAGGCCTGAACCTACTCGGCGGCAATCGTTGCCCGGATGTGCCTGGCTAAGGTCGCCGCCGGCCGGCGGTGGAATTACCAGCACGCGTACATTGGTCTTCTTGGCAAAGGCTTTCAGCGCATCATCCGCATAGCCCGGAGCCAGCACCACTTCCACGAACTGCCGTTCGACAATAGCGCGCGCCGTGCCGGCATCTACTTCGCGATTGAACGCGATGATGCCGCCGAAGGCCGAGGTGGGATCGGTCTGGTAAGCCAGATCGTACGCACGGCCGATACCATCAAGGCTTACAGCCACGCCACACGGGTTGGCGTGCTTGACGATCACGCAAGCGGGCTTGATGAAGCTGCGCACGCACTCCCATGCGGCGTCGGAAT
Source organism: Dyella humi (assembly GCF_044904605.1). Lineage (NCBI taxonomy): Bacteria > Pseudomonadati > Pseudomonadota > Gammaproteobacteria > Lysobacterales > Rhodanobacteraceae > Dyella > Dyella humi. The sequence goes on from NZ_JADIKI010000023.1 coordinate 2,030,743, forward strand.
CGGCGATGTTGTTGAATGACAGTTCTTTGCCTTGCAACTGGCGGAACGTGGCGAGCGTGCCCGGCGCCGGATACAGGTCGCGGTAGAACGCCGCCTGCTGATGCGGATTTTCGCCATAGCGCAGATCCATCAGCTTCACAAAGCGGCCATTGGCTTGGCCCGAGAAGGCGTCATGGCCGGCGATGGCATCCTGCGTATCGTTAAGCTGCAGGCCCGACAGGTAATCGCTGATCGCGCCGTCGTAACTGGAAACGTTGTTGAACGCGGCCACCGCAAACTTGAAGCGTGTGGAGCGGCTCAAGCCGCCGTGCTGCTCGACTTCCGCGAGCGCTTCCTCGTACTGGTCTGGCGAGGTGAGCACGCCGACGTCGCTCCAGTTCTTGGCAGCGGAACGCAGCATGGCAGGGCCGCCGATGTCGATGTTCTCGATGGCCTGCTCCAGCGTGCAATCGGGCTTGGCCACGGTAGCTTCGAATGGATACAGGTTCAGTACCAGCAGATCGATGGGCGCAATGCCCAATTCGGCCATCACCGCATCGTCCGTGCCGCGACGGCCAAGCAGGCCGCCATGGACTTTTGGATGCAAGGTCTTCACGCGGCCGTCCATGATCTCGGGGAAGCCGGTGACGTCGCTGACGTCCTTCACTGGCACGCCGGCATCACGCAGGGCCTTGGCGCTGCCACCGGTAGAAAGCAGTTCCACCTTTGCCGCGGCCAGGCGGCGGCCCAGTTCGATCAGCCCGGTCTTGTCCGAAACGCTGATCAGGGCGCGGCGGATGGGAGTGACGGCAGGTGCGGGCATGGCGGCTTCCGGAAGCATGAAAGCCTTGCATTATAGCGCGATGCAGCATGCCTCGGCGGCACGCTGTTTGGACGGCTAAACGGAATGATTTGCGACCAGGCGCGGCCGTGACTCAGAGCAGGCCGTGCACGGCCAACTTCTTGCGCAGCGTGGCGCGATTGATGCCCAACACTGCTGCTGCACGGCTCTGGTTGCCATCGTGGAAAGCCAATACTTCACGCAGCAACGGACCTTCGACTTCGCGAATCACTAGTGCGTGCAAACCTTCGTCGCACGGCGTGTCACCGATGTCCGCAAGATAGCGGCGTACGGTACGACTTACGCATTCACTCAGTGCGCTCTGCGACGAGGATTCACGAACAGCCTCGTTGGCAGGCAGTCTGACGGCGTTCAAGGACATTTCCCCTCACGTACTCCACACAACGGCTGCATGGGCCGTCGCCATGTTTTGGCAGTTACCGCTTTCGCGGCGGGTCGCAGTTGCGCGCTTTTGTTTAGCGCGAGGGACCGAGTGTACTCGCGACCGGCGACAAAATTAAGAGCCTTCGGCCATGAAAACGCATAACGCCATGCCGAACAGGGACTAAGCGTTGGTTATTCAAATCCCATGTCAAAGGCGACCGCCTGATGGCCCGGATCCTCTACCTCGAAGACCAAGGCTGTGCTAGCGCCGGGTGCGAGGCCGCGACGCAAGGCATCGATGTCGTCGAGGTATTCGTAGGGGTTAAGGCGGCGCATGGCGATCGTTTTGCCGTTGCCGTCAGACAGACGTATGGTCACTACCGGCCATGGCTGGGTGAAGCTGGCATCGTTGCGCACCATGGCGCTGATCATGAGCGCACCTGCAACGGTAGGATGCGTCTGCACGTCGCGTGCCAGCAAGCGCAGCTTGCTGACGTCGTGCACCTGCGGCAAGCGGCATTGAAAGACGGCACACGTCTGCTGTAACAGTGGGCCGATGGTGGCGTCGGCGATCAATGTGTCACGCAGCGCCCAACCCAGTTGCGCAAGCAGGCCGAACAGCAACAGCAGGCATGCGATGATCCACGGCCAGCGGCGCGGCCGGTTGGCGCGCGACTCGCGAGCGAAACGTGGCGTGACGGTGAGATCAACGAAATCATCGCGTAATGGCAGTGTTTCATCCGCCGCGGCTTCCGGCTTGGGCCGATACACCGCCGATTCCAGACGCGGCGGTTCCACGCCGGGCTCGTGCGAAGGCAGTTCGGTGAACGGTTCCGGCGGCAGTTGATCGGCCAGCGTGGCGATGCAATCGAAGCTGCCGCCGCAATGCCCGCACATGACGAAGCCGTGCGCCTGCGCGAGCGTGCGCGCATCGACGGAAAACACGGACAGGCATTCAGGGCATTGCGTATACATGCTCACGAGGACGGCACGATCGATAACGGGAAGTTATAACGAATGAAGATCGGGGAACAGGGAACGGGGAACATCAAGATCTCGTGAGCTTCATGTTCCCCGTTCCCTGTTCCCCGATCCTCGCTTTTTCTAGCGTCTATGCCCACTGATCCGCACCCAATCCTCGCGTGCATCCACGCGCAGTGCATCGAACCATTCGGCATAACGCGCCAGCAGTTCTTCGTGCTGCCCCTGCAGGATGCCGGAGATCGCAAACGGCGCGCCGGGCTTGGCAAGCCTGGCGAACTGAGGCGCAAGTTCGCTGAGCGGACCGGCGAGAATGTTCGCGACGAATACGTCGGCGGGCTCGCCTTCAAAATCCTCGGGCAGGAACAGCGCCAACCGATCGCCGACATGGTTGCGTTCGGCGTTGTCCGCGGAGGCTGTCAGCGCCTGCGGATCGTTGTCCACGCCCACGGCCGATGCCGCACCCAGCTTGAGCGCGGCGATCGCCAGAATGCCTGAGCCGCAGCCGTAGTCGATCACGCGCCTGTCTGCTAGATCAAGGCCATCCAACCATTCAAGGCACAGCGCGGTGGTCGGATGCGTGCCGCTGCCGAACGCAAGGCCGGGATCGAGTTGCACGATCGCCAGCGCGTCATCCTCGGGCGGCGCAATGTTCCACGGGTAAATCCACAGCCGCCGTCCGAACGGCATCGGCTGGTACTGGTCCATCCATGCACGCTCCCAATCCTCGTCGGCCACGTCGTGGAAGCTCAGCTGATCGGGCTCCAGCCACGGCAGCAATTCGCTCAGGGCTTCGCTGAGGCCGCGACGATCGGAGTCGGCGTCGAACAATGCATTCAAAGTGATGGTGGGCCATAGCGGTAGCTCGCCCACGCCCGGCTCGAAAATAGCCTGCTCGTCGGGCGTTTCGGCGTTGGCATCGCGCAGGGTGACCGACAAGGCGCCCAGATCTTCCAGCGCCTCTTCCACGCGAGGTTGTTGTTCGGCGCGGACGATCAAGGAGAGTTCGAGCCAGGGCATCGGTGTTCCGTGAGGAGGGTGATGCGGGGATTGTCCCTCTCCACGGTGGGGTGAGGGTAGGGTGAGGGGTGAAACTTGCGATGAGGTTCAAGCCGAAAGTTTGAACCTAGCGTAATGCGCAGTCACACCTTGCCGTCATTCCGGCGAAGGCGGGAATCCAGTTTTAATACGCAGTGCGGAGCAAACAAAATTTATGTTGAGTGCTTCGCACAGCATGTTTAACCGGATTCCGGCCTTCGCCGGAATGACGAGCGTGAGTACTCAATGCCCGCTGTGCGGATGTTCCTTGCTCTCCGCCATGCGCTTTTCCAGATAGTGGATGTTCTGCCCACCCTGCTGGAAGCCGACGTCAGACATGATGCGTTGCTGCAGCGGAATATTGCACTTCACGCCTTCGATCACCGTCTCGGCCAGCGCCAAACGCATGCGCGCGATGGCGGTTTCGCGATCGGGACCGTGCACGATCAGCTTGCCGATCATCGAATCGTAGTTCGGCGGAATCTTGTAGCCGTCGTACAAGTGCGTATCCACGCGCACGCCGGGGCCGCCCGGTGCTTCGAAGCGCTTCACCGTACCCGGCGAAGGCATGAAGGTGTCCGGATCTTCTGCGTTGATGCGGCATTCGATCGCGTGACCCTGAATCTTAATGTCTTCCTGCTTGAGCGACAGTTTTTCGCCGGCAGCGATGCGAAGTTGTTCGCGTACCAGATCCACGCCGGTGATCAGTTCCGTTACCGGATGTTCCACCTGGATGCGCGTGTTCATCTCGATGAAGTAGAAGCGGCCGTTTTCGAACAGGAACTCGAAGGTGCCGGCGCCGCGATAACCGATGCGCAAACAAGCGTCCACACACACCTGGCCGATCTGCGCGCGCAGTTCCGGCGTGATGCCGGGCGCGGGTGCTTCTTCCACCACTTTCTGATGGCGACGCTGCATCGAGCAGTCGCGTTCGCCCAAGTGAATCGCATTGCCCTGGCCATCGGCGAGCACCTGGATTTCCACGTGACGCGGATTCTCCAGAAACTTCTCCATGTACACCTGATCGTTGCCGAACGCCGCTTTGGCTTCCTGCTTGGTCATGGTGATGGCGTTGCCCAGATGCGCTTCGGTACGCACCACGCGCATGCCGCGACCACCACCGCCGCCAGCGGCCTTGATGATCACGGGGTAGCCGATTTCGCGCGCGATGCGCACGTTTTCTTCGACGTTTTCGCCGAGCGGACCACCGGAACCTGGCACGCACGGCACGCCCGCCGCTTTCATGGCGCGGATCGCTTCCACTTTGTCGCCCATCAGGCGGATCACGTCGGCGGTGGGGCCGATGAAGATGAAGCCGCTTTGTTCCACCTGCTCGGCGAAATCCGCACGCTCGGACAGAAAGCCATAGCCGGGATGGATCGCGTTGGCGTCGGTGATTTCCGCGGCGGCGATGATGCGTGGGATGTTGAGATAGCTATCCACGGACGGCGCCGGACCGATGCAGATCGCTTCGTCGGCGAGCCCGACGTGTTTCAGGTTGCGGTCGGCGGTGGAATGCACCGCCACGGTCTTGATGCCAAGGCTGTGGCACGCGCGCAGCACACGCAGCGCGATTTCACCACGGTTGGCAATGACGACTTTCTCAAGCTTTTGCATGGGAATAGGGGCCGCTCAGCCGATCACGAACATCGGTTGGTCGAATTCCACCGGCTGGCCGTTCTCGACCAGGATGGCCTTCACCTCGCCGGCGACTTCGGCCTCGATCTGGTTGAACATCTTCATCGCTTCGATGATGCCCAGCGTCTCGCCAGCCTTCACTTGCTGGCCTACTTTCACGAACGCGGGTCCGCCCGGGGTGGCCGAGGCATAGAAAGTGCCGACCATCGGCGCCTTCAGCACGTGGCCGGCTGGCAGATTGCTGCCCGGCTCGCCTTCGGTCGGTGCCGGCGCAGCGGCCACCGGAGCGGCGACCGGAGCCGGAGCTGGCACGTGTACGGCGGGCGGCGCGGCGACGGTGATACCGCCCTTGGGAACGCGCGACAGGCGCACGACTTCCTCGCCTTCCTTGATTTCCAGTTCGGCGAGGTTGGATTCCTCGAGTAGGTCGATCAGTTTTTTGATCTTGCGCAGATCCATAGGGCTTGCCTTCTCAGGGTCTGGAGGCCGCAGCGTGGCGGCCCTTGAGTGAACGGTATGGAGTGAAAGGAAACGACAGGCGGCTAGCCGCCGGCCTTCTGTTCAAGTTTGCTAAGGGCGGCGTCCAGCGCGAGGTGGTAGCTGGCGCTGCCGAAGCCGCAGATCACGCCCACGGCCAGGTCGGAAAGATAGGAGTGGCGGCGGAACGGCTCGCGGGCATGCACATTGCTCATGTGCAGCTCGATGAAAGGAATGCCCACTGCGGCCAGTGCATCGCGCAGGGCCACGCTGGTATGGGTGAACGCGCCGGGGTTGATCAGGATGAAGGCCACCTGCTCGTCCCGCGCCTGGTGGATGCGGCCGATCAGCTCGTGCTCGGCGTTTGACTGATACCAGTCCAGCTCATGACCGGCCGCCTGGGCGTGCTGGGCGAGCTGGTTGTTGATGTCAGCCAGCGTCTCCCGGCCGTAAATATCGGGTTCGCGCACGCCGAGCAGGTTGAGGTTGGGTCCGTGCAGGACCAGCAGCTTCGCCATAGAGCTCCGGCGTCCCCCGGGGTATCCAGAATCCGCGAAGTGTGCGGGCTGTCAGGAATATTGTCTAGTTCGGCGTAGATCGGCGATGTTTGACGGAGAAAGAAGATGTTAAACGTGCGGGAACGTATGGCGTCGTAAACCGCATCAGGGCGCGGTTGTCGGGGATAGCCAGCGATCGAGCTGATTGGCGTCGAGCGGGCCTCGATGCGCCGCCAGGATGCGGCCGTTTTCATCCAGCAACACACTGTAGGGAAGCATTTCGCCTGTGTCGCCGAAGCGCAGCGAGGTGCTGGGTGAATCGAGCTGGCCGATCAGAATGGGATAGTCCACCGGATGCTGGGTCAAGTAGGCCCGAACACGATCGGGCTCGTCCATCGCAATACCCAGCACGATCGCCCCCTGATCGGCGAACTTATGCTGGGCAGCGTTCAAGGCGGGCATCTCGGCCAAGCACGGCTTGCACCAGCTGGCCCAGAAGTTCAGCAGCAGGCGTCGACCTTGGTATCCGGACAGCCTGCGTTCCTTGCCGTCGAGGTCCAGCAGCGCTATATCCGGTCGAAGATCGCCGACGTTCGCCACCTGAACCCCGGGCGGTACGTGCGTCTGGCTGCTTTCATGCTGCAGCCAGCCGCCAGCGATGGCTGCCAGCAGCGCCAGGGCGAGAATGACGAGGTTGGTGCGGCTCAGCATGCGCGGGAGCCCATTCCCATCACTTGGCTGCCTCGTTCAAGGCCTGCTCTACCAGCGAGGAGGTCAGCACCGTCGGCAATTTCCGGCCGGCGCCGCCATCCTTCGGGAACACGACGTACAGCGGCACGCCGGGGGAGTGGTATTCCTGCAGGAAGGCCGAAATGGCCGGATCCTCGTTGGTCCAATCGCCCTTCATATAGATGGCGCCGGTGCGCTTGAGCAGCGCCTTGAAATCGTCGCCGTTGAGCACGGCGTGCTCGTTCGCCTTGCAGGTCACGCACCAGTCGGCGGTCATGTCCACGAACACCGGCGTGCCAGCCTTGCGCAGTTCGGCGAGTTTTTCGGGCGAGTAGGCAACGACGCCGTCGCTGGCGCCGGCCGTCTGTGCAACGGCAGGCAAGGTGGCGAGGTAATACAGCGGCGCCAGCGTGAACAGCGCGAGCAGGCCGACCAGCACGCGGCTCAGCACGCCGCGATGGCGGCTGCGTTCGAACCACCACAGCGTCATGGCCAGCAATACGGCGGCGACCAGCAGCAGACCCACCGCATCGGCGCCGCGCTGATTGGCGAGCACCCATGCCAGCCACGCCACGGTGAGATACATCGGAAAGGCGAGGACTTCTTTCAGCGTTTCCATCCAGCGGCCGGGGCGCGGCAGCCAGCGCGACAACGCCGGCACGAAACCCACGGCCAGGAACGGCAAGGCGAGGCCCACACCTAACGCAAGGAACACGCAGATGGCGCTCGCGATCGGCGCTACCAGCGCGTACGCCAGCGCACTGCCCATGAACGGCGCCGTGCAGGGACTGGCGACCACCACCGCCAGCACGCCGGTAAAGAAATCGCCGGCAGGTCCGGAACGGCTCGCCAGCGCGCTGCCCGTGTTGCCGAGCGATGCGCCGAACTGCGCCACGCCGGACATCGACAACGCTACGGCGAGCATGATCAACGCCAGCACGGCCACTACGATCGGATTCTGCAGGTGCGCGCCCCACGCGGTTTTCAGCGCGATGATCACTACGCCCAGCACCGCAAAGCTCACCAATACACCGGCTGTGTACATCAGTGCATGCAGGCGCCGGCGCGCCGGGTTCTCACCGCTTTCGATCAGGCCGATCGCCTTGATCGACAGCACCGGCAGCACGCACGGCATGAGGTTCAGCACCAGGCCGCCGCCCAGGGCGAGCAGCAGCGCGTACAAAAAGCTCACGCCCGGCGATCCACCGTTCTTCGCGTCGACCGGCGGCATCTCCGGTGCGGGATTGGGCGCAGCTTCAACCGTGGTGCCGCCATTGCCGGTCAGATCGATATGCGCTTCGCGCGTCATCAGCGGATAGCACAGACCGCCATCCTGGCAACCCTGGAAACTGGCCACCAAGGCAAGCGTCTTGGTGCCGCCAGTGTCGCCATTGATGGCCACCGGCAAGGTCACTTCATTGAAGTACACGGTGGTGTTACCGAAATGCGCATCCTGATGCATGGTTCCAGCAGGCCACGCTGGCGACAACGAAAGCTTCGGCGCATCTTTCACTGCAAGCTGCGTCTGATCGCGATACAGGTAGTAGCCCTTGGCAAGCGTCCAGCGCAGCAGTAGGTGGTGCGCATCCTGCGCGATCGCATCGAAATGAAATGCGTCTTCGGCCGGCAGCGGCGTGCCGTTGTTGCCACCGACCAATGCCTGCGGGCGCGAGCCGAGCAGATCGTTGAGTTTGTTGTTGGTCGGTGTTGCCGCCGCGGCGGGAACCGGCAGAGACAGGTGCTCGGTATGCGGCGGATAGCAGATCTTCGGATCGGTCTCGTGGCAGCCCTGATACCGCACGCTCAATGCAAGCGTCGTGGTGCCGGGTGCCAGTGTGTAGGGAATGGTGGCATCTACGCTGTGGTGATACGTCTCGACCGGTCCAAGGTAAGGATCGTCGTGCTTCTCGCCGTTGGGCAATTGCGCTTCGCCCAGCGTCACACCGTCGCCGCCCTTGAAGGCCATGCGTCCGCGATAGAGGTAGTAATCCTGCGCGATGGTCCAGTGCAGCTTCACCACGCCGGGCGTGCTGGCGTCGGCGGTGAGCTTGTAGGCCTCGGTCACCGGCAGCAGGTTGTCTTCGGCATCCTGGGCAACGGCCTGCATACCGAACGCCAGCGTAAGCAAAGTAAGCAGATAAGCGGCGACGCGGCCGTAACGAAGCGAACGCATTCCAACTCCATGCAGTGGGGATCGCGCGGGGGCGCGAACGGGGATTATGGACCTTAAGCCTTTTCGACCGCATCCAGCGGCGCGGGTGCCGCGGGACGAAGCTTCAACATGCCGGTGGTGAGTGCCACACCCAGCAGGATCACGGCGCAACCGCCACCCATCGCCAGCGTGATCGATTCGCGCAGAAACATTGCGCCCCACACCACGCCGAACACAGGGATCAGGTACAGCACTGCCATCGAGCGCGTTGAACCAATGCGCGCCAACAGCCGATAGAACAGCACGTAGGCGAGCGAGGTGCAGGCTGCCGCCAGACCGAACATGGCGATCCACGCCTGGGCCGTCGGCGATTTGGCCGGCCACAGCCACACCGTGAAGGGCAGTAGCATCACTGCCGCGGCGACCTGGCTGCCGATCGCCACCGTTAGCGGCGACACGGTCTGCACGCGGCGATGGCTGTAGTGCGCGCCGAAGGTATAGCAGATGTTCGCGCCCACGCAGGCCGCCATGGCCCAGCCGACCGGCGCACCGCCATGGCCGAAGCCCAGGCTGCCACCGATCAGCCACACCACGCCGGTCATGCCGATCACCAGGCCGCTCGCCTGTGTGGCATTCAACTTCTCGCCCAGCCACAGCGCGCCGGAGGCCGCCACCAGCAACGGTGCGATGGCATCGAAGATGGCCGACAACCCGGCCGGCAAGCTCTGCGCCGCGTACGAAAACAGCACGAACGGCAGCGCGGAATTGGCCAGGCCGATCAATGCGACTGAGCGCCAATTCGCGCGCAATTCCGCCAGGCGTTCGCGCGACATCAGCAACGGTATCGAGCAGATTGCCGCGCCGATCGCACGCATGCCGGCCAGCGCCATGCTTCCAAACTGGGCCGCGCCCATGCGCATGAACAGAAACGAGGCACCCCACAGGGCTCCGAGCAACAGCAGGGCGGCGACGTCGGATTTCTTCATGGCGGATGCGCTCGTAAAGGCGGGCAGTTAACCCTAGCCCTGCACGGTGACAGGACCTGTCAGCAGTCTTGGTAGGAAGCGACGCACTACACCTAGGCGCGAACCTTTGCGCCCTGGTTGAACAATATCTTGCGTTCTTCTTCCGATATCGCCTGCTTGGGCGCATACACGTTCTCGACATCCTCGTAGGTGCGCATGGTGGCCGGTCGCGTTGCCATGCTTTCGAACCAGCGCTTGAGATGTGGAAACTCGGCGAGGTTCTGTCCATATGCTTCGTGCGGAACGATCCATGGGTAACAGGCGATGTCGGCAATCGAAAATTCGCCCGCAATGAACGGGCGATCAGCCAAGCGACGATCGAGCACGCCGTAAAGCCGGCTGGTCTCGCGTGTGTAGCGGTCGATGGCGTAGGGCACTTTTTCAGGCGCGTAGACATTGAAATGACCAATCTGCCCGGCCATCGGCCCGAGGCCGGCCATCTGCCAGAACAGCCACTGCAGCACTTCGCTGCGCCCGCGGATGTCCTGCGGGATGAAGCGCCCGATCTTTTCAGCGAAATACAGCAGGATGGCGCCGGATTCGAACAACTGCACTGGCTCGCCACCACCGGCCGGCGCGTGGTCGACGATCGCTGGGATCTTGTTGTTCGGCGAAATGGCCAGGAATTCGGGTTTGAATTGCTCGCCCTTGCTGAGGCCCACCGGCACGATGCGATAGGGCAGCTGCGCTTCTTCGAGGAACAGCTTGGCCTTGAGGCCGTTCGGCGTCGCGGCGAAATAGAGATCGATCATGACGGATGGCTCCAGCGGGCGTTAAGGCCATCCTAGGTAATCAGGTGGTCTTGCAAAAGAACCACATCAGGGCAAATCTACGGGTCCAGTTTTGAGCGCCTGTGACGCATGGACAACCCTTTCGAGTTTCCCTTGGACTTGCCAGAGCGTGGTTCCCGGCAGCGGCTGGCGGCGCTGCATGGGCAGTTGCGCGCTGCGATTCTTGACGGGCGGCTCAAAGCCGGCCTGCGGTTGCCTGCAACGCGTGTGGTGGCCGATGCGTTAGGGGTGTCGCGCAACACCGTTGTCGCGGCCTACGACTTGTTACTCAGCGAGGGCTATATCGTGGCCCGGCGCGGCGCCGGCAATTTCGTGGCCGATCTCGCCGCACGGAGGCCGGTTGTTCCGGCGAAGACTTTGGCGGATCGCAATGAGCGTCGATTGGCGCCGTACTGGCGTCACATCGATACCATGCCAGCGCCAATGGAACTGGGCGCGTTTACCTGCGATTTTCGCCTCGGCATTCCCGATAGCCGTTCGTTTCCTTATGAGGTGTGGCGTCGCCTTTCGGCGCGCGCCTTGCGTCACTTGTCCAACGCAGCGCCTTTGTATGGCCATCCGCAGGGTAGCCCCGCGTTACGGGAAGCCATTGCCCGCCACATTTCGTTTGCGCGCGCCGTAGCGTGCGAGCGGGACGATGTGATCGTGACCAACGGCGCACAACAAGCCTTCGATTTGTTGGCGCGCGTGCTGGTTACGCCGGGACGTACGGTTCTTGCCGTTGAGGATCCGGGATATCCGCCGTTGCAGGAAGTATTTAGAGCCGCGGATGCCAAGGTCGTCGGCGTGCCGGTGGACGAAGAAGGGCTGGTGGTGGACAAACTCCCCGATGACACCAACGTCATCTATGTCACGCCGTCGCATCAGTTTCCGCTCGGTGTCTTGATGTCACCGCGCCGGCGCATGGCCTTGCTGGATTTTGCCCGGTCGCGTGGTGCGGTGATCATCGAGGACGATTACGACAGCGAATTTCGCTACAGCGGCAGGCCACTGGATGCGCTGCAGACGCTGGATCGTGATGGCGTAGTTTGCTATGTCGGCACATTTTCCAAATGCTTGTTTCCAACGCTGCGCATCGGCTATGCGGTCGCGCCGCCATGGTTGCGCGTAGCCCTTGCGAATGCGAAATATCAGGCGGATTGGCACGGCAACGTGATGGCGCAGGACGCGCTTGCCGCGTTTGTCGCCGAAGGGCATCTCGTGCGCCATGTACGTCACATGCGCAAGATCTACGCGGAGCGACGCGATATCTTGCTGGATGCGTTGAAACGGCATGGTGATGGGCGTTTGCATGTGTATCCTTCGGACGCCGGTTTGCATCTCGCCGTAAGGCTTCCTGATTCTGTCGATGCGACCCAACTGGCGAAACGTGCTGCAGCTGTTGGCATTCGACTGGAAACCTTGAACAGCTGCGCCCTGGATTCGGCCGCAGTAAATGGCCTGGCGTTTGGCTTTGGCATGATCGATGCGCAGCGCATCGACGAGGGTATTCGCCGGTTGGTCCAGCTCTTAGATCGATAGCGTGGCGCGTCGTGTCATGCGGTGGCACCCTGCATTTGCCGCAAAGTGGCTCTTATGGCGGCTGCGCCGAATCGCGAGGATGTATGCGACCTCATTAAGGAGATTGTCGTGCGCGTCGTGACCCTGCTTGCGTTGATAATGTTGTGTGGTTTCAGCGCCGTGCTGCATGCCGAAACGGGCGATCAGCATGCGCAGGCGGCGGCGCACGGTCTGGTCGGCACGCCGGCGCCGCGTCTTGTGTTGAAGACAATTGATGGGCAATCCATCGACCTTGCCAGTCTTTACGGCAAGAAAGCCGTCTACCTGGAATTCTGGGCGACCTGGTGTGTGCCGTGCCGGCAGCAGATGCCACACCTGAAGCAGGTCTATGAGCAGGCCGGTCCGGATCTGGCGGTGATTGCCGTCGATGTCGGTTTCGACGATACCGTGGAGGACGTGCGCAAGTATCGGCATGACATGGGATTGAAGATGCCGATCGTATTCGATGATGGCTCAATCGGCGAAGCCTTTCATTTACGCGTCACGCCACAGCATGTGGTCATCGGACGCGATGGTCGTATTGCATTTATCGGGCACGAGGCAAACGCGAAACTCGATGCCGCGTTGCTGGCAGCCCGCACTTCCGCGACGTCATCGAATGCGGTGTCTACAGCGGCAAAGGATGAGGCGCACTATGACGTGGGCGATCGGTTGCCCAGCCTTACCGTTGCGACGCTGAACCATGGGTCGTTTCCATTGCAGCAGAGCAACGGAAAGCCCACCGTGTTGGTCTTCCTGTCGCCGTGGTGCGAAACCTATCTTGCAGGCAGCCGCCCGGCCCTTGCCGCAAGTTGCCGTGCAGTGCGCGAACAGGTCACCGCGCTATCACACAACACGAACGTTCGCTGGCTCGGCATTGCCTCAGGTTTGTGGGCGGGCAAGGATGATTTGCGTGCCTATCAGCAGCAACATCACGTCGCGATGCCGCTGGCACTGGATGATTCCGGTGCGCTCTTCCGCAGTTTCCGCGTCATGCATGTGCCGACGTTGCTGGTCGTCGATGCAAATGGTCGCATCGTGCGCCGCGTGGAAGGTGTGGATCCGACGCTGAGTAGCGAGTTGAAGGCGCTCAGTTCGGGTTGAGTGGATACGTTATTGCTGCCGTTTCGGTTGATTCAAAGAAGGCGTGATTTATGAAACGCATGACGATGTCCGTATTGATGCTGATCGCGATCGCAGCGGCGACTTTTTCGATGGATAGTTTTGCAGCCGAAGAGCGTGCACTGTTGTCGGCGCCGCTCACGCAGGCGGTTGGGCGCCAGTTGAGTGCGGAGACGGTGACGTATGCGCCGGGTCAATCCACGTCGCCGCATCGGCATGGCGGCGATATCTTCGTTTACGTGCTGTCAGGCCACATCCGCAGTCAGCTCGCAGGCGGTGCGTTGCATGTCTTCGGTCCGGGTGAAAGCTGGTTCGAAGCAGCAGGCGCGCATCATGTGGTGAGCGGCAACGCAAGCGACAGCGAGCCTGCGACGATGCTGGTGGTTTTCATCGCCTCACCGAAGGCGGTCTTGACCACACTCGATAATGCGGAAGCTCACGCATCCACGCCGGCGCGCACCCAATCCAGATAGGCGGCGTAACCGTGTTCTACCGGAACGGCGATCAGTTCCGGCAGCTCGTACGGATGTAAAGCCAGCACGCGTGTCTTCATGGCGTCGAAGCGTTTGGCCGTGGTTTTGATCAAAAGCAATTCTTCGTTATCCGTGGTGATCTTGCCCTTCCAGCGATACGTCGAATGAACACCAGGCACGCGATTGACACAGGCTGCCAATGATTCATCCACCAAGGCTTCGGCCAGACGCTGCGCACTGGCGGCGTCGGGACAGGTGCAGTAGCAAAGCAGAACGTCGTCGGACATGGGGGCGAGTTCAGGTCGAAGTGGACGATGAATTGCGCGAGATCAGGCCGTAGTTGCCGAATTTTTCCAGCACCTGTGTGACCTCCGCATCGTTGAGCAGCGCCGGCTTGCCTACCTGCAGTGCCAGCGCGTATTGCCGGGCCAGCGTTTCCACTTCCACTGCGCGCCACATGGTCTGCTCCAGGGTGGCGCCCACTGCGATCATGCCGTGGTTGGCCAGCAGGCAGGCCAGGCGGCCATCGAGCGCATGTACGACAGCATCGGAGAGCTCCTGCGTGCCGTAGGTGTAGTAACCCGCGCAGCGGATCGAATCGCCGCCGCTTACGGCGATCATGTAGTGCGCCGCGGGAATACCCATGCGGCACATCGCCAGCGCGGTGCTGTAGGGCGGATGGGCATGGACCACCGCATGCACGTCCGGCCGTGCGGCATAGATGTCCCGGTGGAAGCGCCACTCGCTGGAAGGCCGCAACCGGTGTGCGTAGCTGCCGTCCATCGCCACCTGCACCACGGCTTCGGGCGTGATCTCCTCATAGGGCGTGCCGCTGGGGGTGATCAGGAATCCCTCGTCGTGGCGCACGCTCAGGTTGCCGGAGGTGCCCTGGCTCAGGCCGGAAGGCGTCAGCTTCAAGCCGTGGGCGACGATCTGCTCGCGTAGTGTCTGGTCCCTGCTCACTGCCTGGTTCCCTGTGTGGAAATGGACCATCGTCGGCATTTTCGCCGGCCGTGTCGATCCTCCCCGGCACCCGCGACCAATTTGCAAACCGCGTCGTTTCGTTGCAAGCCCTTGAAAGCCCACCCGCTTCCCCCATAACGGCTTCACGACCTATCCGGCCCCTGTTGCAGGGGTTTTTTTGGCGGCTAGAATTGGCACTCGTGTACCCCGAGTGCTAACACCGCCGCCAAGGCCGGTTCAGGGGTCACCCAATCTTTAACCCAAAGCCACAGCTGGAGTTCATCCCATGAGCAAACTGCGTCCGCTGCACGATCGCGTCATCGTCAAGCGCCTGGAGGAGGAGCGTGTCTCCGCCGGCGGCATCGTCATCCCCGATAGCGCCACCGAAAAGCAGACCCGCGGCAAGGTGATCGCCGCTGGCGAAGGCCGCATCCTGGAGGACGGCAAGGTTCGTCCGATGTCGGTCAAGGCCGGTGAAACGGTGCTGTTCGGCAAGTACGCCGGCCAGGAAATCAAGATCGACGGCGAAGAGCTGGTCTTTCTGAAGGAAGACGACATCGTTGCGGTGATCGAAGCTTGATCCGACGGTGCCAGGTGAGCGAGCGCGAACAGTACAACCGCGCTATGCCAGTCGCCTTCGGCTCCTTCCGCAGCTTTCCCGCAAGATTTTCCCATTTTTAATTTAATTTTTTGAGGCAAAAAATTATGGCAGCCAAAGAAGTCCGCTTCAGCGAAGACGCGCGCGCGCGCATCCTCAAGGGCGTGAACACCCTGGCCAACGCGGTCAAGGTCACGCTGGGCCCGAAGGGCCGCAACGTCGTGCTCCAGAAGAGCTTCGGCGCCCCCACCGTCACCAAGGACGGCGTGTCCGTCGCCAAGGAAATCGAACTGTCCGACGCCTACGAGAACATGGGCGCGCAGATCGTCAAGGAAGCCGCTTCCAAGACCTCCGACAACGCCGGTGACGGCACCACCACCGCCACCGTGCTGGCCCAGGCGTTCGTGCGCGAAGGCCTGAAGGCTGTGGCCGCCGGCATGAACCCGATGGACCTGAAGCGCGGCATCGACAAGGCCGTGACCGCCGCGGTGGAAGAGCTCAAGAAGCTCTCCAAGCCCACCGCTGACGACAAGGCCATCGCCCAGGTCGGCACCATCTCCGCCAACTCCGACGTCGCCATCGGCGACATCATCGCCACCGCGATGAAGAAGGTCGGCAAGGAAGGCGTGATCACGGTTGAGGAAGGTTCGGGTCTTGAGAACGAACTGGACGTCGTCGAAGGTATGCAGTTCGACCGCGGCTACCTCTCGCCGTACTTCATCAACAACCAGCAGAGCCAGCAGGTCGAGTTGGAAGATCCCTTCATCCTGCTGTACGACAAGAAGATCTCCAACGTTCGCGAAATGCTGCCGATCCTCGAAGGCGTGGCCAAGGCCGGCAAGCCGCTGCTGATCGTCGCCGAGGAAGTCGAAGGCGAGGCGCTGGCGACGTTGGTGGTCAACACCATCCGCGGCATCGTCAAGGTTGCCGCCGTGAAGGCGCCGGGTTTCGGTGATCGTCGCAAGGCGATGCTGGAAGACATGGCCATCCTTACCAACGGCCAAGTCATCTCCGAAGAAGTGGGCCTGCAGCTTGAGAAGGCCACCATCCAGGATCTGGGCCGCGCCAAGAAGGTCGTGGTGACCAAGGAAAACACCACCCTCATCGACGGCGCCGGCGAAGCTGAGAAGATCCAGTCGCGCATCAAGCAGATCAAGGCGCAGATCGAGGAAACCTCCTCCGACTACGACCGCGAGAAGCTGCAGGAGCGCGTGGCCAAGTTGGCCGGCGGCGTGGCAGTGATCAAGGTCGGTGCTGCTACCGAAATCGAAATGAAGGAAAAGAAGGCCCGCGTCGAAGACGCCCTGCACGCCACGCGCGCAGCCGTTGAAGAAGGCGTGGTGCCCGGTGGTGGCGTGGCGCTGATCCGCACGCTGAAGGCCATCGAAAACCTGAAGGGCGACAACGAAGACCAGAACCACGGCATCGTCATCACCCGTCGTGCGCTGGAAGCTCCGCTGCGCGAGATCGTGTTCAACTCCGGTGACGAGCCGTCCGTGGTCGTGAACAAGGTCAAGGAAGGCAAAGGCAACTACGGCTACAACGCCGCCACCGGCGAGTTCGGCGACATGATCGAGTTCGGCATCCTGGATCCGACCAAGGTCACCCGTTCGGCGCTGCAGTACGCCTCCTCCGTGGCAGGCCTGCTGATCACCACCGAAGCGATGGTGGCCGAACTGCCGAAGAAGGAAGAGCACAACCATGGCGCCCCGGGCGGCGGCATGGGCGGCATGGGTGGTATGGACTTCTAAACGTCCATTTCCCGCTTGTCTGCAAGAATCGAAAGCCCCGCGCAAGCGGGGCTTTCTTTTTGCGCGCACATGGTGCGCGATGCGGGTCGCTGTGTGCGACGCCAAACACGACGCATTGCCGAAAACGCGTATTACCTTCAAATTCTTCGGTTTCTTTTGCGAGGTTGATCACACTTTTTGGCGCTGAAAGGACTCATCGTAATTTTCACAATTCGTTTGCCAGCATCGACCAAACAGGGGGAGCTTGATTCGATGATCGAGCTGGAAATCCAGATCCTTTCGGATCGCCGGGAAGGACTGCTCGTGGAACTTGGTCGCGTAGTGGTCGCCAGCGGATTCACGCTGTTGCGCCAGCGCGTGTATCAGGACAATCACGGCGCATGGCTGGTCATGGTGGTGCGCGGTGAGCCGGAGCGGCAGCTCGGCCTGGAAGAAGTGCTTGCCACGCACAACCGCGTACTGAGTTTCGAAGCGACATTGCTGGCGCCGGGCACGGCGCAGGCAGTTACAGCATCGGCGCCACGTGTACCGAATGGCGCAGTGAATGGCGCAACAACGCCGCTGGCTCACGTCGGGCCCGACGTGCAGAAAGTCGAAAGCGTGCTGCCGCAACTGGCGCGCGATTATCCGAAGGTTTTTCCCTGGCTGCTGGCGCTGGAGCACGAAGTGACGGCCGAGGCGCGCGAGGCCTCGCTGCTGCTCGCTGGTCGGCGGACGGGCATCTGGGTGTTCAAGCGCGATTTCGAAATGGGCGGCAAGCTGGGCTTGGCCGAAGCGATCAAGCGCATCGCCTCGCCCGCGCTGCGGGCACTGGTGACGGTCGACGTGCGCGATCGCCACATTCATATCCAGGACTGCCCGCTCTGTCCGCCAGGCGGTCATTCCGGCTGCAAGTTCTTCAAAGGTTTTCTTGAAGGCATGTTGGGCGCATCGTCCGCGCCGCAGACGGTTTTCGTGCGCAACCTGCATTGCCGCAGCAGTCGCGGCATGGGCGATTGCATTCTCGAAGTATCGCATTGATGCGGGCGTGGAGGGCGCGCGCATCCATGCTGGAAACGTGGTGAGTGACGTTGGCTCGTCTTGCCATCGCATCACCTGACGACATACGCAACCGGAGGAGGTGGAATCCATGCCTGCGCATCAGCACTACAACATGATGCTGGTTTTGCTCTCGTACGTGATATCGGTGCTCGGTTCGTTTACAGCGCTGCAATTGGCGGTAGTCATTCCCATCGCGAAGACGTCGCGCCAGCGCACCGCCGCCGTGCTGGCAGCGGGTGCCGCGATGGGTGTGGGTGCTATCTGGGCTATGCATTTCATCGCCATGCTGGCGTGCGACATGGGCATGCCGGTGAGTTACGACCCGCTGCTAACGGCGCTGTCCGCAATCATTGCCTTCGGCGCTTGTTCGCTGGGCCTGGCGATCGCCAGCAGCGGCGATTTCAGCTGGGCCAAGCTCGCCGCGGCCGGCGTGTGCATGGGCCTGGGTGTTACCGGCATGCATTACTTAGGTATGGCGGCGGTGATGATGGCGGCCTTCACAACTTACGATATGAATCTGGTGGCGACCTCGATGATCATCGCGATCGTGGCGTCGATCGTCGCGCTGTGGCTGGCATTCAATCTACGTGGCCGCGTGCAGATGATTGGCAGTGCGCTGGTGATGGGACTGGCCGTATGCGGCATGCACTACACCGGCATGGCGGCTTTCAACATCGATGAAAACGGCGGCCAGGTTCCGGCCGGATTCGCCAGTGGCATGCGCGGCGAAAACCTCGGCATGAGCATTTTCGTGGTGACCCTGCTGATACTGATCGCCGCGCTGCTGATCCATTACAAGCGCCAGCAGCGACGGGCGACGATCAGTATTTGATGAGGTAGGGACTGGGGAACGGGGAGCAGGGAACGTGCGACGTATCGCGAGCGTGATGGTCGCGCAAATAGATGGTTCAAGCACGACAGACGGAGTTTACGGAGGCAAGCGGTTCCAAAAGCATGGCGCCCGTTCCCCGTTCCCCGTTCCCCGTTCTCAGCGATGCATACCCATCGCTGCGGATGCCGGAATGCCCTGCTCCTCATTGTCCTGCTTCGCCACGGCAGTGGTGGACGGCAGCAGGCTGGTGGGCAACAGCTTGTCCAGTTTGCCCTTCATGCGCAGCACGGAGACGCTAGCCATGTCCTTGTCGAACTGCTGCTGTTGCGCGTCGATCGCCGGCAGCGCTGCACCGGGTGCGCGAGTGAGCGCAGCCAGCGACGGCGCAAGCACCTGCGTCAGTGCGAAGTACGCATCGTCATGAATGCCAGCGCGCTCGAGCAGCAGCCCGGGCAGCATCCACGAAGCCATGTCGATGCGCTGCGGCTGGCCCGGATTGCGCGGATCAACCAGCAGCCAAGTGCCGGCTTGGGAGAGCATGTCCTGGCCATTCACGAAACCCGTCGCGCGGTACGCGCTGGTGAGGCCGGGCAGATGGTCGCCGTAGAACAGCAGCAGAGTGGGACGGCTGCGCTTGGCTAGCGATTCAGCCAGACGGCCCAGTTCCTCGTCCGCATGCTGCATGTGATAGAGGTAGTTCTGCACTTCCACCTTATCTTTGGCGTCGATGGCGGCCGGCACTGGAATGGCATCGCGTGCGGCGCGGTCGTTCGGCTCGACGTCATAGGGGCCGTGCGCTTCCAGGCTGATCGCGAACAGAAGCTGCGGCGGCCCCGCATCTTTCAGCTGCGCCATGATCTCGTCAGTCATTGCGCTGTCGGCCATGTACTTGCCATCCATCGGCGCGTTTGCCGGGAAGGCTGATTGCGACACGAAACGATCGAAGCCCAGCACCTTGAATGCGGTATTGCGATTCCAGAAAGTAGGATCGTTGCCGTGAATGGCCACTGTTTCATAGCCGTGCGCGCGCAAGGTGCGCACCATGCTCGGCACCACTTTGTCGTTCAACTGCAGATAGGGGAACTGCATGTTGCCGAAGTAGCGCAGCGAGAGCCCGGTGAGCACTTCGAATTCGGTACGGATGGTGCCGCCGCCGTAGGTGGGTACATGCAACGGACCGCTCATACCTTCCGCGGCGAGACGGGTGAGGTTGGGCGTGAGATGGGTGTTCTCGTAGCCATGCACGATGCGCGGATCGAAAAATGATTCGCTCTGCACCACCACGATGTCGGGTAGCGCTGTGCCAGGATCGGCCGGCGTCTGCATGCGCGCGCGCACGGCATCGCCGGTGGTCTGCAGCAGATTGCTCACGGCGCCGGGATCGGCCTTCTGCTTGGTGCGCCGATCCTGCAGATGGAACATCACCAGTGAGCTGACCAGGCCGGAATGACTGGTCGTGGCCGCGGCCGACCACGGTTCCAGCCATAACTTCTGGCCGTTATAGAGATTGCGCCAGCCGGGCATGCCCAGCAGCAGCGTGACCAGCGTGAGGCCGAGCAAGGTACCGGTCACAACGCGCTTGCCGCCGGTGCGCGGCACGAACAGCGGTGGTTCGTAACGCCACATCGCTATGACGACCGCGACACCGCCAAGCATGGCGAGATACGGCAAGAAGCTGTGTGGCAGATAACTGCCCAGCACGTGCAGGCCGCCCTTGTGCAGTTGTTCCACCATGCGGAAATCCGCCGGCAGCAGCGGCGTGCCGAGATTGGCCACCTTCAGCGCGTTCACGCCATACATCACTGCTTGCAGCAGATAGGCGAGGCCGAAAGAGAGCAACGTGCGGCGCGTCAGCACCAGCAACAGCAACGCCAGCATCAAGCCGGGCATGGCGTTGGCCAGCGGAAAGGAGGGTTGCGCAAGCAGTTGGGATGCCGCCACGCCATCGTTGCCATCCAGCAGCGCGGTCAACAGGACGAACGAAACCATCATCGCCAGCACCACGATGGCCCGTACGGCGACTGATCGCTTTGAAAGCAAGCTGGAGGAAACGAAAGCCATGCAGTCCGTGACCCATCATCTCGGGGGATGCGGACTGTAACGTGACTGACATGAATCGGTTGTCACCCATCAGGCAGGGGTCAGGGCGGATTCATGGCTGTTTGTTTCGCGTTTACGGGAACTTAGCGAAAAAAAGCGGGCCGCCATCGTGCCATGGCGGCCCATCCTGTGTGTCAACAACGACTTGGCCAGGATTGCTTCAGTGCTGCGTGTTGCTGAACCGCAATAGACGCAGATAGGGTTTGACGGTCCGCCAGCCTTCCGGGAACAGCTGGCGCGCGTCGTCGTCCGACACCGAGGGCGCGATGATCACCTCGTCGCCCGGGCGCCAGTCCACCGGCGTGGTGAGCTTGCGGCCATCGGTGAGTTGCAGCGAATCGAGCACGCGCAGGATCTCATCTGTGTTGCGGCCGGCGCTCGGCGGATAGGTCAGGGTAAGGCGCACTTTTTTCTGCGGATCGATGATGAACACCGAGCGTACCGTTACTTTGGGATCGGCCTTGGGGTGATACATGCCGTAAAGCTTGGCGACTTCCAGATCCGGATCGGCCAGGATCGGATAATTCACCGCAGCGCCGCCCACGTCTTCCACGTCCTTGATCCACGCCTTGTGGTCGTTCACCGGATCGACAGACAGGCCGAGCAGCTTGGTGCCGCGCTTGTCGAACTCCACCTTGCGGCGCGCGAAGGCGCCCAGCTCGGTGGTGCACACCGGCGTGAAATCTTTCGGATGGGAGAAGAACACCAGCCAATGGTTGCCGATGTAATCATGCAGATGGATCGGGCCTTCGGTGGAGTCGAGAGTGAAATCAGGGGCGATTTCGCCCAGTTGCAAGCTCATGATGATCTCCGTAGCAGTAGAGGCGGTCATGCCGCATCGGCCAAAGTGCGAAGATACGCCAAGTGTTGTGGCGGATCGCCGAGCAGTTCGCCGTACCAATGTGCGGCGTCTGCTTGCGCAGCCACTTCACCCAGGATGAGCAGCGCGGGCGCGCTGATCGCATGGCGTGTTGCGAGCGCCGGTAAGTCACCGAGCTTGCCGGTCAGTGTGCGCTGCTGTGGCAGCGTGCCGTTTTCGATCAACGCGAATGGCGTATCACCGCCGCGCCCATGCGCGATGAGTTCTTGCGTGAGTTCATCGAGCTGACCTACGCCCATGTAGATCGCTAAGGTTTGCCGCTCGCGCGCCAGTTCCGACCAATCCAGCGTGTTCAAGGATTGTCCGCAGTGCGCGGTGACCAGTCGTACGGATTGCGCATGATCGCGATGCGTGAGCGGTACGCCGCTGTACGCAGCGCAGGCGAGTGCGGCGGTGATGCCGGGCACCACTTCGTAGGAAACATTGTGCGCACGTAGGAATTCCAGCTCTTCGCCGCCACGGCCGAACACGAACGGATCGCCACCTTTCAGGCGCACCACGCGCTGCCCCGCGCGGGCATGTTCAAGCATCAAGGCATGGATCGACGCCTGCGGCGTATGCGTGCCGCCGCCGCGTTTGCCGACTGTGATGCGCAGTGCGTCGCGACGCGCGAGATCGAGAATCGGCTCGCTGATCAGCGCATCGTGCAGAATGACGTCCGCTTCGTTCAATGCGCGCAAGGCTCGCAAGGTAAGCAGTCCGGGATCGCCGGGGCCTGCGCCGACCAACGCAATGGAGCCGGTTGCTTTCGGCACAGCGCGATCGGCAAGCGCCGCAACGAGCTGGCGTTCCGCATGCAGCGGTTGTGCCGCGCGCAGCAGTGCATGCACGGGACCGTCATGCAGCCAGTCATAAAAGCGGCGATGCTGCGTGTGATCCGTATGCCGTGCACGAATACGCGCGCGATAGCGCTGCGCAAGCTGCAGCAGCGAGCCGAGTGCGGGATCGAGCAGGCTTTCGATTCGCTCGCGCAGGCGTCGCACCAGCATCGGTGCCGCACCGTGGCTGGAGATGGCCACCAGCAACGGAGAGCGATCGATCAGCGCCGGCACCTGGAAGCTGGACAAGGCCGGATCATCCACCACGTTGACCAGCCGCTGCCTGACGTGTCCGTCGGCGGCAATGCGTGCATTGAGCGGACGCGAACGCGTGGCCGCGATCACTAGCCAAGTGCCGTCGAGCCAATCGGGCTGGTATGCACCTGATTTATAAATGATGCGTCCCTGCTGCACCCATTCGCGCAGTTCCGGCGCCAGCACCGGCGCACCCACCGTGACCTTGGCGCCGGCCTTGAGAAGCATGGCCGTTTTCCGGGCCGCCACGTCGCCACCGCCCACCACGAGTACGTGGCGATCGTTGAGATCGGCGAACAGCGGATAAAGCGGCATGGATCGAGTCCGGATTACACAGGTTGGTTGATGACGCTAACGCCGCCGTATGCCTGAATGGAAATGGCCGCTGGGACGGAAGATATGCCGACACGGCATAGGCTTGGCCATCACGCGGAATGGATTTTTAGATGTATAGACGTCCAAATAACGCTGTGTTAAGGTCCGATGACGACCGGTGATGGGTCGGCATGCGTGGGGAGATTGTGATGAAACGCTGTTCAGGGTGGCTCGTGAGCTGTATGCGCTTTGCCATGCGCCGAGCACACCCCCATATGCGATTCATCCCGGAGCCGATCTCATGACCCTCACGCAACTGCGCTACATCGTCGCCATCGCCGACGCTGGTCTCAACATCACCCTCGCTGCCGACAACGTTCACGCCACCCAGTCCGGCATCAGCAAGCAACTCAAACAGCTCGAAGGCGAGCTGGGGTTCCAGGTTTTCACCCGCCGCGGCAAGAGCCTGGACGCCATCACGCCCGCCGGCGCGCAGGTACTGGAACGGGCGCGCACCATCCTGCACGAGGCGCGCAACATCCGCGCGCTGGCCGCCAATCTGCGCGAAGAGGCGCAGGGCGAGCTTTCCGTGGCCACCACGCATACGCAGGCGCGCTTCGTGTTGCCGGAAGCCATCGCTCGGCTGAAGCAGCATTACCCCGAGCTTGGCGTGCACATTCGTCCGCAGGGCGAGGGCCGCATCATCAGCCTGTTCGAGAGCGGCGAAGTGGATCTGGTGATCGTCAGCACCAGCGGGCAGGCGCCGGAGGGCGGCATCGCCGTGCCGCTGTTCCGCTGGTACCGTCGCGCAGTGGTGCCGCATGGCCATCCGCTGGCCAAGCTGGGGCGTCCGCTGCGCATCGAGGATCTGGCGGAACATCCGCTGGTGAGCTACGAATCCTCGCTGCAACCCGAATCCTCGCTGCGGCGTGTCTTCGCCGCGGCGGAACTCACCCCGCGCATCGCCTGCACCTCGGTCGATGCGGACCTCATCAAGACCTACGTCCTCGCCGGTCTCGGCGTGGGCATTCTGGCCGAGATGGCTATCACCCCGGCGGATGCGCGCGAGCTGGTTACGCTCGACATCGACACCTTGCTGCCGGTCTGCACCAGTTGGATGGTGCTGCGCCGGGATCACGTGCTGCGCAGCTACGTGGCGCAGCTCGCGCGGCTGGTGGCGCCGCAGATCGACGAGGCGGAACTGCGCCGCGTGGTAGCCGGGCACGCCGAGCCGAACTGGCCCGCGCCGCCGCTGTGGAGCGAGCTGCAGCAGCGTGGTGTTCGTCGCAGCACGCCTCGCGCGGCCTGAGTCCTCGTTCGGAAGTCCCTAAAGGCCCTCTCGCCCAAGCTGGCGAGCGCCTTTACGCCTGGACTCAATCGGACATCCCTACAGGGCAAAACCTTAAGGCGCATTTCATACCGACGTGACAGGATGGAACGCACGCTTACCCAGGCGCACCCTACAAGTTTCGGGAATGACGCAGTGGGGTAGCTTCACCCATTGGCTTACAAGGAGAATTCGTATGACGCAGGGCGCCTCTCAGTTTTCGTTCGGCAAGCGCGCACGCCAGGCTCTCATTCTGTCGTTGGCATTGGCTGGCGCGAGCGTGGCATCGGCGCAGCAAGCTCCCGCCGGGCTGGACAAGGCCATGACGGCGGCGGCCAAGTGGGTCGGGCAGGCCGACGCCAACCAGGCGGATGCCATGTGGAAGGCCAGCAGCTCAACCATGCAGAAAAACGTGAGCCAGGCCGATTGGGGCAAATACATCGCCACGCTTCGCTCGCAGCTTGGCGCCAGTCAGGGCCGATCCTGGGTAGGCGTGAGCAAGGTGGACAACCCGCAGGGTTTGCCGTCGGGTGAATACCTCAACGTGATCTATGCCACCAAGTACGCCAACGGCATGACCGTGGAAACGGTCTCGATGGCCAAGGATTCCTCGAACTGGCAGCCAGTGGGCTACATCGTTCGCAAGCAGCAGCCTCAGGCAAGCGCCGCGCCGAACAACGTGGCACCCAAACCTGCTGCGGCTGACCCCGGCAAGAAATAAATCGGCAACGTACTCGGATGCACGCCTCTCCTGCATGGGCGGGAGAGGCGTTTTTTATGCGCTCAAATAAGTTGCTCGTTGCGCAGCCATTCGTACACCCGGTCGGCGGCCTCAGCGACCGTGCTCTTGCTGGTGTCCACGCGCAATTCCGGTGACGCCGGTACTTCGTAGGGATCGTCGATGCCGGTGAAACCCTTGATCTTGCCCGCGCGCGCGGCGGCATAAAGGCCCTTGCGATCGCGCGCTTCGCACACTTCCAGTGGCGTGGAAACATGTACTTCCACGAAGCGTCCATGTGTTTCCACCAACTGCCGTGCTTCAGTGCGTGCTCCCGCATAAGGCGCAATGGGCGCGCAGATCACGACGCCGCCGTGCCGCACCGCTTCGCTGGCCACGAAGCCGATGCGCGTGATGTTGGCGTCGCGATCCTCGCGCGAAAAGCCCAATCCCTTCGAGAGGTGGCGGCGCACTTCATCGCCATCCAGCATGGTCACGGGACGGCTGCTGGTCTCCATCAAGCGCGCTACTACCGCCTGCGCCAGCGTGGACTTGCCCGAGCCGGAAAGGCCGGTAAAGAACAGTGCAAAGCCCTGGGGTGCGTGCGCCGGATGGCGCTCACGCAAGATCTTCACCACGTCGGGAAACGTAAACCACTCGGGAATGGTGTCGCCATCGTGCAGGCGGCGACGCAGTTCGGTGCCGGAAATGTCGCGCACTTCATCGTCCGGCTGCACTTCGGTCTGCGGCACGTAGACGTCGCGATTGGCGGCATAGACCATGGCCGGGAACGGCACGATGCGAATGCCCAGTTCATCCTCGTGCTTGGCCAGCAGTTCTTGCGCGGCATAGGGGCCGTAGAACGGCTTGCCTTCCGCATCCTTGCCGGGGCCGGCATGATCGCGACCCACGATGAAATGGCTGGCGCCGTAATTCTTGCGGATGATGGCGTGCCACAAAGCCTCACGTGGACCGCCCATGCGCATGGCCAGTGGCAACAGCGAGAGTGTGGCGTGGTCGTGCGGATAATGTTCCAGCAACGCGCGATAGCAGCGCACGCGCGTGTAGTGATCGACGTCGCCGGGCTTGGTGCGTCCCACCGACGG
Source organism: Dyella humi (assembly GCF_044904605.1). Taxonomy (NCBI): domain Bacteria; kingdom Pseudomonadati; phylum Pseudomonadota; class Gammaproteobacteria; order Lysobacterales; family Rhodanobacteraceae; genus Dyella; species Dyella humi. Next base: position 2,057,113 of record NZ_JADIKI010000023.1, read on the forward strand.
CTGGATCAGCAATTTCGCGCCGACCTGTTCGGCCGCGCGCAAGGTCAGTTCGCGATGCGCGCGATGCATCGGATTGCGTGTCTGGAACGCCACGATGCGGTGCCAGCCGTGTTGATGGAACCAATCGCGCAGCTCGCGCGGACTGTGGCGCAACGCGGAGAAATCGTAGTGCGCCGGCGGCTGGATGCCTTGCACGCGTCCACCCAGATACACCGAGCCGGTGCGGTCCAGCAATTCGGCTACGCCCGGATGCGTGCGATCGACCGTGCCGAATACTTGCCGTGCTTCGGCGATGCGATCGGGAAAGTACACGTCTTCCACCGTTAACACCGCCAGCGGCGTGCCTTGCGTGTCGTTGAGACTGATCTGCGCATTTTCCTGCAGGCGCGCGGCGAAGGCTTCATCTACGTCGAGCGTGATCGGGATCGGCCATAGCGTGCCATCCGCCAGTCGCATGTCGTTGACGACGCGATCGTAATCCGCACGGCCCAGGAATCCCTGCAGCGGCGAAAAGCCGCCGTTGAGCAGCAGTTCCAGATCGCACAGCTGGCGTTGATTGAGCGTCCATTGCGGCAGCGAGGCGCTGAGTCGCTTGAGTGCTTCGGCTTCGGTATGGGGAAGATACAACTCGCGCAGCACGCCGCCGTGCGGCGCAATCAGCGCATCGTGTTCGGCCAAGACAATCTCGGCGGCGAGGGCTTTCATAGGTTTTCCTTGGAATCGGGGCTGATCTTGTTTTTGTGCTTTGGGTTTTTGTATTACGGGTCTTGCTTACACATCCAGATGCAATCCGCATTCGCGCTTGATGCCGAAAAAGCGGGTGTCCTCTTCGCGCATGCCGGGTTCCCAGCGGCGCGTGGTATGCGTATCGCCGATCGAGACGTATCCCTTGTCCCACAACGGGTGATAGGGAAGGTCGTGACGGCGCAGGTAAAGGCCGACGTCGCGATCGGTCCAGTCGATGATGGGATGCACCTTCCAGCGTGCATGCTTGTGATCCAGTACCGGTGCCGCGGCGCGACTCAGCGACTGCTGGCGACGCAAGCCCGCGAACCACGTGCCGGCGCCAAGATCGACCAGCGCGCGCTGCATCGGTTCCACCTTGGCCAGACGGTTGTAGTGATCGAGCCCTTCGCGTCCCTGATTCCATAGTTCGCCGTAGCGTGCCTGCAGCCAAGCCGGCGACAATTTTGGGCGGATCACGTGCAGGTTGAGTGAAAGGCGTTCGGTGAGCTCGTCGATGAAGCGGTACGTTTCGGGAAACAGGTAGCCGGTATCGATCACGATCACCGGAATCTCCGGCACCCGTTGGGTCAGCAGGTGCAGCGATACCGCCGACTGCGCACCGAAACTGGAGGACAGCACGTGCGGGCCGGGCAGATGCTCAAGCGCCCAGTCGATACGCTCCTCTGCGCTGAGCGCGAGTAGTCGCGCTTCGAGCTTATCCCGCGCGCGCGTATCGCTGGCCGCTTGCTCGGGCGTCGGCAAGTTCATGCGAAAACCTCTGCATCAATGGAATGGCGCGCAGCCGGCAACACGCCGCTGCGCACGAGGAAGTCGCCGAACCGTTCATGTTCGTTCCGCTCGGCGGCATAGCGGGCGAACAAACCATCCAACTCCGCGAGGATGCCGGCTTCGTCGATGTTTTCGCGCAGCACGCGGTTCATGCGCTGCCCGGCAAAGTCGGCGCCCACGCGCAGGTCGTAGCGGCCGATGGCGCGACCCACCAGTGCGATCTCGCCCAGGTAAGGGCGCGAGCAGCCATTCGGGCAGCCGGATAGACGCAGCACGATCGGCTCGTCGCGCAAGCCGTGACGTTCCAGCAGCGCTTCCAGCTTCGGCAGCAGTTGCGGTAGGTAGCGTTCGCTTTCGGCCATCGCCAGACCGCACGTCGGCAGGGCCACGCACGCCACCGCGTGCCGGCGAATGCCACTGAGATGGCGATAGCCATCCAGCTTGTACTCGGCCACTAGCGCATCGATGCGCTCGCGCTGTGCCGGCGGCACGTTGGCGATGATCAGGTTCTGGTTGCAGGTAAGCCGAAAATCGCCCTGGTGTTCCTCCGCAATGGCGCGCAGTCCGCTCAGGTGCGGCTGGCCAGGAAGGTCGGCAAGACGGCCCGATTCGATCTGTAGAGTGAGATGCCAGCGACCGTCATCGCCTTCGGACCAGCCGTAACGGTCACCGTTATGGTCGAAGCGATAGGCGCGCGAAGGCTGAAGCGCGAAACCGATGCGGCGTTCCAGCTCCGCCTTGAAGGCCGATACGCCCATGCGATCGATGGTGTACTTCAAACGCGCGTGCTTGCGTTCCTTGCGATCGCCATGATCGCGCTGCACTTCGATCACGCCTTCGGCGGTGCGCAGCAGCTGTTCGGGTTCGATGAAGCCGATCACACTGCCCAGTCGGGGATACGTGCTGGGGTCGCCATGGCTTGCGCCCATGCCACCGCCGACTGCCACGTTGAAGCCAAGCAATTCGTCGTGTTCGATGATTGCAATCAGGCCGAGATCCTGCGCGAACACATCCACGTCGTTAGTCGGCGGCACCGCGATGCCGATCTTGAACTTGCGCGGCAGATAGGTCGGACCGTACAGCGGTTCGCTCTCTTCCTCGCCGCCTGCGACTAGTTTTTCGTCCAGCCAGATCTCGTGATAGGCGCGTGTCTTCGGCTTCAGATGATCAGACAGGCGCTCGGCCCAGCGATAAGCCAGCCGATGCGCGGGCGAAGCGACCGGGTTTGCGCTGGCGACCACGTTGCGGTTGACGTCGCCGCAGGCGGCGATGGTGCTGACCAGCGCCTTGTTCATGGCCGCGATCGAATGCTTCAGCTCACGCTTGAGAATGCCGTGCAACTGAAACGTCTGCCGCGTGGTGATGCGCAGCGTGCTATTCGCCCAGGTACGCGCGATGTGATCGAACGACAGCCATTGCGCGGGGCTCAACACGCCGCCGGCAAGACGCGCACGAACCATGAATTGATACGCAGGCTCCAGCTTCTGCTTGCGGCGTTCCTCGCGCAGATCGCGATCGTCCTGCTGATAGCTGCCATGAAACTTGAGCAGCTTGTTGTCGTCGTCGCTGATTGCGCCGGTGATAGGATCCGCCAGGCTTTCGACCAGCGTACCGCGCAGCAAGCGGCTATTCGCCTTGATGCGTTCGAAGTCGGAAAGGGTTGTGTCGCTCATCGCGCGCACCTCAATACACGTCGCGGGCGTAGCGGCCCTGCTGGATCAACTGGTTCAACCAGGCCTCGGCGTCTTCGGGCGAGCGCGCACCATGTTCGGCGACGATCGCGGCCAGCGCTTTGTGCACGTCCTTGGCCATCCGGTTGGCGTCGCCGCAGACATAGAGATGCGCGCCGTTCTCGAGCCAGTCGTACAGGCGACGGCCTTGCTCAAGCAGGCGATGCTGCACGTAAATCTTTTTCGTATGCGATTCCCTCGCAAAACCCCGCACATCCGTGTGCGGACTTTCAAAAGGAGCGGGATCACGCGAGAAAGCAAGATCGATGCGATGCAGCTGCCCTTGCTTCAATGCCTGCTGCCATTCCACTTGATACAGGAAATCGGCATAGAAATGCGGGTTGCCAAATACCAGCCAATTGCGTCCGCTGGCGCCGCGTTCTGCACGCTCCTGCACGAACGCGCGATACGGCGCGACACCGGTGCCTGCGCCGATCATGATGATGTCGCGATCGTCGCTTGGTAGGTGGAAGCGTTCGTTGGCTTCGATGAACACCGGTACGTTCTCACCTTCCGCACGTTGCGCGAGATAACGGCTGGCGGCGCCCCAACGCGGTTCGCCATCAAATGCATAGTCGACGTGGCTCACCGTGAGGTGCACTTCGTCGCCAACCACCGATTGCGCGGAGGCGATGGAGTAGAGCCGCGGCGCCAGCGGACGCAGCGCGCCGATCAGCGTTTCGGCGGTCCAGTCGGCGGGATGGCGACGCAGTAGATCCAGCACTTGCCAGCGCGAGAAAAGCTCGGCCAAGCTCTCGCGCGCTGCGGGGGAGAGCAGATCGCGCAGTTGCGCATCGCCACTGCGTTCGGCATGCGCGGTGAAGAACGGGCGTGTGAGCTGCGTCAATTCGCGATGTTCGGCCAGCCAGGTGCGCAGTGCATGTTCTTCTTCACCGACGCGTACCGTTGCATTGCCATCGAGCCGCGAGGCGGCCAGCACGGCATCGACCAGTGCCGGCGACTGAGTTGGCCATACGCCAAGCGCATCGCCGGGTGCATAGCGCAGGCCGGAACCTTCGAGTGAAATTTCCAGGTGACGCACGTCGCGATCACTGTCACGGCCGGTAATGCGCTGATTGAGCAACAACGGTGCCTGGAACGGCTGCTCGCGATGCCACACCGGCGTGCTGCGCGCAGTGCGCAAGGTGGTGACCTTGGCTAATGGCGCGGAGGTTTTCAGCTGCTCGCGTGCCTGCTGCAGCGCCTGTTCCAGCCAAGGCTGCGCGACGGTTTCCAGATCGACATCCGCTTCGCCCGCCGGGAAAAGGCGCTGCGCGCCGAGTGCGGTGAAGCGCTCGTCGAGCTGGCGGCCAATGGTGCAGAAATTCGGATAGCTGGAATCGCCCAGGCCCAGCACGGCATAGCGCAGCGTTTCCAGTTTCGGCGCGCGGGCGCTGCTGAGGAATTCGACGAAGGCACGCGAGTCGTCCGGCGGCTCGGCATCGCCTTGCGTGCTGACAACGACGTAGAGCAGGCGTTCCTGCTTCAATTCGCGCGTGGCATAGGTATCCGCGCGAACCACGCGCACGGCCAACCCGGCAGCGGAAGCGCGGCGGCCGAGATCTTCGGCCAGACGCTTGGCATTCCCGGTCTGGCTGCCGTATAGCACGGTAAGGCGGGCTTGTGCGTCGACGGAAGGTGAAGCCTCGACTGCTGCGCTTTTGCCGGGGAGCTGGCGCGCCACGCCCGCAAGGTAGCCGGAAAGCCACAGCAACGCCGGCGCTTCCAGCCCGTCGATCAGACGCGCAACCAGCGGTTGCTTGTCTTCGGGCAAAGGCGATAGTGTGGCGGCAGTCATCGTTGGATCCCTGGACGTATAGACGTCCATTTGGTCCATGAATGTTAGAACTTCGTTTTTTGGCGAAGAAATGATGGGGTGGCATATCCCCATGCCATTCCCTCCTTTCCATCGCGGGAAACCCGGCAGGCAGCATGGAATCGGGCGCCATCCCCTCGAGCGTCCATCAGGGTTTTTCTTCATCCATCTGTCACGGGCGCCGTCATACGGCGCCGGAGTCTTCCATGCCGCGACGATCGAAACCTGCATTCGCTGTGCTGACGCTGGCCGCAACAGCCTCTCTGGCTGTGCTTGCCTCAACCACCGCCAAGGCTGGCGACGACGACTGGCTCTACAACTGGCCTACCCATGCCAAGCTGAGCGACGGCACCGACATCGGGCTGGTGTTGCGCTACCAGTACGACGTGAACGACTTCTCACACAACGACGGCAAGTTCACGGACGCGCATACCAATCGCCGCAAGTACCTTGGCTTCTATGTCAAGAAACCCGGCGTGTACGACGCTACGGTGTATTACGACTTTCAGTCCAAGCAATGGCAGGACGTCTTCGCCCGCCTGCAATCGCAGGTAGTGTTCGGCCAGGATTTCGGTGCCGTACGCTTCGGCCAGAGCAAGACGCCAGTGAGTTTCGAAGGCGTCACTACGTCTACCCAGACGACCTTTATCGAGCTGGCCCTGCCGTCACAGGCGGTTTATGAGAATCGCCGCGTGGGAATTGACTGGGCGATCCAGCGTACGCACTGGCTGGCCAGTCTTGGCTATTACGGCCAGAATCTGACGGGCAAGAATCGCGGCCATACGCTGGCGGCACGCGCGGCCTGGGTGCCGATTCATGAAGCGACGAACGTGCTGCATCTGGGCGTGGCCGCTTCGCAAGAGCGCCCGTATGGGCTGGTGAATGCGCTGGGCGTACAGCAACCGCCCACGACCAGCTTCAAGACACCACCGGAAGCCGGGCTGACCACGGTCACCCTGATCAGCTCGGGCACGCTCACTGGCGTCGATCACATCAACCGCATGGGTCTTGAAGGCCTGTGGATCGACGGCCCCTGGTCGGTGCAAAGCGAATACCTGCATGCACAGACCACCTTCAACGTGGCGAAGCCCAATTACGACATTGGCGGCTACTACGTATTCGGCAGTTGGGTGCTAACGGGCGAATCACGTCAATATCACGACGGTAATGTCAGTAACGTGATTCCCTCGCATCCCTGGGGAGCGGTCGAATTCGCGGTCCGCTATAGCGAGCTTAATCTCAACGATGGCCGCGTGCTGGGCGGCACGGAACACGACTGGACGGCGGGTGCGAACTGGTACGTGGGCACGCATCTGCGCTTGCAGGCCAATTATATTCGTGCTTTCAGCAACAAGAAGGGACTGGTGATCGATCCGCATATTTTCGAGTTGCGTGCGGAGATCTTCATATAGCAGCGACGTGCGGTCTCCGCTTCCGGAGAGCGGGAGTATGTGGAGCATATAGTTAGAACGATCCGCGCTTTCGGACGTCCAGCCTTCCAAATCTATAGTGCACGATGGGTGTACCTGCCCAAGGGAGATTTTCACGTATGAAACGCCTACTGCTCGTACTGGCAGCGCTGCTTTCGCTGAGCGCGGTTTGCGCGATGGCCCAGGATGCGAAGCTGCTGAATGTCTCCTACGACCCCACACGCGAATATTTCCAGGACGCCGATGCGGCCTTCATGGCGTACTGGGCCAAGCAGTCGGGGCAGAGCGTCACGGTCACGACCTCCAACGGCGGTTCCGGCAAGCAGGCGCGCGCGGTGCTTGATGGCTTGCAGGCAGACGTGGTGACGCTGGCCCTGGCGTACGACATCGACGTGCTCGCCGATAAGGGGCTGCTGGCGAAGGACTGGCAGACGCGCCTGCCGGACAGCAGTTCACCGTACACCTCCACCGTGGTGTTTCTGGTGCGCAAGGGCAATCCAAAGAAGATCCACGACTGGCCCGATCTGATCCGCTCCGATGTGCAGGTGATCACGCCTAATCCAAAGACCTCCGGCGGCGCTCGTTGGAATTTTCTCGCGGCGTGGGGCTGGGCAGTGCGGCAACCGGGCGGCAACGCGGACAAAGCGCGCGCGTACGTCACCGCGCTTTACAAGAACGTGCCAGTGCTCGATACCGGTTCGCGCGGCGCCACCAATACTTTCGTCCAGCGTGGTATCGGCGACGTGCTGATTGCCTGGGAAAGTGAAGCCCTGATGGCACAACAGGAATTCGGCAAAGACAAATACGAGATCGTCGTGCCATCCACCACCATCTTGGCGGAGCCGCCGGTGGCAGTGGTAGACACGATCGTCGCCAAGCACGGCACGCAGAAGGTCGCGCAGGCGTTTCTGCAATATCTATACAGTCCGGAGGGGCAGGAAATTGCCGCCAAGCATTTCTTCCGTCCGCGCCTGGCATCGGTGGCCACCAAGTACGCCGTGCAGTTTCCCGCAGTGAAAACCTTCACCATCGCCGAGCAGTTCGGCGACTGGCGCAAGGTGCAAGCCACCTATTTTGCCGATGGCGGCGTATTCGACGACATCACCGAAGGAGCGCATTGACGGCGATGGCACGGCACGTATTGCCAGGATTTCGCCTCAGCACCGGCTACACGCTAGCGGTGCTCGGCAGTTGCGTGCTGCTGCCGTTGGTCGCGCTGTTGTGGACAGCATGCGAGCTCGGGCCGGCGGGCTGGTGGGCGCAGATCGGCACGCGCCGCGTACTGGCCTCGCTGAAGCTGAGTTTCGGTGCGGCGCTGCTCGCGGCCACCATCGATGCGCTGCTCGGCTTGTTGGTGGCATGGGTATTGGTGCGTTATCGCTTCGCCTTCCGTCGCGTGTGTGACGCCCTGGTCGATCTGCCGTTTGCCTTGCCCACCGCCGTCGCCGGCATTGCGCTGACTGCGCTGTATGCGCCGAACGGCTGGCTGGGCAGCCGGCTGGCGCCATTGGGCATCGAAGTGGCATACACGCGATTGGGCGTGTTGCTGGCGATGGTGTTCGTCGGTCTGCCGTTCGTGGTGCGCACGCTGCAACCGGTGCTGGAGAGCATGGAGAGCGATCTGGAGGAAGCCGCCTATACGCTCGGCGCTTCGCCCGCGCAGCGGTTCTTCCGCGTGGTGCTGCCCTTGCTGCTGCCGACGCTGCTCACTGGTTATGCGCTAGCGCTGGCACGCGCGATCGGCGAATACGGTTCGGTGATTTTCATTTCGGGCAATCGACTGTTCCGCACCGAGATCGCACCTTACCTGATCGTGCAGAAAATCGATTCGCAGTACGACTACCGCGGCGCGGCTGCCTTGGGCGCGGTGATGCTCGCGGCATCGTTGGTTTTGCTGGTGGCGATGGCATGGCTACAGCGCTGGACGCGCCGATGGGCGGTGGTGCGCTGATGGCCGCCGTCGCTGCCGTAGTATCGATCGGCATTCGGCCTTCCTGGTCGACGCGCTTGGTGCGCATCGCATTGGTGTTTGCTGCGCTTGCCGTGCTGTTCTGGTTGCTGGTGCTGCCGCTGCTGGCGATTTTTGCGGAGGCTTTCCGCCAGGGCGTGGCGTTCTATCTGGATGCGATCCGCCAGCCGGATACGGTGGCCGCGGTGCGGCTGACCTTGACCGTTGCCGCGATCGCCGTGCCGTTGAACCTGATTTTCGGCCTGGCCGCCGCATGGTCGATGACGCACTTCGATTTTCCCGGCAAGGCGCTGCTCGGCGCACTGATCGATCTGCCGTTCTCGGTATCGCCGGTGGTCGCCGGCATGATGCTGATCTTGGTCTTCGGCAAGGACGGTTGGTTGGGGTCATGGCTGGAGGCGCACGACCTGCAGGTGATCTTCGCCCTGCCGGGCCTGGTGCTGGCTACCGTGTTCGTGACGCTGCCATTCGTGGCGCGCGAGCTGATTCCGCTAATGCAGGCGCAAGGTTCGGAGCAGGAAGAAGCCGCACTCACGCTGGGTGCCAACGGATGGCAGATTTTCTTCCGCGTCACCCTGCCGCGTGTGCGCTGGGCGCTGCTGTACGGCGTCCTGCTATGCAATGCGCGGGCCATGGGCGAGTTTGGCGCCGTATACGTGGTTTCCGGCCACCTGCGTGGCATCACCAACACGTTGCCGCTGCAGGTGGATCAGCTCTACCAAGAAAATTTTTCCGCCGCCTTTGCAGCGGCTTCACTGCTGGCCCTGCTTACTGTCCTCACGCTTGGCATCAAGCGTTTCGTGGAGTGGCGGCACGGTGGCGAACTAGGCGCCAATCACTGAGGAATTCAAGCAGCATGGGCATCGAGATTTCCCGCTTGCGTCGCCAGTTTGGCGCCTTCGTGGCGCTGGACGACGTTAGCCTGAAAATCGGCGACGGCGAATTTGTCGCTGTGCTCGGTCCATCCGGCTCGGGCAAGACCAGCCTGCTGCGCATTCTTGCGGGACTCGATCAGCCGGACGCCGGCAGCGTGTTCCGTGATGACCACGATCTGCTCGCGCTGGATGCACGTCGCCGTGGCGTAGGTCTGGTATTCCAGCACTACGCCTTGTTTCCACATATGACGGTGGCACAGAACGTGGCGTTCGGCCTGCGCGTTCGTCCGTGGCGGCTGCGGCCCAGGGCATCGGCGATCAAGGCGAGTGTCGAGGGCTTGCTGCGTCAGGTGGAACTGGAGGGGTTCGCCGATCGCTATCCCGCGCAGCTTTCCGGCGGGCAGCGTCAGCGTGTGGCGTTGGCGCGGGCGCTGGCCATCGAACCGCGCCTGCTGCTGCTGGACGAGCCGTTCGGTGCGCTCGATGCACAGGTGCGCGTGACGTTGCGCGGCTGGCTGCGCGAATTCCATCGTTCGCTCGGTATCACCACGTTGTTTGTCACGCACGATCAGGACGAAGCGCTGGAGATGGCCGATCGCGTGGTCGTGATGAATCGCGGTCGCATCGATCAGGTCGGCACGCCGGAGCAGATCTATCGCCAGCCGGCCACGCCGTTCGCTTCGCGCTTCATTGCGCGTGGCCAGACGCTGCCGGCGCAGGTAAAGGGGCAGCAGTTGCATCTGTTCGGCCACGTCTGGCACATCGAATCCTTTGCGGGCGACGATGCGCACGAGATCACCGTGCACGTTCGTCCCGAAGACATCGTGCTCGCGCCGCTGTCGGGCGATGCGCTGAAAGCGCAACTGCTCAATCTGCGGCACGTAGCTGGCACCGTGCGCGCCAGCTTGCGTGTGGAGAGTCTGGACGATCCACTCGAAGCGGAGTGGAGCGAGCGCGACTGGGCACGACATGGTGCTCCGTCCGGCGATGCCATCGGTGTGCATCTGCAGGCGTTGACCGTCTTCGCTATGGATCGCGAAGGCCGCGTGCAATCGCGGGCGACTGTGCATCCGCCACATGCGGGCTTTCCCATAGCAGTGGGACCGTGGCGGCGGGTCGAAGCCTGATGCGAAGGCGCTAGGCCTGCGAAGCTCGCGCAACTGAGGGTGCCCCGCGCAACGCATGCCGCAATGCCTGCCACGTCTTGGGGCCTGCGATGCCATCCACGGCAAGGCCATAGTCGTACTGAAACGCTTCCACCGCGCGCCGGGTGCGATCGCCGAAGTACCCATCGGCGCGTACCGGGCCATCCAGATCCCGGTAGCCCAGCTCGCGCAGTTGATGCTGCAGCTCCCGCACGGCATCACCTTGCGAGTCGTATTGAAGCGTGGGAGCGGTGGATGAACGGTTCGCATCATGCGCCGTCGGTTGCATGCGTTGATCTCCGAGCTGTTGTCGCCTTGGCATAAGGCTGCGATATGCATCCAGGCGGGCGCTGTCGGAGGATCGCGAACGAGGATGAAAGAGCAGGGCTCGGAAAAACGGTTCTGTCGCGCGACGCGCAGGGCTCATAATGGCCGTATGGCTGTCATCCCTTCCCCCACTGAATCGTCCGCGCTCCGGGCCCTGGTCGACGACCGTTACGCACAGCTCGTGGCTCGCTGCCGCGCGGCGGGCGTGCCCCTGCATGACGACGCGGGCGTGGCTGAACGCATTCGTCGCACCTTGCTGGCCAGCGATTTCGCTTTCGAAACCTGGCGCAACCAGCCGCTGTTGCTGGCACCGCAGGGATTGGAGCGCCTTCGTTCGAGCAGCGACGCATCGGCGCGTATCGAGGCTTTGAAGCTGGACACCGATGAAGCGGCCTGCATGGCGGCGCTGCGCCGGTTCCGACATGCGGAGGCCTTACGGCTGGTGTTCCGCGACGTGAACGGCCTGGACGATTTGCCGGAAACCCTTTCCGCCACCAGCGTGCTCTACGAAGCTTTGCTGGGTGTTGCGCTCGATTGGTCCGAGCGCAGCTTGGCCGTGCGTTACGGTCACGCGCGGGATGCCGACGGCGAGCTGCAACGGCTGGTGGTGGTCGGCTTCGGCAAGCTCGGTGGCAGCGAACTCAATTTTTCTTCCGACATCGACTTGGTACTAGCTTACCCGCAGGGCGGCGAAAGCGACGGCGCGCGCGTGCTGGACAACAGCGAATACTTCGTGCGCCTCGGACGCCAACTGGTGCGCCTGCTGCACGAGCCGACTACCGATGGCATCTGCGCGCGCGTAGATTTGCGTCTGCGCCCGTTCGGCAACGCCGGACGACTCGCGTTGCCGTTCAGCGCGATGGAGCAGTACTACCAGCGCGAAGGCCGCGACTGGGAACGCTATGCGTGGATCAAGGCGCGCACGGTCGCCGGCGATCGCAGCGAGGGCAAGCAACTGCAGGAAATGTTGCGGCCGTTCGTCTACCGCAAATATCTCGATTACACCGCGTTCGCGGGCCTGCGCGAGATGAAGGCGTTGATCGACGCCGAAGTGGCGCGCAAGGATCTGGCCGACAATCTCAAGCTCGGCCCCGGCGGCATTCGCGAGATTGAATTCGTCGTGCAGCTGGTACAGCTGATTCGCGGCGGCCGTGAACCCAGCCTGCGCGTGCGCGGACTACTGCCCGCGCTCACCGCTTGCGAGGCGCGCGGGCATATTCCCGCGCTACGCGCGCGCGCCTTGCGTCAGGCTTATGTGTTTTTGCGCCAGCTGGAAAATCGCGTGCAAATGATGCGCGACGCGCAGACGCACGATCTGCCGGAAGACGATCTGACCCGCGAACGCCTGGCGCTGGCGCTGGATTATCCCGCCTGGGAACCGTTGGCCGAGGAGCTGGCGAAGCATCGCGACATCGTCGCCAATGAATTTGAAGCCATGCTGATGCCGGAAGGAGGCGCCAAGGCCAGCGTGCCGGCTGCCGATGCGATTCTGTGGCAGCGTGCCTGCAACGAATCGCTCGACGCGAACGTGCTCGAAGCCTCCGGCTTCGTGCCCGGTGCCGAAGCGGCGGACGCGTTGCTGAAGCTGCCGCAGGCTGGGCAGCTGCGGGCGATGTCGGCGCGTGCGCGTGAGCAACTCGATCATTTGATGCCGCAATTGCTGGCGGTCGCGCGCGATACGGCTGCGCCGGTACCTTGCTTGTTGCGCTTGTGCCGCCTGGTGCAGGCGGTCGCACGCCGGCCTTCCTATCTTGCGTTGCTGGAAGAGCAGCCTTTGGCGCGCAAGCGCCTGGCGCAGGTGTTTGCCGACAGCGCTTTCCTGGCCGAGCGTGTGATTGCGCAACCTTTGCTGCTTGATGACGTGCTCGATCCGCGCATCGATCAGCTGCCGCTCAAGCGTGCCGATATCGGCGCGGAAATCGCGCGTGTGCTCACCACGCTGGACGAGCGGGAAGCCGAGGCGGAACTGGAACGCATCAATGAATTCAAATCGAGCATTGCGTTTCGCCTGGGCCTGGCCTTCAACGACGGACGCGCCGATGCGGTGGCGACGGCGCGTCGACTGGGTGCGCTGGCGGAATCGGTGGTCAACGCCGTCGCGGCGCTGGCCGAACGCGAAGTAATTGCCGCGCATGGACGCTTACCGGGTGAAGGCTCGGGTTTTTCGATTCTCGGCTATGGCAGCTTGGGCGGTGAAGAGCTGGGATTCGCATCCGATCTTGATCTGGTGTTCGTGTTCGACGGCCAGCGCGCGCAGGCGATGAGTGATGGTCCACGTCCGCTTGAAGGTTCTCGCTGGTATCAGCGCCTTACGCAGCGTGTGATGAACTGGCTGACGGTACTCACGCGCGCGGGTCGTTTGTATGAGGTGGATACGCGCCTGCGGCCGGACGGTTCCAAGGGCTTGCTGGTCGGCAGCCTGGAAGCCTTCGTCGCCTATCAGGAAAGTCGCGCCTGGACCTGGGAACATCAGGCGCTGTTGCGCGCACGGTCGGTTGCGGGCGATGCGGCACTGAATGCCGAGCTTGCCGAAGTGCGACGTCGCACGCTGGCCGTACCGCGCGATCGTGCGGCAGTGCTTGCGGAGGTCAGCAGCATGCGGCAGCGCTGGCGGGCGGAGCGTGATCGTTCGGATGCAGGACAGATCGATCTCAAACAAGGACATGGCGGCTTGCTGGATATCGAATTCGCCTTGCAGGGTTTGGTACTGGCGCATGCTGCGAAATCGCCCAACTTGCTGTCGACCACAGCGAATGCCGGATTGATCGAGGTATGCCGCAACGCCGGGCTATTGGATACCGCGCAGGCTAATTGCTTCAGCCGTGCACATGCTGAGCTGTTGCGTCGTGCGTTGCTTTGCACGCTGGATTTGCGCTCGCGTATTTCGCCGCGTGATGCGGAGTTGGAGGAGTTGTGCAGCGAGGTCACGGTTGTGACGCATGCGTTGGGCTTCGATTTCTGATACCCCAACCTACATCGACTGCGCGGCAAGGATACGGCTGCGCAATGCTTCGGCGATGGCTTCGGTTTCACGCAATGGCGCTTGCTTTGCAGGCGCATCATCGTCCACATCGTGCAACAGGTCAGCCTTGCGCAAGCTGTGATGGAACCGCGCGAGTTTCGCTGGCAACTCACCCACGACGAAGGTGTGCACCGCGCATCCAACCGCACAGGCTTCGCTGAGCATGTTCACCGAATCGGGCGTTACCACCAGGCGGTCGGCCCAGCCGAGCACGCCGGGATAGGGATTGTTGCCGTCGTCGGGTCCGGTCCAGAGCAGGCCGGGGATGCCGCGCAATGCAGTGCGCATGACGTCCGCCACCGCCGCAGGGGTGCGACGCGAAGTGAGCACCAGCAGGCTGCCGCCTTCGTGCTGCCGGCGCGCGAGCAAGCGTTCGGCGAGATGTTGCGCGTAATCGGTATCGATATGAATACCCGTGCGCGGGCCGCCGAGCAGTACACCTACGCGCGGGCGCGGCAAGTGGCCCAGCGATGGACTGGCCTGGCGGCCGTCTTCCAGCCAAGCGTCGTCGATCGGATTCAACGAACTCAGCGGGTTCAGTACGTTAGCGCCGGTCAGGCCGTCGTGGCGTGGCGCGATGACGGTGTCCCAGTGCGTCGGCTCAATGCGCGGATCGAGTATCTGCACGGTATGGCAGCGACCTTCGGTCAGCGTGTGCAACATGCGCGTCAATAAGGCCGCGCTGCGTCCGCAGCCGATGGCGACGGTGGGCCACGGCGGTGCGAACGCCATGCGTTGCGAAGCGGGCAGGGCGAGGCGGCCGCCCAGGAGCATGCGCGGCGACAGCCATGACCACGGCGCGCGCAGCGACAGCATCAGGTGCCGTACCGGCATGCCCATACGCTCGGCCAAGGCCAATGCCTGACGCTGGTTGCCGGCGGAACGGTCCGTGATAGCCCAGCATTCGCCTTGCAGCCGGTGCGGCCGTTCATGCCAGGATGGGTCGATTGTCGCCGGATCGTGCACAGTATGTTCGCCTTTATCACCGCTGGTTCGCCCGGCTTGCGCTTACACTCTGCGCTTTGTTTGTTCACGCAAAGGATACCCATGAGCGAGAAGCTTGCCGAGGTCGCGCTGGACCAATTGTTCCGAACCGCCCGTACCTACAACGCCTTCCTCCCTAAGGAGGTGACAGACGAGCAACTGCACGCCCTGTACGAATTGGCGAAGTTCGGCCCGACCAGCGCCAATTCCTCACCCATGCGCCTGGTGTTCGTGAAGTCCGCAGAGGCCAAGGAAAAGCTCAAGCCGTTCCTGTCCGAGGGCAATCGCGCCAAGACCATGGCGGCGCCGGTCACGGCGATCGTGGCGACCGACCATACGTTCTATGAAAACTTGCCCAAGCTGTTTCCGCACGCTGATGCACGTAGCTGGTTCGTCGGCAATCAGCCGATGATCGACACCACGGCGTTCCGCAACGCGACGCTGCAAGGCGCTTACGTGATCATCGCGGCGCGTGCGCTGGGTCTGGATTGCGGCCCGATGTCCGGTTTCGACAACGCCGGGGTGGATCAGGCGTTTTTCGCCGGCACCACGATCAAATCGAACTTTCTGATCAATATCGGCTATGGCGATGCCAGCCGTGATCTGTTCCCGCGCAGCCCGCGGCTCTCCTTTGACGAGGCATCCCGCATCGCCTAAGGCTTTTCTGAAGGATCGCCCGTCGGGCTATGCTCCCAAGGCGATCTCGTTGTCCACGCGAAAGCGATTTCTCTCTATCCACTCGATGAAGGCAGGAGACTTTTTCATGCGCAATCTTCGCTACGTGTTGCTGGCCGGACTGCTCGGCACCGCACTCTCGGCCCAGGCCGCCCCGGTGACCTACAAGCTCGATCCGGGCCACACCATGGTGCTGTTCAGCTGGAGCCACTTCGGCTTCTCCCATCCCACCGCCGACATCGGTCTCGGCGATGGCACGCTGGTGTTCGACGAAAAGGATCCATCGAAGGCTTCGGTGGAAGTGACCCTGCCGCTGAGCAACCTTGATACGCACGTGCCGGCGCTTGACAAGCACCTCAAGGAGCCGGATTTCTTTGATGCCGACAAATTCCCGACCGTCACCTTCAAGAGCACCAGCGTCCAGCCGGCTGGCAACAAACACTACAAGGTGACGGGCGACCTCACCGTGCACGGCGTGACCAAGCCGGTGGTGCTCAATGCCACCCTCAACAATGTCGGCACGCACCCGATGACCGGCCAGCCGGCGATCGGCTTCAACGCCACCGGCACGATCAAGCGTTCGGATTTCGGCCTGGGTGCGTACGCGCCGAAGGTGAGCGACGAGATCCAGATCAGCATCACCACCGAAGGCTCGGTGCCGAAGGCCGGCCAGTAAACCTTGCCGCTCTTCCTCCTCTCCCTATCTTCGGCTAAGGATGGGGAGAGGACCGAGGTGAGGGGCGAATCTTGCTGAAGAGTGGAATCGGGGCCACGCCATGTGGCTGCGATATCCGCAAGATTGGTCCCTCATCTCAACCCCCTCTTTCCAAAGGGGGAGAGACAGCTGTAGGGCGAACTTGGGCCTGCTAACATTGCCGATCCCAATGTCTTGCCCCGGAGCACCATCCCATGTCGGGTTCCTCTGCCGCCGTCACGCCCATCCTGGCGAATGCCGAAAATCGTTATGAAGTGACGCGTTCGGACCTGCCGCTGTCGTGTCCGATGCCCGGCATGGCACTGTGGAACTCTCATCCGAAGGTTTACCTTCCCATCGTCGAGGACGGCGGCGAGTCCGTATGTCCTTACTGCGGCGCGCATTACGTCCTGCGCGACTGAACGATAGCCCCTGCCTGGTGCATAAATCGCGCCATACGGCACGATTGGTGCTTGGTGTTTATGGATGAGAGTCGCGAATGAGGGAACCATGTCCGTTGCCGCCACACCGGCCAGAACGCTGACCGTTGTGCAGCTGATCCCCGCGCTGCACTCGGGCGGTGCGGAGCGTTCGGTGCTGGAAGTGGGGCAAGCGCTGGTGCAAGCCGGACACCGTTCGGTGGTGATCTCCGCCGGCGGTCGCATGACCGAACAACTCAAGGCCGAAGGCAGCGAACACATCACACTGGACGTCGGCCGCAAGTCGCTGCTCACCTTGGGCCGGCTGGGGCGGTTGCGACGCATCCTGCGCGAACTGAAGCCGGACGTTGTTCACGTCCGCTCGCGGCTGCCGGCCTGGATGGGGTGGTGGGCGCTCAAGGGCATGTCGCCCCGACCGCATTTCATCACCACCGTGCATGGGCTCAATTCGCCCGGCCGTTACAGCGCCATCATGTTGCGCGGCGAGCGTATCGTGGTGGTTTCGCAGACGGTGCGCGATTACCTGATCAGTCACTACAGCAAGCTGGATACTGGCCGCATCCGCATTATTCCGCGCGGCATCGATCCGGAAGCGTTTCCGTACGGCCACCGCCCCGATGAGAATTGGCAGAAGGCGTTCTTCAACGAATTTCCCAACCTCGCCGGCGCGCCGCTGCTCACTTTGCCGGGCCGCGGCACGCGCCTGAAAGGTCATCACGATGCGATCGAGCTGGTGGCCGAGCTCAAGCAGCGCGGCATCGACACGCGCCTGCTGCTGCTGGGCGTGATCGAGCCGGGTCGCGAAGCCTATGTGCGCGAGCTCAAGGAACTGATCCAAGGCCGCGGCGTGGCCAGCCAGGTGGTAATGACACCGCCGCGCTCGGACGTACGCGACATCTACGCCATGTCGGCGTTGGTGCTACAGCTTTCCAACAAACCCGAAGCCTTCGGCCGCACCGTGGTGGAAGCGCTGGCGTTGTGCAGGCCGGTGCTCGGTTACGCCCATGGCGGCGTAGGCGAACTACTGGCCGAGCTTTACCCCGCCGGCCGTGTACCGCCCGGCGACCGCGAACGCCTGGTCGAGCGCGCGGCGGAACTGCTGCGCGTAGCGCCGCCCATTTCGCTCCTGCAGCGCTATCGCCTGATCGACATGCAGCACGCGGCGCTGACGCTGTACGAGGAAGTGACGGCCTAACCGCTCTCCGCGCGTCGCCTACAATGCCTGGACGTTTCCCGCGGATCCGGCATGCGCCCGTCACTGAAAAGCCTTCTACGCTCGCCGCTGCTACCCCTGTGGCTGCTGGTTGCCCTGCTGCCGTTCGGTCGCAGCGCCGAACTAGGCACGCTGTTGTGTCTGATTGGTGTGCTGGTCGCATGGCGGCGTGATGCCGCTTCGGAATTGAAGCGGCCGGCGGTTCGTCTGCTGCTTTCCTTGCTGGCTTGTTACATCGGTGCAGCGCTGTTGTCTTCGTTCACCGCCGTGGTGCCGGGCAAAAGTTGGAGCACGGTGCTGGCGTTGCTGCGCTATCTCCCATTGGGGCTTTATGCTTGCTACGTGCTACGTGGCGAGCGGCGCGTGCATGGCTTCTATTTTGCCATCGCTATCGTGATCGGCTTCTGGACGCTGGATGCATGGATGCAGATGCTCACCGGTTGGAGCTTGCGCGGTCATGCCGAGCCGGAGCGCATTTCCGGTTTGTTCGGTGCGGACGATCCCAAGCTCGGGCCGACGCTGGCCGTGCTGTCGCCTTTCGCGTTGTGGGCAGCGCGGCAACGCTGGGGATTGCGTGGACTGATCGTCGCATTCGTGCTGCTGCTCGGTCCGGTGATGCTGAGCGGCTCGCGTTCCGCATGGATCGGCTTCGGCGTGGTGACGTTGGCATTCATATGGCGCGAAGCGGGTTCGCTCTCGCGCTTCCTCGCAGTGTGCACGGCGTGCGCGATGCTGCTACTGGCCGCGGGCGGCATCGCCTGGAAAACTTCCTCGCGCTTTGATGTACGCATGCAACGTACCCTGATGGCGCTGAGCGGCAACGAGCAGGGCGTCAACGAGGCCATGACTGGCCGTCTCGATATCTGGCGCACCGGTTTGGCGATGATCGAAGCACATCCGTTCCTGGGAGTGGGCGTGCGCGGTTTCCGTTACGCGTATCCGAAGTACGCACCGGCGAACGACCATTTCATGGTGGCGGAAAGCTGTGGCGAAGGCGAAGGCGCGTGTCATGCGCATCAGTTGGTTCTGGAAGTGCTTACCGAAACCGGTTTTGTTGGCGCGTTGTTGTGGCTGATCGGCGTCGTACTTGCCTGCAGGGCGTGGTGGCGGGCTGGCGTTGTCGGTCGCGCCATGGCTTTTCCGGTAACGGTGTCGCTGGTAGCGATGCTGTTTCCGCTCAATTCCCATCTGGCGTTCTATTCGGCCTGGTGGGGGCTGTTGTTCGCCTGGCTGCTGGGACTATGGTGTGCGCTGCTGTTTGCAGTAACGAAGGAGCAGAGCGATGGCGCGTGAGCCGCTCTCGGTGGTGGTGATCACCTACAACAACGCCGATACGCTCGATGCCTGCCTGCGCGAAGTGGACTGGGCGGACGAGATCGTCGTGCTCGACTCCGGCTCCACCGACAGCACCGTGGCCATTGCGCGCATGCACGGCGCATGCGTGGAAGTGCATCCATTCGACGACTACGGTCCGCAGAAACAGCGTGCCTACGAACTGGCGCGCAACGACTGGATTCTCAATCTGGATGCGGACGAGATTCTTTCGCCCGGCACACGCGCCATCATCGAGCGCGCGCTGGAAGATCCCCAGCATGCCGGTTTTCGCCTGCCACGCCGCGAGCGCATGTTCTGGACCGTGCAGCATCGCTGGAGCCACCGCAACGGCCACTTGCGCCTGTTCAATCGCAAGCGTGGTGGCATGAATGACGTGGAAGTGCACTCGGCCGTGGAAGTGCGCGGCCCGGTGAAGACGCTATGGGGCGCCGACTTCGTCAACAACGGCGATGGCGATGTCGCCGTGCGTGTGGAGAAGATCAACCGCTACAGCAGCGGCATGGTCGCGCACAAGCTGCGACGTGGGCAGCGCTTCACCGGTGTGCGCATGGTGATCTATCCGCCGCTGTTTTTTTTGCGGCAGTTTGTATTGAAGCGATATTTCTTGAGCGGTTGGGCGGGTTTTATTGCTAGCATGCTGGGCGCGTTTTACGTATTCCTGAAATACGCCAAGTTGCATGAGGCGCGTAGAGCTACACGCTCTGCTTCCTCTCCCTTCCGGGGAGAGGATTGAGGTGAGGGGCCAACCTTGCGGCCATCTCACATCAGCGTGCGTTTGGAATGTAGGTTGGTCGCGAGGTTGCCCCCTCACCCCAACCCTCTCCCCGAAGGGGAGAGGGAGTCGGGCGGACTAGCCGTCCTTCAAAATCCGCACAAACTCATCCGCGATGACGCGCGTACTGAAATGCCGATCGACGAAATCGCGCGCGGCGACACTCATCGGCTCGCGCACCTCCGATTCGCACAGCTTGAGGATGGCGTTGCGCCACGCGGCGGCGTTGCCCGGTGGCAGCAGCAATCCGGTGACGTTGGGTGAAAGCGTCTCGGGTACGCCACCGATATTGCTGCCGAGCACAGGTGCGCCCGCGGCCTGCGCTTCGACGGAAACACGCCCGAAGGTTTCGGTAGCGATCGAGGGAAACGCCAGCATCGAGATTGCACTGTAGTAAGGATGCACGTCGTCAATCCAGCCCAGCATATGATGGCGATGCGCAAAGGTGCCGGCTTCGATGCTCTCGCCCAGTTGCTGTACATCCGGGCCATGGCCCAGCCATAGGCAATGCAGGCGCGATTCCTGGGGCATCGCGCCATCGAGGGCTTCGAGCAGAGTGAAGATGCCCTTGCTGTGATGGATGCGACCGAAGTAGCCGATCACGATCGCATCCTGCGGAATGCCTAGCTGGTGCAGAATTTCGCTGCGTTGTTGCGCGTCGGGTTTACACCACTGCATGTTCACGGGGTTGTACAGCACGCGTACCAGTTGCGGCGGTACGCCGCGCTCGAGATAAGCCTGTCGCGCATGGCTGGAGACAGCGAAAAAGCGCTGCGCCAAGCGCGGCACCAAATAGCCCGACACACGCCCCATCGGCGGCGTGCGATGGCGGAACAGCGCCACCGGGATACCCAGCAGGCGGCTCACCAGGATCAGCGGCCAGTATTCTTTGCCGAAGTTGCCCACCAGCCAATCGGGACGTAGTTCGCGTGCAGCTTTGAACGTGGCGAAGTAGCCGCGCAGATCGAACACGTTGCGGAATTTCGCAAAATAGAGCCGCGCGCCGGATTTGGCGAGGGCATTGGCGATCAGTCCGTTGGGATATACCACGGCGCTGACCTGATGGCCTGCTTCCACCATCGCCTGTGCGAGCGCGACGAAATGCGTGGCGGCGCCGGTGTTTTCCGGATTGGTGCCGACGAAAAGGAATTTCATGCGTAGTCGCTCGAGCGTCCGCTTTGGCCGCGCTTATCTTCGTAATCGGTGAATGCGCGCATGGCGAATTGCGGCAGGATGTGATGACGCGCGACTTGCACGCGCGGCAGGCGCCAGAGATTCATGCCGATGACGGCGCGTCCACGTCGGGTGGTGGTGGCGGCGGCATAACCTGCCCCGCGCGTCACGTCGGCTACGCGATCGTCCATGTCGCCGTACGGATAGCAGAACTGCGTGACCGGTGCGCCAAGCACGTCTTCCAGATCGGCCTTGCTGCCGGCGATTTCATCATGCAGTTGCGCATCGTTGCACTGTGTAAGGTGCGGATGGCTGCGCGTGTGTGCGCCGATCTCCATGCCGCCCTCATGCCAGGCGCGCAATTGCGCGGGCGTCATCAAGGGCTTCTGAATGCCGAGTTTTTCGGCATCCCAGTTGTTGTAGCGGCCGATGCTGCCGCTCACGACATAACAGGTAGCAGTGAAGCCGTAGCGCTGTAGCGCCGGCAGCGCGGATTGGAGATTGTCGACGTAGCCGTCGTCCAGCGTGATCACCGCGATGCGGCCCCGCCGTTCGTCGCGCAGGTAGGGCATCGCGTCGGACATGGACAGACCCTGGTAGCCGAGGCGCTTGAGCAGCCACAACTGCCGCGCGAATGCACCCGGGCTCACGTACAGGCTGCGCCAGCGCTTGAGGTCACGCGGGGCGCGGCCGATGTTGTGGTACATGAAGATCGGGCAAGCCGGCGCCTGCTGCCTTTCCTGCGTGGTCATGCAGCGCTCCTTGTCTGCCGTGTGCAGGATTTTACGGCAGTCAGCGGTGCCAGACGATGGCTCGGCCGGCTGGGTGGGCAGTAGTGGGGCATGGCGAGAGGCGCGACAAAAAGCCAATACGCCTATGTACCGGCCAAGGCTGACGTCAGCCTGTCGTCGCAGTTCAATAGATCGGCGGATACCCTTCCGGACGTGTCTTGAAGCGTTTGTGCACCCACAGATACTGCTCCGGTGCCTCGCGCACCATCTCTTCGATGCATCGGTTGACAAGTGCGGTATCGGCTTCGGCATCCGCGCTTGGCATGTTTTCCAACGGCGCGCCCAGGCGCAGCGCGTAGCCCTGGCTGCCGGGCAGGCGCCGATGAAAGAACGGCACCACCACCGAATGCGACATGCGCGCCAGATGATGCGTGGCGGTGATGGTGGCCGCAGTGATGCCGAAGAACGGTACGAAAGCGTTGTCCTTGCTACGCATGTCCTGATCGGGCGCGTACCAAAGCGTGCCGCCGCCGCGCAGGTATTTCACCGTGCCGCGGATGTCGTCCTTGTCGAACATCGCGCGCGCATAGCCCAGGCGCGCGCGCAGTACCGTCCACTCGAACACCGGGTTGTCCATGCGCCGGTACATGCCGGCGATGCGGATGCGCTGTGAAACCAGGCGCGCGCAGAGCTCCAGGTGCGAGAAATGCCCGCCGACCAGCAGCACGCCGCGGCCCTCGGCGTGCGCGGCTTCCAGGTGCTCCAGCCCTTCGACGGTCACCGGAATGTTCTCGATAGCGCGCTCGGAACCCATCCAGCCCAGCGCGAACTCGATCAACATCAGGCCGATGTCGCGCAGATGCGCATCCACCAGCGCGGCCTGGGTCTCGGCATCGAGCTCGGGAAAGCACAGCGCGATATTGGTGGCCGCCACCTTGCGCCGTGGCGAAGGAAAGCGTTCGATCATCCAGCCCAGCGCGCGCCCAAGACCTATCAGCGCCGGAAACGGCAGCATGGCGATGAGCTTCATCACACCCACGCCGAGCCACGCGGGCCACAGGCGGGGGGAGAGCAGGGAGCGGGTGAATGGGGGAAAGGGTGTTCCGGGCATTCGGGCGATTGTAGCGGTACAGGTGCTTTCCCTCTCCTCCTCTCCATCTTCTCTTCGGGGCATTGAGGGCATGCACCCGTATACTTCCGCGTCCTAAGACGGGAATGTACGTTGCGCTATCTCTATACCCTCCTGATGTACCTCGCCACGCCGCTGATCGTGATGCGGCTGCTGACGCGCGGGATGCGCTACGGCAACTATCACCAGCGTTGGCCGGAGCGCTTCGGCATCTTCAAGGCGCCGGATCTGCGCGGCAGCATCTGGGTGCATGCCGTATCGGTGGGTGAGGTGAACGCGGCCGAGCCGTTGATCAAGGCGTTGCGCGAGGACTATCCCAATGCGCCGCTGGTGGTCACCACCGTTACGCCGACCGGCTCGGCGCGCGTGCAGCAGTTGTTCGGCGACAGCGTGTTTCATGTGTACTTGCCGTACGACCTGCCGTTTTCCGTGCACCGTTTCTTGCAGCAGGTGCGGCCGCGGCTGGCGCTGATTGTGGAGACGGAGATCTGGCCGAACCTGTATTTCGGCTGCTACCGGCGCGGGATTCCGTTGATGATCGTCAACGCACGCCTATCCGGCCGCTCGTTGCGCGGCTATACGCCGATGCGCGCCCTGCTGCGCTCGGCCTTGCGCTGCGTGCGGCAGATCGCGGCGCAATCGCGCACCGATGCGGCGCGCTATCGATTGCTGGGCGCCGATCCGGCTCTGGTCACCGTCAGCGGCAACTTGAAATTCGACATGCCCGTGCCGGAGGGCGCGGTGGAAGATGGCGAGGCGTTCCGTCAGCAATGGGGACGCCTGCGCCCGGTATGGATCGCCGCCAGCACGCATGAAGGCGAGGAACTGGCGGTGCTGGAGGCGCATCTGGATGTGCTCAAGCGGCTGCCCGACGCCCTGCTGCTGATTGCGCCGCGCCACCCCGAGCGCTTCCGCCTGGTCGAGCACTCGGTGCGCAGCATCGGCTTCACCATGGCTATGCGCAGCACCGACCGTGTGCCAGGCGAATCGCATCAGGTGTTCCTGATCGACACGATGGGTGAACTGATGCCCTTCTTCGCGGCCTCCGACCTGGCCTTCGTGGGCGGCAGCCTGGTGCCGATTGGCGGTCACAACGTACTCGAACCGGCGGCATTGGCCCGGCCCGTGTTGGTGGGGCCGCACACCTTCAATTTCGAGGAGATCACGCTGACGCTAATTCGCGGCGGCGGCGCAAAGCGCGTGCTGCAGAGCGACGCGCTGGGAGGCGAAGTGCTTGAACTGTTGCAGGATGAAGCGCGCTGCAAGCAGATGGGGCATCAGGCGCGCGTGGTGTTCGACAGCGAGCGCGGCGCGGTGGGGCGCGTGATGTTGCTGATCGACCGGATGTTGCAGGAATAAAAAAGGCCGGGATGCCCCGGCCTTTTTTGATGCATCGAATCGACGTCAGTTACTGCAGCAGCGAATTGATGTATTCGAGATCGTTGTAATCGATGGTGCCGGCCGACTGCCTCAGCAGCAGGCGGTTGAGCACCAGCTGATGACGCGCGACCGAGTAGGTGCTCTGCGCCTGGGTGAGCTGCTGAATGGAAGTCAGCACGTCCAGCATGATCTGCGTACCCACCTGGAAACCGGCCCTGGTGGCATCCACAGCTTTCTGCGCGGAGTCCACCGCCGCCTTGCCCGATTCCACTTCGCTGATGCCGGCCAGCACCGAGTTGTAGTAGTTCAGCGTGTTCTGCGTGACTTGGCGACGGGTCAGCTCCAGCGAATCCTGCGCTTCATCGCGCTGGTCGATCGACTGGCGCACCTTCGACTGGGTGGCGCCGCCGGAGAAGATCGGCACCGACAGCGTGACGCCGATCGTGTTGCCATAACGGCCGTTGCCGGCCACGTTGTAGCTGCCGTTCTCCAGCCAGGAGGTGCTCTTGGCGCGGGTAAGGCTGGCGGTGATGGTGGGCAGATGGCCGGCACGGGCCGCGTTGATGGAGTGCTCGGCCGCATCGACGGAGAGCTGCGCTGACGCCAGGGTAGGGCTGTTTTTCATCGCGGTGTCCACCCAGGACTGCGGATCGGCTGGTGTGGGCGGATCCATGGGCAGCTCGGGGCGCAGTTTCTTCAGGTCACCGGTCGGTTTACCAGTGATCACGCTCAGCGCCTGGCGATCGTTGGCCAATGTGTTCTCGTTCGTGACCGTAGTTGCCTTGGCGGCCTCGTAGAACGACTTGGCCTGGTACACGTTGGTGACAGCAGCGATGCCTACCTTGTACTGCTGCTCGGCCTGGTCGTAGGTGACGCGAAAGGCTTCTTCGTTGGCCTTGGCGTAGGAGACCTGCTCCTCATCGTTCAACACGGTGAAGTAGGCGCTGGCCACACGCACGAATAATTCCTGCGCGGCGGCATCATAGGTTTTTTCCTGCGCATCGGAGGTCGAGTGCGCGGCCTGCAGGCTGGCGATGTCGGACAGGTTGAGGATGGTCTGGTCCACGCTCGCCGAAATCGAGCGCGTGCGCTCATGGCCCGAGTTCAAGCCGATCTGGCTGAGACTGCTGCTGCCGGTGATGGTCTGCTGCTGCAGGCTCATGCCGGCGTTGATTTGTGGCAGCAGCAGGGCGCGCGCCTGCGGAACGTTTTCGTGGACAGCAAGACGGGTGGCGTCGGCCTGTGCTAGCACAGGGTCGTTCGCACGCGCCTGACGGTATGCATCCAGCAAATCCTCGCCGTAGCTGGGCAGCGAAACTGCAGCCAGGGACAGGGCAAGGGTCAGAAGCTTCAAGCGCATGGGTTCGCCTCGTAGAGTTCGGGATCGGAGCAGGTTCAAAAAACGAAACGGCGAGGAGGTGCGGCGTGTGCGAGATAGGGAAGATCTGTCTCGAGCAGGCTTTCCTCGCGATAACGGCCGTTGCCTTCGTGCGTGAGCACCACTACCTGCTGCACCGGCGACTCGCCGCGAACGGCAAGCAACCGGCCGCCGGGCTTGAGCCAGCCGAGGAAACGGTCAGGGATACGGTAGACGGCACCGGTGACAACTAAGGCATCGAACGTGCCTTGAGGCTGCCAGTCGTAAACGGCCTCGCCTGTCAGCAATTGCACGTTGCTGATGCCAGCGGCCTTGAGGCGCTCGCCGGCGATAGCGGTGAAGTCCGCATGGATGTCCACGCTGGTGACCTGCGCGGCGAGCTTGGCCAGGCAAGCGGTGAGAAAGCCCGAACCGGTGCCGATTTCCAGCACGCTGTCTTCGGGTTTCAACTCCAGCGCCTGCAGTACGCGGCCTTCCATGATCGGCTTCATCATCACTTCGCCGTGCCCGAGCGGCAGGCACAGATCGGCGAAGGCCAGCTGGCGATGCTCGGATGGGACGAAATCCTCGCGGCGGACGTGGCGCAGCACGTCGAGCACGCGGCCATCCAGCACCTCCCAGGGGCGCACCTGGTTCTCAACCATGTTTTGACGCGCCTGATCGAAGTTCATCGCCATGGAAAACAAGCCTATGTGGATCGAAAAAAGGTCAAAAAGGATAAGCGTTTAGACCCTGTTTCGACAATGGTAAGGTTGCGTTGCATCATGCTTCGCACGAAGTGCCGGAAGTCATCGCGATGACCTGACGTAAGTCATGCAATGTCCTGTGTCCGCGGACACTTACGCGCTTTTCCGATGATGACGAACAACGCTCGCATCGACCCCGAAAGGCAAGCCCGAAAGTGCCGCCTCGGTGCTCGCGCCGAGCGCGGGATCCAGTCGTTCGATGCGTCCGAGCATCCACTTTCCCCGACCTGCCGCCGCCACGCACCACCAAGCCAGCCAGCGGGACAGGCGGTGCCGATCCAGCGCATCCAACGCCGCGATGGTGGCACGGATCGCGAAGACCTGTCTGCGCGCTGTCCGGCCGCCTTCCAGCCACTCCGAAAGCAGGCGTTGGATCTTGCGGTAGGGCGCGCTGAGCGCCATTTCTGGGATAGTTGCGCACATCGGCCGAAATATTCGGTATCATTCAGAAAATAAGTAAACCGGCCCGTATAATAAATTGGGTTATTTGATTTGTGAAGGTGCATCCATGAACTCGATCCCGCTAACCAAGCCGCATGGGCCAGGCCGCCCTAAGGACATGGAAAAGCGCGCGGCCATTCTGGACGCCGCCAAGGCTCTGTTCATACGCAACGCCTTCGCCGGCACCAGCATGGATGCCATCGCTGCAGAGGCGGGCGTATCCAAGCTCACGGTCTATAGTCATTTTGGCGATAAGGACAACCTGTTCCGCGAAGTCATCCGTTCGCGCATCCAGGACCTTCTGCCCGAAGAAACCTACCAGTTCGATCCCACCGCCGACATAGGCGACATCCTCAACCGCATCGCCCTCATTCACGCCCATCTGGATTGCGATCCGGAAACCGTCGGCACGTTCCGCGCCATTCTCAGCGATTGCCGCCAGGGCAATCCCCGCTTCGGCAAGCTGATGTGGGAAGAAGGCCCCATGCGCACGCGCGCGCTATTGGAACGCATGCTGCAGCAGGCGGTCGACGCCGGCAAACTCGACATCGCCGACGTGCCGCGTGCCGGCGTGCAGTTCATCTCGCTGATCAAGGGCGACATGATGATGCGCCGCATGTTCGGTTGCGCCGATTGCGCGCAGGCCTATGCCAAAGAAGTAGAAGAAAACGCCCGCGCGGGTGTGGCTATGTTTTTGCGGGCGTATGCCCCGCGCGGTTAAGTTGCATCTCACTCGTTTATCACCCCGCTTCGTGTTCAAATAGCGGGGCCTGAAAGGGTGGTTAGTTAGTAGGAAGCGGGGGTGCCGACCACATGTCGGCTGAGAGAGTCCCTTCGAACCTGATCCGGTTAGCACCGGTGTAGGGAGCTTCGCCGCACGGAGCAGTACCGTGCGTTGGCGCCGTCGCTTCGATCCTGTGCGGGTGTTCCGCACGACCTCCACGCCAGATGTGGATACCAGAAGGACGAATGCCGATGAATGCCTTGCCCTCCGATCTTGTACGCGCCGCGCAAGAACTCTCCGAAGCCGTGACCCGTCCCATTCCGGGTTCGCGCAAGATCCACGTGCAGGGCAGCCGGCCCGATCTGAAAGTGCCGATGCGCGAAATTACACAGGCGCAGACGCCCACGCTGTTCGGCGGCGAGGGCAATCCGGCCATCACCGTCTATGACACCTCCGGCCCGTATACCGATCCGGCTTACACCGTCGACCTGGTCGCCGGCTTGCCTGCGTTGCGCGCACCTTGGATCACGGAGCGCGGCGACGTAGAGCAGCTGTCCGGACTCACCTCCGCCTTCGGCCGCGAACGTGCCGCCGATGCGAAACTCGATACCGTACGCTTCGGTCACACGCGCGCGCCGCTACGCGCCAAGCCCGGCGCCAACGTCACGCAGATGCACTACGCGCGCCGCGGCATCGTCACGCCGGAGATGGAATACATCGCCATCCGTGAGAACCAGCGGATCGAAGCACTGCAAGGCAGCGCCCTGTGCAAGCAGCACCCGGGCGAATCCTTCGGTGCATCGCTGCCGAGGCTGATCACGCCGGAATTCGTGCGCGACGAAGTGGCGCGCGGCCGCGCCATCATTCCCGCCAACATCAACCATCCGGAAAGCGAGCCGATGATCATCGGCCGCAACTTCCTCACCAAGATCAACGCCAACATCGGCAACTCCGCCGTGAGTTCCGGCATTGCCGAGGAAGTGGAAAAACTGGTGTGGTCGATCCGCTGGGGCGGCGACACGGTGATGGACCTTTCCACCGGCAAGAACATCCACGAAACGCGCGAGTGGATCATCCGCAATTCGCCGGTGCCGATCGGCACCGTGCCGATCTACCAGGCGCTGGAAAAAGTGGGCGGCGTGGCCGAAGACCTTACCTGGGAGTTGTTCCGCGACACGCTGATCGAACAGGCCGAGCAGGGCGTGGATTACTTCACCATCCATGCCGGCGTGCTGCTGCGCTTTGTGCCGCTTACGGCGAAGCGCGTCACCGGCATCGTTTCGCGCGGCGGCTCGATCATGGCCAAATGGTGCCTGGCACATCACAAGGAAAATTTCCTCTACACGCACTTCGAGGACATCTGCGACATCATGAAGGCGTACGACGTGTCCTTCAGCCTGGGCGACGGTTTGCGTCCGGGTTGTGTGGCGGATGCGAACGACGCGGCGCAGTTCGGCGAACTCGATACGTTGGGCGAGCTCACCCAGATTGCCTGGAAACACGATGTGCAGGTGATGATCGAAGGCCCCGGCCATGTACCGATGCAGTTGATCAAAGAAAACATGGAGCGTCAGCTCGAGAAGTGCCACGAGGCGCCGTTCTATACGCTCGGGCCACTCACCACCGACATCGCACCCGGTTACGACCACATCACCAGCGCCATCGGCGCCGCGATGATCGGTTGGTTCGGCACCGCCATGCTCTGCTACGTCACGCCGAAAGAACACCTCGGCCTGCCCAACAAGCAGGACGTGCGCGATGGCATCATCGCCTACAAGATCGCCGCGCACGCCGCCGATCTTGCCAAAGGCCATCCTGGTGCACAGGTTCGCGACAACGCGCTAAGCAAGGCACGTTTCGAATTCCGCTGGGACGACCAGTTCAACCTCGGCCTCGATCCGGAAAAGGCAAAGGAATTCCACGACGAGACCTTGCCCAAGGACGCGCACAAGTCCGCCCACTTCTGCTCCATGTGTGGACCAAAATTCTGCTCGATGAAAATCACCCAGGACGTACGTGATTACGCCGCCGAGCATGGTGTCGACGAAACGGCGGCACTGGACGAAGGGATGGCCGAAAAAGCCGCCGAATTCCGCGCGCAAGGTGCTGAGGTTTATCACAAGGCGTGATGCGCGATAACAGCTCCCTCTCCCCGCTGGGGAGAGGGGTAGGCTCGCGAAAAGTCCAATCTGCGATTCTTCAAACAACTTCGCCGTAGAAGGGATTTCAATCTGGCCGGGGAATACGCGCCTGATATTCGCTCTCCATCCGCGCATGCGTCTTCCAGAACCCCGGCGGCTCGATGCCGCGGAGACGATCGGCCAGGATGCCCAGATGCGTATGCCAGCCGCCGGCTACGCCGATCAGCGCGTCATAGGAAGCAAGGCGCGTGTGGGTAAGTACCAGCAGCACTTGATCGCCGCGTGGTGTGAGTTCGAAGCGTACTTCCGATCCAGCGTCGCCATCTTCGGTGCTACCGAATGTGTATGCCAGCAGGCGCGGCGGTTCGTAAGTGAGCACGCGGCCATACATGCGCACTTCGCCGCCATGCCTTGCATATTTCTCGGGCGCGGGATCGTCGTGCTTGGTCAGCTTGCTGTTGTTGAACACGTGCTCGGTCTTTCCGCCGACCTTGGCTTCGATCAGGCCAGACGAAAACCATTGGCCACGCTTTTCCGAATCAGTGAGATAGCTCCACACGCGCTCGATGGGGCCGGGCAGCAGACGCTCGAAGCGTATCGAAGTGGGTTCGGTGACAACGCCGTAGTCGTTCATGAGAATCTCCTGCTTGGTCGATGAGGGGCGCCGCGAGATTCACCGCCTGCGGTGCGGTTTTTTGCGCGCGGACTTTTTGCCGGCCGTTTCGTCTTCAGCGCGCAGTAGCGCTTCGAGCGCATCCAGCTTTTGCGTCCAAAACTGTTCGTAATGACGTAGCCACTCCATGCCCGCATGCATCGGCTGGGCATTCAACCGGCATAGATGCGTACGGCCTTGCACGTTGCGCTCGATCAGGCCGGCGCGCTCCAGCAGCTTGATGTGCTTGGAGGCGGCGGCCAGCGACATGTCGAACGGTTCGGCCAGTTCGCCTACGCTAAGTGGTTGCTTGGTGAGACTGCCGAGCATGGCGCGTCGCGTGGGATCAGCCAGCGCCTGGAAAACGTCGTCGAGCTGGGCAGAGTTATATTTAACCATAAGGTTGAATTTATGCCGATGTCCGATGGATGTCAACCTTTTGGTTGAATATTATCTGGCGGCATGCCCAGCGATGACATACATATCGTTTGTGCCAAAACATCTCCTGCATGCTTGCATGAGCGTCGAGACGGAACGTGGAACGCATTCACCCGCGTCAGTTTTCATAACAGGACCAGGTTGCGTTAATTGAAAAAAGAGAAAAGTTGATGCACGTATCAAATCCGATGGAGTGAAGAACGATTTGATTCGTCGCTAATGCACGCGCAACATTTTCGACGTTATACCGATGTCTATCCTGTTTAGTGTTTCATCGCTTCACTAGGCACAAAGGGGGCATCCATGTGTTACCACTGGATCGATATCAGCCGACCGGAAACTGTCGATGCGCTCCTTGTAAGTATCGAATCTGGCCGGCCGAAGCGTCAGAGCATTCATCAGTCGGAAAGTGTTCTTGAATTGCCTAAAACATCCAGCGGAATGCGCGACGTTCCAAAAGAGCGCATGCGCATGCAGCCGCCTGCGGGCCTTCTCCGTTCATTTCTCATGCTTCGTAAGGCTTCACTTGGAAGGCTGTGATGATTGGCGAATGCATGTGCAGCACTGCTACGCAATACCGATAACAATTCTCTGATCAGTCACTGATGTACACGGCAAGGAATCTCCTTGCACGTGCATATGCGTCTCCACGATAGGGAGAGTGAGATGCCGACACTTTGCCGCCCGGCGGTAGCTGTCCCCGAACATACCATCAGTCTGCGGGAAACCTTGGCGCTGGCGCGTGCGCTTCATGCGGATCATGAACAACTTCCGCTTGTGCTTCGTCTAATAAAAAACACCAGGGTTAATCAGCGACATCTAGTGCAGACGATCGAAGAAACGCTGCGTCATCCCGGCTTCGAGGTGCGGAACCTTGTCTACGTGCGCGAAGCGAAGGCGCGGCTACCGGCCGTGATCAAGAAAGCGCTGGCTCATGCACAACTTGCTGTGGATCAGATTGACGCCATCGTTTTCGTTTCATGCACCGGATTTACGATGCCGTCGTTGATCGCTTGGATGATCAACGAATTAGGCTTCCGCAGCGACACACGACAGTTGCCGATTGCGCAGCTCGGCTGCGCTGCGGGCGGAGCAGCCATCAATCGTGCTCACGATTTTTGCCTGGCGTACCCGGGAGCCAACGTACTGATCGTGGCCTGCGAATTTTGTTCGCTCTGTTATCAACCTACTGATCTCAGCGTTGGCAATCTTCTTTCCAATGGTCTATTCGGTGATGCCGTGGCTGCCGCCGTGGTGCGTGGGGTAGGCGGTACAGGCATACATCTCACAGGCAATGGAACGCGCTTGGTGCTTGGCACGGAGGATTGGATTTCGTACGTGGTGAAGGCCACGGGCTTTCACTTCCGACTGGATAAGCGAGTGCCGGGCACGATGGAGCAACTCGCTCCGGAACTTCGTTCCGTCGCCGGGCAATACGGGTGGGATGCGGAGGCGCTGGATTTTTACATCATCCATGCTGGCGGCCCGCGCATTCTCGATGATCTTTCGCACTTCCTGGGCGTTGCGCCGGAAATGTTTGCGTACAGCAGAGCCACGCTCACCGAGTATGGAAATGTGGCATCCGTTGTCGTGCTGGATGCGGCGCGTCGGATGTTCGAGGCCGGCGCTGTGCGCGAGGGTGCGCGCGGCATCGTTGCTGGTTTCGGACCGGGAATCACGGCGGAAATCACTCTCGGCAAGTGGACCAGTCCGGTTTCAATGCCCTTGACTACGACGACAACTCACACTGAGGAGATAGTGTCATGACGGCTACTTATACCAAGGTCACTTCCAGACAATGGTCGCTAGGCGGCGACCTGATCGTCAACCGCCTTGGATACGGCGCCATGCATCTGACTGGGTACGGCATGTGGGGACCGCCAGCCGATCCAGAACATGCTATTCGCGTGCTGCGTCATGCAGTACATGATCTGGGCGTCAATTTCATCGATACCGCCGACGCTTATGGCCCTGGCGACAATGAGGAAATCCTTCGCAAGGCTTTGCATCCCTATCCCAAAGATCTGGTTATCTCGACCAAGGGTGGCATGTTACGCAGCGGCCCCAATGATTGGATTCATGGAGCGCCGGGCGCCCCCTATATCGAGCCGATCAATTACCCCAAATATTTACGGCAGCAAGTGGAGATGAGTCTGCGTCGTCTGGGTGTGGAACGCATCAGTCTCTACCAGTTGCACAGCATTGATCCCATGGTGCCTCTTTCCGAGTCATTGGGCGAGCTTGTCAGGCTGCAGCAGCAGGGAAAGATTCATCACATCGGATTGTCCAACCAGCCGGGCGTCAGCATTGAACAGCTGATCGATGCGCGTCGTACCGCCAACATCGTCGCTATCGAAAATCTCTACAACATTGCCGATCGCGCTGACGAAGACACGCTTCAGTACACGCAGAAGCATGGTATCGCTTTCGTTCCATGGTTCCCATTGGGGCACGGTGGCCTTGTCGGTAGCGACAGTCCGCTGGGTCCGATAGCCGAACGATATGGTGTGACGGCTTCGCAGCTTGCGCTCGCTTGGTTGTTGCAACATGCGCCGAATACCTTGCTGATTCCCGGAAGCACGTCCATCGCTCACCTTGACGAGAACGCCAAGGCGGCAAGCATTGATTTCCACGCGGCAGAAATCGCCGCGATCACGGCAGCTGTTGATCGGGCGAACCTGCCTACCTGGCGGCCTGATCGTCACATACCCAACCTCGCGACAGGAGCCAAGACTCATGTCAGTCACATCTCTCGATAAGCATGCGAGCACTGCAAGTCGCCGCCGCCATTCGGCAGGGCAGGGTGCGAAGCCTCTTATGGCCTTGGTCACAGGATTTTGGGCATCCAAAACCCTATCGACTGCGCATGAGCTTCAGCTGTTTACCTGTTTGTCCGGTACTTCCGGCATCACCATCGACGAGTGTGCGGCGCAGTACGGCATGGCGCTCCGCCCTGCTGAGATGCTGCTTACCGCATGCGCCGCGTTAGGGTTGTTGGAACGGCACGGTGAGCATTACGCCAATTCTCCCTTGTCGGAAGAGTATCTGGTGCGCGGCAAGCCTCTTTATTTCGGGGGCTGGATCGAGATGGCTGATCGCCGCGAGTATCCGGCTTGGATGCATCTGAAGGACGCTTTGCGCACCAATCGTCCGCTCACTTGGGATCCAGATCGGCAGACGTCGCTCTTCGACGGTGAAGATCCGACATTGCTCGCGACGTTCTGGGAGGCCATGTACGCATTGTCCATTACAACGTCATGGGTGCTGGCGGAGGCGGTCGACTTTTCTAGTATCAAGAAGCTGCTTGATGTAGGCGGAGGCGGGGCAGCCAACGACATCACGTTATGCAATCGCTTTCCACAGTTGGAAGCGACGGTATACGACCTCGATTTCGTTTGCGCGTTGACGAAGAAAAAGATCGAGCAAGCCGGGCTGGCCGATCGAATTCGTCTCGCAGAGGGCGACTTCCTAAAGGATGCGAAGCTGCCTTCAGGTCACGACGCCATTCTGCTATCGAAAATATTGCTCGATTGGGCGGAGGCCGACTGTATGGCCATCATCGGCAAATGCTATGACGCCTTGCCGCCGGGTGGTCGGCTCATCATTTCCGACTTGCTTGTTGATGACTCCAAGGATGGTCCCGTCGATGCGGCCTTGATGAGTCTAAACATGCTTATCGAGACTTGGGGAAGAAATTACACCACCGCCGAGTACGCCGCTTGGCTCACAAGCGTTGGATTCGTCGA
Organism: Dyella humi; assembly: GCF_044904605.1. Taxonomy (NCBI): domain Bacteria; kingdom Pseudomonadati; phylum Pseudomonadota; class Gammaproteobacteria; order Lysobacterales; family Rhodanobacteraceae; genus Dyella; species Dyella humi. Next base: position 2,091,734 of record NZ_JADIKI010000023.1, read on the forward strand.
TATCGAAGTGATCCGCTTTGATGCGCCAGCAGCCAATGGCGCGGTGATCGGTCACAAGCGCTAGGAGAAGCGGACCAACAATGTCATTCGTCAAATACAGGAGCTACGAACATGCTTGGTTCTCATTCAAATGTTGCAACGCTTAGTATCGTCTATGCTGATCTCCGTCGTATCGCGGAGTTCTGCGACGATGACATCGTGCTTCACACCGCGGATCGCGGTGCGTCGGGCGGACCCGCTCAAGTCGTTGGAAAGAAAGCCGTACTCGATAAGGAACTCAGTCTCATCCGGCTTACTGGCGAAACATTGCATATGGATGTCCAGCACATCATCGCTAACGATTATTTCGGCGCCGTGCTCGGTGTGTTGCGAGCGCACCATGATGGAAGTGCTGTCGGCATGCCGTTCTGTGGGTTATGGCGTTTCCGAAACGGGCGAATTGTCGAGCATTGGGAAAACGCTTATGACGCATCGGCACTCGGTGGATTCCTCACGGGCGAACTTGCCTCCGCGAGCGCTTGGTTGAGCGGTGGACAGACTGACGTGAATGGTGCGCAAGCACGTATCTGAGCATCGTGACGTATCGCGATAGGCTAGTCGTGATTGATGGCCAATACGTCAATTGCACGACCGAGATCATGAAGAAGAGGCCCGAGGAAACAGGCCGATGTGACGTGGATTTCCGCATAGGTCGCATAAATATTTGCGAGATGCGGATGGAAAAGTGTCCCGGGTTGCTTTAGTCACATCAATGCATGGCGACGGGAGTTTCACTGCCGTGCTACAGCTCCGGGCGTACACAGCAGAGTTGGGTGCCTCGATTTCTACCTAGGTTACCCAGGGGATTTACCGAACGAATCAGATATGGCTGCAAACGCGTCATCGGCGACGTGTACAGGCAGCCGTCCAGATTCACCCGCATGGCCACCTAAGCTTAGGAGGCAACTATGTCTACGCAAAATGTGACAAGTGTACGGCGAACGTTCCGGATCATGCTGTCGTTGTTCGTGCCTATCCTTTTGGCAATAGGCGTGGAAACGACGAGCAGCCAGGTGCACGCGCAAGGCTTGGCGACACTTCAATGCGTTGGAGGTCATTCTGCGACGTGGACGCCAGGCGTGACGAATGCGCTGGAAACGGTAACGGTTTCCACGCAGAGCAACTGGACGTGTGTAAATGCCTTGGATCCGCTGAATATTCTCGCCAATGCATCTTCGACAAACACCTTCCAGGTCCAGTTCGATTGTCAGTCCCTGTTGTCCATGACCTCTCCTCCTATTACATGGACGATCCAATGGAATAACGGTGACACAAGCACGTATACCTTCACGCCCGCCGTAACGGATGAGGATGGCAATCTCGTTGTTGCGGCAGCAAATGGGAGCATTACGGGAGGCCGATTTAAGGGGGCTGCGGTCGTGGGGACGTATATACTCCCGGGCCTGGCGGCAGTCGTCCAAAACGGTTGCATCAAGGGGGTGACGAGTGCCACGGGTACCAGCACGCTTACGATTGTCGGCGTTCCTCTATGAAAAGAGCGGGCGCGTCTTTCCACCTTGTGCGATAAGTTAGTCGAGCATTCGATGCATGGATGGGTCCATCGTGGTGACTTCGAACAGCATGTGACTTCGAAAAGCGTGCCGGAAGGAGAAGCCACGATGGACAACTGGGAGCCTTTGCTGCCCAGGATGATCAGCTTTCCTCGGTAGATTTGCCTTGGTCACGCGCATATTCAGCGGGACTACGACCTATCATTTTGCGAAAGTCACGAATGAAATGGGCCTGGTCGAAATATCCCAGTTCAAGTGCTAATTCCGTCCAAGCAATGGGAATACCTGCCTGCAGCTGGGCAACGGCCTCGTGCAGCCTGTAGCGATTGATCATCCACTTAGGGCCGATGCCAACATACTGGTTGAACAATCGCTGCAACGCGCGCTTGGTGAGCCCGGTCCGCGAGGCGAGCTCGTCGACCGAAGTCAGACTGCGGTCCGAGGCGATATCGGCCGCCCACATGCTGATACGCGCGACATTTGGATCCTCGGGCGGCAGATGGCTCAGTAACAGCCGTTCCGCAGCGCTCGACATGGTATCGATACTATCGATGGCAAGTATGTCTTTCTCGAAACGAGCAGCATGGGTACCAAAAATCTGCGAAGGGTCCAGGGAGCGGTCCATGAGACCGGATACTGGCGTGCGGTAGAAGGGGAAAAAGCCCCCGGCCCTGAACTTGATACCGAATACGCTGCCCTGTCCTTCGAGCAGACGAATGAAGCGCCTCGTGTGCACACCATAGATGGCCGTCAATCCCGGTTCGATCACGAACTGCACGTTCGGGTGGGGCAGCGTTTCCTGTCGCTGCACAGGCAAGCCGCGCAGATCCCAAGCGACATGCCAGTAATGCTCGACCAGGCTTGCAAGGGCGGGTGAGGGTGCGCGACGGGCATGTTGAAATTCGCCATGTTCCAAGCGTTGGTGTAATACGCCGCGAGGCTTGCCCTGGTCGGTGCTCATGCCGATTTGCTCAGGCAGTGCTACGTTGTCGCGTTTTTCCAATCGTCATGGATGCAGTTGTACTAATGTCATGGCGAGAAAGCGAATGGGAGGAAGTCATTATGCAGGCAAGCGGACCTTTCGAGGTGAAGCTCACACCCCAACCCCCGGCGCCTGGCATCGAGCAGGCCAGCCTGGGGCGGATGACGATCGACAAGCAATTTCACGGTGACTTGGAAGCCAACAGTCTTGGTGAAATGCTTTCGGCGATGGGACAGGTGCAAGGCTCGGCCGGCTATGTGGCCATCGAGCGTGTGACCGGCGCAGTGCATGGCAAGCGAGGGAGCTTCGTGTTGCAGCATCAAGGCATCATGGATCGCGGTGTGCCGCAGCTATCGGTCACGGTGGTGCCGGATTCAGGCACAGATGAATTGACCGGCTTGAGCGGATCCATGCAGATTCACATCGAACAAGGAAAGCATTCTTATGTTTTTGATTACACGTTTTCCTAATCGGCGAGTCTGAATATGAAACGTGAAGAGGAGCTGTCGACCTTGCTCGAAGAGTTGGGAAAGAAAGGCGAGCAGGCAAAGCCACTCAGGCATTGATCCGCGCCCGGGTCCGTCATTCCGCTTTCGCGAGAATGACGGGGCTACAGGTGCGCTACTTCGGCCTGTATTACCAACCTGCCACCACCAACTTGCCGATGGTGTTGCCAGACTCCAGTCGCCGATGCGCCTCGCGCAGGTTTTCCGCATTGATCGGACTTAGTGTTTCGCGCTGAATGCCACGCAGTTCGCCTTCATCGATCAACTGGGCAACGCGCGCGAGAATGCGACCTTGCTCGGCCATGTCCGCGGTTTTGAAGCGGGGCCGCGAGAACATCATCTCCCAGTGGATGCCGATGCACTTGGCCTTGTAGGGATCGCCGATGTTTACCGGGGATTTCGGCTCCACAATCAAGCCGACGTGTCCTTGTGGCGCCAGCAGTTCGCCCAGTTCGGTCCAGTAGTGCGCAGTATCGGCCAGGTTGATGGCGGCGTCGATCTCGTTGAAGCCCAATGCTTTCAACTGCGCGGTAAGCGATTGCCGGTGATCGATCACGTGCTGCGCGCCCATCGCGCGGCACCATGCTTGTGTCTCCGGCCGCGAGGCGGTAGCGATCACGGTGAAGCCTGCGCGCCGAGCCAATTGAATGGCGATCGAGCCCACGCCGCCTGCGCCCGCAATCACCAGCAGCGACTTACCTTCACCGCCATGCTCTGGGTCGTAGGGCATGCGATGGAACAGCAGCTCCCACGCGGTGATCGTCACCAGCGGCAGCGCGGCGGCTGCGGCTGCATCCAGCCGACGTGGACGATGGGCCACCAGTCGCGCGTCCATCGCTTGATATTGCGCATTGCTGCCAGGGCGGGTGATGTCGCCGGCGTAGTACACCTCATCGCCCGGTTTGAAGCCGGTGACGTCGGCGCCGACCGCTTCCACCGTGCCGGCTGCGTCGAAGCCGAGCACGCGTGGTTGTGATTCCACCTGCGGCTTGGGCGCACGCAGTTTGGTATCGACGGGATTGACGGATACTGCTTCAACGCGCACCAGCAGATCGTGCGCGCCGATTTCCGGCTTGGCTATGTCGACGTCGATCAGTGATTGCGGATCGTCGATGGGCAGGTAGCGGGTGAGGCCGACGGCTTTCATGGCGAATATCTCCCAAGGCGAGGTTCAAGCGATCTGGATGGCCGGCGGATTGCGCTCGGCGAATTGTCCGTTCCAATACGGGTAATAGGGATAAGGCGGCGTGACGGCGCTGGCGGCATCCAGTCGCATCACTTGTTCGCGCGTGAGCGTCCAGCCGATGGCGCCCAGGTTCTGCCGCAATTGTTCTTCATTGCGTGCGCCGATCAGCACAGTCGATACGGTGGGACGCTGCAGCAGCCAATTCAGCGCGATCTGCGGTACGGTTTTGTCGGTTTCGGCGGCGATCTCGTCCAGCGCATCGACCACGCGATACAGCCGTTCTTCGTCCACTGGGGGTGCAAAGCCGGCCGTTTCATGCAGGCGGCTACCTTCTGGCAAAGGCTGGCCGCGACGGATCTTGCCGGTGAGTCGGCCCCAGCCTAGCGGACTCCACACCACTGCGCCCACGCCCTGGTCCAGTCCCAACGGCATCAGTTCCCACTCGTAATCGCGGCCGATCAGCGAATAGTACGTCTGGTTGGCGACGAAGCGTGTGTAGCCGTAACGATCCGCCACGCCCTGTGATTTCATCAGCTGCCAGCCAGAGAAGTTCGATGCGCCGAGGTAGCGCACCTTGCCCGCGCGCACCAGGTCGTCGAGCGTGCGCATCACGCTTTCCACCGGCGTCATCGCATCGAAGTGATGCAGTTGCAGCAGGTCGATGTAATCGGTGTTGAGGCGCTTGAGCGCGCGCTCGACGCCGGTGATGAGATGGTGTCGCGATGCGCCCACATCATTCGGACCATCGCCCGCGCGCAGCGTTAGCTTGGTGGAAATGGTTGCCTGATCGCGACGCCCTTTGAGTGCTTCACCGAGAATGCTTTCCGATGCGCCATCGGAATAGACGTCCGCCGTGTCGAACAGATTCACGCCGGCTTCCAGACAGATGTCGAGCAGGCGGCGCGCTTCTTCCGTATCGGCATTGCCCCACGCACTGAACAGCGGACCTTTGCCGCCGAACATGCCTGCGCCAAAACCGAGTACCGGCACTTTGAAACCGGATGCACCAAGCAGTCGATAATTCATGATCGTTCCTTTTATGCAGTCAACGATGGAAGCGGGGCGCTTACACGCCGCTGCTAGGGCAGGCGCCAGCAGGCAGCCGCTGGAGATTGGCATCACGCTGCCGCGCCCACAGTGCGATCAACAGGCCGGAGAAAGTGATCAGTGCCGCCACCCACGTCAACGCGCCGAGACCAGGGCCGCGTGCCACCACGACGCCGCCGAGCCATGCGCCCAGCGCGTTGCCGAGATTGAAGGCGCCAATGTTCAAGCTGGAGGCGAGGCTCTTGGCGTCGTCGGCTTTATGCAGCACCCACAATTGCAGTGGCGGCACGGTGGCGAAGGCAGCGATGCCGAGCAAGCCGACGAACAGTACCACCAGCACTTTGCTGTGCAACGCGAACGTCATCGCGCCAAGCACCATGATCAACGCTACCAGCGTCAGCAGCAGCGCACGCACCAGATGGCGATCGGCCAGCTTGCCGCCCAACAGATTGCCCGCGATCAAACCGACGCCGAACACCAGCAGGATCGGCGACACGGCGCTCTGCGCGAAACCGGTCACTTCGGTCAGGATGGGCTGGATGTAAGTGAATACGGTGAACACGCCCGCAAAGCCAAGCACCGTCATCAGCAGACCGAGCAGCACGGAAGGATTGCCGATAGCGCGCATCTCGTCGCGCACCGCAATGCGCTTGCCATGCTCATGACCGGCGGGTACCAGCGCTGCGATCACCACCATCGCTGCTATGCCGATGGCAGCAACCGCCCAGAACGTCGAGCGCCAGCCGAAATGCAGGCCCAGCCACGCACCCGCCGGTACGCCCAGCAGCGTGGCGATGGTCAGGCCGGTGAACATGACCGAGATGGCCGAGGCGCGCCGATCCGCCGCCACCAGGCCGGTGGCCACCACCGAACCCACACCGAAGAACGTGCCGTGCGCCAGCGAGGTGATCACGCGGGCCAGCAGCAGCACCGCGTAATTCGGCGCGATAGCGCAGCACACATTGCCGAGGGTGAAGATCGCCATCAGCCCGATCAGCACCGCCTTGCGCGGCAGGCGGCTGGTGGCGACGGTAAGCACCGGCGCGCCTACGAATACGCCCAACGCATAGCCGGAAATCAGCAAGCCCGCCGTGGCGATGGTTACTTTCAGGTCGGCCGCCACCTGGATCAGCAAGCCCATGATCACGAACTCGGTGGTGCCGATGCCGAAGGCGCCGGCGGCCAGCGCGTAGAGCGCCAGCGGCATGGAGCGGGAAGGGTTGGCGGCCATACGGCGACTCCGTCGGGAAAACGATGCAGTGCAGCGTAGGCGCTTGCATCTTCTGCAAAAACCGCCAAGATGATGAATAACTTTCAATGAAACGTTGAAAATATGGATCGCGTCGGCGACCTCGTTCTGTTCATGCGCGTGCTGGACCAGGGCTCGATCAGCGCCGCCGCGCGCAGTCTGGACCTTTCCGTCGCCGTGGCCAGTCAGCGCTTGAAGCGGCTGGAGCAGCATCTGGGTGTGCGCTTGCTGCATCGGACCACGCGTCGCCTGCATCCCACCCCGGAGGGTCTGGCCCTGGCCGAGCAGGGGCGTACGCTGGTGGAAGATCTGGAAGCGCTCACGTCGGGCCTGCGCCAGGGCGCCGCGGACGTGACCGGCACATTGCGCCTTACTGTCTCGGCTTCCTTCGGGCGGCAATACGTGTCGCCGCTGCTGCCGGCGTTCATGGCGCGCTACCCGCGCGTGCGCCTGAGCGTGCATCTCACAGACGAGTTGCAGGACTTGATCAGTTCCGGTTTCGACCTTGCCATCCGCATCGGCGCACTGCACGACTCGCGGCTGGTCGCGCGCAAGCTGGCGGTGAACCGCCGCGTGTTATGCGCTTCGCCGGATTACCTGCGCCGCTTCGGCGCACCGAAAACACCGGAAGATCTGGTCAAGCACGAATGCCTGATGCTGGTGGGCAGCAACGGACGCCAGGACATCTGGCGACTGCACGATGCACAGGGTCAATTGCGCACCGTACGCGTGAACGGGCGGCTGGAGTCGACGCTGGGCGAGATGTTGCGCGATGGCGTGCTGGCCGGGCTGGGTATTGCGCAGCACTCGATCTGGCACGTGTGCGATGACTTGCGCGAGGGACGTTTGAAGGTGGTGCTGCCGGAGTATTCGATCGCCGATACCGGCATTTACGCGGTGATGCCGCAGCGGCGGCTGGTGCCGTTGCGGGTGCGGGCGTTTGTGGATTTTCTAGCGGAGCAGTTTGGAGAGGTGCCGCCGTGGGAGCGTGGGTTGAACGGCTCCCTCTCCACATAAGAAGAGAGGGAGCAGAGCGGATCGCGCCTTATTTCTTGCAGCGCTCGATGCCGGCCATGATCTCGGCCTTGGCCTCTTCGGCACCGACCCAGCCTTCGACCTTTACCCACTTGCCCTTCTCTAGATCCTTGTAGTGCTCGAAGAAGTGGCCGATGCGTTCCAGCCAATGACCGGAGACACCTTTGATGTCGTTGATATGGGCGTAGCCCGGGAAGATCTTCGGTGAGGGGATCACCACTAGCTTCTCGTCGCTGCCGGCTTCGTCGGTCATCTTCAGCATGCCGACCGGATGGCAGCGGATCACCGAGCCCGGTACCAGCGGCAGCGGCAGGATCACCAGCGCGTCGAGCGGGTCGCCGTCGCCGCCCAGGGTGCCCGGCACGTAGCCGTAGTTGCAGGGGTAGCGCATGGGGGTGGACAGGATGCGATCCACGAAAATCGCGCCGCTTTCCTTGTCGACCTCGTATTTAACCGGTTCCGCGTCCTTCGGAATTTCGATGACGACGTTGATCTCGTTCGGCACGTCGCGGCCGGCGCTAACCATATCCAGGCCCATGGGGCACTCCTCACATCTTTGCCAAAGCAGGGAAAGCCGCTCAGCATAAGGCAAAGCTTGTCGCGGTGCACCACGGGGCCAAAACTTCCGATGCTGCGACATCTTTCTCCCTCTCCCCCGAGGGGGAGGGGGCGGATCATGCAAGCTCCATGTGATCCAAGCATTGCCCAAACAAGCGCATCGCCTCGCGCAACTCGTTCACCGACAACCCGCAGTAACCCAGCAGCAGCCCCTGCCGCTCTGGTGTATGCAAATACAACGGCGCCATCGGATGAAGTCCGAGACCATATTCGGCCGCGTGGGCGATCAGTGCCTGGCAGCGTGGTGCATCGTAGCCGTGCAACCACGCCACTAGATGCATGCCAGCGGGTGTATCGGTGATCTCGACACGATCGCGCGCATGCTCCTTCAACCCGGCTATCACCGCTTCGCGACGCGCCTTCAGCTCCTTGCGCGCCATGCGCAGATGCCGCTCGAAGCCACCGTCTTCCATAAAGCGAGCCAAGGCCGCCTGTTCGATCACCGGGCAGGCCATGTCACCAAGGTATTTCGCGCCGAGGAAATCCGAGCGCAGCGCGGCGGGCATCACCATGTAAGCGAGGCGCAAGCCACCAAACATCACCTTGGAGAAGGTGCCCACGTAGATCACGCGGTCCTGTTCGTCGAGCGAGCGCAACGCCGCCAGCGGATGCGCGTCGTAGCGGAATTCACCGTCGTAGTCGTCTTCCAGGATCCAGCATTGGTGCTGTTCGGCGTAATGCAGCAGATCCAGCCGGCGCTGCATGGAGAGCACGGCACCGGAGGGAAAATGATGTGAAGGCGTCACATAGATCAGTCGCGGCGCTTGCGCGGGAAGTTCGTCGCAAACCAGGCCGTGCTCGTCGGTTCGCACGGCGACAAGTCTAGCGCCGTGCGCAACCAGTGCCTGATGGGCAAGGAAGTAGTGAGGCTCCTCCAAAACCACGGGATCGCCTTCATTCACCAGCACGCGCGCGGTCAGATTGATGGCCTGCTGCGTGCCGCTGACGATCAGCACGTCGTCCGGTTGTGCCTGCACGCCGCGGCGGCGCGCCAGGTAATCGCATGTCTGCTTGCGCAACACGCTCAGCCCGGCCGCTTCAAGACTGTTGAGACGTGTATACGCAGCAGCACGGGCCAGTTCCCGCCCCCACGCATTGTTGAGCGTGGGATTGATCATCGGATAACCGTATTCGAGGTTGTAGCGCAGGCCGCGATGCAGGCGGGGAATGTCCCAATTGCATACTTCGCGGACACGTTGCGCATAGCGGGACGGCGCATCGATGTCGGTGCGGTCATGATGCACCGGTGGCCTGGTTTGCAGCTGGCTGACGAAACTGCCCGAACCCACCCGGCCGTCGATGAAGCCTTCCGCGCGCAACTGCTCGTAGGCGGTCAGCACGGTAGTGCGAGAAATCTCCAGCTCCTGTGCCAGTTCGCGCGTAGGCGGCAACTGCGTGCCTGCCGCAATGCGGCCATCCAAAATGGAAGCTTTTAAGGCTCGCGTAAGCTGGTCGTAGAGCGGCCCACGTCCGTCAAGTTGTAGATACACGCCGTGCCCTCCTATTGGCTCTATGAAAATACGGGCAATTGGCTATGGAGGGAATGTGCCGACCTGCCTAGTCTCATATCGTCGCAGGGCTCGCTAACAAAACCTTATCGTTAGCACCTCCCCAGGCTGACGAACCCAGCGGCGACGACGTCTCCCTCACTTCCCACACCCGCGGGGCAGTTCTCTTTCGCAACTGCTCCGCGGGTCTTTTTATTGAGTGACAGCCATGTCCGTATCCTTTGATTCCGCCGTGCCGCAGCATGCGCGCGCGCAGCGCGCTGTGACGTTCGCGGTGGTCATAACGTTGGTGTTGGCAACGGCGGATCTGCTATTTGCCTGCACGTATTGGCGAACGATGTATGGCGTGCCGCCATTGCGCCTCATGCAGAACATTGCGGCGGGCTTGCTGGGCAAGCGTGCGTTTGTCGGCGGAAGCAGTACCGTGTTGCTGGGCGCTTTGTTGCACTACGCCATCATGGGCGTGATGGTGGCTACGTACTATCTGATGGCTCGAAGGATGAAGGCGCTCGTTGAGCGGCCTTGGCTGTATGGCGTGCTGTATGGCGCCATACTCTTCGTCGTGATGAATCTGATTGTCGTGCCGTTGTCAGCGGCCCCTAAGGCGCCGGTGGTGTTGAGCTGGATCATTAGCAGCGTCGTAGTGCATCTGATCATTGGATTGGTGATCGCGCTTAGTGCGCGGCGCGCGTTTCGCGGCTAGCCACATCACACCTCACAGTCATTCCGGCGCAGGCCGGAATCCAGTGAAAACACTCTGTGCGTAGCACTCAACACAAATAAGAATGTAGTGTGCTTCGCACGATTAATTTGACTGGATTCCGGCCTGCGCCGGAATGACAATGAGGCAAGGTTCGGTGTCGTCAAGCGAGGTAAGTTCAGCGGGAAGCCTTCTGAAACGGCAGTTCCCGCAACCACTTCGTAGCGATCCACTTCTCACCTTTCTGCACCGGCAGCCCCGCATGCAGCGACGCCGTATCGCCGGTGTCGTAGGCGAAATAAACAGCTGAACCGCATAGCGCCGTTACGGTAACGCCCACCTCCGGAAACGCCGTGCCACCGCCGGCCTCGGGCGTATTCAAGTACATCACCAGGCTGGCAATGCGCTGGCCGCCCTTGGCGGTGACCGCGGCAAAACCGGGTTGCTCGGGATTGAACCAGTCGTAATGCGGTTCGTACTGCTGACCCGGCAGGTAATGCAATATCTGCAGGCCTTCGCCGTGGTCGGCGGGAATGCCGAGCATCGTGGCGATGCGCTGCTCGATGCGTTTGATCAGTGGTGTTTCGCCGAGGGTGAAAAACATGCCTTCGCTGGTGCGGCGCGCGTCGATCTGCTGCTTACCTGCGCTGTCGACGGTCTTGGCGCGCTGCAGGCGCGGCCGGGCCTGCTCGATTAGGGTGTCGCATTCCTCGGCCGAAAGAAAATCGTTGAGCACGCGTAGCGCGGGAGATTCCATGCTCAGTCCCACGTGAACGGTGCGGCTATCGATCATCATCTGCGGCGGTTCTGGATGCTGCGTGCGGCGGCCTTGGTTTTTCGGGGCCTGGGCGTGCGCATCCAGCGCGGAGATCGGCATGTTCAATACCGTGGCGACGATGCTTCGGCTCTGCCGTGGATCGTAGCCATTGTCCTGCATCATCTTCAGCACGGTTTCGACGCTGTGGCCGTCGCGCGTAGTGGTGAGGATCCACTCGCGAAGTTCGGGACGTATGGGGATCTGCGATTTCATGTGGGCGATTTTAACCTCCCTCTCCCCGCTGGGGAGAGGGAGATGGATCGCTGTTACTTCAACTTGTCCCACAAAAATTCATAGGCGAGCGCATGCATATGGGCCGATTGCTTGTTGTCTGCACCCGCACCATGGCCACCTTCGGTGTTCTCGTAGAACCACAGGTTGTTGTAGCCCATGCCTTCCATCTTCGCAGCCATCTTGCGGGCCTGCACCGGGCCAACGCGGTCGTCGCTGGTGGTGGTGTAAAACAGCACCGATGGATAGGCCGTATCGGGCTTGACGTTCTGGTAGGGCGAGAACGTTTTGATGAACTCCCATTGCTTGGGATCATCCGGATTGCCGTATTCGGCGATCCACGATGCGCCGGCGGAGAGATGCACGTAACGCTTCATATCCAGCAGCGGCACTTCGCAGGCGATCGCGCCGAACAACTGCGGATACAGCGTGAGCATGTTGCCCATCAGCAGGCCGCCGTTGCTGCCACCCTCGGCGCCCAGATGCTTGGGCGAGGTGACGCCGCGTTTGATCAGGTCGCTCGCTACCGCTGCGAAATCTTCATACGCGCGCGGACGATTCGCCTGTAGCGCCGCCTGGTGCCAGCGCGGACCGTATTCGCCGCCGCCGCGGATATTGGCGATCACATACACGCCGCCGCGTTCCAGCCAGGCGCGGCCGATGCTGCCGCTGTAGAACGGCTGCAGCGAAACTTCGAAGCCGCCGTAGCCGTACAGCAACGTGCGGCTGTTGCCGTCCAGCTTGATGTTCTTCGGTGCGATCTCGAAGTACGGCACCTGCGTGCCGTCCTTGGACGTGACGAAGTGCTGGCTCACCTGGAATTTCGATGCATCGAAGAACGCCGGACTCTGCTTGATCGTCTGCGCCTTGCCTTCGCCCAGTACGCCGCGTTCCAGCGAGGAAGGCGCGAGGAAGCCGGTGACGCTCAGCCAGTATTCGTCGCTATGGTCCGGATCGGTATCGGTCACTGACACAGTGCTGAACTGCGGTGCGCCGGGCATGTCTTCGTGCGCCCAGTTGCCATCGTCCTTGGGCGTGAGCACGTCGAGGCGGCTCTTCACGTCATCCATGATGTCCAGGACGAGGTGATGCCGCGTCCACGCATAGTTCGATAGCGCCGTGTGCTCATCTGGTGCGAACAGCGTGGTGAACTGGCGCTTGCCGGCGATGAAGTCGTCGTATTTGATCGCGATCAGCGCACCGGATGGATACGTGTTGCCAGCGACCGTCCACGCATTGCGCAGTTGGACCAGCAGCCACTCGCGATGCGCATCCACGTTCGCTGCATCTTCGGGCACATCAAGGTGAATCAGCTTGCCATCCTTGAGCTGATACATGTCGCTGTGGAAGAAATCGTGACTGACGCTAACGAAGTCACGCTCGAAGCCAGGCGTGCGATCGTGGAAGGCGCTCACTGCAAGATCGTCCATCTTGCCTTCGTACACCGTGGTGGCGGTGCTGAGCGGCATGCCGCGCTTCCACACTTTTGCGATGCGCGGATAGCTCGAGGTGGTCATCGAACCAGGGCCGAAATCCGTGCCCACATAAATGTGGTCGTCATCGATCCAGCCCACCTGGCTCTTGGCGACCGGCAGCAGAAAGCCCTCCTTCACGAAGGATTTGCTGGGAATGTCGAACTCGCGCACTTCCACCGCGTCGCCGCCGTCGGGCGACAGGTTGATCAGGCAGCGTTTGTAATCGGGCTTCAAGCAATCGCTGCCCTTGAACACCCAGCGCTTGCCTTCGGCCTTGTTGAGCGCGTCGATATCCAACAGCACTTCCCACTTGGGATCGGCCTTGCGGTATTCGTCAAGCGTGGTGCGGCGCCAGAGTCCGCGCGGATGCGCCTTGTCCTGCCAGAAGTTGTAGAGATAGTCGCCGCGGCGTTCCACATACGGAATGCGTGCATCGGAATCGAGCACTTCCAGGATGCGGTCGCGCGTGTGCGTGAATTCGGCGCTGCTGGCGAACTGCTTCTCGGTGACCGCATTCTGGGTTTTCACCCAATCCATCGGGCGCGCGCCGTGGATGTCTTCCAGCCAGAGGTAGGGATCGTCAGCGCTTGCGGCCGCGCCGGGGGCCGAGGTGTCGTGGGCTTGAGTCATGCCGCCCATTATGACGGCCAGCGCCAGGGCCAGCTGCATCGATGCTTTCAAACTCATGCTTCCGCTCCGTGGTGGAGGCGCAAGGCGGGTCCTCGCGCGGAACGATCAGCATGCACGTTCACACACAAAACACCAGTGGTGGAAGTCAGTCCTACGCAGACCGCACGCCGGGTCGCTGGCCATGCCCGATCGTGCCGGCCGGTGCCGCTCGGGACATTTTTCTGGGCGACCGCCGGGTGTTCACCCGCGCCAGTGCACGCGCCATGCGCTGCACCGCTTCGTCGAGTTGGGTTTCGTTGAGATAGCTGAAACCCAGGCGCAGGTACGGTTGTTCGCGTTGATGGAAGTCATAGCGCTTTGCACCGAAGAACTGCACGCCTTCGCGTTCGCCTTCCATGCTCCAGCAGTCGATGGCGATGGCTTCGTCCACGTGCGCCCATAGCCCCATGCCGCCATCGGGAATACGGAAATCCAAGGCACTCCCAAGATGGCGCCGCAGCGCTTCGGCCAGCGCATCCCGGCGTGCCGCATAGGTTTGTTGCAGGCGGCGCACATGCCGCAGCACCTCGCCATCCTCAAACAATTCGGCGATGGCGCATTCGATGGCGACGTCGCTACGTGGATCGCTGGCCGCACGCAGGCCGGCAAGCTGTCCGAACACGGACGGTGGCGCGTGGATGAAGCCGGTGCTGATGCCCGGCGCAAGCATATTCGACAGCGAGCCTATATAGATCACGTTGGCGCGACCAGGCCCCGCGGCAATGGGTAGCACGGGTTTGCCGGCGTAATGGAATTCGTGATCGTAGTCGTCTTCGATGATCGCAAACTGATGCGAAAGCGCCAGCGCGGCAAGCCGTTCACGCTTCGCGGTTGACATGACGCAAGTGGTGGGAAACTGATGATGCGGTGTGAGGAACACGGCGCGAATACGTTGATGTTTCAACGCATCCTCCAGCGCATCCACGTTTAGCCCATCATCGTCCACGGGCAGTGGCATCAGTTGCGCGCCGGCCAAGCGCAGTACGCTCCATGCGGGTGGATAACCCAGCACCTCCACCGCCACGACATCGCCGGGTTTGAGCAGCATGCGCGCGACCAGGTCGATGCCTTGTTCGAGGCTGCGCGTCACCATCAGGCAATCGGCAGTAGCGGGCAGGGCACGCGTGCTGCGCAGCATCTTTGCGAGTTCTTCGCGCAGGCGCATGTGACCGCATGGGTCTGCATAACCGATCAGCGAACGGCCGCGTTGCACGATCGCGCGCCGGAACGCACGGGTGAGTGCTTCAGCGGGAAACAGTCGCGTATCCGGCAAGCTGTACGCAATCATCAGGGTGCCAAGTGGTGGGATCTTGACGGCAGGCACGGCTTGGATGGATTCGGTGAGCGGGTACGTCGGCGTGTCTTGCGCTGATGGTGCGGCGCGAGTGGCCGGAGGCAATGACGACGCAACGAACGTGCCGCCGCCAATGCGCGTATGCACCAGCCCTTCCGCAGCGAGTTCTTCGTAGCCGGCTACGACGGTGTTGCGGTTAACGCAAAGTTGCTCGGCCAGCTCGCGCGTACCGGGCAGCGGTTCGCCGACCTTCAGGCGTCCGCAGCGTATGTCATCGGCAATCGCATTCGCGAGCTGCAGAAAGATCGGCAGTTCGCCTTGGGGATCGAGCGCAATGGTCAATGCCCAGCGACGCATGGCCAGAACTATAGCGCGGACCGGACTAGCCGGCATCGCAAAAGTGGCGCTTTCGGCGGCCAATCGAATGGGTCACGCTGGAGCCGTTCGTCCCCACGGCTGATTCCAGCCCTACAAGGTGAAGAAAGGAGCATCCCATGCGTCGGATCACAAGCGTGTTGGTGGCGGCTTTGTGCACGATGGCGGCGTCCGCGCCGGCGGCAGCGGACGGCAAGTATCAAGTGCGCAATCTCGGTTCGCTGGGTGGTACGTCCAGCGCAGGCATCAGCATCGATAATGTTGGTTTGGTGAGCGGGTTTTCCAACCTGGCCGGTAACCAGAGCATGCATGCAGCGCTCTGGTTGAACGGTTCGGCGTTCGACCTCGGCACGCTGGGCGGGCCCAATAGTGGGATTACCTGGCCAGTGAAAAATGACTATGGCGTGCTGGTGGGCATTGCCGAAACGGCACAACTGGATCCGCTGGGCGAAAACTGGAGCTGTTCGGCGTTCTTCCCGACGGTCACCGGCCATATCTGTCGAGGATTTGTATGGCGGTGGGGGCACATGCACGCCTTGCCCACACTGGGTGGCAACAATGGGTTTGCCACGGGTGCGAACAACTTCGGCTTGGCCGTCGGTTGGGCAGAAAACACCGTGCACGACTCCACTTGCGACCCAACTTCCACACAAGTGCTGCAGTTCAAGCCGGTGGTGTGGGGGCCGGGTGAGGACGACATCCAGGCCTTGCCGCTGATTGGCAACGACACATCCGGTGCGGCGACAGCCATCAACG
This sequence comes from Dyella humi, assembly GCF_044904605.1. Classification (NCBI taxonomy): domain Bacteria; kingdom Pseudomonadati; phylum Pseudomonadota; class Gammaproteobacteria; order Lysobacterales; family Rhodanobacteraceae; genus Dyella; species Dyella humi. Next base: position 2,107,732 of record NZ_JADIKI010000023.1, read on the forward strand.
ACCATGGCCAGATAGTCGGCATTTCGGGCTTGTGCGATCAGGCGGTCGGGCGTTACTCGGCCATCCATGCGGTGCTGTGGCAAAACAACCATGCAACGGATCTGGGCAGTCTCGGTGTGCCGGCGTGGAATACGCCCATGGCCATCAACGAGCATGGCATGGTGGTTGGATTCGCCAACGTGCTTGGCGGCGGAAGCGCGGGGAATTTCAACGCGCACGCTTTTATCTGGACTGCCGGCGGCGGTATGCGTGATCTGGGTACGCTCCCCGGCGATAGCATCAGTGAAGCGCTGGGCATCAATGACGAAGGCGTGATTGTCGGCGAGTCGTGCGGAGCCAACGGATGTCGCGCAGTGCTGTGGCGCCGCGATGGCGGCATCGTCGATCTCAATACGTTGGTCGCGCCGGGATACACCGACCAACTGGTGTATGCGAATGACATCAATGACGCGGGTGCGATCACTGGGCAAGCGGTGAATGCGACGACAAATATTGCTTCGGCATTTCTAGCTTTGCCAGCTGGTCGCTAAGAAGAGCTTACCTGCTGTCAAGGTTCTGCCTCACACCTCACAAACGCATCGCAGATCGCTTTGTCATGGTCCTTTCCACAGAGGACCATGGCGAAGTGCTTGCTGCTGCGTGTGCTAAATCAAACCTCGAAGTCGAGTCGGTTTTCTTAGCGTCTTCATAACTTAATTTTCGCTCTGGTTTGAAGAAAGAAACACATAATCCATTGCTCAATATCCGGCTCTGTATTCACCAGCGCTACGGTCGCCATTGCCAACATGGCGATGACCACTCAAGCGGCCATGGGAAGCACTTAGGAAGTGGATCTACGAAGAGGGGAAATCCACACCGTCCGAGCAAAATTAGACGCACGAGCGGCAAGGAAATCTCCATGCTCCATCAAGTGTCCGTCAAATCCGTTTTGGCGCTAGGAGCTCCATCATGAACTATCCCTTGCCTCAACCATTACGCAGCATAGCGATTGCGCGCAATCGCCACACCGAGGCAGCACAGCGACATACACGACAGTGGACCATAAAGCAGGGCCTCGAACACTCGGAACATACGGCTCACCAACTCGACATCTATTTGCCGGGCACGTATGCGGGATATATGTGGCCGCAAGCGTCACGCAACGATCTGTTTATTCTTTCTGATCTGACTGGATGGTTCAGCTGTCAGGACGACATTGCTGACGAAGATTTGAGTCAGGACCCGGTTGCCCTGGAGGCATCGCTGCACGAGGTATACCGCACAGCATTCGGTAGAGGTACAAAACCGGTCGGCGCACTCGGCGCAGGACTCGCGGATATCGTGCGACGCAGTGGCAAGCGAATGCCCGAACAGTGGAAACAACGTACTGCCGAACAATACGCCAGTTATCTGTTCCCTTGCGTGACTGCGGCCATACATCGTCTGCAGAAAACACAGCCAGGCGCTGAAGAATATGAAAGCATTTGGCGCAACGCCGGCGGCTTTCAGGTGTGTCATGAATTCACCTACTTCGAAAGGAACGTGCACTTGCCGTCCTTTCTTTACTACAGCGCCGCGTGGCAGGAGATTCGTCTCCTGAACCTGAATTTGCTGAAAGCCGTCAACGACCTGCTTTCTTTCAGCATCATGGAAAACCCTGATGAGGATATTTACAACCTGCTGACGCACCTGAGGCATAGCCGTGGGTATTCGCCGGACCGAGCGGCCTGTGAGGTTTCCAGGCGCCTTGAAGAATGGGCCGAGCGCTTCGAGCACGCCCAACTAGGATTGCCAAGGGCGTTGGACCAACTCAAATGCGACGATATCGTTCATGAACAAGCCTTGCGATGTGCCGAGGCATTCAAGCTGCAGTGGCACGGCAATATCGGATGGCATCTGGAAGCCCCCCGTTATCGGGAGATTCGGTTCCAGCCACAGGAGGGTTCATTGAATGAAGTGCCGCCCCAATACTCAGACTAAGCCTTCGTAATAGTTGTCTTTTATCTGCTGCTCAAAACGAATGTTGCACAAAAAAGCACTTAACGGGGTGATATTTCGATCCGTGGAGAGGTCTCGTGCAAGATTTAGGTGCTGCAATATCTTTTCGTAGCTGGCATCCATCACCTTTTTTGCCTGGCTAAAGATGCCTGCGCGACCAAAGTCGACGATGATTTTTTGTTTCTGCTCGTCCGATCTTTTTTTCTTAATCAAGGGGCAGTCGGCTAAAATCATTAGGAATGATTTTGGTCCCTCGTCCAAATCCGGTGCAAATCCTTTTTTCTCGAAATGAGGGATGTGGTTGATATCGCAGTAGTCATTGACGTAGCGATAATAAACAGCAAGCTCTAGCATCAGCGCTTTGAGTTCGACGTACAGTCTCTCGGAAAGAGGCTTCAATAACTGGCAAAAATCCAGGATAAGCACGAAGAAACAGCCGGTGTTTGTTTCAGCAATAAAACGATACTCTTCCATGGTCGGCAGCGCCGAGCCTTCGCTGACTTGTGTATCGAGGTATTGCCCCATATGCAGTGCCTCAAGACTCTTGAGGCCGACCTCAAGCAGATCGACGCGTTCTAATTTCGCCAAGAGTTGCAATCCGTGGACGTATCCGTGCATGCCGCAGTTAAGCGCGGCGCCCACTCCAAATGCCATCCACACTGAGGGAGCGCCGCGGCGAACTTCGCTCTGGTCGACAATGTCATCATGAATTAACGACGCCGCATTGAATTTCTCAACGACCTCGCATAGCAAATTGGCCTGCCGCTCGCCAATTCCGAAGAGTGAGGCCATGGCATGCGTCAATTCTGTCCGAATTTTCTTGCCCCCTTGTCGCTCCTGATAGTCGAAAGGATCCACCCATCGCTTTTTGGCCAGCGCGTACCGTGCATCCTCTGAAACCATCGTTGTCAGAAGTGGCCCAGTCATTTTGGTATCTCCCTATAGCGATCCCTGGCTTTCAGACGTCAAGAAAGGGTGCATCAACTATCAAGAGCCGTCTTGGCGCTCTAGTGAGAGACATGCTGGGTGGGGCAAGCGCCAGGCCCTACCCGAAACCCTCCCCTGCAAACAGGGGAGGGTTAGTTCATCGTGGTATTTACAGCAGCGGAATCAACAGTAGCGCCACGATGTTGATGATTTTGATCAGCGGATTCACCGCCGGCCCTGCGGTGTCCTTGTAGGGATCGCCCACGGTGTCACCGGTAACGGCCGCCTTGTGCGCATCGGAACCCTTGCCGCCGAAGTTGCCATCCTCGATGTACTTCTTGGCGTTGTCCCAAGCGCCGCCGCCAGTGGTCATGGAGATGGCCACGAACAAGCCGGTGACGATGGTGCCGATCAGCATGCCGCCCAGCGCCACCGGGCCGAGCACGAAGCCGACGATAATCGGTACCAGCACTGGTAACAGTGAAGGAATCAGCATTTCTTGGATTGCCGATTTGGTCAGCATGTCCACCGCGCGCGAGTAATCCGGCTTGGTGGTGCCTTCCATGATGCCGGCGATCTCGCGGAACTGGCGACGCACTTCTTCCACCACGGCGCCAGCGGCGCGACCCACCGCTTCCATCGCCATAGCGCCGAACAGGTACGGAATCAGGCCGCCGATCAGCAAGCCCACGATCACGCGATGGTCGGAAAGATCGAAGGTGTAGACCGTGCCCGCATGCTCCAGCGACAGGCGATGCGTGTAGTCGGCGAATAGCACCAGCGCAGCCAGGCCAGCCGAACCGATCGCATAACCCTTGGTGACCGCCTTGGTGGTGTTGCCGACCGCATCGAGCGGATCGGTGACACCGCGTACGTCCGGCGGCAGGTCGGCCATTTCGGCGATGCCGCCGGCGTTGTCGGTGATCGGGCCGTATGCATCGAGTGCGACCACCATGCCGGTCATCGACAGCATCGCAGTGGCCGCGACGGCAATGCCGTACAGGCCGGCCAGCGCGTAGGCGCCCCAGATCGCCGCACACACCGCCAATACCGGCAGCGTGGTCGATTTCATCGACACGCCCAGACCCGCGATGATGTTGGTGGCATGGCCGGTGGTCGACGACTTCGCCACGTGACGTACCGGCGCGTATTCGGTGGCGGTGTAGTACTCGGTGATCACCACGATCACGCCCGTCAGCACCAGGCCAATCAGCGCGCTGCCGTAGATGCGGGTGACGCCTAGCGTGGCATCGGCCATCAACGCCTTGGTGATGGGCCAGAACGCGATCGCCGCCAGCACGGCAGAAACCATCACGCCCATGTACAGCGCGCTCATGATTTTTGCACCAGCGCGGGCTCGCACGAAGAAGGTGCCGATGACCGAGGCGATGATCGAGGCGCCGCCCAGCAGCAATGGATAAAGCACCGCGTTTACGCCGGCCTGTTCGCCCACCACGCCACCGAGCAGCATGCTGGCGATCAGCGTCACCGCGTAGGTTTCGAACAGGTCGGCGGCCATGCCGGCGCAGTCGCCCACGTTGTCACCCACGTTGTCGGCGATCACTGCGGGATTGCGCGGGTCGTCCTCCGGAATGCCGGCTTCCACCTTGCCGACCAAGTCCGCGCCCACGTCCGCACCTTTGGTGAAGATGCCGCCGCCGAGACGCGCGAAGATCGAGATCAGTGAAGAACCGAACGCCAGCCCCACCATCGCGTGCAAGGCGCGGCCGTTGTCATAGCCCATATGCGTGAGCACCGTGAAATAGCCGGCCACGCCGAGCAGGGCCAGGCCTACCACCAGCATGCCGGTGATCGCGCCGCCGCGGAATGCCACGTTCAGGGCGGCAGCCAGTCCATGACGTGCCGCTTCAGCGGTGCGCACGTTGGCGCGCACCGATACGTTCATGCCGATGTAGCCGGTGGCGCCGGACAGCACAGCACCGATCGCGAAGCCTATGGCCGTGCCCCAGTCCAGGGCGAACCCGATGATGACCAGCAGCACCACGCCCACAAGCGCGATCGTGCGGTACTGGCGGTTGAGGTAGGCACGTGCGCCTTCCTGGATAGCCGAGGCGATCTCTTGCATGCGTTCGTTGCCCGGCGACTTCGCCAGCACCCAACGCACAGAAAATGCCCCGTACAAAATCGCCACGACCGCGCAAGCCAACGCGATCCACAAGCCATACTGCTGCAGCATCGGTGCCTCCCCTCAAGTTGTGTCGACCGTCCAGAATGGGACGGTTCGGGCCGAGTATAGGCAGAGCTTGTGTGATGAAACGTTGTGCGTTGCAGCGCCTTGGTTCCCTCTCCCCTTCGGGGAGAGGGCTAGGGTGAGGGGACAATCTAGCGACGCAGGTGATTCTTGCGTTGCTCTTATCAAAGAGTGAGGCGAGCCTTGGCCCCTCACCCCCAACCCTCTCCCCGGAGGGGAGAGGGTGTTACCGGCTTACTACGTTTTAGCGCGCGAATTCCGGCAACTTCTTCTCTACCACCACATTCTTCAACTGCACATACTTCGGCAAGCCATCGCGCCCATACGGCGGTGGCGCCTCGCCTTGGATCAGTGGCGCGAGATAGCGCCGCGCAGCGGGCGTGATGCCGAAGCCATCGCGTGTGAGGAAGTTCTTCGGCATCTTCTTCTCGTGGTTGGCGATCTTTTCCAGCGGCGCCGGTTCCAGCTTCCAGCGATACGGCGTATCGGAGGTGCGCACGATCACCGGCATCACTGCGTTCATACCGGCCAACGCGTAATCCACCGCGGCTTTGCCGACGGCATAGGCTTGGTCGGCATCGGTCTTCGAAGCCATGTGGCGTGCGGAACGCTGCAGGTAGTCGGGCAACGCCCAGTGATACTTGTAGCCGAGCTTCTCCTTCACGAGTGCAGCCAGCACCGGCGCTACGCCGCCGAGTTGCGTGTGGCCGAATGCGTCGCGCGTACCCGCTTCGGCTAGGAACTGACCCTCGGCATTCCGGATGCCCTCGGAAGCGACCACCGTACACCAACCCACGCGCTCCACCGTGGCCTTCACTTTTTCGAGAAAGGCGGCTTCGTCGAACACCCGCTCGGGGAACAGGATAATGTGCGGCGGCGCATCCGCTCCTTCGCCTGCAAGGCCTGAGGCAGCAGCGATCCAGCCCGCGTGACGGCCCATCACTTCCAGGATGAATACCTTGGTGGAGGTATCGGCCATGGAGGCTACGTCCAGACTCGCTTCCAGCGTGGACACGGCCGTGTACTTCGCCACCGAGCCGAAGCCGGGACAGCAGTCGGTTACGGCCAGGTCGTTGTCCACCGTCTTAGGCACGCCGATGCAACGAATGTCGTAATCCATCGCTTTGCCGAGCTGGGAAATCTTCAGCGCCGTATCGGCCGAATCATTGCCGCCGTTGTAGAGAAACCAGCGGATGTCATGCGCGCGGAGTACTTCGATCAGCCGCTCGTATTCGGCGCGATTGGCGTCCAGCGATTTCAGCTTGTAGCGGCAGGACCCGAACGCACCACCCGGCGTGTGCCTCAGCGCGGCGATGGCGGCGGCGGTTTCTTTGGTGGTATCGATCAGCTCCTCGCGCAGCGCGCCCAGGATGCCGTTGTGTGCCGCATACACCGGAATGCGGTGCGCACGGGCTGTCTGGATCACACCGGCGGCGGTCGCATTGATCACGGCAGTCACGCCGCCAGACTGGGCATACAGCAGGCGGCCGCTGGCCGGCCGGGCTTTGGACTTCATAAGGCGCTCTCCGTAGGCGTGTGACAATTCGGCTTCAATCTTGGATCACATATTTATCAAGCAGTTGGCGTGAATTTGAGGCGTGCGTCGTTTGACGCCACCCCCCGCAGACGCTACCTTGATCGGCATTCATCTAAGGAATCCCTGGGAATGCCGCAGTGTGCGGCAGAACTTGGGATCTGTGGAGTTCTATGCGACTTGTCCTCCTTGGCGCGCCCGGCTCGGGCAAGGGTACCCAGGCAGCTCGGCTGAAGGCCGATCTCGGCGTGCCGCACATTTCCACCGGCGACATGCTGCGCGCAGCGGTGAAAGCGGGCACGCCGCTTGGCGTGAAGGCGAAGGCGGTGATGGATGCCGGCCAGCTAGTGTCCGATGACATCCTGCTTGGCATGCTGGAAGAGCGCCTGGCGGAAGCCGACGTGCGCTCCGGGTTCATCCTCGACGGCTATCCGCGCAACCTCGCGCAGGCCGATGCGCTGGATCACCTGCTCACCAAGATCGGCCAGCCGCTCGATACAGTGGTAAAGCTCGAAGTGCCGAGCGAAGTGATCATCAAGCGCTGCGAAATCCGCTTCGCCGCCGAGCATCGCAAGGACGACGACCCGGTGGTGGTGCGCGATCGCCTGAAGGTGTATGCGGAGCAGACCGCACCGGTTGCCGATTTCTACGTCCGCCGCGGCAAGCTGCAGGTGGTGGACGGCGTGGGTGAGTTGGATGAGGTCACGGCGCGCGTCAAGCGTGCGCTGTCCAATGAGGCAGCTGCGGCGAACGGTTGAGCCTGCTACTCAGCATTCCTCTCCCGAAGGGAGAGGTGCTTAAGATCACACGAGCCATTCATGCGTCTGCACATCCTCGGTATCTGCGGCACCTTCATGGGCGGCGTCGCCGCCTTGGCGCGCGAACTCGGCGAAACGGTGGAGGGCTCCGACGCCAACGTCTATCCGCCGATGAGCACGCAGCTCGAAGCGCTCGGCATTGAGCTGATGCAGGGTTACAAAGCGGAATATCTACAGCCCGCACCGGACTTGGTCATCGTCGGCAATGCGATGGTGCGCGGCAATCCCGCCGTCGAATACATGCTCGATCAGCAGCTGCGCTATGTCTCCGGCCCGCAATGGCTGGGCGAGCGTTTGCTGGTCGAACGCGAAGTGCTGGCTGTGGCCGGTACGCACGGCAAGACCACCACCACTAGCTTGCTCGCGCATCTGCTCGACAACGCGGGGCTTGCGCCCGGCTTCCTGATCGGCGGCGTGCCCGGCAATTTCGGCATTTCCGCGCGGCTCGGGCAAGGCAAGCATTTCGTGATCGAGGCTGACGAATACGACAGCGCGTTCTTCGACAAGCGCTCCAAGTTCGTGCATTACCGTCCGCGCATTGCCATCCTCAACAATCTCGAATACGACCACGCGGATATCTTTCCTGACGTCGCCGCGATCCAGCGCCAGTTTCATCATCTGGTTCGCACCGTGCCCGGCAACGGCAGGCTGATCGTCAACGCGCATGATGCGTATCTGGAAGAAGTGCTGGCAATGGGCTGCTGGACGCCGGTGGAAACCTTCGGCATCGACAAGGGCGATTGGCAGGCCACGCTGATCGCGGCGGACGGCTCGCATTTTTCCGTGCAGTACAAGGGCGACGTGATCGGTGAGATCCATTGGCCGCTGCTCGGCGACCACAGCGTCATGAACGCGCTGGCCGCATTGGCGGCCGCCACCGCAGCAGGCGCCGATCCACGTGCACTGCTGCCGGCTTTCGCTACCTTCCAGAGCGTCAAGCGCCGCATGGAAGTGGTGGGCGAAATCGACGGTGTGCACGTCTACGATGACTTCGCCCATCACCCCACTGCCATCGCCACCACGCTGGCCGGCTTGCGCGCGAAAGTGGGCAAGGCGCGCATCCTGGTCGCGCTGGAGCCGCGCTCCAATTCCATGCGTCTGGGCGCTCATGCCGAAGCGCTTGCACCCTCGCTAGTCGATGCTGATGCCGTGGTGTTCCTACATCGCCCGGAACTGACGTGGGACGCCACACGTGTCACCGATGCCTTACATGGCCGCGCCAGCACGGCACCCACGGTCGACGCTTTGCTGTCAGCGCTGAAATCGCAGACGCGCTCGGGCGACCACGTGGTGTTCATGTCCAACGGCGGCTTCGAGAATGCGCCCCGCCGCTTTGTCGAAGCGCTCCACTCGTAGGCTGGGATTGTCACCCCAGCCTACATGGACGCATCAAGCAATAGGCGCATCGAAGCGTGGCGCGCGTGACACATATTCACGTTGCGCGGCAAACCACACGCCCGCACCAAAACCCAGTGCAACGAGCGCAAGCACTCCACCGCCGAGTGCGTAACCGGCTGTGCCCACAAGCCAATAACCGCCCCAATACACACCCATCGTACCGAACACCACCACCAGATTGACGATGGTGCGTCCGGTCGTGCCCTCGGGGCCGATCAAATGCAACGCGAGCGCTGCCAGGCTTGCCGCCAGCGAAACCACGGCCGCGACAAACAGCATGCGCCAGGGATCCGGCGCATGCACCAGCACGGCGCCGAACACGGTATAAACCAGCGCGGTCAGCACACTGATCGGCACTAGCACGAGCAGTGCATCAGAGATGATCCGCTGATATTCGGCGCGCGTTTCCGGCGCAAGCGTCAGGTACAGGTCGGCCATATTCGGCCGCATGCGCACCATGCCGACGTTCAATTGCGGGAAGCGCGAAATGCTGAGCATGATCGCGTACGCGCCTATTGCTACTGGTTGGAAATGCTGGCGGTGCATCAGCACGAAGAAATAGAAGAACACGATCACGGCGACCAGGGCGATACGCAGCGCGATTGCTTCGGGATTGTCGTTCGGCAGTAACAGTCTGCGCACCAACAGCATGCGCCGCTGCAGTGAGGGACGTTGTAGATAGGCAGCCAGTGCACGCCGCAACGCACGTTGCGACAAATACTCGTACATCGCGGCGATGCGCTTGCCGAAGACGCCCATGCGTCGCGGTTCGCCCGGCGCGTTGCGTGCCTGTGTACGACCGAGGCTGGTGCTTTCCAGTGGCGAGGCGTCGGTTTCGCGATCTTCGATCCGCAGCAGTGGCGCGATGCTGAATCTGAGCATCAGCGCCGTGATCGCCAATAACAGCCACGGCGTTAATGGAGAGCGAAGCGCTTCCTTCATGAAGGTGGACACCAGCGCGGGCATCCAGCCCAGGACGATGAAAATGGGCCACAGCAGTATGCCGCTGCGTGGATTGCAGCCCATCATCACACCGAGCGCAGCGACCAGCAGCAGGCTGCAGGCGACGAGCGGCAAGTGTGGAAACCCGCCGACCACTGCGATGATCAGCGGTGCCAGCACCCAAGATGCGACATCGATCGCGCCGTATTCCAGCAGGCGGCGGCGAAAGCGCGGAAGCAGAAAGCTCTCCGGCACGCATACGCCACGCAGGTTGTAACCCTGGCCAACATGCCACATCCACGTGGACACGCCGAACAGCGACGCTGCAACCACCATGACGTCGTGCTCTGCGCGCAACCATTCGATGGCGAAATACAACGCCGCGATGCGCAGCAGATTCGCCATCACCACCAGCAGCGGCGTGCGTCGGAACAACTGCCGCCAGAGCTGCCACGCGACGTTCATGCGAGTTCCACGAACAAATCTTCCAGCGTGGGCGTTTCGATGTGCAGGTTCGCGTGTTCGCTGGCGGCGAGTGCGTGCAGGCTTTCCACGACGGGATCTTCCACCAGCAGAACAGCCTGTTCGCCTTGGACGTGCGACTTCAGAACACCTGCGACGACCGGTGCCTGCGACCAGCCTTCCGCGCGCGAGAACACCACGCGCTTCAACCGCTCGCGCAGTTCGGCCAGTGGCCGCATGAATTGAATGCGGCCGTCGCGCAACAGGGCGATATCGGCATCCGCGCGCTCGAGGTCGGCAGTAATGTGGGTAGAGAAAATCACCGTCTTGCCCGGTGCACGCATCAGCGCGAGCAGTTCGCTCATGAAGGCGCGGCGTGCTTGCGGATCGAGGCTGGCCACGGGTTCGTCCAGCACCAAAAGATCCGGATCGGGTGCGATGGCGCGCACGATCGCCAGCTTCTGCCGCTGACCTTGCGAGAGTTCGCCGATCTTCTGTTTGACGTCCAGCTCCCAGTTCGTCAACAGGCGCTCGACCAGTTCGTGGTTCCAGCGTGCGTAGAACGCCGCGGTGAAATCCAGATAGGCACGCACCTTCATCCACGGAAACAGGTCGAAGGTCTGCGGCACGAAGCCGATCCGATGCATGCGCTCGCCGCCCGGTTCCAGCATCGGCGCGCCGAACAACTCGATGCTGCCGCCGTCGATGGGCGAAAGGCCGAGCAGGCAGCGCAGCAGCGTGGTCTTGCCGGCGCCGTTGCGGCCGAGCAGACCGATCACGCGCCCGCCGGGTACGCTCCAGTCCAGCGACTTCAGCACCTGGCGCTTCTTGAAGGACTTTTCCAACCCCCGGACCTGCAGCACCGGCATCTCAGGCTGTTGCACAGGGTTGGAAGCGAGGGCGGCGACGGCCAGTTGTGTGACGGGCATCCGGGCGGTGCTTTCTTGGAGGGCTCTGACGCACTCTGCCGTGTGCGATGTGCAACGTCTAGTGGCTAAGATGGGGCGCATGGCGGCCCAACTCCCCTCCATCGAAATACCCCTGTTCCCGCTCGGTACCGTGCTCTATCCGGGTGGGCAATTGCAGCTGCGCATCTTCGAACCGCGCTACCTGGACCTGGTGCGCGAATGCACGCGCACCGGCTCGGCCTTTGGCGTCTCTCTTATCCTAGAAGGTGCCGAAGTGGGTGCGCCGGCCCGGCCTGCCGCCATCGGCACGCTGGCCAGCATTGTCGATTTCAGTCATCGCGAAGACGGGCTGCTGGGCATCGCTGCCGAAGGCGGCAGTCGCTTCCGCGTCATGCGTACCCGCGTGCGCTCGGATGGCTTATTGCGCGGCGACGTGCACCTGTGGCCGGAGGAAGTGCCGCAACAGGTGCCGGTAGAATTTGCCTTGCTGCAGACCATTCTTGAACGTTTGATTGAAACGATGGGACCGCATTGGCGGCACGCGCCACGTTCCTCCTACGACGATGCCGGCTGGCTAGGTTTTCGACTCGCGGAATTGCTGCCGCTGACGCGCGAGGAGCAGCAGCAATTGCTTGAGATGACAGATCCATTGCAGCGGCTAGGTACTTTGCGCGATATCCTGCCGCGCTTCCAAAAAGCTTGAGGGCACTATGAGCAACCTCGCCGGAAAGACCTTATTCATTACGGGTGCTTCGCGCGGCATTGGTCTGGCCATCGCGCTGCGTGCGGCGCGCGACGGTGCCAACATCGTCATTGCCGCCAAAAGCGGTGTACCCAATCCCAAGCTGCCTGGCACCATCTATACCGCAGCGGCTGAAGTGGAATCGGCTGGCGGCAAGGCGCTGGCGCTGAAAGTGGATATTCGCGAAGAAGAAGAAGTGCGAGCCGCCGTGGCGCAAGCGGCGGAACGCTTCGGCGGCATCGACATCGTGATCAACAACGCCAGCGCCATCTGGCTTGCCGACACCGAAGGTACGCCGATGAAACGCTTCGACCTGATGCATCAGGTGAATACGCGCGGCACCTTCATGGTGACGCAGGCGTGCCTGCCGTACTTGAAGAAGGCGAGCAATCCGCATGTGCTGATGATGGCGCCGCCGCCGAACCTGGATCCGAAATGGTTCGCGCCGCACACCGCTTACACCATCGCCAAGTACGGCATGAGCCTGTGTGTGCTCGGCATGAGCGCGGAGTTCGCGCCGCTGGGCATTGCGGTCAATGCATTGTGGCCGCGCACAGTCATTGCCACGGCAGCTATCGCGATGATCGATGGCGTGAAGCCCGAGCATTGCCGTCGGCCCGAAATCGTCGCGGACGCGGCCCACGCACTGCTGACTCAGCCGGCACGGCAATGCACCGGCCGGTTCGCGATCGACGAGGATGTGCTGCGCGAGGCGGGCATACACGATTTCGACAGCTACGCTCATAAAATCGGCGCGTCGCTGCTGCCCGATCTGTTCCTGAACTAGTTCGTTTAGAAACTCGTCGCGAGTTGTCATCAGGCCGCCGTCGTTCGGCGCGTATGCTTTTGCTTCACCGCTATCCCACTTATTGGAATGGTGGCCGGGTCTTGGTTGATTAAAAAGTGATCACCCAAGGGGAATCGGGTGTATATTTCGTGAACGGTACCGAGTTTTCGGTACACGCTGGGCCACGGGTGCGGGGGCAACGCCTGCTGAGGGATCTAACAGGCACCGCGGGCCAGTTATCCTGGAGGGAGGCGTTGCGATATGAGTGACACGTCGATCCGCTGTTTGGTGTGGTTCGGGGAGCCGACGAGTATCGAAAGAGCACGTTTGGCGCAGGCAGGTTGGCATACGCGAGTAGCGGATGCGAATGCAACGGGAGGCGGCGTCGGCATCCGGCGCGGCGACACGGTAGTTGCGATGGCGGACGTGCGACAGGCCGATGTCGAGGCCTTGCGCAGCATGGCCAGTTTGATGGCCGATCATCCGCGTATTCCATGGCTTGCGCTACTGTCTACCGACACGTCGGTGCAGTCGCCGGAAGTGGAACGCGTGCTGCGCGCCAGCATCGATTTCTTCACCGCGCCGATCGATATGCAACGTCTGATCGAAACGCTTGGCAAGCTTGCCGGCGATGTGCCCATGCCGGTAATTACACACGCCGACGTGCCGGGCATCACCGGTAACAGTCCGGCAATGGCAGCGGTGGTGGCGAGCCTGCGCAAATATGCACCGGTGGATTTGCCGGTGCTGATTACTGGCGAAACCGGCACCGGCAAGGAAGTGGCTGCGCGTGCCTTGCACAAACTGTCGTCGCGCCGCGAGCATCCTTTTGCCGCGATCAACTGCGGGGCGCTGCCGGCCAATCTCGTGCAATCGGAACTGTTCGGTCACGAGCGCGGCTCTTTCACCGGCGCGAATGCGCGGCGCATCGGACACTTTGAGGCCGCTGCGGGCGGAACGGTGTTTTTGGATGAAGTCGGCGATCTTCCGCCGGATGCGCAGATCAGTCTTTTGCGCTTGCTGCAGGAAGGCACGCTGGAACGTGTGGGTTCCACCCAATCGATTAAGCTCGACGTGCGCGTGCTCGCCGCCACCCATGTGGACCTGGAAAAAGCGGTGGCGCAAGGCCGCTTCCGCGAGGATCTGTACTATCGCCTCAATGTGCTGCGTCTGCGCATGCCCGCCTTGCGTGAGCGTGCTGATGACGTGCTGCAACTGGCGCAGATCTTCCTCGACAGCTTCCGCAAGCAGCACGACTGCCATGCACGAACCTTCAGCGCGCTGGCGCGCAAAGCGCTACGCGACTTCTCCTGGCCGGGCAACGTGCGCGAACTGCTCAATCGCGTGCAGCGCGCCGCGGTGGTGGCGGAAGGCGCGCAGATCAGCGTGGCCGATCTGGATCTGGAAGACGTGGTCGCGCCAAGGGCAGGGCATTCCAGCCTCGGCCTGACGCGTACCTCGGCCGAGCGCGATGCAGTGATGGCGTGCCTGCGCGAGACACGTTTCAACATCAGCGAGTGCGCGCGACGCTTGAAGGTGTCGCGCGTGACGATCTATCGGCTGTGCAAGAAGCACCAATTGGTGCTTGAAGATCTCCATTAATGCCACGACTCCTTATCCCCATCTTTGATTGAAGATGGGGAGAGGAATGCGGCGGGAGGTCACTGTTGCGAGGCTACTTCCGCAAGAGCGCTCGGCACCATCAGAACATATAAGGCACCTTGAACGTCAACGTGAAGTTCGGCGCATCGGGCGTCATGCCCATGCCGAGCACCGTCACGAACGTAGTATGCGGGTTGAGCGCATAGGTGAAGCCGAAATTCAACGTCGCCGCATTCGCCTGGCTGCCGATGATCTTGGTCCACGGCCCGTTGCTTTGGCGCAGTGAATCCTTGCCGTTGATGCGATCGCTGAAGGATAGACTCAGGCTGCTGCGATCGTTGAACGCGAAGGCAAGGCCGGCGCCGTAATAGAACACGTCAGCCAGACGTACGCTGCCCGGCGTGTTGATCTGCGGATCGGTGTCGATGTCGTTGAAGCTGCGCTCGAAAGAATGGATGTAGCCGATGTTGCCGAACACGATCGCCGGGTCCATCGTCTTTACAAAGGAAGCTCCCAGCGTCGCCTGCCACAGGCCGTTGCCCGTCGGTTGTTTGGTTGGCACCGCGAACTGCTCGTATTGCGAGTTCGGCGCAACGTTCACCCATTTGATGCCGTACGGCGCGCGCCCAGTCGGCGCGGTGACGCCCAAGGTGAGCACCGTGTCGGGACGGCCTGGTGTCTCGGTGAGAATCTTGTAGTTGACGGAGAAGTTTACGTCGCCCAATCCCCTGCCGGTGGACGTGTGCTCATCCAGCGCCGCCGCCGATCCGCCGGCGCCGCCCTGCTGATAATCGGTGTTGCGTCCGACATAGGGAATGTCGAGATTCACGCTGAACCGCGGTGTGATCGCGTAACGACCGATCATGTCGTACGTCAGCGAGTCGGAGTTCACCCGGTCGATCGCGATATTGCCAAGGAAGATCGAATTCAGCGCGAGAAAGCCGTTGAGCGTCAATTCGGCGCGATCGTAGTGGTTGTAGGTGAGATCGTTCTCGAACGTGAATTTGCGATTGAATACCGCGTTCTGCTGTTGCTCCAACACGTCCTGGACAGAGCGCGTCTGAGCGGACGTGCTTGCCTGTGCGCTCTGCGTCGTGGATGCAGCCTGCGTGCTTTCTACTGCGCCGGCGTTGGCCGTATTGGCGGCGCCAGATGTGGCCTCGGTGCTGGCGACTTCCGCCGGGATCGGATTTGGCGTGGTCTTACCGGTCAGTCGTGCCTGCAGCGCCTGCACTTGCATGTCCAGTGCACGAAGTTTGCGTACTTCTTGCGCGTAATTCACCTTCAGCATCTGCAGTTGGCGGACCAGCTCCTGTACGTCGGCGTGATCTTGCGCGGTGGCGACCGCTGCAGTGTTGGCCGGAGCGTCCTGTCCGAACGTGCTGAAACTCGCGAAAAAGGAAACGCAACTGCACGCCACCGCAGTGGCCAGGATTGTCTTGCGCATGACGGTATCCCCTGTTGATGGAAGAGCGCGTAGGGCTAGGACGCGCTCAGTGGTTGGAGCGATTCATGTTGAGCGACTGCGCCAGACCGTGCGCGAGCTGCGAAGTGGTCGCATTGATGGATTGCGTCACCATGCTCACGATCATCTGGTTGGTTACCGCCTGATTGTCGGCGGTCAGTGCGATGGTCTGGCCTATGCTGCCAGGGCGGATCCACTGCGACACCGAACCCTGGCCGCTGACGGAGAGGTTCACCTGCGCGCTGTTACCCGAATACGTGGCTGAGGCCGACGCATTGCCGGCGCTCGCGACGCGGCCGTCAGGCGTGCCTGTTCCGGTTGTCGTGGCGACGGTTGGCGTGGTGGTGTTCGCGGTTGTCGGCGTGGCGGTCGCAGTGGTTGTCGACGAACGGGTGTTCACCGTCGGTCCGTTGGTTGCAATGCTTGCGGTGGATGCCGTGCTGTTGGCATCGCCGGATAGCGCATCGGGCTGGGATGGTGTCGACGCCGGTGTGTTGCTGCTGGTCGAGGATTGCCCAGGCACTTTGCCATTGTTCTGGATGCTCAAGCTGGTGACGTTGCTCGCGGCATTGCCGTCACCGGCGATCTGCACGCTTTGCGTGAGTCCCCCGACATTGGCGAGTCCACCACTCTGCACGCTGCGGTTCACGCTGGACGGGAGCGTAGCCGTCGGCAGCGCGTTGCTCAGCGTGGTGATGGTGACCGTAGGTACGAAGGTCACCTGCGGCTGGTTCGGATTCTTGCTGAAGTTCAATCCCAGCGTCAGCGCGCTCTGCAGTGTCTGGCCGTTGCTGGTCTGCCAGGTGGAAATCATCTCCACGCCGAACCACAACACGGTGTTGTCGCCGACGATGTAGCGACCACGCATGCCAGCCAATTCCTGATCGGCTACTTCGTGGATGCCGGTGGCTACGCGGTGATCGCCGGCTTCCGCCGCGAGCGTGGTGCCGCAGTGGCAGGCGATCGCTAGTGCCAATACGGAGAAAAGGAGTGAGCGCTTATCCATGGCAAGACCCTTAGAAAAAATCTGCGTGCGTAAAGCCGAAGTCGAGTAGTTCGGCGTCGGTGATGACGCCACCTTGGCGAGCGAACAAATTGCGAGCGCTGGGCTTGTCGACCGGCTGCAGCAACACGGTGTGGCGGTCGAAATCGCTGCCGATGACTACGAACAGCACGTGCGAAGGCCATGCCTTCATGAAATCATCCAGCAGCATGGTGCGGTTGCCGAGCATCGGATCAGCTAGCTCCACATGATCGTCATGCACCTGCTTGAGCACGACGAAATGCCGATAACCGCGTAGGTCCATCAGTACGATGACCGGCACGCGCAGCGAACGCAGGCGTGCGACGTCAACGCGATAGCCGCGGCCGCGCATGCCGAGCGCTTCCACGTAGTGTTTGATGTCGAGCATGGAAAAGCCGCGCTGCTGGACCAGCGTGGAATCAGACAGGCCCATCATGCCGTCGATGATGACGTTCTCGTCTACGTCCAGGTGATAGCCGTAGCGCAAGATCGTCGCTAGCGCTGCGGCGCCGCAGCTGTAATCGGTGTGCTGGCGCACGATGTTTGCAAAGTGCAGCTCCTGCATGCTGTTGACATGCGTGCTGTACTGCGCGCCATTGGGCAGCACGCCGGCGAAGCTCACGTCGCCAGCATAGGCGTGCGCGCTTAGAGAGATCGCGACCAATGCGAACCACCCTGCCAACGTTGAGAATGCAGATCGCATGTCCTTAGCCTCCCCCAAGTCCTTGCGAAGGGAAGGCCCCCGGCTCGCAGGGGACGAGCCGGGGGCTTCCGCTTGGTGCCCGGCGGCATGTCGCCGGGTTACCGCCCTCGTTGCCGTCTTGCGACGGTACGTTCTTCCGCTACGCCATTACGGGTTGGAAACACCCATGGCGAGGCTGTTGCTCTGCATGTTGCCCGTGCCGGCCGCCTGGTTCAGGCCGATGTTGCCGCTCGCGTTGGCGAGCACATGGCCCGACAGCGAAGCGTTGTTGCTGGTGTTGACCGGATAGCTGCACCAGCCGAGCGAGCCCGGATCGTTGTCCACGCGGTTGCCGGACCATTCCTGGTCGAGTGTCGACGTGGCGACGGCGTAGTCGACGTTCTGCGCAGTGGCGGCCGAGAGCTGGTTCAACTGTTCGTTGCCATCGCCGGCTGCCTGGTTCACGCCTACGTTGCCAGAGGCGTTCTCGAACGCATGGCCGCTGGCGCTCGCGCTGTTGGTGGTGCCGTGGTTGTACGTGCGGCTGAACGCGCTCGATTGCGTGGCGAAGGTTTCCGCATCAGCCATGCTGCCGGCCGAGGAGCCCGGATCGCCACCGCAACCACCGTTGTGGTCGCAGTTGAAGGTAAAGCCGGCGTCGCTCGTCGAGCTTCCTGCTGCCGCGATCGCTGCCTGGTTGCCCTGTGCGTTCAAATCGCCCGAAGCCTGGTTCACGCCGATGTTGCCCGAAACGCCGTTGCCCACATTGCCGCTGATGCTGGCGCTGTTGACGACTTCGCCACTGTTGCTAACGCTGTTCCAGAACGATGACTGCGTGCCGTTCGACAGCGCGACCGCGGCGGCGTTGACGTCGATCTCTCCGTTCACGCGCGGATCGCCGCTGATGCTGATGTCCGATTTCAGCGACACTTTCTTGCTGATCTTCACGCTGCTGCCGCCGTCGTCATGGGCGTAAGCCTGGGCTACGCCGAACATGCTAACCACTGCCAGTGCGATCAAAGTCCTTCTCAGATTGATGTTCATGATGTCCTCTCTAAATGACTGGTATTACGGGTTATCAATGCGAAGATGCCGGCGCGGACATCAGGAGCAAGTTGTCCGATGCGTTGCCGGATCCCGCGACTTGGTTGAGTTGCATCACACCGTTGAATCCTTCCATTGCTGACGGATCGACTGCCACGCTCCGTGTGCCGCCAGCCTGTGCATGTGGATTTGTAGGTGTCTGCCCCCTTGCCGACGCAGAGACGGTGGCCGACAGGGAGCCGTCCGTCGCCTCGCGTATGCCTTGACTGGCCAGCTGCGCAACAACGCCGTTGAGCTGAGCGTTGCCGTTGCCGCTGACCTGATTGATCGATGCGATGCCGTGCCCGTTGTCATAGGCGTGCCCGCCAATGCTGGCGCTGGCATCCAGCGGCGCATCTGCCGCCTTGTTTTGCGTGCGCTGCCGTGCCTGCAACAGCGCCAGGGAGTGGCCGCCCAGTGCGAACGCATGCAGGTTCGCCTGCACGTTGGCGTCGCCTGCGGCGGTGTTCACGGAGCTGATGCCCTGCACACCTTGTGCGACGTGTCCGCTGATGGTGTTGGCATCGAGATAGCTGAGCATCGCGTCATAGCTGTCGCCATTCGTCGCTTGCGCGAAGGCGGGCGTCTGCACAACCACGGCGAACCCGATAAGGGCCGCGCACCACACCAAACGATGGGATAGGCGATTCATGGCGTCAGTGGCCTGCGCTCAGCATGGGAATCTGCGACAAGGCGCCGGTGACCTGATCGCCAATGTTGCGCGTGCTGTCCGCTACAGCCCCACCTGCCGTCGGTGCGCTCAAGGTATTGCTCATACCGTTGCTGCTCACGGCACCGGCGCTGTTGCCGCCGGTGTTCGTGCCGAGCGCGGCGTTGAGCGAGCGCTGCACGCCGTTTTGAATCGGGATGCCCGCGGCGGCAGGTCCAGCATTGACGTCAGCGATCTCTGCATCGGTGATTTCGCCGGCGCCATGGCTGCCGGTGAGTGTGTTGACGAGTTGCGGGTTGGGCGACCCACTGACCATCAGGGCCATACCCGGCGCGGTCGGCGGTCGGTCGGCGGGGCGCGCGGCTACGTTGCGGATTAGCACGATTTCGCCCGGCTTGGCCTTTTGCGCCACACGGGCGCCATCGGCGAAGGAAAGCGCGGGCAACAGCAGCGCAATCAGACCCACGCACGTCATGGCGATGCGGATGTCGGTGTGTCGATACGACTGTTTACGTGCACTGTCCATGGGCGAGCCTCCCCTCCAAGTCCCCTCTGATGTAGAGAGGGCAAGTCCTGTGCCAGCAGCAAAAAACTCAGCAAAATGAAGGTGGTCGCGCAAATTCGGCGGATACAGGCATACACCCGCCTGTGCACGGCTGTTACAGGGCGCCGGCTGGCTGCATCGCGGCGAATGGCGTCATGAAGCGCTTTTCAGCTGGGTGTAACAGCACTGATACATATCGTGTCGAGGTGAACAACGCCTGCGTATGTTGGCAGGGGGACGCTTGCTGGCTAGGATGCAGGTTCCCCGTTTTCACGCGTTGCCTTTCGGCCTGGCCGCGGCCAAGCCGGGAGCCGTGCATGTATTCACCACAGGAGTCTTCGGTGTCGTCTCTCGTCGATCTAGGTAAGCGCTATTGGTTACCCGTCTACAAGCCGCGCGAGCTGGTGCTCGACCGAGGCAAGGGCGCACGTGTGTGGGATACCGAGCAGCGCGACTACGTCGATTTCGGCGCGGGCATCGCGGTGAATGCGCTAGGACACCAGGATCCGGATTTGCTTGCCGCGCTGACCGAGCAAGCCCATAAGCTCTGGCACAGCAGCAATGTGTTCTACACCGAGCCGCCGTTGCATTTGGCGCAGGAGTTGGTAGATGCCTCCGGCTTCGCCGAACGCGTGTTCCTGTGTAATTCGGGCGCGGAAGCGAACGAAGCGGCGATCAAGCTGGTGCGCAAATGGGCGGCTGCGCAGGGCAGGCCGGCGGAAAAGCGCGTGATCATCACGTTCCGTGGTTCGTTCCACGGTCGCACCCTGGCCACGGTAACCGCCACCGCGCAACCGAAATACCAGGAAGGCTACGAGCCGCTGCCGGGTGGCTTCCGTTATCTCGACTTCAATGATGCCGCCGCGCTGGAAACCGCCTTTGCTGCAGGCGACGTCGCAGCCGTGATGCTGGAGCCGGTACAGGGCGAAGGCGGCGTGCTACCGGCGGCGCCCGGTTACCTGAAGCGCGTACGCGAGCTGTGTGATGCGCATGATGCGCTGTTGGTGCTGGACGAGATTCAATGCGGCATGGGTCGCACCGGTACGCTGTTCGCGCACACACAAGATGGCGTGACGCCGGATATCGTGACGCTTGCCAAAGCGCTGGGCTGCGGCTTCCCGATTGGCGCCATGTTGGCTGGCCCGAAGGTGGCGCAAGTAATGCAGTTCGGCGCGCACGGCACCACTTTCGGCGGTAATCCCATGGCGGCTGCGGTGGCGCGCGTCGCGCTGCGCAAGTTGTCTTCGGCCGAATTGCTAGCCAATGTGCAGCGTCAGTCCGCTATGTTGCGCGAAGCGCTGATGTCGATCGGCACGGAACTGGGTGTGTTTTCCGACGTGCGCGGACGCGGGCTGATGCTGGGCGCGGTGCTGACCGACGCCTATCGAGGCAAGGCGGGCAATGTGCTCGATGTGGCCGCGGCGCATGGCCTGTTGGTGTTGCAGGCAGGGCCGGACGTGTTGCGCTTCGTGCCGCCGTTGAACATCTCCGACGAAGATTTGTCCGAGGGCTTGTCCCGACTACGCGCTGCGTTGCGCGCGTTCGTTGGGCAAGCATGACGTCTACGAATCAGGAAGCATCATCATGAAATACCTCCACAGCATGGTCCGCGTGCGCGACCTCGACGCCTCGCTGCGCTTCTACTGCGAAGGGCTTGGCTTGAAGCAAGTGCGACGCATGGACGTGCCGCAGGGCAAGTACACGCTGGTCTATCTGGCTGCGCCGGAAAGCCCCGAAGCGGAGGTCGAGCTGACCCATAACTGGGGCTCGGAAGAGGATTACAGCTCTGCGCGCAACTTCGGCCATCTCGCCTTCCAGGTGCAAGACATCTATGCCGTCTGCGAGCATCTGCAATCGATGGGTTACACCATCAGCCGCCCACCGCGCGATGGACACATGGCTTTCGTGCGCTCGCCGGATCTGATTTCTATCGAACTGCTGCAGGATGGTCATCTGCCGCCGCGCGAGCCATGGGCGTCAATGCCGAACGTGGGAAGCTGGTAACAGCCACAGAACGGAAGCGTGCTTCCGTTCCTATTTTTCAGATGCGGGCAATTCCGTGCCGCACAGTCGACAGTAATCCGCGTCGTCTTCGTGTTCGGTCTGCCCGCAATGAGTGCATGCCACGCGCTTGCGTCGCGCGCGCATGCCGGCAGCCAGTTCCGCGGTAAAAATGCCGGTGGGCACGGCAATGATGCTGTAGCCGATCAGGATGATCAGCGAGGTCAGCAGTTTGCCCAGCGTGGTTTTCGGCGTGATGTCACCGAAGCCCACCGTGGTCATGGTGACGATTGCCCAGTACATCGACGTGGGAATGGAAGTGAAGCCGTCTTCTGGCCCTTCGATCAGGTACATCAGTGCGCCGAAAATCAGCACCAGGGTAAGAATGGCACTGAAGAACACCAACACCTTGCGACGTGCGCGCACCAGCGTGAACCACAGCAGATCCGCTTCGCCCACATAACGGGTGAGCTTGAGAATGCGGAAGATGCGCAAAATGCGCAGCGCGCGCACGACCAGCAGATACTGGCTGCCCACCGCGATCAGGCTGATCCAGGTGGGTAACACGGCAAGCAGGTCGACAATGCCGAAGAAGCTGCGCGCGTATCGCCATGGGCGATCGATCACCACGATGCGCATGATGTATTCGATCGTGAAGGCCAGCGTGAACGTCCATTCCAGCACATAGAAGAATGCGCCGTACTGCGCATGCGCCGATGCTACGGTGTCGAGCATCGCCACCGTAATGCTGCCCAGGATGGCGATGATAAGCAGCACATCGAAGCGGCGCCCGGCTGCATCCTCGTGACCGAAAATGATGTGGAACCAGCGTGCTCGCCATCCGTCCCCCGCGGGGCCGAATTGATCGGTGAATGGCGAGCGTGAGCGCATGGCGATCAGCCGGCTCTTGCCAGGCGCATGGTGGCGCGGGCGGCGTCCAGCGTTTCCGCAATGTCGTCGTCGCTGTGCGCGGAGGAGAGGAAGCCCGCTTCGAAGGCGCTGGGCGCGAGAAAGATGCCGCGTTCAAGCATGCCCTGGAAGAAGCGGTTGAACATCGCCGTATCGGCCGCCGTGGCGTGCGCGTAACTGCTCACTTTTTCATGCGTGAAGAACAGACCGAACATGCCGCCCACCCGGTTCGTGCTGAAAGGAACGCCTTCACCATCGGCCACGGCCTGCAATCCGTCGGTCAGCAGGCGCGTGCGTGCAGCCAGCGTTTCGTAGAAGCCGGGCGCCTGCACCAGTTCCAACATGGCCAGGCCGGCAGCCATGGCGACCGGGTTTCCGCTCAAGGTGCCAGCTTGGTAGATCGGGCCCGCCGGTGCAATCTGCTCCATCAGCTCGCGGCGCCCGCCGTAAGCGCCAACTGGCATGCCGCCACCGATGATCTTGCCGAAGGTGCTCAGATCTGGTTTCACGCCATACAAAGCTTGCGCGCCACCGAGTGCGACGCGAAAACCCGTCATCACTTCGTCGAAGATCAACAACGTGCCATGGCGCGTGCACAGCCTGCGCAACCCTTGCAGATAACCTTCCTGCGGGGGGATGCAGTTCATGTTGCCGGCGACCGGCTCGATGATCAGTCCGGCGATACCGCTGCCGTGCTCCGCAAACAGCAGCTCGGCGGCATGCAAGTCGTTATACGGCAGCGGCAGCGTGAGATCGGCGTTCGCCGCTGGCACGCCGGGCGAAGTGGGCACGCCGAAGGTCAGCGCGCCAGAACCGGCCTTCACCAGGAAGCTGTCGCCATGGCCGTGGTAACAGCCTTCGAACTTCACGATCTTGCTGCGACCTGTGGCACCGCGCGCAAGGCGGATCGCTGACATGGTTGCCTCGGTGCCGGAGTTCACCATGCGCACCATCTCCATCGATGGCACCAGGCGTGTGATGGTTTCCGCCATCACCACCTCGCCGGGGCAGGGCGTGCCGAACGACAAGCCATCGCGCACTGCGCGCTCCACGGCTTCGCGCACTTTGGGATGGTTGTGTCCCGCGATCATCGGTCCCCAGGAGCCGACATAGTCGATATAACGCTTGCCTTCCACGTCCCACAGATAGGCACCGTCGGCACGAGCGGTGAAAAAGGGCTCGCCGCCGACGGATTTGAAGGCGCGCACCGGGGAATTCACACCACCGGGCAGCAGCTTTCGCGCGCGCTGGAATAGTTCATGGTTGGTCATGGCAACAACTCGATTCGAAGGGGAAAACAGGCCGCGGTAGGCACGGGGAATGCGCCATTGTCCGGACGAAGCCCGCTTGCCGCCAGCCATGCGAGCCGGATGTGCCGTTCTGTCTCCATGCGCACGCGAAGGTCCGTGTAGCCGCTTTCGCATCGACGGAGGAGTTGCGAGAATGCGCTATTCACTCTGATCCGGCGAGTCTTTATGAACCAAACGTCCACCGACACCACCCTGCGCAAATGGATGTGCGTGGTTTGCGGCTTCATTTACGACGAAACCCAGGGGTTGCCGGAGGAAGGCATCGAGCCCGGCACGCGTTGGGAGGATGTGCCCGATACCTGGACGTGCCCAGACTGCGGCGCGACCAAAGACGATTTCGAAATGATCGAAATCGATTGATTCGCCCTGCGGCGCCCGCAAATCGCCCGATTTCGCCAGCGCGCCGGCTTTTCCCTCTGCTGGAATGTTCCTCGTGCGAAACCCCATCCCCGAGGAACGGCCATGCAGCAATTCATTCCCTTCGAAGACGACTGGGACGCGCTGGAAAAGATGCGTCCCGAGGCCCTGATTCCCTACCGCGTCGGCCTGGTGCCCGCGCACGAAGCCGGCCAGTCGCAGCCGAATGCATACACCAGGGCGCCTGACTGTGTGCTCGTGGCGCCGAAGTAATTCCTGATCAATGATGGTTGTCTGAAGCCTTGAAGCTGGCCGGTTCAGGTATCACCTGCGCCGGTCCGGACTGCCTTTCTGCTTCCCATGCTGGCGTGATCATTGCCGCTGGCGATTCTCACGTTCTTCGTCGACGTCGGCTATTTGCGAAAATTTCGCACGGAACGCGCTTTCGCCCCTTCACAGAATCGTTGGCTGGCGCTATAGTCTCAACCCCTCCGACGAGACAGCCCTTCGCGGAGGTTCCCTGAAAAATCTACCGACAACTTCTTCGATTTTGGGTGTTGACGGAAGCGTGAAGGGATGTAGAATGGGCGGCTCACCCGGGACGAAAGGTCTTGGGGCGATCGACAAGAGTCGGTTGCAAGTGATTGATCTTTGACAGTATGCGCAGGTGACTTGTGTGGGCGCCTTGCGGTAGATGGATGACTGTCCATGTATTGCAAGCGTCTAACCAAAGAGTCAATTCAAAAGCTTGACGTTTTAAGGTTAGGGTAAACGCTTCGGAAAGATAGATCGTCTTCGGATGATCGAAAACTTAAGTGAAGAGTTTGATCCTGGCTCAGATTGAACGCTGGCGGCATGCCTAACACATGCAAGTCGAACGGCAGCACAGTGGTAGCAATACCATGGGTGGCGAGTGGCGGACGGGTGAGGAATACATCGGGACCTGCCCAGACGTGGGGGATAACGTAGGGAAACTTACGCTAATACCGCATACGTCCTACGGGAGAAAGCGGGGGATCTTCGGACCTCGCGCGGTTGGATGGACCGATGTTCGATTAGCTAGTTGGTGAGGTAATGGCTCACCAAGGCGACGATCGATAGCTGGTCTGAGAGGATGATCAGCCACACTGGGACTGAGACACGGCCCAGACTCCTACGGGAGGCAGCAGTGGGGAATATTGGACAATGGGCGCAAGCCTGATCCAGCAATGCCGCGTGTGTGAAGAAGGCCTTCGGGTTGTAAAGCACTTTTATCAGGAGCGAAATACTACCGGCTAATACCCGGTGGGGCTGACGGTACCTGAGGAATAAGCACCGGCTAACTTCGTGCCAGCAGCCGCGGTAATACGAAGGGTGCAAGCGTTAATCGGAATTACTGGGCGTAAAGCGTGCGTAGGCGGTTTCTTAAGTCTGCTGTGAAATCCCCGGGCTCAACCTGGGAATGGCAGTGGATACTGGGAAGCTAGAGTGTGTCAGAGGATGGTGGAATTCCCGGTGTAGCGGTGAAATGCGTAGAGATCGGGAGGAACATCAGTGGCGAAGGCGGCCATCTGGGACAACACTGACGCTGAGGCACGAAAGCGTGGGGAGCAAACAGGATTAGATACCCTGGTAGTCCACGCCCTAAACGATGCGAACTGGATGTTGGTCTCAACTCGGAGATCAGTGTCGAAGCTAACGCGTTAAGTTCGCCGCCTGGGGAGTACGGTCGCAAGACTGAAACTCAAAGGAATTGACGGGGGCCCGCACAAGCGGTGGAGTATGTGGTTTAATTCGATGCAACGCGAAGAACCTTACCTGGCCTTGACATGTCGCAAATTCTGCAGAGATGCGGAAGTGCCTTCGGGAATGCGAACACAGGTGCTGCATGGCTGTCGTCAGCTCGTGTCGTGAGATGTTGGGTTAAGTCCCGCAACGAGCGCAACCCTTGTCCTTAGTTGCCAGCACGTAAAGGTGGGAACTCTAAGGAGACTGCCGGTGACAAACCGGAGGAAGGTGGGGATGACGTCAAGTCATCATGGCCCTTACGGCCAGGGCTACACACGTACTACAATGGTCGGTACAGAGGGTTGCGAGACCGCGAGGTGGAGCCAATCCCAGAAAGCCGATCCCAGTCCGGATCGAAGTCTGCAACTCGACTTCGTGAAGTCGGAATCGCTAGTAATCGCGAATCAGCTATGTCGCGGTGAATACGTTCCCGGGCCTTGTACACACCGCCCGTCACACCATGGGAGTGAGTTGCTCCAGAAGCCGTTAGCCTAACCGCAAGGAGGGCGACGACCACGGAGTGGTTCATGACTGGGGTGAAGTCGTAACAAGGTAGCCGTATCGGAAGGTGCGGCTGGATCACCTCCTTTCGAGAGCGACAGCACCGCTGCCGCAAGACGTCCACACAAGACACCTGCACATCCGCACGCCGACGGCGTGAGAGGCCTGCTCCGCAAGGAGCGGGGCCTGAAGCTTTATGGGTCTGTAGCTCAGGTGGTTAGAGCGCACCCCTGATAAGGGTGAGGCCGGTGGTTCGAGTCCACCTAGACCCACCATTATTTGGGATGCCGACCCGGACTTACGGGGCCATAGCTCAGCTGGGAGAGCACCTGCTTTGCAAGCAGGGGGTCGTCGGTTCGATCCCGACTGGCTCCACCAGTTTTAACGGTAAGCGGATGTGTAGCGCATACAAAAGATTTTGAAGCGAACTGGCGTTGAGGCCAGCGTCGTGTTCTTTGAAAACGTAAACGAGTGACAAGCGTCTTGGTTTGAACCAAACCGAGATGTGTCGTTGAGGCAAACGACGAATGCGTTGTTTGGGTATATGACAACGAATGGCCGCGAGGCGATTTGGGGTTATATGGTCAAGCGACCAAGCGTATACGGTGGATGCCTTGGCAGTCAGAGGCGATGAAGGACGTGGCAGCCTGCGAAAAGTGTCGGGGAGCTGGCAACAAGCTTTGATCCGGCAATGTCCGAATGGGGAAACCCACTCCGTAAGGAGTATCGCTCAGTGAATACATAGCTGAGCGAAGCGAACCCGGGGAACTGAAATATCTAAGTACCCGGAGGAAAAGAAATCAACCGAGATTCCCTGAGTAGCGACGAGCGAACGGGGAGCAGCCCAAAAGCACAGTATGTGTTAGTCGAACGGTTTGGAAAGGCCGGCCATAGCGGGTGATAGCCCCGTAGGCGAAAACGCACATTGTGTGAAATTGAGTAAGGCGAGGCACGAGAAACCTTGTCTGAACATGGGGGGACCATCCTCCAAGGCTAAATACTCCTGACTGACCGATAGCGAACAAGTACCGTGAGGGAAAGGCGAAAAGAACCCCGGAGAGGGGAGTGAAATAGACCCTGAAACCGTATACGTACAAGCAGTGGAAGCCCGCAAGGGTGACTGCGTACCTTTTGTATAATGGGTCAGCGACTTACTGTCAGTGGCAAGCTTAACCGTATAGGGGAGGCGAAGGGAAACCGAGTCTGAATAGGGCGCATAGTCTCTGGCAGTAGACCCGAAACCGAGTGATCTATCCATGGCCAGGTTGAAGGTGCGGTAACACGCACTGGAGGACCGAACCCACATCTGTTGCAATAGATGGGGATGAGCTGTGGATAGGAGTGAAAGGCTAAACAAACTCGGAGATAGCTGGTTCTCCTCGAAAGCTATTTAGGTAGCGCCTCGTATGAATCTTCCTGGGGGTAGAGCACTGTTATGGCTAGCGGGTCATTGCGACTTAGTAAACCATGGCAAACTCCGAATACCAGGACAGAATGTACGGGAGACACACGGCGGGTGCTAACGTCCGTCGTGAAAAGGGAAACAACCCAGACCCGCAGCTAAGGTCCCCAAGTTATCGCTAAGTGGAAAACGATGTGGAAAGGCATAGACAGCCAGGAGGTTGGCTTAGAAGCAGCCACCCTTTAAAGAAAGCGTAATAGCTCACTGGTCGAGTCGGTCTGCGCGGAAGATTTAACGGGGCTAAGCGATACACCGAAGCTCGGGGTGCACACTTTGTGTGCGCGGTAGAGGAGCGTTCCGTAAGCCTGTGAAGGTGAGTTGAGAAGCTTGCTGGAGGTATCGGAAGTGCGAATGCTGACATGAGTAACGATAATGCGGGTGAAAAGCCCGCACGCCGAAAGCCCAAGGTTTCCTCGCGCAACGTTCATCGGCGCAGGGTGAGTCGGCCCCTAAGGCGAGGCAGAAATGCGTAGTCGATGGGAAGCTGGTTAATATTCCAGCACTTGACTGTAGTGCGATGTGGGGACGGAGAAGGTTAGGTCTACCCGGCGTTGGTTGTCCGGGGGAAAGGCGGTAGGCGGTGATCTTAGGCAAATCCGGGATCACATACGCCGAGCACCGAGACGAGCCCTTAGGGCGAAGTGACTGAGACCACGCTTCCAGGAAAAGCCACTAAGCTTCAGCTACAGCAAACCGTACCGTAAACCGACACTGGTAGGCAGGGTGAGAATCCCAAGGCGCTTGAGAGAACTCGGGTGAAGGAACTAGGCAAAATGGCACCGTAACTTCGGGAGAAGGTGCGCCCGCCGGTGTGGTCACATGCGTGACTGAGCACTAGCGGGTCGCAGTAACCTGGCCGCTGCGACTGTTTATCAAAAACACAGCACTCTGCAAACACGAAAGTGGACGTATAGGGTGTGACGCCTGCCCGGTGCTGGAAGGTTAATTGATGGGGTCAGCCGCAAGGCGAAGCTCTTGATCGAAGCCCCAGTAAACGGCGGCCGTAACTATAACGGTCCTAAGGTAGCGAAATTCCTTGTCGGGTAAGTTCCGACCTGCACGAATGGCGTAACGACAGCGGCGCTGTCTCCACCCGAGACTCAGTGAAATTGAAATCGCTGTGAAGATGCAGCGTTCCCGCGGCAAGACGGAAAGACCCCGTGAACCTTTACTATAGCTTTACACTGAACGTTGAGTTCTTCTGTGTAGGATAGGTGGGAGGCTATGAAACCGAGACGCTAGTTTCGGTGGAGCCAACCTTGAAATACCACCCTGAAGTGCTTGACGTTCTAACCTAGGTCCGTAATCCGGATCGGGGACCGTGTATGGTGGGTAGTTTGACTGGGGCGGTCTCCTCCCAAAGCGTAACGGAGGAGCACGAAGGTACGCTCAGCGCGGTCGGACATCGCGCACTGTGTGCAAAGGCATAAGCGTGCTTGACTGCAAGATCGACGGATCAAGCAGGTACGAAAGTAGGTCTTAGTGATCCGGTGGTTCTGTATGGAAGGGCCATCGCTCAACGGATAAAAGGTACTCCGGGGATAACAGGCTGATACCGCCCAAGAGTTCATATCGACGGCGGTGTTTGGCACCTCGATGTCGGCTCATCACATCCTGGGGCTGTAGCCGGTCCCAAGGGTATGGCTGTTCGCCATTTAAAGTGGTACGCGAGCTGGGTTCAGAACGTCGTGAGACAGTTCGGTCCCTATCTGTCGTGGGCGTTGGAGATTTGAGGGGGGCTGCTCCTAGTACGAGAGGACCGGAGTGGACGTTCCGCTGGTGTTCGGGTTGTCATGCCCATGGCATTGCCCGGTAGCTACGAACGGAAGTGATAACCGCTGAAAGCATCTAAGCGGGAAGCACGCCCCAAGATGAGATCTCCCGAGACTTCGAGTCTCCTTAAGGCACCATCAAGACTAGGTGGTTGATAGGCGCGATGTGGAAGTGCAGCAATGCATTGAGCTAACGCGTACTAATGCGCCGTGCGGCTTGACCATATAACCCCAAGACGCTTCGTGGTTATGACCAACGAACATCTCAATTCACCAGACGCTTGTCACTCGTTTACCCTTTATCTCACGTGAGATCCGTCTCACGAGAAGAGTTAAAAACCGGCTATCTATGGTCGGACTCTTCAAAGTTGCGGAGCCGGCGCTAAAAAGCGCTGCTCCCACCCCTTCCCTGGCGGCTATAGCGCTGTGGCCCCACCCGATCCCATCCCGAACTCGGAAGTGAAACGCAGCTGCGCCGATGGTAGTGTGGCATTGCCCATGCAAGAGTAGGTCACCGCCAGGGGCTTTATCCTTAAAACGCCTTCCCGAGATCGGGAAGGCGTTTTGCTTTACAGCGATGGCAGCATGCGGCGCATCGATCACGGGCTTCGGTGCCCGCTTGGTGGATCAAACGCCGACGTAGGCGTGCTGCAGATGGTCATCGTGCTAGTTCTCGGTGTTGAGCATCCAGCCGTCGCTCTGTATGGCCAGTGCGAACTCCGTTGCATAACGCGAGCAGAATGAACCAGCTGTGCTCGTGCTAGTTCTGGCCTGATCGCGCGCCATTCGATCGTGAAGGAAAGCTGCCAGCGCCAGTGGGCTGCACAGCAGTGCATGCGACATCTGCCGCCGATGTCAGACAAGAGACAGTGTGACGCTGCTCGCAGCCGGGAGGTCGATGACGGAAAAGCGTATCCACTATTCCTCTGCTGTTCCGTTTTCTGGCGTCAATGCTTGAGGTCCACGTTGCCCATGCTTACTGCGAAAGCTTGAACGAGCAGACGCCGGACAGCGCCTGGTTCGGCAATGCGGATGATTTGCCACGCGTACCTCGTTAGCCGCCGAAGGACTGCTGCAGCCACTCCGGTACAGGAATACCTTTCTCGCGCAGGAAGGGCGGATTAAACAGCTTGGCCTGATAACGGGTGCCAGCGTCGGCCAGTACTGTCACGATGGTATGCCCTGGTCCAAGCGCCTTCGCCAGTCGAATGGCTCCGGCCAGGTTGACGCCGCTGGAGCCACCGATGCACCAGCCTTCCTCATGCAGCAGTTGATGCAGCAGCGGCACGGACTCCTGATCCGGAATCGACCAAGCCATGTTGATGGGCGCATCCTGGAAATTCGCCGTGATACGACTGGAACCAATCCCCTCGCTGATCGAACCGCCTTCCGCGACGAGTTCGCCGCAATTGATGTAGTTGGCCAGCGCCGAGCCGGTGGGATCGGACAGTGCGATCGTCACTACGGGCTTGCGTGCCTTCAGCGCCCGCCCGACGCCCGCCAGGGTGCCGCCCGTGCCGGCCGAGCAGACGAAGCCGTCGATCCTACCTTCAGTCTGCTCCCAGATCTCGACCGCAGTGGTCGTCTCGTGCCAGTCTCGGTTGGCGGTATTGTCAAACTGGTTGCCAAACCAGGCGCTGCCCGGCGCCTGCTCGTTCAGGCTTTCGCAGTAAGCACGGGCGATGTGGACGTAGTGTTTCGGATCCTTGAATGGCACTGCCGGTACCAGCCGGACTTCGGCGCCAGCCACGCGCAGGGCGTCAATCTTTTCTCGGCTTTGCGTATCCGGCATGAAGATCACTGTGCGATAGCCGCGGCTCGCGCCGATCAGTGCCATGCCGATGCCGGTGTTCCCCGCGGTGCCTTCCACGATCGTGCCGGCGGGGCGCAGCAACCCTTTCTGTTCGGCATCCAGGATCAGCCCCAGCGCCGTACGGTCCTTGATCGATCCGCCCGGATTGAGGAATTCGGCCTTGCCGAGCACCTCGCAGCCGGTCAGCTCCGAGGCATGGCGAAGGCGCAGCAAAGGGGTATGGCCAACGGCCGAGGAAAGATCGGGCTTTATGCTCATGCGGGCAGTGTTACCGGCTGGAGTGGCGTGGGTGTGAGGATACAGCGAGTCCGCCAGCCTGCCACCGGCCTACCCAGGACGATGCCCGGTGCATATGGTCATTTCCCATATGGGCTCCATATCCGATTCTTTTGAGCTGTTTTTACGTTTAGACGTCTAAACGTCCATTGACGGTCAAAAATACCGTCTGTATAGTCGATTCCACTCATCGAGACCGGCTGAGGGACAGGCCCTTTGAAGCCGGGGCAACCTACAGGATCAACCCTGTAACGGTGCCAACTCCTGCGGGGCGCTTAGGCGTCAACCGGTAGATGGGATGTCGTCAAAACCATGCGATGCATGGCTAATCCGACGGCAACTCTTCAATGGTTCTCCGCAGGGCGATGCATACGGAGAACCGAAGATGCCTCACCTCGCCAATTCCTCACTCGACGATCGTCCCACTGCCGTGGTCGTGCCCTTGCATTCGCGCAGCACGCTTACCGGACAGCGCAGCTCACGTCGTCTCGCACTGCAGCCCAAGTACGGTCACGGCATCGGCCATGTGGACGTGCGCTATCAGTGGACGGGCGCGGCGGATGCACCCACGATCATCGTGCAGGGCGGCATCTCTGCGGATCGCCACGTGGCCGGCACCGAGCAAGGGCAGCCAGGTTGGTGGTCCGAACTGGTGGGACAGGGGCAGGCTATCGATCTGGCGTATTACCGCGTACTCAGCATCGACTGGCTGACGCCGACCGATTTCGAGAACAGCCCACGCGCTATTTCTAGCGCAGATCAAGCCGATGCGTTGGCCGCGCTGGTCGATGCGCTTGGCATTGGTCGTGTTGCAGCGTTCGTTGGTTCTTCTTATGGCGCAATGACTGCGCTCGCCTTTGCTGCGCGCCATCCGGACAAACTAGAGAAACTGGTGTTGCTCGCCGGTGCGCATCGCGCGCACCCAATGGCCACTGCGCAGCGCGCGATCCAGCGCCAGATCCTGCGCCTGGGCCAGGCTTCTGGTCAGATCGAAGAGGCACTGTCCCTCGCGCGCCAGTTGGCGATGACCACTTATCGCGGTAGCGAAGAATTCGCGCGCCGCTTTGCAAGCACACCCGACTACCGCGAAGGCCGTTTCCATTTCCCGGTCGAAGATTATCTGGAACATGCCGGCCGCCGTTTCGTCGAGCGCTTCGACCTGGAACGTTTTCTTGCGTTGTCCGAATCCATCGATTTGCACGACGTCGCGCCGGAAGCGATCAGCACGCCCGCTACCCTGATCGGTTTTCCCTCCGATCGCCTAGTGCCTCTGGCCGATCTGTGCGAACTGCAGCGCCGCCTGCGCGGCTCCGCCACGCTGGAAGTCGTCGATTCGCCCTATGGCCACGATGCCTTCCTGAAAGAAACCAACAAACTGGCGCCGCTGCTGCGCCAGGCCGTCCCCTGTCGTTGTGGAGCCTGAGCCATGTGCGCCGATATCGTGAAGGAAATCACCTCCAGCACCCGCGCCGTACGCGCCGGCATCGAATCGGATACGCAGCACGGCGCGGTCGTGCCGCCGCTGCATCTTTCCACCAACTACAGCTTCACCGGTTTGGGCGGCAAGCGCGCCTATGACTATTCGCGCAGCGGTAATCCCACGCGCGATTTGCTCGGCAATGCGCTGGCAGAACTTGAGCAAGGTGCCGGTGCCGTCGTAACGGCCAGTGGCATGGCTGCCGTAGCGTTGGCGTTGGAACTGGTTCCTGCCGGCGCGACGGTGCTTGCTGCGCACGATTGCTACGGTGGCACCTGGCGCTTGCTCGATGCGTGGGCGAAGAAGGGGCGTTTCAGCGTTCGCTTCGTCGATCTCACCGATAACCACGCACTCGCCGAGGGCCTGGCCTTGAAGCCCGCGCTGGTATGGGTGGAAACGCCATCGAACCCGTTGTTGCGCATCACCGACATTCGCCACGTGGCGCATGCAGCGCATGCCGTTGGCGCCCTGGTCGTGGTGGACAACACCTTCCTCTCGCCCGCGCTGCAACAGCCGCTTGTGCTGGGCGCAGACGTGGTTGTGCATTCCACCACCAAGTACATCAATGGTCATAGCGACGTGGTCGGCGGTGCGGTCGTGGCGCGCGACGCGGCGGTGGCCGAACAATTGAAGTGGTGGGGTAATTGCAACGGCCTTACCGGCGCGCCGTTCGATAGTTTTCTCACCTTGCGCGGCTTGCGCACGCTCGGCGTACGCCTGCGTCAGCATCAGGAAAACGCGGAGCGCATTGCAACCCATCTGGATCAGCATGCGGCCGTGCGCAAGGTGTATTACCCGGGCCTGGAGCATCACGTCGGGCATGCCCTGGCCGCGCGTCAGCAGCAAGGCTTCGGCGGCATGCTGAGTTTCGAACTGCACGGTGATGTTCCGCAGATCGAAGCCTTTGTGGATGAACTGCATTTCTTTTCGCTGGCCGAATCGCTCGGTGGCGTGGAAAGCCTGGTCGCGCATCCCGCATCGATGACGCATGCGGCGATGGCGCCGGAAGCGCGCCGCACTGCCGGCATTGCCGATACGCTGCTGCGCCTGTCGATCGGCATCGAGGATGGCGATGATCTGCTGCGCGATCTCGATGCGGGCCTGCAGCGCGCCTTGGCCGTGACCGAAAACGCTTCGAAACGCCGGGTGATTGCATGAGTGCGGTGTTGGCCGAAGCTTCCGTTTCCAAAAACACTGCATTAGCACCGCAGGAAGTCGCATTGGTATTGCTCGGCACCGGCGTGGTGGGCGGCGCGTTTCTCAAATTGTTGTGCACACCGGTGGCGAAACGCCTGCATCTGGTGGGCGCAGCCAACTCGCGCAAGCAGCAGATCGAGCCCGTGCAGCTGGCCGCGCGCGATCTACGCGAACGCTTGAAGCGCGAAGGTTCGGCACGCGACGATGCCGCGCTGTTGTCGGCACTCGATGCGCATCACGCCACGCTGAAAGTCATCGTCGACGCCACCGCATCTGGCGAGTTGGCTTCGCGTCATGCGGATTGGCTGGCTCGCGGCTATCACGTCGTCACCGCCAACAAGTCGCTGGCCGGCGGGCATCTTTCAGGTTGGCGCACGTTGCAGGTCGCACGTGCGGCGGGTGGTCGCTATGGCGATTCCGCCACCGTGGGCGCGGGCTTGCCGGTGCTTTCCACGCTGCGCCGCCTGTGCGATTGCGGCGACGCGTTGCTCACGTTGGAAGGCGTGTTTTCCGGTTCGCTTTCCTATCTCTTCAATCAGTATGACGGCAGCCGTCCGTTTTCAGAGCTGCTGCGCGACGCGCGCAAGCTGGGTTATACCGAGCCGGATCCGCGTGCCGATCTTTCCGGCGAAGACGTTGCGCGCAAGCTGTTGATCCTCGCCCGCAACGCCGGTTTCGCGCTGGGCAACGACGAGGTGGTCGTGGAAAGCCTGGTACCGGAAAGCCTGCGTGATATTTCCACCGAAGCGTTTCTGGAACGCCTCGAAGAACTGGATGAGCCATTGGCTGCTTTGCATGAAGCGGCGCGTGCGCGTGGCCAGGTGCTGCGCTTCCTCGCAAGGCTCAATCAGCGCGGCCGCGCGCGAGTAGGTATCACGGAAGTGCCGCTGACGCATCCTGCTGCGCGCTTGTACGGCACCGACAATCAATTCGCGCTGACTACCACGCGCTATCACACGCAACCGCTGGTGATCCAAGGTCCGGGCGCCGGCCCCGACGTGACGGCCCAGGCATTGCTGGGCGACATTCTGGCGTTGGGTTGACGCGCCTCGCGCGTTAGCTGCGAACGATACGTTCGGCCGTTTCCTCATCCGGCGGCACCAGTGGCAGATCCGGATGCGTGTGAGCGGTATCGCGCGCCGCTTCTACCGCCGGCGTGCGCCAGCCGGACTTCACGCCCCACAGATAAAACACCAGTCCGATCACCGCGACGACAACCAAGTCGGCACCGTACGACAGATAGCCGTGACCACCGAACGTGGTACTACCTGCCCACGACACGAACGCCACGACAGGCAGGTAGATGATCAGCCACCACGCGCCCTTCAAGTGCCGTCCGAAATCATGCCAGCCGGATTTCGCCTGGTAATACAGATATACAGGTAGCGCCACCACCATCAGCAGAATGATCTCGCCGGTCAGAGGCCATTTCGCCCAGTACAAAAGTTCCGTCGCCATGATGAAGGCGACGCCGGCCAGCACGGGCAGTCCCCTTACACGCAAGGGGCGATGCAGTTCCGTAGCAGTACGGCGCAGCGTCATCACGCTCACCGGGCCGGTGAGATAGGAAATGATCGTGGCCACCGAGATCACCGCCGCCAGCGTGCCCCAGCCGCGGAAGAAGAACAGAAACAGAAACGACACCACCAGGTTGAACCACATCGCCGGGCGCGGCACGCCCCACTTCGGATGCACGAGGCCGAGGATTTTCGGCAGCGTACCGTTGCGCTCCATGCCGTAGATCATGCGCGCGGTGGTGGCAGTGTAGGTCATGCCTGTGCCGCTTGGGCTGATGAAGGCATCCACATAGAGCAGCATCGCCAGCCAATGCAGGTTGACGATAATGGCCAGTTCCGCGAACGGCGAACGGAAGTTGATGCCGTGCCAGCCTGCCTTGGCCAGCAGATCCGGTGGCACGGCGCCGAGATAGGCCACCTGCAGAATCACGTAGATCACGGTCGCCAGCAGGATCGAGCCCACCACGGCGAACGGAATGCTGCGACCCGGATTGCGCGCTTCGCCGGCGAGATTCACCGGGCTCTGGAAACCGTTGAAGCTGAAGACGATACCCGCGGTGGCCACTGCGGTGAGCACAGCGGGAAAGTCGATGGCGTGACTGCCACCATGGATGCCCACCGAGAAATTCTCCGGATGGAAACCGCTGGCGATCAGCGCCAGGCCGGTTGCCGCCGGCACCACCAGCTTGAACGCAGTGATTGCCGTGTTGGAGTGTGCGAACAGCTTCACGCTCCAGAAGTTAAGCAGGAAATAGATGATCACAAGCACGGCGGCGATGCCGAGGCCGGCGTGGCTCAGCTCGCCCACGCCATCGGTCACGTGATACAGATCCTGCGCCCACGCCCATGGCCACGAGGCCATGTACTGCACCGAGGCTTCCGCTTCCACCGGAATCACCGACACGATCGCGATCCAATTCGCCCACGCGGCGATGAAACCGACCAGCGAGCCGTGCGAATAATGGCCGTAACGCACCATGCCGCCGGATTCAGGGAACATCGCGCCTAGTTCCGCATAAGTAAGCGCGATGGTCATGATAATCGCTGCGCCCAGCACCCATGCCCAAATCGCGCCCGGACCGGCCAAGCCGGCCGCCTTCCATGCGCCGAACAGCCAGCCCGAGCCGATGATCGAACCTAAGCCCGTAAGCATGAGAGCAAACGGGCCTACGTCGCGGCGGATCGCGTTGGAAGAAGACATCGAGCACTCCCTGAAGCCAGACGAATGGCGCCCTACGGGCGACACAATCCGGCGATGATGACAGACCGGCATATGCAGTGTCAGCCCGTGGCAGGGCGGGGTACCTGTACCGGAAGTTGCCCGTCGGCATGCAGGCGCACGGCTGATTACGTCATATATCTTTTCATCTCGACTAAGAGATATATACTGGACATCCTGACGCAAGGACCTAGCCATGCCGGCCATCAGCTTCGAATTCTTCCCGCCCAAAACCGACGAACAGCGTACCCAGCTCGATAAGACGGCAAAGGAACTGAAGGCGCTCAAGCCGGAGTACGTGTCCGTCACCTTCGGCGCAGGCGGCTCCACCCTGAGCTACACCAGCGAAACCGTGGCGCGGCTGCATCGGCAGCATGGGCTGGAGGTGGCGCCGCACCTGTCGTGCATGGGCGGCACCCGCCAGGAAATCGCCGAGCTGCTCGATGCGTATCGAGCCGCCGGTTATCGGCGCATCGTGGCGCTGCGCGGCGACCTGCCTTCAGGTATGGCTTCGCCGGGTGATTTCCGTTACGCCGCGGAACTGGTGCGCTTCATTCGCGAATACAGCGGCGGTCACTTCCACATCGAAGTGGCAGCCTATCCGGAAATGCATCCGCAGGCGGAAGACGTGCAAACCGATCTGCTTCACTTCAAAGCCAAGATCGACGCTGGCGCGAATGGTGCGATCACGCAGTACTTCTTCAATGCCGACGCGTACTTCCGCTTCGTCGACGACGTGCACCGTCTGGGTGTCACGGTGCCGATCGTGCCGGGCATCATGCCGATTTCCAATTACGCGCAACTCAAGCGTTTCTCCGATGCCTGCGGCGCGGAAATTCCCCGCTGGATCGCCAAGCGCATGCAGGCGTATTACGACGATGTGGAATCCA
The DNA here is from genome assembly GCF_044904605.1 of Dyella humi. Classification (NCBI taxonomy): domain Bacteria; kingdom Pseudomonadati; phylum Pseudomonadota; class Gammaproteobacteria; order Lysobacterales; family Rhodanobacteraceae; genus Dyella; species Dyella humi. The sequence continues at coordinate 2,145,977 of NZ_JADIKI010000023.1, forward strand.
TCCGTGCGATGGGCGCGGAAGTGGTGGCGCAACTGTGCCGTCGCTTGTTGGAAGGCGGTGCGCCAGCGTTGCACTTCTACACGCTGAACCGTGCGAAAGCGACACGCGCAGTGCTTGATCAACTGCACTGATGCATCGCGCGCATCGGGCTATGCTTGCTCGATGCGTCCCCTGATCTTTCTACTGCTGCTCCTACTGATGCCTATGTGCGCCCATGCACAGGGCGACATCCATCGTTGCATGGGTGCGGACGGCATTCCCGTGTTTACGGATCGCGTCTGTGCCGATGTGAATGCTGCACCAGTGCTGTCAGCGCCGGCTCCCGCAGCGAGTGTGCATGCGCCGGCCACACTTTCGCAGCCGCCTGCGGTGACCTGCGCGGCGGATCTGAAACAGCTCAAGCAGGCGGTGATCGATGCTTTCGCCGAACGCAATCCCAATCGTCTTGCCGGCGTGACGTTGTGGAATGGCGACGGAAAAGAAGAGGTCGTGGCCGGTATCCGTTACTTCAATCGCCTGATGGCGCGTCCATTGATCGAGGTCAAGAACGCATCGACTGCTGGCGATGACGACGATGCGGATCCTTCCGCACTCTCGCTGTCGGCTTCGTCCAAGCCGACGCCCGCCCAGGGCGAAGCGCTGATCGTGCGGACCGAGTCCGACGATGGCAGCGGTGCCAGCGAGGAAACCCGCTTCAACGTGGTGCATAGGTCCGGATGCGTGTGGTTGCAACCGCATAGTTGACGAAAGGCGCTGAAAGCTTCGGCCCGTTATCATGAGCGGTCCCCAACGGAGATTGCCCCCATGGCCCAGCAGTACCCCGAATGGATCTGGCAGAACGGCGAAATCAAGCCGTGGAAGGATGCCACCGCGCACGTGATGTCGCATGCCCTGCATTACGGCTCGTCGGTATTCGAGGGAATCCGCAGCTATGTTACGCCGGAAGGCGCGGCGATCTTCCGCCTCACCGATCACTTAAAGCGTCTGTACCTGTCGGCCAAGATCTACGACATGGTGCTGCCCTATTCGCAGGACGAACTGGCGGCGGCCTGCCGCGATGTGATTCGTAAGAACGGCTACTCCGCGGCTTATCTGCGCCCGGTCGCGTATCGCGGTCTGGGCGGCTTCGGGCTCTCCGCCGACACGCCGATCGACGTCGCCGTGGCGACCTGGCCGATGGGTCCGTATCTCGGGCCAGAAGCGCTGGAAGTGGGCATTACCGCCTGTGTGTCGAGCTGGCAGCGTTTCGCGCCGAACACCGTCCCCGCCGGCGCCAAGGCCGGCGGCAATTACCTTTCCGGCCAGCTCGTCGCGCGTGAGGCACGCCGCCTTGGCTTCGGCGAAGGCATCGCCCTGGCCGCCAGTGGCCTGCTCAGCGAAGGCGCCGGCGAAAACCTGTTCTTGATATTCGACGGCGTGCTTCACACCACGCCGGCCAGCGCCTCTATCCTCGCCGGCATCACCCGCGACACCATTAAAGTGCTGGCGCGCGAGGACGGTATCGAAGTCGTGGAACGCGACATCCCGCGCGAGTACCTATACCTGGCTGACGAAGTGCTGATGTGCGGTACCGCCGCCGAGATCACCCCGATCCGCGAGATCGACGGCAAGCAGGTCGGCAGCGGCAAGGCCGGACGTGTCACGCGCCGGCTGCAGGAACTCTACTTCGGCCTGTTCGACGGCAAGACCCAGGACAAGTGGGGCTGGCTGGAGCCGGTTTGAGTTGTCATTGAGGGCAAGGCATCTCCGCACCCAGATGTTGCTGGCTTACTTGCGAGGAGCTCTCTACAGAGCGTTCGTCATCCCGGCGAAAGCCGGGATCCCGCGGTGCGACATCGACTTCAACGATATTTAGCCTAGTCCGATCGATGCGGTGTAGACGGGTTGAGTGTCTTAGGGCCGGCTGCTCAATAAAGATCGATCGGATCCACATCCAGCGACCAGCGCACCTTGCGCGCGCTAGGCAACTGCGCAAGCTGCGCCGACCACGGCCGCACTGCAGCGTGTAGATCGCGGCGGCTGGGCGATTCGATCAGCAGTTGTCCGCGCTGACGTCCTGCGCGTAGCGGCATCGGTGCAGGCATGGGGCCGGCGATCTGCAACGTGTCTGCAGTGGGCAGGGCTGCACACGCTTCGGAAAGAAACGCATCGACGACTGCGCGCTGATGCGCTTCGCAACGCAGCAACACTTGATGTCCATAAGGCGGTAATCCTGTCTGCTTGCGTTCGGCCAGCAGCTCTTTCGCCGCTGCCGTGTAACCTTGCGCAAGCAGCGTGTGCAATAGCGGATGATCAGGATGATGCGTTTGCAACAGCACACGACCGGGCTTGCGCGCGCGACCTGCGCGGCCAGCCACTTGCACGACGAGTTGCCCCAGACGTTCTCCGGCGCGGAAGTCGACGCTGAGCAAGCCTTCGTCCACGCCAACGATGGCAACCAATGTGAGATTCGGTAGATCGTGGCCCTTCGCCAGCATCTGCGTGCCTACCAATATCGCCGGCGCGTCTTCCGCCAGATTGTCCAGCAATTGTTCGAACGCATCGCGCCGACGCGTGGTTTCGCGATCGATGCGCAGCACCGGTACCTGCGGGAAATGCGCGGTAAGCGCTTCTTCCAGTCGCTCGGTGCCTTGGCCTTGCGGTTTCAGCTCCTGGCCACCGCACGTGGGACAGGTGGAAGGCACGGGCGCTTGCAGGTCGCAGTGATGGCACACCAATTTGCGCCAGGCAGCGTGAAGGGTGAGCGGGTGTTCACAGCGCGGGCATTCCGCGTGCCAGCCGCAGCTGTGGCATAGCAAGACCGGCGCGTAGCCGCGGCGGTTGCGGAACACCAGCGCCTGCTCGCCGCGCGTCACGGCGTCGCCGACCGCATGCAGTAATGCGGGCGACAAGCCGTGTTCCAGGCGCTGCGCGCGCATGTCGATGATCTGCACTTGCGGTGGATGCGTGGCGGCCGGACGCGAACGCAAATGCAGCGCGCGGTAGCGACCGGCCTCGACGTTCGCCAGGCTTTCTAGTGACGGTGTGGCAGAGCCGAGCAGCACGGGTACCTGCAGCGCGCGTCCGCGCACCAGCGCCAGATCGCGTGCGTGATAGCGGAAGCCTTCCTGCTGCTTGTAGGCGCTGTCGTGTTCTTCGTCCACGATGATCAGCCCGGCATGCGGCAGCGGCGTGAATACGGCCGAGCGCGTGCCCAGGACGACCTTCGCTTCGCCCGCGCGCATGCGCAGCCATGCGCGGGCGCGCTCGCCTTCGGCGAGGTTGGAATGCAGCACTTCCACCGGCACGCCTAAGCGATCGCGCAAGCGGCGCACGGTCTGTGGCGCCAGGCCGATCTCCGGCACTAGCAGCAGCGCCTGTTTGCCTTGCGCCAACGTGCGTTCGATCAGAGCGAGGTAAACCTCCGTCTTGCCGCTGCCGGTAATGCCGTCGAGCAGAAAGGGCTGGAAGCGGCCGAAGGCTTCGGTTACCGCAGCGATGGCGACTTCTTGTTCGGCATGCAGCGCGAGCTTCGGCACAGCAGGAAAGAAGGCCGACGAAGGTGCGGGCTCCGCGCGTTCGATCAGGCCGGCTTCGACCAAGCGTCGCGCGGCGGGTCGCCAATCGGGCAGAGTGGTGTCCAGCTCGGTTGCCGACATCGGACCAGCGAGCAAGGCTTGTAGCAGAGCACGGCTGCCGCCGCGACGGCTGCCGGCATCGAGCGCGCTGCGTCCAGCGATGGTGAGCTGCCAGATCGGCTCCTGTGTTTCCGGCAGCGGCTTGTCTTCGCGCAGCAGCAAGGGCAGCGCGTTCGCATAGGCTTCGCCCGGCGCGCCGAGCCAGTAGTCGGCGGCCCAGGCCAGCGTTTGCATCAGTTCGGCATCGAGCAGTGGCGTCTCATCCAGTACGCGCAGCACGCGCTTCAGCCGCGTGCTGCCGACATGGGCTGGCATGTCGGTTTCCACCACGACGCCTACGGCCTTGTTGCGTCCAAAGGGAACGAGCACGCGACTGCCTACCGCCGCCGCGCCCGAGGCAGGTGGCAGGTAATCGAACAAGGTGGGAAGCGGAACCGGCAGGGCGATGCGAAGAACGAGAGGCATGGCGTCAGAAGAAGGCCGGCATGGCGGGGAGTGTATCGCGCGCGGCAGGGTACGCCCTCACGAAATACCGATGGAGAAAGTCATGCTGGAAGCTTGCCCGCGATTGCTGCTCTGTCATCTAGGAAAAACGGCTAAGTAGCTCATCGATACGTGGTTTTACCCTTATCCACAAGAACTGTGGATAAGTCTGTGGATGCGCCGTTGAGAGGGGGCCGTTTCGCGCATTAGAACGGCCCTTGTGACAGGCTGTGCAAGTTTTGACCAGCTAAAAATATCCATGTACATCAATGTGTTGAAAGGGCAGTTCGGGATCGTCCTAACCGCGCTCACGGGCTTGACACGCGCGTATGTCAATACCTTGACGCTGTGCAAAACCGGGCTTTTGGCCTTCCGAAAATGACAATCAATGGGCCAGGCCGAGGGTGACGGCGACCATCAAGGCCAGCATCAGCAGCCAGAAATAGCACCACCCGATGAACCAGTATTTCACGGCCGTCATCACCCAGCCCTGGCGGTAAATCCGCTTCTGCATGATCAGCAGGTAGACAGGCACCCACAGTATGAGCGCGCCCTGCAACAGGCCTGCCGCGTAGCCGGCCCAGGCCGCGAGGGGTTTGAGCCAGGTATTGAGCATGCCGGCGATCACGATCAGCAGCAGGCTCAGGAACAGGAAGGCGTGGCTATGCAGGGACGCGATCAAGTGTTCCATGTAGAGCCGGCGCTTGAAGATGTAGAACAATTTCAGCAGCAAGGCGAACACCGGGACCAACACCAGCATGGTGCCGGGAAGCGCTCCGAACATGCCGGCGCTGATATGGTCCAAGGCTTCCTGGCGATGCGCAGCGTCGCCGTGCTTTAAAGCCCTGATGTTTTGCACCAGATGTTCGCGAAACTCGTTGAACCGCTCGTTGGCGAAATCCGGCAACCCGTTGAGGTGTATCGGAGTGATCGGTCGCTCGTCTTGGGCCTCGTTCGTGCCAGGAGGCGCCTTGGTGGAGGAAGCACTTGCTGGCGTGCCGAGTTCGGTCAGCCGTGCGTTGGCCTTCTCGCGGAGCGTCTTTTCGGCCTGATCCACCTGGGCCACGATCGCGGCGTTACCGACGGTGCGTGTGGCTTCCAGCGCCTCCAGCTTACGGTCGAGCTGATGCTGAACCTCCTGCGAGGTCTGTGCTTGCGAGAAGTCGTCGCCCTGATCGACCAGCACTACAGCCTGATGGCGCTGCTGTGCGCGGTGTGCGATCACGTCCGCCGCCAAGTGCAGCGTGAAGAACGACAGCAGACAAATCACGAACATCAGTCGGAACGGGGCGATATAACGCACTCGCCGGCCGCTGAAGTATTCCAGCGTGAGGAAGCCGGGTTTCAGGAACAGTGGCGGGACGGTGTGCAGAATGCGCCCGTCGATGTGCAAGAAGGTCTCGAAGAATTCCTCGAACAGCCCGTGCGCCGGGCGCAGCACGCTGTGCACCGACTGGCCGCAGTGGTGGCAGTACTCGCCTTGCAGCGGCGTCTGGCAGTTGGCGCAAAGCGCGCCCTCGTAGGCGGTGAGTTCCTTCATACGTGTTTCCCCTGGCGCAGCGTCGAATCTTGGCAGGCCGGCGGGAAGTAGAACAGGGCCGGAAGCATTGCCGGTACCGCGCGGTACAATGTGCGGCTCCGGAGTATGCAAACCCATGAAACCCTTCCATCTCGACCGAGCCCGGGTCGCGCGGGAGATCGGCGCTACCGTGCGCCTCGCCCTGCCACTGATTCTGGCCCAGCTCGCCGCCGTCGGCAGCAACGTGATCGACGCCGTGCTGGCCGGGCACGTTGGCGCGCACGTGCTGGGCGCGGTGGCGGTGGGTGCGAGCATCTGGTCGCTGGCGATCGTCAGCGGCATTGGCATGATGATGTCGGTGCCGCCGTCGATCTCCCAACTGGACGGCGCCGGCCGCCGGCATGAGGCGGGCGAGGTGTTCCACCAGGCGATCTGGCTGGCGCTCGCCATGGGCGTTCTGCTGGGGCTCGCGGTGCGTCATGCGGAGCCCTTGATCAAGCTGATCGGCGTGTCGCCGAGCCTGTATGGCGACGTGGGCGAGTTCCTGCGCGCGATCAGCTGGGGCGCGCCGGCATTGACTTGCTACTTCGCGCTGCGCGGTCTTTCAGAAGGGCTGTCGCTGACGCGGCCTTCCATGTATTTCAGCTTCGGCGGCCTGGTGCTGCTGGTGCCGCTGGGCTACATCTTCATGTTCGGCAAGCTCGGCCTGCCACCGCAAGGCGCGCGCGGCTGCGGCATCGCCACGGCCACGGTGCTGTGGATCGAGATGCTGGCGTTCGGCATCTACATATTTTTCCATCCCAACTACCGAGGGCTGGGCGTGTTCAGCCATTTCGAATGGCCGGATTTCAAGCGCATCGGCCGGCTGGTGCACATCGGCCTGCCGATGGCGATCACCCTGCTGGCCGAAGGTGGGCTGTTCGTGGCAGCGGCGCTGCTGATCGGCACGATGGGCGAGGACATGGTGGCCAGCCACCAGGTTGCGCTGAACGTGGCGGCGCTGTTCTTCATGGTGCCGCTGGGGCTGGCCATGGCGATCACGGTGCGCGTCGGCAATGCGGTGGGGCGTGGCGATGCGTCCGGCATTCGTTACGCGGGGTTCTGCGGCATCGGCCTCACCCTGGCCACGCAGGCCATTTCGGCAGGCTTGATGCTGGGCTTTCCGCAGCTAATCGCCTCGCTCTACACCCACGATAAAACCGTCATTGCGCTGGCAGCGCAGTTGCTGCTGCTGGCCGGCTTGTTCCAGTTTTCCGATGGTATCCAGGTGGCATCCAACGGCGCGCTGCGCGGCTTGAAGGACACACGCGTGCCGATGGCGATCACCCTGTTCGCGTACTGGGGCGTGGGCATGCCGGTCGGCTGGTGGCTGGCGTTCCACGTAGGCCTGGGCGCACGTGGGATATGGATGGGACTGATCGCCGGCCTCAGCATGGCAGCTCTGCTGCTGTTCGTGCGTTTCTGGCGCAGTTCGTTCCGGCATAAAGCCGGGACGTTTGGCCCTGTTGCGCCGGCCGCCGCGGATGCAACTATCACCTCATGACCGGCTGTGCCGGCGGACCATTAAAAAGGATCTGAAGCGTTTATGAGCACACCACCGCCCATCGGCCGCCCGCGGCAACCGAACGGATTCTGGGCCTTTCTGCGCGTGTTCGGGCGCGGGCTCAACATCGTGCGGCTGATCATCCTCAACGTGGCGTTCTTCGCCTTCCTGGGGCTGTTCTTGCTGGTGGTGCTGGCGGTTGGCGCGGCTAAGCACCTCAACGATATCCAGGACAGCAGCGTGCTGGTGCTGCGGCCGGAAGGGCGATTGGTGGAGCAGTACAGCATCAGTCCGATGCAGCGCGTGTTTTCAAAGCTTTCCGGCGATGAAGCGAAGGAAGTACAAGTGCGCGACCTGGTCGGCGCGATCGATGCGGCGGCGAAGGATTCACGCATTACGCGCATCGTGCTCGATCCGGGACATCTGCAGAGCGGCGGTTTTGCGGCGTTGACAGAAGTAGGTGCGTCGCTCGATCGCTTTCGTGCCGCCGGCAAGCCGGTGGTCGCTTGGGGCGCGGACCTGGATCAATATCAGTATTACCTTGCGGCCCATGCCGATCGCGTGCTGCTCGATCCGCAGGGCGCGCTGTTCATCACTGGCCTTTCCAACTATCGCCTGTTCTACAAGGACCTGCTCGACAAGCTGGGCGTGAGCGTCTACCTGTTCCGCGTCGGCCAGTTCAAGAGCGCGGCCGAGCCGTTCGTGCTCGATCACGCGTCGCCCGAATCCAAGGAAGCGGACAGCTATTGGATGGGCGGTCTGTGGGACGGCTACATCCGCGACATCGCCATGCTGCGCAAGCTCGATGCGGCGGCGGTGCGCTCGGATATCGACAATCTCCCCGATCGCTTGGCCGCCGCACAAGGCGATCTCGCCAAGTTGGCGCTGAACGAGCACTTGATCGATGGCCTCGCCACGCGCGAGGAACTGATCGATACGCTGCGTTCGCAAGGCGTACCTGCCGGCAAGGATGGGCACGGCATTCGCGGCGTGGGCCTGGATCGCTACGCAACCGCTGTTCCGGATCGCGACACGCCCGGTGCATCTGCCGTGACGGTGGTGGTGGCGGAGGGTGAGATTTCTTCCGGCAAGCAACAGGCCGGTTCGGTTGGCGGTGAATCGACCGCCGCGCTCATTCGCAGCGCGCGCGAGAACAAACGCACCAAGGCGCTGGTGCTGCGGGTGAATTCGCCTGGTGGCGAGGTGTACGCCGCGGAAGAAATACGCCGCGAAGTGGCGCTGACGCGCAAAGCCGGCATTCCGGTGGTGGTGTCGATGGGCGATGTGGCCGCCAGCGGTGGCTATTGGATCTCGATGAACGCGGACCAGATCTACGCCGAGCCCAACACCATCACCGGCTCGATCGGCATCTTCGGCATGTACTTCACCGTGCCGGGTGCGCTCGGCAAGCTCGGCATCACCAGCGATGGCGTGGGAACTGCGCCGCTGGCCGGTGCCTTCAACATCACTCGCCCACTCGACCCGAAGGTGGGCACGGTGATCCAGTCCATCATCGACAAGGGCTATCACGACTTCGTCGGCGGTGTGGCGCAGGCGCGCGGTAAGGATTACGCCGCGATCGACGCCGTGGCGCAGGGCCGCGTGTGGACCGGCAGCCAGGCGCAACAGCGCGGCCTGATCGACCAGCTCGGCGGGCTCGACGCCGCGGTCCAGAAAGCCGCGGATCTGGCGAAGCTCGGCAAGGACTACGCCGTGCGCTACCAGGAGCAGCCAATGGGCGCGTTTGAGCGCTTCGTGGTGAGCTTCAATCAATCGGCCATGGTTTCGTCGCTGCAGGGTTACGGCGTGAGACTGCCAAGCTGGTTCGCGCAATTGCCGGTGCTGGCGCCGGAACTAGCCATGTTGCGCACCGCGCAAGCAGGGCACCCGAACGTGTACGCGTATTGCTTCTGCTCGCCGCGTTGAGTCTTGCATTCGCTCTCGTTGGTAGGCATATCAGCGTCGGGACTCAGTGATACTGATAGTTTAGAGTCCGTCACCCCGGCGAAAGCCGGGGCCCAGAGACTTTGATGCGCAAAGACACTAGGTCCCGGCTTTCGCCGAGACGACGAGAAACACGTGGTTGCGTAACGCACGCACTAATCAGCACAAACTCAATCAACACTCGCGTGGTAATACTCACCGCGCCGTTCCACATGCACCTGCATGCCGAAAGCATCCGTCAGCATCCCACCGGTCAACACACTGGCCTTGCTGCCCACGCGCAACAGCCGGCCTTCACGCAGCAGCACCACATGATCGATCTCCGGCAGGATTTCCTCCACGTGATGCGTCACTAGCAACAGCGTGACGCTATGCTTCGCCAATTGGCGCAAGCTTTCCAGAAACCGCCGGCGGCTGGCCGGATCCAGTCCGGTGCAGGGCTCATCCAGCAATAGCGCACGCGGACGATGCACCAGTGCACGTGCGATCAGCACGCGGCGTGCTTCGCCGGTGGACAAGCTCGCCATCTCGCGGCCGATCAGGTGCGACGCTTCCACTTGCGCCAACGCTTCTAGGGAACGTTGGCGCATGGGTTCGGTGATCTGGTGATTCACCCACAGGCCGCGCGCGGCGAAGAAGCTGGAGACCACGGCGTCGAACACTTCCAGCGGTGACTCCTCGCTGGTGTAGTCGCCTTGCACGACGGGCGAGACGATGCCAATCAGGCTGCGCAGCTCGCTGACGTTCCAGCGGTCGCGCCCAAAGATCTTGATTGTCGGCTGGCCGTCTTTGCGTGCGAGCGGATAAAGCTGGCGCGCGATCAATCGGATCAGCGTGGATTTGCCCGAACCGTTGGCGCCAAGGATGGCGGTATGTTGGCCAGCGGCGAGACGCAGGCTCAGTCGATCGAGAATCAGGCGCTCGCCACGCTGCACGCTGGCTTCGTGAATATCCAACAAGGGAGCGGCTTCGGGGTGTGTGGTATCGGGACTCATGCCCGAACCTTGCCCGCAACGCAAGGCAATGGCAAGCGATCGACGTACGGACGCCTAAACGTCCATACACGAAAAGTATCCTACTGCGTCTGCTGCTCGATCTGCTTGTCCTGATCGGCGGCATGTTTGTCGACCAGCTTCTGCACATCCTTGGCGCGTTGTTCGTCCTGCTTCATCGCATCCCATGGTGCGCTCGGTTGCGCGGCGGCCTGCTTGGGATCGGATTGCGGCGCAGGCGGTTTGTTGCTGCAGGCGCCCAGGGCCAGCAGGCAGAGCAGTGCGACGGCGGTTCTCATGACATGACCTCGATCAGCATGCGCCCAGTGTCCCGCCACCCGGCGCTCCGGACAAGCCATTCCTGTAAGCTTTGTTACATGAACAGCCGTATCGATGCCTGGCAATTGCAAGAACATACCGCGCTGATCACCGGTGCCAGCAAGGGCATCGGTTATGCAACGGCGCGTGAGCTGGCTAGTTTGGGCGCGGATCTGCTGCTGGTGGCGCGCGATGACGATTACCTGGAACAGGTTCGCGTGGAATTGACGGACGACTACCCCGGCATCGAAGTGCTGGCCTTCGCCGCCGACGTGAGCGAAGCGGAGGATCGCCTGGCCGTGTTCGATTGGGTGGCCGATCTGGGTACGCCGGTTTCCATTCTCGTCAACAACGCGGGCGGGAATGCGCCGAAGGCGACGCTCGAGTACGAGGAAAGCGAATACCGCGCGATCTTCGAGCAGAACCTGTTTTCCGCTTACGAAATGTGCCGGCTCGCGCACCCGCACCTGATCCAGCACGCCCAGGCGGCCATCGTGAACGTGGGCTCGGTATCCGGCGCTACGCACGTGCGCACTGGTTCGCCCTACGGCATGACCAAGGCGGCGCTGCATCAGCTCACGCGCAACCTCGCCGCCGAATGGGCGATCGATGGCATCCGTGTCAATGCGGTGGCGCCCTGGTACATCCGCACGCAGCGCTCCGAACCGGCGTTGGCCGATTCCGATTACCTCGACGAAGTGCTTGACCGCACACCGCTGCGGCGTATCGGCGAACCAGAGGAAGTGGCTGCGGCCATCGCGTTTCTCTGTTTGCCGGCGGCGAGCTACATCACCGGGCAGGTGCTGGCGGTGGACGGAGGATTTCTCAACTACGGCTTCTGAGCATCCGCACTTTTCCACAGCGGCTGGGGAAACCCTGGTGGCAACCCTGTGGATAAAGCTTCACGAAGCTTGCACGACAGTCACTTGCATGACATTGCGCAGATTCTGCTCAGCAGTGGCTGAGCTCGGCAAGCAAATCCTTTTCGCGTTGTTGCAAGGCCGGCTGATCGGCCTTGAACGCGCGCGACAGCTTGCGTTCGTTCTCGTCGTATTGATCGCGCAGGGTTGAGCAGGTGTCCTGTGGCGTCATGGGTTCGCATTGATCCTGCACCAGCACGTAGTTGCTGGCGATCATCGCAGCGTTGGGTTTGACGCCGGGCGTGATATGCCCGAGCGGCGTGGGAAGCATGCCGGTCATGGCGATCGGCGCGTAGTAGGGCTGCGGATTGCCGTTGCTGCTCAGGTACGTGGTGCGATCCGTGGCGCGTGCGCAGCGGTACATCATGGATGGCGGCGTGCGCGGCAAAAGTGCGGGCGTTGTCGGCGCGGCCGTCACGTGTGGCGCAGGGCTTGGTGGTTCCGGCAGCGGCGAGGCGGCGGGGCCGTTGTCATCCAACTGCATGGCCTGTTGCTGCTGGTCGCGTGCGCAAGGCGTGCCCTGATAGATCAGCTGACCTTGCGTCGTGCGGCATTTGTACACGGTGAGGCTATCCGCCCGTGCCTGCATGGGTAGCGTTAACCCCACCAGGAGCGATAGCACGGCTACGAATACGCCAGTAGCGCCAAGATGTTTCATGCCGCGATTCTACGCGTTCAACTCGGCGGGCAAGACGCTCGGAAGCTCAGAATTCCACCGAGTGTTCTTCCGCGGCGAAGCCGATGGTGACCGCGCCTTCGCCGACATTGACCATACCGGTGATGCTCATCGGTGCCTGCATCAGCGTGACTCCGCATTCCTCACAGGCTTGCGCCAGCTTGGCGTAGCCCGGCAGCGTCGGCAGTTCACTGAGATCGCCACCGTAGGCGGTGCACATCACCGGCACCAGCAGGCCAGCGCGTACGCGATCGGCAGCGTAGCCGAACAAGGCTTCGCAGCCATGCTCCCAGCCGCGTACCTTGCCGACTGGCGTGGTCTCGCCGCGGTAGCCGCGTAGCAGCGGTTTGATGTCCAGCGTGGAGCCGAGCACGGCGCTGAGCAGACCTACGCTGCGGTCGCCTTTCTTCTTCGCACGGGCGCGCAAGTAATACAGGTCGCGCGGCAGCATGTAGCCATAGGAGTTCTCGGCGATATACGCCAGCCGCTCGCGGATCGCGGCAGGTGTTTCATTCGCCTGAATCAGGCGCACCGCCTCAATCACACACGGTGCGGAACCGGCGAACAGGCTGCGCGTATCCAGCACGCGCATTAGGAAGGGGCCGGTGATGCCGGCGGGCTCGCGTACTTTCCGGTAGTTCTTCAGCACCGCAAAGCTGGCCTTGATCACGTTGTCGTAGATCGCGCTACGCCCGGCAGTGATGGTGAGGCAGAACACGCAGTCCTTCTCCAGCACCAGCTTCTCCAGAAACAGCTTCTGCACATCCTCCATCGAACAAGGCTCGGTCTCGGCGGAGTGGCTGCGACCGCCCAGCTTGAGGCTCAAAAAACGCTCAATTTCAGCTGGATCGCGGTTGTCCTTGAACGTGGAATTATCGACCCGCACCGCGATGGGCATGATGGCTATGTCGTGCTGCTGCAGGAAATCCCGCGGTAGATCGCAGGATGCATCGATAGCCAAGCCCATTCGCATGTTGCCAACTCCCCTCACTGCATGGCAGGTGCAACATAGCACGCGTCGACGAGATGGGATTGTCGCGGTGCGGAAAGGTTCCGTCGTGTGTTCAACGCCTCTAAGATAGTCGCAGACCGAGATTTGGCATCTCGCCGGCGTGGCGTCGCCGGTAATGCATGGCGAAGCTTCGCCATGCCGGACAAGAGCTTTGCATGAAAACCAAACACGAGATCGTCACCAATTGGCTGCCGCGTTATACCGGCGTGTCGCTCGAACAATTCGGCCGCCACATCCTGCTTACCAATTTCAGTCACTACGTCGACCTCTTCGCGCAATGGCACGGCGTGGACGTGCAAGGACGCGACCGGCCGATGCCAAGCGCAACGGCAGACGGCATCACGCTCATCAACTTCGGCATGGGCAGCCCCAATGCGGCTACCGTGATGGATCTGCTCGGCGCGATTCAACCGAGCGCCGTGCTGTTTCTCGGCAAATGCGGCGGAGTGAAAAAGAAGAATCAACTGGGCGATCTGATTCTGCCCATCGCTGCCATCCGCGGCGAAGGCACCAGCAACGATTACCTGCCGCCAGAGGTGCCGGCATTGCCGGCGTTCCAAATGCAACGCGGCGTATCCACCATGATTCGCGACTTAGGCCACGACTATTGGACCGGCACCGTCTACACCACCAATCGCCGTGTGTGGGAGCACGACGAAACCTTCAAGGAATACCTGCGCCGCACGCGTTGCATGGCAGTGGACATGGAAACCGCCACCATCTTCGCCGCCGGCTTCGCCAATCACATTCCCTGCGGTGCACTGTTGCTGGTCTCCGATCAGCCCATGATCCCGGAAGGCATAAAGACCGAACTCAGCGATCGCAGCGTTACCGCGCAATACGTCGAGGCGCATATCCGCATCGGCATCGAAGCCCTCAAGCTCGTGCGACGGAACGGACGAAGCGTGAAACACCTGCGTTTTGAGGAGGAGCTAGGGGAGTGAGCTGCCAATCTCGGCGTAGAAATCGGGGCGAAAGCTTGCTTGTGGCTGACGATATTGGCGGTCGTCGCGTATGAAAACACCCGCAGAACCGAGCGATGCGCAAATTCATGCGATTAATCGCAAATTATTGTCGTTGACTTTGTGTTATTTGAACCCTTAATTTTCAGGATAACAAAGTGCTAAAGGGCCGTTAAGAAACGGCTTGAGCAATTTGTCGGGGATGGGGAAGAAAAAGCCGTCCGCTCACGATCTGGCTGAGGATGGGTCCTTGGCCTAGGAAGAGCGTTTTTTAACGGCTTTACCTCTTTTGTTTTTTTGCTGCTGGGGAGCACCTTAATGAGCGTTAAAAAGTTTGTGCCCGCATCGAACAGGATGCCGGTGCGTCACACTGCGTTGGCTATTGCAGTTGCGATGGGGTTCGGGTTTTCCGGACAAGTGCTGGCGCAGGCCACGACAGGTTCGATCACGGGTACCGCGCCGGTCGCGGCAGGCGAATCCGTTCGACTGACCAACGTCGGCACTGGCCTTACGCGCACGGTGCCGGTGGATGCCACTGGCCATTACTACGCCGCTAGCTTGCCGACAGGCACCTACAACGTATCGCTGGTCAGCAATGGCCAAGTGGTCGCCTCGCAAAACAACGTGGCTGTGACCGTGGTCGGCGCCACCGCTTCGTTTGCGGCTGCCAAGGAAACCAAGGATCTGGCTACCGTGACGGTGACCGCCAATGCGATCCCGCCGATCGATGTGACCAACACGCGCCAAAGCGCGATCCTCACCGCGCAGCAGCTGAAAGATCTGCCGATTGCTCACAATGCGGAATCCATTGCATTGCTGGCGCCGGGCGTGACGTTGGGTGCCTCCAGCCTTGGCACGGGTCCGAACGGTGCGCCGCTGGTTTCAATGGGCGGCAACAGCGTCGTTGAAAACGCCTATTACATCAACGGCTTCAATACCACCGATATTATTGGTGGTGCGGGTGGCATCTCGCTACCTTATTTCGCTATTGCCGAACAGCAGACCATCACCTCCGGTTATGGTCCCGAGTATGGCCGCTCGACCGGTGGCGTGATCAGCCAGCTCGGTGCGCGCGGCAGCAATCAATGGCACTTCGGTGCGTACGTTGATTACCGACCGACTTTTGCGGAAAGCGGCTACGACAATATCTATTACTCGAATCCGCTCGTGCCGGTGGGTTCCTCCTGGGCTGCCACCCAGGGCACCACTCCGTATGGAGCCGGGTACGGCCACATTGAAAATGGCCAGAAACAGAACAGCGACTGGGAAACGGTGTATGACGCTTACATCAGCGGCCCGCTGATCAAGGACAAACTGTTCTTCTACATCACTGCAGAATGGCAGCACGACAGCAACCAGGCCGGTGTTGTAAACAATGGTGTGTCAACGCCGGCAGGTTTCTGGCAGTCGACCGCTACGAATTCGCCCAAGCTTTACGGCAAGCTGGACTGGAACATCAACGACAGCAATATTCTTGAGTTGACGGGCGTCAAGAGCAACTCCGACGTCAGCAGCAACAACTACTACAACTACAATTACTCGAACCAGAGCGTCGGCAATTATTACGGTCCGGGGTTGTTGAGCAAGAACGACTTCAATATCGGCGTCCTCAAGTACACCTCCTACATCACCGACAGCCTCACGCTCGAAGTACTGGCCGGGCAGATGCAGGGCACATATTTCACGTCGCTGCCTGGTGGCAACCTACAGCCGGTGCTGTATTCGCCGGCTTTATCGACTACCACTCCGGGCTATGCCAATTTGGCGAACGTCCCGAATCTGTATCCGACGCAACAGGGCAATCCGAATCACAAGTCGAAGGCCACTAACCTGCGTATCGACCTTGATTGGAAAATCACGGACACGCACGATCTGAAGTTCGGCATCGATAATCTCCAGACCCATGACGACCACGACGGGTTCAGCAGCCTCGGCGGTGGTACCTGGATCTACAACGACGGCAACTCGCTTCCGGTCTACTCCACCACTGCGCCCTACGTCACGACGCCGTCCGCCGGAAGGTATGTGCAGGAGAATATCGCGGGTTCGGACATCAACCTGGCAGTCATGCAAAAGGCGCAGTACATCGAGGACCGTTGGCAGGTCTTACCGAACCTGCTGCTTGACCTTGGCATACGCAACGACTCATTCAAGAATATCGCGCCCGGCGGCGTGGAATACGTGCGCGAGACCAGGCCGCAGTGGGCACCGCGTCTGGGCTTCAGTTGGGATATCTTCGGCGACAGCACGGCGAAGCTGTTCGGTAACGCAGGTCGCTACTATCTGGCGTTGCCGACGGGCCTGGCTGCACGTAACTCAGCGTTTGGCACCGTCAATGGCGAGGTGACCTATACCTACACTTCCATTGGCCCGAACGGCATTCCTCAAGGTCTGACACCGGTTGCGGTCACTCCGGCCCCCGGTGTGACCAGGCCTGGTTTTTACTCGCCCGATGGCGAGAATGGCGTTCCCGGAAACGGCCTGGATTACACCTCGAAGAACCTGAAGCCCGAATATCAGGATGAATTCGTCCTGGGCTTCCAGAAGACCCTCGGTGATACCGGTTTGACGTTCGGCACGACGGCCACCTATCAAAAGGTGGGTAACCTCGTGGATGACACTGATCTCGTCGCGTGTGGCACCGTTGTTGGTGCCTTGGTCAATCCGGGCAAGACCAACTACATTCAACAACCCTGCGGTCTGGTTACGTGGAACCCGAACACCAACCAGGGAGTTTATGTAAATCCAAGTTTTCCGGGCGTATATTTCCCGAAGCCGTCGCGCAAGTATTACGGTTTGGAGAGCTACCTGGAGCACACCTGGGACGGCAAGTGGTACGCCAAGGTCGACTACCTGATCTCGAAGTCGTGGGGTTCGAGTGAAGGTCCGACCGAAACGGCGACGGGCCAGATCTCGAACCAGACGCAGGTTAACAAGCAGAATGGTGGTCTTTC
This sequence comes from Dyella humi, assembly GCF_044904605.1. NCBI lineage: Bacteria > Pseudomonadati > Pseudomonadota > Gammaproteobacteria > Lysobacterales > Rhodanobacteraceae > Dyella > Dyella humi. The sequence goes on from NZ_JADIKI010000023.1 coordinate 2,162,917, forward strand.
CGGTTCCACCACGGCGCAGTGGGACTTCCCCGACCTGATGCAATACGCCAACGGTGAACTGCCCAACAGCCGTCGTCACACCCTCAAGGCCTTTGGCGCCTATGCTATTACGCCGGAATTGACGATCAGCGGCACCTATATCATCCAGTCCGGTGCGCCGAACATTTGCCTGAGCGGTTACGGCACGACGTTGAACACGGATCTTTATGGCGGTTCTTACCAGCACTTCTGTGGCGGCGTACCCGCAGGTAATTCGAATCTCGTAGACGCAAACGGCAACCCCATAGGCTATGGCGGTCTGCCGTCTCCTCCGGGGACGAGTGGTCACACGCCGTGGATCCATCAGATCAACCTGGCACTGACTTACATACCGGCATGGGGCCACAAGCATCTGACCTTCCAGGCGATGGTCCACAACCTGCTCAACGAGCAGAATGCGACGCTGTATGTTTCGAGCTATATGACCACCGCGGTCAACGGTGGGGGCAACTTCCAGCCCAACTACAAAACGGCGACCGCGCTGGAAGCGCCGCGCTATGCAGACTTCAGCGTGAAGTTCGACTGGTAATTCCCGTAGGCAGTTCACCGGTGTCAGGAATGGCACCGGTAACGGAAGCAAAGAAAAAGGCCGCCGGTTATCTGGCGGCCTTTTTCGTTTCAATGATGGAGACGTTGAATCAGCGGTTCCAGGAAATCCCGATATCGCGGACTGCGTGCCGTATCGCCTCGAATGGGCTGGCGTACTTGCGCCGCACTGGCCGTGCTGTGTACATCGCGTTGTGTCTGGTGCGGCATGAGGCATGCCGCGTCGAAGGGCAGTTGGCAGAATGAAAGCAGCTGCCGGATCTGTGTTTCGGGGTCACGTACCAGCGTCTCGTAGGAAAGATCGAACCCGTGGCCCGGATAACGCTCCTGCCAGTAATCGGTGATGTGTTGGTAGTCGTTGTAGCAACTGGCCAGATCATCCAAGTCATAGCTGAAGTGGATACCTTCGCTAAACAACTGGCGGTAGCAGGCAAAACAGGTTTCGACCGGGTCGCGATGGCAGTTGATGATCTTGGCGCCCGGCAGCATTGCGCGGATGGCGCCGATCCATTGCCAGTTTTGCAGCCCTTTATCGGTGAAATAAGGGCGCTTGGCGCGCCAGCGGGTGGTGCGGGCAAGATAGCTCTTGCCTAAGCGCGCCCAATCCTCCGCCGTGGCATCTACTACCCAATGCGGGAAGTCCTTGCCGCGCCGTTTCGATTCATCGTCGAGAACCTGTGACAGGTCCGGGATCTCATTGGCGCCTTCCACCAGCGGGTGTGAGGCAAGGATGTGCTCAACCAAGGTCGATCCAGAGCGGGGCAAGCTGGCGATCAGGATCACCTCGTGCCCGAGGGTCGTATCGAGCGGTGCTGGCAACGGACGGCGGAATGATTCGACGATGGCGTCGATATGGGCGCGCTCCGCTGCAGCATCCCACTGAACCAACTGGCGTTTGAGTGCATTGGCCTCGCGCAATGCCTGAAAAGCACCGCTGTAGTCATGCTGGTCTTCCAGGGCTTTGTATAGACTGAAGCCGAGCGATACGCGCGAGTCGGGCGCAAGCTGCTGGTTTTGCAGAGCGCGATGGATCTGCTTGGCATCCATCAGCGTCAGCGACTCCGTCTTCAGATTGGCCAATGCGTGCCAGGCATGCGCCTGATCAGGCTGAAGGGCCAGCACTTTGCGGTATTCGGCGACCGCCTCCGCGATATTGCCGCGAATCGTGAAAATGTCCGCAAGCGTGATGCGTGCACTGATATGCCGCTCATCCAGATCGAGGGCGCGTCGCAAAGCATCCGCGGCCTCGTCCAGTTGCCAGTGCAATTTCAGCGCTTTACCGAGGTTGTACCAGTTCGATGCTTGCATGGGGGCCAGCTCCGTGGCGCGGCGCAGGCAAACAAACGCTTCTTCGGTCGCGCCAAAATCGTAAAGGGCGCCTCCTAGATTCGTGAGGATGTTCGGGTCATCAGGACGTTGCTGCGCAGCTTTGCGCATGTACTTGGCGGCGGTGTCATGGTCACCACGCATCTGACAGGCTATGCCGTACAGAAACTGCGCATTGGCAAAGCCAGGCGCCTCGGCCAGCACGCGTTTCAAGGGTTGCTCGGCCAAATCCGCGCGCCCTTGGGATAACGCCTTGCCGGCTTCGCTCAGCCACTGGCTTGCTGCGGGAGAGAGGGAGGGAGGCGACATGGACTACCTGATGCGGATGGTTTCAGAATCGATGCCTAGTTTTGCATGTTCTTCACGGTAAAGAACGGCCTTATGACGGCAGGCGTTCCGCTCCATCGGGTGTGCGATTACCATGGACGTCGTCATGCAACCTCATGAAGGGTTAGTGCCTTGATTCACTGTATCCCCGCCGTTCTAGGTCCCGACGAGCTGGCTGCCATCCGGTCCAGACTGGAGAATGCCCCGTTTATGGATGGCGCCGGTACGGCCGGCTGGTCCGCGCGTGAGGTGAAGAAGAATCTGCAAGTGACGCCGGGGGCACCCGAATATGAGCAGATTGCACGCATTGTGCGTGAAGCCTTCATGCGCAGCGGTGAATTGCAGACAGCGTTGCTGCCGGCGACAGCAACGCCGGTATTGTTCAACCGTTATAGACAAGGCATGGAATACGGTCCCCATGTGGATACGCCGGTCATGGGAAGCATGAGCAATGCGATACGTAGCGATATTGCCATCACCATTTTTCTCTCCGACCCGCGAAGCTACGACGGCGGCGAGTTGACCGTATTCATGAATGGCATCAGCAGCCAGTTCAAACTTGAGGCGGGTGCCGCGATTGCTTACCCCGCCAACACCTTGCACCACGTAACACCGGTTACTCGCGGCGTGCGCGATGCGGCGATCCTCTGGGTACAAAGCCAGATACGCGATCCGGCGAAACGGGAGGTACTGTGGGATATGGAAAGCGCCAAGCGTTTGACTTTCCAACGTGAAGGCAAGAGCGAGACTTTCGACCTGATCAGCAAGTCCCGCGCGAACCTGATCCGCATGTGGGCGGAAACCTGACGGAGGCCACACGTAAAAAGCGTGTCGGCTTTGCTGCGGCTATTGCGTGGCATCGAGCTGTGCCATGGCCGCCTCCCAACGTCATCGCATCCTCCGCACGCATCGCCAATACGCTCCGAAAATGCGCCGCCGCCGTTGCATGGTCACCACATCTATTTCGCTTCCGCACCGGCGTCCCACCCGCCGCCTAACGCTTGATACAGCGCTACGGTGTCGTTGTAGCGTTCGGCGATGGCCTGGATTTTGGCGATACGCGCTTGTTGATAGGCCTGCTCGGCGCTGAGCAGTGCCAGCGCGTTGACGGCGCCGAATTCCAGCTGTTGCTGGGTGAGGTCGCGCGTCTTGCGCGTGGCGGTCTCGGCTTGCGCGGCGGCGGCCAGCGCCTTGCTGTCTTCATCGAGTGCGTACAGCGTATCAGCGATATTCTGGAACGCGGTGAGCGCCACGTTGCGGTATTCCGCCTTGGCCTGATCCAGTGCCGCTTCGGCGGCGCGTTGATGGTGTTTTAGGGTGCCGAAATCGAACAAGGTTTGCGACACGGTGCCGGTAAGACCCCAGAACAGGTTGTCGTCGGTGAACATGCGGCTGAACTGGGTGGAACTGCCGCCGTACTGTCCGGAGATCGAAAACTGCGGTAGCCGATTCGCCACGGCGATGCCGACTTCTGCGCTGGCGGCGTGCACCTGCGCTTCTGCAGCTAGCACGTCCGGACGTTGGCGGATGATTTGTGCTGGCAAACTCAGCGGCAGGGTGGATGGCAACTGCAGCGTATCGAGATCAAGGTCAACGTTCCCGGCTTGCGAAGGCGGCTCGCCGATCAGCACGGCCAGCAAGTCGCGCGTCTGTTCAAGCTGCTTTTGCAAGGTGGGAAGGTTCTGTCTCGCTTGTGCGAGGGCGGCGGCTTGCGCGGCCACATCCAGACCGGTCGCTCCGCCCATCGCCTGCTGTTGTTGCAGGATGGAAAGCGCGCGCGCGTCGGCTTCGATCGTTGCTTGAGTTGCTGCGATCTGCGCGCGCAAGCTTGCTGCTTGTACGGCCGCGTTCACCACGTTGGCAGCAAGCGTGAGATACGTCGCGTCCAACTGATAACGCTGGATGTCGGCCTGCGCGCTAAGCGACTCCACTGTACGACGATTCAAGCCGAACACATCGGGCACGTAACCCACACTCAATTGCGCGGTATGCAAGGTGTAATAGGTTTGCCCCGAGGTGAGCGTAGGCGAGATCGTGCCCACCGCATTCCGCTGGCGCGAAGGTGAGTAGCTCGCCTGCAAGGTTGGGAAATAACTCGCGCGTTGCGCGGCGACGTCTTCCTTCGCTTGACGCAGTGCTGCCTGCGCAGCGTCGATGGTGGGATTGTGAGCGCGCGCGCGTTCGACCAGATCGTTCAAGGAGGGGGAGTTGAACGCATGCCACCAGTCGCGCGGCACGGATTCGCCTTGTGTGAATCGCTGGGCATCGTTCGTGTCCGCTGTGCCGATGCTGGACGGCATCGGCGCGCGCGTGAGGCTGTCCGGAGATGGCGTGCTGGGGCGATGATAGTCCGGTCCCACCGCACAGCTGGCAACAAGCGTAGCGAGCACGAAGATGCCGACACGCCGGCCGCACGTAGCGAGCAAGCGCCTGCTCATGCCGCACCTCCTTCCTGACCTGCAAGGCGCTGCCGCCGCGCGCGGCGTGCCTGCGACCATTCCACCACCATCACCTGTAAGGCCGGTGCCACGATCAGCAGCATGATCGGCCCCAGCAGCATGCCGCCCACCACTACCGTGGCCAGCGGGCGCTGTACCTGGCTGCCAATGCCGTGGGAGATGGCCGCAGGGAGCAGGCCAATGCACGCCGAAAGCGCGGTCATCAGCATGGGACGCATGCGTTGCTCTGCCGCCAGGTACATCGCCTCCATCGGCGACTTGCCTTCGAACAGTAGATGATTGAAGTAGGTGATGACCAGAATGCCATTCATCACCGACACTCCGAACAGCGACACGAAACCGATCGCCGCCGATACGCTGAGATTCAAGCCCGACAGATACAGCGCGATGATGCCGCCGGCAATGGAAAAGGGAATCGCCGCCAGCGTCAGCAGACTGTCGCGCATCGAATTGAACAGAGTGAACAGCAACGCAAGAATCAGCCCGATGGCGATCGGCAGCACCACCGCCAGCCGCTGCTTGGCTTGCTGCATGTCGGAAAATTCGCCGGCCCAGGACAGGTGATAGCCGCTAGGTAGCTTTACGTTCTGGGCGATGCGCCGCTGCGCTTCTTCCACGGTGCTGCCAAGATCACGATCGCGCACGCTGAATTTCACGGGTATGTAGCGGTCGTTGCGCTCGTGATAGATGTAGGAAGCGCCGGTATCCAGCGTGATGTTCGCCACTTCGCGCAATGGCAGGTAGGCGGTATTACCTGCGGAGTTCGTATAGCCGACCATGATGTTGCCGATGGCATCGATGCTGGATCGATACTGCGGAGACAGTCGCACCATCAGCGCAAATTGCTTTTCGCCTTCCTGCACGGTGGTGGCCTGGGCGCCGGCCAGCGCGGCCTGGACCACCGTGTTGATGTCGCCAGTGTTGAGGCCGTAACGTGCGGCCTTCGCTCGATCGATGGTGATATTGAGATTGGGCTGGCCCAACACGTGGAACACACCCAGATCCTGCACGCCCCGCACCTGCTGCATCTGGTGCATCACCTCGTCGGCGAGCTTTTCCAGTTCACCGAGATCCGGTCCGAGAATCTTCACGGCATTGGCGCCTTTCACACCAGACAGCGCCTCTTCCACGTTGTCCTGAATGTACTGCGAGAAGTTGAAGCCCACGCCGGGGAATTCAGCTGCGAATTCCTTCTGCAGTGCGGCGACCAGCTTGGCCTTGCTGTCGCCGGGAGGCCAATCGCTTTCCGGCTTCAATGGTACGAACAGTTCCACGTTGTAGAAGCCAGCCGCGTCGCTGCCATCATCCGGGCGGCCGTGTTGCGACACCACGGTGATCACTTCCGGATGCGACTTGAGGATATGCCGCATGCCGTCAACCATCTTCATGCCGGCTTCCAGCGAAATGGTCGGTGGCATGCTGGCACGAATCCACAGGTTGCCTTCCTCCAGTGAGGGCAGGAATTCGGTACCGATGCGCGGTACCAACAATCCGGCCAGCAGCAGAAAGCCGAGCCCGAGCCCTACCGTCAGCTTGCGCCTGCGCAATGCCCAGCGCAGGATCGGCGAATAGATGCCGCGTATCGCGCGCACGAATACCGTCTCGACTTCCTTCACATGCAATGGCAATAGCAGCGAGGCGAGCACAGGCGTCACCGTGAAGGTGGCGAGCAGCGCGCCCGATAGCGCATAGGCATAGGTGCGCGCCATCGGATTGAATATCTGGCCTTCCACACCCTGCATGGTGAACAGCGGAATGAACGCTGCGACCGTAATAGCGGACGAGAACAGTACCGCGCGATCCACTTGTAACGCGCTCACGTAAAGCATTCGGACGCGATCCGTCCAGCCATGGCTGCCGGAACCGGTGGGGCCGGCGCCGCCGCGGCTTTCCGCGTAGTAATGCAGCAGTTCCTTGCGCTCCGTTTCGCTCTTTTGCAGGTTGCGGAAGATGTTCTCGATCATGATCACCGCCGAGTCGACGATGATGCCGAAATCAACCGCACCCACCGAAAGCAGGTTGGCCGAATCGCCGCACAGCACCAGGATGATGATGCTGAAGAACAGGGCGACGGGAATGTTCGCGCTCACGATCAGCGCGCTGCGCAGGTCACCCAGGAAAATCCACTGGATGAGGAACACCAGCAGGCAGCCGAACAACAGGTTGTGCAGCACCGTGTGCGTGGTGACCGCCACCAGCGTGGATCGATCGTAGAACGATACGACCTTCACCCCGGGCGGCAATGTGCCGTCGTGATTGAGCCGGTCCACTTCGTCTTTGACGCGCGTGATGACGTCGCTGGTGTGCTCGGTAGGATTCATCACCACGATGCCGGTCACCACATCGCTCTGATCGTCGCGACCGCCCTTGCCCAGGCGCGGCGCGGTGCCGACTGATACATCGGCGATATCCTTCACCAACACCGGCGTGCCGTTGTTCTGCGACAAGACCACATGCTTGATGTCGTCGGTATCGGCTACTAAACCGACGCCGCGCACGTTCACCGATTGCTGGCCCAGATTGAGCGTGCGCCCGCCAACGTTTTCATTGGCATTGCCGAGCGCGGTGATGAGCTGCGGCAGGGTGATCTTGTAGCCTTCCAGTTTCGGCATGTCGACGTCGACATGGTATTCCTTGGTGGTGCCACCCCACGTCACCACTTGACCTACACCGGGTACTGACAGCAGGCGATGTGACACTACCCAGTCCTGCAGCGTGCGCAGATTGGTGAGGCCAAAATGCGGTGGCCCAACCACCTGGTAGCGAAAAATTTCGCCGACCAGACTCGATGCCTGAATCTGCGGCTGCTGATTGTTGGGCAGGTTGACGTTCTGCTGCAGATTGATCGCGGTACGCGTATAGGCGAAGTTGTAATCGACACCATATTTGAAGGTGACGCGAACGAACGACAAACCATAGAACGAGGTAGAGCGGATGTTGTCCACTCCCGGAGTCGTCGCCACGCCCAACTCCATCGGGCGCGTGTAGAGCCGCTCCATCTCTTCAGCCGACAGGCCCGGTGCCTGCGCAGTAATTTCCAGAATCACCGGCGCCGGATTGGGATACGCCTCGATGTTGAGCTTGCTGTACGCCATCAGGCCCGCGGCCAGAAACGCCAGCAGGGCCATGATCACGACGGAGCGTCGGGAAAGCGCAAAAGCGATGAGGGCTCGTAGCACGGTGCTGTCTTATCTGGAGGGTTTTGTCGTCCCTCTCCCCGAGGAGGAGGGATGCTAAGCGCGAGGGGCGCTAATCATCATCCGGCTGCTGCGCCAGCATGTTGTCGAGGAACAGCGCGCCTTCGCCAGCGACGCGCTCACCGGCTTTCAGCCCGTCAAGAATCTGAGTCACGCCTTGTTGGCGCTTGCCTATCTTGACGATGCGCTGCTCGAAGCGACGGCCGTCTTGCGTGACGTACACCATCATGGTGCCGTCGCCTTCGCGTACTACGCCGTCTTCGGGCACGGCCGGCGACTGCTCCGGTATCGCGGTCTGTACCGCGGCGTTGACCAGCATCTGCGGGCGAAGAACGCGATCCGGATTGGGAATATCCGCGCGCACCATCACGGTATGCGTGTTGGGATCGACCGAGCTGGCGATGTAACTCACTTCACCATGCAGTGTACGGCCGGGCAGTGCCGGTAGGGAGATCGAGAGCGGTTGATGCAGCTTCAACGCGGCGGCATCGTCCTCGGGCATGTTCGCCACCATCCACACGCTTGACAGGTCGGCCACGGTGAAGGGAACCGGCGAATTGCCGGGTTGCACCAGGTCGCCTACGGCGAGCGAACGGTTGGCCACCAAGCCGTCGAACGGACTCAGGATGTGCAGTTCGTCATCTACCTTGCGCGTGGCTAACAGGCGATCGATATCCGCCTCGCTCTTGCCGAACAGCAGCACCGTTTTACGCGCAGCGAGGTAATTGGCTTCGGCGGTTTGTTCATCGGACAAAGCCTGTTCCACGTCCTTCTGCGCACTGGCCTGGATAGGCAGCATCTTTTGTGCGCGAACCAGCGTCTTGCGGTTTAGCGTGAGTACGCCATCGGCAGCTAGCAATGTGGATTCTGCTTGCAGCAAATCGGAGCTGGCGATGGTGAACAACACTTGCCCCTTGCGCACCGTATCGCCTTCTTCCGCCGCTATGCTCGCTACGCGACCGGTATACGGGCTGGAGATCTGGGCAATGCGACCTTGATCGTAGTCGATGTAACCGACAGCCCCGCGCCAGGTATCGAAGGCGTGCTTACCCACTTCGATGACCGCAACCTGCTTGGCCTGCGTGTCGGTGAGGGTGACGCTGTGCGTGTCGGTGCCGGCGTTGGGTGTCGGTGCTGACGGTTCGCGATGGGCGAGCCAGACATAGCCGATGCCCACGACAACGGCGGCGGCCATGGCAAGAAAAAAAATGCGTGCGCGCTGGGAGGGCATGAAACGGTCTTGATTCGCTGCGATGGAATACGGGGGACTTGCGTCTGTTGACCATAGCGGTCACCGCATGCAGGGAATAGTTACGATTTGGAAAGGTTGCAGACGCGTCCTGATTTATGCCCGAGGCAGCAGGATGCTTGCCTTCAAACCAGGATGCGCGTCTTCCAGAATCAGCTGTCCGCGATGCAGGGAAACCACGGCCGCGACGATAGAAAGCCCCAGCCCGTTGCCGCGCTGGCTGCGGCTGTTGTCCACGCGGAAGAATCGCTCGGTGGCACGACCGATCGCCTCGGGGGGGATGCCTGGCCCATTATCCTGCACCACCATGCGCACCTGTTGCGCATCCTGCTGGATGGACAGCCGGATCCGCGCACCGCTGCCCGCATATTTGATAGCGTTGTCCAACAGATTGGCGAGCACGTTCGCGATCAGATCGCGATCGGCATGCACGGATGGCGCATCGTCCACGTCCAGGCTCAAGTGCATGCCCTGCGCCTCGGCGACCGGCTGGTAGAGTTCCAGCAGATCGTCCATCACGGGGCGTAGCGACAGTCGTTCGAAGCGCTGCCGGCGCACACCAGATTCGGCTTCCGCAATCTGCAGCAATTTTTCGAACAGGCCGATCAAATTGTCGATTTCGTCGATGGCATAGTGCGAAGCCTCGTGCAGGCGCGCCGGCAAGGCGGGCGGCTGCAGCGCGTCTTCCAACGCACCGCGAATGCGCCCCAGCGGGGTGCGCAGATCGTGGGCGATGGTGTTGGAGACATTGCGCGCGGTGTCCATCAGGCGCTCGATGTCGTCGAGCATGTAGTTGATGTCGCGTGCAATGCTGGCGAGTTCGTCCCTGGCCCGGGCGGGCGCTATGCGTCGGCTCAGGTTACCGGCTGATACGTCCTGCGTGGTTTGCTGGATGGCCGCCAGTCGCGCTCGTAGTTGCGCACGGAACAACAGCGCTCCCAGCATAGCCAGCAACAAGCCGAGCAGACCGCCTATCGTCAGTGCAGTCAGGATCATCCGCTCGAGCTGATGCTGCTCCAGCAGATCGCGTCCGACCATCAACTGACTGCCGTCGTCGAAGCGGTGCACCAGCAGGCGGCTGGTCGAGTTGCGTCCGAGGCGCTGCACCTGCGTCTTGATCAGCGCATCGTTAGCGCTAGGTAGCGAGGGCCATGCTGTGAGGTTGCCAATCAGTTTCTTGCCGTGTGGATCGAGCAACAGATAGACCTCGGTTTCCACGTCCTTGTCGTCCGTCAGCAGCGTGTGGATGGCTTGCAGCAGCGCGTCCGTTCCGCTGCGATCGTGCACCTGCTCCAACTGATGAGCAATGGCGACGATCTGCCGGTCGGTATTGCGCGCCAGCAATCCGGCGGTGCCAACGTAGAACACCATGGAGATGATGCCGATCGAGAGCAGGAACAACAGGCCATAGCCCAGCGCGAGGCGGAAAACGATGGAGTGGCGCAGGCTAGTCATGCGCAGCTTCGTCGGTGGACGTCTGGACGGTATAGCCGACACCACGCACGGTATGGATCAGCGCGGTGGAAAAGTCGCGATCCACCTTGTTGCGCAGGCGGCTCATCTGTACATCGATGACATTGGTTTCGGGGTCGAAATGGTAGCCCCATACGGCCGTCAGCAGCCGTTTGCGCGTCACCACCTCGCCCTGATGCCGCACCAGGTATTCCAGCAGCTGGTATTCGCGCGGTTGCAAGGCAATCGGCTTGCCGGCACGCGAGGCGCGACGCGTGCGCGTATCCACCGACAGATCACCCACAGCGAACACGTGCTGGTTGTTGCCGCCGAGCAACGCCCGTCGGCCCAGCGCCTCGATGCGCGCCAGCAGTTCCTCGAAGGCGAAAGGCTTGGTGAGGTAGTCGTCGCAACCGTCGCGCAGGCCGCGCACGCGTTCGTCCAGCCCGGCGAGCGCGCTGAGCACGAGCACCGGCGTGTGGTCGTTCCGCGCACGCAGCGTAGTCAGCATGGCGAGCCCGTCGATATCGCCGGGCAGCATGCGGTCGAGCACGATCACGTCCCAGGTCGTGGCACCGGCTTGCTGCAGTCCGCTGGCGCCGTCGCCGCATAGCGCAACCTCATGGCCCGATCGGAGCAGGCCGTCACGAATGAAGCGGGCGGTTTGGACGTCGTCTTCGATCAATAGGCAGCGCATGCAGGACTTTGCCTCGAGCGGTTCGACACCATCATTAGACTATCGCAGACAAAAAAATACGGGGCCGAGGCCCCGTACGTATTGTGACGAGCTGGTGCCGGAAGATCAGTAGCGAGGCACGTTGGAATCGATCTCGGCAGCCCACGCGTCGATGCCGCCATCCACGCTGTACACCTGCGTGAAGCCGTGCGCGGCGAAACGTTCCGCCACACCGCGGCTGGAAATGCCGTGGTGGCACATGAAGGCCAGCGGCGTGTCCTTGGGCAGATTGGCGAGGGTGTCGTAGCCTTCCTGTTCCAGCACGAGTGCCTGCGACAGCGGCGGGGCGATCGCGCGGCCCTGCGCCGGGCGCGTATCGATCAGGGTGATGTTGCCGGCGGCAAGGCGTGTCTTGAGTTCCTGCACGCTCATCGACTGGATGCCGCCGCCTGCGCCGGGAAACTTCAGGCTCAGGCCTTCACCCTGCATGGTGGATACCCAGTCGATCACGATGCCCTTGGCGCGCTGCGCGCTGGCCGGGTCGAAATGCACTTCGATGCCGTTGGCGGTAACCACGATGTCGTGCTCGCTGGCCGGTGCAAGCTGGAAGCCGGCGCTATGATCCGGGCCGATTTCCAGATGCAGCGCCATGCCCTGCGCATTGGCCGTGCCGGAACGGATGGCGTCGGCGGCTTTATCGGTAATGGTGATTTCCGGCGGCGTGCGATCCGGCTGCGCCGCGCCGAACAGCTGATGCAATTCGCCGCTGCCGTACATCTGGCGGATGATGTCGGCGCCGCCGACCAGCTCACCTTCGACGTAGAGCTGCGGGATGGTCGGCCAATTGCCGAACGCCTTGATGCCTTCGCGGATTTCCGAATCTTCCAGCACGTTGACGGTGTGGTAATCGGGCACCAGTTCGTTGAGCGTGTTGACCGCGGCGGCGGAGAAGCCGCACATGGGCTGGTGACGGGTGCCCTTCATGAACAGCACCACGCGGTGGTCTTTGAGCAGGCTTTCGATACGGTCGCGGGTGGCGGTTTCGAGGGACATAACGGCGGGGACTCCAGCAGAAAGGGGCCATTGTATCCCCTCCCATATGCTGGCAGTTTGAAGGGCTTCAAGGCGGGCGTGCGCGTGAGAAATGCAGAACGCCGCCTGCTTGCGGGTTTTCTAATTCCTCTACGCGCCTTCGTTTCAGATCGTAGGCTGGGATTGCATTCCAGCCTACTTGGCTCAGGCGGCGGACGGCAGTTCGTCCAATTCCTCGGGCTTCTTGCGCCGTGCCAGCGGCGCCAGCGCCAGGGCTGCCATGGGCGAAGGCTGCACCAACTCGCGGGTGGCGTGGCCCAGTGCGGTGGGTTGCTCGCTCCAGTGGATCAGTTCCATCGCGCCTTGCTCGTCCTCGATCAGGGCGGTGCAGTGTTCCACCCAGTCGCCGTCGTTGAGGTACACCACGCCGTCGATGGTGCGTACTTGGCCAAAATGGATATGCCCGCAGATGTGGCCGTCCACTCCGCGCTCGCGCGCATCCGCGGCGACGCGTTCCTCGTAGGCGCGGATATAAGCCAGGGCCTTGCCGATGTGCGATTTCACGATGATCGATAACGGCAGGTATGGCAGCGCCATGCGACGGCGCCAGGCGTTGACGCGTCGGTTGCCCCAGCACACGAAGCGGTGCATCGCCTCGCCGAGGTGCAGCATCCAGCTGCGGCCGATCTGCTCGGGATCGTATTCGTCGCCGTGGCTCACGCGATAGCGGCGACCGTCGGCGCCCACGTGGATGGCATCCAGCTCGATGCGCACACCGCAGATGGATTGTCCCACCAGGCCGCGTAGCGCGCAGTCGTGATTGCCGGGAATATAGGTGACCTCGATGCCGCGGCGTGCCATATCCAGCACTTCGGCGATCACGGTGCCGTGGTCCGGATGCCACCAGCGGCGGCGGCTGAGTGCTTCCAGGTCGATGATGTCGCCCACGAGGTAGAGCTTTTCGCACTGCAGGTTGCGCAGGAAATCCAACAGATAGGCTGCTTTGCAGTCCGGTGTGCCCAGATGGACGTCGGAAATGAAGGCGCTTCGGCAGCGAAGGATGGCCATGGCGTCACTCCCCGGTAGGTTGCCGGGAGCATAGTCTGGTACCGCAACGTCACCGTGGGATGGCGAAATCGTTGCAGAGAGGTTGCCGTGGCTGCTTTTTTTCTGCTGCGACAGGTGGGAAAGCGTGTCCCGGTGTGCGATAAAACCCAGGCCGGGAAGGGGAGGAAACGGCCATGAACACAACGCAGCTCGCGCAATGGCGCGAGGCCGCGCATGCCTGCCTCGACCGCGGCGAACTGCAGCAGGCCGAGCAATGGTTCCAGCGCGTGCTGGATGCAGTGCCGGACGATGTGGAAGCCCTGCAGATGCTGGCCAGTTGCGATGTCGCCCGTGGTGAGCTGGGATCGGCGCTGGCGCGGCTACAGGCGGCCTTGCGGATTCAGACGGACGATGCGGGCATCCTGCAGCAATTGGGCACCGTGCAGATGGCAGCCGCGGACTTTCCCGAAGCGGCCAAGACGCTGCGAAAAGCTCTGCGGCAGGCGCCGGATCTGTTCGTAGCGCGCTTGCGATTGGGGCTGGCGCTGGAACAGCTCAATCAGCCGCACGATGCATTGACGGCCTATTTCGGAGCTCTGCGTACGGCCCAGAATCAAGGGCGCTGGATCAGCGACGCGACCACCGCACCCGGTCTTCGTGAGGCGGTGAAGCACGCCATGCGCTACGTCGATGCCGGGCGGTTGGCCTGGTTTCGACGCGTGCTGGAGCCTTTGCAGCAGCGTTATGGCGCGGTTGAGATGCACCGGGTGGAACACTGTCTGGACGTCTATCTGGGCGAGCAGTCCATCGAGATGCCCGATCCTCGGCAGCGGCCCAAATTCCTCTATTTTCCCGGCATTCCCAGTCAGCCTTACTACCTCCGCGAACGCTTTCCCTGGCACGACGCGCTGGAGGACGCCACCAGTTGGATGCGCGAAGAACTGCGCGGCGTGCTGGCGCAACGGCAGGGCTTGGAAGCGTTCCTCGGCGCGCCACCGCCAGGGCAGCAGGCGATGCTGCAATCGTCAGGACCGGAGCCCGCGGCCTGGGACGCCTATTTCTTTTGTCGCCATGGCGAGCACTACGACGAGCACACAGCAGCTTGCCCGCGCACGGCCGCCTTGCTGGATAGCCTGCCGCTCACTCGCGTCCGCGGGCATGCACCGGAGACGTTGTTCTCCGTGCTGAGTCCTGGCACGCACATCCTGCCGCACACGGGCGTGACGAATGTCCGCCTGGTGACGCACCTGCCGCTGATCGTGCCACCCCATTGCGCTTTGCGCGTGGGCGGCGCAACACATATTTGGAAGGAAGGGCGCTGCGTAACCTTCGACGACACCTTCGAGCACGAAGCCTGGAATCGCAGCAGCGAAACGCGCGTGGTGCTGATCCTGGACAGCTGGAATCCCGACCTGACCGAAGTCGAATGCGTGGCAGTCACCGAGCTGATCGAGGCGATCGGCGATTTCAACGCAGCCAGCAGCGAGTAGGCGATTCAGACGTAGCCAAGCCGTTCCATCATCGGCTGCAGGATCGGCAGCACCGGCTCGAACATCTCACGATAAGCATGCCAACGGTGCACCGCGCGGCCATGGATGCCTTGCGTCACCTGCGCATAGCTGGGTGTGCTGATGTAGCCCTTGCTGCGCGCATGTTCGGCGAAGCGCGCCATCGGTGCGGCATCGTCTACATCGAGAAAATGACCAAGCCGTTGCACATGCTCGTCAAAGCGGGCCACCACCGATTCATAGCGCCATTCCAGTGCACGCGGCGCGAATACTTCGGCTTGGTTGAACCAGTGTTCGAACGCTCGCACATAGCCGCGCGCCAGCCGTTCCAGCGAACTGCACAGCACCATGAAGGCGGGCGAGCGGAACGACTGCATATAACAGCTCAGCAACACATCACAAGGATGACGCAAGCATAGAATGATGCGCGCCTCCGGAAATAACCGCGCGATCATCGGCAGACAAAGCATGTTGAGCGGATTCTTATCTACCAGTCGGTGCGCCCCTAGGTCGGGCACAACCTTGCGCACCATGGATGCATAAACGGAACGCAACTGCTCCGCTTCCGTTTCGGTGAGTTCGGCGAGCGCGGCGGGATAGGGCTGGCCGGCGAAGTTCATGCGTTCGGTCAGGTCATGGATGAACGCGCGCTCGTCCATCGCGCAGAAATCCGGATGCGCATCCAGCATCTGTTCCAGCAGCGTGGTGCCGGAGCGCGGAAAGCCAACCACAAACACCGGGCTTTGCTTGTCGCGTGGCGGCTTCAACGGTTTCCAGCGATCGCGTTCGATGCGGCTGACAGAGAGATCTGCCATGGCCAGCGGCAGACTATCCTCAGCCATCAACTCGGGAACGATGATGCGGGCGATGCCAAGCTGCGTTTCATGTGCGTGCTGTAACGCTTGCCAAGCTTCGCGATGGCGCTCTTGCTTATCGCGTGCGGAGGCGAGACCAAAGGCGGCTTGCGCGCGCACTTCCGTGTCATCGGTGGTTGCCAGGATGCGTTCGTATAGCTCGGCTGCGTGTTGTGTATCGCCGCGTCGCATCGCGACCGACGCATACGCCAGCCATGCGGCACAAGCCAGTTGCGGATGTTGCGTGGGCAGTTCGTCCAGCGGCAGTTGCGCCAGCTCGGCTTCGGCCTGATCGAGTCGATTGCCGCGCTCATGCAACGATGCGCGCATGGCCGTGATGCGCCAGCGCAGATTTTCGGCTGTATCGTCTTCCGGCAAAACGGCCTTTTCCAATGCACGAAATGCCGCATCCTGTTGCCCCAAGGTGGACAACATGCTCGCCAGCGTCAGTGCCTGTTCGGCAGATTGTGGCGGCCACGCTGCGGCGTTTTCCAGCATGGCTTCTTCGCCACTGTTGTCGCCGCAGACGTGGCAGGCATGCGCGGCGTGCAGGCGCGCATCGATGAAGTCAGGCGCGATCTGCACGGCCTCTAACAACGATTCGCGCGCGGCCAGCCAGTTCCTTTGCTGTAGATAGAGCAGGCCGAGGTTGTAGTGCACGTCGGCCTGCTGTGGGGCCAGGGCCACGGCGCGTCGCAAGGCCTGTTCGGCGGTTGGCACATCGCTCAGTTCGCGAGCAATCAGCCCCAGGTTGTTCCAGTATTCGAACGTTTGCGGCTTGAGTTGTGTCAGGCGAACGAGGAGTGGCAGTGCTTCAATGGGTCGTGCTGTGGCGCGCAATGCCAACGCACGCAGCAGCAGGGCAGTTTCGTCATCGTCAGGCATGGTCTCGCTCAAGACCAGTACACGCGACATGTCGCCCTGGTTGAAGGCCGCGAGCAAGTCGGTCGTTCTGGATCTTGAGGAATCCACGCTTCGTGTCTCCGCGCTGTGCGTTGCTCCCTCTCCTGCGGCACAGAGGAGAGGGAGCAGATCATGGCACGAAGTTCTTCTTTCGCGGTTAGAACTTCACCGTGGCGCGTGCCCAGTAATAGCGGCCCAGCACGTCATACGTAGCCGTATCGACGTTGTAGTTCGGGCCGTTCTGGTAGATCAGCGGCGGGGCCTTGTCGGTGATGTTATCCACGCCGAACTCGAAGCGAGTCTTGATCGCCGGCACGTTGTAGGCGATCTGGGCCGAGTGGTACAGGATCGAGGCCATCGGCGCGCTCGCGCCGGTGTTGATGTCGGCGTTGATGTCGGTCATGTGATGGATGTAGCGCGTCTGCCATTGCGCGCTCCAGTTGCCCAGCGACCAGTTGAGCGTGAGCGTGCCGCGCCAGCGGGCAATACTGCCGAACTGTTGCGTGTACGTGCCTGCATAGTTGACCGTCTTCGCGCCCGGCTGGCCCGGCGTGGCGTCGTTGTAATACGAGCCGGTATAGGTGGCGTTGAGGCCCACCTTGAAGTTGCCAGGGTTGAAGCTGCCCATGTCGAAGTGCGGAATGGCGTAGCTGGTGCTGAAATCCACGCCGCTTGTGCTCAAGTTACCCAGGTTCACGACCGGCGTGCTCATGTAGTAGATCGCGCCGGCGAGTGCGTTGCTGCTGGGATAGCGGTGGATGAAGTTGCAGTACGGGCTGCTGTTGTTGGCGAAGCAGGCGTTGAGTACAGTCTGCGCAGCCAGCGGCGTCAGCAGGTCGTGCAGGTTGATGCGCCACGCGTCCACGGTGGAGGAGAAACCCTCCAGCCAGCTCGGCGAATACACCAGGCCGAGGTCGAAGGACGTGCCGTGTTCGGGCTTCAGATTGACGCCCGCCGGCTTGCCGCCCGAGGTGTATGCGGTGACCTGCGGGATGGGGTTGCCCGCCCATTGCGGCGGTACGAATTGGCAGGCCGCAGGATGCGCAGCCAGTGTCGCTGCACTGAGGCCAATGCAGGGATCGTTGACGGTGGGCCCGCCGATAGTGAGACCGTCATCCAGCTCGTTGAGGTTGGGGGCGCGGAACACTTGAGTGACTGTACCGCGTATCAGCAAATCGGCTACTGGTTTGTATTCCAGCGCGATTTTCTTGTTGGTGGTGGTGCCTGAGGTGCTGTAGTCGGAGGAGCGGATACCCAGATCCAGATTCAATGCATAAGCGCCGGGCTTTTCCGATAGCAACGGGATGAGTGTTTCGGCGTAAAGCTCCTTCACGTTGATGCTGCCGCGGCCGGGCGAGCCGCAGGCTTCAGCCAGCACGGCGCAGGTGGCGGTGCCCGGATTGAGAATGGCGTCCGGCGTCACCGTGTAGTTCATCGAATTCCAGCGGTACAGCGCGCCGGTGGAGAGCTGCATGGCGCCGGCGGGCAGATCCCATAGTTCGCCGGATGCGTTGAACTGCACCTGCTTCATCGTATTGGTGAGGGTATAGACAGGCGCGTCCACGCCGTTCCTCAATTGCGCCGACACCGCAGGATCGGCCTGGTTGAAGATGTTGCCGCCGCCGTTGATCACCGCTTGTAGAGCGGCAATGTTCACTTCGTTGTAGTCAGTCTGCTTGCGGTTCGCGTAGCCGTAGTTGAGGCTTGCGTCCCAGAGCCAGCTGCTTTGGCCGAAATGGCCGCGTAGGCCGGTGTTGAGCTGGAAGTTGTCGGTATCGAAGGTGTGCAGGCGGGTGCCCAGGCCAGTGAGGCGCTCGCTTATGACGTAGCTGGTGCCTGTGTAACCAGGCGGCGTGCCAAAGGTGACGCCGAACGGATTGATCGGATTGTTCGCCGCCACATACCAGCCGTCGTTGGTGCTGGTAGGCGCTGGGGCGTCCTGGCCGGAGGAATTGGTGCGGTTGTAGAACACATTGGCGAACGCGGTGAGGTTCGACGTGATGTTGTAGTTGCCGAGCACGAAGAAGTTCACGCGCTTCTGCTCAGTCTGGATGTAGTTGTAGGCGTTGTAGTTGAAGGTGTCGTTGGAACCGCCATAGCAGCGGTAGTTGCTGAGGCTGTTGCCGGTACCGCTGGCCAGGGTCACGTAGGCGTTGCCCGCGGCGTTTACATGACAGCCGCCTGGCGTGAGTGCTGCCGGAACCAGAATGCGGCCGGTGGGAATCGTGCCCGATCCCTGTGGGGTGACGACACCGCTGGACAGATACAGTGCGCGCTGCGAAAAACCGCGTCGCGAGGCGAGCGTTGGGCTGTATTTGTTCCAGTCGATGCCTGCCACGATGTTGCCGCTTTCGCCGCTGGCGCCGGTGGTGAAGTTGAAGCCGCGCCGCTGGCTGTCGCCATGGCTGGAAATGCCGTCATTGATGCTGACCTCGGCGCCCTTGAAGTCCTTGCGCAAATGGAAGTTCACCACGCCGCCGACCGCGTCCGAACCGTAGGCGGTGGAAGCACCTTCGGCCAACACGTCCACGCTCTGAATCATGTTCTGCGGAATCATGTTGAGATCCGCATTGGCCATGCGTTGGCCATCCACCAGCACCAGGGTGCGATTGGTACCCAGGCCGCGCAGCGAGACGCGCGAGGCACCGTCGCCGCCTTCCAGCGTGGGGCTGGCGCCGCCGCCGCCGTTGCTGTTGTTGGCAGGGTTGGTGGCGTAACCGGAAACGCTGGGTAGCTGCTGCAGCACGTTGCCCAACGTAGGGGCGCCGTTAGCGGTGAGCGCGGTGCGGTCCAGTGTGACCACGGGACTGGCGGTTTCGGTATCGACACGGCGAATCAGCGAGCCGGTGACCGTAACCGCTTCCAGCGACTTGGCCTTCGACGCCTGAGGCTGCTCGCTGGGGTTTTGCGTCGACGTGTTCTGTTGGGGTGAGCTGTTTTGCTGCGAATTGGTGTCTTGCGCGTGGGCGACGGCGACCGATGAGGCGATACCAATGGACAATGCCAAACGTACCGCGATGGACAAGCGATTGTAGTGGGCTTGCATGGTGACTCCCCGAATAGGTGGTAAGAGAGAGCACCGGTGCAACTAGAAATGTCTGCCGTTTTTCCCTCCGTACGGCTGACGCGTGAACGTCGGGACATCCCTAACGATGTTGCCCAGTGTCCCCCGGCACAACTGTTTCAGGAATTTGACGGCGAGTAAAGGACGTTGGTCGTCATTTAGCGCGATTGCGTGCGCAATGCCGCGGTCACTACCGGTTCGATGGCGTCCGTCCACAACGCGTATTGCGCTCCGGATGGGTGCAACCCATCGGAGGCGACCAGCCCAGCGTGCTCGCGCGAGATGCCGGTCACATTCACGAAATGCGCGCTGACTTCTGCGGCTTCTTCACGCGCGATCGCGTTGAAAATATCCAGTTCTCGGGCAATCTGCTGCAGATCGCGCCCGCTGGCATAGCCGAACGGCGTCACGCCCCAATCGGGGATGGAAACCACCACCACGCGTTCCGGGTGGCGATCGGCCAGCGCGATAGCGCGTAGCAGCAATGCGCGGAACTGTTCGCGATATTCCTGTGCGGGACGGCCACGGTACTGGTTGTTGACGCCAATCAGCAGGGTGACGAGGTCATACCCGGGCGCGAGCGCGGCTTGTTCCATGCCGGCGGACAACTCGTCCGTGGTCCAGCCGGTGACGGCGACGATCTGTGGATCGTCGATGGCGATTCCCTGCTTACGCAGGTTTTCCACCAATTGCACCGGCCAGCGCGCTTGTGCCGGAACGTCTTCGCCAATGGTGTAGGAATCGCCCAGGGCGAGGTAGCGCAGCGACATGGGTCAGCGAGCAGCCACGGCGGCGCGCGGCGATTCCTCGACGGCCATGCGTTCCAGCACGCGTTCCATGCGCACGAACACTTCGCGCAACTGCGTCGGCTGCGGCAGCAGCGTCAGGCGCATGTGCCGGCTGTTGGGCACATTGAAGCTGGTGCCGGGCACGATCAGTACGGATTCCTCTTCCAGCAGGCGCAATGCGAATTCGTTGTCGTTGAAGTTGGCGATGCGGTCGCTGCGCACGCGCGGGAACGCATACAGCGCACCGCCCGGAGACACCACATCCAGATAATGGCTGGCGGCGACGCCATCGAGTATGGCTTGCCGCGCTTCGTACAAACGGCCACCCGGCGATGTGAGTGCGTTGATGGTCGGTGCATCCTGCAGCGCCGGAATCACTGCCCACTGCGCAGTGACGTTCGCACACAGACGCAACGCAGCGAGCAACTGCAAAGCATCGCGATATTCATGCGTGCGCGCCGGATCGCCGGACAGGCTCAACCAGCCGACACGGTAACCGCAAGCGCGATGCACTTTGCTCAACCCGCCAAAGCTGATGCAGGGCGTGCTGCCGGCCAATTCGGCCAGTGGCTGGAACGGCGTGCCGTCGTAGAGGACCTCGTCGTAGATCTCATCGCACAACAGCAATAGGCGATGTCGCGTGGCGATTTCAACGATCTGCTCCAGCAGCGCGCGCGGATACACCGCGCCGGTCGGATTGTTCGGATTAACCAGCACCACCGCGCGCGTACGCGGAGTGATCAGGGCTTCCATTTCTTCCGGGTCCGGCATGTGCCGGTTCTCGGCCAGGCAGCGGTAATAGCGCGGCACACCGCCGTTGAGAATGGTGGCGGCGCTCCACAGCGGGTAGTCGGGGCTGGGCAGCAGTACTTCGTCACCCGGCTGCAGCAGGGCGCGCAGGCTGAGATCGATCAGTTCGCTCACACCGTTGCCGATGAAGATGCGTTCCACCTGCACATGACGCGCACCGCGGGCGTGCTGCTGCGCGGCGATCGCTTCACGCGCTTCTTCCAGACCTTGCTCGTGACCGTAGGCTTCGCTCTCATGCAAATGCGCGGCGATGGCCTCGCGCAGATGATTCGGCACGGTAAAGCCATAGCGCCCAGGGTTGCCGATGTTGAGCTTGATGATCGGCGTACCGGCAGCTTCCAGCTCGCGCGCACGACGGGTCAGTGCGCCGCGGATTTCGTAGCGCACTTCGGCCAGGTGCGCACTGGGTTTGATCGAGACCAACGATGGAGTCCTTGAGTTGGGTGGACACACCGGCTTGCCACCGGTTTAGCACGATCCTAACAGCCGGATGAGGCGCTGTGGGGCCGAAATGGGGCAAAAAGGCCGCCATGCTTTTTGCTATTGGCCATATGCTTTGCGCGCGTTGCCGAGTCCCGAGTCCCGCCGAACATGGGCATAATCGGACCTCATGAGCGAAACCCAGACCATCGAACAGCTCCGTCACATCGGTTGGCGGGGCCAGGCTTTGCCCGGGGAAGGGCGGCGGGTGGCCCGCGTGGTCGCGCAGCATCGGGCCGGTTACGAGTTGCACGACGGGGAACAGGTCTTCGGCGCTCAGCCGGCCGGCCACTTCCTGAAGCGAGGTCTGGATCCGGCCGAACGCCCGGCGGTGGGCGATTTCGTCGAAGTGGAGCCGGGTAAGCCGCCGCATATCCTCATCGTGCAGCCGCGGCGAACGGTGCTCTCACGTGCGGCGGCTGGCGAGCGCTACGAGCGTCAGGTGATCGCCACCAATATCGATTACGTACTGGTGCTGACCGGCCTGGACGGCGATTTCAATCCCGCCCGTATCGAGCGCTACCTCTCGCTGGTGGAAGGCTCGGGCGCGCAGCCGGTAGTCGTGTTGAGCAAGCCGGATCGTTCCGAGGATGTCGAAAGCCGTATCGCCGAATTGAAAGCCCGTTTGCCGGAAGGCACGCCGATCCACGCCATCAACGGCAAGGACCCGGCCAGCGCCGCCGTGCTGGCGGCCTACTTCAAGCCCGGCGACAGCGCGGTGCTGGTGGGTTCCTCCGGTGCCGGCAAATCCACACTTACCAACACGCTGTTGGGTAGCGACCGCATGGCCATCGGCGACGTACGCAGCCACGATAGCCGCGGGCGTCACACCACGACCTATCGCGCCTTGCTGCAATTGCCCAGCGGCGGCTGCCTGATCGACACCCCCGGCATGCGCGAACTCAAGCTCACCGGCGAGGAAAGTCTGGATCTGTTCGCCGACATCGAAGCACTGGCCGAAAGCTGTCGCTTCGCCGACTGCGGCCACGGTAGCGAGCCGGGCTGCGCGGTGCAGGAAGCCCTGCACGATGGCGAGCTGACGCCCGAGCGCTGGCGCAATTACCTGAAACTGCGCGACGAGCGCGAAGAACAAGCCACCATGCTCGAATCACGTCTGCGCCGCCAGCGCGGCGGGCGCCCTCCCACCAAACCTCACGGCCCACGCGGCCCGCGCGAACGGGAGGGATGGTGAGCACGTTGCCCGCCCATCCCGTTCCGCCCGGGCTGGAAGCCTATGCCGCGCTCGACAAACGGCTGCTGGCCGCGGTGAGGGGCATCAATATCCTCTCGACCGTGAGTTGGCCAGCCTCGCTGGAAGATCGCATGATCGAGGCCTACGGCAAGGGCGAATACACGCTGCCGGAGGTGAGCTACAAGAAGCCGGATCTTTCCGAGGTGCGCAAGGAACTCGCCGCCATCGAAAGCGAGGCGGGCGATGGCGACCCGATCCGCGAGTATCTGCGTCGCACCGCCGAATCCTGGCGCATCGCTGCCGAAATGCTCGAAGCGGTAGGTACAGAAGGGGTGACTGCGCCCTCCATCCAGCTGTACGGAAAGCCGGGCGACGTCATCCACGGCAGCCACTACAGCAACCTTGATGCGGCGCGCTATTTCGTGGAGCTGTCCGACGAGTTGGGCGCGGATCTGGCCGACGACGATATCGTCACCAACATCTCGTCCGAGCTGCTGAGCAAGGATCTGACCAAAGTGCTGGACGATTTCTTCGGCCAGGGCGTGATCGCGGTGGAAGTGGATCCCGATCTCACCGCCAAGGCTGCGGCCGGCGCCACGCGCATCCGCTTGCGCGGCGGCATCCGCTTCAGCCAGTACGACCGCCATCAACTGCTCAATCACGAAGCTTTCGTGCATTCCCTTACCGCGTTGAACGGGCGCGAACAGCCGGTGCTTGCATCGCTGGCGCGCACGTCGCCGCGCGTGACTGCCACGCAGGAAGGGCTGGCCGTGTTCGCTGAGCTGATGTCCGGCGCCATCGATATCGCACGGCTCAAGCGCATCAGCCTGCGCATCCTCGCACTCGACATGGCGCTTCATGGCGCCGATTTCGTCGAGGTGTACCGCTTCTTCAATCGCTGCGGGCAAAGCGTGGCGGACAGTTTCCATTCCGCGCAGCGCGTGTTCCGCGGCGTGCCACTCACTGGCGGCTCCGCCTTCGCCAAGGACAACGTTTATCTGTCCGGCCTGTTGGACGTGCACACCTTCTTTCGCTGGGCGCTAAAGGAACGCCGCATGGATTTGCTGCGCTATCTGTTCGCCGGCAAGTTGACGCTGGGCGACGTGATGAGCTTGGAACCCTATTTCCACTCCGGTGCGATTGTCGCACCGCGCTGGCTGCCGCCATGGATGCGGCACGTGCATGGGTTGGCGGGCAAGTTGGCCTTCTCGCTGTTCATCAATCGCGTGCGCATGTCGAAGGTGGAAGCGGAAACGTTGTCGGCAGGCATTTGATCGCTGATCAGGCGAGATCGGTATCCGGCTGATTGACGAAGATCAGCACGCCCAGGATCGCCATGTAGAACTTGAACGCGGCCTCCTGTCCGTTCCAGGTTTTCGATTGCCACATGGCGAACCATTCGCCGCCTACCACCATGAAGCCGAAGAACCACACCAGGAAGCCCACCACGCATCCGGCCGTGACCAGGCTCTTGGCTGCGTTGAAGCTTGCACCGTCCCTGCCGCGTGCCCGCCATAGCGCAAGCGTTCCGCAAAGCAGCAAAAGGCAGGTGGCGCCTTCGGCGGCAATGATCAGGACGTAGCTTGCGTGCCACATCGCGCGGCTGGTGATGGCGCGTTCCATCAGCGCATTGCCCGGGAAGGTCGAATCCATCGACAGCACGTGCTGCACGAACAAGAAGTTGGAGCCGTAATCGACGATGTTGTCGAACGTCACGATGAAAGCGAAGGCCGCCAGCATGAGCGGCAGCAGGATCTTGGCAAGGCGGGTCGTCATCGGGATCGTCCTGGGCTGTATCGCGCACGCATCTATATAGCATCGGTGCTGCCGCTTACCGGAGGCTACGGCTGGCACAACGCCTACATAGACCGGAGCGACTTCTTACTACCTATTGACTATCCCGAGCAGCCGGCACCCCCTTCTCACGGGTGCTACCATTCTTGTCATGCCGCCACGCGGCTCCTTTTCTCCTCCTTCGCTTCGACATCCGATGGCTCATTCCGACGACTTCCGCCAAGCCGCCCTCGAGTATCACCGCCTGCCGCGCCCCGGCAAGATCAAGGTCACGCCCACCACACCCTTGGTGACGCAGCGCGATCTGTCACTGGCCTACTCGCCGGGTGTGGCTTATGCCTGTGAAGCGATCGTGGAGGACCCGCGCAACGCCAGCCTTTACACCGCGCGCGCCAACCTGGTGGCGGTGATCACCAACGGTACGGCGGTGCTGGGCCTGGGCGACATCGGTCCGCTGGCCGGCAAACCGGTGATGGAAGGCAAGGGCGTGTTGTTCCAGAAGTTCGCCGGTATCGACGTGTTCGACATCGAACTCAACGAACGCGACCCGGACAAGCTGGTGGACATCATCGCCGCGATGGAACCCACCTTCGGCGGCATCAACCTGGAAGACATCAAGGCACCCGAATGCTTCATCGTGGAGCGCAAGCTGCGCGAACGGATGAAGATTCCGGTTTTCCACGACGATCAACATGGCACCGCCATCATCGTCGGCGCCTCGGTAATCAACGCGCTGAAGATCGTCGGCAAGAACATTGAGGACGTGAAAGTCGCCACCACCGGCGTCGGCGCCGCGGGCATTGCCTGCCTGGACATGCTGGTGGCGCTGGGCGTGAAGCCGGAACACATTCTGGCGTTCGACCGCGAAGGCGTGCTCTACACAGGGCGCGATCACATGGATCCGGACAAGCAGCGCTACGCGCGCGATACCAAGGCGCGCACGTTGGCGGAGATCGTGGAAGGCGCGGACATCTTCTTGGGGTTATCGGCCGGCGGCGTCCTGAAGCCGGAGATGGTCGCGACCATGGCCAAGCAGCCGATCATCCTGGCGCTGGCTAATCCGAATCCGGAAATCTTGCCGGAAGATGCCAAGCAAGTGCGTCCGGATTGCATCATCGCCACCGGCCGTTCGGACTACCCGAACCAGGTCAACAACGCGCTGTGCTTCCCGTACATCTTCCGCGGCGCGCTGGACGTGGGCGCTACCGGCATCAACGAAGCGATGAAGCTGGCTTGCGTGCGCGCGATCGCCGCGCTGGCGCAGATGGAGGCCGGCGACCTGGCCGGCGCCTACGGTGGCGAAGCCCCTACCTTCGGGCCGGAATACCTGATTCCGCGTCCGTTCGACCCGCGTCTGCTGGTCATGCTGGCGCCCTCCGTCGCGCAGGCTGCGATGGATTCGGGCATCGCCACGCGCCCGATCGAGGACATGGACGCCTATATCGAGAAACTCAGCCAGTTCATCTACCGCACCAGCCTGGTCATGAAGCCGGTGTACGAACGCGCGCGCTCAGACCGCAAGCGCGTGGTGTATGCCGAAGGCGAGGAAGAGACCGTGTTACGCGCGGTGCAGACGGTGGTCGACGAGAAGCTGGCGTATCCGATCCTGATCGGTCGCCCGGACGTGATCGACACGCGCATCGAGCGCCTCGGCCTGCGCATGCGCGCCGGCGTGGATTTCGAACTCACCAACATCAACGACGACCCACGCTTCAACGATTACTGGCAGCAGTATCACGCGCTCACCGAACGCCGCGGCGTGACGCCGGCGGCGGCGAAGAACCTGATGCGTTCGCGTCCCACGCTGATCGCCTCGATGATGGTCAAGCGCGGCGAAGCCGATGCGATGATCTGCGGCCTGGTCGGGCGCTATCACAAGAAGCTTGGCTACATCCGCAGCGTGTTCGGCCTCGATCCCGGTGTGCAGTGCACCTCGGCAATGACCGCGGTGATCAACGACAAGGGCACCTGGTTCTTCCTCGATACGCACGTGCAGTGCGACCCTTCCGCCGAGCAGATCGCCGAAGCCACGTTGCAGGCCAGCTATCGCCTCAAGCTGTTCGGCGTGGAACCCAAGGTGGCGCTGCTGTCGCACTCCAATTACGGCAGCCACGAGAATGCCAGCGCGGCAAAGATGCGCGAAGTGCGGAAAATCCTGTGTGCCCGCGCACCGTACCTGGAAATGGACGGCGAAATGCAGGGTGATACCGCGTGGGACGAGGAAATCCGTCGTCGCATATTCCCCAACACCACGTTGAGCGGACGTGCCAATCTGTTCGTGATGCCCAACCTCGACACGGCCAACATCGCTTACAACATGGTGCGTGTGATGACCGACGGCGTGGCGGTCGGCCCCATCCTGATGGGCGTGGACAAGCCGGCACACATCCTCACGCCTTCTTCCACCGTGCGCCGCGTGGTGAACATGACGGCGATTGCGGTGGTGGATGCGCAGATTCGCGCGGCACAGGGCGAGCGCAGCTGATGCTCAAACGCTGACGCACGTCCCTTTTGTGCGATGCATCAGACCCTTCGCATACGTATGTATGGTCCGACAATTGGCGAGACCACTGCCCCGGGGCTAGAATCGAAGGGTTAGCTCGTCCAGCGGCGAACACGCCACGCGGTCCAGTTCCGTGCCGGCCATCATCAGTCGCCGGACCGATGCCTCGGCTTCGTCGCTTCCCCCGCGACGCGCACCCACCGCAAGGCGGCGCTCGGCGCCGCGGAGATGTTCATGGATCAGCTCGACGACATCCTGCACCAGGACCTTGACCCCACCGAAACCCAGGAATGGGTCGAATCGCTCAACGCCGTCATCGATCGCGAAGGCACCGAGCGCGCGCATTTCCTGCTGGAGCGTCTGGTCGATTCCACGCGCCGCTCCGGCGGCTACTTGCCGTTCGATCCCACCACGGAATACGTCAACACCATCCCGCCGCATCTGGAAGCGAAGATGTCTGGCGACGCCGCGATGGAATGGCGCATCCGCACCCTGATCCGCTGGAATGCGATGGCGACGGTGGTGCGCGCCAACCGCAAGCCGGGCGAACTGGGCGGCCATATCGCGAGCTTCGCATCGTCCGCGACACTTTATGACGTGGGCTTCAACCACTTCTGGCGTGCGCCGAGTGCCGATCATCCGGGCGACCTGGTGTTCCATCAAGGCCATTCCAGCCCCGGCATTTATGCACGCTCCTTCTTGGAAGGACGCATCGGCGAGGAGCAGCTCGACCTGTTCCGTATGGAAGTGGCCGGCCACGGCCGCGGTCTCTCCTCCTACCCGCATCCCTGGCTGATGCCCGATTACTGGCAGGTGCCGACGGTATCGATGGGCCTGGGTCCGATCCAGGCGATCTACCAGGCGCAGTTCTGGAAATACCTGGAACACCGCGGCCTGATGCCGAAGACCGACCGCAAGATCTGGTGCTTCATGGGCGACGGCGAATGTGACGAGCCCGAATCGCTGGGCGCTATCTCGCTGGCCGGCCGCGAAGGTCTGGACAACCTCATCTTCGTCATCAACTGCAATCTGCAGCGCCTCGACGGTCCGGTGCGCGGCAACGGCAAAATCATCCAGGAACTGGAAGGCGTGTTCCGCGGCGCCGGCTGGAATGCCATCAAGGTGGTGTGGGGCAGTTACTGGGACCCGCTCCTGGCGCGCGACAAGAACGGCGTGCTGCGCAAGCTGATGATGGAAACCATCGACGGCGAATATCAGGCGTGCAAGGCGTTCGGCGGTGCGTACACGCGCGAACATTTCTTCGGCAAGTACCCGGAGACGCGCGAGATGGTCGCCAACCTCAGTGACGACGATATCTGGCGCCTAAACCGCGGCGGCCACGATCCGCACAAGGTGTATGCGGCCTATCACGCGGCAGTGAACACCAAGGGCATGCCCACCGTGATCCTCGCCAAGACGGTGAAGGGCTACGGCATGGGCGCGGCCGGTGAATCGCAGAACCCGACGCACCAGCAGAAGAAGCTGGACGACGAGGCCGTGCGTCACTTCCGCGACCGCTTCAACATCCCAGTGCCGGACGCCAAGCTCGCGGAGGTGCCGTACTACCACCCCGGCAAGGATTCGCCGGAAGTGCAGTACATGCTTGAGCGCCGCAAGGCTCTCGGCGGTTCGCTGCCGCAGCGTCGTCGCCATACCGACGTGAAGTTGAAGGCGCCGGAACTGGCCGCCTTCGAGCAGATCACCAAGGGCACGGGCGATCGCGAAATCTCCACCACCATGGCGCTGGTGCGCGGCATGAATTTGCTGCTACGTGACAAGGCCATCGGTCCGCGCGTGGTGCCGATCGTCGCTGACGAAGCACGCACCTTCGGCATGGAAGGCATGTTCCGTCAGATCGGCATCTACGCGCCGTTCGGCCAGAAATATCGCCCGCAGGACGCCGATCAGCTGCTGTACTACCGCGAAGATCAGAAGGGTCAGGTGCTTCAGGAAGGTATTTCCGAAGCCGGCGGCATGGCCGCGTGGATGGCCGCGGCCACCAGCTACAGCATCAGCAACCAGCCGATGCTGCCGTTCTTCATCTACTACTCGATGTTCGGCTTCCAGCGCATCGGCGACCTCGCCTGGGCGGCGGGCGACATGCGTTCGCGCGGCTTCCTGATCGGCGGCACGTCCGGCCGCACCACGCTCAACGGCGAAGGTTTGCAGCACGAAGACGGCCACTCGCATCTGATGGCCGGCTCGATTCCGAACGTGCGCGCGTACGACCCGACCTTCTCCTACGAAGTCGCGGTGATCATGCAGGACGGCACGCGCCGCATGCTGGAGGAGCAGGAGGATGTGTACTACTACCTCACCGTGATGAACGAGAACTACGCCCACCCCGATCTGCCGCAAGGTGTCGAGGAAGGCATCATCAAGGGCATGTACCTGTTCAAGGATGCCGGCAAGCCGAAGAAGGGCGAGCCGCGCGTGCAGTTGCTTGGTTCGGGCACTATCCTGCGCGAAGCCATTGCCGCCGCCGAACTGCTGGAGAAGGATTTCGGCGTCACCGCCGACATCTGGTCCGTGCCTAGCTTCATCGAGGTGCGCCGTGACGGTTTCGACGCCGAACGCTGGAATCGCCTGCATCCGGAAGCCGAACAGCGCGTGCCGTATGTCACCGGCTTGCTGCAGGGTCGCCAAGGCCCGGCGATCGCCGCCACCGACTACGTGCGCGAATACGCCGACCAGATCCGCGCCTTCATGCCGGATGGTATGCGCTACACCGTGCTCGGCACCGATGGCTTCGGTCGCTCGGATACGCGCGAACATCTGCGTGGCTTCTTCGAGGTGGATCGCTACTGGATCGCCCATGCCGCACTCGCGGCGTTGGCGAAGGACGGCAAGATCAACGCCAAGGACGTGGCGCGCGCGATCCGTGAGTACAAGCTCGATCCGGACAAGCCGAATCCGCTGACGGTATAAAACGAAGAAGCCCGCCGAAAGACGGGCTTCTTTTTCGTATATCTCATGGCAGTCATTCCCGCTTTCGCGGGAATGACGACCACGGGGACTACGCATCGCGAATGCGCTCAATCCTCGTCGCGACGCAACGCGCGATACAACAGGAATAGCGCACCCACCGTACCAGCAACAATCGCCGCCGTAGCCACCGGATGCCGACCCACGTTGCGACGCAGGCGACGGTATTGGTAATTGGCCTCGTCGGCGAAATCCTCGGCCTGGCGCGCGATGCGCTTGCGGGCATCGCTGCGGCTAAGGCGACCTACGGCGCGGCGGCCGCGGGACAGCCAGCCGTCGGCGGTGTCAGTGGCGCCGTCTGCGTACTCACGTACACGGCTGCCAAGTTGGTCGAGTCTGCGTTCGATGTCAGCTTGCCTGCTCATGGCGTTGTTCCTCCCATTAATCCGGTTGATTGACCTTGCCAGCGGTCACGTGAGTGGGACGTTAACCGATCGTGCACGCCGAACCATTGATTTTCGTCACTTTACAGGCATTCGGTATCGCGGGCGCAGCATCGCAATTCGGGACAAGCGAGATACGCCTGCTTAGGCTGCCGGTTCCATGTGCAGCCGCTGACGTCGGCGCAGTGTGGGGAACATCGCCATCCACAATCCCACCACCATCAGCGTGCCGATGCCGCCGAGCACCGCCGAGCCCACCGCGCCCAGCCATGCGGCGACCATGCCGGATTCGAACTCGCCAAGCTGGTTCGACGTATTGATGAAGATCGCATTCACCGCACTCACACGACCGCGCATCGCATCGGGCGTATCCAGCTGCACCAGCGAACCGCGGATCACCATGCTCACCATGTCGAACGCACCGAGCGCGAACAAACCCAGCAGCGACAGCCACAATACCTTCGACAGCGCGAACACCAGCGTGGCCACGCCGAAGCCGGCCACGGAGGCGAACATGATCTTGCCCACGTTGCGCTCCATGCTGTGATGCGCAAGCCAGAACGACATCAGCAAGGCGCCTATGGCTGGTGCTGCGCGCAACAATCCCAAGCCCCACGGTCCGGTGTGCAGGATGTCCTTGGCGAAAATCGGCAGCAACGCCGTGGCGCCGCCCAGTAGCACGGCGAATAGATCCAGCGAAATCACGCCGAGCACATCCTTGCGTTCGCGAATGAAATGCACGCCGGCAAACAAAGTCTTGAGCGTGGCCGGTTCACGCTTGGGTGGCGCCTGCTCGTAGCGCAGGCGGGACACCATCACGGTAGAAATCAAATAAAGCCCGGCCGCCACCGAATACACCACACCGGGGCCAGCCACATACAACAGGCCGCCCAGCGCCGGGCCCATGATCATCGCCGCCTGCATCGCCGAACCGTTCACCGCCATCGCGCGCGGCAGCAGGGCGGGTGGTACCAGCGCTGGCACCATCGATTGCATCGAGGGCGATTCGAACGCCTTTGCCGTGCTGATGACAAAGATCAGCAGCAGGATGCCCACCTCGTCGATCACATGCAGCAACGTCAGTACCGCCAGCAGCACGATCGCCGTCCATTCCACGATCTGCCCGAACAGCACGATGCGCCGCCGGTCGAACTGGTCGGCCAAATGACCGGCCGGCAGCGCGAGCAATACCGAGGGGAAAAACTGCACCAGGCCGATCAGGCCCAGATCGAAGGCGCGCCCGGTGATCGCGTAGATCTGCCAGCCCACCGCGACCGACAGCATCTGAAAACCGAAGCTGGAAGCGGTGCGTGCGCACCAGAAAGCAACGTAAGCGGGGTGGTTGAGCAGCGAGTCCGTCGAACGCGACGCGGAGGAGGGCGACATGCGAGGTCCTTGTCTGGAAGGGGCATTATCTGGGGTGGGGGGCGTCTCGCAAAGCGGGATGTTGGTTCCTCCTATATCGACAGAGATGCGGGGGAGTAGCTCCATCCCCCTATAAGCAGCCTGATTAGCATCGAGTCTCAGCTAGCCATGTTTTTTGCTCGTCGTCCCGGCGAAAGCCGGGACCCAGTGACTTTGAATCGCCTGAAAGGCGCTGGACCCCGGCATTCGCCGGGGCGACGATGAGGTGTAATTGCGATTCAACGCTAATCAAGTGCAAGCAGGAATGAAGAGAAGAGGTCATAGCTTCTTGCAACGTGGAGCGCCGTTATTCGCGCTATGTAGAATCCCCATCATGGGAACCAACCACGGCTTCACCTACCAAAGTTTTCAGCGTTGGCGACGCTCGTTCGAACTCGCCTTCTGGCCGGCTTTCTTCGCCGTCAACATCGTGCTCAACGGCATGATATCTGTGATGGATCACCGGGATTTCCCGCGCTGGCAGCCATGGACATGGGAGGCGAGCAGCGGCATTGCGATGCTGGCGTTGATACCCGCGCTGATCTGGGCCTTGCGGCGCTGGCCGATTCGCTTCGAAACCTGGCAACAGAATCTGCCCAGGCATCTCCTCTACAGCGTGATTTTCAGCCTGCTGCATGTCGGCGGGATGGTGGCATTGCGCAAGCTCGTCTACGCCGCCGCCGAGCAACATTATTTTTCCGGCGTCTGGCTGCCGGACTTTGGCTACGAATACCTCAAGGATGTGCGTTCGTATTTCTGGATACTCGCCAGCATCGCGCTATACCGCTTATGGGTGGTGCGCTTACAGGGTGAGGCGCGCCTACTCGTCGAGCCGGATGTAGGGCCGCCGGTCGAGCCGGTCGAGCAACCTGAGCGTTTCCTGGTGCGCAAGCTCGGCAAGGAATTCCTGCTGGCCGCGCGCGAGATCGAATCGCTACAGGCTTCCGGCAACTACGTGAACTTGCGCGTGCGCGGGCGCGACTATCCGCTGCGTGCCACCATGGCCGGCATCGAAGCGAGGCTGGATGCACAGCGCTTCGTACGCGTGCACCGCAGCTACGTGATCAACCTGGATTTCCTGGCCGAGATCGAGCCGCTGGATACGGGTGACGCGCGCCTGCTGATGCGCGATGGCATGAAGCTCCCTTGCAGCCGGCGCTACCGCGCGGCCTTGCGCGAACGCTTCAGCCAGCCGACGGCGATGTAGACGGTTGCATCCGGGCAGCAGCTCGTTTCAAGCTAGAGACCTCATTCTTGCCGGGATCGAGCCACGATGATCCGTCCGCTTTTCTGCCGCACCCTTGTCGCCATCACCGCATGCGGCTGGCTGCTGCTTGCCGCCTGCTCACAACAGGATCAAAACACCCCGTCGCCGCAGGACGCCGCCAAGGCCCAAGCGCAGCAGATGAACGAGGAGGCAAACCGGCAATTGCAGACCTATCGTCAGATGCTGCAGATGAAGAACGATGCGATAGCGGCTCAGCTCGGCGAAGCGATCGTCAAGCAGTTCCCCGCCAGCGACGCGGCCAAGGAAGTGCAGCAGACGCTGCCGGAAGTCGAACAGCGCGCGAAGGAAGTCGCCGAAAAGCAGCGTCTGACCGCGCTGTGGACCTATCAGGTTGGCCCGATGGAGGGCGGCACGCAATCCACCGCCAGCCTGTACAGTTCGCGCCCCGGTGGCGATCGCGCGGTGAGGCTGGTGTTGCGTCGACATACGCAATGGGGACAGAGCGTGTTCCTGTTCGGCAACGGTCATGGTTTCGTCTGCAAGGGCAACTGCACGATCCAGACACAATTCGACGGCAAGCCGCATCCGTTGCGCGCTTTCCTGCCCACTACCGGCGAGCCGGCGATGTTCATTCGCGACGACAAGGCGTTCATTGCCGCCATGGAGAAAACCAAGCGCATCACCATAAACGTGGAAATGCAGGACGGTGGCAAGCAGGAGCTGGTGTTCGAAACCGGCGGCTACGATCCGTCCAAGTGGCAGCCGGTCGGCAAGAAGTAGGGGCGTGCACCGGCAACGTGCCGGTGCGTTGTTCCGCGTAAGGCCGATTTAGGAGAGGTGTCATGTCGAAGAAGATGCGGCTTCTGGCTTTTTCGCTGTTGAGCCTCGTGCTGGCGGCGTGTTCGAGCGTGCCGTATGCGCAGCGCCTGCAGCAGCGTCAGCAGGCATATAGCGCCGCTGCCGGTGCGCCCGTGCGCAGCTTCCGCCTGGTGATGGGCTTTCAGATCTACTCGTGGGAGCCGCTCAGCGATAGCCAACTGGTGATCTACACACTGCCGAACAAGGCGTATCTGTTGGATGTGTGGCCCTGCAACAACCTCACCTTCACCAACATGATCGGCCTGACCAGCTTCGCCAACGAGGTGCAGACCGGCTTCGACAAGGTGTTGACCGGGCGGCCGTACATCCCATGCACCATTAAGCAGATCCGCCCGATCGATCTGGCGCAA
This sequence comes from Dyella humi, assembly GCF_044904605.1. NCBI lineage: Bacteria > Pseudomonadati > Pseudomonadota > Gammaproteobacteria > Lysobacterales > Rhodanobacteraceae > Dyella > Dyella humi. The sequence goes on from NZ_JADIKI010000023.1 coordinate 2,197,392, forward strand.
TTCAAGCTGGAAAAGGAGAGCCAGCGCCACATCGACAGCATGCCGCGCGACAACGCCGGTACCGCGCCGGCATCCGCCAGCTCATCCCCCGGCAACAGCCAGTAATGCGCGAACCGGAGATCTACTGCCCTCAATGTACTTGGCGTCCGCTGGGCACCAGCCGCTGGCTTTGCACGCCGAAGATGGGTGGTTGTGGCACCAACTGGAATACGTTCTGGACAGGCGGCGTGTGCCCGGGTTGCGGCTATCGCTGGGAAATCACCGCCTGCCACGCCTGCCGGAAGTTTTCGTTGCATCGCGACTGGTACCACTGGCCGGAGCCGGCGACGCATAGCGAGCAGCACGAACGCGAAGCGGAAGAACCCGTCTCGCGTTGAGCGACAGCGTTATTGCAAGAACAGCTTCTCGCTGATCTTCGCCAAGGGCTTTTCCATGGCGTGTTGCAGGCGAGGCGGCAAGTCCAGTGGCTTAAGCAGCATCTTCACCGTCATTTCCGCTGGAATATGCCGACGCAGCAGCGCCTGCGCAGGGCCGGCCACTTTCTGGAACTGCGCGTTGTCGTCCTTGTACTGCGGATAGCACTGATTGAACACGTGGCGCAGCGCGATGTCGCTGTCTTCGTTGCGGATCTCGTTGACGCGGCGGAGGATGGCGCGAAACACCTTGTAGCGGCCCAGCTTTTCCCGTTCACGGTAGAGCTGGAAATGCTGGTAGAAGTGCTTGTAGTGGCGCACTTCGTCGCTCTTGATGTGATTGGTGAGCTGCTTGAGCACCGGCTCGTCGACGATGTCGTTCAAGGCGCGGTAGAGGCTGGCAGTGCCGGTCTCCACCACGCAGCGCGCTGCCAGTTCCAGGCCGCGCGAGGGCTCCAGTTGTTCGTTGGTGCACAGTGCGCCGTAGTCGTTCCAGAACGCCTTGAAGCCGGCTTCCCAATCGAACTCGGGCCACACGTGCTGCACGTAGGCGGCCAGGGCGCGGCCGTGTTGCAATTCTTCATGCTCCCAGTGCTCGCGCAGCCAGCCCTGTAGTTCCAGGTCGCCATCGAAATGCTCGATCAGGTTGTGGGTATACAGATCCGAGCCGCTTTCGACGAATGAGGCGCTGCAAAGCAGCATGAAGAGGTGTTCATTGTGCCGGACACGCGCGATGTCGATCTCGGCGAAATTCAGACTTTCCAGAGTCCATGGCAGGACGGGGCTGTAGTCCACGTGACAATATCCTGTGTAAAAAGGCGATCCGATCTGTGACAGATCAAGGACAACAGGATAAATGGTGAACGCTGGGACGAATTAATGCCAGCCCACTTATAGCCGCGTAAGTTTTTTCACCGGACGACGGTGACCGGGACGTGGGCGCCGGCCAGCACGTCCCCCGATACTGAGCCCAGCAGCCAACGGCCGAGGGCGCCGCGTTCGGTGTGGCCGATCACGACGTGATCGACGGGGTGCTGACGCACCTGGTTGAGCAATACGTCGCCGGGGCTGCCGTGGGTAATCTCCAGGTCCACCAGCGTGTCGGCGTCCGGGTCGAGCGTGCGAAGTTCCTGCTGCAGTTCCAGGGTTCGCTCACTGGCCGAGTCGGTCATCATCAGGGCGCAGGCATCGGCGCCGCCTTGAGCCACCTGCAAAACCGAAACCACCCGCACGCGTCCCTTGCATGCTCGCGCCAGCTCCATGGCGAAATGGAACGCGCGTTGCGAAGTGTCCGAACTGTCGTAACCGACCAGCGAATACCTGGGCATGGTTTCCTCCGTGGTGGAAAGCGCCCGCAAATCCAGTGTGCGCGGCGCTTTGTTAGTTAATCATCAAGCAAACGAAAACAACAGGCGTTACCTGCACACCGGCCTCACGCGCGTTTGGCGACCCTGAATGCCTGCAAACGGCCTTGGCGATTTATTCAGTTTGCTAATCCGACACTCTCGTCACGGCATGGCTGATCCATGCCACGTGTAAGGAGACCTCTATGAGCAAGCGTACTTTTGGACTGACTGCCGCCATGCTGCTGGGCGTAGGTGCCCTGACCGGATTCACCGCCACGCCGACACAGGCGGCCGAGGCGCCGGTGAAGTGCGACCTCACCTACAGCCTGGCCGGCTGGTCAGCGATCTACCAGCATGCCGAAGGCCATGGCCACATCACTTGCAACAATGGGCAAAGTGCTGCCGTCAGCATCAACATGCATGGCGGCGGTTTGACGGCCGGCAAATTCCACGTTACCGGCAAGGGCGAGATCAGCAATGTCTACGCCATCAAGGACGTCTACGGGAGCTACGCGCAAGCCGGTGCTTCTGCTGGCGTAGTGCGCAGCGGTGAGGTCCAGGTGCTGACCAAGGGCACTACGTCGATTGCCTTGTCGGGTACCGGCGAAGGCATCAACCTTGGTGTGGCCGTCGACAAGTTCGATATCGAACCGAGCCGTCACTGAGCCCTCTCGGGATCGCCCGACAAAAGGCGCCGCAAGGCGCCTTTTGCTTGGGTTCTGCAGCGTATACTCCGTTTCATCTGTTGCCTTGGAGCCGTGTCCATGCGCCGTCTGTTGACCTTGCTCGCGATGATCGGCCTGCTGGCCTTGCCGGCGATTCCCGCACTGGCTGGCACTGGCGTGCAAGGCAATCCGCAGGTCGGCCAGCCCGCGCCCGCGTTCCACCTGCAAGATCAGAATGGCCACTGGCGCAGCCCCACCGACTATCACGGCCATTGGCTGGTGGTGTACTTCTATCCGAAGGATTTCACACCCGGCTGCACCACCGAGGTCTGCACCTTCCGCGACGAGATCGTCAAGCTGCGCCAGACCGGCGCGGAAGTGGTGGGGGTAAGCCTGGACAACGTGAAGTCGCACGCCGAATTTGCCGCGAAATACCATGTGCCGTTTCCGCTGCTGTCCGATGCGAATCGGCACGTCGCTATCAGCTATGGCGTGCTGACCTCTGCGATAGGTTTGCACTTCGCCAAGCGCACCACATTCCTGATCGATCCCAACGGCAAGATCGTCAAGATCTACCGTGACGTCGATCCCAAAGAAAACGCCGCGCAAGTGCTGGACGATCTCAACACTTTGAAGAAGGCGGCGGCCTGATGCTGATTTCCCGGTTCGATCCTGATCTGCGCAAGCGGTCCGGTTTTGCGTGGTGGCGCATGCTTACCTGGCTGCTGCTGCTGGTGGCTGGTTTTCTCGGCTCGCAATACATCCGCCATGCGCAGAAGGTGTGGACTGCCTTGCAGAACCTGCCCACGGGCGACAGCGAAAACGCTGCGCAGCTGCATAACATGCTGAGCTGGGATATCGCGTATCTGGTCGCCGCACTTGTCGTGATCGTCGCTTGCGCGGGATGCATTCTGCGTCAGTCGTGGGCGCGTTCGGTGCTGCGCACGGTGGCATTGGTGCTTTGCGTGTGGCTTGCTTATCGCGGTGTGCAGTTGTGGCATCAGTGGAACACGTTGGGTGGGTTGGGTGATGCTGCCGTGCAGCAGCAACTGGCGGATTTCAAGCGCCCGCTGCTGATCGCCATGGCGCTGCAGGCGCTTGCCGTGCCTGTGCTGTTATGGCTGGCCTGGCAACTCGGACAGCCGTCCGTGCGCCTGCAATTCCGGCCGCGTCCCGGCTGATTCAGCCGCAGTTATCCCGTTGCGCTTTATCGCTGTCGGGCCTTGGTCCGATGGAGATGTCTACATGCGTTGCACCCGCCTGCTCGCTGCCAGTGTGCTTGCGTTTGCTTGCGCCAGCTTGCATGCGCAGGACCTATCCCAGGTCTGCCATGCGACCAGCAGCTACGACCTCACCGTGCAGCAGGATCAGCTGATCTTCGATCGCACCGAGCCTGCGCCTACGCGCGTGGTCATCGCGTCGGGTACGCTGCAGACGGATGGCCAAGCCGTGGGAATCAATGCCGAAGACCAGGATCGTCTCGCCCTGTTCCAGCGCAACGTGCTCGCCCTGGTGCCGCGTGTGAAGAGGGTCATCAATCATGGCGTGGATCTGGCGATGCAGGCCGTGCAACAGGAAGCAGACGGCATGAATCTCGATGCCGACACGCGCGCAGAACTGCAACGCCGTCTGCAGGCCCACGCGGCCGATCTTCATCAACGCGTGGCCGCCAGCCAAAGCACGCATGACTGGCATGGCGACGCCGCCAACCAGTACGCCAACCAGGTCATCGGCGACATCGCGCCCTTGCTCGCCTCGGCCATGGGGCAGCAAGCGATCAGCGCGGCCATGAGCGGTGATCTGCAGCAAGCCGCCGCGCTGCGCGACCAGGCCGCGAACCTCACCAGTGGCTTCCAGCCGCGTCTGCAACAGCGATTGCAGGCTCTGCGTCCCGAGATTCAGGCGCTCTGCCCCGATATCCAGCGACTCGCCGAGTTGCAGGAGGGCCTTCGCGCCAGCAACGGACGCCCGCTGAACCTCGTACAGATCGGCCAATGAAACCTTAGCTGAGCAGAAGCCGAATATGACAGGGGGATTTATCCGCCGCTAAGTGCTTGTCCTGCAACATGGCACCGTCTTCGCATCCAAGACCGCCCAGGAGGCGACCCGGTGTCGCTCGCGATTGAACATCTGTGCAATGGCCTGATCCGCCGCAGCATCGAGCTGCGTGCGCTGTATCGCCATGCCGCAATGCGGGTGAGTGAGCCCGGATTGCGCACCGTGCTGGATGAAGAGGCGCAATCCCTGAGCCTAGTGATCGACGAACTGCAGGCGCAGATTCGTACCCACGAAGGCACCCCCGCCACCCGCCGCCGCATGTTTGGCGCCGTGCGCAGCCGCTTCGACCTGTTGATGCCACATAGCGACGACGCCTGGATTCGCTTGCTGGCGCGCCACGAGCAAAACCTGCTGCGTTCGTTCGAACGCGTCATCGCGCGCATCGGGCCGAGCGACATGACGGCGGAGCTGCACCGCCAGCTTCCGCGTCTGCACTCGATCGACTTGGACATGCACAGCCTGGTCAAAGCCGTCAGCATCGCGCACTAGCCATGGCGAGCCTGCCGGACGAAGCGCAGGCGGTACTGGCATTCTGGTTCGATCCATCCAACCTCAAGGAATGGTTCGCCGCGCATCCGGCCTTCGACGCCGCCATCCGCGCACGCTTTAGCGAAACCTTTCGATGGGCCGCAGAGGGGAAGCTCGCGCACTGGTCCGAAACGCCACCAGGCTGGCTGGCGCTGTTGATCGTGCTGGACCAGTTTTCGCGCAATCTTCATCGCACCGATCACCAGGCATGGGCGCAAGACCTTCATGCGCAACGGTTAGCCGTGTGGGGTATCGAGGAAGGTTTCGACCGCCAGCTTCCGCCCATCCAGCGCGTCTTCGCCTACATGCCGCTCGAACATGCCGAAGACATTGGCCTGCAGCGACGTTGCGTCGCTTTGTTCGAAACCATGTGTGAAAGCCTGCCCGCTCAGGAGCGCGATCACTGCACCGATTTTCTCCACTATGCTCGAAAGCATGAGGCGGTGATCACGCGCTTCGGTCGCTTTCCGCATCGAAATGCGCTGCTCGGCCGAGCGAGCACGCCGGAAGAGCTAGCCTATCTTGCCGAGTCCGACGCTGGGTTCTGATCGCAGATCGCCGCCATGGAGAGGCCACACCACGACAAGGAGCCAGTCATGCGTCGCTATCTTTTTCTGGCCTTGCTGCTTACCACGTTCAGCGCACACGCATTGCAAAGTCTGCGTGTGGGTAGCCAGGTGCTCGTGGTGGGTGACAGCGCTGCGCGTGTCAAGGAATTGCTGGGTGAACCAGCGGTACGTGCGAAGGGTTCTAGTTCTGGCAAGAGTAACGCACGAAAAAGCACTGCCAAATCGTCCAGCAAGGGAAGAAAGGTCGACGCGAAAGACAAAGGTGAGAAGTGGCGGTATCGGCGCGACGGGCATAGCACGACATTTACCATCGTCGGCGGAAAGATCGCGCATATCGAGGATATTGCGCGCTAGGAGACGCTGTGCAGTTTTTAGGCTGGAGTTGTCATCCCAGCCTACGAATTGAGCAGCGTCTTCAATAACGCCGGGGCCTCCCACCGCACATACGACTGCTCCGCTTCGTGAACCAGCGCAACGATGCGTGCATTGGCCGGTGCGCGCAGGCCTTTTGACTTTGCTAGCACCACAAGCTCGCCATTGATGTAATCCACCTCGGTGCGGCGCCTCGCCTGCAGGTCGTCCCACATGGAGGAGCGCGCCAGTGGGTCGATCGCCAGCATGCGCGATGCGATGCGGTGGAACAGCGCGTCCGGCAGCGACAGCACGGTCGGCAACCAATGGGCGGGGAGGGTGGTGAGTTGTGCAGGGCGAATGCCGGCGGCCTGCAACACGCGCAATCCCTCACGCTGCAGCAGCGCCAGGCATTGACGCCAAGCGCGCTGCGCCAATTGTTCGCGTAGCGGCAAGCCACTCAACGCATTGAGCGAGTTGTTGAGATTGATCAACAGCTTCGCCCACAGCACCGCCTGCATATCGTCACATAGTTGCAACGGCAGGCCACCGGCGGCGAACGCGGAAAGCAAGGAGGGCGAAAGCGCCGTCGAGCGCTCGATCATCAGTGCGCCGGACGAACCTTGATGAAAGTGCGCCGGTTCCGGTTGCGCAACGTTGAAGGGCACCATGCCGGACAGCACGCGACACGTAGGCAGCGCCGCGCGCAATTCCGCCGTATTGCGCACGCCGTTCTGGAAGCTGATCACCGGCGTGCCTGGTGCAAGTATCTCGGCCAGTTCGTGCGCCACTTCCGCAGTGGCCGCTGATTTCACCGTGACCAGCACGGCATCGGCTTCGCGCACGGTATCGAGTTGTGTGGCGATATCGAGCGTTGCAGCCGGCACGTGTTGGTGATGTCCATGCAGATCGCTGACCGTCAGCCCGTGGTTCTTCAAACGGGCCGCTACATGAGGACGTGCGATGAAACAAACCTGCGCATGACCATGCAAGCGGCCGCCAAGATAATTGCCGACCATGCCGGCGCCGTAGATGGCGATGCGCGGTGTTGACGTCATGCGACCGTGGCAGCGGCGGCGCGTCCCGCCATCCGACCTGAAAACAGACAGCCACCGAGAAAACTGCCTTCCAGCGCGCGATAGCCGTGCAAGCCGCCGCCGCCAAAACCGGCCGCTTCGCCGACGGCATACAGGCCGCGTAACGGCTGACCATCGTGCCCCAATACGCGCGCTTGGAGATCGGTTTCCAGCCCACCAAGGCTCTTGCGCGTGAGCAGGTGTAGACGCACCGCAATGAGCGGCCCGTTGACCGGATCGAGGATGCGATGCGGTTTGGCCACGCGCACCAGGCGATCGCCGCGATAACGGCGCGCGTTGTCGATCGCCATCACCTGGCTGTCTTTCGCGAACGGGTTGTCGAACTGCCGGTCGCGCGCTTCGATTTCTTCGCGCAGATGCGCTACGTCGAGCAACTGGCTGCCGGCGAGTGCATTCATGCCGACGACCAGATCCTCCAGATTGTCGCGCACGATAAAGTCGCGACCGTTGCGTTTGAATGCTTCTACCGGCGCGGGCGCCTGCTTGCCGACGGCGCGCTTGGCCACCTGCCGCCAGCTCTTGCCGGTGAGGTCGGGATTCTGTTCGGAACCGGACAATGCGAATTCGCGCCGGATGATCTGCTGATCGAGAATGAACCAGCTGTAGTCGAAGCCGGTGCCACGCAGATGTTCCAGCGTGCCCATGGTGTCGAAGCCGGGCCATAGCGGACCGGGTAGGCGATTGCCGCGCGCATCGAACCACAGCGACGAGGGCCCCGGCAGAATGCGGATGGCATGCATCGGCCAGATCGGATTCCAGTTCTCGATGCCTTCCACGTAATGCCACATGCGATCGCGATTGATCTGCCGCGCGCCGGCGGCTTCGCTGATGCCCAGCATGCGCCCGTCGACATGCGCGGGCACACCGCAGAGCATATGCAGCGGCGGTGGTCCCAAACGTTCCGGCCAGTTTTTGCGCACCAGTTCATGATTGCCGCCGATGCCGCCTGAAGCGACGATCACCGCCTGCGCGCGCAGTTCGAAATCGCCGGTCACCTCGCGCGAACTCGGTTTGCCGCGTTCCATGCTGTCATCCGCAAGTCGCGCGCCGTGCACGCCGACCACGCTGCCGTTTTCCACCAGCAGGCCATCGACGCGATGACGGAAAGCGAAGCTGAGCAGACCTTTCGCCTGCGCCTCGCGTGCACGCCGCACGAACGGTTCCAGCACGCCAGGACCGGTGCCCCAGGTGACATGGAAGCGCGGCACCGAATTGCCATGACCGATCGCGCCATAGCCGCCGCGCTCGGCCCAACCCACCACCGGGAACCAGCGCATGCCCATGGCGTGCAGCCAGGCGCGCTTCTCGCCGGCGGCAAAATCCACGTAGGCCTCCGCCCAGCGGCGCGGCCAATGATCTTCGGGACGATCGAACGCGGCGGTACCCATCCAGTCCGCCAGCGCCAGTGCATGCGAATCGCGCACGCCCATCCGGCGTTGTTCGGGCGAATCGACGAAGAACAATCCGCCGAATGACCAGAAGGCCTGCCCACCCAGGCTTTGTTCCGGTTCCTGTTCGACGATTACTACGCGCCGACCGGCATCGGTCAGTTCCGTGGCCGCGACCAGGCCGGCAAGACCGGCGCCGACGACGATCACATCGGTGGATGGCATGGACAGTTTCCCCTGGGCCGGAGCATTCCTGCGCAACTTATCGTGCACCCAGGCGTTTGCCTATGTGCGCTGCGCCAATCGTCATACAGGCCGGCTATGACCGATGGCACGGAATGACGTACGGCCCATGCCGGCAGGTGGCCGCGCGTTAAACCCTATGTGCATCGACGTGCATCCAAGCGCGCAACAGCTCATCGGTATGCATCCCCAGGGAGGGATTCATCATGCGTCGTCACATGCTTTCATTTGCAACGATTTTCGCATTCGCCGTGGCGGGCGGCGTGCAGGCCAGCGACAGCCATGCGCATCATCTGTCGTGTTCCTTCAACAGTGATTACGACGTGCAGGTGGAAAAGGACGGCATCGTCTTCATCCGCAGCAGCGGCCATCCCAGCGATGTCTTTATCCATGACGGCAAGCTGCGTGTGGACGGCGACAACGTCACCATTTCTGCCACGGATGCGGAGCGCCTGCGCGATTACGAACAGCAAGTGCGCGAGCTGGTGCCAGCGGTCGCGGCGATCGCACGGGACGGTGTAGACATCGGCTATTCCACGCTGACCACAGTGGTGGCCACGTTGGCCGAGAACGGCGACGAACGCACTCGCCTGCTGCACGAATTGCACGACCGGCACTACGAAGCCATGCAGCGCATCGATAACACGCTTGGGCGCGGCTCGTGGAAAGCGGGCGACGACAGCGACCTCTTCGGCGACAACCTGCAAAAGACCGTCGCCGATCTGGTGAGCAACGTCACCGCCGACGTAGTGAAGGATGCGCTTAGCGGCGATTCGACCCGGCTGGCGGCATTGCAGGCGCGCACCGATGCGCTGGACACCACGCTCGACAAGGCCGTCGAGGCGCCGGCCGAAAAACTCGGGCAACGCGCCGAAGCACTGTGCCCGCACTTCAGCCAGCTTCAGCGACTGCAGCAGCAATTCGAATTCCGCCTGCCCAACGGCGAACGCCTGCAATTGATTTCCACAGACATGGATCGTTCCGACAAGGCGAGTTACGCCCAACGCTAGTCACCTAGCGAATCACCCCCACCGTGCTCCCCCTAGGCACGGGACAGTCACGCGCCCGGTTCCCCACCGGGCTTTTTTTTCTTGGCTTTGTTGTCCACCGATGTCGCATCTATCGGATATCCGTAGATGCACATTTGCCTGCACGCGTCGTGACGCGACAGGCCATCCATGGCCCGCCTCGTTGGTTAACGCCCCAGGTCCTTCAGAAATTCATTGGTGTATTGCAACGGCGCGCTACCGCTCACCCCGTTGCATGCGTTCGACACGCTTTTCTTGCTCGAACACGGCGTATCCCGATCCAGCGACCAGTAATGCAAGCCGGCCAGTCCGTTCGCCACGGCGTAGCTGGTAATGGTGTCGACATCGCTCACCGTAGTGACCTCGCCGGATGTGTTGTTCTGGCCGATCATCGGTGTCAGTTCGATGTGTCCGGGCGCAATGCCGTAGGTATGTTCCAGGTTTTGCACGGCTTGAATGGCTGATTGCCCCATTTCGCACACACCATTCACCAGTACGCAGCTGGCCGACGCTGCCTTGCCGTAATCCATGGCCATCAGGTTGATGGTGTAGTTGGTGATGGCAGGGTTTGACGCCAGCACTGCCTGCACCACCTGCTGGCCCAGGGTGTTGATACCCGCATAGCTGCCATCAGAAGCCGCCAGCGTGGCGAGCGTGAAAGAGAAACGTAGATTGGGATATTGCGTCTGCACAGCTGCCACGTCGGCCACGAGCTGCTGGATCTCCGCTTGTGTCTGCGTGCTTTCGATATCGAAATCCACGCCGACCATTTGCGGTGTGTAGTAAGTTGCGATGAAGCTGGCGAAGGCGCTGGGTGTGGCACATGTGAATACACCGCCTGCACCGCCGGTGGATATCACATAGTTCAAGCCCGCATTGGAAAGCGCGCCGATATTGGCCGACGCAAACGCCGAACCGGCAAGCCCGGCCCAGGTTTCACTGCCGCAGGCGCCAGTGGCAAAAGACAAGGTAACTGCGCCCAGCTGTGGTTCCTGTGTGGCGTAGAAGCTGCCGGTGCCCACCAGTGGCAGCGAAGTGCCGGACGCCGCCGTCTGCAACGTATCGGTTCTCCAGTTCATGTCGACGGTGATGTCTTTGTAGGGGCTGAAGAGCAGATAGCCCGGTGCGGTAGCGGCAATAGCCTGGGACGAAAACCCAGCTGTTGCGCATACGATGGCAGCGAGAACGGAACGCGCAAGAATCGTCTTGGATCTGGCGAACATGTCGATGATCTCCGGTAGTTGAAAGAGTTGCGTGTTGCGCGCACCAACCGACATTGCCCCGGCAGTACATTGCTGCCGGAATCTCTGTTCATCGAACTACCAGTAAACCCCTGCCCAAGCGTTGGCGGGCGTTCGGTATATGGGCCCCTAGCACTGGCTTGTCGAGCTGCGATGCACAAGCGGCAGCGCTATTTTCTTGCGAATGCTGCGGCGTGTGCCTGCAAACCGGCACGGGCGGCTGCTAGGCTTTGCGCATTGTTGCCAGGGATTGCGTCATGTTCGAACATCTCTTAAGCGTTTCCCGCGACGATCTGCTTGCCATCCTCACCCTGCACGGGCCGGCGTGGATCGGCGCGCTGCTGGTGCTGCTCATTGGCAGCTGGCTCGCGGCGCGGCTGGCGAATTTTCTGCAGCGTGCGATGCATCGTGCATCGGTGGATCCCACGCTCAGCGGCTTCCTGCGCAATCTGCTTTACGGCGTGCTGATCGCGGTTTTGATCGTAATCGCGCTGCAAACAGCGGGTGTGCCCAGCGCGCCGTTGCTGGCGGCGTTGGGCGCGGGCGGGTTGGCGATCGGCCTGGCCTTGCAGGGCTCGCTGAGCAATCTGGCGTGGGGCGTGCTGTTGATCGTGTTCCGGCCCTTCAAGGTGGGCGACTTCATTCACGCCGGCGGTGTCGATGGCACCGTCGAAGGCATCAACCTGATGCATACCCAATTGGTGCTGGCGGACAACCGCGAGGCCATCGTGCCGAACTCGAAAATCGGTGCGGATGCCATCATCAACTTCAGCCGGCGCGGTACGCGGCGCTTCGAGCTGCGCGTGGGGATTGGCTACAGCGATGACATCGGCAAGGCCATCGCGGTGGTGCGCCAGCTGTACGCGGCCGACTCCCGCATATTGCAGGACCCGGCACCCACCGTCTGGACTGACGCCCTCGGCGACAGCGCCGTGTACCTGCTGTTACGCGCCTACACCGCTGTGGACGATTTCTGGCCGGCGCAGACCGATCTGTTGCGTGCGGTAAAGGAGAGCTTCGATGCCGAAGGCATCCATATTCCGTTTCCGCAGCGTGAGGTACGCGTGGTGACCGGTCCGGTTCCGACGCCCTGACATCCCGGCCGAACGGGCCACGGCATCCTTTGGTAGGACAAATTCGCCGCATACGTATGCGGATGGCCGCTTTAGGCGCATCCGGCATGTCCTGAACGGGGTGTCGATTGCTATGATGGACGTCTTGCGGCCGCCTCAGCCATCCCCAAGCGTGGCCGCCTACGTTCCCGCAGGAGAAATCATGGCCGACCTGAAAGAAGCCCGCGTCCCAGATATCGGCGGTCACGCCGATGTGCCCGTCATCGAGGTGATGATCAAACCCGGTGACACGGTTGAGAAGGACCAAAGCCTGATTACCCTGGAATCCGACAAGGCCACGATGGAAGTGCCTGCGCCGTTCGCCGGCGTGGTCAAGGAAGTGAAGTTGAAGGTGGGCGATGAAGTCTCCGAAGGCGCTCTGATTGCCATCATCGAGGCCGCAGACACCGGCGCGCCGGCCGCGGCCAAGAAGGAGGAGCCTGCTGCGAAAGCACCCGCTCCCACTCCGGCACCCGCGCCTGCACCGGCACCGCAGGTGAAGGAAGAACCCGCCCCGATTGGTGGCCGCGGCGTACTGCCGGGCAATGCGCCAGAAGGCGACGTGTCGCCGCAGGCTCGCCCGCCGTTCGACGCCAAGCTGGTCATGCCGGGCGACGCGCCGTACGCCACGCCGGCCGTTCGCGCCTTCGCGCGCGAACTCGGCGTAGATGTCCATCAAGTGAAAGGCAGCGGTCGCGGCGGACGTATCGTGCGCGAGGACATCGCCGCGTACGTCAAACATGCGCTGGCTTCCGGCGCGCGTCCCGTGCAGGGCGGCACCGTGGCAGCTGGCGGCGGACTCAATCTGCTGCCATGGCCGAAGGTGGACTTCGCCAAGTTCGGCGAGGTGGAAGAAAAGCCGCTCACCCGCATCCAAAAGATTTCCGGCCAGAACCTCGCCCGCAACTGGGCGATGATCCCGCACGTCACCCAGCACGAAGACGCCGACATCACTGAGCTGGAAGCCTTCCGCAAGAAGCTCGGCGAAGAGAACAAGGATCTGAAGATCACCCCCCTGGTGTTCCAGATTAAGGCAGTGGTCGCGGCGCTGAAGAAATTCCCGCAGTTCAACGCCTCGCTGGATGTGAGCGGCGAAAAGCTCATCCTCAAGAAGTACTTCCACATCGGCATCGCGGTGGATACACCCGATGGCCTGGTGGTGCCGGTGATCCGCGACTGCGACAAGAAGGGCCTGCTCGATCTCGCCACCGAACTTGGCGAGATCTCCAAGAAGGCACGCGACAAGAAGCTGGGGCCGAACGATATGTCCGGTGGCTGCTTCTCGATCTCCTCGCTCGGTGGCATCGGTGGCACGGCGTTCACGCCGATCGTCAACGCGCCGGAGGTGGCGATCCTGGGCGTGTCCAAGGCGCAGACCAAGCCGGTATGGAACGGCAAAGAATTCGCGCCGCGCCTGATCTTGCCGCTGTCGCTCAGCTACGACCACCGCGTGATCGACGGCGCCGTGGCCGCGCGCTTCGCGTCCTTCCTCGCCACCCAGCTCGGCGACATCCGCCGCCTGCTGCTCTGACGGGGAGATGACGATCATGGCCAATACGATCGAATTGAAAGTCCCCGACATCGGCGGTCACGAAAACGTGCCGGTGATCGAAGTGATGGTGAAAGCCGGCGACACCGTGACGAAGGAACAAAGCCTGATCACGCTGGAGTCGGACAAGGCGACGATGGAGATTCCCGCCAGTGCGGCGGGCGTCATCAAGGAAATGAAGCTGAAGGTCGGTGATGAGGTGTCCGAGGGCGCCGTCATCGCCATTCTTGAAGTGGCCGGCGCCGAAGCGGAAGCACCCAAGGCCGCGGCGCCTGCGCCGACTCCTGCCGCACCGGCACCAGCTCCTGCCGCCGCGCCCGCTAAGCCTGCCGCCACTCCGGCGCCGCAGGCTGCAGGTGCCACCGGCCGCAAAGCCGACATCGAGTGCAAACTCGTCGTGCTCGGCTCCGGCCCCGGCGGTTACACCGGCGCATTTCGCGCGGCAGATCTCGGCGTCGACACCGTGCTGGTGGAACGCTATGCCGCGCTTGGCGGCGTGTGCCTCAACGTGGGCTGCATTCCGTCCAAGGCGCTGTTGCACGCGGCTGCTGTCATTGATGAAGCGGAGGCGATGGCCGCTCACGGTGTGAGCTTCGGCAAGCCCAAGCTCGATCTCGACAAGTTGCGCAGCTTCAAGAACAAGGTGGTCGGCCAGCTCACCGGCGGCCTCGCCGGCATGGCCAAGCAGCGCAAGGTGCGTACGGTGCAGGGTGTGGGCACCTTCGTGTCACCGAACGAAATGGAAATCGAGACGGCCGAAGGCAAGAAGCTGCTGCGCTTCGAATACGCCATCATCGCTGCCGGTTCGCAGGCGGTGCGTCTGCCCGCGTTTCCGTGGGACGACGAGCGCGTCATGGATTCCACCGGCGCGCTGGAATTGAAGGATGTTCCAGCCAAGTTGCTCGTCGTCGGCGGCGGCATCATCGGCCTGGAAATGGCTACCGTGTACGGCGCGCTCGGCAGCGAAGTGACGGTGGTCGAGTTCATGGACCAGATCATCCCTGGCACCGATGCCGACTTGATCAAGCCGCTCGCCAAGCGTTTAGGCAGCAGGCTCAAAGGCGTGCACCTCAAGACCAAGGTGGTGGAAGCGAAGGCCACCAAGAAAGGCATCGAGGTCAGCTACGAAGGTGAGAGCATTCCGGAAACCACCGTGTTCGATCGCGTGCTGGTGTCCGTCGGTCGCTCGCCGAACGGCAACAAGATCGGCGCGGACAAGGCTGGCGTGGCCGTTACGGAGCGCGGCTTTATCAACGTCGACACGCAGATGCGCACCAATGTGCCGCACATCTTCGCCATCGGCGACCTGGTCGGTCAGCCGATGCTGGCGCATAAGGCCACGCACGAAGCGAAAGTCGCGGCCGAAGTGGTGGCCGGCATGAAGAGTCACTTCGACGCGCGCGTGATTCCCTCGGTGGCCTATACCGATCCGGAAATCGCATGGGTCGGCGTCACCGAACGCGAAGCGAAAGAAAAGGGCCTGAAGATCGGCGTCGGCAAATTCCCGTGGGTGGCCAGTGGCCGCGCCATCGGCATCGACCGTACCGAAGGCTTCACCAAGCTGCTGTTCGACGAAGAAACGCATCGCGTGGTCGGCGGCGCTATTGTCGGCCCGCATGCCGGCGATCTGATTTCGGAAATTGCGCTCGCGATTGAGATGGGCGCCGAAGCGGCCGACATCGGCCTTACCATCCATCCGCATCCGACGCTGAGCGAATCGGTGGGCATGGCAGCCGAAGTTTACGAAGGCACCATCACCGATTTGTACATACCCAAGAAGAAGTAATTATTTCTTCTCGCAAAAAAAGACCCGGAGCGATCCGGGTTTTTTTTGCGTCGTCGGTGACGATGCGTTGTCTAACAATCGCGTAGGTTGGGGCGCCAATCCCAGCATTCGCGTGTTTCTCGTTGCTGGGATTGGCACCCCAGTCCACGCAATTGATGGTCCCTCCCATTAACGCGAAGCAATAGCGCGATTAGACATCGCTTCGTCAATAGCTTTATCAAGACGATCGAGATTGCCTGTGGTTTCGCCGGTCAGTGCCCACATCTGGTTGACAACATGCAGCAATTGGCGCGGCTGTATCTCGCCAGTTTGCAAATCAATGTCGGCATCGATCATGCGAGGACCATCCAAAGCTATCTGGATGTCGGCATTTGCCATGGCACCATGAAAATTTTGAGCGGAATACACGGTCGTATAGCGGTGTAAATTATCGCTATCGATCCACCCCGCGGACTGGTTGGCCACTGCGACATCCCAGGCCTCATGGCGCAATGAAGGCCAGTGCCAACTCAGGGATAGCCCGTCCGGGATTAGCTCATGAACGTGCTGGATGATGGTGGCGTTGGTAGCGTTCGACTTGATGTCGTTGATCAATCCGTCGCGTACTTTTTCGAACACGTGCATGCGAGCCAGGTCTTTGTCGCGTGCCTTTTCGATCTCTAACTTGTTCTCCCGTATTTCAGCCTCTATCTGCACGCTGGCTATCTGCGCGGCATGGCGGTGATGCAAGTGTTCAATCCACGCCTCCAGCCCGAGCGCAGTCAGGATGCCGAGTACGATCATCAGGTAGTGCTTGGCAAGATCCTTGAACGTGTCCATCGGAAGTTTCGACAATTCCACGTGCATGGCATGCTCCTCCCGGTTTTGGTCCGGTGATTGAAGAACAACCTTCTTACCAGGATGAAAATCCCGGCACATACGGAAACGATAGCGATTGGTAGTATTGCAGCGAATGTTGTGGTGGTACGTAGCCGGGCGGTAGCGGGAGGCCGGAGATGCTCTGGAAATAGGCGATGCAAGCGTCCCGCCACCACTGCGCTTCCTTTTCCTGGATGGCGAGGAACGTGGCAACTTGGTTGTAACGCTCCTTGTCGATATAGCCGTCCAGATGCCGCCAGGTTTCAAGCATCCGCTTCACGTCGTCCGCGCCCCGCGTGTAGTGCGCCACCAGTTCGTACCACAGCGTGTTTCCAGAACGCATGCGGTAATCCCAGGGTACGTGATGGAAATAAAGCAGAAACTGCTCGGGAGTTTGCTTTACGTCATTAAATTGCACTGCAAGAAGTGGCGCGTACTGGTCAACCGCATCGCTGCCGGCGCGGCTTCGATCGAAGCCGATGCCTTGGTGATCGGCGCGGTGGTAATAGACAGGTCGCCAATCGGCGCGTGATTCGCTGGCATCCCACGGTGCAGGGCCATAGTGATGACCTGGGCCCATTAGGTGCAGCAGCCCAAGCGGTGTCATGTAATCGACCGCGGCCTCACGCGAACCCATCATCATGTCGACCACGGGTTTGACGAAGGCTTCGTTGTTGGTGAAGGTCATGCGCACCCATTCCTCGGCGATGGCGCGTGACGACAGTGAAGGATTCCAGGCGAGCCGGCCGAACACATACCAATTGGCCTGATTGAAATCCGACCCGCACCAGTTGCGATCGGTGCCGATGTTCGCCACGCCGGCCATGCCGGTGAGCGTGTGGTCGTCCAGCGAGCCGTCGATCACCTTGGCCACCGTGGAACCTTTGCCGTGCGCCATCGTGTCGGCGGACAGTACTTCTTCGTATAGCGGCCCAAGATAGACCAGGTGTGTCGCGAAGCCGAGATATTCCTTGGTGATCTCGAACTCCATCATCAGCGGCGTCTTCGGCATGGCGCCGAAGAGTGGATGGAACGGTTCCCGCGGCTGGAAATCGACCGGGCCGTTCTTCACCTGCACCAGCACGTTCGCACGGAAGCGGCCATCGAGCGGCTTGAACTCGGTATAAGCCTGCTTGGCACGATCGTCCGGATTCGCCTGCGAATAAACAAAGGCGCGCCACATCACCACGCCGCCGTGCGGCGCGAGCGCATCGGCAAGCATGTTGGCGCCCTCGGCATGCGTGCGGTGGTAATCCTCGGGACCCGGCTGGCCTTCCGAATTGGCTTTGACCAGGAAGCCGCCGAAATCCGGAATGCGTTTGTAGATCTCATCCGCTTTCGCTCGCCACCACGCTTGTACTTGCGGATCGAGCAGATCGGCCGTCTTCAATCCACCGATTTCGACCGGCGCGCTGAAGCGGATGCTGAGGTACACGCGAATACCATAGGGACGAAACACATCCGCCAGCGCAGCGACTTTTTGCAGATACTCAGGTGTAAGAATCGTGGCGCCCGCGTTGACGTTGTTGAGCACCGTGCCGTTGATGCCGATCGAGGCGTTGGCGCGCGCATAGTCGGTGTAGCGCGGTGCACGCCAGTCCGGCAGCTTCCACCAATCCCAGATCGAGGTGCCCGCATAGCCGCGCTCGACCTGGCCGTTGAGATAGTCCCAGTGATTGAGCAGGCGCAGTTTCACGTGCGGCGATTCACGCAGATCGAGATGATCGAGGGGTTGGCCAGTCTGCAGCAAACGCAGAAAGTGGAACGCGCCATACATCGCGCCGATGTCTTCACGGCCAGCTATGACCGTCGCAGTGTGACCATTCACGACGACGTTGCGGATCAGATAGCCTTCGTTGCCCAAGTCTTGCGTGTTCAGCGAAAGATGCTCGATTAGCGCCGACGACTTGGGCGTGCCGACGATGATCGCGCCGTCGCGAGTGACAGTATCCGACAGTGGCATTTCATGACCGAGCAACCCAGCCAAGCCACGCTGCAATTCGCCGCGGGTAACGGCCTGGGTTGGCGTGCCGGAGCCAGCGACGAGCTGAGAAAGATGACCGCGATAAAGCCCTGCCTGCTCGGGGGCGAGCAAGCGATAGCGTAGCCACAGGTCGTAGCCATCTTCGGCATGCACCGGCGTCGTATTCAGCATCATGGCCAGCATCAGCACGAGCGCTATGAGGCATCGCAAGAATGTGTTCATGTCTTCAATAGGTCGTCGAACAAATCGCTTTGTGCCACGAAACTGTCCTGATCCACGAAACCGGAGAGCCCTACGCCGACCAGTCGATAACGGCTGGAGGCGGAACGTTCGACACGCTCACGCAATGCACAGGCGACGTCGGCCAGTTCGGTCGCCGAGCGTAGCCGCACGGAAGGCGTAAGACTGCGAGTGAGCGTGTGAAAGTCGGATGTTTTGAGTTTCAACACAATGGTACGTGCCATGCGTCCGCGCTCTATTTCGCGCAGGTGCGCATACCACGTTTTTTCCGCGAGACGGCGGATATGCGGCTCGAGTTCGTCGAGTGTGAGATCGTGCTCGAAGGTGTCTTCGGACGACACCTGCATGGTCAGCTGATTCGGCTGTACCGGGTGGTCGTCGATACCCAGCGCAAGCTCATGCAGGCGACGACCCCAGCGGCCAAAGCGCTCTTCAAGTTCGGCCACCGGCAGCGTGCGCAAATCGCCGACTGTCTTGATGCCGAGCGCTTCCAGCTTTGCATCCATCACTTTGCCAACGCCGGGCAGGCGGCCTACCGGCAGTGGCGCGAGAAAGGCGAGTACCTGATGCGGGCGTATCACGAACAGGCCGTCGGGTTTGTTCCAATCAGAGGCTATTTTTGCGAGGAATTTGCTTGGCGCCACGCCTGCCGACGCGGTGAGTTGCGTTTCCTCGCGAATCGCTGTGCGAATGGCTTCGGCCGTGGCGGTAGCGGAGGGCAGGCCGGTCTTGGTGACGGTGACGTCGAGGTAGGCCTCATCCAGCGACAGCGGTTCGATCAGGTCGGTATGGCGCGCGAAGATCTCGCGTACCTTCCGCGATACGGCCTTGTAGCGCACGAAGTCCGGTGGCACGAAAATCGCCTGCGGGCAAAGCCGCTCGGCGCGCACCGCCGGCATGGCCGAGCGCACGCCGAACTTGCGCGCCTCGTAGCTGGCCGCGCACACCACCGAACGTGCGCCGCGCCAAGCCACCACGACCGGCTTGCCGCGCAACGTTGGATCGTCACGCTGCTCCACCGATGCGTAGAACGCATCCATGTCGACATGAAGAATCTTGCGTGGCGCGTTGGGCACGGTAAGGGCAGGATGGGCGACAGTGCGATTCTAGGTGAGATTTTTGCAGCGTGCCTCGTAGGTTGGGTGAGCGAACGCGAACCCCAACATCGCCATGCATGGGGATGTTGGGGTTTGCCTTTGGCTCAGCCCAGCCTGCGTTGCCCGTTGGCACGGCGTTGCAGTCTCTCCACCAGATGCTGCGCGAACCGTTCGGCCGCATCCGGTCGCTCCGTGAGGAACAGCGACGGCTCGATCACTTCCAACTCCATCACCAGGAATTGCCCGTTCACCACTACGCCGTCGACACGGGCATAGGCCAGTTCGCGATGACCCAGTGCAGCAGTAGCTGCCAGCGTTTTGCTCGCGGCTTGCACGATGGTGTCATCGGGCGCAGCCGGTGCGATGCTGCCGCCGTGCTGTTCCTGCACGCGATAGTCGCCTGCCGTGGGACGCTTGAGCACGGCGTGACTGTACATGTCGTCGAAATACATCAGCGACCACTCGCCGTTGCTGGCGATCTCCGGCACGAACGGCTGCACGAGATAGTCCAGTTCCTTCGGCAGCCGCGCGCAAGCCTGGTCGAAATCCGCCGTACCGCCTTTTCCGCGCACGGTATGCCACGCACCGCCGCTGACAGTTGGCTTCACGACTACGTCGCGATCGGACATCGAAGACAGTGCTTCCTGCAGATTCCCGCCTTGAGCCACCTGTGTCGGAATCACAGGTACACCCTGACGTTCGAGTTCGAGCAGGTAGCGCTTGTCGCTGTTCCAGCGCAGCGTGCGCGTATCGTTGATGGTGGTGACGCTAAGCCGTTCGAGCATATCGAGCCAGGCGAGGAACGCCGCGTAATGCTCGAAGTAATCCCAGATGGTGCGAATCAGCACGGCGTCGAAAGCCGTCCAGTCCATTTGCGGATCGTTCCAGACGCACACGGTGCATGCGACGCCGAGCCGTTCCAGCGTGGCGGCGAGGTGGATATCGTCTGCGTGGATACCGGGAAACTGCCGGGACGAAGCGATGGCGAGACGAAAATGGGACGTAGGCATATGAACACCTCCAAATGATTGGGGTGGGCGCCCTTGAACATTGGGGTGGTCGGCATCCGAGCGTGGCGGACCGATGTCCGTCGCAGCACCCCTCGGGGCCGATGCGCCAGGGTTGCGGTCATGGCGCGTGATGCGCGGAGTATCGGAGGACCGATTCGGGCGTGTCAATGTGACCGGAGGCATGTCTGGGTGTGGGGGTGACGCGCCATAGGGCAAAGGTCACCGGACATGCGGCATCGACTCGGGTTAATGTCGGCACTTATGACCGACGACACCTCCTCATCCTCATCCTACCTGCGCCGCCTCGGCATGTGGAGCGGCGCCGCCATCGTGGTCGGTGGCGTGATCGGCAGCGGCATCTTCCGCACGCCCGCCACGGTGGCCGAGCGCACCGCGTCCGGATTGCCACTGCTTGCGCTGTGGGTGCTGGGCGGCCTGCTCACGTTGGCCGGCGTGCTGTGCTACGCCGAGCTCGGTGCGCGGCGGCCACAAGCGGGCGGCATCTATCTTTATCTGCGCGAAGCGTTCGGTTCGTTACCGGCGTTTTTGTTCGGCTGGACCATGGCGCTGATCAATTACCCGGGGAGCGTGGCAGCGGTGGCCACCACGTTTGCTGACTATGCCTGCCGGGCCGTGAGCTTGCCGGCCATGTGGGTGAAACCCGTGGCTGTAGGCGCGATCTTCTTCATTGTCGGCGTCAACCTGTTCGGCGTTCGCGCCGGATCGTGGCTGGTGAACATGTTTACGCTGCTGAAGCTGGCAGCGATAGCCATGCTGCTGGTGGTGGGCTTGGTGCTGGCGCACGGACATTTTGGCGGCGTGCTTGCGGTAGATGCCGCGCATCAGGTGTCCGGTAGCGCATGGATCGGCGCGGTGCTGCCGGTGCTGTTTACCTACGGCGGCTTTCACTATTTGAACGACATGGCGGGCGAGGTGCGCGATCCACAGCGCACTTTGCCGCGCGCGCTCACATTGGGCCTGGTCGGTGTGGTGGTGTGCTACGTGCTGGCGAACATTGCTTACCTCGTCGGCCTGGGGCATGCGGGGCTGGCTGCGAGCAAGGCGCCCGCAGCCGATTTGATGAGCAATATCTTCGGGCCGCATGGCGCGACGATCATGGCCATCGGCATCGCGTGCTCCACCTTCGGCTATTGCAGCATCGCCATTGCCGGTGGTGCGCGCGTGCTGCAAACGATGGGCGCGGACGGCATGTTCTTTCGCTCTGTAGGACAGATCGAACCGCGCTGGCGTGCGCCGCAGGTGGCGCTGGGTGTGTTGGGTTTATGGGCCATCGTGCTGATCATTACCGGCACGTTCGATCAATTGGTCAACTACACCACGGTGGGCGAGTGGCTGGGCCATGCGTTCGGCATCGCCACTTTGTTCTGGTATCGGCGCCGATTTGGTGCGGAGAGTTCACCGTATCGCGTACCGCTTTATCCCGTGCTGCCATTCGTATTCGTGTGCACGGTGCTTGGCGTGATCGCTGCTACGGTGATCGACACGCCCGGTGACGCTGGCATGAGCCTGGTGATCATCGCTTGCGGCGTGCCGGTGTATGCGCTGTGGCGCGCGTGGCATCGGCGTCGGGCGACCGGCTAGCTGCGTGCACGCCTGGTCGATCCGCTGCTGTGCATACTCGGCGGGTCAAACGCTGGTGAGCTGCCGATGAAATACGTTGCACTATTTGCCGTGCTGCTGCTGAGCTTGTCGTCGCTGGATGGTGCTGCGACCGAAGTAGCCGATCTTGCGGCGACGTCCGCGGACGCGCAGATCCGGCTGCAGCAAGTGCAACGTATCGGCCAGGTCGAGCACGATGCGCATAGCACGCCCTTGGGCCGCTACGCGTTTCAGCCTGGGAATCAGCCGCAGATCGTCATTGCGCCTACGAACGGTGTATGGAACGGGTCAGGGCAGGGCGTCTTGCAGGTCCAAGTGCAGAATGCCATGCCGTGGGCGCTGACGTTGGTCATCGATATCGATAGCGGCAACGCCGGGCAGCGTCTGCATGCCGTGGCGGGATTGCCGGCCGGTCCGGCGCAGACACTGGTGGTTCCGCTGCGTGCCACGTCACCGCGCGCGTTCGGCATGCAAGCAGGGCCGCCGATGCCGTTCGATGATCGTGGTCACGCCGTCTTCGTGGCGACCACGGTGGAAGGCGCAATCGATGCGACGCAGGTGCATGCGGTTCGTCTGAGCATGCCTGCACCGCAAGCCACGCAGCAGCTTTTGCTCGGCAAGGTGGATATCACCGCCGACGACACGGCATTGCAAGATGCTTATCGCGGCATCGTCGATCAGTGGGGCCAGTACACGCGTGGCCACTGGCCGGAGAAGGTCGACAGTGATGCCGCGTTGCGCAGTGCGCACGCACAGGAAAGCCGACTGCTGCAAGCACAACTCAGCGAGCGCAGAGGGCTGGATGCATATGGTGGTCGTCAGGACATCACGCTGACGCGCACTGGCTGGTTCCACACCGAGAAGGCGAATGGCCGCTGGTGGTTGGTAACGCCAGAAGGACATGCGTTTTTCTCGCTAGGTGTGAATGCGGTGACATCCCATGACACGCGCACCTATGTGCAAGGGCGTGAATTCATGTTTGTCGATCTGCCGCCGGATCAGCTGCCATGGAGCACTTTCTATGGTTCTAGCGACAGCCGCGACGCCGAGCGTGGTGCAAGTGCCGGCATCGGTGGGAATCACGGACGATGGTTCGATTTTTACGCGGCAAATCTTTATCGCGTCGATGGCGCCGAGTGGCTGAGTGCCTGGCGCAAGCGCACGCTAGGCCGGATGCAGGCGTGGGGCTTCAACACCCTCGGCAACTGGAGCGACGATGCGCTGGGTAAGCTGCATCGCGTGGCCTACACCTTGCCGATCTACATCGACGGTGACTTCGGCAATGTATCCAGCGGTTTCGATTACTGGGGACGCATGCCCGATCCGTTCGATCCGCGTTTTGCGCAAGCGGTGGAGCGCGCCGTTACGAATGCGACGGCATCGTCGCGCGATGATCCTTGGCTGCTGGGCTACTTCGCCGATAACGAACTGGCCTGGGCGGGACAAGGCCCGCAAGGACGATGGGGTCTGGCGATGGGCACGCTGCATGGCGAAGCGCGCAGCGCTGCGAAGCAGGCATTCATCGCCGTGCTCCAGAAGAAATACGGCACTGCTGCGAAGTTGGCGGATGCCTGGGGCATTGCGCTGGCCGATTGGTCGGCCTTGAACGCCACGAATTTCCCCGCGCCCGAACCGAACGAGGCGCATCCCGCCATCGCCGAGGATTACAGCGCGTGGCTACGCCGTTATGCCGATCAGTATTTCACCCTGGTTGCCGCCGCGATCCATCGCCACGATCCGCATCATCTGTTTCTTGGCGGTCGCTTCGCAGTGAACACGCCGGAAGCGGTGGCGTCATGTGCGAAGTATTGCGACGTGATCAGCTTCAACGTGTACGCGGATTTGCCGCAGCATGGTGTTGATCTTGATGCTGCGCACAAGCTCGATAAGCCGGTGCTGATCACCGAGTTCCATTTTGGATCGGACGATCGCGGGCCGTTCGGCAAAGGCGTGGTGTCCGTGTGGAACGAAGCGCAGCGTGGCGAGGCTTATGCGCGCTTTGTGCAGGCGGCGGCGAACGATCCGGCGATCGTGGGCACGCATTGGTTCGAGTACGTCGACCAACCTGTGACGGGGAGATTGCTCGATGGTGAGAACAGCCATATCGGGCTGGTTGGCATCACCGACATTTCGTTCGGCGGTTTTGTGGATGCCGTGCGCAAGGCGAACCTTGGTGTGGATCACTAGCGTAGGTTGGGGTGAGCGTATGCGAACCCCAACACTATGGTTCATCCGACGAAGTTGGGGTTCGGCTTCGCCTCACCCCAACCTACGACAGCTACATCAATAACGATAATGATCCGGCTTGTACGGCCCTTCCACCGGCACGCCGATGTATGCCGCCTGTTCCGGCGTCAGCTTGGTGAGCTTCACGCCGATTTGCTCAAGGTGCAGGCGTGCCACTTCCTCGTCCAGCTTCTTGGGCAGGCGATAGACCGTCTTCTGATACGTGTCCTTGTTCGCCCACAGGTCGAGCTGGGCCAGCGTCTGGTTGCTGAAGCTATTGGACATCACGAAAGCCGGGTGTCCGTGCGCGCAACCGAGGTTCACCAGGCGGCCTTCGGCCAGCATGTAGATGCTGTGATTGCTCTTGGCGAAGGTGTAACGATCCACCTGCGGCTTGATGTTTTCGCGCGTGACATCTTTGGCCGCATTCAGGCGATCCATCTGGATCTCGTTGTCAAAGTGGCCGATGTTGCACACCAGGGCGTTGTTCTTCATCGCCGCCATGTGTTCCAGCGTGATGATGTCCTTGTTGCCGGTGGTGGTGACGTAGATGTCGCCGATGCCGAGGGTGTCTTCGATGGTGGTGACCTGAAAGCCTTCCATCGCGGCCTGCAGGGCGTTGATCGGATCGATCTCGGTAACGATCACGCGTGCGCCGAAGCCCTTGAGCGAGTGCGCGCAGCCCTTGCCCACATCGCCGTAACCGCACACCACGGCCACCTTGCCGGCCACCATCAGATCGGTTGCGCGCTTGATGCCGTCGGCCAGCGATTCGCGGCAGCCGTACAGGTTGTCGAACTTGCTCTTGGTGACCGAGTCGTTGACGTTGATGGCCGGCACCAGCAGCTTGCCCGCTTCCATCATTTGATACAGGCGATGCACGCCGGTGGTGGTCTCTTCCGAAACACCCTTCCAGTCGGCGGCCACGCGCTTCCAGAAGCCGGGACGTTCCTTGTGCACGCGCTTGAGCAGATCCTTGATCACTTGCTCTTCATGGTTGCCGCTGGGTGTGTTGACCCAGTTATCGCCGTCTTCCAGCTCCACGCCCTTGTGGATTAGCAGCGTCGCATCGCCACCGTCGTCGACGATCAGCTCGGGGCCCTTCATGCCCGGATGGGTGAGCATGTCGAGCGTACATTCCCAGTATTCCTCCAGCGTCTCGCCCTTCCAGGCGAACACGGGGATGCCGGCGGCGGCCACGGCGGCGGCGCAGTCGTCCTGGGTGGAGAAGATGTTGCACGAAGCCCAACGCACCGAGGCGCCCAGTGCGCTCAGCGTTTCGATGAGCACAGCGGTTTCCTTGGTCATGTGCAGCGAGCCGGACAAGCGCACACCTTTCAGCGGCTTGGCGACGGCGTAGCGGGCGCGGATGGCCATCAGGCCGGGCATTTCTTCCTCGGCCATGCGGATGCGGCGGCGGCCGAGATCGGCCAGCGAGATATCGCGGACCTTGTAGTCGTGAGTAGCGGAATCGTTGGTAACAGCATTCATGGAGGGCGTCTCCGAGGGTCTCATGGGAAAATCCGGCAGGGCCGGATCGACGCGAGGCATTCGCGTCATGAGCGCCGTTCAGTTCAAAGCATCCACCGAGCCTGGCCGTATCACTTGCCCATACGGTCGCAGCGCCCCTCGGCGAAGACCCCCATTCTAGCCTCAGACCCTTCCTTATGACGACTTGGAACGCTGCATTGCCGCATAAATTGGTTAGGCTAGGGAACTCATTCATTGGAGGCCTCATGGAAGCCAGTCGCGACCCGGAATTCCTGCCCCACGACGGCCCGCTGCGCGAAGACGTGCACCGGCTGGGGGCAATGGTGGGCCGCATGCTGGCCGAGCAAGGGGGCGAGAGCTTTTTCCAGCGCGTGGAGCAGGTGCGCACCGCCTCCATCCGCCGCCGCCGCGAGGATCGTGCGGCGGACGATCTAGCCGAGTCGCTGGCCGGGTTGGATGCCGGGGAGGCGGAGGCGCTGGCCCGTGCATTCGCCACCTATTTCCAGGCGGTGAACACGGCCGAGCGCGTGCATCGCATCCGCCGTCGCCGCGACTACCAGCGCGAAGGCAGCGCACCGCAGCCGGAGTCGCTGCTGAACGTGCTGCAGCAGCTGAAGGATCAGGACGTCAGCGCCGACGAACTGCTGCAGTGGCTGTACAAGCTGAAAGTGGAACCGGTGTTCACCGCGCATCCCACCGAGGCGATACGCCGATCCCTGCTCGAAAAGGAACAGGCGATCGTGCGCGCGCTGGTTGACAACTTCGATCCCACACGCACGCCGCAGGAACGCAAGGAAGATGACGACCGCATCTTCATGGCGCTGTCTTCCGGTTGGCAGACGGCCGAAGCCTCGCCGGTCCGCCCGAGCGTGCAGGACGAACATCATCACGTCGGCTTCTATCTCGCCAATCCCATTTATCGCA
The DNA here is from genome assembly GCF_044904605.1 of Dyella humi. Taxonomy (NCBI): domain Bacteria; kingdom Pseudomonadati; phylum Pseudomonadota; class Gammaproteobacteria; order Lysobacterales; family Rhodanobacteraceae; genus Dyella; species Dyella humi. The sequence continues at coordinate 2,224,216 of NZ_JADIKI010000023.1, forward strand.
TCGTGCCTGCGTTCTACGAAGTGCTCGCCGATGCCTTGCAGACGGTGTACGGCGTAGCCGTGCCCTTGCCGCGCCTGTTGAGTTTCGCGACGTGGGTGGGCGGCGACATGGACGGCAATCCCAATGTGGGTGCTGACACCATCGCCAACAGCCTGGCGACGCAGCGTGCGCATGTGTTGGAGCATTACATTGCCGATATCGACGTGCTGGCGCGCTTGCTTAGTCAGACGGTCGATCGCGTGGCATTCGACGCATCACTGCTCAAGCGTCTGGCCGATTACCGCGAGCAGTTTCCGCGTGCCGCCGCCACGATCCGCCCGCGCCACGCGGACATGCCGTACCGTTGCCTGCTCACCCTGATTCGCGCGCGGCTCGAAGCAACCCTGGAAGATGGGCACGCCGAGGGCTATCACTCCGCCGAAGAACTGATCGACGACCTGCTGTTGATCGTACACGGATTGATCGATCATCGCGGCCTCAACGCGGGCGCGTATGCCGTACGTCGCTTGATCTGGCGCGTGCGCACGTTCGGTTTCCACATGGCGCGCCTGGACGTGCGGCAGGATTCCCGCGTGCACGATGACGCGCTGGCCGCCTTGCTGCGCGATGAAACCTGGACGCAACGCGCGCCGGCCGAACGTATCGCGGCGTTACGACCTTACGCCAGCGGCGAGCAGTCACTGCAGAACGTCGACGACGCCCAGGCCGAATCCCTGCGCGCGGTATTCGCCACTTTGCACGCGTCCCGTGGCCGTTACGGCGAGGATGCCATCGGCTTATACATCATCAGCATGGCGCGCTCCGCCGCCGACGTGCTGGCGGTGCTTGCTCTAGCGCGATACGGTGGCTTCACCGCTCCCTCTTCCCAACGTGGAGAGGAGCCAACCTCGCGCGATGTTGGCACCGTGCCACTCGATATCGCCCCCTTGTTCGAAACCGTCGACGACCTGAAGAACGCACCCAACACATTACGAGCGCTGCTGGACGACTCGATCTATCGCACCCATCTTCGCGCACGCGGCGATTGCCAATGGGTGATGCTGGGCTACTCCGATAGCGGCAAGGACGGGGGTACGCTGGCCTCGCGCTGGGGATTGCAGCGCGCGCAAGTCGAATTGCTCGACGTGGCAGAACAGGCCGGTATCCGCCTTGCGTTCTTCCACGGCCGCGGCGGCTCGGCCAGCCGTGGCGGCGCGCGCATCACGCCAGCGCTGATGTCCTCGCCGCGCGGTTCGATCAACGGCATTCTGCGCGTTACCGAACAGGGTGAAGTAATTCATCGCAAGTACGGCATCCGCGCGCTGGCGCTGCGCAATCTCGAACAAACCGTGGGCGCCGTGCTGCGCGCTAGCGTGCGGCCGCGCGAAGAGGAAGCGCGCGAAGCAACGTGGCGCGAGATCACCACCGCGATGGCCGCTGAAAGCCGGCGCGCGTATCGCGCCTTCGTCGACCGCGAAGGCTTCGTCGACTACTTCCGCGCTGCCACGCCGATCGACGTGATCGAACAGATGGCGCTCGGCTCGCGCCCTTCACGCCGGCGCAGCATGCGCGGTGTGGAAGATCTACGCGCGATTCCATGGGTCTTCGCGTGGACGCAGTGCCGTTCCATCATCACCGGCTGGTACGGGCTGGGCACTGCGCTCGAAGATGCGGCCGGAAAGCACGGCGAAGAAGCCTTGCGCGAAATGGCGCGCGACTGGCCGTTCTTTCTCAACGCACTCGACGACGTGGAAATGGTGCTGGCCAAATGCGATCTCGATATCGCCGAGGCGTTTTCTAAGCTAGCCGGACCTTTGCATGACACATTCTTCGGCATGATTCGCGAAGAATTCGAGCGCACGCGCCACTGGCTGCTGAAGCTGAAAAGTAGCGAAGAGCTGCTGCGTGATGATCCGCGTCTGTCGCTGTCGATCCGCCTGCGCAATCCTTACGTCGATCCGATGAGCCTGTTGCAGGTCGATCTGCTGCAGCGCTGGCGCGCTTCGGATCGCAGCGATGATCGCTTGTTGCGCGCGCTTGTGGCGTGCGTGAATGGCGTGGCGCAAGGTCTGCAGAACACTGGGTAATTCCATTGCCGTCATTCCCGCTTTCGCGGGAATGACGGCATCAAGCGAATAAAAAAACGCACGTATACAGAAGGAGTGAAGCGCCTATGGACCAGCCAATTCATCCCCGTCCCAACCTCGGCCTATTGCCGTTGCTGATTTTCAGCTCGCGCTGGCTGCAACTGCCGCTGTACGTCGGCCTGATCGTGGCGCAATGCGTCTACGTATACCTATTTGGCAAAGAGCTGTGGCACTTGCTCCACGAAGCGCCGAGCCTGGGCGAGCAGGAGATCATGCTGATCGTGCTCGGCCTGATCGATGTGGTGATGATCTCCAACCTGTTGATCATGGTGATCGTCGGTGGCTACGAAACTTTTGTCTCAAGGTTGGGCCTGGAAGGCCATCCGGATCAGCCGGAATGGCTGTCGCATGTGAATGCGTCGATGCTGAAGGTGAAGCTGGCGATGGCGATCATCGGCATATCGTCTATTCACCTCTTGAAGACTTTCATCGCCGCAGGCACGCTGGAAGGCCTGCCGTTCTGCTCGGCCGATATGCTGGCTACCATCGCAGCGAGCAATGGCACGGGCGGTGCGTTGAAGTGCGCAACGCTGACGCCGGTGGGTGTGATGTGGCAGACCATCATCCACGTGGTATTCATTCTTTCGGCGATTGGCATCGCTTGGACGGATCGCATCATGCATGCCCACGCAGCGAAGCTGGTGGAAGATCACTGAACGCTTGCTTGGATTCGTATCTTTATGGCCGCCATTCCCACTTTCGCGGAAATGACGGCGAAGAGAGATGCTGAAGCAAGAGTGGTTAGCCCTCCAACTCTGACCACCGAGCATACGCCGATTCCAGCTCCGCCTGCGCTTTCGCCATCGCATCATTCGCACGCTGAATCGCCGCGTTGTCTTGCTGATAAAACGAAGGATCGTTCATCGCCTCGGCGCGCGCCGCGACGTCGGCTTCGAGCTGCTCAATACGCGCAGGCAATTGCTCCAGCTCGCGCGCATCTTTGTAACTGAGCTTGCGCTTCGGTTTCTCGTTGATCGGTTCAGCCGGCGTATTTGCATTGACGGGTTTTGCTGCTGGCACCGTTTCAGCAGGCGAACGCTCTACCGGCTTCTGCCGCAGCCAGTCGCTGTAGCCGCCCACGTACTCGCCCACCGTGCCGTTGCCTTCCAGCACCAGCGTGCTCGAGACCACGTTGTCTAGGAATTCGCGATCGTGCGAAACCAGCAGCAGTGTGCCTTTGTATTCGGTGAGCAATTCTTCGAGCAATTCCAGCGTTTCGACGTCGAGGTCGTTGGTCGGTTCGTCCATCACCAATAGATTGGACGGCTGCGCGAACAGCTTGGCCAGCAGCAGACGATTGCGTTCGCCGCCCGAAAGGCGCGTGATCGGCGCGCGAGCGCGTTCGGGCGAGAACAGGAAGTCTTGCAGGTAGCCGATGATGTGTTTGCGCTGGCCGTTGAGTTCGATGTACTCGCGGCCTTCGGCGACATTGTCCAGCGCGTTCAAGGCATCGTTGAGCTGCGTGCGGTGCTGGTCGAAGTAGGCGATCTGTAATCCCGTACCCAGCGAAACATCGCCGCGCTGCGGGTTTAGTTCGCCGAGCAGAATCTTCAGAAGCGTGCTCTTTCCCGCGCCGTTGGGGCCGATGATGCCGACGCGATCGCCGCGCATGATGGTGGTGCTGAGATCGTCAATCAGCACGCGACCACCGTAAGCTTGATGCACGTGTTCCAGCTCGATCACTTTCTTGCCGGATGCCTGTGCATTGGCAAGCGACATCTTCGCGTTCCCGCCCAACTCGCGACGCTCGGCGCGTTCGCGACGCAACGCCTTCAATGCGCGCACGCGGCCTTCGTTGCGCGTACGGCGCGCCTTGATGCCCTGGCGAATCCACACTTCTTCCTGCGCCAGTTTTTTATCGAACAAGGCTTGGGCCTGCGCTTCAGCGTGCAGGCGTTCTTCGCGGCGGCGCAGGTAATTGTCGTAGTCGCCTGGCCAGCTGGTGAGCTGACCGCGATCGATCTCGACGATGCGCGTAGCAAGCGCGCGCAGAAAGCTGCGGTCATGCGTGATGAATACGATGCTGCCTTCGAACTGCTTGAGGAAACCTTCGAGCCAGCCGATGGCTTCGATATCCAGGTGGTTAGTCGGTTCGTCCAACAACAGCACGCTGGGCTTGCGCACCAATGCTTGCGCTAGCAACACACGGCGCTTCATGCCGCCGGAAAGCGCGGCGAAATCGGTGTCGGATGGAAGTTCCAACTTCGTCAGCACGTCAGAGACGCGGCGATCCAGATCCCAGCCATGCTGCGCTTCGATCTGGTTCTGCACGTCGCCTAGCGCATCGAAATCGCCTTCGGCGAGCAGATGGTGATAGCGCGCGAGCAGATGGCCGAGATCGCCCAGCCCTTCGGCGACCACATCGAATACGCTGCCGGCCGTATCTTGCGGCACCTCCTGCGCCATACGCGCGACGACCACGCCGCTTTGCACGCGCACTTCACCGTCATCGGGCTGCAATTCCCCGGCGATCAGTTTCATGAGAGTGGATTTGCCTTCGCCGTTACGACCGACGATGCACACGCGCTCATTCGCGTCGACAGTAAGGTCGACGTGTTCGAGCAGAAGAGGGCCGCCGACGCTGAAGTCGACGCGCTGGAGTTGGATCAGAGGCATGGCGCCATTCTACTGGCTCGCTCCTTGCATTCCCTTGTCAGGTGAAGCGAAAAGCTTCCGCTAAAGAAAAAAGAGCCAAATGTCGATGTAGCCTTGAACTTGCGATCACACGCGATTAACGAAATTTTACGCCGGCCGGGCCGGTAAAATTTACAAAAACATGTACTTAGCATGGCTGATTAAAGCGTTTCCTCTGGAAATTGCGATCGCCTTGCATTAAGGTTCAAGACGCGCGGGGGTGGCACCGCGGTGTCGGGAGTGAAGGCCGTGGTGAACATTCAATCCATTCAGCCAATGCAGTTGTTAACACGGCTGTGTGGCCTGTTCGCAGCGGTGATGCTGTTCGGCCTCGGCTTTGTCGGTGTAGCGCACGCGGGCTATGCCGCCATCGTGATCGACCCGGCCACCGGCGAGGTGCTCAGCGCGGTCAATGCGGACGAGCAGAACTACCCGGCCTCGCTGACCAAGATGATGACGCTGTACCTCACCTTCCAGGCGCTGCAGACCGGCAAGCTGAAGGTGGACCAGGATCTGCCGGTGTCTAGCTGGTCCGCGTCCCGCGCTCCGACCAAGCTCGGTCTACGCACTGGCCAGACGATTTCGGTGAACGACTGCATCCTCGGCATGGTGACCAAATCCGCCAACGACGCGGCCAGCGTCATCGCAGAAAGCCTGGGTGACAATGAAGGTCATTTCGCCGAGATGATGACGGCGCAGGCCGCGCTGCTCGGCATGAGCACCACCCATTTCGCCAACGCCAGTGGCCTGCCGGACCCGAACAATACGTCCACGGCGCGCGACATGGCCAAGCTCGCCATGGCGCTATACCGCGACTTTCCCCAATACACGCATTACTTCTCTACCGAGGAGTTCGTGTTCCGCGGTCAACTCATCCGCGGCCACAATAGGCTGATGGACCGCTATCCAGGTATGGATGGCCTGAAGACGGGCTTCACCGATGCCTCCGGTTTCAATCTCGCTTCCACGGCGGTGAGGGACGGGCGTCGCCTGTTTGCCGTGGTGCTCGGCGGCCGCAGCGCTTCGGCGCGCGACAACTTGATGGCCCGCCTGCTGGACGATGGTTTTGATAACCAGCCGACTCCGGAAACGCTGGTCGCCCAGGCCGGCGTACCCAGCACCACGCGCCGCGTTCTGGCCGCATTGTCCCCGATCGGCACGGCAGAGGCAGACGAGACCGCGCCTGCGCATCGCCGCAGCTCACGCTGTACGCCACACAGCAAGAGCTGCCCGCGCGTGAGCAAGGCGACGCATAAGGGATCAACCACTCGCCTGTCGCATCGCAAGCACAAGAAGGTGATGCTGGCCTCGTCAAACGACCAGCACGATTGAACGGCGGCGCGGGCAGGGCCTGCCTCGTTTGTCGCTTGCATCGCATCTGACCAAACGCCATTTAGTAGCAGACGCCCCAAGACTGAGAAGCGGCCGACAACGGAATATGTCTTTGCCGCATAATTTCAATTAAATCAAAAGATTGAACTAAAACGCCCTTATCTGATGAACTGCAAAACGAAAAAGGCTGGACAGATTATGCCGGCCTTTTTCGTTTAATCAGAATGAAACCGTAGGTCGAGCTAAATTATTTGTGCAAGCGCGTTGTGCTACTGCGGGCCGACGCGTGTGCTTCCGCTAACGCCGTATTGAGCACATGGTTAAAGCTTTTCACCCGCGCCAGAACAAGGTGAAGGGCACAACGAATTCGCGCGGTGCTTCGCGGAGCCCCTCCTCAATACCCTCGCCAACGCTCTTTAGGATCTCATTCATGTTTAAGCTCCTTTCGTAGCTGCTTGGCCGACTGAAATACAAGATACCAGAATCAGGAATGGTCGCAGCCGACGAGCAGGACATCGTGGCGCTGGCCGACCCGAGGCCGCCCCACCTGGTTGCAACAGTCTTTAGAAGCACATCTGGTTTGGATCAATTCAACTTCAGCCCAATCTCGCTCACGAGAGCCAAGTTCTGAGTGCTCCTCCACAGCTCACTTAGAAACTACTTCTACTACGGATACCACACCAAACTGAGTGACCCTGTTGCGAACTGCATCCTGGTACGGTTCCAGGCTACGAGTCGTATTGCAACTCCAAAACGAAAAATCAAATACAGAAGATGGTTTCTTGTTGTCTGCCTGAATAGAAATTTTTGATGCCCTTTTCGCATCAAATATTTCTAAAAAGTCTATGCTCATAGAGTCCGACGTCTCTGCTCTACCAACGTAGCTAGCACCGAGGGCGATGGGCTCCTTGTCGGATTGCAATAACTTGATGAAGTCCTGACGTCTCTCAGGCCGAACTGTCACTCGCAACTTGATTGGACTTACCTGACCCGTTGCACAGTACGACTGGCTAGAGGCGGCGGACTGCACCCAGCCAGCCAGGGCCAGAGCTAGCAGCATGTTGGAAAGTATTGAGCGCATTGATTGTTTCCTGTCTTTGTGCCGGGCTCCTAAGTGAACCACTCCAGACAGCGACGCCACGTCTTCCTTCCTACCGTAAGGCGATCAGACCCCGCCGATCGACAAGGCCCGCTTCGGATCTATAACGGCCCAAATACACGTCAGAACTCGAATGTTCATCTGATGTCCACAGCTGCCAAATACTTACTTCAGAGAAGTGCTAGCAACAGCCAGGGTTATCGTCACGACATTCATTGGTTAGGTTCCAAAAAGGAATTCGCTGCAGCGTTATAAGGGCCTTGATGAGAATCTTGATCTTTGTCCATCTGCCATAATCCGGTTATTCCAAGGGCTTTCCTTTCTTCGTGACTTCGATGGATTCCCTCATGTAAAAAATAAACCTCTTGCGTCCTCTCCGCATCTCCGACGACCGTGCGACCCGGCTGGATCCCAGCCTGATCGACAGTAGTCGTATTGCGCTTCGTATCCATAGCCCCAGATTCAAGGGGATCGACACTTATTATGCGTCCTCCCAAGTTTTCGGCAACCGAAGTACCCGAAATAGAAAATGAGTAGGTCGTGCCACCACTCTTAAACGATATATCCGCGGTCTTTCCCGAACTAGCCGCCGCGTTGACCGCCTTTGTCAGAGACTTTTCCAAACCTGCATACGTTTTGTGATCCGCCGCGGTCGCATTCCTAGTTACAGTCTTGCCGTTCTCTTGTGTGACTACTGTGTCGATTTGACACGTGTATGTCTTATTGGCTTCCGTACAGGTACGTCCATCGGGATCGATGTGATCAACTGGGTTGTTGTTGACGTAATCGTAGCGGTTGAAGCTGAAGGTGTTACCTGCCGTAGGCCCGACAGGATCAATACTGAGAAAATGCCCGGTTGCTGGGTCGTAATACCTGTGCTGCATGTAGACGAGATTGGTCTCGGGGTCATCCACATGTCCGGTGTATCCAGGTCCATTGGGTGGCGTGCCTAACGCAATCGTTCCGTATGGTGTGTAGTCATACGTAGCGGTAATGTTGCCATTGGCATCCGTTTCCGCCAGGGGGGTACCTTGGGGGTCGGTATATACATAAGTAACCGTGCCGTTTTGTTGCGCGTGGAGCAACCCGCTCGTTAGGAGTGCCAGCATGCAACAAACGCAAAACGCTGCTCGACTGATAACCATCCGTTGTCCCCTGTCCAATACCCGCATTGACATGGCGGGTGCGTCGTGCTGATGAGAACAATAATGCGAAGAGGCGTCAAGCTCTTTAAGGAAGGAGGCTAGTTAATCTGTAACTACCGTTCCAAAGCATGCGAGAGGTCATGCCGCAGCGGGACGTTATTGATGGCATGCCAGGATATTTGGAACCCCGCCGGCGCCCAAAAAGGCCACGTAACTCTTTGCCATAGCCGTAAGCCAATCGTTGTGGCTTCTGAGAACCTTTAGTAACAACCGCCCGAGTTGACCGTAACCCACCGGTGCCTTCCTTTGATGCGGTTTGACTGGGCGGATTTCCGTTGGTTCGACTCGAATTTCATGTTGCGGCAACGTTAGATCAATTGCCATCAGGTCTCTTTCAACAATAGAAAGCTTGGCGTTGATAGCTTCCAGCCGAGCTAAGCATTTTGCATGGTCAGACTTTAAGCGAAGAAGCGCTCCCGATAACCGGGAGCGCTTTGTAATTAACCATTTAAGTGATGACGGCGTTCTCCACATACCCCAAGCGTAGCGATCTTCCAGCTATCTACGCTTGGGGCGTGTGCTACCAAATGGCGTGACCAAATAAAAACCCCGCGGCGAGCCGCGGGGTTTTTGATTTGAAGCGGGATACGCCCAGGCTTACTTGAGCTTGGCATCCGCGCGCAGGGCCTCGGCCTTGTCGGTTTTCTCCCAGGAGAATGCCGTGTAGGTCTTGCCGTCCGCGTCCTTCACTTCGTAAGGCGTGCGACCGAAGTGGCCATAGCTGGCGGTCTGCTGGTACATCGGATGGATCAGGTCCAGCATCTTGATGATGCCGTACGGACGCAGATCGAAGTGCTTGCGGATCAGCTTCTCGATCTTGTCGTCGCTGAGCTTGCCGGTACCGAAGGTGGTGACCGAGATCGAGGTGGGCTCGGCCACGCCGATGGCGTAGCTCACCTGCACTTCGCAGCGGTCGGCAATGCCGGCGGCCACGATGTTCTTAGCCACGTAACGTGCGGCGTAAGCGGCCGAACGATCCACCTTGGACGGATCCTTGCCCGAGAACGCGCCACCGCCGTGACGGGCCCAGCCACCGTAGGTGTCGACGATGATCTTACGGCCAGTCAGGCCGCAGTCGCCCACCGGGCCGCCGATCACGAACTTGCCGGTCGGGTTGATGTGGAACTTGGTGCCCTTGTGCAGCAGCTTGGTCGGCAGCACGGGCTTCAGGATGTGCTCGCGTACGGCTTCGACCAGGTCCTTCTGCTTCACGCTCGGATCGTGCTGGGTGGACAGCACCACGGCGTCGATCGCGGTGGCCTCGCCGTTTTCATAGCGCAGGGTGACCTGGCTCTTGGCGTCCGGACGCAGCCACGGCAGCGGCGAGTTCTTCTTCTTGCGGACCTTGGCCTGCTGTTCCACCAGGCGGTGCGAGTAGTAGATCGCCGCCGGCATGAAATCTTTGGTTTCGTTGGTGGCGTAGCCGAACATCAGGCCCTGGTCGCCGGCGCCCTGTTCTTCGGGCTTCTTGCGGTCCACGCCCTGGTTGATGTCCGGCGACTGCTTGCCGATCAGGTTCAGCACGCCGCAGGTCTCGCCGTCGAAGCCGACCTCGCTGGAGTCGTAGCCGATGTCCACGATCACTTTGCGGGTGAGCGCTTCCAGGTCGATCCAGGCGCTGGTGGTGATTTCGCCGGCGACAATCGCCACGCCGGTCTTCACCATGGTTTCGCAGGCCACGCGGGCGCGCTGATCCTGGGCGAGGATCGCGTCTAGCACGGCGTCGGAGATCTGGTCAGCGACCTTGTCCGGATGGCCTTCGGAGACCGATTCGGAGGTGAAGAGGTAGTTGCTCATCGTGGCTTATATCCTTCTTTACGGATAAAGAGATGGAAAGGGGAATTGCGGATGATACACGCCCCTGCTCCGGGTTTCACTGGTCAGTCTGGCATATCAATGTGACGGTGCAATCTAGGGTTCAGGCAACCCCTCCCCAAAGCGGGGAGGGGCCGTGCCAGCGTAGGCTGGGGTGACAACCCCAGCAATACGATTTGCGGTGATGCTGGGATTGGCATTCAAGCCTAAGAGATCAGGTCTCGGTCAACGCGGCGCGCACGGCTTGCGCCGCATTCACCATCGCGACGAGGGCCGGCTCGGTTTCCTTCCAGCCACGCGTCTTGAGTCCGCAATCCGGATTGACCCACAGCTGTCCTGGTTCGAGCACGGTAAGTGCGCGTTCGAGCAGGTCGGTCATTTCCGCCTGCGACGGCACGCGCGGCGAATGGATGTCGTACACGCCGGGGCCGATGCTGCCCGGATAGCGGAAATCCTCGAAGGCCTGCAGCAGTTCCATGCGTGAGCGGCTGCTCTCGATGGAAATGACATCGGCGTCCAGTGCGGCGACTGCTTCGATGATGTCGTTGAATTCGGCGTAGCACATATGCGTATGGATCTGGGTGGCATCCCGAATACCACCAGCGGCAATGCGGAAGCAACGCACGGCCCAGTCCAGATAGGCGGCGTGTTCGGCGTGGCGGATCGGCAGACCCTCGCGCAGTGCCGGTTCGTCGATCTGGATCACGCGGATGTCGGCGTTTTCTAGGTCGCACACTTCGTCGCGCAAAGCCAGGGCGAGTTGCAGGCAGACCTGCTCGCGCGACACATCGTCGCGCACGAACGACCACTGCAACACCGTCACCGGGCCGGTCAGCATGCCTTTGACGGGTTTGTCGGTAAGGGATTGCGCATAGCGTGACCAGCGCACCGTCATCGGTTGTGGTCGCGATATGTCACCCCAGATGATCGGCGGCTTCACGCAGCGCGAGCCGTAGCTTTGCACCCAGCCGCCTCGGGTGAAGGCAAAGCCGTCGAGCTGTTCGCCGAAATATTCCACCATGTCGTTGCGCTCAGGTTCGCCATGCACCAGCACATCGAGGCCGATGCGTTCCTGAAAGCGGATGACGCGTTCGATCTCCTCGCGCAGCACGGTTTCGTAAGCGGCGTTGTCGATGCGTCCGGCGCGGTGATCGGCACGCGCCTGGCGAAGTGCATCGGTCTGCGGGAACGAGCCGATAGTCGTAGTGGGCAAGGGCGGCAGTTGCAGCGTATCGGCCTGTACGCGGCGGCGATGGAGAAGATTCGAGCGCCGATGAGTGGCTTGCGGGCTCAATGCATGCACCCGTGCCTGCACTTCGCTTCGATGCACGCCTGGCGCGTGCTTGCGCGCGGCCAATACGAAGCCTTGTTCAACCAGGGCCTCCTTGGCGCGGTCATCGTCGTCCAGCGCGCCGGCATACAGGCGAAGCTCTTCCAGCTTCTGCTGAGCAAAGGCCAACCAGCTTCGTAGTGGGGCGGGCAAGGAGGTTTCCTGCGCGGCATCGAAAGGTACGTGCAGCAGCGAACAGGATGGTGCTAGCCACAAGCGCTCGGTTCCACGCGATGCGGCTATTTTTTCCAGCAGCGGCAATACGCGTCGCGGATCGCTGCGCCAGATGTTGCGCCCGTCGACGATGCCGGCGCTCAGAACGCAATGTTCGGGCAGCGCGAACAGGACGTCGTCGAGTTGTTCCGGCGCACGCACCAGATCGACATGCAGTCCATCGACGGGCAGCTTGGCGGCAAGCTCCAGATTGTCACCAAGTCCACCGAAATAAGTCGCCAGCAACCGCTTGGGCGACGGGCCGATCGCCAGGGTGTTGTAAGCAGCGACGTAGGCGTGTCGGGTGGCCGCATCCAGATCTTGCACAAGGCAAGGTTCGTCCAATTGGATCCAAGGAACGCCGGCTTGCGCCAACTGCTTCAGCAGTTCGGCGTAAACGGGAAGCAACGCGTCGAGCAGGTTCAGTGCATCGCTGCCATCCACGGTTTTGGATAAGCGCAGAAACGAAACCGGACCCAGCAGCACCGGGCGCGCATCCAGCCCCAGCGCACGCGCTTCGAGCCACTCATTCAACGGCTTGTTGACGGTAAGGCGAAAGCGTTGACCGGCGTGCAGTTCCGGCACGAGATAGTGGTAGTTGGTATCGAACCATTTGGTCATCTCCAACGCGTGCAGTTCGCGATTGCCGCGTGCCATAGCAAAGTAGCCGGCCAGCGGATCGTCGCGCAGCAACGGACGGTAGCGATCGGGTACGGCGTCGAACAGCACCGCGGTATCGAGCACGTGGTCATACAGCGAGAAGTCGTTGACGGCGACGGTCTGCGCCCACGCGCTGGCGAGTTGCCAATGTCGCTGCCGCAGCTCCCGCGCGGTATCGAGGAGTGCTGTGGCGTTGCCGTCGCGCCAGTAATTTTCCAGTGCACGTTTCAGTTCGCGGCGACGGCCGATACGTGGAAAGCCGAGATAAGTTGTGTGTGTCATGTGTATTCCTCATTGCGATGCATGGCAAAGAGGAACGAAGGCAGGCGCGACCGCGAGCGTGGCCCGAGATGCGCACCGTCGACCTTCGCCCCCGCGGGCGAACTGGGTGCAGCGCGGGCAGGTCGACGCCGCGTCGGCGAGCGACGCGTGCCAGGTCTCCCCGCGGAGTCCAGGTCGTACGAAGCGCACCGTTGCGAACGGCCAGCTTCGGTCGGGGCAGGTCTTCGGGCTCGTGGACGAGGCATGACGCCACCTACTGTTCGCCGCTTCCCGGGCATCTGCCCAGTGCTGATGGCGAAGGTCGTTTCCACATACCGCTGCGGGGCAGCGCCGGATTCAAACCGGCTTCCCTTTTAATTTCATCTCTCTATCTTTATAGAGAGATGAAAGCCTCGACGCGGCGAACGATAGCCGTATGGATAGCCTAGGTCAAATCGTGGGATGGGGCTCGTCTAAGGGTGAGCTCAATACACCATCGCCCGTGCCTGCACGAACGCAAAGAAGAACACGGCGTTCGGATCGTTGCGCACCGCCTGCAACTCGTTGCGCATGCCTTCCACCGTGCCTGCATCCGTCTTGCCGGTGGTGATGAGCTGTTCGGCGGCGGAGAGCAGCAGTTCTTCCCAGAACTCGATCATCTGCTTGCGCCGCCCAGGCTGGCGGTTGTCCAGGTGCACGTTCTTTACTTCCGTCTGCACGTCGCGGTATCCCCCAGCCAGCAGCAAGTTGCCAAGTTTGGCGCCGATGAAGGGATCGCCGCCGCTGTCATACTGATGGTCGTTGAAGGCCATCCAATAGCGCAGCAGATTGGGCGAATACGGATCGAGGAAGAACGAGGAGTTCAGTACCTCCGTGATGTACACCACCGCACCAGGCGCCAGCACGCGGCGCACTTCGCTGAGCACGCGCGCCGGACTTGGCACGTGTTCCAGCACCCAGCACAGATAAGCCGCGTCGAAACTGCGGTCGGCGAATGGCAGATCGGCGGCATCGGCTTGCCGGAGCGCAAAGCGCGATTCGCACCAGGCTTTAGCTGAGAGATGGCGTTCGGCCGCGGCCAACTGGGCCGGGGAACGGTCGACGCCGGTAACGTGCAGATCGGGAAAGCGCCGCAGCAGGATCTCTGTTTGCGCGCCCACGCCACAACCCACTTCCAGCAGTCGCCTCGCGCCGCTGTAATCGATGTGACTGAACAGGGTGCTTTCGAACATGCGTGCCTGACGCACCAGGCGCGTCTGTTCCTCGCCGGAAAACCCGTGGATATAGGGGAAGTCTCCGGTAGCGATGCTGTTCATGCCGAAACGTCCGCAGCGGATCAGGGGCGATGGAGCAGGTTTCTACGTTACTCCGACGCATCGTCATCGGGGAGTGCACGGCGATCAGTGCACGGCGGCTACCGGATGCGCATGAACAAAGCTCAGTACATCTTCCAGCGCAGGGTCATCGGCGTGGAAGGGTCGAGAGAATGCAAAGACCAATGCGTTGTGGCCTACGCCTGGATACATCCGCAGCGTTACATCTTCGTGATGAGCTTGCAGTGCACGAGCGAGAGACCGGGCATTGGAAAGATCGACCTCGCGATCGGCGCTGCCCTGCAACAGCAGCATGGGCGGCTCGTCACCGTGCACGAAGCGCACCGGCTGGGCGCGGGCTTGCGAAGCTTCATCGCGACCGAACATGCCCAGCATGTCCTTTTCGTTCGCGGGAATCGGTATGAAGTCATAGCAGCCAGCCATGCCGATGAAGCCAGCCAGTTCGTTCGGACGCAAATCGTAAGGCGCCAGCCAGGATGGATCGGTCGCCAGCAGCGCGCCGATCTGCCCGCCTGCCGAATGACCCATCACGAACAGATCATCCGGACTGCCACCCAGTGCTCGGGCATGTTCGTGTACCCACGCAACCGCTCGCGACGCATCCTGCATGAAGCCATCCATCTTCACCTGCGGATATTTGCGATAGTCGGGGATAACCGCCACCACGCCATGCGATGCCAGCGCAGTGCCAACGAAGCGATACCACGCACGTTCACCGTGCACCCAACTGCCGCCATAGAAGAACACCACGATCGGTGCATGCACCACACCGACGGGACGATAAACATCCAACTTCAAGCCGTGTGCTTCATCGAACACGATACCGCGCTGCGCTTCGATGCCTGCCCGCCGGTCGGTGGCGTTCAAGCCGGCAAACAAGCTCGCCTCGCAACCGCTAAGCAGCAGTACCGAGCTGAGCAAAAGAAACAGGCGAAGCGAAAGGGGTAGGCGGAGCATGGCATGCAAACCAGAGACGATTTGCCGATGATGCCCGTTCAAGTGCCGTAAGGGTTTGCGGCGATCAACGTTCAGGCGGCGATACGCCAGCTGTTCTGTAACGTCTCGAAGTATTCGCGGGTCAAGCACAATTGATCGTGTGCATGCTCGGCGCGATTGACCACGTCGCGAAAGGCTATATTTTCTGGGCGATCTTTCGCGTACCAGCCCAGATGCTTGCGAGCGATTCGCACGCCGGCCTGCTCGCCATAGAAAGCGTAGAGATGTTCGAGATGGCCGAGCAAGATGGCTGATACGTCTGAGGGCGAAGGTTCCGGTAGCCGTTCGCCGGTGGCGAGGTAATGCGCGATCTCGCGGAAAATCCATGGCCGGCCCTGCGCGCCACGGCCGATCATCACCGCATCCGCGCGAGTGACGTCGAGTATGTGCCGGGCCTGCTGCGGCGTGGTGATGTCGCCATTGGCGAGCACTGGAATGCGCACCGCCGCTTTGACCGCGGTGATGGTTTCGTATTCGGCTTCGCCTTCGTATTTATCGGCGCGCGTGCGGCCGTGCACGGCTAGCGCGGCGATGCCGTTGTCTTCGGCGATGCGCGCAATGGTGAGTGCGTTCTTGTGCTGGCGATCCCAGCCGGTGCGGATCTTCAACGTGACGGGCACATCCACCGCATCCACCACGGCTTTTACGATGCGCGCGACCAGCGGTTCGTCCTGCAGCAGTGCGGAGCCGGCCCACACGTTGCACACTTTCTTCGCCGGGCAGCCCATGTTGATGTCGACGATCTGCGCGCCGTTCGCCACGTTGAAGCGCGCGGCTTCGGCGAGCATGGCCGGGTCGTAGCCGGCGATCTGCACGCTGACCGGTTCGGGCTCGCCCTCGTGGTCCATGCGCTTGAGCGACTTGCGCGTCCGCCACAGGCGCGGATCGGCGGTAGTCATCTCGGACACGGCAAGCCCCGCGCCCAGCCGTTTGCACAGCAGGCGGAAAGGCTTGTCGGTGACCCCGGCCATGGGCGCGAGCACCACGGGCGGGTCGATGCGGTAGGGGCCGATCTGCATCCGGGTATTGTAGCCGCGATCTATCTCCCTCTCCCCTCTGGGGAGAGGGTTGGGGTGAGGGGCAATCTCGCAAGAGGCTGCGCTCAGTGCACAGGAACGCTGTGCAGAGATTCAGGCACATGCTTGTGCCTGAACAAGAACACGAACAGTACGGCCACCACCAGCGCATACGCGGCGAAGCTGAGCCAGATGCCGTGCCAGTCCAGCGTGTGGTCGGGCCGGGTGAAATACATATCGATCACCACGCCGCTGATCGAGCTGCCCAGCACGGCGCCGATGCCGTTGGTCATCAGCATGAACAGGCCCTGCGCGCTGGCGCGTATGGCCGGGTCGCTCTGGCCTTCCACGAACAGCGAGCCGGAGATATTGAAGAAGTCGAACGCCATGCCGTAAACGATGCACGACAGCACGATCATCCATAGCCCGTTGCCGGGATCGCCGAACGCGAACAGGCCAAAGCGCAGCGTCCACGCCAGCATACTGATCAGCATCACCGTCTTGATGCCGAAGCGTTTCAGGAAGAACGGAATCGCCAGGATGAACAGCGTTTCCGACACCTGCGAAATCGACATAATGATGGCGGGGTAGCGGACCGCGATCAGGTCCTTGTCCGCATCGATGCGCGCGAAGTCATGCAGGAAGGTGTCGCCATAGGCGTTGGTCAACTGCAGCGCAGCGCCAAGCAACATCGCGAAGATGAAAAACACCGCCATCTTGGTCTGTTTGAACAAGGCGAACGAGGTGAGGCCGAGCGCATCCAGCCACGAGCGATGATCCTTGCCGCGCAGACGCGGAGGACACGGCGGCAAGGTAAACGCATAAATACCCAGCAGCAGCGCTGCACCCGCGGCTACGTAGAACTGGCCGGTAGTGGTCTCCAGATGCAGCAGGCTCACCATCCACATCGCTGCGATGAAACCCACCGTTCCCCACACACGGATCGGCGGATAGACGCGCACCACGTCCACACCGTCGCACTTCAACGCGTTATAGGCCACCGTGATCGCCAGCGAGATGGTGGGCATGTAGCACATCATGTTCACCAGCATCACCCAGAACAGCGTGCCGGGATTGTCGATGGTCGGCACGATGCACAGCACGAGCGCGCCGGCAATGTGCAGGCAGCCGTACAGGCGCTCGGCGCGAATCCATTTGTCCGCGACCACACCAAGGATCGATGGCATGAAGAGCGATGCCAGACCCATGGTCGAGAAGATCGCGCCGAACTGCGAACCCGACCAATGTCGGTTCTGGAACCAGTACGCGCCGATAGTGATCAGCCAGGCACCCCAGACGAAGTACTGCAGGAAATTCATCGCGATGAGTCGCAACTTCAGGCTCATGGAGTGGTTTCCTGCATGGTGTTCTTTCCCCTGGTGATGCATGGATAGTTGTGCAGGGATGTCCGCTGTTGCCTCACCGTCATTCCGGCGAAGGCCGGAATCCGGTCAAGTACGCCGCGCGAAGCACACCGAATTTTTTCGAGTGCTCCGCACAATGTATTCAACTGGATTCCGGCCTTGGCCGGATTGACCGTTCCGGTGAGACTGGCAGCATCGCCTATGTTGTAAAGGCCGGGATAGTCCCCGTCCGAATGCTTTGGCAGCGTAGAGGAAGCCCGGGCCGGCCGGCAAGGCTCGCCGCCACAGGTGCCGCGAGCGCGAGCTGCCGTTAAACTGCGCCGAGTTTGCTGGAGCAGTCCCATGAGCTTGTTCATCACCATCGCGATCGTCCAGATCATCGCCCTGATGAGTCCGGGGCCAGATTTCTTTTTCGTCTCGCAGACGGCAGTAAGTCGTTCGCGGCACGAGGCGATGGCGGGCGTGGCCGGCATCACTCTCGGCGTGGCGATGTGGGCGGCGCTGGCGCTGCTGGGCTTGCAGTTGCTGCTGCATCGGCTGATCTGGCTAGAGCGCCTGATCGCGGTCTGCGGCGGCCTTTATCTGTGCTGGATGGGTGCGAAAATGCTGCGCGGCGCGCTGACCAAACCATCGCAGCCGCAGGCGGTCGAACCCGTACAGGTTTTCGTTGGCGCTTGGCGCTCCCTGCGCAACGGTCTGTTCACCAATCTCGCCAATCCGAAAGTGGTGATCTATTTCGGCAGCATTTTTTCTGCCTTCGTGGGAACCGGCGTCTCGCCGGCCGCGCGCTGGGGCCTGTGGGCACTGGTGGTGGCCGAGACCTTCCTGTGGTTCTCGTTTGTGGCTGGATGTTTTGCTCTACCGGTGATGCGTCGCGGCTATCTGCGCATCAGTCGCTGGATAGACGGCTGTGCGGGTGCCGTGTTCATGCTGTTCGGCTTGCATCTGATTTTTTCGCCGCGTTCGACCTGACAGTTGCTGCGGTGTTGGGGCTCGGCTGCGTCTCACCCCAACCTACGATCCTACGGTTTGGCGTCGGTACGCAGCACGTGCGCCACTTCGCTCCGCAACACTGGCAATAGCTCCGTTTCAAACCACGGATTGCGCTTCAGCCACGCCCGGTTGCGCGGACTCGGATGCGGCAGCGGCAAGATGCCGCTTGCGAGGTGTTCGCGCCACGCCTGCATCGTGTCGGTAAGCGAAGGGCCGCATCGATCGCCAAGGATGCCGGCCTGTGCGTATTGCCCGATCGCCAATGTCAATTGCACGCGCTTCAACAGCGGCAGCACGCGCGGATGCCAGGTGGGTGCACATTCGGGCCGGGGCGGTAAGTCGCCGTTGCGGCCACTGCCTGGGAAGCAGAAACCCATCGGCACAATGGCGATGCGTTGCGCATCGTAGAACGTATCGCGATTTACACCCAGCCAGTCGCGCAGGCGATCGCCACTGACGTCGTTGAAAGGAATGCCGGTAGCGTGCACCTTGCGCCCAGGCGCCTGGCTCACGATCAGCAGGCGCGACGATGCGCTGGCTTGCAACACCGGTCGCGGCCCATCCTGCAATTGCGCGGCGCACAGGCGGCAGGCACGGATCTCGGTGAGCAGCACATCGAGCGAGTCGGTTTTTTTCACGGCAACAGCTTGCCTGGATTCATGATGCCGTCCGGATCGAAGGCCGCCTTCACGCTTCGCATTAGATCGAGCGCGCTGGGTTCCACTGCCAGCGGCATGAATTCACGCTTCACTAGGCCGATCCCGTGTTCGCCGGACAGCGTGCCTTGCAAGGCAATCACCAGCGCGAACACTTCGGCGAGACAGGCGTTCGCGCGTTCGCGCTCGGCGTCGTCGCGCGGTAGCAGGTTCACGTGCAGATTGCCGTTGCCAGCATGACCGAAGGTGACGATCAGCACGTTGTGCTTGCGCGAAAGTTCACGAATGCCATTCACCAGTTCCGGCAGCCGACTGACGGGCACCACCACGTCTTCGTTGATCTTGTTCGGCGAAATGGTGCGTTGCGCGGGCGACAACGCCTTGCGCGCCGACCATAGCGCCTGCGTTTCCTCCGAGGTCTGCGCAACGCGCAGTTCTTCTAACCCTTCGCCACGCGCCGCGTGCGATACCGCATCGACAGCGGATGGCAGCGTGTCAGGTTCGCCGTCGACTTCGATCATCAGCATCGCACCGGCCAGCGGCACGTCGCCGCCGCCGTGATCGTGCGCAAGCTTCAGGGCGACATCGTCGATGAATTCCAGCGCGCACGGCGTGACCGGTTGCGCCATGATGCGCGCCACCGCATGCGCGGCGCTGCTCACGTCACGATAAGTTGCGCGCAGTGTGCGCAAGCCCGAAGGCTTCGGTGTCAGTTTGAGTGTGGCCTCGGTGATCAGCGCGAGCGTGCCTTCCGAACCGATCAACAGGCGCGTGAGGTCGTAACCCGTCGCGCCCTTACTGGTATATGTGCCACAGCGAAAGCTTTCACCCGTGCCCGCCACAGCGCGCAAACCCAGGGTGTTTTCGCGCGGACTGCCGTACTTCACCGTGCGCGGTCCGGCCGAGTTGCAGGCGAGGTTGCCTCCGATGCTGCACCAGGGCGACGAAGTGGGATCGGGTGGCCAGAAGAAGCCGTGCGGCGCGAGTGCGCGTTGCAGATCGCCGTTCAAGACACCGGGCTCGACCACGGCAAGGCGATTGTCGGGATCGATACGCAGAATGCGATTCATCCGCTCGAAGCTCACCACCACGCCGCCTTGCACCGGCACGGTGGCGCCGGTGGTATTGGTACCGCGGCCGCGTGCGATCACCGGCACGCGATGTTCGCGGCAGGCGCGGACCAGTGCTTCGACTTGCGCGTGTTCTTGCGCGAATACAACGGCGTCGGGCAACGCGTTGCGGCGGGAGTTGTCGTAGGCGTAGGCGAGGCGTTCGGCGTCGTGGGTGGAGCAGGCACCGGGGCCGAAGATGGTGTGCAGGATTTCGAGCAGGGAGGCAGGAAGGTTCATGGGGTGCTTCTACTCCCTTCCTCTTAATACGGAGATGCCACAGTTTTCGTGAAGCGAGGACTTTGCTTGATCGTCATTCCGGCGCAGGCCGGAATCCAGTTTAGTAAACCGTGCGAAGCACTCAAAATCGAATTTGAGTCCTTCGGACGTCATATTAGACTGGATTCCGGCCTGCGCCGGAATGACGAGCGTGAGGGGTTCCGGCAACTTTCTCATCCAGCCTCGAACGCGCTCCGCAACCACTCCATCTTCGCGCTCTCACCCGGCCCGTCATAAGTCACCACATCGAACCGGCAAGCCCGCTGCGCATGCTGCGGGTGTGCAGCAAGCCAAAGCTGCGCGGTCTGCACCAACTTCGCTTGCTTCGCAGCGGTAATGGACATGGCCGCGCTGCCGTAGCCCGAACGAATTCGGTGACGTACTTCCACGAACACAACGGTATCGCCGTGGCGCATCACCAGATCCAGCTCGCCATAGCGCGTGGTGTAGTTGCGCGCGAGCAACTTCAGCCCGGCGCGCTCCAGTTCAGTGCAGGCGCGTTGCTCGAACGCGCTTCCCGCCGCGCGCATCAACCACCGTTCGGTTGTGTGGCAGGCATGGGCGCGCTGCTTGCGGGAGCGGGGGCGCCGGGTGCGTTGTCCATTTCCAGCGTGCCGTTGATCGGGCGCGCCACACCATCCTGGTACTTCAGCCAGGTAAGCACGCGCTTCACGTGGCCGAACGTATCCACCGCAAGCTGGCCGGTTGCTCCCGGCAGATAACTGCCCGGATGGTTGCGCAGCCAGTCGAGGTAGGGCACGAGGTTCCATGCGTCCATGCCGAAGGCGAACAACTGGGCTGCGGCGCCGCGTGCGGCAGGCAACTGGGAGGCGAGGTCGTGGTAGCTGGGCAGACCGGTCTGGGCATCGAACAGCCACGGTGCGGCGCAGAATTCCACGCCTTCCAGATCGCGATCGGCGGAGGCATTGTCGCTGCCGCTGTAGATGTGCGAGGTGGCGAACACGGGCAGATTGATGCGCGCGACGCGCAGCTGCGGCAGCAGCAAGCGCGCCTGTTCCGTGCGCATGCTGATGAAGATGCCGGCGTCGCCCGCGGCGCTGCCGGCATTCAGCGCATTGACGGCATCACCGTAATTGACGCCACTCGACGGAAGTTGCGCGGTACCGGCAATCTGCCCGCCTTTGGCTTCCAGTTCCGCCTTGAACGCCACGGCGGCGCGCTTAGCGAAATCGTCGCCGGAAATCAGCACGTAGGCGTTATGCAGGCCGCGTTCGACCATGTGATCGGCAGCTTGCGCACCTTCGTCCTCCGGCATCAGCGCGAACTCGCTTGCCGTGCCGGTGGGTAGTTTCTTGCTGTCCAGATGATTGAGCGCCAGCACCGGTACCGGCAGCGATTGTTGATTGAGCACGCCTTGTACTTCCGAGCGCGCCAGCGGGCCTATCACCATCTGCGCGCCGTCGGCCACGGCCTGGTTGTAGGCCTTGATGGCGCTGGCGGCACTGCCGCCGCTGTCGTATACGCGCACGGTGGCGCGCGGCGCGTGCGTGTTGGACGACTGGAAATACGCGGCGAAAAAGCCTTCGCGAATAGCTGCGCCCGCCGCCACCAAGCCATCGCTGTTGGGCAGCAGCAGCGCAACGTGCGCAGGCATCTTGTAGCCCTCTCGCACGCTGGCGCCGCTGCCCGGCACCAACGTGCCTACGGCTTGTTCGAGATTCGGTTGCGTCTGCGCTACGGTCACGCCGAGGCGGCCAAGCGCTTCATTCACCCATGGCAGCATGCGGTCGCCCTGCTGCATGGCGGCGGCGCGTTGCTTGAGCGGATCGACGCCCAGTTTGGTGAGCAGCGTCAGCGCCTGATCGCGGTTCTGCGCGCGATCGGCACCTTGCAGTACGTCATCCATTTCCACGCGTGTGCGTGCCGCGCCCCACAGATCGCCCGTGCCGGCAAGCGCATCCGCGCGCAGGATCAGCAGTCGCGGACGCAGATTTGGCGGCACGTTGAGATTCGGTTGCGTAGTCAGGCGCAGCGCAGTGGCTGGATCGCGCTGATGCAACGCGATTTCCGCGCGCAGCAGATCCAGGCGCACGGGTTCGTCATCGGTAAGGCGATCGCGCTGAATGTCAACAACGGTGGGCGCGGCGCGATCCAGTGCGTTTTCTTCGCGATACGCCTCGGCGGCCAGCAATTTGTAATGATCGGCGCGGCTCGGCGTTTGCACGGCAAGCGCCAGATACGCTTGCGCGGCGCGGTCGAATTGTCCTTGATTGGCCAGCTCGGCGGCATTCTGCGCGGCGGCGATCTCGGCGGGCGAACGCGGCACCACGGATGGCACGCAGGCGCTCAACACCAGCGAAATCAGCAGTCCTGACGCTGCGAGACGGCACAAGCGCATGGGGTTTCCTCGCATCCCTTGGGGCAATTGCGCGATCATAGCCGATCGCATCGTCGCCTCGCCGCGAAAAGGTACTCGGGAAATGACATCCAATCAGAGGGGTTGCCTGTGGGTGGTGGCGACGCCGATCGGTCATCGCGATGACATCTCCGCGCGCGCCATCGAGACCTTGCGCAGCGTCACGCTGATCGCCGCCGAAGACACCCGGCATAGCCGTCCCATGCTGCTTCAACACAATATAGGCACGCCGCTGGTGGCGTTGCACGAACACAATGAGCGCGAAGCGGTGGCGTCCATCGTGCGTCGGCTGGAGCAGGGTGAATCCGTCGCGCTGATTTCAGATGCCGGAACGCCGCTGATCAGCGATCCGGGTTTTCGCCTCGTGCGCGCGGCGCGTGAAGCGGGCATTCGTTGCATACCTGTGCCGGGCGCATGCGCAGCCATCGCGGGGCTTTCCGTTGCGGGGTTGCCCAGCGATCGTTTCGTGTTCGAAGGATTTCTTCCCGCCAAATCCGCCGCACGTCGTAGCCGGCTGGAAGAACTTGCGGGTGATCCGCGTACGCTGATCTTTTACGAGTCTTCGCATCGCATCGCCGAGAGCCTGGTGGACATGCGCGACGTATTCGGTGCGGAGCGCGAAGCGGTGCTAGCGCGCGAACTGACCAAGGTGTTCGAGACCGTGATCGGTGAACCCTTGTCGCAATTGGCGGAGCGCGTGGCGAACGATCCCAATCAGCAGCGCGGCGAATCCGTGGTGTTGGTCGCCGGCCGCGGCGATGATATGGACGCGAAGCTCGCCGAGGGGCAGCGCGTGTTTGCGATTCTGCGCGAGGAGCTGCCGCCGACGAAGGCGGCGAAGTTGGCGGCTGCGATTACGGGAGCGCCGCGGAAAATGTTGTATGGTGACAAGGGCGAAGGTTGAGGCTTCGCGCGAAAGGTGTTTTCGCCCGGATTTTTCCATTCGTTTTTGCTCATGCGCGTGTGCGTCGCAGCTATACTGCGTATCGGAGTCGGCCGGACAGTCGCGTCGCGCGCGAGCGCGTCGAGGAAAGTCCGGGCTCCACAGGGCAGGGTGCCAGGTAACGCCTGGGCAGCGTGAGCTGACGGCCAGTGCAACAGAAAGCAAACCGCCGATGGCCTCAAAAGGGCACAGGTAAGGGTGAAATGGTGCGGTAAGAGCGCACCGCGCGCGGGGCTAACGCCGCGTGGCACGGTAAACCCCACCCGGAGCAAGACCGAATAGGGGAACGATAACGCGGCCCGCGTTGTTCCCGGGTAGGTTGCTGGAGCCAGGCGGCGACGCCTGGCCGAGAGGAATGACTGTCGCGTCGCAAGGCGTACAGAACCCGGCTTACAGGCCGACTCCACCTTCTTCCACCGTAAGCGCCGCCGCCCCGTAGTTGTCAGGGGCGCGGCGTCGGCGTGGCATGGCCCGTATGAATGGCCGGTTCATGCCGAGGGCGAGACTGTCATCGGAATGGCTCGTCAGGAAATGGCTGTTTGGAACAAAAAATCCACCACGATCAAGCACCTCGGAGTGCTTCCTAGAAATCGCTGGAATTTTGGCCACACTGTTGCCTTTCTCCTTGATTCACAAGCAAAAAATTCTTGACAGTCTCAAGGGGCGAGACTATCGTGGGGCCCTGTGTGAAATCGTGGGATTTCGTGGGAGTTCCCTAGGTCGTGTTCCAGGGCGAAACCGCCATCACCGTCGATGACAAAGGCCGACTGGCCATCCCGACCGCATATCGGGAGCTGGTCACGGACGCCTGCGCCAATCGGCTGGTGATTACCTACAACCCCTTCGAGTCGGGCTGCCTCTGGCTGTTCCCGCACGCCGAATGGGAGCAGGTGCGTGACCAGGTGAACGCCTTGCCGAGCGTGAAGGCTGTGCACCGCGCCTTGCAGATGAAGCTGGTCGGCGCGGCGGCGATGGTGGAGCCGGATAGCGCCATGCGCATCCTGCTACCGGGCAGCCAGCGCACGGCCGCAGGTATCGAAAAAAAGGCGGTTTTGCTGGGCATGGGCAACAAGTTCGAGTTGTGGAGCGAGCAAGCCCACCTGGCCAAGATCCGCCAGACCATCGGCGAAGACGAAATCAGCGACGACATGGCGGACCTGCGTCTTTAGGCCGGTGACGGTCTTAAGGCGCGGGATGACAAAGAACCAGAGCGGGAGTGCGACATGACTGACGAGCGTCAGCACATCCCGGTGATGCTGAATGAAGCGGTGGAGGGTCTCGCCGTGCGGGAAGGCGGGCGTTATCTCGATGGTACGTTCGGACGCGGCGGTCACGCCCGCGCCGTGCTGTCGCGCCTAGGCCCCGACGGTCGCCTGCTGCTGATGGATCGCGACCCGCAAGCCATCGCTGCCGCGCAGAAAGAATTCGCCGCCGATCCGCGCGTGACGATCCGCCACGCCAATTTCTGCACGCTCGCCGAATGGGACGAAACCGCTGCCGGTCTCGACGGGGTCCTGCTCGACATCGGCGTTTCTTCGCCGCAGTTGGATGAAGCCGCCCGCGGCTTCAGCTTCATGGCCGATGCGCCGCTAGACATGCGCATGGATCCCACGCAGGGCGAAAGCGCGGCGGATTTCCTCGCCCATGCTGACGAGCGCGAAATCGCCGACGTGTTGTGGATCTACGGCGAGGAGCGCTTCAGCCGCAAGATCGCCCGCGTCATCGTCGAGCACCGCAAAGAGTCGCCGATCACCCGCACCGGTGAACTGGCGGCACTCGTCGAACGCGTGATCGGTCGCCGTGAACCCGGCAAGCATCCGGCCACGCGCACGTTTCAGGCATTGCGCATCCGTGTGAACGGTGAACTGGAGGCGCTTGAGCATGGACTCGAGGCGGCGCTCGAACGGCTCACACCCGGCGGTCGCCTGTCGGTGATCAGCTTCCACTCGCTGGAAGATCGCATGGTGAAGCAGTTCATCCGCGATCACTCCGGTCGCGTGCAGGGTAGTCGTCGCGGTCCGCCCGTGGCCGCCGCGCCCGCCAAGCTGGTGGCTGTCGGCAAGGCGCAGTTTCCCTCCGACGCCGAGCAGGCCGCGAATCCGCGTGCGCGCTCAGCTGTGCTGCGCGTAGCCGAAAAGGTCGCCGTGGGGAGCAGCGCATGAGGATCGTAGGCATCTTCAGCCTGCTGATTCTGCTCGCCGCTGTGCTGATCAGCGCGATCGCAGTCGTGTGGACGCGTCACCAGAGTCGCGCGTTGTTCGTGCAGCTTTCCCAACTACAAAGTCAGCGCGACGAACTGAATATCGAATATGGCCGGCTCGAGCTGGAGCAGGCCACCTGGGCTGAGCCGCGCCGCATCGACTCTGAGGCGCGCACCAAGCTCGGCATGTTCGCGCCGCGTCCGCAGGACGTGCAGTTGGTGCGGCCATGAACCGACTGCAGCAAGCCATGGCACCCAAGCCCAGTTCCCGCCGCAAGGGCGCCGGCCCCAGTACGCGCCAGCGCATGCTGCTGGTGATCAGCGTGCTTGGCGTTGCGTCGTTGGGATTGGTGGCGCGCGCCTTCGATCTGCAGGTGGTGCGCAAGCAGTTCTATCAGGATCAGGGCGACGCGCGCTTCCTGCGCGTGGTGCCGATTCCGGTGTCGCGCGGCACCATCTTCGATCGCAACGGCGAACCGCTGGCGGTGTCCACGCCGATGGTGTCCATCACCTGTGTGCCGTCCGAGGTGCTGGACAACCCCGACCGCATTCCTGCGCTCGCACAGACGCTGGGCACCACGGCCGACGATCTGAAGTCATACCTGGAACAGCGCGCCGATCGCGACTTCGCCTATCTGCGCCGGCAGATGAGCCCGGAAGCAGCGCAGGCGGTAATTGCGCTGGGCGTCCCCGGCGTGAACGGGCAGCGCGAGTACAAGCGTTACTACCCGTCCGGCGAAGTGACTGCGCACGTGCTCGGCTTCACCAATATCGACGACCACGGCCAAGAAGGCCTGGAACTCGCTTTCGATAATTGGCTGGCCGGCAAGCCGGGTGCGAAGCGCGTGATCCGCGATCGCATGGGCCGCGTCGTGGAAGACGTGGAGCAGGTGCATGCGCCGCAACCGGGGCAGAACATTACGCTCAGCATCGATCGCCGCATCCAGTTCCTCGCTTATAGCGAGCTGAAGAAGCAGTTGCAGGATCTCGATGCCGATTCCGGCGAGATAGTGATCATGGACGTGCGCACCGGCGAGATTCTCGCCATGGTGAGCCTGCCCACCTACAACCCCAATGCGGTCACGAGCAGTCAGCCCGCGCAGCGCCGCAATCGTACCGTTACCGACGTGGTGGAACCGGGTTCCACCATGAAGCCGTTCACCATGGCCGCCGGTCTTTCCAGCGGCAAGTACACGCCCACCGCGCCGCTAGTCGACACCGGCAACGGCCACTGGATGTTCATGGGCAAGGACATCCGCGACGTGGAATCGGGCGGTAACGGCATGCTCACGCCTACCGGCGTGCTCACCAAGTCCAGCAACATCGGCGCGGCCAAGATCGCGTTGTCGCTGGATACCAAGTTCGTCTACGACACGTATCGCGCGTTCGGCTTCGGCGAAAGCACCGGCAGCGGTTTTCCTGGCGAATCGGCGGGTTTCCTCAAGCCGGGCCGTAGCTGGCGGCCGATCGAAAAGGCCACCATGGCCTATGGCTACGGCCTCAACGTGACACCGCTGCAACTGGCGACGGCCTACGCCACGCTGGCGAACAACGGCATGGTGCACACGCCCACTTTCATCAAGGGCGATGGCGATCCGGGCAAGCAGATCATTTCGCCGACCATCGCGCGGCAACTGGTCGACATGTTGGAGACGGTGACCGCGCCAGGCGGCTCGGCCACGCGCGCGCAGATCGCCAACTACATCGTGGCGGGCAAGACCGGCACCGCGCACCTGGCTTCGGTCGGCGGCTATGCCAAGAACAGCTACAACTCGCTGTTTGCCGGCATCGTGCCCGCCACCGATCCGCGTCTGGTCGGCGTGGTGGTGATCAACAATCCCAAGAAGAACGTGTACTACGGCGGCGTCGTGTCTGCGCCGGTGTTCCAGAGCGTGATGACCGGTGCGCTCCGCCTGCTCGACGTGCCGCCCGACAACATCGGCCGCTGGTACGTGGGTGGTCCGCTGCAGGCCGGCGGCGGTCTGGCCGGGACCGCGCCGCCGCAGAACGGACAGCAGGATGATCAATCTGCCGCGGAGGCCGTAGAGCCATGAGCGGCCAGCGCCTGGATCATCTGTTGCAGGGCATCGCCGAAACGAAGGCCGCAGGGCCTGTTGTCGTTTCTGGGCTTTCGCTCGATTCGCGACAGGTGCAGCGCGGCGACGCGTTCTTCGCCCTGCGCGGCACACGCGGACACGGCATTGAATTCGTGCGCGGTGCGGTGCAGCGCGGCGCCAGCGTGGTGTTGGCCGAAACGCCGGCCCCGGCCGAGCTGGAAGATCCTGGCGTGCCGGTGTTGTGGATTGATGGTTTGCACACCTTCGTGGGTGAAATCGCCGCGCGCTTCTTTGGCCGTCCATCCGAAGCGATGCGCGTGACCGGCATCACCGGCACCAACGGTAAGACCTCCACAGTGCAACTGCTGGCGCAGGCGCTGGAAAAACTTGGTCATCGCGCCGCCACCATCGGCACACTCGGCGCTGGCCTGCACGGCCAACTGCGCGAGGGCGAACGCACCACGCCCGATGCGATCGCCGTGCAGCGCCTGTTCGCCGAGTTCCGCCGCGACGGCGCCACGCACGTGGCCATGGAAGTGTCTTCGCATGCGTTGGAGCAAGGCCGTGTTGCCGCCACGGCGTTCGAAGTAGCGGCCTTCACCAATCTCACACGTGATCATCTCGACTACCACGGCAGCATGGAAGCCTATGGCGCAGCCAAGGCCAGGCTGTTCGCATGGAGTGGACTGAAGGCGGCGGTGATCAATATCGATGACGCGTTCGGCCGCCAGCTGAGCAGCAAACTGCCGGCGAACGTGCGCGCATGGCGGCTGAGCAGCGGCGATGTTCACGCCGATATTGTCGCCACCCACATCGTCACGTCTGCCGAAGGCGTTGCGTTCAAATTGCGCACACCGTGGGGCGAGCGGTTGATCCGCAGCCGCCTGCTTGGCCGTTTCAACGTGGCGAATCTGCTCACCGTCATCGGCTGCCTCGGTGCGTTGGGTGAATCGTTCGAGCGCATCGTCGATGCGGTCGAAGCGCTGGAGCCGGTGAACGGGCGCATGAATCGTATCGGCGGTCTGCATGGTCTGCCGCTGGTGGTGGTTGATTACGCACATACGCCGGATGCGCTGGAGCAGGCGCTTACCGCGCTGCGCGCGCATTGCGAGGCGCGGCTGATCTGCGTGTTCGGCTGCGGCGGCGAGCGCGATGCAGGCAAGCGGCCGCAGATGGGCGAGATCGCCGAGCGGCTGGCTGACGTCGCCATCGTCACCGACGATAACCCGCGCGGTGAAGACGGCGACGCGATCGTCGCGCAGATCCTGGCCGGCATGGCGCGGCCACAAGCCGCCACTGTACTTCGCGATCGCGAAGCCGCAATTCGCGCTGCGTTGAAGATGGCTCACACTGGAGATGTCGTGTTGATTGCGGGCAAAGGGCACGAAACCTACCAGGAAAGCGCGGGCGGCAAGCGCGCATTTGACGATATGTCGGTGGCACGCATCGCCCTGGAGAACCGCGCATGATGCGGCTCAGCGCCATCGCCATGTGGACGCACGGACATCTGCACGGCGTCGATGCCAGCGTCACCGGCGTCGCGATCGATTCGCGCAAAGTGCAATCGGGCGATCTATTCGTCGCGTTCAAGGGCGAGCGCGTGGATGGCCACACCTATCTCGCCGACGCGAAAGCGCGCGGCGCAGTAGCCGCCTTGGTCGAGCATCGCGTGGAAAGCGATCTACCACAGGTGGAAGTGGAGAGTTCCGAGCTGGCGCTGGGTGATCTGGCTAGTGCCGTGCGCGCGCAGCGCAATGCGCGAGTGATCGGCATCACCGGTTCGAATGGCAAGACCACCGTGAAGATGCTCACCGCGTCGATCTTGTCGCGGCACGGCCGCACGCACGTCAACACCGGCAGCTACAACAACGAAATCGGCCTGCCGCTGACCTTGCTGTGGATGCCTGAAGACACCGAATACGCCGTGCTCGAAATGGGTGCGGGCAAGCCCGGCGATATCGAATATCTCGCTGCCATCGCGCGGCCCGATATCGGCCTCGTGAATCTCATCGCGCCAGCGCATCTTGAGCGGATGGGTACGATTGAAATGGTGGCTGAAACCAAGGGCGCGCTATATCGCGCACTGCCTGCAGACGGCGTGGCGGTGATTAACGCCGACGATGCCTTCGCCAGCTTCTTTGCTGGCTTGGCGGGCGGACGTCGCGTGCTGCGCTTCGGGCTGGATCACAAGGCTGATGTGGGCGCAGAAATTCTGGAGCAGCGCTTGGACGGTTCACGCTTCGTGTTGAGCACGCCACATGGCGACGCCGAAGTGCAATTGCCGTTGCCCGGTCGCCACAACATCGCCAACGCATTGGCGGCGAGCAGCATCGCGTTGGCGCTGGACGTGCCGATCGACACCATCGTCGCAGGTCTGGAACAGGCCACTGCGGTAGAAGGGCGCCTGAAGCGCATCGCGATGCCGGACGGCTGGACGCTGATCGACGACAGCTACAACGCTAATCCCAGCTCCATGTACGCAGCGATCGACACGCTGGCGCTAGCTGACGGCGAGCGCTGGCTGGTGCTGGGCGACATGGCCGAGTTGGGCGCGGATGCACGTGCGCTGCATGCAGGCGTCGGCCGTCATGCTCGCGAAAAAGGCATCGACCGCTTGTTTGCGGTGGGGCCGTTGAACGCAGCCGCGGTCGAGACATTCGGTGCGGGCGCTACACATTTCGCCGACAAGGCGGCGTTGATCGACGCCTTGCGCGCGGAACTGCATGCCGGCGTCACCTGCCTGGTGAAGGGCTCGCACTCGGCGGGCATGGAACACGTGGTGGCTGCGCTCAAGCGCCGGCCAGAGGAGGGAGCACCTCATGCTGCTTGAATTGGCCGAATGGTTCTCCCGGCATTTCGCCACGCCACATCTGTTCCAGTACATCACCTTCCGCACGATCATGGCAGCGCTGACTGCGATGGCGATGTCGCTGCTGTTCGGTCCCGCGCTCATTCGCAAGCTCGCCGCCCTCAAGGCCGGCCAGGTAGTGCGCAAGGAAGGCCCGCAGTCGCATTTGTCCAAGGCCGGCACGCCGACCATGGGCGGCGTGATGATTTTGCTTTCGGTCGCCATCGCTACGCTGTTGTGGGTGGACCTCAACAACCGCTACGTGTGGCTGGTGCTGCTGGTGCTGCTCTGCTACGGCGCGATCGGTTTCTACGACGATTACCGCAAGCTGGTGCTGAAAGACAGCCGCGGGCTTGCATCGCGCTGGAAGTATTTTTGGCAGTCGGTGTTCGGCGTCGGCGCGGCGTGGTTCCTCTTTCACACGGCGTCGCTTCCGGCGGAAACGGCGCTGTATGTGCCGGTATTCAAGCATGTGGCGGTGCCGCTGGGCGCGCTCTTCATCGTGCTCGCTTATTTCATGATCGTGGGGTTCTCCAACGCGGTGAACCTCACCGATGGCCTGGATGGCCTGGCGATCATGCCGACCGTGCTGGTGTCGGGCGCGCTCGGCGTGTTCGCGTACCTGGCCGGCAATCGCGTGTTCTCCGAATACTTAGGCATTCCCTCGATTCCCGGCGCGGGCGAGCTGGCGATCTTCTGCGGTGCATTGTCGGGTGCGGGCTTGGGTTTCCTGTGGTTCAACACTTATCCCGCTCAGGTGTTCATGGGCGACGTCGGTGCGCTGGCCATTGGTGCGGCACTGGCGGCGATCGCGGTGATCGTGCGGCAGGAGATCGTGCTGCTGATCATGGGTGGCGTGTTCGTGATGGAAACGGTGTCGGTGATGATGCAGGTCGCGAGCTTCAAGATGACCGGCAAGCGCATCTTCCGGATGGCGCCGATCCATCACCACTTCGAATTGAAAGGCTGGCCCGAGCCTCGGGTCATCGTGCGGTTCTGGATCATCAGCGTGGTGCTGGTGCTCATTGGCTTGGCAACCTTGAAGGTGCGTTGATCGATGTTCGGCTTCGACACAACTCAGGCAAAACGCCGGCAGGGCCCGCGCGGCAAGTTCGACTTGCCGCTGCTGGTGGCCTTGGTCGGCCTTGCTTGTGTGGGTGTCGTGATGGTGACGTCCAGCTCGATCGCCGTGGCCGACAGTACGCACATGGGTGAGTTCTACTACTTGAAGCGCCACCTTATATACCTCGCGCTCGGCATGGTTGCGGCAGGCGTCGCCATGCGCACCGAGCTCAAGGTGGTGGAGAAGCACGCCTTCTTCCTGATGCTGGTGGCCTTCATCATGCTGCTGGCAGTGTTCGTGCCGCACCTTGGTATGCGGCTCAACGGCGCGCGGCGCTGGCTGAATCTTGTCGTCACCTCGTTCCAGCCAGTGGAAGCGGTGAAGCTGATTCTGGTGGTGTATTTGGCCAGCTATCTGGTGCGCCATCGCGAGAGCATCGAGACGCGTTTCCTTGGGCTGATCAAGCCGATCGCGGTGTCGGGTGTGATCGTGCTGCTGCTGCTCGCGCAGCCGGACTTCGGTTCAGCCACGCTGGTGATTGCGGTAACGATCGCATTGGTGTGGTTGGGCGGCGCGCGGCCGATTTTTCTTTTCATCATGGGCTTGCCGCTGATGCCGCTGTTGGCGATCGCGGCGACCAGCGAAAGCTATCGCATGAAGCGCCTCACTTCGTTTATGGATCCGTGGAAGGATCCGTTCAACGACGGCTTCCAGCTCACGCAGTCGCTAATGGCGATCGGCCGCGGCGAGTGGATGGGCGTGGGCCTCGGTTCGAGCGTGCTGAAGCTGTCGTATCTGCCCGAGGCGCACACCGACTTCATCTTCGCGGTGATCGGCGAAGAGCTTGGCTTGTTCGGCATTATCGCGGTGATAGGACTGTTTGCGCTGACCGTGTGGCGCGGCCTGCACGTGGGGCTGAAGGGCGTGGAAGTCGGTCAGCGCTTCGCCGGCTACATCGCGTTCGGCATCTCGCTGATGATCGGTCTGCAGACGATGGTGTCGATTGGCGTGAATCTCGGCGCGTTGCCGACTAAGGGCCTCACCTTGCCGCTGATCAGCTACGGCGGTTCGTCGATCGTGCTTACCTGTGCGATGGCGGGCGTGCTGCTGCGCGCGACGTTCGAAATCTATCGCGCACTCGATGCACGGCAGATGGCCACGCGCGTGCCAGCCGCCGCAGTGCCGGACGCCAATCCGAATAATGCGCGTGAGCGCGAGGCGGTGGCGGCATGAGCGCGCAGGCACCCGTGCTGATCATGGCTGGCGGCACCGGCGGTCACATCTTCCCCGGCCTTGCCGTGGCGGAAACGCTGCGCGCGCAGGGCGTGCCGGTGGTATGGCTGGGTGCGCAGGGCGGCATGGAAACCAAGGTGGTGCCGGCGCACGGCATCGAGCTGCACACGATTGCCGTGGGCGGTTTGCGCGGCAAGGGACTGAAGACACGCGTGCTCGCGCCGTGGATGTTGCTGCGCGCGCTGCTTTCGTCGCTGGCGGTGCTGCATCGGCTCAAGCCGCGCAGCGTGCTGTCGATGGGCGGTTACGTGGCCGGCCCCGGCGGGGTCGCCGCGCGGCTGTTGCATCGGCCGCTGCTGGTGCACGAACAAAATCGCGTGGCCGGCTTCACCAATCGCAAACTAGCGCAGCACGCGCGTCGCGTGATGGCTGGTTTTGCGGACAGCCTGCCGAATGCGCAGTGGGTGGGTAACCCGGTACGCGGCGCGATTGCATCGCTGCCGGCGCCGGCACAGCGCATGGCCGAGCGCAGCGGCAAACCGCGTCTGTTGATATTGGGTGGCAGCCTTGGTGCTCGCGCACTGAACACGTCTGTGCCGCAGGCGCTCGCGCAACTGCCCAGTGAGCAACGGCCGGAGGTGCTGCATCAATGCGGTAATCGCGGCATCGACGAAGCGCGCAAAGCCTATGCCGATGCCGGTGTGGAAGCGCGCATCGTGCCGTTCATCGAAGACATGGCCGGCACGTATGCATGGGCCGATCTTGCCGTGTGCCGCGCCGGTGCGCTGACACTCGCCGAGCTGACTGCGTGCGGTCTGGGCGCAGTGCTGGTGCCGTTCCCGCATGCAGTCGACGACCACCAGACCCGCAACGCCGAGGCGCTGGTCGCCGCCGGTGCAGCCGAATTGATCCAGGAACGTGATTTGAATACGAAGGATTTGGCGCAGCGTCTGACCGCGTTGCTGAGCGATCGCGCCAAGCTGCTGGCGATGGCGGAAGCCGCGCGCACGCTGGCCAAGCCGGATGCCGCCGCGGACATCGCGCGCGCCTGCGTGGAGGTGGCCGCATGACGCCGCGTCGCTTGCTTGCGCACGAAGACTTGATGGTGACCTTCCGCCGTGTGCACTTCATCGGCATCGGCGGCGTGGGCATGAGCGGCATCGCCGAAGTGCTGCACAACCTCGGCTACGCCGTGTCTGGTTCGGATCGCAGCGAATCACCGACCGCGCAGCGCCTGCGCCAGCTCGGCATCGACGTGCGCATCGGTCATGCGGCGGCACATGTCGGCGATGCGGATGTCGTGGTCACGTCAAGCGCAATCAAGACCGACAACCCGGAGCTGGTCGCCGCCCGTGAAGCGCGCATCCCGGTAATTCCGCGCGCGGAAATGCTTGGCGAGCTGATGCGTTTCCGTCGCGGCATCGCCATCGCCGGCACCCATGGCAAGACCACCACAACGAGCCTGGTCGCCAGTGTGCTGGCCGAAGCCAATTACGACCCCACCTTCGTGATCGGCGGTCAGTTGAACGCTGCAGGCGCCAATGCGCGGCTCGGTACCGGGCAGTACATCGTCGCGGAAGCGGACGAATCAGACGGTTCGTTCCTGCTGCTATCGCCGGTGATTGCAGTGGTCACCAATATCGACGCAGATCACCTGGAGAACTACCAGGGCGATTTCGCGCTGGTGCGCAAGGCGTTCTCGGATTTCCTGCATCGCCTGCCGTTCTACGGCCTGGCCGTGCTGTGCATGGACGATCCGGAAGTGACCGAACTCGCCAAGCTGACCACGCGCCGCGTGATGACGTATGGGATCGACGCCGAGCAGGCGGACGTGCGTGCCATCAATGTGCGGCAGCAGGGTTTCGAAATGCATTTCGATCTGCTGTTGTCAGGTATGGGCAAGTCGATCCCGGTCGTGCTCAATTTGCCAGGGCGGCACAACGTGCTGAACGCGTTGGCGGCCGCATCCATCGGTTGGCAGCTTGGCGTGGAACCCGAAGCGATCGCGCATGCGCTGGCGAATTTCCAGGGTGTCGGCCGCCGTTTCCATCGTCGCGGCGAGATCGCAATCGATCATGGCAACGTCATGTTGGTTGATGACTATGGCCATCATCCGCGCGAGCTTGCCGCCGTGTTCGCCGCTGCGCGCGGTGGTTGGCCGGAACGCCGCCTGGTGGTGGGCTTTCAGCCGCATCGCTACAGCCGTACGCGCGATCTGCTCGACGATTTCGCCAACGTGCTGGCTGAAGCCGACGTGCTGGTGCTCACTGAGGTCTATCCCGCCGGTGAAGCGCCGATCGCAGGCGCGGATGGCCGCGCCCTGGCACGTGCGGTGCGTGCGCGCGGCAAGGTCGATCCGGTGCTGATCAGTCACCCGCGCGAACTAAAAGACACATTGCCCACGCTGCTACGCGACGGTGATTTGCTGCTGCTACTCGGTGCCGGTGATATCGGCGCGGCGGCGGTGGAGTTGGCGCAAACCGGCCATTTGAGGACCAGCGAAACATGAGAAAGATCACCGATCCCGCCCAGTTTGGCCGTGTCGCCGTGGTGATGGGCGGTAGCTCGGCCGAGCGCGAGGTATCGCTCGATTCCGGCCGCAACGTGCTGACGGCGCTGAAGGCGCGCGGCGTGGATGCGCATGCGATCGACGGCATTCCTGCACTGCTGGATGCCCTGCGCGCGGGGCATTTCGCGCGCGTGTTCAATATCCTGCATGGTCAGCACGGTGGTGGTGAAGACGGCGTGCTACAGGGTGCGCTGGAATCGTTGCACGTGCCGTACACCGGTTCGGGCGTGCTGGGTTCCGCGCTCTCGATGGACAAGACGCGTTCCAAACGCGTGTGGCAATCGCTGGGTTTGCCGACGCCGAAATTCGTGGCGCTGCCGCGCGGCGCCGACATGC
This sequence comes from Dyella humi, assembly GCF_044904605.1. Classification (NCBI taxonomy): domain Bacteria; kingdom Pseudomonadati; phylum Pseudomonadota; class Gammaproteobacteria; order Lysobacterales; family Rhodanobacteraceae; genus Dyella; species Dyella humi. The sequence goes on from NZ_JADIKI010000023.1 coordinate 2,260,264, forward strand.
ACGCTGCGGCGAAGGAAATCGGTTTTCCGTTGATTGTGAAACCCGCGTGCGAAGGTTCCAGCGTGGGTGTGACGCGCGTGTTCGAGGAGAAGGATCTCGACGCCGCCGTGGCACTGGCCGAGAAATATCCGGGCGATCTGCTGATGGAAACGCTGATCGTCGGCGACGAACTCACCGTCGGCATGCTTGGTCGCCAAGTTTTGCCGAGCATCCACATCGTGCCGAAGGGCGCGTTCTACGACTACAACGCGAAGTACATCGCCGAAGACACGCGCTACATCTGCCCCGGCCTGGAAGGCGAAGCGGAAGCCTCGCTGCGCGCGCTTTCGCTGGAAGCGTTCGATGCGCTGGGCTGCTTCGGCTGGGGCCGCGTCGACGTGATGCGCGATCGCGAAGGTCGCAACTGGCTGCTGGAAGTGAACACCGCGCCGGGCATGACTTCGCATTCGTTGGTGCCGAAGGCGGCGGCCGTCGCTGGCATCGATTACCAGGAACTGTGCTGGCGGGTACTCGAAACCAGTTTCAGGGAGACGCAATGAGGGGAAGCATTCGCCTCGTCGCCTGGTGCCTGGCCATCGCCTTGGTGGTCTTGCCGATCGTCGGCGTGTTGAGCGGCTGGTTTGCCGCCGACCGCTGGCCGGTCACCCAGTTGACGGTGCAGGCCGAGTTCAAGCACGTAAGCGCGGAGCAGATCCGCGCCGCCGTGCAACCGCGCCTGGGCAAAGGCTTCTTTGCGCTGAATCTCGATGCTGTGCAGAAAGCGGTGGCCGCGTTGCCATGGGTGGAATCGGTGGAAGCGAGCAAGCGCTGGCCCGATACCTTGCTGTTGCGCGTGTATGAACGTCAGCCGTTCGCGCGTTGGAACACCAATGCGCTGATCAGTCGCGAAGGCAAGGTATTCAACGTGCCGGATGCGGCCGATTACAACCAACTGCCCGACTTGCGCGGTCCCGACGATCACCTGGCCGAAGTGGTGAGCTTCTTCGCCGACGTGCAGAAGGCGTTTGTCGGTACGCATCTAAAGATCACCGGCGTCACGTTGACCGAACGCGGCAGCTGGAGCGTCGCCACGGATACCGGCGCGCAGATCGTGATCGGCGATCGCGGCCAGGCCGGTCGGCGTCTGCGCCGTTTCCTCGATGTGTATCCACAGGTGGCCGCGGGTCACTCGCAAGGTTTCGAGTATGCCGATCTTCGTTACACCAATGGTTTCGCCGTGAAATGGCCGCAAGCGACGGCCGCCCCGACCGCTCCTGATGCCGGAGGCACGCCACGCACATGAAAGGCAAAAACGAAAAGCAATTGGTCGTCGGCCTCGACATCGGCACCTCGAAAGTGGTGGCGATCGTGGGCGAGTACGAGCCGGGCGAACCGATCGAGGTGATTGGTATCGGTTCGCATGTGTCGCGCGGCATGAAGCGCGGTTCGGTGGTGGATATCGAATCCACCGTGCATTCGATCCAGCGCGCGGTGGAAGAAGCCGAGCTGATGGCCGGTTGCGATATTCGTTCGGTGTATGCCTCCATTTCCGGCAGCCACTTGGAAACACGCAACTCGCACGGCACGGCGGCGATCCGCGATCGCGAAGTGGCGCCCGGTGATCTCGACCAGGTGCTGGAAGCGGCGAGCGCGGTGGCGATCCCAGCCGATCGGAAGGTCTTATATAAGGAGTCTCAGGAGTACCGCATCGACGGCCAGGACGGCATCCGCTCGCCTGTCGGCATGAGCGGCGTGCGACTGGAAGCGTCGGTGCACTTGGTGACCGGTGCGGCAGCGGCGGTGCAGAACATCAGCAAGTGCATCCAGCGTTGCGGACTTTCTGTCGACGAGCTGGTGCCGTCGGCGGTGGCGAGCGCGAAGTCGGTGCTTACGGATGACGAGCGTGAGCTGGGCGTGTGCCTGGTCGATATCGGCGCGGGTACCACGGATATCGCGATCTTCACGCAAGGAGCTATCCGCTACACCAGGTCGCTGCCGGTGGGCGGCGACCAGGTCACCAACGATATCGCCTACGGCGTGCACACACCGACTGCGCATGCCGAAGAGATCAAGATCAAATACGCCTGCGCGCTGGCGCAACTCGCGCACGCGGAAGAAACCATTCAAGTGCCGAGCGTGGGCGATCGTCCGCCGCGTCGGCTGGCGCGGCAGTCGCTCGCGCAGAGCGTGCAGGCGCGCTACGAAGAAATCTTCGAGATGGTGCAGGACGAGCTGCGCCGTTCCGGCTACGACAGCCTAGTCGCTGCTGGTGTGGTGCTCACTGGCGGCGCTTCGCGTATGGAAGGAGCGCTGGAGTTGGCGGAAGAGATTTTCCACAAGATGGTGCGCATCGGCGTGCCGCAGCACGTAGTGGGCTTGGGCGAAGTGATCGCCAATCCGCTGCATTCCACCGGCGTGGGCCTGTTGCTGCATGGCGCGCGTTCCGGCGGTATGCGCGCGAGCGGTCCGGCCGGTGGCAGCGTGGGCGGCTTGGTCGACAAGCTGCGCACGTGGATCACCAAGAATTTTTAGAAACGAATGAGTTAGGTGGCGCAGGAGGCGCAGCCAGGGCGAATGGAGGTTCGCTCACCACCACGGCAAGACAGGAGTCGAACCTTGGTTACAACGACAACGAAAGCTCTACGGAGGACGGGAAATGTTTGAACTGGTCGAAAAACTGGCACCGAATGCGGTGATCAAAGTCATCGGCGTGGGCGGCGGCGGCGGTAACGCCGTGGCGCACATGCTCAACTCCAACATCGACGGCGTCGATTTCGTGGTTTGCAACACCGACGCACAAGCCATGAAAGGCTGCGGTGGCCGCACGCACCTGCAGCTGGGCGCCAATGTCACCAAGGGCCTGGGCGCGGGCGCTAATCCGGAAGTGGGCCGCCAGGCCGCGCTGGAAGATCGCGAGCGCATCGAGGAAATGCTCAACGGTGCGGACATGGTGTTCATCACCGCCGGCATGGGCGGTGGCACGGGTACGGGCGCGGCTCCGGTCGTTGCTCAGCTCGCCAAAGAAAAAGGCATTCTGACGGTTGCAGTGGTTACGAAGCCATTTCCGTTCGAAGGCCGTCGCCGCATGCAGGTTGCGCTCAAGGGCATCGAAGACCTGTCGCAGCACGTCGATTCGCTGATCACCGTGCCGAACGAGAAGTTGCTGTCGGTGCTGGGTCGCGAGGTCACGCTGCTCAATGCGTTCAAGGCCGCCAACGACGTGCTGCAGGGCGCGGTGCAGGGCATCGCTGATCTCATCACCAGCCCGGGCCTGATCAACGTCGACTTTGCCGACGTGCGCACGGTAATGAGTGAAATGGGTCTGTCGATGATGGGCTCGGGTACCGCCCGTGGCGACGACCGCGCGCAGGCGGCGGCGGAAGCGGCGATCAACAATCCGCTGCTGGAAGACGTCAATCTCAACGGCGCGTGCGGCATCCTGGTGAACGTCACCGCCGGTCCGAACCTCACCATGCGCGAGTTCGACGAGATCGGCCGCATCATCCACGACTTCGCCAGCGAAGACGCCACGGTGGTGATCGGTACCTCGTTGGATCCGGAAATGCAGGATGACGTACGCGTGACGGTGGTGGCCACTGGTCTCAACCGTGCCACCGCCCGCCAGCCGATTCGCCAGGCGACCCAGCAGGTGGAAATGCGCGCACGTCCGCGTCCGATGGTCCTGCGTACCGGTACCGGCAACGAAGTGGTGGATTACGCCCAGCCGGAAATCGTGGCGAGCAACCCGCGCGGGGGCGAAGGTCCGGCCAAGAGCGCCGATCCGAGCTTCGATTACCTGGATATTCCGGCCTTCTTGCGCCGTCAGGCCGACTAAAGGGCACTAAGAAAATGTGAAGAAGTAGGTGGAGCATGAACTAACGACGCATTAACTTGTCAGTGTTCCCTGTGCCGGGCAAGGAGGGTATTCTTCCTTTCCGCCACCTTTCGCCGCCGGGTCATTGGCTGTGACAGGGGACATCACTGATGTCGGCTGGCGTCGCGTTCGTGCGTTGAATGCGATAGACAGTGCGATCTTGAGGATGGCGCACGATTGGCTGGCGTGGAGGATTCGCGCCGCCGGTCCGGAATCCCGTTGCCGGATCTTCCCGTCCCCGGCAAGGGATTCTGTGTCGAATCGCAAGTACTTGATTTACCTGTAGTGCTTGCAGCATCGGGATGCGAATGAATCGCATTATTTGATGAAAGGGAAATGAAGGCTTGACCGGACGGTACGGTACGGTTTGTTTTTCCGCAGGTTAAGACTGTGTTAGCATCCCAGCTCGAATTGGCTGCTGCCCCTACAGGTACCCAATAAATGATTAAGCAGCGTACGCTCAAAAATATCATCCGTGCTACCGGCGTCGGTCTGCATACCGGCGACAAGGTCTACATGACATTGCGTCCGGCAGCAGCGAATACCGGCATCATTTTCCGTCGCACCGATCTCAATCCTCCGGTAGAGATTCATGCTCGTCCCGATCACGTAGGTGACACGCGTTTGTCCACTACGTTGGTCAACGGTGACGTGCGTGTTTCAACCGTGGAACACTTGTTGTCGGCGATGGCAGGTTTAGGGATCGACAATGCGTATGTCGATCTTTCCGCGCCAGAGGTGCCGATCATGGACGGCAGCGCCGGTCCGTTCGTCTTCCTACTGCAGTCGGCCGGCATTGAAGAGCAGTCGGCGGCGAAGCGCTTCATCCGCATCAAGAAGCCGGTGAAGGTGCAGGAAGGCGACAAATGGGCCAGTTTCGAGCCGTTTGAAGGCTTCAAAGTCGGTTTCTCGATCGAGTTCAATCACCCGATCATCTCCAAGCGCACCTCGCGCGCAGAAATCGACTTCTCGACCACCTCGTTCGTCAAGGAAGTGAGCCGCGCACGTACCTTCGGCTTCATGCGCGATATCGAGATGTTGCGCGAACACAATCTTGCGCTCGGCGGTTCGATGGATAACGCCGTGGTGCTCGACGACTACCGCGTGCTCAACGAAGACGGCCTTCGCTACGAAGACGAATTCGTCAAACACAAGATCCTCGACGCGATCGGTGATCTCTATCTGCTCGGCCACAGCCTGATCGGCGCGTACTACGCGCACAAGTCTGGTCACGAGTTGAACAACAAGCTGCTACGCGCGCTGATGGCCGACGCCACGGCGTGGGAAGAAGTCAGCTATCAGGACGATCCGGCCACCGCCCCGATCTCCTACGCCCATCCCGCCCAGGCGATCTGAAAATTGCCTGCGTCACCCTGCAGACCGGCCCCCCGGAGCCGGTCTGTTCAATTTTGTGATCTTCATCACACTTTTATCGTCCCCGCGTTCACGTTATGACCACGGGGCATAGAGACCTGGGTGGTGCACGCCGTGGTATAAAACCGTCTTCCGCATCGAGGTAGGCGGCTGTTCGCCTTTCCACGGTATGACGCCCGCAGCTCAGGGTGTTGCGGAAGGTTTGGAATCCGCGGTTTCGGCGACGGACGCCAGTTCCAGGAACATTGCCCGTAATTCGGGATCGTGGATGGAACCCGCAGCGGCCTTCAGATGAAGCGCCGCGGCGGTCGAAAGCGGTTTTGATTGCTCCGGCTGCGGGTCAGGCGGAGGAAGGGGGGCCACTTTCACGGTCACTGAGCTGGCATTTGCGCCGATGGCGCGTGCGGCAGCGAGGATCTGCGTCTGTTGAAGACGCAGGCGCGATGCCCAGGCCGGCGAGGAAGCCAGGAATACAAGACGGTCGTCGCGGAAATTGGCGAATCTGACCTGCTCACGCAGGGGCGATGGCAACGTCTGGCGTAGCGCGCGGTCCAATGCTTCCAGCTTGCCGGCTTGTTTGGCCAGCGCAGCGACAGGACCGACATCGGTGATGGGCCGGGGGCCCTGACCGGTGCGGTGGGAAGTAGGTACATCGCGCTGCATCAGTAAAAAAACCTAGAACTGGTAAAGACATGCAAATCATACTCGTCTCACGCGCAGGGAAGGTGCCCAAAACCTTGGATCTCGCCAACCCTCGCCTGCGCTGGCGTGTATGCGGTATCGGAGCGGTCATCGTGCTGGCGTTGGCAAGCGTGGGAGCCGGCATGGCGCTGGCGGTGGCCAGCCCCCGCGATCGTGCGCTGGCCGAAATCGATGCGCTGCATCAGCAAGTGAAAATCCAGGACCAGCAGCTGGGCGACCTGCGCGAAGACGCGCACCGGCAGCTCGATGCGCTGGCCATCAAGCTCGGCCAGCTGCAAGCCCAGGCGACCCGCATCAATGCACTGGGCGAACGCCTGGTGCAGGTGGGCAAGCTAGACAGCAACGAATTCAATTTCGACCAGCCGCCCCCGGTCGGCGGCGTCGAAGTGACGGACGGCAGCAGCTCCTACGCGCTGCCGCAAACGCTGGATACCGGTATCAGCCAACTGGCCACCCAGTTCGAGACGCAACAGGCCCAATTGAACGCGATGCAGAGCCTGCTGCTGAATGCGCGCATCGATTCGAACCTGAAACCCACCGGCATGCCGGCAGACGGTTACATCTCTTCGTATTTCGGTGTACGCGCGGATCCTTTTGATGGCCTCGCGGCACGTCATACCGGCCTGGATATCGCGGCGCCGTTCGGTAGCACGATACGTACTGTCGCCGAGGGCATGGTGACTTTCACAGGCGTGCGCAGCGGCTACGGCAACGTGGTGGAAATCGATCACGGCAACGGCTACATGACCCGCTACGCGCATGCCAGCAAGCTGCTGGTGCGTCCGGGCCAGCATGTCCGCGTGGGCGAAGAAATCGCGGAAATTGGTTCGACCGGCCGCTCCACTGGCGCGCACGTGCATTTCGAGGTTTGGTACAACGGCCGCGTGGTCAATCCGCTGGCGTACGTCAAGAACCATCGCTGACCGAACGCAACGCACCCGTCGGCGGCACCCTTGAAAGCGGGCCGCCGTACCGCCACCCCTGGCGTGGATACGCCGTGACTTCCGCGTTTGGGATACCCGGCGGACCCTAGTATCATCAAACCTTTGCCCGCCCGGATTGACTCCGATGGGCTCCCTCAGTTTCCAGATCCGGAAGATCGATGCTTAATCGTGCCCTGACGAGCCTCTTTGGCAGCCGTAACGACCGAGTACTGCGCCAGCTCTCCAAAAACGTCGCGCGTATCAACGCGTTGGAGCCTGAGTTCGAAAAGCTCAGCGACGAGGCCCTGCGCGGCAAAACCGAGGAGTTCAAGCAACGCCTAGCCAGCGGCGAGACGCTGGACAAGCTGCTGCCGGAAGCCTTCGCCGTGGTACGCGAGGGCGCCAAGCGCGTACTCGGCATGCGCCACTATGACGTGCAGCTGATCGGCGGCATGGTGCTGCACATGGGCAAGATCGCCGAAATGCGCACCGGTGAAGGCAAGACCCTGGTAGCTACCGCGTCGGTGTACCTCAACGCGCTCGAAGGCAAGGGCACCCACGTCGTCACCGTCAATGACTACCTCGCCAGGCGCGATGCCGCCCAGATGGGCAAGCTGTACAACTTCCTTGGCATGAGCGTGGGTGTGGTGTATCCGGGTATGGATCACGCCGACAAGTTCTCCGCTTACGCTGCGGACATCACCTACGGCACCAACAACGAATTCGGCTTCGACTACCTGCGCGACAACATGGCGTTGTCCAAGGAGCAGCGCGTGCAGCGCGGCCTGCACTACGCCATCGTCGACGAAGTGGACTCCATTCTTATCGACGAAGCGCGCACGCCGCTGATCATCTCCGGCCCGGCCGAAGATTCGCCGCAGCTCTACATCGCGGTGAACAAACTCGTGCCGCGCATGACCCGCCAGTCGGTAGAAGACGGTCCGGGCGATTACTGGGTCGACGAAAAGCAGAAGCAGGTGCATCTCTCCGAAGAGGGCATGCAGCATGCGGAAGAATTGCTGCAGCAGGCGAAAGTGATCGATTCGGAAAGCAGCCTGTACGACGCGCGCAATCTCGCCATCGTGCATCACCTCAACGCCGCGCTGCGTGCGAACGCGATCTACCAGCGTGACGTCGATTACATCGTGCGCGACGGCGAAGTGATCATCGTCGACGAATTCACCGGCCGTACGCTGCAGGGCCGTCGCTGGTCCGACGGTCTGCACCAGGCGGTGGAAGCGAAGGAAGGTGTGCCGATCCAGCGCGAGAACCAGACCCTGGCCACGGTCACCTTCCAGAACCTGTTCCGCATGTACAAAAAGCTGGCCGGCATGACCGGTACGGCCGACACCGAAGCGTACGAGTTCCAGACCATCTACGGCCTGGAAGTGGTGGTGATTCCCACCCACAAGCCGATGATTCGCGTGGACAACGCGGACATGGTGTTCCTCGGCCAGGACGTGAAGTACAAGGCGGTGATCGAGGACATCAGGGACTGCCACAAGCGCGGCCAGCCGGTGCTGGTCGGCACGGCGTCGATCGACGTGTCCGAGCTCCTGTCCAACCTGCTAAGCAAGGAAAAAATCCCGCACGAAGTGCTCAACGCCAAGCAGCACGAACGCGAAGCGCACATCGTGGCGAATGCCGGCATGCCCGGCGCCGTTACCATCGCCACCAACATGGCCGGCCGCGGTACCGACATCGTGCTCGGCGGCAGCCTGGAAGCCGCGCTGGCGGCACTCCCGCCGGAGGCCACCGACGCCGATCGCGCACGCGTGAAGACGGATTGGCAGAAGCGCCATGAGCAAGTGATCGCCGCCGGCGGCCTGCACATCGTAGGCACCGAGCGTCACGAATCCCGCCGTATCGACAACCAGCTGCGCGGCCGTTCCGGTCGTCAGGGCGACCCGGGTTCCTCGCGTTTCTATCTGTCGCTGCAGGACAACCTGCTGCGCATCTTCGGCGGTGAAGGCCTGGTGCGCTGGATGAAGCGCTTCGGCATGAAGGAAGACGAGGCGCTGGAAGATCGCATGATCAGTCGCCAGATCGAAAAGGCGCAGCGCAAGGTCGAGCAACACAACTTCGACATCCGCAAAAACCTGCTCGAATACGACGACGTTGCCAACGATCAGCGCAAGGTGATCTATCGCCAGCGCGACGAGTTGCTGGAGGAAGAAGAAGTCTCCGCCACCATCGCCGACATCCGCGAAGATGTGGCCACCGACCTGGTACGCCGCTACGTGCCCGCTGACAGCATTGACGAGCAGTGGGACATCGCGGGCCTGGAGCGTGAGCTGGAGAGCGATTTCGGCATCTCCGCCCAGCTAAAACCGTGGCTGGAACAGCAATCCGAAGCTGATGCCAACACCGTGTCGGAACACGCGCGCACGTTGGTCGAGGAAATGTTCCAGGCCAAGGAAAAGCAGATCGGCACGGAAACCATGCGTCAGCTCGAGAAGCACATCATGCTGAGCGTGCTGGACAACGCGTGGAAGGAACATCTTTCCAGCATGGATTACATGCGCCAGGGCATCTATCTGCGAGGCTATGCGCAGCAGGATCCCAAGCAGGCGTTCAAGCGCGAATCCTTCGAGCTGTTCTCGCAGATGCTGGCGCGTATCAAGACCGAAGTGATCCAGATGCTCGCGCGCATCCGCATTCGCAGCGAAGAAGAAGTCGCCGCGATGGAAGCTGAGCAGCAACGCTTGGCCGAGCGCATGGCGCGCCAGATGCAGGCCACCGGCGGCGGTGCACCTGTCGGTGGTGCGCTGGGTATGGATGTTGCGCCTGCCACACAGGCAACCGTGGCTACCGAACCGGTGGTGGCGGGGCCGAAGGTAGGGCGTAACGATCCATGTCCGTGTGGTTCCGGCAAGAAGTACAAGCACTGCCACGGGCAATTGAACTGAGCACGCCTAGTTCCCTCTCCCTTTTGGGGAGAGGGGGCAGGTAGCGATCAATCCCCGCCCGGCAACCGCTTGCGATGCGGCTCCGCATTCACCGTGATGTACTGCGACTCTTCGCAATCCAGACGCAGCGCCGTGAGCTTTCCACCCCACACGCAGCCGGTGTCGATGCCGTACACGCCTATGCCGGCGAAACGATCTAGCGCCGACCAGTGGCCGCACACAATGCGTGTATCGCGCTTGCGCACACCGGGCACTTCGAACCACGGATACATGCCGGGTTTTTGCGTACCGGGCGCGCCCTTGCCTTCGAAATCGATGCGGCCGTTGACGTCGCAGAAGCGCATGCGGGTAAGCGTGTTGATCGATGCGCGCATGCGCTCGATGCCTTGCAGTCGGCTGGTCCATGCCGCCGGCCGGTTGCCGAACAGATTCTTCAGCAAGCGAGGATGACGCGGGCTGTCCAGTTCGCGCTCGATCTCCAGCGCGCAGCGTTGCGCTTGCTTCAGTGTCCAGCTCGGTGCAAGGCCAGCGTGCACCATGGTCCAGCCGATCGATTCGTCGTGATGCAGCAGCTTCTGAGTGCGCAGCCAATCGAGCAATGTCGGCGCATCCTCGGCGAACAGCACTTCGCGTAATTCCGGATTGACCCGCGCTTGCGCATCCTGCTTGCGCTGCCCGATGGCAAGCAGGCTGAGATCGTGATTGCCGAGCGTGACCACCGAGCTATCCCGTAGCGAATGCACCAGGCGAAGCGTCTCCAGCGATTGCCCGCCGCGATTGACGAGATCGCCGCAGAACCACAGCTTGTCGCTCGCTGGATCGAAACGCAGTTTCTCCAGCAGGCGTTGCAGCTCCGGATAGCAGCCCTGAATGTCGCCGATCGCGTAGATGGCCATCAGCGAATCACCTCGAAGACCTGCCGCGCGCTTGTCATGAGCGAATCCTCGGTCAATGCAGCGTGCGGGGAATAGACAACGTGAAAGCCGGAATCGGCGTTTCGAAACGCGTACCGTCGTCGGCCATCATTTGGTAACTACCCTGCATGGTGCCGACAGCCGTTTCCAGCACCGCGCCGGAGGTGTATTCGTAATCATCGCCCGGGCGCATCCATGGTTGTTCGCCCACCACGCCCTCACCGAACACCTCTTCAACTTTGCCATTGGCGTCCGTGATCACCCAGTGACGGGTAAGCAGGCGCGCGGGCACGATCCCTTTGTTGTGCAGCTTGATCGTGTAGGCAAAGACGTAGCGGTTTTCGTTGGGGGCGGACTGATCGGGAACGAAGCGGGTTTGCACCTGCACGTCGATCGTGTAGGGAGATTTCTTGCTCATGGGCGCATTGTAGCGGGAGTCGGAACGCCGCGTAGGTCAGGGCGGAATGCCGCCGAACCCGACCCTAGGAAATCTTGGCGAGCCTTACAAAATCCCCGGGCGCCAGTGTCTCGGCACGTGCCTTGGGATCAACATCCGCAGCCTGTATGGCCTGAGCGTCCATGAGCTGACGCAATGCATTGCCGAGCGTCTTGCGGCGCTGCGCGAAGGCCGCTTTCACGATGGCATACACTCGCGCCGGATCGGCGTCGTGACGCTCTTCGGCAGGCAGTGGCACCAGTCGTACGACGGAGGAATCCACTTTCGGTGGCGGACGGAATGCACCTGGCGGCACGTCAAACAACGGTTCCACGCGACACGCTAGCTGCAGCATGACGGATAGCCGTCCATACACTTTGCTACCCGGCTCCGCTGCCATACGATCGACCACTTCCTTCTGCAGCATGAAGTGCATGTCGGCGATGGCCGCTGCGTGTTCGACGCAGTGGAACAGAATCGGGCTGGAAATGTAGTAAGGCAGATTGCCTGCGATGCGCAGCCGTGCCACGCCCGCGCGTTGCGCCATGGCTGTGAAATCCACTTTCAGCACATCGGCATGCACGATCGACAGCTCGCCGATACTTGCCGCTTCTGCTTGCAGACGCGGAATCAAATCGGTATCCAGCTCGATTGCCGTGAGCTTGCCTGCGACAGCCAGTAGCGGAAAGGTCAGCGCGCCTTCGCCGGGGCCGATCTCCACCAGGAAATCATTCGGGCGTGGTGCGATGGCGGCGACGATGCGTTCGATGTAGCGGCGTTCGTGCAGGAAGTGCTGGCCGAAACTTTTCTTTGGGCGGGCAGGAATGTTCATGTTGTTCTGCGTGCCACCAGATCCAGCGCTAAGCGCGCCGCAGCGATCAGGCTGGAAGGATCGGCCTTGCCGGTGCCGGCAAGATCCAGTGCCGTGCCGTGATCGACCGAGGTGCGGATGAAGGGCAGGCCGAGCGTGATGTTCACGGTGCGGTCGAAGGCTTCGCTCTTGAGCACGGGTAGTGCCTGGTCGTGATACATCGCGAGCACTGCGTCGTAACGTTCGCGTTGCGCAGGCACGAAGGCGGTATCGGCAGGCACGGGGCCGAGCAATCGCATCCCTTCCTGGCGCAGCTTGTTCACCACCGGGATGATGGTGTCGATTTCCTCGCGGCCGATGTGGCCGTTCTCGCCGGCATGCGGATTAAGACCGAGCACGGCGATGCGTGGCGTATCGAAACCGAACTTGCTGCGCAGCTCCGTGTGCACGATGCGCAGCGTGCGTTCCAGCGATGTCGCATCGATGGCGGCCGACACCGCGCGCAGCGGCAGATGCGTGGTGGCCAGTGCTACGCGTAATTCAGGGCTGGCCAGCATCATCACCACGTCGGCGTGGCTGTGTTCGGCGAAGAATTCGGTATGGCCGCTGAAGGGAATGCCCGCGTCGTTGATCGAGGATTTCTGCAGCGGCGCTGTGACGATGGCCGCGTAACGTCTCGCCATGCATCCGTCTGCAGCTTCGCTCAGCGTCGCCAGCACATGTCGGGCATTGCGGGGATCGGGTTGGCCGGGAATTTCAGTGGAGCCGAGCGGAATGTGCCGTACGCGCAGCGTGCCGGTCGGGCGGTGGTCGGTGGATTCGCCGTCATCGTCGATCAGTTGAAGCCTGGTGCCGCAACGCGCAGCGGCGCGTTCGAGTAAGCCTCGATCGGTGATCGCAATGAAATTGGCCGCCAACGAGGTGGCGGCCAATCGGACAAGCAACTCGGGGCCGATGCCCGCTGGCTCGCCAGCAGTGAGGGCGAGCCGCGGGAGCGCGAGCGTAGTCATGACTTACCCGCGCAGCGCCGTCATTACGACGATGCCTTGCCGTTGTCGGCAACGGGCTCTTCCAGTTCGGGCGCAAGAATCTTCACGTACGAGCTGGAGCGCAGGTCGCGCAGGAAGTCGTCGTAGGCCTGGTCCGCCTTGCGGTTGCCGATGGCCTGGCGCGCCTGCTCGCGCGCGATCTGATTGGTCATGTCGCTGTTACGCGTACCCAAGCGCTGCAGGATGTGCCAGCCGGCTTCGCTCTGGAACGGCTGCGAGATCTCGCCATCCTTCAGGTCCGCCAGCTTCTGGCCGATCAGCGTGCCCCAATCGCCCTGCTGGAACCAACCCATGTCGCCACCGGCGTTGGCGGTGGTGTCGTCGTTGGAGTTGTCCTTCGCCAGCTTGGTGAAGTCTTCGTGCTTGTTGACGATGCGGTTGTAGAGATCCTGCGCCTTCTGTTGAGCTTGGGTCGCCGACAGCAGCTCGCTGGGACGGATCAGGATCTGGCGGGCGTGGTACTCGGTGACCATCTGCTTGGACTGCGCGCGCTGGTCCACCAACTGGATGATATGAAAGCCGGTGGGGCCGTGCAGGATGCCGCTGATGTCGCCGGGCTTGAGGCTGCTGATGGTGTCGACGAAGGCCGGCGGAATTTCGTCCACGCGGCGCCAGCCGAGGTCGCCGCCGTCCAGCGCGTCCGGCGCATCGGAGAAGCGGATGGCCGCGGCCTTGAACGGCATGCCACCCTTGACGGCGGCCAACGCCTGCTCGGCCTTGGTCTGCGTGGACTGGATGTCGGCGGCGGTAGCGCCACCGGGGATGCTGATCTGGATGTGCGCCAGATGCACCTCACCGGCCTTGTAGTTCGGGCTGTTGAGCAGGTTGTTGATTTCGCTCTCGGTCACCGATACCGAACTGCGCACCACGTTCTCGTGCAGCTTCTGCACCACCAGTTGGTCGTGCAACTGCTGGCGGTAGGCGGCGAAGCTCATGCCGCTCTGCTCCACCGCGGCGCGTAGCTGGTCGGGGCTCATCTTGTTCTGCGCAGCCACCGCTTGTGCGGCCTGATCGACGTCGGCATCGGACACGCGGATGCCCTGGTCGTCGGCGCGCTGCAACTGCAGCTTCATCAGCACCAGGCGGTCGAGCACCTGGCGACGCAACACGTCGATGGGTGGCAACTGCCCCGGCTGGTTGGCGTACTGCTGCTGGATGGCGGCGACGGCGTCGTTGAGCTCGCTCTGCAGGATCACCTCGTCTTCCACAACGGCCACGATGCGGTCGATCGGCTGCTGCCCGGAGTTCGAATCCTGCGGCGCCAGGAGCTGGGCCTGGGCCAACGACGGGATCGCCGTGACGATCGTCAGCAGGAACAACGCAAAAATCTGCTTCATCAGTGAACAGCCTTCTGTCGCCCGGTGGCGAAGGATTAGTAACAGGTGTTGCTCAAAAAACGACCGGGGCGGCCGTTTTTTCGAGGGCGTCCGAGCCAGCCTGGACGCGCTTATTGATAGCCAAGGATATCACGCCGCAGCACGCTCTCCGTCTGGCCGCTGAAAGTGCCCATGCCCTTGAATTCCAACTGGAACATCACGGCGGTGTCGCTCCCCGGCGCGGTCTGTCCCGGCGGCAGGGCGGTGACCACGCCGTAGTAGCCGGTTACGTAGTGGCGGGCCACCAAACTGACCTTCACGCAGCATCCTTCGTACTGCACGCCGGCCAGGGCTTCCACGGTGCGCTTGTCCATCATCGAGTAGGTCCACTCACCGATCAGGCGCCAGCGTTCCGAGATCGGATAGACCGCCGAGGCTTCATATTGTTCCAGCAAACCCCGCCGGAACCGGTAGGAGAAGTTGAGGATGCCGTCGAAGCCCAGGCGCCGCTGCAGCGTAAAGGTGCCGAGATCGGTCAGGCGGGTGTTCGGGTTCCACAGGTACTCGGTGTTGGCCGACCACTGGTCGTTGAGCTGCGTGCTGAGCTCAGCTACGTAATCTGAGCCACTCCAGTTGGTGGCGGCGGTGCAGCCGGAGACAGTGGTGCCGGATGTGGTGGTGCAAGGCGTCTGCACGCGCTGCGGCGTGAAGTAGCGGATCTGACCAAACGTGGCCGACAGACGTTCCACGCCGCCGTCGTCGAGCAGGCGCGTGGTGACCGCAGCGGTGAGGTTGTTCGCGTTCATCTGGCGATCCGCACCCGAGAACTGGTTCGGCGCGAACAGCATCCAGTCGTCGAACGCCATCGGCGCGGTATCGAACAGCGGCAGGTTGTTCTGGTTGCGATACGGCACGTAGAGGTAATACAGCCGCGGCTCCAGCGTTTGCGTGTAGTGCGTGTCGAACAGCGAGGTGCTGCGTTCGAAGATCAGGCCCTGGTCCAGGCTGACAATGGGCAGCGCGCGGCTCGGGTTGCTCTCCGTGAACGGGGTGGTGCCGCTGGTCAGCGGGGTGTAATAGCTATAGCGCTGATAGCCGCTGTCCAGTGAATAACCGGTGTAACGGTAGGCCAGCTTGGGTCGGATGAACCAGGCCGGCCCCTGGAAGTCCGCGTCGATATATGGATTCAGATCGATGCGCGAGCCTTCCACCTCGTCGAACTTGTGGAACTTCACCGCCTCGCTGGTCAAGCCGACGTCGTACCAGCGCGCAAACGGGATATCCATGTTGAACGTGGCACGCGGCAGCCGCTTGTAAGGTTCCACGCTGTTTGCTTGCGACGGATCCACGTTCTGCCACACGTCGCCGCCGACCGAGGCGCTCCACCAGTTGCCCGCACCGTTCAGATAGACGCTCGAATACAGCAGCGCGGTGGAGATGGTAAAGAGGTCGTTGCCGAAGTCGCGCAGGTAATTCTGGTCAGAAGCGCGATTGAGGTTCGTGCTCAGCGACCATCCCGGCCACAGGCTGGTGCTGTTGACGAAGTGGTACAGGTAGCGCTGCTGGTTCTGGGTGTCGATTGAGGTCGACGTGAGCTTCTGGTCGTTATAGTTGTCGTGCGGCAAGAATTCGATCTGGAATATGCCGCTGGTCCTCGGGAACATGTAGCGTACTTCGCCGGACAGCATCGCGCCGCGCTTGCTGTAGTAGCGTGGCGTGAGCGTGGCGTCGTAGTTGGGCGCCAGATTGAAGTAATACGGAATGCGGAACTGGTAGCCAGCGTTGCCGGTATGCTCGAAATACGGATACAGGAAGCCGCTCTGGCGATCATTGTTGAGCGGGAACGTCATCCACGGGAAATAGAAAAACGGCACGCCGTACATGCTCATCGTGGCGTTGCGCGCCACGCCACGGCCGGTGGTGTCGTCGGTCTCGATCTGCTTGGCGCGTAGCTCCCAGATGTGCCGCCCGATGTCGCAGGTGGAATAGGTGGCCATGGTGTAGCGGTTGCGATCCGCATCCAGCATTTCCGCGCGCACGGCGGTGCCGTTGCCATGCGAGTCGAGTATTTGGTAGCGCACATTGCCGGTGGCCAGGCCCGTGCTGTTGTCGGTGTTGCCGGTGATGTGATCGGCCGACAGCAGGTGCGCGGATTCCTGGTAGTGAACGCCGCCGCGCGCGTCGTAATCGGTGGTGTCGCTGTTGTAGTCGGCGAAATCCGCGTGCAGCTCCTGGTCGGCGCGCACGGTTTTCACGTGGCCGCTCAGGTGGTAGGTGATCTGGTCCGGGCTTTCCACGTGCTCGGCCCACACCTGAGTGCTGGCCGAGGCGCGCAGCGCCGAATCCTTGCTCAGGAACGGGTCGTAGAACTCCAGCATGCCGTTGGGCCGGCACAGCGCGAAGTTGTCCGGACGGGGCGGGCAGATGAAGCTGCCCAGCGCGCAGACCACCTCGGTGCCATTCAGCGTGGCCTTGGGGTGCTTGGTCTGGGAAGAAGCATGCGCGCCCTGACTGCTTAACAGGGCAGCGGCAGCAGCGATTGCTAGCAGGCGGCGTGGAGGCAGAGGACGCGAGGTCGGCAGGCTCTTGGGCTTCACGGAGGCGATCAATCGGCGACGAAGGGGCGTTAAGCTAACAGAAAGGCCCTTCGTACGGCATACGTTGGCAACGAGGAAGCGCATGAATCAGCACAAGCCTTACAAGACGGACGAGCAATGGCGCGCAAGCCTGAATTCGGAGCAGTACGCGGTCTGCCGCTGCTCGGCCACCGAGCCGCCGTTTAGCGGCAAGTGGTATCGGCATAAGGAAGCGGGAACCTACGTGTGCGTGGCCTGCCGCAGCCCGGTGTTCGCGTCGGAAGCCAAATACGATTCCGGCTCGGGCTGGCCGAGTTTCTTCCAGCCGATCAAGCGTACGGCGGTGACCCTGGCGCCTGATGAAACCCATGGCATGCATCGCACGGAAGTGCGCTGCGCGTCATGCGAATCGCACCTGGGGCATGTGTTTCCGGATGGGCCTAAGCCGACTGGCTTGCGGTATTGCATCAATTCCGTTGCGCTCGATTTCGAGCCGGATGGGCACTCCCTCTCGCCCTAGGGTAGAGAGGGCATAACGTACTCGCCGAACTTGCGCTTCAGTCCATCAGCGCACTGACATGTGCGCTGGCACTGGCTGCCAACGCGGACAGGTCGTAGCCGCCTTCCAGCGTGGACACCAGCCTGCCGCCGGCATGCGCCTGGGCCAAGTCGACCAGCCGCTCGGTAATCCAGGCGTAGTCCTCGGACTGCAGCTCAAGGTTCGCCAGCGGATCGCGCTGATGGGCATCGAAGCCGGCCGACACCAGCAGCAGCTGCGGCTTAAACGCGTGCAGGCGCGGCAGCAGCGCATCGCTCCACAGTGCGCGGAATTCGTAAGAGCCTTCGCCTGGCGAGAGCGGGGCGTTGATGACGTTGCCCATGCCCTGTTCGTCCGCGCTGCCGGTGCCGGGATACAGCGGCCATTGATGGCTGGAGATGAACAACACGCGCGGTTCGCGCTGGAAGATGTCCTGCGTGCCGTTGCCGTGGTGCACGTCGAAATCGGCGATCGCCACTCGTTTCAGGCCATGTGCGGTCAGCGCATGCGCGGCGCCCACGGCGATGTTGTTGAATAGGCAGAAGCCCATCGCTGCATCGGGCGTGGCGTGATGACCGGGCGGCCGCACCGCGCAGAAGGCACGGGTGGCGTGGCCCGCCATCACGGCATCGACCGCGGCCACCACCGCGCCCGCTGCCCGTAGGCCGGCTTCGGCCGAAGCGGGCGACATCAGGGTGTCCTCGTCCAGCCGCACCGTGTCCGATTCGGGCGTAATGGCCAGGATTCGGTCGACATGGGCCTGCGTATGCACCCGCAGCAGCTGTTCGCGAGTGGCGCGCGGCGCCTCGACGCGGTCCACGGTGGCAAAGCGATCCTGGTCCAACGCTTCCAGCACAGCGCGCAGGCGCGCCGGCGATTCGGCATGTCCGGGGCCGGGATCGTGCTGTAGGCAGACGCTATGGGTGAACAGTTGCAGCATGCGGAACTCAGGGAGCAGCAGGCTTGCGGCGGCGCTCGTGCTGCCACAACACCTCGCCATGGCCGCTGCTGCGGGCCAGCACGCGGCACAACACGAACAGCAGGTCCGACAGCCGGTTGAGATAGCGCTGCGCTTGTGGTCGCACCGTTTCCATGCGTCCCAGCGCGATCACTTCGCGCTCGGCCCGGCGGCACACCGTGCGTGCCAAGTGGCAGCAGGAAGCGGCCATCCCACCGCCCGGCAGGATGAAATCCTTCAGCGGCGGCAGCGGATCGTTGAAGCGATCCAGCACCTGCTCCAGCCGGTCGATGTCGGCGTCCTCGATCATCGCCATGCCGGGAATGCACAGCTCGCCGCCCAGATCGAACAGCTCATGCTGCACCTGGGTAAGCGTTTCGCGCATGTCCTCATCCATGCCTTCGCAGGCGAGCACCATGCCGATAGTGCTGTTGAGTTCGTCGACGGTACCGTAGGCGTTGACGCGCGCCGAATCCTTCGGCACACGCGAACCGTCGCCCAGGCCGGTGCTGCCATCGTCACCCGTACGGGTATAGATCTTGGAAAGACGATTGCCCACGGCTCAATGCTGCACTTGGCTGCCATGCGACAGGCGAGCGAGCTGCGTGGCAAGCACATGCAGCAGGGCGCCCAGGCCGACGTACGTCGCCGTAGTAGCGAGGAACGGAAGGTACCAGTCGCCAAAATTTACGGACCACGCGGCAAAGCTCTTCGGTGCCGGCACATGGGCACTCAGCCAGTAGAAGCTGCCGTTGGAAATCGTATAGCACGCAGCTTCGCTCACCAGCAGCACGGCAACCGCCAGGCCCAGGGTGGAAAGCGTGAGACCGCGCTGATGTTTGGCTAACCAACTGCCGCCGATCCACAGCGAGCCGTAGGCGGGAATCAGGAACCAATAGCCCAGCGACACGCAGTAGTGATCCCAGAAGCTGATCCCCATGCGGCTGATCACCAGGTAGTCCACCAGCACCGCCTCGGCCATCAGCAGCGGGAATGCCCAGCGGCCGGTGCCGCGCAGCCAGAAGCCGGCCAGGAAGAACACGCCCCACGACGCGTCCCAGATGTCGTGATGAAACAGCGACAGATGCACACGTGTCGCCGCCATCACTAGGGCGAGCGCGGCAAAGATGCCAAGACGCTGGGTCTGTGTCGTAGCCATGAAGAACTCCCTAGAAAAGCAGACGGCATTTAAGAAGACGCCCAGTGTATCCCATGCAAAGAATGGGTTGGCAGCGCGTATCATCCGCGCATGACTAAGAGCCTGCCTTCGTACTCCAAGTGCCCCGCATTGCGTCTGAGTCGCCGCCATGCGGCAGCGCGCGGCTTGACCAGACGGCCAGTCTGGCGCTGCGCCACGCACTACCACCTGACGACCACTCAGACGCAATGCGGAGCGCTTGGAATATGAAGGCAGGCTCTACTCCCCCCTTTGCTCCCGCAGGCAATGTGCTGATCGTCGGCGGCGGCCTGGTCGGTGCCAGCTTGGCGATCGCGCTGGATGCGGCCGGTTGCCGCGTCACCCTGGTCGAAGCCGCCGCACCGCGCACCGACGCGCAGCCCAGCTATGACGAGCGCAATCTGGCGCTGGCGCGCGCCACCGTCAACGGATTGGATGCCATCGGCGTGTGGCCACTTGCCGCCGCGCAGGCCACGCCGATCCGACACATCCATGTCAGTCGAGCGGGCGAATTCGGCAGTGCGCGCCTGGACGCCGCAAAGCATGGCGTCGATGCGCTGGGCTGGACCCTGCCTGCGCGTGAACTGGGCGCTGCGCTGCTGCGCCGATTGGACACCTGCAAGCAGCTGATACGCCTTGCGCCGGCCAGTCTCATCGGCCTGACGAAGTTTGAGGATGGTTGGCGCGCCGAGGTCAAGACACCGAAAGGAACGCAGCACGTCGACGCCGCCTTGTTGGTCGGCGCGGACGGTACCGAATCTTTCGTGCGCGCGCAGCTCGGCATTGAAGCCGATGTGCATGATTACCAGCAGACCCTTTTCGTCTGCACGGTGACGCCGGAACGCGATCCGGCGAATCGCGCCTGGGAGCGCTTCGCTGACGAAGGCCCAATCGCCATGTTGCCGCTGGCAGAGCGACGCTGCGGATTGGTGCTCACGGTTGACGCGGATACGGCCGACGACGTGGTGGCCTTGAATGACGCGGATTTCATCGCACTCGCGCAAAGGCGCTTCGGCTGGCGACTTGGACGGTTGGGCCGACCAGGCAAACGTCATCCGTATGCAATCCGACGTGTTGCCGCGCGCAGCCTAATCGCACCGCGTGCCGTGTTGGTGGGTAACGCCGCGCAGACCGTGCATCCGATCGGCGCGCAAGGCTTCAACCTCGGGCTGCGTGATGCCTTGACGCTGTCGGAGTTGATCACTGCGGCTGACGATCCCGGCGAGCAGGATCTGCTGGAACGTTACGCTGCGCGCCGCGCTCCCGATCGCGAAGGCACCATGGCGATGAGTCACGATCTGGTGCGTTTCGCCTGCATGCCGCAGCCGTGGCTGGCGCCGTTCCGTTCGCTCGCCTTGCTGGCCTACGATCGCGTGCCGCCGCTGCAGCAGGCCTTGGCCCGGCGCGGCATGGGTTTTCGCGGCACGCCGCCGCGTGCCGTGCTGGAGCGCGTGCCATGAGAACCATTCCCGCAACGCAGCGTCGCGCTCCGGCGCTGGATATCGCCGTGGTTGGCGGCGGCATGGTGGGTGCCGCGGCGGCGCTCGCATTGAGTCGGGCCGGCTTCAGCACAGCCTTGCTGGAAGCGCGTCCGCCATCGCCATGGCAGCCGCAGGACGACGTGGATCTGCGCGTGGTCGGCCTCGCACCTTCATCGATCAAGCTGCTCGATGAGCTGGACGTCTGGACGTCCATTCGTGACGCGCGCGCCTGTCCTTACGCGCACATGTACGTGTGGGATGCGGAGAATGGCGCTGCCATCGATTTCGACGCCGCCGATGAAGGGCGCGATCAGCTCGGCTACATCGTCGAGAACAACCTAGTGCAGTGGATGCTTTGGCAAGCGCTTGACGCGGCCGGTGTGCAGCGCCTGTGCCCGGCGACCGTCAAGGATTTCGAAACGCGCACCGATCGCGTGATGCTCGAATTGGCCGACGGCGAAAGCGTGGCTGTGCGCCTGCTGGTCGCGGCCGACGGCGGCAGTTCGCCCTTGCGTGAGCGCGCCGGCATCAGTACGCGCGGCCGCGATTACACGCAACGCGCCGTGGTCGCGCACGTGACCACTGAGCGCGCGCATGCGCAGGCCTGCTGGCAACGCTTTCTTCCCTCCGGCCCGCTGGCTTTCCTGCCGCTGGCGGACGGCCGCAGTTCCATCGTGTGGTCGCTGCCGGAAAGCGAAGCGCAACGCGTGTTGGCGCTGGACGACGAGGCGTTCGCGAAAGAAATCGGTATTGCCAGCGATTTCCGTCTGGGACGCATCACGGCCACCACGCCGCGCGCGGCATTTCCGCTGAAGCTGCAACTGGCCGACACCTATCAAGCCGAACGCTTCGTGCTGCTCGGCGATGCCGCGCACGTGGTGCACCCGCTGGCCGGGCAAGGTGTGAATCTTGGCCTGCGCGATGTAGCCGAATTGCGCGACACCCTGGTCGCCGCTCGCGATGCGGGGCGTGACTTCGCTTCGTCGAACGTGCTGCGCCGCTATGCGCGCCGTCGTCGCAGTGCCGATACGCTCGATGCTTACGGCTTCGACGCGCTGGCGCGTATTTATGCGTGGCAGAGCGCGCCGTGGGTGGCTATGCGCGGCCTCGGCGTACGCGTTGTCGATCACTTGTTACCGTTGAAGCGACGCCTTGGGATGCACGCGGCAGGGCTTTAGCGTTTTGTTTTCATCCATGCGAAAACAGGGCACCCTCCCCTGCTTGCAGGGGAGGGTGGGGTGGGGTGAGTACTTGCCTTGAGACTTCCCGCAAGTGTTCACCCCCTCCCGACCTCCCCTTGCAAGCAGGGGGAGGGGCTTGTTCGAGGCTCCGGTCTAGTTGTTCGAAAGTTGTGCGACTTTGACTCTTACTCACAAAGGAAATCTCGTCATGCGTTTCGTTCGAGCAGTCAGCCTCGCTTTACTCGCCGGCCTGAGCTTTGCCGCGCAGGCCAAGATGGTGCATCGTCCGGTGGAATGGACGCTGGATGGCACGCACTTCAAGAGCGTGCTGGTTTATGACGACGCCAGCCACGCCAAGCGTCCAGGTCTAGTGATGGTGCCAAACTGGTATGGCATAAACGATGGCGCCATCAAGAAGGCGGACATGATCGCCGGCAAGGATTACGTCATCCTGCTGACCGACATGTACGGCGAAAATGTCCGGCCGCAGCCGGGGCATGCCGATCAGGCCAAGGCGGCTACCGCGGCCCTGTACGGTGATCGTGCAGTGATGCGCAAACGCATCGACGAGGCGCTCGCACAACTGAAAGCGCAAGCCACGAACGCGCCGATCGATACCAGCAAGCTTGCGGCAATCGGCTTCTGTTTCGGCGGCACCGCGGTGCTCGATCTGGCGCGCAGCGGCGCGGACGTGGCGGCCATTGTGTCGTTCCATGGCGGCTTGACTACCGATGATCCGTCCTTGGCCAAGAACATCAAGGCACGCGTGTTAGTGATGAACGGCGCCGATGACAAAGGCACCATGCCCGACGCCGACAAGTTCATGGACGAGATGCGTTCAAGCCCTGCCGACTGGCAGTTCGTAGTGCTGGGCAACGCCGTGCATTGCTTCACCGAGGTGGACGAGAACTCGCCGGGCTGCAAGTACGATCCGCGTGCGGCAGCGCGCAGCTATCGTCTGATGCACGATTGGTTGCATGCGGCGTTCAGCGGTACACCTTGAGTGAAGCTTTTACCTCCCGCTTCCCTGCGGGGAGCGGGAGGTAAACATCAGAACGTCCGCTGCACCGAATAATCCGCCAGCGTCGCCAGCGCATCTCGATAGGGCGAAGGCGCCAACGAAGACAAGGCCTCGCGCGCAGCGCGGGCGTGCCGTAAAGCGCATTCGCGAGTGCGCTCGATCGCACCGGATTCGCGGATGGCGGTGAGGATATGGTCGAGCGAACCCAGGCCGCCGTGTTCGATGGCGTGGCGCATCTCGCGCGCCTGCTCGGTGCCGACGCGTTGTAGTGCGTAGATCAGCGGCAGCGTCGGCTTGCCCTCGGCCAAGTCGTCGCCGATGTTCTTCCCCAGCGTGTCGGCATCGCTGATGTAGTCGAGCAGATCGTCGGCGATTTGGAAGGCGTAGCCAAGCTGCATACCGTAACGGCGGAGCGATGCGACTTGCGCCTCCGGTAAGCCGCCTAACAGGCCGCCGAGTTGCGTGGCAGCGGCGAACAGCACCGCGGTCTTGCGTTCGATCACCGCCAGATAGGCCGCCTCGTCCACGTCCGCATTGCCGATGTTGAGCAGTTGCAACACCTCGCCCTCGGCGATGGTGTTGGTGGTGTCGGCCAGGATGCGCATGATGCGCATGTCGTCCAGTTCCACCATCAGCTGGAACGAACGCGAATACAGGAAGTCACCCACCAGTACGCTGGCCGCATTGCCCCACAGGGCGTTGGCAGTCTTGCGGCCACGGCGCAGATCCGATTCGTCCACCACGTCGTCATGCAGCAGGGTGGAGGTGTGGATGAACTCGATCACAGCCGCCAGCTTGATGTGCTTGTCGCCGGCATAGCCAGCGGCGCGGGCGGCCAGGGTGTGCAGCATCGGGCGAAGGCGCTTGCCGCCGCCAGCGATAATGTGGTCGGCGATTTGGTTGATCAGCACTACGTCGGAAGCCAGTCGCTGCCGGACCAGGGCATCGATGCGTTGCATATCGCCCTCGGCAAGGGCGCGTACCCCAGCAAAATCGCGTGCCGGGTCGATGGTCTGGAGAACGGAGGTGTTCATGCGGCTGGGGCTGGACATAGAACCTCGATTATAGAGGCGGCGGCCGCGCTACGTGTGATTCTGCCCGAAGGTTGGCCGTCCAGAAGACATGCCGGGCGGTTTTTTGGCATCGCTCAAGCGCCACGCGGGCTGCGCAGACATCGGGAACAGGCTCTTAGGCCGGCTTGCACTCACGCTACCATGGCGAAAGCTGTCCGGACGGAACAACGATGAGCGATCTGGTACTCAACCGCAGGCAGGAGCAGCTGGTGGCACGCGTGCGCGAGCAGGGCTTTGCCACCGTAGAGGATCTGGCCGGGCATTTCGACGTAACCCAGCAGACCATCCGCCGCGATCTGACTGCCCTGTGTGATGCGGGCTTTTTGCGTCGCTACCACGGCGGCGTCAGCCT
The DNA here is from genome assembly GCF_044904605.1 of Dyella humi. Taxonomy (NCBI): domain Bacteria; kingdom Pseudomonadati; phylum Pseudomonadota; class Gammaproteobacteria; order Lysobacterales; family Rhodanobacteraceae; genus Dyella; species Dyella humi. The sequence continues at coordinate 2,284,908 of NZ_JADIKI010000023.1, forward strand.
GCCCTCCAGTGTCGAAAACCTCGCCTATGCCAAGCGGCAAAGCCTCTGGCAGGAAGAAAAGCTGCGTATCGCCACGCTGCTGGCCCAGCACATCCCCGACGACGCCTCGCTGTTCATCAACCTCGGCACCACCAACGAGGACGTCGCGCGTGCGCTGATGAACCACAAAGGCTTGCGCGTGATCACCAACAACCTCAACGTGGCGATCATGCTCAGCGAAAACCCCAGCTTTGAGGTGATCGTGGCCGGCGGCGTGGTGCGCGGGCGCGACCACGGCGTGACGGGGCAGCCGGCCATCGAGCTAATCCGCCAGTTCAAGGTCGACTTCGGCGTGATCGGCATTTCCGGCATCGATCCGGACGGCACCCTGCTCGATTTCGATCTGCACGAGGTGCGGGTGGCGCAGGCCATCATCGAACACTCGCGGCAGGTGTTTCTGGCGGCAGACCACAGCAAGGTGGGACGCAACGCCCTGGTCCGCTTGGGGCCGATTTCCCTGGTGCATGCGTGGTTTACCGACCGCGCCCCACCGCCCGAGCTGGAGGCGGTGCTGACCGAGGCAGGCACGCAAGTGCACGTTGCCGATGCGCCTTGAGCCTCGCTGCGCTGCAGCGTGCATCCTTCGGAAATGTTCGAATACGATCGCATATCGAGCAAATTTGTACATTTATATCTCAAAAAAATGTTCGTTCACGCGCTTTTGAACTTCATGTGAGCGAAAACGAACATTTTGTTGCAGAGCCAGTTCACGGGATGAGCGATGATTGAGCAGTTCGATCTACTGGTGGTCGGCGGCGGCATCAACGGCGTCGGCATCGCGCGGGACGCAGCAGGGCGGGGCCTGTCGGTATGCCTGTGCGAACGCGACGACCTGGCCGCGCATACCTCCAGCGCCAGCACCAAGCTCATCCATGGCGGCCTGCGCTACCTGGAGCAGTACGAGTTCGCCCTGGTGGGCAAGGCGCTGGCCGAGCGCGAGGTGCTGCTACGCGCGGCGCCGCACATCATCTGGCCGCTGCGCTTCGTGCTGCCGCATCAATCGCATCTGCGGCCGGCCTGGATGATCCGGCTCGGCCTGCTCCTCTACGACAACCTGGGGCGCGGTCGACGCACGTTGCCGAAATCGCGGCGCGTCTCTTTGAAACGCCATAAATCGGGCTTGCCGCTGCGCGACGAGTTCCATATCGGCTTCGTCTATTCCGATGCCTGGGTGCAGGATGCGCGGCTGGTCGTGCTCAACGCGATGGATGCGATGGAGCGCGGGGCGACCATCTTCACGCGCACGCGCTGCGTGAGTGCGAGCCGCGATGCCGATGGCTGGACCGCGCAACTGGAATCGGCGCGTGGCGAGTTGTCGACCATCCGCGCCAAGGCGCTGGTCAACGCGACCGGTCCGTGGGCAGTGCAGTTCCTCGATGACGTTGCCAAGGTAGGGCACGATCATGCGCTGCGTCTGGTCAAAGGCAGCCATATCGTGGTGCCACGGCTGTTCGAGCATCCCTACGCGTACATCTTCCAGCAACCCGATCGCCGCATCGTCTTTGCGATTCCCTACGAACACGACTTCACCTTGATCGGCACGACCGACATGGACTACCACGATGATCCGTCCGCGCCACACATCAGCGACGAAGAAACGCGCTATCTGTGCGACGCGGCGAATCGTTACTTCAAGCGCAGCATTGCGCCAGCCGACGTAGTGTGGAGCTATAGCGGCGTGCGTCCGTTGCTGGATGATGAAGCAGGTAGCGCGTCGGAAGTCACGCGCGATTACCTGCTCGAACTCGATCAGCACGCCGCGCCGCTGCTCAACGTGTTCGGCGGCAAGCTCACCACCTATCGCAAGCTCGCAGAGGAAGCACTGGACCGACTGACGCCGTTGTTTCCACATGCGTCGGAAGCATGGACGTCCAAAGGCCATCCGCTTCCCGGTGGCGAGCGGCAGGATGTGAGCACCTTACAGCGGGAGTTGCAGTCGGCGCACCCGTGGTTGCCGGAGTCGATGGCGTGGCGCCTGGTGCACAGCTACGGCGGCCGTACCATGCGCATTCTCGGACAAGCCCGTTCGCTGCAAGACCTGGGTGAACACTTCGGTGCCGATCTCTATCAGGCCGAAGTGGATTACTTGCGCGCGCTGGAATGGGCTGTGGATGCCACCGACGTGCTCTGGCGGCGCAGCAAGCTCGGCCTGCGTCTCACTGCGGAGCAGGTGGCGCGCCTGACCACCTATCTTGCCGACGCTCCGCCACGCCGCGCTTCATTCGCTTGATAAAAAACGCGCGCCTTTGGAGAGCGAAGGCGCAAACCAACATCACCGTGGGAGGAGAGTCATGTCGAGCCACGCAGTCAGCCCGGCCATCGCAATGTCAGCTTCGTGGCGAACGCAGGAGGTGCAGCCATGAACCGGCAAAGCATCGGTGAGCTGATTTCAGAAGCACTCGCCACCTTCATCATCCTCGCCTTGGGTGACTCGGTCGCATGCATGTATGTGTTGTATGACCCGAGTCCTTACGCGAATGCATATTGGGGCGTGTGTATTGCCTGGGGGCTGGCGGTGACCCTTGCCATCTACGTAACCGGATCGGTTTCCGGTACGCACGCCAATCCGGCCGTGACGTTGTCGCTTGCGCTGTTTCGTGGGTTTCCGTGGAAGAAAGTAATTCCTTACAGCATCGCGCAAGTGATCGGTGCGTTCCTCGGTGCGGCCGTCGTATACATGCTGTTTTCGCCGGTGATCGATCACTACAACGCGACCCATCAACTCACGCGCGAAGCAGGCGGTGCGGCGGGCGTGTTCTTCACCCATCCCGGACTGGCGATTACGCCGATGCATGCGCTGCTCGATCAGATCGTGCTCACCGCGTTTCTGCTGTTGGGCATCTTCGCCATCACCGAGCAACACAATGAGATGGCGCCAGGCGCCAATTCGGGCGCGCTGATCATTGGTTTGTTGGTGGCGACCATCGGCGCATCGATGGGTTATCTCGAAGCCTGGGCCATCAATCCCGCACGTGATTTCGGGCCACGCTTGTTTGCTTATTTCGCCGGCTGGGGTTCTTCCGCGTTGCCGGCACCAGACAACTACTGGTGGATACCCATCGTTGGCCCGCTGATCGGCGGCGTGATCGGCGCCGCTGCCTATCAATGGTTGGTGTATCCGTTCCTGCCTGCACGCATCCGTGCGCTGCAACCGGCCGATGCGCCGGAGCGCGTGGTGGTTGACTCAACTCGTTGAACCGGAGTCGTTTCATGGACAAGTCATACATCTTGGCGATCGACCAGGGCACGACCAGCTCCCGCGCGATCCTGTTCGATCGCGCCGGCACTATCGCGGGCATCGCACAGCGCGAATTCGGGCAGATTTTTCCGCAACCGGGCTGGGTAGAACACAACCCCCGCGAGATCATGACCAGCGTGCTCACCACCATCACCGAGGTGATGAACAACACCCAGGTGGATGCACGCGCGATCGCCGGCATCGGCATCACCAACCAGCGCGAAACCGCGGTGGTGTGGGACAAGGCCACCGGTCAGCCCATCTACAACGCCATCGTCTGGCAATCGCGGCAGACGCGCGAGATTTGTGATGAACTCATCGCGGCTGGTTACGACAAAATGGTGCGCGCGAAGACCGGCCTACTGATCGATGCGTATTTCTCCGGCACCAAGGTGAAGTGGATCCTCGATCGCGTTGAAGGTGCACGCGAACGCGCCAAGCGAGGTGAGCTGCTGTTCGGCACCATCGACACCTGGCTAATCTGGAATCTCACCGGCGGCAAGGCGCACGTCACCGATTACACCAATGCCTCGCGCACACTGATGTACGACATCCACGCGAAGCGCTGGGATGACGAGTTGCTGCAGATGCTGGACGTGCCGCGCGCCATGCTGCCCGAAGTGCGCTCGTGTAGCGAAATCTACGGTACGACGCTCAGCCAGCATTTCTTCGGCCACGAAGTACCGATCGCCGGCGTCGCTGGCGACCAGCAGGCGGCGCTGTTCGGCCAGGCGTGCTTCGAGCCGGGCATGGCCAAGAACACGTATGGCACCGGCTGCTTCATGCTGATGAACACTGGTGACAAAGCGGTTGCGTCGAACAACGGTCTGCTTACAACCATCGCCTGGGGTGTAGACGGCAAAGTGGAGTACGCGCTGGAAGGCGCAATCTTCGTTGCCGGTTCCGTCATCCAGTGGCTGCGTGACGGTTTACGCATGCTGGGCAGGGCAAGCGATTCAGAAGAATACGCCGAGCGCGCCAAGACCAACGAAGGCGTCTACATGGTGCCGGCCTTTGTCGGTCTGGGTGCACCGTACTGGCGCAGCGACGTGCGCGGCGCAGTGTTCGGTCTTTCGCGCGGCACCAGTAAGGAACATTTCATTCGCGCTGCGGTGGAATCGATGGCGTATCAGACGCGCGACGTCCTCGCCGCGATGGAGAGCGACGCCGGTTTGAAACTGAAAGAACTGCGCGCCGATGGCGGTGCCATCGCAAACGACTTCCTGGGACAGTTCCAGAGCGACATTCTCAACGTGCCAGTGCTGCGCCCGAAGGTGGCCGAAACCACGGCACTGGGCGCTGCTTATCTGGCCGGCCTTGCGACAGGCTTCTGGTCCAGTCGCGAAGACATCGCCCGTCACTGGGCGGTCGACCGTCGCTTCGAACCGGCGATGCCGGAAGCGCAGCGCGAGGAGCTTTACGCCGGCTGGAAGCAAGCCGTGGAGGCGACGATGGCTTTCAAAATTTGACGTATTTGTTTTCTTCCTTGCTAGCACAGGTATCTGCACATTTAGCTGGAATGCTCTGTTTTACCTCGACGTCATTCCCGCTTTTGCGGGAATGACGTGCCAAGCACGGTAAGGCATCAATAGGGCATCTAGATGCCTACGCTGGCAAAGAATTGATCCACCGCTGATCCGACAACAGCGGGCACGCATGTGCCTGCACGGCCTCCTCATGCCTGTCGTCAGCGTTCGTACCGCCGCCCAGGAGAACCAGCATGCGCCAGAAAATCATTGCCCTGATTGCAATGGCCGGTATCGTCGCCAGCGCAAACACCATTGCGAGTGATCAGGATTACGCCAGCACTACGCTCACTGGCGATTGGGGTGGCGCGCGCCAGCGCTTATATGATCAGGGCGTCGACATCGGTGTGGACTATCTCGGCGAATTCGCGCACAACACCAGCGGCGGCATTCGGCAAACGGATGCCTATGCAGACCAGATCCATCTGCACGCCGCCTTCGATTTCGAGAAACTGTGGGGCTGGACCGGTAGCTCGCTGCACGTCGACATCAACGACCGCAACGGCAGCCAGATCGATACGAAGGCGAGATTGGGAACCTTGCTGGAATCGCAGGAGATCTACGGCGGCGGCAACGTCACACGCCTTACACGTTTCTATCTGGAGCAGGTGCTATGGAATGGCCTGGTCGATCTCAAGTTCGGGCGCATGGATATCGGCGTCGACTTCTTTCCGTTCGCCTGCAATTTTCAGAACCTGAACTTCTGCGGTGCGCTGCCGGGCTGGATTTCCAAAGGCGTGGACGCGTGGCCGCTGGCGCAGACCGGTGGCGTCATCGCGATCAATCCATCGCCGGCCTGGTCGATCAAGTTCGGCGGCTTCGAGGTGAATCCGAACAATGCCGCCAAGTCGCAAGGCCTGAAGCTGTCACCCTCGGGGCCTAACATCGGCACGCTCATGCTTGCCGAAGTGGACTGGCGCACGAGCCTGGGCGGCGCGCAAAACGGCTTGCCCGGCATCTGGCGTTTCGGCGGCTGGCGCAATACGGCGCGCTACAACGATGTGTTTCTGAGCGTCGATGGCATGCAGCAGTTGCTCGATAGCGATACATCCGCGTTGCAGAGCAGCGTGTCCGGCAGCTACTTCATGGGCCAGCAGCAAGTCACGCGCAATGCCACCGGCGGCGGTTTAAGCGTGTTTGGCAATGTGGTGCAGGCCGATCCGCGCACCGATTTGGTGGACCAGATGATCTCCATCGGGCTGCTGTACAACGGGCCGTTCGCTTCGCGGCCGGACGATCGGCTGGGCTTCGCCATCGGGCGTGATCGCGTCAGCGGCCGCGTCGCCAGCGCGGAGCGGCTGATCAACGCCGCCGGGGCAGGTCCCGTGCCTGTGCAGGGCTACGAATACATCGCGGAACTCGACTACCAGTTCCAGCTCTGGCACGGCGTGGCCCTGATGCCGAACGTCCAGTACATCCGCCATCCCGGCGGCACCAGCGCCAACCCCGACGCTACCGTGCTGGGGCTGCGCGTGGTGGCCAAGTTCTAAGTCGCGGACATGGCTTCAGGGGCCGGGCGTGTATCATGACGGGTCGTTAGCCTATGCTTGATCGCTCCCGCAGACGCTGGAATCGCGTCAAGCACCGGCTTTAAGCTCTCGGGGCGGCGCATGGAAACCTTGGCGCGCATCCGGAAGCCTTTCTCCCGATTCAGTTTTTTCGAGGTCATTCATGGCACGCGGTATCAATAAAGTCATCCTGGTCGGCAACCTCGGTGCGGACCCTGAAGTGCGTTACACCGCCGGCGGCACGGCGATCGCCAGCCTCAGCGTGGCGACGTCCGAGCAGTGGACCGACAAGCAGAGCGGCCAGAAGCAGGAACGCACCGAGTGGCACCGCGTGAAATTGTTCGGCCGCCTGGCTGAGATCGCCGGCGAATACCTCAAGAAAGGTCGCCAAGTGTACGTCGAAGGTTCACTACGCACCGACAAGTACACCGGCAAGGACGGCGTCGAGCGCTACTCCACCGACATCGTCGCCAGCGAATTGCAGATGCTGGGTGGCATGGGTGGTGGCGAAGGTGGCGGCGCGGGTGGTGGCGGTGGTGGTTACCGCGAACGCTCGCAAGGCGGCGGTGGTCAGCGTCAGCAGCAGGGTGGTGGCGACTACGGCAGTGCTCCGCAGCGCCAATCAGCACCGCCGCCGGATATGGGTGGTGGCAACCAGTTCGACGATGACGATATTCCGTTTTGACCTGGGCAATTTTTAGTTTGTGAGTTTAGAAGGGCGGCCCAGTCGTTTCTTTCTTAAAAAATCACTTACTTAGCTTCCATGAAACCGCCTCGCTTCTGTAAAGAAACGAGGCGGTTTTTTTTCGCGCTTTCCGGCCAAAAAGTTCGGTCAAATAGAGCCCAGCAAGTTCGGAGTTCCGATCCGACTTTTGTGTGAAGTTAAGCAGGTAATGAAAGTCGAAACCGTCAGACATCCCTCAGATCAGATCATCCCCATCATCTTGGATGAGTTTGGTCTACCGCCCCCGGGCAGAACGAGTGGCTCATCCACCGACACTACCTTTTGGAAAATACACTCAAGCGAAATGCTCGGGAGCTCGTCGTGCTGTGTCGATGGGCAAAGAAACACAATATCGATGCACTGCAGCGTCTTCGAACAGGACAGGGATTCACTAAATCTAGTGCAGTGACTCGCCACGTTGCCAGCGATCCCACATCATCGCCGTCTGCGTTTCTGTGTAGTGAATCGAGGTCGCTGGGTCGTTTGCAACACGCCTCCTGCTCATGACGACAGCTCAATGCGCACGAGGCAAGCGCCGGGTGTCGGTAACAACAGCGGTTCCTTCTTCATCCCGCAGCGCCCGCTCTAGCAAGACCACGACCTGTTCGCCCCGGTCGGCAAAGATCAGTTCCATCGCTGTGCAGCCACCGAGCGTTTCGATCTGTGCGTGAAACAACCATTCCCAGATTGCCTTGCGATCCGGCTCCAGGCGTTCGGCCAGGGTGAAGATGCGACGGACGATTCCTTGGCCCATGGCTCAGAAGATATAACTTAGCGCAATGAAGTAGCTGATCGTGTGATCGGCATTGACCATCGGGCTGTCTTTGACCGCATTTGGCAGAAGGGTGTAGCGAAGGCCGCCTGTGGTCAGCCACGAATGCGACAGTTTGTAAGTGGCGACAATGCCCATGTAAGGCGATGAGCCACCGCCCGCGTGGTAGACGGGCAGCCCACTACGCAATGCTTCACTGGCGCTGATGCCATAGTAGTAGTCGTTCAATGCGCTGGTGCTGTAAGTCACGCCGCCGGTCGGCAGCAAGGTCAGGCTGCCCTGAACAATCGGGTAGCTGTAGCTGAGATCGAAGGCGCTGCCGCCACCGTGGCCGGTGAATTCCTTCTGCGCGTTGGCTTGCACTACGCCCCAATCCGCAAGATGCCGCCACGCCACGCCGGCCATGCCGGAGATGCTGCGATCGGAAAGACGGCGCAGACGCGGATCGTTGCTATCGTCATGAAGAAAGCGATTCCCCAGCGGCGAAGCAATGACGGAGAACTCGTCCGAGCCCGTCTTGAACAAGCGATAGCCGAGGGTCGCTCCGTGAACGTAGAACGACTTGCCTTCGTAGTTGACCATCGGCAGCGGCCACGCCTTGTTGCTGTAGCTGCGATAGGGGCTAGGGCTCCAGAAGGCGCCGATGCCAAGGGTCCAGGTGGGGCTTTGCGGAGGCGCGGACTGGGCTCGTGCAGAGCTGCAGAAAGCGGTACAAACCAAAGCTGCCGAAAGACAGGTAAGACGTAATGATGCAGACGACATGGGCTGACAAAGACCGGGGAATTCAGACAGCCGCCGATGCTGGGCACGATACATTGCCCCAACATTGCGCCGACGCTATGGAGGTAAATGCTAAAGTCATGCAGCACGCAGCCATGCGTGATGCAAGGAGATACCAACCATGCGAATCCTGCTGGTTGAAGACGAACCGGAAATGGCCCAGGCCCTACGCACGGCGTTGCAGCGTCACGGTATCTTGGCGGATATTGCGCCAAACTTGCTGCAAGCCAGCGAGGCCTTACGCCAGAACGTACATGACCTGCTTCTGCTAGATCGTCAGCTACCCGACGGCGATGGCGCTACCCTGATCCGGCTCGCGCGGAAGTGGCAAGCTGACTTACCCGTCATCATGCTGACGGCGCGAGGTTCATTGGCCGATCGCATTGACGGCCTCGATCTTGGCGCGGACGACTATCTCGTCAAGCCATTTGCTGTCGAAGAACTGCTGGCGCGTATCCGTGCTGTTTCGCGGCGTCCGTCGCAACTGGCGCTGCCCACGGCAACAGTGGGCAATCTGCGATTCGATTTCTCCACGCACGAAGCCTTCGTTGACGATGTGCTATTGCAGCTTCCGCGACGGCAATTGCTGGTGCTCGAAGCCTTGTTTCTGCGACATGGGCGTACGGTGCGCCGCGAAGTTCTGCAAGAGTCAGTCTACGACTTCAATGATGAGATCCAGTCCAACGCGCTGGATGCTCATGTATCCAAACTTCGTCGCGCTTTGAGCGAGTCGGGGGCGCGTGCAGACATTCACGTGATTCGAGGCATTGGCTATCTGCTCAAGGAGCGAGCCCATGAACGTGAAGAATAAATCGCTCACGCGACAGTTGGCATGGCGGCTGATCGGCTTGCAAGCCGTGATCATGCTAGGGCTGATCATTGTGCTGACCTATACGATAAACAGCTTAAATGTGTCTTATATCGACGAAAACGTTCTCCATATGATGGTGAGCGACGTGCGTATCGACGATGCCGGCAAGCTGGCGTTTCGGAACGATGCCAAGCTGCAATCGCTTCTCCAAACCTCGCCCGGCCTGTGGTTTGTCATGGAGGACGAAAAAGGCCATCGCCTGACCCACGGCGAGGTACCCGAGGTCTATCGCTCCCTGGCAGATGCACTGCCACAGTTGCAGAACTCAGAAGTCCACGCCAGCAGCCCACCTTATGCGCTCACCATGCGTATCTATACTGACAGCACCCCGCTGGGTCGCGTCCATGTCATCTGTGGAGGTATACCCACAACGAATGCGGGCCCGTTGTTCGCCGTGCTTGCCGGTTACTTGGGCTGGCGCATGACCTTGCCGTTTGCACTGGTGACGCTGATTGTCGTGCCGTGGCTGATTCGTCGTGCCATGCGAGGTGTAGCTGAGGTGGCTGGCCAGGCCCAAGCGATCGACATTGGCGAACCAGGGGCGCGTCTTGCTGATCACGCGGTTCCGCGCGAGTTGCAGCCGTTAGTACAAGCGTTCAACGCCGCGCTCGAACGTCTGAATGAAGGGTATGCCGCCCGCGATCGCTTTCTGGCTGGCGCCGCACACGAACTGCGTGCGCCCATCGCGATTCTCGAAGCGCGGATCGAAACACTCGAGGCTGGTGCCACGCGCGCTCGCCTGCTGGCGGATGTTGCGCGTCTATCCAATCTGGCCGAGCAACTGCTGGATCTACAGCGCCTCGGCAAGCATGAGAGCAAGCTCGAGCCGCTCGACCTGGTGACTTTATCGAGCGAAGTCACGGCGGACGTCGCTCCTTTGGCAGTAGATGCCGGTTATGAGCTGGCATTGGATGCACCTGATTCGCCAGTCATGGTGATGGGAGACCCACTATCGCTGTCGCGCGTGTTGACCAATCTGATCCAGAATGCCATCGCGCATGGCGGCGGTCGCGGCCTGATCACAGTCGATGTTCACCCGGACGGCACCTTCGGCGTCAGCGACCAAGGGCCGGGCATTCCCGTAGACGAGCGGCATCGTATCTTCGAACCTTTTTATCGATTGCGTCCAAGCAGCACAGGCGCTGGACTGGGACTGCACTTGGTGCAGGAAATCGTCGCTTTGCATGGTGGCCGGATCGACATCGTCGAGGCGGACGGCGGTGGTGCATGGTTTCGTGTGCGGCTTCTGGCCATACCCGCGAGCGCAGCCGTTAGTGGCGTTGGTGGAGCGGTTGGCCTTCGAATATAGAAATGCTCAAAGTTTTTTAGGCCCTTCTTTCGATGTTTCCAAGCTTGATATGCGAAGTGCCAAAGTTTGTGCATGCTGAAGCTAATGTCTGCTTCCGACTCGGAGCAGACACTCCGATTTTGGCGATGACCTCAGGGATTCTTAACGGTAGTTAATGCGTGGCCTGATATTGGCAAACCTTACATCGCGTTACTTGCGCCGCATACCGAAATCGGACTAGGCTTTTTGAGAAAATTAGGCCATGGAAACGGGGGAGTATGGTGGCTCCGTTCTTGCGGATGGGATTTGTCTTGCTTGCGTTGGGATGGGGCGCGGCTTGTTATGCGCAGGCGGCGCCTGCTGTGCCACCGCCTGAAACATCGGCCAGATCACCGGTTGACGATGCCGCTCAGGAGCAGCTTCTGCAGCAGGCCATGACCCAGATCAAGGCGGGCATGAATGCCGATGCCATCAACGGCCCGCTCGCGCAGGTCATCCACACCTACGAAACGGCCTACGCCCATAGCAAGAAGCAGGTCTATTGCGCCGAAACACTGACGGAGGCGCTGCTCTATTCGGGCATCGCTTCCAGTAACCATCAAAATTCGGTGGTGTTGAGCAAGCCCAATTGGGCGATGGCATATTACCTTCGAGGCTACGCGTATGGCTCCATGGGCGACCTGGTTCATGCCGAGGCAAGCCTTAAGCAAGCGCTGGTGCTCTCGCCTTTCAATTCCCAATTTCTCTCCGAGCTTGGGAATGTCTACGAAAACGAAAAGAACTGGTCAAGCGCGCTGGATACGTTTCAGAGTGCGGATGGCGCCGCCGAATTTGCGCCGCCCGAGCAAAAGATCACGCTCCGCTGCCATGCCCTACGTGGCCAAGGCTACGTGCTGGTCGAGCTTCATAAGCTCGACGAGGCGGCACAGAAATACAACGCCTGCCTCAGCATCAGCCCGGGAGATAAGAGGTCGATCGACGAGCTTGGTTATGTCAGGGGGTTGCAGGCCAAGGCGGGGAAGTGATTGCTATGCAGCGCTGGTCCGAAAGCGGGGCTAGGGGCGATAGATCGCGTGCAAGCCAGAGGTCCGCTTTCAACCCAGAGCGGACATCTCGAGGACCTGATCATCAGGTAATCAGACAACGGAGGAAAGTTCGTGGAAGGTCGCCCGACACTGATAGCAATCGAACATGACGATTACCACGCCGAGCATGTCGGCGTTACAGGCGATGGCCGCCAGTTCATTCTGACCACTCCGTTTGATCCAGCTGTTGGCACTAATCTCGGGTGTGAATTTGTCGCACTTTATGTGTTCGACAAAGCAGGACACCTGCTTGAAGCAAAGGTCGATAGCTTCGGCCCGCGCTCAAGTTTGGACGAGAGTACCCGTCGTAGCCTGCTTGATGAGAGGCTCGCAAGCCTGGGAGACATTTCCTTCAAGCGGGTGGAGGTAGCGCCATTCGAGATCGAGCACCTTGGTATCAAATTCGGTTTGATCGTCCGAGAGCCGGAAGATGACGATGATATTTGGGCTGTGGAGATGCAGCCCGGGAACTACATGGCGTTCTTCGAGCCTTGGGACAGTGGTGAATACGACACTTAGCGGAGCTTCTGTCTAATCACTCTACAGTCGTGCCTCGTATGGTTACTTGCTGGCTTGAGGGTCGAAAGCCGGTGTGACGGGCTAGCGGGGTTTGGTAAGGTCCGCTTTCGACTGCGACTTCAGCCGGTCAACGCAGGTAGATAGGGGGCTTATGAGTGCCGAGAACCAACTGGCCGATAGAACTCGACGTCTGACAGAGGGCTGGGCGGATTATCGCCGCAGGCAGTGGACCGCAGGCTTGATGTCCATCGGATTCATTCCGTTGGCCGCGTCGATTGCGCTGAGCATAGAAACTCTAACTCGATCCGATGGGCTTATTACACTTTTCGTGGCTCCTTTGGCCGTTCTTATGTTCGGTACATGGTGTTGGTTCGTTCTATTTCGTTGCCCGAACTGTGGCGGGCACTTCCACATAACTTCCTCATGGCGTTTGACTGGTGGGCAGCGATGCCCACACTGCGGCCTAGAGCGCTATCAGGACGATTAGAATGGTGTCCACTTTCGACCCTAAGCGAACATTAGACTTAACAATGATCAGCATCGGCAGACGTATGACCCCAGGGCAAGAAGTCTCCCGACGCTCAAAGTTGGCATGCGCCACGAAAGCTTTACTCTCGTTACAAGTTGGGCTTGCAGAACAGAACTAAAGGTTTCGTCATGGCATATGGCGAAAGGTATCGCCGGCTCGTCGATTCCGATTCTGGGATACCCCTCATCTACCCGAACCTGTTTGTGACCACGCAAGTTCGAAACCGTTCGCAGTCCGTGGCACCCATAGATGCTTTCGCCGCGATCAATGTGCTCCTTGGCACCGATTGGTCACCGCGCGCTCGTCATATGCAGCTGGTGCAAGCCGCTCCGTTGCGGGCACAGCGACCGCTCAATCCAAGGGCCGCACCCAGATATTGCGAAAGCTTATGGAGGGCGAGGGGTCGCCATGCGCCTGTAGCTTGATGGGTGCCGTATCGTAGGGTTTGTACTTCGGCTTACCAATGTAGAACGTCTCGCCAGCAAGCTGGGTGTGGTTCTGCATAAGTACGCCGTTGTGGAACACCGTGACGAAGGCTGGTGATTTGAGCGTTCCATCGGCAGCAAATACGGGTGCTGTCCAAACGATATCGTAGGTCTGCCATTCACCCGGTGGACGCATGGCGTTGACCAGCGGAGGCGTCTGTTTGTAGATGCTGGCAGCTTGTCCGTTGACGTAGGTTTTGTTCTTGTACGAATCCAGGACCTGGATTTCATAGCCTTCGTCGCCAGGTCCGGTTGATGCCAGAAATACGCCGCTGTTGCCGCGCTTCTGGCCTTCGCCGGTGATGTTGGTGGGAACGAGCCACTCCAGATGAAGCTGGTAGTTCTTGAACTTCTGCTTGGTCTGGATGTTGCCGTTGGCTTTGTCGACGGTGACCACGCCGTTATGAACTTTCCAACGCGCGGGCGAGTGATCTTTGGATGTTTCCCATTCACTGATGTCGTGCCCATCGAACAGCACGATGGCATCGGAGGGCGGCGCACTGCCGTGTTTGCCGGGTATCACGATCTTCGGCACCGGTTCCCATTGTTCGGTCGCTTTGGGATCGGTCGGTTCGGCCGTGTTCGAAGCGGCCTGTGCCCAAGCTTGCCATGAGCCGATGCTCGCGAGCGCGAACAAGGCAGATACATATGCGAGTCGGCGTTTCATGGTTACTCCTGCTGGAAGATCAAACGGTGCATAGGTTGAACGCCTCGGTGAACGAGGCGAATGGATCAGGTTGCGTCGGCATGAACTCGTGCGCGATGAACCCCTGAAAGTTCAAATCCGCAATCGCCTTGGCGATGGCGTGGTAGTTGAGTTCCTGCGTGCCGTTGATTTCGTGGCGGCCCGGCACGCCGCCGGTATGGAAATGGCCGATCCATTGAATGTTGTCGCGAATCGTGTGGATTACGTCGCCTTCCATGATTTGCATGTGATAGATGTCGTAGAGCAGTTTGACGTTGGGCGAATTGATTCCCTTCATCACAGCGACGCCGAACGCGGTGTGATCACCCTGGTAGCCGTGATGGTCGACTTTGCTATTGAGAAGCTCCACGCAGAGCGTGATGCCATTCTCGGCGGCATAGGGTGCAATCTTGGACAGCCCTGCGACACAGTTGTCGATGGCGGCGCGCTCGTCGATGTCCGGCTTGCGGTTGCCGAACATCGTAATCACATTGGGTACGCCGGCTTGCTTGGCGAGCGGTATGGTTGTCTCCAGCTCCTTTAGCAGTGTGGCGTGATTGGCCGGGTCGTTGAAGCCCATCGCGATGAAGTTTTCGCGCCGTGATGGATAACCCATGGAAACAGTAAGGCCACTGTCGTTGGCCACTGACCATTCGTCCGTATACAGCAGGTCGATGCCGGCAAAGCCGGTTGTCTTAAGGTACTTGCACAGCTCGGGTAGCGGCGCTTTGGTGGTCCAGCGGCACAGGGATTGTTTAAGGCGACCCGGTGGCGCTTTCTCGGGTGCCGTCATGCGAGGAGCAGCGTCGACCGACGGCAACACAGCCGCGGCGCTAAATGCGGCAGCAGCAGCGATCTGGCCGAGCGCGGCGCGGCGCGTGATGCCTCGGGATTCGGCAGACATGATTATTCGAGTCCTAGGAGCTGGCGATTGAAGGTGCGATCGGCGCCCGTCGCAGCGAAATCGTCGAACGCGCGATCGGTGACCTTGATGATGTGCTCGCGGATAAAGGCTGCGCCTTCCTTGGCGCCCTGCTGGGAATCTTTCAGGCAGCACTCCCATTCGAGTACCGCCCAGCCGGGATAGTCGTATTGCGCCAACTTACTGAAGACGGCGTGGAAATCGATCTGCCCATCGCCCAGCGAGCGGAAACGTCCGGGACGATCAATCCAGTTCTGGTAACCGCCGTAAACACCGGCGCGTCCGTTCGGCCGGAATTCGGCATCTTTCACGTGGAAGGCGCGAATGCGCTCGTGATAGATGTCGATAAATTGCAGATAGTCCAGCTGCTGCAGGATCATATGGCTGGGGTCGTACAGGATGTTTGCACGCGGATGATGGTCGACGGCATCGAGGAATCGCTCGAAAGTTACGCCATCGTGCAGATCCTCACCCGGATGCAGCTCGTAGCAGACGTCCACACCAACTTCGTCAAAAGCATCCAGGATCGGACGCCAGCGCTTGCCCAGTTCGGCGAAGGCCTCTTCGATCAGGCCAGCTGGACGTTGCGGCCAGGGGTAGAACAAGTGCCACGCCAGCGCGCCGGAGAACGTTGCGTGCGCGGACAATCCGAAATGCCGGCTTGCCTTGGCCGCCAGCTTGAGCTGCTCCACGGCCCACGCTTGGCGTGCCTGCACGTTGCCGCGCAGCGCGGGTGGTGCGAAACCATCGAACAGCTGATCGTAGGCCGGATGCGAAGCCACCAGCTGACCTTGCAGATGCGTGGACAGTTCGGTGACGGCAAGCCCATGTTCCGCCAGCATGCCGGCGATGTCGTCGCAATACGTCTTGCTGGCTGCCGCTTGCTCAAGATCGAACAGGCGCCGATCGTTCGAGGGAATCTGTACGCCGACAAAGCCAAGTGATGCTGCCCAGCGGGCAATGTCAGGAAGCGTATTGAACGGCGGCGAATTTCCGGCGTATTGAGCGAGAAAAATGCCCGGACCCTTGAGTGTCTTCATGCGTGATTACCTGATATGTATGCCGGGCTCATGGGTCAGATCGTCAATTCCGTTTCGACGGCCCAGGCCTTGCCATTGCCCGCCTGCGTTAGCGGGATGTCGGCATGGTAAGCGCCGGGCACGAGCACGTACTGGAGCACTTGCGTGCATCCGGGCTGGGACATGAAGAAGCCGAGCATGGCCAGTTTCTTGGTTGTCAGCACGAACGCGGGTGCCGATGCCGGTTCGAAATCCTTGCTCTTGGCCAATGCTTCTTCATGGAGTTCTGTGATCAGCGCTTTGCGTTGCGCGGCGTTGAGCTGGAGAAACGGCTTGCCGATCTTTTTCTCGAAGGCTGCAAGTGCGCTCAAGTAGTGTTGTTGCTCATCCTTGGTGTAGACGTCCTTGAACATCTGATCGATGAAGCGCGGCACGCCCGCGTCGAGCGCACCCGGCGTATCGGAGCGTGGAATGATGATGTCGACAACAGCAGACACCAGATCGCTTTGTGCCTGGCTAAAGAATGATGGGGCCGCATTTCCATTTTGCGCAGCCGCGTGCGCGTTGAGCACGGCCAGCAGCGACGGTGCGGCCACGGCGCCCACGGCCAGCACGGACGTGCATTTCAACCATTCACGACGATTCATGGCCTTTCTCCTCAGATATTGCCGCGCTTGAGTTCTTCCACGGCATGACTGGCTGCGCGTGCTGTTAGCGCCATATAGGTCAAGGACGGATTCTGGCAGGCGGACGATGTCATGCACGAACCATCCGTGATGAACACGTTGTTGCACGCATGCATCTGGTTCCAGGCGTTGAGCACGGATGTCTTTGGATCGCGACCCATGCGAGCCGTGCCCATTTCATGGATGCCGGCGCCGACGTTTGCTTCGACCTTGAACGAATGCACATCGCGATAACCGGCGGCGGTGAGCATCTCGAGCGCGTCGTCGATGATCTCTTTGCCCATCTGAATTTCGTTTTCCTCGTGCGCGGCATCGAAGTTGAGCAACGGCAGGCCGTACTTGTCCTTGCGGTTGCGATCCAGGGTCACGTGGTTGCGGTGCGAGGGCAGCATTTCGCCGAAACCCATCATCGATACCGTCCACGGCCCGGGCGTTTCGGCGGTGCGTTTGAGCTCTTCGCCGATTGCCCGCGTGTCGGCCAGCCGCGTCCAGTCGTCACGATGCGCTCCGCCCTGGTAGCCAAAACCACGCAGATAGTTGCGCTTGTCCTTGCCGACGTTGCGGTAGCGCGGGATGTAGAAACCGTTAGGGCGGCGGCCGCTGTAGTAGCGATCTTCATAACCGTCGGCCACCGCTCGCGCGCCGCTGCCGAACAAGTGATCCATGATGTTGTGGCCCACTTCGCCGCTGTCGTTGCCGAAGCCGTTGGGAAAGCGGTTGGAGGTGGAGTTCAACAGGATCTGCGTGGTGCCGAAGGTGGAGGCGCATACGAAGATCACGCGCGCGAAGTAGTCGGTCTGGTGACCGGTCTCGGCATCCTGCACGCGCACGCCGGTCGCCTTGCCCTTGGCGTTGTCGTAGATCAGCTCGTAGACGATGGCGTTGGTCACCATGGTCATGTTGCCGGTCTTTTCTGCAGCGGGCAGGGTGGAGGAATTGCTGCTGAAGTAGGCGCCGAAAGGGCAGCCGCGCATGCACAAGTTGCGGTACTGGCAAGGTGCGCGTTGCGGGCTTTTGTCGTGCTTGAGTGGCGCAGAAAGGTTGGCGGTGCGGCCGATGATGAGCTTGCGGTCGAATTTGTCGGACAGCTTGTCGCGGAAATCCTTTTCGACGCAGGTGAGTTCCATCGGCGGCAGGAATTGCCCGTCCGGCAGTTGCGGTAAATGTTCGATTGAGCCGCTGACGCCGATGAACTCTTCGACATAGTCGTACCACGGCGCCAGGTCTTCGTAACGGATGGGCCAGTCGACACCGACGCCTTCTTTTGCATTCGCTTCGAAATCCATCTGACTGAAGCGATAACTCTGCCGTCCCCACATCAACGAACGGCCGCCGACGTGATAGCCGCGGAACCAGTCGAACGGCCTGGTTTCCTCATACGGATTGTCGAGATCATCGACGAACCAGTGCTTGGTGGATTGCTTGATGCCATAGAACGAGGGGCGCGTATGGATCGGATGGCGCGCGATGTCTTCTCGTGTTGGCTGATCGGCATACGGCAGTTCCCACGGTGCCTTCAAGGCGGTGGGGTAGTCGCCGTGCTTGACCATGGGGCCACGCTCCAGCACCAGGGTCTTGAGACCTTTCTCGGTTAGTTCCTTGGCGGCCCAGCCACCGCTGACGCCGGTGCCGACGACGATGGCGTCGTACGTGTTCTTATCCATGTGCTTCCCTTTCTCGATCGAGGGTCGCGCCATTCAGCGCAGTGGACGCAGATAGCCGAAATCGATGCGTGCGGCGTCGAGCTGGCTCATGCGTGTGTACGGACCTTCTTGCTCGACGAAACAGTGCTTCAATCCGGCTTGATTGGCCGCGGCGAGAATCGGCTGGTAGTCGAGCGTGCCGCGTCCGAGTTCGGTGCCTGGGTGTTCGTTGGATGCATGGGTGGGAAGGAAATCCTTGGCGTGCATCAGCGGGATGCGGCCAGGGTTTGCCTTGAAAATGTCGATGGGATTTTTGCCGCCGACGTGGACCCAGCCGCAATCGAGTTCGAACTTCACCAGCTTCGGATCGGTTTCCTTGAGCAACACGTCATAGAAGGTCTGGCCCTTGCCGACGTCGGTAAATTCCCGATGGTGATTGTGGTATGCATACTGCAGTCCCGCGTTTTTAGCCTTCTCGCCGATTTGGTTGGCGAACGCGGCGGTGCGCTTGGCTTCGTCGCGGGAATACGTTGGTGGCGCTTTGTCCTTGCTATCCATCTTCTGCATGAAGGAAGGCAGCATGCTGCTGACGATGTACTGCGTGCCGAGCACATGCGCAGCTTCGATGCCGGGCTCGATGCCTAGGCTGTCGAAGTGCAAGCTAGGGCAGCCCAGGCCGGCTTCGTTCAACTGATCGTGCAACGTCTTAGCGGTGCTGGTCACAATCGCTTCGATCTCGCTGTAACCAATCACCTTGAGCGTCTTGAGCGTGCCCATCGGATCGTCCTGATACGCCTTGAGCACCATGTAAAGCTGGATGCCCAGCGGCTTGCCTTGCGTTGTGCCTGCCAGGAGCTTTCCGGGCATGCTGCCGGCCAGCCACGCGGCAGTGCCGCAAAGCACGGATCGAGATAGGAACTGCCTGCGAGTCATCATCATGGGGTTTCTCTTGGGCGTTAGGGGAGCGTCAGTTGGCGACCGTGGCCGCGTTACCGACAGTGCTCTTGCGATCCTTGAACAGCAGCACAAACAGCACGAGCACCACTGCAGCGCAGGTGCCGGCAAACAGCCAGATCGGGCGCCAGTCATGTGCGGCGCTCTGGGTATTAGCTGTGGTGTGGGCATCGACCACTACTCCGGATACCCAGGAGCCGACGAACATGCCCAAGCCGTAGGTCAGGAACGTGATCAGGCCCTGCGTCGCTGCGCGCAGGGCGGGCGGTGCTTCGCGATCGATGTAGATCTGACCGACCACGAAGAAGAAGTCGAAGCAGATGCCGTGCAACACGATGCCAACCCACAACATCCACATCAGTTCTCCGGGTGCACCAAAGGCGAACATTGCATAGCGCAGCACCCAGGCCAGCATGCCGATAGCGAGCATGTATTTCACGCCGAGGTGCCGGAAGAACCAGGGGATGAGCAGCATGCAGAAGAGTTCCGACATCTGTCCGCCGGTCATCTTGCCTGCAGCGTTGACGACGCCGATGTCGTTGAGGAAGAGGTTGGTGAAGGCGTAGTAGAACTGCAGCGGGATGCAGATCAGGAACGAAGCTAGCGCGAATATTGCCATCGAGCGGTCGCGCAGCAGCTCAAGCGACTCGAAGGGAAACGCGTGACGCAGTTCGAACCGCTGGTGGCGTGCAAGCGGAGGTGTTGCCGGAAGTGTGAGGCAATAGCACGCCATCACCAGCGATAGCGCGGCGGCTAGATGCAATGGCGATGCCGTGGCTTCCACGCCCCATGCGCCAACGATCAGGCCCACTACGATCCAGCCGATCGTGCCGAATACGCGAATGGCACCGAACTCGTCGCCCGGATCGTCGATATGTCGCATCGCAAGCGACGTGGTCAGCGCCAGGGTCGGCATGTAGCAGAGGCTGTAAGCAAGCAACATGGCGTACAGCACAAGGAATGAGCTTTGCTGCGCAGCGACGACCAGCAGCACGGCGCCAATGATATGCAACACCGCCAGCACACGGCGGGTATCGAACAGGCGATCGGCGAGCAGGCCGACGAATAAGGGTGAGATCATTGCGCCGATCGCCGTGGTGCCGGCGACTGCGCCGATTTGCTCGCCGCTGAAATGCAGCGTCTTGCCGAGCCACGTGCCGACCGTGACGTACCACGCGCCCCAGATGGCGTACTCGAACAGCATCATCAAGCGAAGGCGCCATTTCATCCGCGTTTTCCCCTTTTTTGTGGTGGCTCGCGATGTTGTTCGACGTCTTGCCAAACGCCACCGGCCGCGTGGCTGCGGAGCATGGCGTCGATCACAAGGCTGTTGCGGTAGCCATCGGCGAAGCTCGGCAAAGCGTCAGGCTTGGTTTCTGGCTTGCCTCCTTTGCGAATCCACGCATAGGCATCAGCGATTAGATTGCGGAAGGCATCGGCCCATGCTTCCGGATGGCCGGCAGGCAAGTGCGCATAGCTGCGTGCGGATGTGTCCAGCAGTGCTGGGTCTCTCGTGAGCAACGTATTGGCTTGCGCGTGATGGCCAATCCACAGTTCGTTGGGCTTTTCCTGCTGCCACGCCAGCGAGGCGACGCGACCATTTACTTCCAGGCGCAAATCGTTCTTGTGGCCGGGCAGCACTTGGCCAACGATAAGGCTGCCGCGTGCGCCGTTGTCGAAGCGCAGTAGTACGCTGGCGATGTCTTCGCTGGTGATCGTGACTTTGCGGCGCTGCGCGGATTTGGTTTGGTTGGCGAAGGCTTTGGCTGATGCGACCGGCGCCTGTCTTACGGGGACGGCTGTATGCAGATCGGCCAGCACGGCCGTGATCCGCGCGCCAGTCACGTGCTCGGCCAGATCGCACCAGTGCGAGCCGATGTCGCCGAGGGCAGAGCTTGCGCCACCAAGCTTGGGATCGAGACGCCAGGTATAGGTTCGCTCGTCGGTCAGCCAGTCCTGCAGATAGCAGCCATGAATGAACACGGGGGCACCGAGTTTGCCTTTGGCGACCATGGCGCGCGCCTGCTGCACGAGTGCATGCCCGCGATAGTTGAAGGTTACGACGTTCGCCACACCGGCGTCGCGCGCGGCTTCGAACAGTTCGCGGCTTTCCTGCACGCTGCTTGCAAGCGGCTTGTCCGAGATCACATGCTTGCCGGCACGCAGCGCCGCGAGGGAGATTTCCTTGTGCAGATGATTGGGTGTGGTGTTGTGCACGACGTGCACCGCCGGGTTGGCCAGCAGTTCCTGGTAATTCGCATAGGCGCGCGCAACGCCCAGTTCGCGCGCCCTTTTTTTTGCGGAGTCGAGGCTGGAGCCGGCAATGCCGATGATCTCGACATCACCCAGGCGACGCACGGCATCGATGTGATGCGCGGCAATGAAACCGGGGCCGACAAGGCCCATGCCGAGTTTCTTCATCGTGCGTTCTTCCCGGCAACGACGTGAGGAAGCGCAGGCGTTGCACGTGATGCCAACGGATTGCCAGTTGATCCAGGTCCTGCCATGTCCCCTCCGGTACAGTGTACCCATGAAAATGTATTCGATTACATTTACATGAGTGCAAGTTTCATGTTCGAAACGAAAGCTGTGTGACTTTCCCCAAGAAGAAGCGATAAAACCGGCGAAACATGTAGCAGATACGCACTGGGCAATGCAACGATTTCATGTAATCCATTACATTGCGCTGCACAAAAATGTACTAGACTGGTCATCTGGACGCAGCCCGAAAGACGGGTGGTATCGTCCTGAATGCAAAGGCGATGAGAGGGGTTGAGCGAGTGAGTACGGATGGGTCCAAGCGCAAGCGGCAGCGCGGCAAAGGCGATCAGCCGGCTGCCGGAACACACCCATCCCGTGGCAAGACGGTGAAGGAGATCGCCGCCGCGGCGAACGTGTCCGTGGCGACCGTATCGCGCGCTTTGCAGCGGCCCGAAATCGTCAGCGAGACGACGCGCCAGCACATCCACGAGGTCGTCAAGCGTCTGGGTTACACGCCCAACGCACAGGCTCGCAACCTGCGCACAGCGCGCACACGACTGATTGTTGCGCTGCTGCCCGATATCGCCAATCCATTTTTCTCCGAAGTGATCCGTGGCATCGAACAGGTTGCACATGAAAGTGGCTATTCGGTGCTGCTGGGAGAAACGCAAAGCAGCTTGGTGCGCGAGCAGGCTTACGCCGATATGGTGGCAGCGCGGCAGGCCGACGGCATCATCACCATGTCTCCTCGCGTGCCGGCGATTCCGATCCAGGGTCGGTTACCGGTGGTCAATGCGTGTGAATACGTCAAGGACAGCCAGATCTGCAGTGTCTACGTCGACAATGTCGCGGCCGCAGCTGCCGCCGTCGACTATCTGACGATGCTCGGTCATCGCGACGTCGCGTTTATTGCCGGGCCACCGTCGAGCCCGATATGCGTGGATCGGGAACTGGGGTACCAGCTTGCCTTGCAGCGGGCAGGCATTGCACTCAATCCCGCGCTGGCTGCGGTGGGCGACTTTTCCATCGAAGCTGGGGAACGCGCAATCGACTTGCTGCTTTCGCGAGAGCAACCGTTCAGTGCCGTGTTTTGTTCCAACGATGAAATGGCCATCGGCGCCATGCGCGCTTTGAGTGCGCGCGGGTTGCGTGTGCCAGAGGACGTCTCGGTGGTCGGCTTCGATGACATCCGGTTCGCACGATATACATCGCCAGCACTGACCACCATCGCCCAACCGAAGAATGCGCTGGGGCGGGAAGCCACGACCATGCTTATCGAGCTGCTCAATGATCCGACAGTGCCACCACGCAAGCGTGTGCTCTCAGCGGACCTGGTGGTGCGGGGATCCACTGCGCCGAGATCGCCCAGGCATACATAGCTATCCCCGTCCTGCTTTTGCGACACGTTTTACTGCTGACTGGCATTGAGAACCCGAATTCGGGCAAAGGCCCCCGCAATGAAGTCCATGAATACGAGAGCACGCTGAGGAAGCAGGCGGTTTGCAACGTACAAGATCTGAATCGGCACAGGCGGTGTCATGTGCTTGCTCAGAAGCAGACGAAGCTGGCCGCGCTTCAGCCCTTCTTCGAACAACCACCGTGGTCCGTAGCCGACACCAAGTCCTGCATTGACTGCTTGGCGAACGGCATCCGGTGAATTCACGCGAAGCCTGCCTGCTACGGGTACTTCAGCATCCCGGAAGTGCCAGGTGCTACCTGACGACAGCAGCGAGTAGATCACGCAATCATGATTGCGCAGGTCATCAGGTGTCTTAGGCGCACGATGTTGGTCCAAATAGTGTTTGCTTGCGACACAGACACGTTCGAACAAACCGATACGGCGTGCGCGCAGTGCGCTGTCTTCCAGATGACCAATACGGATAGCCAACTCCGCTCCTTCGTCGACCAGATTCACGTAGCGATCACTGATCTGCAGGTCTACGCCCAGTTTCGGGTAGCGTTTCAGAAAGGCAGGCACCAGCGGCATAATGAAAACATGGGCCAGTGCTGTGGGGCATGACACGCGCAGCAAACCGGATGGTTCCACACTGTTGCGGAAGGAAGATTCAGATTCCTCCACCGCATCCAGAATCAGTCGTACCTCCGCGTAGTAACGTTCACCCTCCGGAGTCAGGGTCAGCTTGCGCGTTGATCGATGAAGCAGCCGGGTCTGCAGGTGCTCTTCTAGCGCCGCCATATAACGGCTCACATTGGGCTGACTCAAGCCAAGATCCCGTCCTGCGGCCGTGAAACTGCCCGTTTCCACGGCCCGTACGAAGCACCTCATAAGCAGGAATCGATCCATGGCGCCTCCGTCCATTCATGCATTGAAAGCATGAAATATATACGAAATAACCTTCTTATCGTCTGAGGAGCATGAGTCCATAGTGCGAAGACCAGCCAGCGTCAGCTGGTCACGCATTCATCTACAGGAGAACCCTCATGTCCCGCCTGCAAGGCAAACGTACCCTTATCACCGGTGGCACCACCGGCATCGGCCTTGAAACCGCCAGGCAGTTCCTCGCCGAAGGCGCGCGCGTCATCGTTACTGGTGTCAATCCAGACTCCATCCGGAAGGCTCAGGCTGAGCTTGGCCCGGACGTGCCCGTGTTACGCGCCGACTCCGCAAGCGTGGCAGCACAGAAGGAGCTAGCGCAGGCCATCCAGGCGCACTACGGCCAACTCGACATCGCTTTCCTTAATGCGGGCGTGTCCGTCTGGCAACCCATCGAAACATGGACGGAAGCGATGTTCGATCATTCCTTCGACATCAACGTCAAGGGGCCGTACTTCCTGATCCAGGCATTGCTGCCGGTCTTTGCCAATCCGGCCTCAGTGGTGCTCAACACGTCTATCAATGCCCATGTGGGTGCGATCAACTCATCGGTCTATGCCGCAACCAAGGCTGCCTTTCTCAACATGTCCAAAACGCTATCGAGCGAACTGCTGGGGCGCGGCATCCGCATCAACGCAGTGAGTCCAGGCCCTGTCGAAACTCCGCTGTACGACAAGCTTGGCATTCCAGACGCCTACCGCGAACAAGTTAATAAGGATATCACCGCGACCATCCCCTTCGGCCGCTTCGGTATGCCAGAGGAAGTGGCCAAGGCGGTGCTGTACTTGGCATCCGACGAATCCCGCTGGACAGTTGGGTCCGAAATCATCGTTGATGGTGGTCGCACGCTCAACGGTTGATCCACAGATAACCTCGGCCATCCCTTCCGTATTAAGGGCTACCGTAGTTCCCCATAGTGCTTGCTCCATCGGAGTCATCAGCATCCAGGCGAGCTCGCTCAAGAATGGGGTCCCGTCATCGGTCATAACAGTCCCTCTTGGTCTAAGCGGGTCAAGCGCCGGCAGACCATCTGCCGCTCAAATCCTTGACCCACCTGGAAATCGTCGAGGTATCTGCCCCAAGTTGTCTTGGGGCATTTGCTACCAAATCGCGCCCGATAGAGAAAACCCCGTGTTTCGAAAAGCACGGGGTTTTGTCAGCGCTTCTCTGCTTGCTTGAATAATTAGCGCTACTGCTTGACCCAATCGATAGCAAAGCCATTGATGGTGACAAGCCGGTCCTTGTCGCTGTCCACGGTAATGATGTGAACTTCGCTGGGCCAGGTTTGATCTGTGCTGCCGGCGACGGGAACGGTGCCGCGATTGGCGAGGATCCGCGTACCGTCCGGCGACCACGCGACAGGCGTCCAACCTGTGTAGAGGGTGGACGGATTGGGATTGCTGGTGAGTTGCCGGAAGTTCGTGGCGTCCGTTCTTATCGTGTAGAGGTCCGCTTCGTTGCTGGTGGTCGACTGCATGGTGAACACTGCTTGCGAGCCGTCCGGTGACAGCAGTATCTCGGCATACCAATCGGGGTAGTAATAGGCGTTCCACCAACTTTGATAGTCGCCAAAGTTGTTCCAGATCGTGGGTTGGAACAGGTCGGTCACCGTGCCCGTGGTCAAATCCTTGAAGCACAAGCTGGCGCCGAGCGCTTCCTGGTCTTCATCGCCGCACTGGGCGTAGTCATATTGCTGGTAGATCACCTTTGTGCCGTCATAGGAGATATCGCCAGACGGCGGGTCGATCAGGTTGGCTGCGACTTCCACGGCCGTGCCCGTCAGCACATCGACTACGAACAAAGCTGACCAACCGAAATTATTTCCCTCAACCGGGCCGGTTGCCGTTGCACTCATTGACGCCGGTTTGGTGAGCGTCAACGGCTTAGGCCGCATGAAAAGGGAGCGCAGAGGGTGGGACGCGGGCTTCTTTACCACTGCGCCCAAAGGAGGTGGCTCGTAGGAGGCATACACCATCAGCTTCTGGCCGTTTCCCGACCACCGGATCGACTCCACAGCGAGCAAGGGCCATGTTGGATAGTCTGGCAGCGCGATGGTCGCTGGCGCGCACCACAACACACGTTGATTGCTGCCGTCCGCATGCATCACGTTGACACAAGCGGGCGCGACGGAATATTCGCTGGTCGAATTGGTAAAAGCGATGGTATTGCCGTCGACGGGATCCCTGGCGAGATAGCCGTAGCCGGGAGCGGCATTGTCGTTGCTGCCGGCAAAAAGGGGCTGGATAGCGCCGGTGCGCAGGTTCTTCACGTAATACTTGCCGCTGTATGGGCCATCTGCAGGATCCGACGACGGATTCTGGAAATACAGGATGCTCTGGCCACCCGGCTTGAAGTTCTTCGTCAGCCAATAACCAACCCCCGTGCTGTAATTCTGGAAGGCCAACCAACTTGGCATGTAATAGGATCCCGATACCAAGGGCGTGAGTTGCCGTAAATGTCCTCCGTGATCGTTAACTGAAAACAACCCAGAGCCCGTCGGCATCAATGTGCCGTTGGAAACCGTATTGATGGGACGGGTTAAGAGAATGGTGCCGTTCGCATAAACGGCTGCACATGAGCACGTCATTGCGAGCGCAATGGCGGCGCAAGAGAATGATCGCATGTGACCCTCCACGCATCGTAGTCGATGCCAGTCATTTGCTGAACAAAATGCCCCTGCCACACCGCAGTGTTCTGCGGTGTGTTGTGACGCACCTTGATGTATCCCAGTCATCCCCACACGAAATTACGCTCGCGCAAGTCTATGGAACGTGAGAGAGCGTTTACACCATCTGGTTTTTAATGGATGAGTTCATTTGGCTGAACGACTTTCGATGACTTGCATGAATTTGCGTAGATGAAATAGATGGCGACTTATAGAGGGGATTGCCCGCATTTTTCTTGGATGCTACGAATAAATAGATCCGGTCGCTCGAAAACATGCGGTTGCCGCCATTCTGAGTGGTCTTCGGCCTTTCCACTTATTGGCCATTTTTGTTTTGAATAAAAGCTTTGCGCTATATATGTAAACTAACAAAATACGATTTTATGGATGTGCTAACACTAAATACGCGATAAACACCAAATATTCATGCTTGCTGTCCAGGTCATGAAAACCCTGCTGGCTTCCTCCATTCATGTGCCTGAAAAGCTCACCAACCGCGGACCCTTTATCACTAACTGATGAGACTAGTGAGCGTCCGCCGTACACTCCGGACGCTCCAGATTGGCTTCGCTCACACCTTCCTGCCACAAGCAATGCAACAAACTGGCGTGCAGGCGCAGAATACGACGTAGTTCGATGATCGCTTGCGGCGTTTCCTGCACGTCGTGCCAGGAGGGCACCGAAAGCTCGGAATCCGCACCGTCCAGATGCGCGCTGACGTAAGGCACTACGCCATCATCGGATTCGGTCAGCGGCCCCTTCGTTTTGTAGAGACCGACGATGGTGTGATAACGCACGGTCGGGGCGATCGGCAGTGTGCTGGATGCCTTGATGAAAGGGTCTTCGTTGCTGAGGTTGTCGATGCTGTTGGGGATGCGTGCGGGCGTGCCGGATTCGGCGTTCTTGCCTTGCGTTGCGCTGACGATGTTCTTGCCTTCTTCCAGCAGCGTCAGTGGCAGCCGGATCAGGCTGCCAACCCAGCGTGCGAGTGTCCATTGCGCAACCGGCGTGCCGCGATGTGGCGCAGCGAGAAACACTGCACGGGTCACCTGGGGCATGGGCTCGAACTGAAAATAAGGTGCAAGCCGCTGGCGCAGTTTTTGTCGTTGCTCATCGGAAAGGTTCGGGCGTTCTTGAATGACGCCCCACAACTTGTCGTCGCTGGAAGAAACCAGCAAACGCGCAAGCACGCCGCCCATGCTATGACCGACCAGAACGATGTGGTTGGACGCCACCGCATGGCCTGAAGGATCGAAGTGATGCAGGGTTTCATCAAGCGCCTTGCGGATCTGCATCAGGTTGACTGCTACCGGAACGTTGGTCGGGTAATACACCTCCCACACTTGATAGGTGCGTCGCAGCTGTTCGTCGCCCATCACTTCGTTGACGACATTGATCCACGCTTCGGGACTGCTCGCCAGACCATGCAGCATGATCACGGTGAGTCGATTCGGGTTGTACGGTTGCATCAGCAACACCCGTGGCCGGGTCAATCCGCCGCGACCGAACAGCGAGCGCAGCGATTCCTGCGCGAAACCGGATTGCGCCAGCCATATGCCGTAAGGTGCGGTGAAGTTGGCGGCGAGCGGAATGGTATGGCCGTTCAACGCAATGGTGCTGTCCAGATAAGGATTCTTGGCATAGACGCGAACGTCGCGAGTGTCGAGCACGCTTTGCAGCGTATCGCCAGGAAATTGGAGCGCAGCGGTCAACGGCACGTAATTGGGCTCGCGCCATGGGCCGTCATCGGCGGCGTGGGCGCCGATGGCGACGAATTCCGAACCGAAGCCGTCGCGACGGTAGACGTCCCGCAGGCCGCTGAAGCGCAATCCTTCGGCGGGAATCAATTCACGCGGAATGCGCTCGCTGGAGCCGAGATAGACATCCGAATTCGGCTTGAGAAGATTCCAGCCTGCCACCGGTGCGCGTTCCCAGTCTGTACCCAGCGTGGGTAGCAGCTTGAAAAAACTCATCACCGCGCGCTGCGCGGCATAGTTGTAGAAATCCAGCACTTGCGACTGACGCGTTTCGAAGGCGCGCTCGCCAGGTGCCCGCGCGGTGTAGAACAGGTAGGCATAGGCGTAGCGTGCCGATTGCAGATAGGCATCGAGCGCGATATCGCCGATGGCTTCGCCCTGGCGAGAACGATCCGACTGCATGGCGAACGCTAGCCACAATTCCGCGAGTGCGGACAGGCGCCGTTCGTCGTCGAGGCCGTCGGAGTAGAGCAATGTGTTGGTGCAGCGCGTGAAGTTTTCGGCACACTGGTCGCGGCTGAGTGCCACCACGTTGAGCGATTGGACCGTGCTGTCGCTCAGTGCGCGTGTGTTCAGCACGTCGCTGCGTCGTTGAGCGGTGTAGTCCTTATGTGCGATATGCCGCACGCCCACCATGGCGCAGCCGCTGGCGAGCAGCAGGGCCACCAGGACGACGGCGCGCGGAATCCAGCGTGGCGGGCGGCCTTTCATCGGTTTCCTCGGGGCAGGGAAGCGGTATGACCGGTCGTTGCCGTTCTATTATCCATGCATCCGCGGCAGTTGGGAGACACTGGATGTTCGTGCGATGGACGTTTTGTGTACTGCTTGTCTTGGTCGTTCTGCTAACGGCCTGTTGGGGCTCGCTAGCGCTGTGGTACCAAGGTCCCGGTGGGGCCGTGCTTCGCGGAGTGATCAGTACTGCTTGGATGGTATTCGCGTTGGTGCTGATCGCAGTCGGATGGTCGCGGCACAGCGGTTTGCCTTTTGGTCTCTATGCGTTGGCCTTCGCGACCCTGCTGGCATGGTGGACCACGATCGCGCCGTCGAACCACCGCGACTGGGCCGACGACGTTTCGCGCTCGCTGACCGGCAACGTCGACGGCCAGGTGGTGACTCTGCACAACGTGCGCAACTTCAACTGGCGTTCCGAAGAGGATTACGACATTCGCTGGGAAACGCGTCGCTATGACCTCGATCACTTGACTAGCGCCGACCTAATCCTTTCCTCGTGGGGCATGCCGGGTATCGTGCATGCCTTGGTGTCGTTCGGTTTCGATGACGGTTCGCACGCGGTGTTCTCGGTGGAGGTGCGTCGTCAGCGTAACCAGTCCTTTTCGTCCATCGGCGGGTTTTTCAAGCACTTCGAGCGCATCATCGTCGCGGCCGACGAACGGGACATTATTCGCGTACGGACCAATGTGCGAGGCGAAACCGATCATCTCTATCATTTGCAAATGGACAAGCCGGCGATGCGTGCACTGTTCCTGTCTTACGTGCGGGGGGCGAACGAGCTGGCGGCGAAGCCTGCGTTCTACAACACCGTGACGTCCAATTGCGTGACCATCGTCTATGACATGGCCAAGCAGATCGATCCGGGATTGCCTTATGACTATCGCTTGCTGGTTACGGCGCGTTTGCCTAGCTACCTCTACGAAGTAGGTGCGTTGGATCGGCACTATCCGCTGGAAGTGTTGATAAGCCAGGGCGATATTACGGCGCGTGCGCGTGCCGCCGGTCCGAATGATGATTTTTCGCGGGCGATTCGTACGGCGTCTTCAGCAGGGGCGGCCGAAGTGGCACATCGCGATCGTGTGCCTTAGAGGGGAGGAAGCGTGCATCTTGCCTCAGCCATGTGCAGAAGCGTGGATCAGACTCCTCCCCCTGCTTGCAGGGGGAGGTTGGGAGGGGGTGAACTCTTGCGGGAAAGTTCATCGCAAGTACTCACCCCACCCCAACCCTCCCCTGCAAGCAGGGGAGGGGGCCGATTTCGGCAAGAACGGAGCTACGTTTTAAATGCGGCTGATGCGATACATCGCCGTCGCATGCACCGGCAGTTGCAGCTTGAGCGTGCCATCGCCTTTGACTTCGTTATGCGCCCATAGATCGCGCACGTTGTAGCTGCCGCCCGTCTTCAGGCCGATTTCGGCGGCGGAGACGGTCACGTCATGTGGCGTGTCGGTTTCGTTGAAAACGACCACGGCGCGGCTGCCATCCTTGAGCGGTTTGACGATCACGTGAATGCCATCGGCATCGCGTACCTGCTTACCTTGCACGCCAAGCGGGTCCTGGTCGACCGCGATGACTTCCTTGTTGAGCAGGATCTGCAGCGCATCTGGTTTGATCGTGCGCAGGTCGGTGCCAATCAGCAGCGGCGCCGCCATGATCGACCACAGGCTGAAATGGCTGCGGTATTCGACGTCGGTCATACCGCCATTGCCCACTTCGAGCATGTCGGGATCATTCCAGTGGCCAGGAGTTGCGTACTGGTCCAGCACGACGTTCTCTTTGAAGTTTTTCAGCATCGACGCGTAGGTGTCGCTGATGTCGCCGGTGGTGCGCCACGAGCCGGCATCGACCGGCGGCTTGCCCCCCCACAACCAAGGCTTGTTTTCGCCCCATTCGCACATGCTGTAGAAGATCGGTCGGCCGGTGCTGCGCAGCGCTTCGGCCATGGCGGTGTAGCGTTGCTTGGCATCGACCTTCTGGTTGTTGCAGTTGTCGTATTTCAGGTAATCCACGTCCCACGAGGCGAAGGTAGCGGCATCCTGTTTTTCATGATTCAAGCCACCGGGAAAGCCACGGTTTTCTTGCAATGGCTCGCACGTGGACGTGCCAGCGCTCGAATACAGGCCGAATTTCAGACCATGTTGATGAATGTAGGCGGCCAGCGCTTTGATGCCGCCGGGGAAGCGCTTGGGATTGGGCTGCAGATTGCCATCCTTGTCGCGCTGCCAGTTCGCCCAGCAATCGTCGATGTTGACGTAGCGATAGCCGGCATCGCGCAAGCCCAAGCTGATGAACTTGTCGGCGATGCCACGAATCATGGCTTCGTTGAATTCATCGCGGCAATGCGTGGAATTCCAGTTGTTGAAACCCATCTGCGGTGGAGTTGGCGTTGGCGCCGCCGAAGCACTTGCTGCGAAAACAACAAACACAATTGAGGCTGCGGTGCGCCGCAGGTTTGCAGGGGAAGCGATTGTCGTCATTTTTTTTGCACCATGGGGGACTGGGGAAGAACGATCATGGAGTGACTACTTCTTTGGTTGTACCCAGCATCGGCTGTTTCACCGTGCGCAGCGTCGGTTGACCTTCGGTCAATAGGTCCAGCACGACCAACTGATTGCCGCTGGGTTTCAGCCATGCGCCCGGTACGTACAACGTGCGCTGCGGCCCGATCTTCCAGGTGCGACCCAGCGGATGGCCGTTGAGCCAGACAACACCTTTACCAAGGCCGGCTGTATCCAGAAACGTGTCGGCGTCAGCGCTGCCGGAGGCGGGCGCATCGAATGTTGCGCGATAGATGCACGGTGCGTGCTTGCATGGAGCGTGCGCGTACTTCAAGTCGCCGTTGATGGCGAACGGCAGTGCATAGATCTGCCAATCGAGTAGAGGCTGGCCTTGCATGCTCACCGAGCCGATGATGCCTTTACGCTCGTTCACCATCTTCTCGCCGAAATTGATGCGTCCGTCGTTCTGCACCAGCAGATCCAGCGTATCGCCCTTGGCGAGTTTTACCGCCACCGAATCTTGCTTCAGGCGTCGATCGAGTGTGCCAACGCGCTTGCCGTTTACGTAGACGATGGCGTAGTCGTGCAAGCCGTCGATATGCAACGTGCCCGCCTTGGCTGCATCGATGCGCTTGCGATAGAGAATGTCGCCGTATGACTCGTCCAATTCTTCCATGGTCTTAAGGTCATGCGACGCGACGGGTGCAGGCAATGCATCCCACAGCGACGCCGATTCATCCAGCTTGATGTTTGCAATCGCCTGGGTGCTGGGCGTGGCTGGCACAGGTGGCGGTGTGACACCGGTCGCTTGCGCGATCACCTCGCGCAACGCGTTGTACTTCGGCGTGGGGCGTCCGCTTTCGTCCAGCGGGCTGTCGTAGTCGTAGCTGGTCACGTCTGGCTGGTAGCTGTTGTCGTCCCAGTTGGCGCCGCTCATCCAACCGAAGGACGTGCCGCCGTGGAACATATACAAGCTGACCGAATAGCCTTGTTTCAGCATTCCTGCCAATTCATTCGCCACTTTTTCGGTGCCGATCACGTAGTGGGGTCCGCCCCAGTGGTCGAACCAGCCCACCCAGTATTCGCCGACCATGTAGGGGCCGCCGGGTTGCCACTGATGCAAGCGCGGCAGCCTTTCAGGTGCATGGCCAACGCCGAAATTGATCACCTTGAATAGATCGGGCATGGAGCCCGGCTGTGGTGCACTATCGGAGGTGTACAGCAGCGATGCGTCGAAACCGCTGTCGACGATGTCCTTGCGGATCTGTTGCAGATAGGGATCGTTGTCCTTGCCGAAGCTACCGTATTCGTTTTCCACCTGGACGGCGATGATGTTGCCGCCGCGGTTGTACTGCAGTGGCGCCAGTTCCTGCCCGAGCCGATGCAGCCAGCGTTGCGCTGGCTGCATGAACGTCGGGTCTGTGCTGCGGATGTGCGCATTGCGGTCCTTCAGCAGCCAAGCCGGCAAGCCGCCGAGATCCCATTCCGAACACACATAGGGGCCGGGCCGAAGGATCACGTACAGGCCTTCCTGCTGCGCTTCGCGGATGAACTCGGCGATGTCGTTCTGGCCACTGAAATCGTAGTGGCCAGGCACGGTTTCGTGGGCGTTCCAGAACACATAGGTGGTGATCGTGTTCAAGCCCATCGCTTTGGCCATTTTCAGGCGCGCGCGCCAGTACTCACGTGGAACGCGCGTGTAGTGCATGTCCCCGGCGATGATGCGGAACGGTTTGCCGTTGAGCACGAGCTGACCTTGTTCGATGGCCAGGCCGCGCCCGGTATCAACCGGTGCGGCAAACGCGTGGCCGGATAGAAGCAGACTAAGCCCGATACCCATCGACATACTTTTCAATACATTCATTGAAACCCCTTGCGTTGCGCTGCCTATGCGCCTGCCTTAGAAAGTGCCGCGCACGCCCACGGTATACACCGTGCCATCCGCCTCCGCGTATAGGAAGCGATTGGGATACACGGAGTAATCGTAAAGATGCGACTGCGTCAGATTGGTGCCGGATACGAACAGCGAGACGTGTTTGCTGAGCTTGTAGCTGGCGCTCAGATCCAGTTCGCCGTAGTCCGTCCGGGTGGCAGGCTGCGCACCTGATCCGAAGGCAAGGCTCTCCAGATATTTTCCGCGCCAGTTATATGCCAAGCGTACCTGCCAGCGTCCCTTCTCGTAGTAGCCGCTGAGGTTGGCCGAATCGCCAATACCTGGGACCGCGAACTTGCCGGACGTGCTGATGGTGCCTGGACTCAAGTTGGCGCTGCTTTGGACGTGAGTGTAATTGAATGCCATGCCCAGGCCATCGAACGGTGCCGGCAGCACGTTCTTGAACTGATAGTTGAAGGTCAGTTCTTCGCCGTAGATCCTCGCCGAATTCAGATTGATCGGCTCGCTCAACGACCAGGTCTGGCCCAGGAACTCCACCGGCGTGCTGACGATCGTGCTGAAGTTGCTGACACGCTTGTAAAAGGTCTCGAGGGCCAGATAGCTGGCATCGTCGATGTACCACTCCATGCCGGTGTCGAAGTTGGTCGACGTATAAGGCTGAAGATCAGGATTGCCCTGGCTGATCGTCAACGATTCCGGACGAGTACCGAAGCTTTGGTTGTAATAGAGATTGCTCAGCTGGGGCGGCGTCAGGGTTTTGGAAACGGAGAAGCGATAGATCAAATTGTCGAGCAGATTAAGCTTGAAGTTCACCGCCGGTAGCCACTTGTGATAGCCACCCGTGGCGGACTGCGGTTGCAGCGGTCCGAACGTCACCTGGCTCGCACTGGTGTCATTGGGGTCCACGTAGTAGCTGGTGGGTTGCTGGAAAATCGCCTGGGACTCCGAGCTCATGTGCAAGTAGCGCACGCCGACATCCAGGGCCCAGGGCTTTTCCCACATCGTGCCTTCGAACACCGCTTTGGCGAAGGCTGCCTTCTCGACTTCACGCACTTCGTTGAAGCTGCCAGGATTTACCTGTGGCCCGAAACTGTGGTACTGGGCGAGCGCGGCGAGCAGGGCTGCGCGCTTGTCGGGCGTCAATTGATTGTAAGCCGCGGGCGTCGTCAGCCACTGAAAATATGCAGGTACGTTGTACTGAATCCA
Organism: Dyella humi; assembly: GCF_044904605.1. NCBI lineage: Bacteria > Pseudomonadati > Pseudomonadota > Gammaproteobacteria > Lysobacterales > Rhodanobacteraceae > Dyella > Dyella humi. The sequence continues at coordinate 2,319,746 of NZ_JADIKI010000023.1, forward strand.
TTGCGTCGGCAGTCCCGGCTGTGAAACACCGCTGATTGGCGCCGGAGGCGTGTAAATGTACGCGCCGACGGCGCTGGCCGGTACCTGCACGGCATAGCCGCAGTACGCATTGCACAGGATGCCGTTCGGCGTGGATACCGACACCGACTTGTTGTAATCCCGATTTTCCTGCACGCCGAATTCAAGGTTGGACAAGATGCCGGTGTCAAAACTCTTGGAGAAATTCAGCTGATACTGGGTGACGCCTTCGGTGATGTTGTTCGACTGGCCGCCCGCATTACAGCAGTGCGCGTACAGATCGTTCAGGTTGGTGGTGGAAAGAATGTTGGTGTAGCTCGGCGGGTTGTTGTTGCCGTTGTTGGTCCAGGTCGGATTGACGCCGACATTTCGCGTGCCAATCACCGCGAAGTAGCCGTCAGCGCTTTGCTTGTTCCAGGCTTTTGAGTTGGATACATCCAGGCTGATGGTGCTCGACGGGTCAATGTTGAAAGCCAGATTCAACCCGTTCTGCATCATCTTTTCATCGCTTGGGTTGTAGGCGACGACATAGTCGTTCGACATCACGCCGGCAGGCTTTCGCACGTAGTTCAACACGGTGTTGTTGGCATCCGTGGTGAGCGACTGGATGTCACTGGCGTTGCCGTATTCACCGAATTCGTGTTCGAGCGGTTTGATCTGATAGCCCGCGTACAAGGTGTCGAACTTGACGGTCAATTGGTCGATCGGGCGCCAATCAATGGCGCCGCTGAAACTCTTGCGGGTGCGCTCCTCATTGACCACGTTGTTGGCCAGCGTTTCAGGGATGGCGACATGCGTGTAATTGGGATTGCTTAACCCAGAAAGCTGGGAAATATTCTGGTTGGCATACCAGGAATTGGCCTGCGTGTTGATCTGCGTGTCATCGCGCTTGTAGTACTGCACGGAGGCCAGAACGCCGAAGGTGTGATCCGAATTGGTCCAGCCGGCCAAGCCGGATACTTTGGGCGTGGTTTTGCCAGCCCAACTGCCGGTAAGGTTGCTGTTGACCCCGGCGGCGGAACCGGTCGCGTGAAAACCGTTGAAGTCCAGCGGGCGCGCGGTTTGAATGTCCACGACACCGCCGATATCGACTTCGGAAATATCGGCCGATGAGGTCTTGTTGACCTGAGCGAGGCTGATGATGTCCGCAGGAAGCACGTTGAAATCGAACGCGCGCGTAGAGGTTAAACTCGAGCTCTGAGAGGCCGTGGCCATCTGGCGGCCGTTCACCGTCACGGCCACGAAATCTGGCCCAAAGCCGCGGATGGCGATCTGGCTGGATTCGCCGCCGCTTCTATTGACCGATACGCCGGGCACGCGCTGCAAGGCGTCGGCGACATTCGGATCGGGGAATTTCCCATTCTCTTCCGCGGAAATCGAGTCGACGACGTTGACGGAGTTCTGTTTGATCGACTCGGCGCGCTGGATCGCGGCGAGCTGGCCGGTGACCGTGATCGCGGTGAGATTGGTGGCTTTTTTCTTGTCGTCGGTCTTCTTCGTGCCGCTGCTGTCGTCGCTGCTGCCTTGGCCGGCCGGTGCGGCCGTAGCCGTGGATGGTGCCGGTGCGCTGGTTTGCGCGTGTGCTTGTACGTTATAGCCGACCAGACCGGCGAACCCCATCGCAGCCAGCGCTAGGCGCACTGAGTGCGCCATTGAGTTGTGTTGCATCGAAAACCCCTCCCGTGTGGAACTACGTTGCCAATCACGAATGCGATGTCGCGTGACGCAGAGCTACTCCCGCCGGCATTGCTCATGTCGACGTCGCACTCAATCCCACTGGAAAAACATCCTCGGCCTTTTCGGCCGTGCCCCCTCGATGTTCGCCAGTTACGGCGCGAAAGCAGCTTTGAACAGGCAATCCGGAACCAAGCTGATTCGGGCCAACTTCATTTGTCGTATTTTAGGATAATAAGAGATTAACGCGCCGGACAAGCTGCGCCGCAGCATTTCATGACAAGCAAAAAGCCCGCATTGCGCGGGCTTTTCATTCAGTGAGTTACCTTACATGGCTGTCATTTACGCTTTCGCGAATGACGGCCATGTGGCACATCTCAAGGCTTGCCACCTTGGCGAATCAACGCCATCACTTCGTAGCACGCACCCATGGTGTGATAGTCCACCTTACCCGCAGGACTTTTCTCGTTGCTGTACTTCTGGTTGTCCTGAGTGAGGATGCGATACCACGCGCCGTATTGGTGGTCGATGAAGTGATCCCACGAGTAGGCCCATAGCTTCATGTACCACTCGTCGTACTTCGCATCGCCTGTGCGTGCGTGCAGCAGCGCGGCGGCGGCCAGCGATTCGGCTTGCACCCAGAAGTATTTGTCGCCGTCGCAGACGCTGCCTTCCGGCGCGAAGCCGTAGCAGATGCCGCCGTGCACGGGATCCCACGCGCGCTCTAGCGCGGTGTCGAACAAGTGTTGAGCGGTCGGTAGGATCCACGCTTCGTGCTCGCCGCGTTCCTGCAGCAACGGTTCCATGATCATCAGCAGCTTCGCCCACTCGGTCTGATGGCCGGGCTGAAAACCCCAGGGACGGAACAGGTGCTTGGGATCGTCGCGGTGGTAATCCCAGTCGATGCTCCAGTCGACGTGATAGTGCTCCCACACCAGGCCGTCGGCGAGTTTGGCTTGGCGCTGCGTCATGGTGCGCGCGAGCGTGAGTGCGCGGTCGAGGTAACGCGTTTCCTTGCTGGCCTGGTACGCGGCGAGCATCGCCTCGCACATGTGCATGTTGGCGTTCTGGCCGCGGTAGGTACTGAACTGCCACTGCGGATCCGCTTCGTCGCGATAAAGGCTTGCTTGCGCATCCCAGAAATGCCGCTCCAACAGCTGCCAGGTTTCATCCATCCAGGCGGTGACTTCTGTGATGCCAGCCTTCAGCGCCGTGGAGTAAGCGAGCAGCACGAAGGCCAAGCCATAACAGTGATTGGTGCGATCTTCCGGTTTGCCGTCGCGAAGCGTCCATGCATAGCCGCCGGTGCTGGCGTCGCGATGCACGTCGCGCAGATAACGCAGGCCGTGGCGCGTGGCGTCGAGATATTCGGGCTTGCCGAACTCGATCGCCGCCATCGCGTAGTTGAAGACGAAGCGCGTGCTGCTCACCAGGTGACGATGACTGGCGTCGTACACCGTGCCGTCGTCGAGGTAGTAATGAAAGAAGCCGCCCGCCGGATCGATCGCGTGCGGGTGGTAGAACGTCATGGTCTGCGCGATGTGTTCGCGCAAAAAGGTTTCGGAATGGAAATCCGGTTGCGCCGGCGTAGTCATGCGTACGTCTCCATGAATTGTTCGACCTCGTCGGCATGCGGCATCGCGGCGAACGAGCCATGCCGGGTCACCGCCACGGCGCCGCAGGCGCTGGCAAAGCGCAGTGCGGCGTGCAGGCGCGGTAGCGTGGCCACCCAGGCATCGAGAGCAGCGGCGGTGATGTTCTGCTCGGCAAACTGGTACAGCAGGCCGCCGACAAAGGCATCGCCTGCGCCGGTGCTATCGACCATCGGTACGTCGTAGCAAGGCAACTCGCCTTGCACGTCCGGATGGAACCAGCGCAAAGGCTTCGGGCCATCGGTGACGATCAGCAGTCGCGCATTGCCGTCCCACAGGCGCTCAAGCAGCGCTTCCTCGCCTTCGTTCGCCAGCCAGTCGAATTCCTCAGCGCTGAGCTTCACCACGTCGGCCAGTAGCAATGCCGGCCATACATGCGGACGAGGCTCGCTACCGCGCGGCCACAGGGCGGGGCGCAGGTTGAGATCGAAGCTCACCAGCGCACCGGACTGCCGTGCGCGGCGCATGCCGGTGAGCGTGACGTCGGCCAGATCCGTATCGGTCATGCTGTTGGAGCAAACGTGGAACACGGCGGTGTTCTCGAACGTCTGCGAGCGGAAATGTTCGATGCGGAACAGCAGATCGGCCGACGGCGGACGGTAGAAGGCGAAGCTGCGTTCGCCGCGTTCGTCCAGCGTGACGAACGCCAGCGCAGTGTTGGCCTCACCCGTACGCACTACATCGGCGGTATCTACGCCAGCTTGCTGCAGGCTATGCAGCAGGAAATCGCCGAAGCGATCCAGCCCCAGCATGCCGGCAAAGCGCACATGGCTGCCGAGCTTGGCCACCGCGACCGCCACGTTGGCAGGTGCGCCGCCGGCGAAGGGAACGAACTGGCGCGCAAAGCCGTGGCCATCGCGGCCTTCGCCATGCATATCGATCAAAGCCTCGCCGAAGCAGAGGATGGAACGTTTCATCAAAGACCCCGAATAGAAATACGTATGGATGTAATGAGAAGGATGCGCGCTGTCCGACTTTCTACCTCCCCCTGCTTGCAGGGATGAGGTTGGGCGGGGGAATGCTTGCGGGAAACTTCAAGGCAAGTGTGCGACCCCAGCCCAACCCTCCCTGCGTGCAGGGGAGGGAGCACATCATTGCGGTGCGACAGGCGCGCTGCGGATGTTCGAGCCGCGCAAGCCGTAGAACACGATGTAGCCGTAGCACAGCGCCGGCAGCACGAATGCATGCTGGATGCCGATGTTGTCGGCCAGCACGCCCTGCAGCCAGGGCACCAGCGCGCCGCCGACGATTGCCATGATCAACAGACTCGACGCCCTGCCCGTGAGCGGTCCCATGCGCTCGATGCCGAGCGAAAAGATGGTGGGGAACATGATCGAGTTGAACAAGCCGATCGCTACGATGCTGTACATCGCCGTGGTGCCGCTGGTGCTCATGGTGGCGATCAGCAGCAACACGTTTACCGCGGCGAACACGGCAAGCAGTTTGCGCGGAGAAAGCTTGGCCAACAGCGCGGAGCCGATGAAGCGCCCAACCATCGCGCCGCCCCAGTAGAGCGACACGTAATGTGCGGCTTCTTGTTCGCTCATGTGACCGATCTGCGGCTCGGACAGGTAGTTCACCATGAAGCTGCCGATCGACACTTCTGCGCCGACGTAGAAGAAGATGCCCAGCACACCGAACAACACGTGTGGATAGCGCAACGCATCCAGCAGCGTGTGATGGGTGGGATCGGCCTTCTCGGTGCTTTCCTCCAGCGAGGGCAGGCGGAACAGCCACACGAAGATCGCCAACAGCACCAGCACCACGGCCAAGCCAACGTAAGGCATCTGTACGGATTGCGCTTCCTGCGTGCGATAGATCACCTGCTCGCTGGCGGAGAGGCTCGCGATCTCGGCCGCGCTTTTCACCTTGGTGGAAAGAATCAGCAGGCTGCCGAATACCGGCGCGATGGTGGTGCCGAACGAATTGAGTGCCTGCGCTAGCGTGAGGCGGCTGGAACTGGTCCTTTCAGGACCTAGCAGCGCCACGTACGCATTGGCCGCAACCTGCAGCACCGTGATGCCGGTGGCCAGCACGAACAGCGCGCCGAGAAACGCCGGATACAGGCGCAAACCTGCCGCCGGCCAGAAACCCAGCGCGCCGATGCCTGCGATCACCAGGCCCGTGACGATGCTTTTCTTGTAGCCCAGATGCGCCACCACGCGACCGGCGGGCAGCGACATCAGGAAGTACGCGCCGAAGAAGGTGAACTGCACCAGCATCGCCTGTGCATAGTTCAATTCGAACACCGCCTTCAGGTGCGGAATCAGAATGTCGTTGAGGCAAGTGAGAAAGCCCCACATGAAGAACACCGTCGTGATGACGGTGAGCGCGAGCGGGAAGTACGTGTAGCGGGTGTCGTTGGAGGCCGTCGACAGTCCAGAGGACGGCGGGGTAGCTGCGGTAAAAGCCATGATGAAATCCGATAATCAGGCGTGCGGCGGACAACTGCTTGCGCGTACCAGCAATTGCACGGGTGCAATGGTTTGACGAGGAGGGGAGGAGGGATCCTGCACGCGCTGCAGGATCAGTTCCGCGGCCTGGCGGCCACGGTCGCGTGGCGTCACCGCCAGCGTGGTCAGCGGCGGTGCGCTGACCGCGGCTTCGGCGATGTCGTCGAAGCCGGTGAGGGCGAAATCGCTGCCGGGTTGCAGGCCGCGTTGATGCAGTCCCAGCATCAGGCCCAGCGCCACCGCATCGTTGTAGCAGACGGCGGCGGTCGGTGCGGTTTTGCCCTTGAACAAGTGCTCGCTCTGCGCCACCGCATCCAGGCGGTTGGGTACGCATTCCACGATCCAGCTCGGCTCTACGGCCAAGCCCGCGGCCTTCATCGCTTCGATATAGCCGGCGCGACGCTGGCGGCAGGAACTGGAGCCCTGATGTCCGCCGTAGAACGCGATGTGCTTGTGACCCTGTTCGATCAAGTGTTCCGTGGCCAGGCGCGCGCCGCGCTGGTTGTCCAGGAACAGGCGATCCCAGTGATCACAGGCGGCCACGTCGCCGCTCACCTCGCGGTTGAACAGCAGCAGCGGCGTCAGCGAACCCACGGCGGAAAGAATCTGCTGTGCGTCGCTGCCTTCGGCGGGCGAAAGAATGATGCCGGCCGGCCCGTGCTCCATCAGCGAGCCGAGCACCGCCAGCTCGCGTTCGGTGGACTCGCCGGTGCTGCCCAGCAACGTCACGAAGCCGGTATCGCCGAGTATTTCATCGACGCCCGCAGCGAATTCCGCGAAGAACGGATTGGCCAGATCGTTGAGCACCAGCGCGATGCTCGACGACGTGCGCCGACGCAGGTTCGCCGCGGCGCGGTTATAGACGTAACCCTGGCGGCGCAGCTCTTCTTCCACGCGCGCGCGAGTGTGTTTGTTGACCAGCGGGCTGCCCCGCAAGACGAGCGAAACCGTAGCGCGGGAGACGTCGCAACCCGCGGCAATATCGCTCAGAGTGACCTTACGGCCGACCGGCGGTGTGTTCCCCATTTATCTCAGAACCTCGCCTTTGGAACGATCCAAATGTACCTGAACCCGCAAATTGGTGATCCTGCACTGCAGCATGCCAAGCCCTCCTTCCCGGTGTTAGCGTCCGGCGCCTTGGAACGATCCAACCCGCCCGCCCCACCATCGGCCCCCCTCCGGGGAAGGACCCGAGCCGAGTATGGAGCTTTGCGGACTCCCCAGTCCGCATTAACCGAAGACATTAACAGGCCCCTATCCAATGAACCATCGCCTGCGTCGCTCCTGCCTTTCCCTGCTCGTCATCGCCTCGTTCGGTACCGCGTCCGTGGTCTGGGCCGGCGAGCCACACGCGCCAGAGGTCGATCCACGTATCGGCACCGGTGGCGACGGCCACGTGTTTCCCGGCGCCACGGTTCCGTTCGGCATGATCCAGCTGTCGCCCGACACGGCCATGCCAGATTTCAAGCACGCGTACAAATGGGCGGCGGGCTATCAGTACAACGATCCCACCATCATGGGCTTCTCGCATACGCACTTCTCCGGCTCTGGCCATTCGGATCTGGGCGACGTACTGGTGATGCCGATTGCGGGCGAAGTGAAGCTCGATCCGGGCGATGAGAAAGTGACGGGCAGTGGCTACCGCTCGCGTTTCGATCACGCGACCGAAGTGGAACAGGCCGGCTATTACGCGGTGACCTTGGCCGACTACGATGTGCGCGCCGAACTTACCGCCAATCGCCGCGTAGGCTGGCATCGCTATACCTTCCCGACCGGCAAGCCGGCGCACGTGCTGCTCGATCTGCGACCCAGCATCTACGACTACCCGGGCAAAGTGGTGTGGTCCAACCTGCAGGTGCGCGCGGACGGCACCGTCACCGGCTGTCGCACCACGCGCGGTTGGGCGCCGGGGCGCGAACTGTGTTTCGCCATGCGCTTCAACCAGCCGATGACCTCGCGCGAGCTCTACAACCGCGAAACCGACGTGATCTACAAGGGCTTCAAGGGACCGGGTTATCAGCCACAAGATGCGAACGCGCAGAACGGCCGCGCCATCGTGGGCGTGTTCGATTTCGGCGAGCTGAAAACACCGCTGCTGGCGAAAGTGGCGACTTCCTCGGTGAGCGAGGCCAACGCCATCGCCAACCTCGACCAGGACGGCCAGGGCTGGAATTTCGATGCGCAGCGCCACAATGCGCTCGAAGCATGGAACAAGGCGCTGGCGCCGATCGATGTGGACGGCCCCCAAACCTTGCGCACGCAGTTCTACACCGCGCTGTACCACGCGCTGATATCGCCGAGCCTGAGCATGGACGTGAACGGCCAATACCGCGGCCCCGATCATCAGGTGCATCACGCCGACGGCTTCGATTTCTATTCGAGCTGGTCGATGTGGGACGTCTACCGTGCGCAGCAGCCGTTGCTGATCCTGCTGCATCCGGATCGCACCGTCGATTTCGTGCGTTCGCTGATCGCCGCGCAGCAAGCCAGCCCATTCGGCATGCTACCGGTATGGGCGTACCAGGGTCTGGAAACGTGGTGCATGACTGGTTACCACGCGGTGGCGATCATCGCCGATGCGTACGTCAAGGGCATCCGCGGCTATGACGCAGACAAGGCGCTGAAGGCGATGGCGTCCACAGCCACGTACGGTGACTATGGCGACCTGGCCGATTACATGAAGCTCGGCTACGTGCCCATCGACAAGGAAGTGGAGGGCGGCTCCAAGACGCAGGAATACGCTTACGATGACTGGGCCATTGCACAGATGGCCAAGGCGATGGGCAAGCACGACGTCTACGACACCTTCGAGAAACGCGCCGGCTACTGGCGCAATGTGTGGGATCCGAAAACCGGCTTCATGCGTGCACGTCTGAGCACCGGACCGTTCCGCGAGCCGTTCGATCCCACCAGCGCCGGCTACGGCGACGACTACACCGAAGCCAACGCCTGGCAGTATTCCTGGTACGTGCCGCAGGACGTGGCCGGGCTGATCACCGCGATGGGCGGCGATCAGGCTTTCACGCACAAGCTGGACGAACTTTTCGACGCCAAGGTCGATCCATCCATCTTCAAAAATGTGGAAGACATTACGGGCCTGATCGGCTGGTACGCGCACGGCAACGAGCCTAGCCATCACATCGCCTACTTGTACGACTACGCCGGCGAGGCGTGGAAGACGCAAGCGAGGCTTAAGCAGATCATGGACAACGAGTACGGCCCCGGTCCCGCGGGTCTGATCGGCAACGACGACCTGGGCCAGATGTCCGCCTGGTACATCTTCACGGCGCTGGGTTTCTACCCGGTGACCCCGGCCAGCGATGAATACGCCATCGGCCGGCCGTTCGTGCCGCGCGCTGCGATCCATCTGGGCAACGGCCGCACGTTCACCATCAGCGCGGCGCCGTTCGACGATGCGCATCCCTACGTCGGCGAAGTCACCCTCAACGGCAAGCCGCTGGATCGGGTGTATTTGAAGCACGCGGACATCCTTGCCGGTGGCGAACTGCATTTCACGATGCAGGCGCAGCCGAACAAGAGCTGGGGGCAGGCTGTTTCGGCGCGGCCTGCGGCGATGAGTTCCTATCGGTAAATGAGGCGCTCCTCTCTTTGCTGCGCGCAGGGAGGGGCAGCTTCCGGCGAGCCAGGATTCGGCGTTGAACCCAGGTGGGGTTCGCGCGCGTTTTTCCGTCTGATTCCTCGATGGAGCACTTCGCGAGGTTCACCTCTTCTTACGGCAGAAAGAGGGCCTTGAAGGCCAAAAAAGGGAGTCAATGCCCGTAGAAACCGTCTATATGTAAGTGAAATGCGTTCGCACTGGTCAGTAACCGCAAAACATGCGCAGAATGCATGCATCATGCCGGGACGTGCACGGATTAAGGGCCGATGATTCCAGGGGGAGTGCGACAAGTTGCGGCGATGCCCTGGCGCACCGGCGGCCTGCTGCTTGCGGTGCTCGTGATCGTGGCCCTGCCGTACATGATCACGCGCGGCAGCTCGCAGCAATCCTTCGAGGCTGGCGAGCTGGTCACACGTTCGGCGGAAGTCCAGGCTCTGGTCTACCGCATCGCCGACCAGACCCACGACGCCGAATCGGCCATCCAACACCTGCTGGCGGATGATCCTTACAGCCACGCCGAAACGGTGGCGGTGAGCGCGGAAAACACCATTCCCGGCCTGCTGGACGAGCTGCGCCACATCACCGCCGACAACGCCACGCAGGAACACCTGGCGGAACAGCTGGGCGCGGTGGAGAACGGCCGGCTGGCATTGCTGCACCAGGCCGTCGAGCGCTACCGGCACAACGACCGCGCCGGTGCGGAGCAGGCCCTGCGTGACGCCAGCGCACTGTTCCATGTCGACGACATCGCCGACAAGATCGTCTCCAATGCGGAACAGGCGCTGCAACTGCGCCGCGAGGCAGCCAGACAACAATCCAACAACAGCCGCCTGGTGCTGACGCTGACCGCCGCAGCACAGCTGTTGATGTTGATGATCGTGGTGATCGTCTCCGAGCGGCAGATCGGCCGCCGCCTGCAGGCTGAAGTGCGCGAGCGGCAGGCCGTACAGCGTTCGCAGATGATCCTGCAGGCAGTACGCGAGCCCATCGCGCTGCTCGACCACAATCTGCGCACCTTGCTGGTGAATGCGGCCTTCAGCGAGCTATACGGCGTATCCGAGGAAAGCCGTGCCGAATACCTGGAAGATGTCGGTCAGGGCGCCTGGGCGGATGAAGTGCTGCTGCAACGCCTGCGCGACGTGCTGTTGCGCGATCGTGAACTGTGGGATTTCGAACTCACCCAGCGCACCATCGATGGCGTCGAGCGCCATGTGGTGATCAACGCGCGCCGCCTGCAACAGCAGGACAGCGAGAGCCCGGTGCTGCTGCTGACCGTCAGCGATGTCACCGCGCGTGCGCTGGTCGAGCAGCAGGTGAAGGAGCTCAACCACCAGCTCGAAAGCAAGGTGGCGCAGATCTCCGACGTGAACCGCGAGCTGGAGGCCTTTAGCTATTCCGTCTCGCACGACCTGCGCGCGCCGCTACGGCACATCACCGCGTTCGCGCAGAAGCTGGAAGATCACCTGGGCGAGGAGGTCGACAGCACCACGCGGCATTACCTCAGCGTGATCCGCGACGCGTCGTTCCGCATGGCGCAGCTGATCGAGGATCTGCTGGTGTTCTCCCGCCTCGGCCGTGGCGCGCTGCGCCTGCAGGCGGTGGACATGCGCGCGCTGGTGGACGAAATCTGCACGTTGGCAGAGTCGGAAGCGCCTGGCCGGCGCATCGTGTGGCACATCGATCCGCTGCCGATGGTGGTCGGTGACGAGAACATGCTGCGCACCGTATGGCAGAACCTGATCGGTAATGCCGTGAAATACACCGGCCAGCGCGAGATCGCGCACATCGACGTTTCCGTGAAGAACGCCGACGGCGGCGACTACGAATTCACCATCGCCGACGACGGCGCGGGCTTCGATATGCGCTACGTCGACAAACTTTTTGGTGTATTTCAGCGGCTGCACAAGGCCAGCGAATTTCCCGGCAATGGCATCGGTCTGGCCAATGTGCGGCGCATCGTGATGCGTCATGGGGGCAGGGTCTGGGCCGAAGGCGAGCCGGGACATGGCGCTCGTTTTCACTTCACACTGTCGGCCATCGAACCACCATCGTCATCGCCATGAAGCACGCCCCTTTGCGCCCCATCCTGCTGGTCGAAGACAGCCCCGTCGATGCCGAAATGACGGTGGATGCGCTGCGCCAGGCGCATCTGGTCAATCCAATCGTCCATGTGGAGGACGGCGTGGATTGCCTGGATTGGCTGTACGCGCGCGGCAGCTTCGAAGGCCGTCCGGGTGGCGATCCCGTGGTTGTGTTGCTCGACATCAAGATGCCGCGCATGAACGGGCTGGACGTGCTCAAGCAGATGCGCGCGGACGAGCGCTTCCGGCATCTGCCGGTGGTGATCCTTTCCTCTTCGCGCGAGGAAACCGATCTGGCACGCAGCTGGGATCTGGGCGTAAACGCTTACGTGATCAAGCCGGTGGATGTGGGACAGTTTTTCCAGGCGGTGCATACGCTCGGCCAGTTCTGGGCCGTGCTGAACCAGTCGCCGGAACAGGTGTGAAGAAGCTGCTCTTGCGGCTTTTTTTGTTGCGAAGCAAGGCTCTTCCCGTCACAGCGTATTGACATATGATGATCGGATGCCGGACAAGTCCAGCCAACAACGCGCGTTACCCCGGATACGGGTTCTGCAGGTAGAGGACAGCCCGCTCGACGCGGAGCTGGTGCTCACCGAACTGCAGGCCGACGGTATCGACTACGACGTACGCCTCGTCGATGACGAGCCGGCGTTCGTCGAAACGCTCAAGGCGTTCAAGCCGCACATCGTGCTGTCGGACCTGAGCATGCCCGGCTTTTCCGGTCAGCGCGCGCTGGAACTGCTGCGCGACCTCAGCGGGGATATCCCCTTCATCTACGTCTCGGCCACGCTGGGCGAGGAAGCGGCCATCGCCGCGCTGCGTGAAGGCGCCACCGACTACATCCTCAAGCAGAATCCCGCGCGACTGGCGAGCGCAGTGCGCCGCGCAATGCGCGAAGCAGACGAGCAGCGGGCGCGCGTCCGCGCGGAGGCGGAGCTGATCCGCATCCAGCGCTTCGAAAGCCTCGCCATGCTGGCCGGCGGCTTGAGCCATGACCTGCGCAATCTGCTGCAGCCCTTGTTGCTGGCCGGCGACAGCCTGCAGGATTACCAGGACGACCCGCGCCTGGCCCGGCTGGGCGCGCTGGTGCGCGACTGCGGGCGGCGCGGGCTGGAAATGGTGCAGTCCATGCTGTCGTTTGCGCGCGGTGCACGGCGTGCCGAACAGGTGAAGGTGCAGGCGCTGATCGATGCCCTGTCGCTGCTCCTGCAGGGCAGCGTGCCGCGCACGGTGACGTTGGACATCGACGTGGCCGATCCGCAGCTCACCTTCGAAGGCAACCACACCGAACTGCAGCAATGCCTGCTCAACCTTTGCCTCAATGCGATTCAGGCGATGCCCAATGGTGGCATGCTGCGCGTGACCACCCGTAAGGCGAAACTGGAGCAAAGCTTCATTCTGGAGCATGAAGACGCGCAGCCCGGCGACTACGTGTGCCTCACGGTAACCGACACCGGCATCGGCATGGCCGAAGAAGTACGCAGGCGGCTGTTCGAACCCTTCTTCACCACCAAGGATGGCGGCACCGGCCTGGGGCTGCTGTCGTGCCGCCGCATCGTCTACAGCCACGGCGGCGTGATGCGCATGGATAGCATCGTCGGCGAAGGCACCTGTTTCGATCTGTACATCCCGCTAGCGCGTCCAGTCATCGAAGCTGCCCACCCGGTCGATAGCGACGCCAACCTGCACGGCAATGCCGAGCACGTGCTGCTGGTGGTGGAAGAAGCCGGCCAGCTCACGCTGCTGACCGACACGCTCGACGCCTGGGGCTACGAAGTGCACGGCAGCCAGAGCGGCACTGCCGCGCTGCAGTGGATCGAAGCCTGCGGCCTGCCCGACCTGGTCGTGATGGACGCGGACATGAGCCTCTTTACCAGCGAACGCACGCTGGCGGCGCTCAGCCAATATGGCTATCGCAGCGGTGTGCTGGTGCTATGCCGCGCGGACGATCCGCCGGATTCGGCGAAATTCCGGATGCACGACGGCAACCGGGTACGGCGCTTGAACAAGCCGGTGAACACGCGCTCGCTGTTGCTTGCGGTGCATGATGCGTTGCGTGAGGGTGAGAAGAAAGAGAAGCAGCGGCATTGATGACGCCATCGGAACTGATCCCTCTCCCTCCGGGAGAGGGATTGGGTGAGGGTACGATCAGCGCGCGATGGCAAAGACTTGCGCAAGTAGTGGGTATCGCGCTTCGCTCGAACCTTCACCCGAGGGGAGAGGGGTTCGCTCAGGATGATGGCGCTATCCACTCGCTCGCTGTTCTCCGTCAATCAATCCCAAGCTTCTTCAACTTGTACCGTAACGCCCGGAACGTGATACCCAGCTTCCGAGCTGCTGCCGTCTTGTTGTAGCGCGATTCTTCCAGCGCCTTCATGATCGCGGTGCGTTCGAGATTGCTGATGTAGTCGTCCAGCGGCAGTTCGCTGGAAGGTGTTTGCGCGGACGGCACTGCAGCGGGCGGATGGCCTTGTGGTGCGTAGGCAGGCGGTGCGTGATGGCCGGCGTGCGCGTGCGTGCCGGCTTCCGCGCCATGGCGTGGCGGGCGCTGCGGCAGCATCAAGTCGCCGGCATCGACGCGGTCGCCATCGCACATCGCCACGGCGCGCTCGAGAATGTTTTCCAGTTCGCGCACATTGCCGGGGAAGTCGTAATCTTCCAGCGCCTGGCGCGCTTCGGGCAGCAGGCGCACAGGCGTGCCGCCGCCACTCTTTACCGCCAACTGGCGCAACACGTAGTCGGCCAGCAGCGGTACGTCGCCGCGGCGCTCGCGCAAAGGCGGCACGCGCAGCTCAATCACGTTGATGCGATAGAACAGGTCCTGGCGGAACTGGCCCTGCTCGACCAAGGCGGCCAGGTTCTTATGCGTGGCCGAAAGAATGCGCACGTCCACCGCGACTTCCTCGCGCGCACCAATCGGACGCACCGCTTTTTCCTGGATCGCACGTAGCAGCTTCACCTGCATGTGCAGGGGCAGCTCGGCCACTTCGTCGAGGAACAGCGTGCCGCCGTGCGCGGCCTGGAACAGACCTTCTTTGTCCGCGACCGCACCGGTGAAGCTGCCTTTGCGATGGCCGAAGAACTCGCTTTCCATCAGCTCCGAAGGAATTGCACCGCAGTTGACCGGCACGAACGGCCCGGTTGCGCGCGGCCCTTGTTCGTGGATCAGGCGCGCGACCAACTCCTTGCCTACGCCCGATTCGCCGGCGATGTACACCGGGGCCTGGTTGCGGGCCAACTTGCCGATGGTGTTGCGCACCTGCTGCATGGCGGTCGAGTCACCGATCAGGCGGTCGCTGGAGCCGCTCGAGGTGGGACTGACGCCAACGCCCGTGCGCTTTTCTTCCGCCAGCTTCAGCGCGGTACGCACCAGCCGACGCAGCATCTGGATGTCGACCGGCTTGGACACGAAATCGAAGGCACCGGCCTTCAGGGCCGTCACGGCGGCATCGACGTTGCCATAGGCGGTGATCATCGCCACCGGGGTTTCGTCGTACTCGGCCGCGATCAGTTCAACGATCTCCTGGCCGCTGCCGTCGGGCAGGCGCATGTCGGTGAAACACAAGTCGTAGCTGCGTTCGGAAAGCGCCTGGCGCGCCTCGGCGACCGTGCCGACTGCATCGACCTTCAGGTCCATGCGGCCGAGCGTGATCGTCAGCAGCTCGCGGATGTCGCGTTCGTCGTCGATGACCAGGACGGTCTGTTGGCTCATGGATTCGGAGGCGAAGTTGAATTTCCGTTCAGGATACTCGCCGCACTCGCAAGTGGCAAAGCGCGGCACGTTTGTGTACGTCAACGAGCGAGGTGCTTGAGGAAGAACCTTACCATCACGCGATAGGCATCCTGCGATTCGGGTAGCTCAGGATCGGAAAAGAAGGAATGCCACATGCCTTCCCACACATGCAATTCGGTCTGCGCCCCCGCTTTATCGAGCAATTGCTGGCTCGCCAGCACCGAACTCATCGCCATGTCGCGCGTGCCGGTGATCAGCAAAGTCGGTGGAAATTTGGCCAGCAGCGCCGGCGAAAGGCCGGGTTGCACCAACGGGTCGTGCTGGTTGGCGCCATGGAAATAGGCAAGATCGGCGAGCGCCAGCCGATGCTCCGGCACGCCCCAGCCGTTCAGCAGTGGGCCTGCATAGGCCGAATCACCGTCGACATCGAGCAATGAACCGCAAAAGGTGCCGATGGCGCCGGGCACCGGCACCTTGTCGGTGATCAGGCGGGCGACTGCCTCACCCGTGAGGATGCCACCAGCGGAACAGCCGTACATGCCGATCTGCTCGGGCTTGTATTGCGTGAGCAGTGCGCGATACACCGCCGCCACATCGTCGCTGGCAGCGGGAAAGGTGTGCTCCGGCGCCTGCCGGTAATCGACCGTGATTACTTTGATGCGACCCAGGCTCGCGATCGGAATCGCTTCCACCAAGCCGCCGCTGTGCGCACCCCACAGGAACGCGCCGCCATGCAGGTTGATCAGCACGCGGTGGCGATTTTCCTCGGAGATGCCTTGCGCCGGCAGCACTACGTCCGTGCCCACGCCAGCGATTGTTTCGCTGTGGATCTTCACCGCGTACATCTTCTGCATGCGCGCGGCGCGATCGCTGTTCATGCGGTCGTAGAAAGCGCGGCTTGCTTCGATCGGCCCGTCGATTGGCGGCGCTTTGGGGCCGGACGACAGTTTGTAAAAGAACGCGCGGGATTCGGGCGAGGCGAGGCTGGAATAGGGGATGGAGACGGCGGGTGAGGTGATGGTGCCGTCGGGTTTGACGCTCGGTGAGGTGTTTTGAGCGGAAGCAGAGGCGCTTACCAGATTGGCGATCAATAGAACGGTTGAGGCAATGAGCGGGAAACGCAGTGCTTGCATGGGCTTTACCTCAATACATGTTGAAGAAACGCTTTTTCTTTGCTGTCTCGACGAAGCCTGGGCAACCCTCACGGCCGTCATTTCCGCTTGCGCGGGAATGACGGCTATGTGGTTACGGACAAGTATTACGGTGTTTTGGCCGGCTCAGCAGCTGCGGCCGCCTTCGTCTTCGCACCACTCAAGATCTCATCCATCATCAAATACACACCATTGGTCCAGCCAAAGCCGATCACATTCGTGCTGTATCCCGCGATCACCTTCACGTCGGCATTCCCGCTGGCCATGTTGTATTTCTCGCGGATCGTGCCGTCGGCGGCGAGGCTGCGGTCGATGGTGGCGTTGAACTTGCCGGCGATACGGTGTGCGTCGTCATGGAAGCCGTATTTGTCGAGGCCGTCGACGGCAAGCCAGTTGGTCGGCGCCCAGCCGAACGGGTAATCCCATTGCGCGCCACTGGCGCGATTGTCCATCGTCAATCCACCGGACAGTTCGAAGATGGAAAGCTGGCCGCGCACCGAGGCCGCCTGCTGCGGCGAAGCCGCCCCGGCCCACAGCGGATAGAACGTGGTGAGGTACGGGCTATCGGAAGGCTTGCCGGCGATGACGTCGTAATCCCGGTACATGCCGGACTCGGGGCGCCACAGATACTTGTCCATCGCTTCCTTGCGCGCCGCGGCGGCCTGCGCCCAGTGTTCCGCATCGGCGGTCTTGCCGAGCTGCTGGGCGAGATCGTGCAGGTCCATCTCGTAACGGTAGAGCAGGCTATTCAAGCCCACATCGGCGTAGTGGTGCGTCGAGCCCGCGAACGGACCAAAGTGGAAGTTGACGTCGAAACCGGATTCGCGCATCGCGCGATCGCCGTGATAGTAATCGGCAGTCAGGCGATAACCACCGAACCAGTTGCCGGCACACACCTTGGACGCCTGCACGTCGCAGCTTTCCGTTTTCAGGCGTTCGGCTTCGGCGTCGTCAGGATGTTCGGCCGCCTTGATCAGATAGCCGGGATCATCGGCATGATGCGCGAGCAGCCACTTGATGACGCCGCGATAGTATTCGCTGGTCTGCGCTTCCAGCACCGGACCGCTGCCGAAATCGTAATAGCGCGCCAGGCCCGTGTTGCCGGCCAGATGTTCCGGCCGCGTCCAGATGTCGTGGTTGCGCACAGCAAGCGGATACGCTTTTTCCAGCCATGCGCGCTTCTCGTCCGCATTGTGGAAGGCAGCCGGATCGTTGAGTACCGACATCATCATCCGCGTAAGGAATGGCGGTTGCGAGCGACTGAGGTAGTAGGTGCGATTCGCGTTCAAAACGCCGCCGTAGTACTGCACTTCAAACAGCGCGTTGTCGACCATGTCGTGCGCCAGTTCGATGCGGTGATCGGCCACCAGGCCGAGCAGGATGAAGTAGCTGTCCCAGCCGTACATTTCGTTGAAGAAACCGCCGGGAACCACATAGGGGCGCGGCAGATAGAGCAGGCCTTGCACCGGCAGCTTGGTGGCATCCACGTCGCCGAGCTGATCAATTGCGCGCGGCAGGGTGTGCACGTCGATATTGCAGCGTTTCTGCGCCTGCAAGAGATCCGGCGGCGTGGTGAATTGCGCCGGTACGTAAAGCACCGGACGTGTCTTGATCTTAGGATCGGTCAGCGACTTACATTCGTCCTGCGAGCGCGTGAGCGTGCTCCAGGCTTTGTCGATATAAGCATGCGTCTTGGCTGGATCGGGCTGGGTGGCGGAAGCGGTGGCGACGAGCACCGATGAGAGAAGCAGTGCGAGATATATGGGCTTGGCGAACGTACGGCGGTATGTGCTTTTCATGCGAATTCCCCATCCAGTGCAATCGATGCGCTTGGCAACCGATCGCGTGTTTCGAATCAAAGAGTATGGCGCGTGATCGTTACGTTTCCACTGGCATCCCGCCGCAAGGTGATATCCATCGGCCGGCCGCGAAACGTGATGTGCTTGAGCGTCAACCCTTTCCACTGTGCAGGCAGCATCGGCGGATACGCCTGCACCAGTCCCTGCTCCTCGATGCGCAAACCGGTAAAGCCGTAAAGGATGTTCTGCAGCAATCCGCCGCTGGCAGTCATGAAGTAGCCGGTGTTGTTGTTGGCCGTTTCGGTGCGCACATTGAACGGCGGCTTGATCACGTTGAGCGTCATGTTGCCTTCGAACCACTTGCTGGCCTCGGCCTGTTCGCCGGCAGTGGCTGCCGCGATGGACAGCGGCTCAAAGCCCATGCTGTTCATGGCGTGATGCGTGTGTTCGAGTGCCAAGGTGGCGTACTGGTAATTGCGGCGGCGCACTTGTGCGCTCATCGGCATATCCAGTGACGGATACGACAACAACGGCAGCGGGCCGCCTTTCTCGTGCGCGTCGAAGGGCACGGATGGATCGAAGTTGAGGTAGTGGCCTTCCTTCGCATCGAACGGCAGATACAAACCCTTCGCCACCTCCGTCCAGTGCGGATCCGGCGCAACACCTATGACGTCTGCCGCGGCGGTGGCGATTTCCAGCGCCTTACGCGCCGATGCATTGGTGAACGTATCGTTGGGAATATCGTTGTACGGTTCGGCGACCGAGGTGACATGCAGGATGTCGTAGCGATGCTTGTCGGGCACGTAGCTGGCGCGGCTGGCCCAGAAGTCGGCAAGTGCGCGAATCACCGGCCAGCCATGCTGCTTCAGCCAGTTGCGATCCTGCGTGGCCAGGTAGTACTGCCATTGCGCAATCGCGATATCGGCGTTGACGTGGATCTCGCTTTCATCGAGCACTTGCGCCGAATGCGGCGTTTGCGAACTGCCGTTGTCCGGATCGGCTTCCCATGGATACATCGCGCCGCGCAGGCCGTGTTCGCGCGCGCGCTGTTCCGCAGGGGTCAGGGATGCGTCGCGGAACATCGCCATGGATTTCGCCCGCTCAGGATGCAAGAGCAGCAAGGCCGGGAACACCCAGGAATCGCTGTCCCAAAACACATGTCCGGTATATCCGGGCGTCATGCCGCAGGCACCGATCGGCCAGACGGTATTTGGCGTCGAGTTCGACAGCAGGTAATACAGATCGGAATGCACGATCTGCTGCGCTTTGGCATCGCCGTCGATCACGATGTCCGACTGCCATAGCGCATGCCAGGCATCGGCTTGATGCTGGAGCAATGCGTCGAAGCCTTGCGCGCGTGCTTCTTTGGCTAGCTCGAGATCTTGCTTCGCATCGCCGCCCCATGTATCACGTGAAATGGCGACATATTTGGTAAGGGCGTACGTCTGGCCCTTATGCACGACGATATGCAGGTTCAAAGCGAGCCGATAGTCGTCCTGATAGAGCTTGATCCCGCTTGCTTGCATGCCCTCTGGCAATGCAATGGCCACGGCTTCCGCCATCTTCGCACCTTGTTCAGCGCGTCCGTCCAGCCATAGCGTCAACGATCGGGTGTCATCACCGCTGGCCAACATGTGCGTGTCGCCGTGATACCACAGCGCCGCGCGATCCGCGGTGGCGGGTGGCGTTGGCTCTAGTGTCATGTTGTTGGCGGCGAGCGCTTCCATCACTTGATCGCCGTTGAGCCTGGCGAGTGGAAAACGGGGCTGATGCGGAGCCCACAGGTTCAGCGCGAAGGAGAGTTCGATATCGCCGTCGAAATCCGGCGTGATCGAAAGCTGTGTCGCCGCCAGATGCGGTGATGCCTGGCTGACCAGGGTGATCACCTTGACATCAGTGGCCCTGGATTCGTCGACGTAGCGATAGTGGGTAATCAACGTGCCATCGTACATGTCGAGCGTCTGGCCGTAATCCTGAAATCGCGACGCGCTCAGCGCGGATTGGTTGAGCCATGACCGGCCGCTGCGATAGTCGATTTCGGTCCAACCGGGGATGGCGGCGGGGCGCGAGACGTCGCCCTTGGCGTAATCCATGAGCGCGACCAGATAGGCAAGATTGCCCTCGGTGCCGCGCGGAGCGGTCATGGTGGAGATGTAGCCGTTGCCGAGCTGGCCAGGAAAATAGCTAGCGAGGTCGTTGAACGTGGCGGTGAGCTGGAAGCTCGGATCGGTAGCGGCGAAGGTGGTGGGGGCAACGGTACAGAGCAGGGCGATAGCTGCAAGCTTGCCCAGAAGCGAAGCCCTTCTCCCCTCGGGAAAGGGGCTCGCTAAGGGAGCGGGCATGAGAATCGTCATTCCGCGCTCGTCTACAATGCCTTGCGCACCAGTGTCGCTTTGCCTTGCGCATCGCGTTCTACGCGGATGTCGTATTGCTTGCCTTGAAAGCTCACTCGCTTGAGCGTCAACGACTTCCAATTCGGCGGCAGCACCGGCGCGTAGGCCGCATCGAGTCCCTTGTCGTCGATGCGCAAACCAGTAAGCCCGTAGACCATGCTCTGCAGGAATCCTGCCGAGGTGGCAAGGATGTAGCCCGCGTTGTTTGCCACCGTTTCGGTGCGCACGTTGAACGGCGGCTTGAGGAAACCGACCAGATTGCGCTCGATCCAGTCGCCGGCCGATTTGGCGTCGCCGAGTTCTGAGGCGCCGACCGCCAGCATCACCATCATCATTTCGTTCGGATCGTCGCCATGCACTTTCAGTTCGTGCAATTGGAAGTCGAAATCGTTGCGGCGCACGGTGTCCGACATCGACAAATCGAGATTGGGGTACATCAACCACGCCAGCGACGAACCCATCCAGGTGATTTTGTCGTGCGGCACAGATTCATCGAAATCCAGATGACGCTGTTCCTTGTCGAGGAAGGGGATGTACATCTTGGCGGCGATCGTCGACCACTGCGGGTCGGCCGGTTCACCCACTTTCTTCGCCGCCTCGACGGCGATCTGCAGGGCTTTGCGCGCGGCGGCGTTGGTGAAGGAGTCGTTCGGTACGTCGTCGTATGCTTCGTCCGGCGAAGTGACGTGCATGATTTCGTAGCGATCCGCCGCCTTGTTGTAGGTGACGCGGCTGGCCCAGAACTCGGCGACTTCGCGGATCACTGGCCAGCCATATTGCTTGAGCCATGCATCGTCACCGCTGGCGAGGTAATACTGCCATTGCGCGATGGCGATATCGGCATTGACATGGATCTCGCGATACACGCCGTAGGCGAAGTGCGGCGTGTTGTCCACGCCCGTCTGCGGGTCGGATTCCCATGGATACATCGTGCCCTTCGCGCCGTACTGAGTGGCGCGCGCGCGCGCGGGCTGCATGGTGCGATGGCGGAACATCACGATCGGCTTGGCGCGTTCCGGATGCAACAACAGCAGCGCGGGGAACACCCACGAATCGCTGTCCCAGAATGCATGGCCGGCATAGTTCGGCGTTAGCGCGCAAGCACCCATCGGCCACGCAGTTCCCACGGTGCTGTTGGAAAGTAGGTAATAGAGATCCGAATGCACGGCCTTTTGCACGGCCGGATCACCGTCTACGACGATGTCCGATTTCCACAACTCATGCCATGCCGCCTGGTGACGCGCGAGCAAGTTGTCGAAGCCGGTCTCGCGCGCCTGCTTGGCAAGGGAGAGATCGGCTTTCGCGTCGCCGCCCCAATCCTGTCTGGAAGCGGCGAGGTATTTGGTAAAGGTGTACGTGGTGCCCTGCTTCACCTTGATCGTGATGTGCAGCGAGAGCAGGTTTGAAGTCTTGTCGAGCTTTACGTTTTGGATGTCTAGCGCCTTCGGCAATTCGATCGCCGCCGCTTCGGCCATGCTCAAGCCTTCCTTCGCGCGGCCGTTCAACCATAGGGTGAGCGTTTTAGTGTCACCGTCGCTAGACAGTACTTCGGTATAACCGGGATACCACACGGGTGCGCGGTCAGGTGTCGGTACCGGCTTGTTGTCGAGGTTCTGCCCGCTGGCGATCACCGCGGCGATCATCTGGTCGCCGGTCATGCTGCCGATCGGGAAGCGCGGCTGGTGTTCGGACCACAAGCGGATCGGGAAGGTGAGCTCCACGCTGCCGTCGAAATGCGGCGTGATGGAAAATTGCGTAGCGGCGAGGTGATTGTCGGCCTGGCTGACGAAGGTCGTGACCTTTACGTCGGTCGACTTGTTCGCGTAGTCGAAGCGGTAGCGCGTGGTGAGCGTGCCGTCGTACATATCGAGCGTCTGCGCGTAGTCCGCGAAGATCTTCTTGTCCAGGCGTGTTGAATTGATCCAGCCGCCGCCGGGGTTGTAGTCGATCTCGCTCCAGCCGGGAATGGCGGCGGGGCGGGAGGCATCGCGCTTGTCGTAATCCATGAAGGCGACCATGTACGCGCGGGCGGGTTCGGTGCCGCGCGGCGAGGTCATCGTCGAGAAATAGCCGTTGGCGAGATAGCCCGGAAAGTAGCTGCCGAAGTTGTCGGACGAGGCGGTGAGCTGAAAGCTCGGATCCGTAGCCCCATGCGCGGCGGAAACGGCGGCCCATGTCGCAAGAAATAAACCGGATAGGCCGAGACGGCGGAAACTCATGGAAACTCCAGTGTGATGCGTCGCGTACGCTGGTCTAAATACTGCTATTTGCCGGCCAGCGTGATGGTTACCGTCGCCGTACCGGCACGATCGGTTTCGCGCTTGAAGAAAAACAACGTGACCAGGATCAGCAGCATCGGCAGCAGCGAGAAATAGAACGCGTGGATGCCGTCGAAGCGTGAAAACACGATGGCGGTGATGCGTGAGCCGAGCGTGCCGCCGAGCGCGGAGAAGATGACGATCAGACCGGTCATCGCTGCATGGGCCGGTTTGGGCAGCGAGCTCAGCGCGACCGAATTGATCACGGGGTAGATCGGTGCCATCAGTACGCCGATCAGAGGAATCAGATACGCGGCTGCCGGCGCATTCATCCAGCCGATATCCGCGCGTTCCACCACACCTTGCGCCAGCGGCAGGGCAACAATCACCAGCAGGCCCATGCCGAGCACGCAGATGTTCAGCAATGCGTACCAGGGCATGCGGCGCAGCAGTTGGCCGGCGACCAGGCGACCTACCGCGGTAGCACCGGCGAGAATGGTCGCAAGCTGGATGCTCATCGCATTGGGCAGCTTGAGAATCTCGTTGTTGAACGTCGGCAGCCAGGTGCTGAAGCTCTGCTCGATCAGCACGTACAAGAAAGCCGAGGCGAGGAACACGTAGACCAGCGGTCGCAGGAACAGATGCAGCATTTCCAGCAGCGAGCCGCGCATGGACTTGGTTTCTTCGGTGCGCGCCGCCGATTCGTCCAGGCGCGAGGTGGCCAGCAGCACAATCACCAGCACGCAGAGCACCGCCAGCACCCAGTACACGTTGAGCCAGGACGGATTCGCTGGCTGTGCGCGATCGACAAAGGCGCTGAACAGCCAGCCGGCGAACAGCACGCCGATCATGAACAGCCCTTCGATGGTGTTGGTAAGCCGGCCGTGCTCGCTACGGTCGTTGGTCAAGAGGCCAATGGAGGAATACACCGCCACCTTGGTCAGCGCGAACGATACGCCGACGCAGGTAAACAAGAGCTCCGTAGTGCGGAAACTCGGATACAACGGCATCAGCACGCAGGCACAGGCGACGATGCCCAAGGCGATCATCATCGCGCGCCGATAGCCAAGCAGGGGAAGAAACGAAGCAACCAGGAACGAAGTAATCGCAACTGGCAAATCCTTGAACAGCTCCAGCAGGCTCGCCTGCGGCTTGTCGACGCCGAAGGTGTAGATCGATTGCAGGATAACCGTGCCTACGCTGTTGAGCAGAATCGCGAAGACCATGTAGATCAGGGCGAGCGCGGCGATCATGCGGAATCGGTTCATGGCGACCTGCCTGGTGACGAATTGCATGGCAAACAAAACCCTCTCACCGGCCGTAGGCGCCGAGGTCGGGCTGGTCGAAAGACCCGCCGCAGCGGCTACTGACGGACGAACTCTACAACGTGTTATGAGGGGAAAGTCCATGGCCGGATGCTGCGCCCGGCCATGGGAGCCCAAAGGAGGGGAGGGCGGCTAAAGCCTTTCAACACTCCCTCTCCCAAAGCGGGAGAGGGAGCAAAAGTACGGCAATCAGAAGTTGTACTTGATCTGACCCTGCACCTCACGACCTTCGATCGAACGCGCCAGAATCACGCCGCCCGTACTCGCAAAACCGAATAGACGCGCGTTGCCTTCCGTAATGCCGATCTGGTTGGTCAGGTTGGTGCCCTGCACGCTATACACCCAGTGCTGGCCTACGTTCGCCAGCAAGCCGAAGCTCAGGTCGTAGTAGCTGCCCAGCGGCTGCTGCTGGATCAGGTCGCCATAGCGATTGCCGACGTGTTCGTAGGTGATCCATGCCTTGACATCCCCCCAGCTGGTTGGCAGGTCGTACGAAGGCGTCAGGCGGAACTGGAGTTTCGGCTGACGCTGCAGCTGCATGCCGTTGATGCTGGTGCATTGCGTGCTGCCGTTCTGCGCGGTGTAGGTCACGCAACCGATGTAGCGGTTGTAGTGGCCATCCATGTAGTCGCCGGAGAGCGTGATTGCGGCATGCTCGAACGGCTTGACGGTCGTCGTGAAATTGACGCCCTTCGTTTGCGAGCCGTACACGAAGGTCTGCTGGCCGGTATCTGTGGTGATGGTGTAAGGCACGTTGTAGAACAAACGGCGATACGCGCTGACGTCGGCGTAGATCCAGTCGGCCTGATACTTGAAGCCGATTTCGTAGTTCTTGATCTTTTGAATCGGCGTGGTGGGTAATCCGCGCAGGTCGTCAAAGCCGGGAAAGTGGATACCCAGGTTCGCACGAACATAGGCGCTCATGTTCGGGTTGAACTCGTAGTTGGCGCCGAGCGTCCAGGACTTTTCGGTTTTCAGGTAGTGGATGTACTGCTGCCCTGGGGCGAAGTACTGCGAACTGTTGTTGTACAAGGTGTACTTGTTGTTATCGAGATCCGTCGTAGCCGTGTTGGCAATAGCGCCATCGGCCTGCTGGCGTTCCACGCGCAGACCGCCGTCGATCAACCAGTTGCCGATCTTCCAGCTATCGGTGGCGAAGAAGGCGGTGTTGAAGCCGTTCCAGCGTTCTTTGACGGCCGTGCTCACCCCGCTGGTGAAGCCCTGCGGGTCGGTGAGCTGATAGGTATTGGCGCCGTT
Source organism: Dyella humi (assembly GCF_044904605.1). Classification (NCBI taxonomy): domain Bacteria; kingdom Pseudomonadati; phylum Pseudomonadota; class Gammaproteobacteria; order Lysobacterales; family Rhodanobacteraceae; genus Dyella; species Dyella humi. The sequence continues at coordinate 2,345,159 of NZ_JADIKI010000023.1, forward strand.
GCTCAGCGAAACCACGATTGGGTTCGGATTGGTCTGCGCCTGCAGCAACATGTCGTTGCCGAGGAACCAAGTGTCGTGATCGTTGTAGACGGCCGTGTAGTTGCCGACGGTCAGCGTATTGCCTTCAAACAATTCCTTGCTGACATGGAATTCGTTGCTGATGGCCTGGATGACCTTGTGCACATACCAGAGACCTTGCGTGGTGACGTTCTGGTTCAAGCTGGCCGCCTGACCATTGGCGTAAGTGGCGGTGGGGGTAAGACCGGCAGGCAGTCCATCGGCTGTTTCGGCAGAAGCGATGTAGTTCCCTAGCGTGGTCGGGTTGTTGCCCGTGCTGAAGAACGAGATGGTGTTCATCTCGCCGCCGGTGAAGCCCAGCTTGTCGGAGATCGACCAGCCGTTGCCGAAATCCCAGTCGAAGTTGGCGCCGAACATATGGATGTCCGCACCGCGGCCCTTGGCCAGATTCACTTCCTGGCCGCCCGGCGTGCAGCCGGGGGTGCCGCAGGGCGTGGTCTCGATGAATTCGCGTTGATCAGCCTTGCTGCCGAAGGTGCCAGTGAGCGGACTGAAGCCGGGGTAGTTGGAGAAGTTGCCCGCGCTCGGATTGAGGATCGGCGTGTCGGTGACGAACTGGTTGTGATCCTTCAGCGAACGCGCGTAGAACATCAGCGAGCCGTTGTCCCAGTCGCGCGTCAGCGTAGCGGTGAGTTGGCCGCCGTTGTCGGCCGGGAACTGTGGATCGCGCACACCGTCCGAACGGCGCCAGAACCCGCCGACGCTGCCGTACCAGTTGTTGGCGACTTTGAAGCCGATAAAGCCGTCCAGGCGCTCCATGCCTTCCGAGCCATAGGTGAAGCCGATATCGCCGGAGGGCACATCGGTACCTTCACGCAGGATGAAGTTCGCCGTGACGCCGGGCTGGCCGTTGCCATACAACACCGACGGGCCGCCCTGCACGATTTCCGCGCGATCGATGGTGTCATCAAGGCGGAACATCGAGGAGTTTTCCATGAACGACAAGGTCGACATGGGATACAGCGGCGTGCCGTTGAGCTGGAACGTGGCATACGGTGCATCGCCGCCGCCCGGGAAGCCGGCCACTTCGATGTTGGCGCCGGTCTGGCCGCCGGAGGATTCGGGATACACGCCGGGCGAAGCCTTCAAGAGATCGGCCGAGCTCTTGGGGTTGGCTTCCTTGATCTGCTGCGCAGTCATCGAAGTGATCGAATAGCTGGCGTCGATCTTCTTGATACCGCCGAAGCTCGCAGTACCGGTCACCACGACTTGCTGCAAGGTTTGTGCATTTTTGGCGTTGGCGTTCTGCTGTGCGCCGGGGCTGGCCTTGGCAGGGGCCGTTGTGGGTGCCGTCGTCGAACTCTGCGTCTGGCCGTTGTCCTGGGCATAAGTAGCGCCGGACATAAGCGTGGCCGCGATGGCCGCCGATAACGCTACGCGTGTGAGTGGCTTGGTCTTCATCGAACGTTCTCCCCAACTGTTTCGTTTGTGATTGGCGCGGCGTAACCGCGTCTGTTAGCCGCTTATGTCGTAAACAAACTGATATCGAACGCGGCGACGTTCGACAGCAGCAGATCCGCCTCGGCCAGTGCCTGTGCATGGCCTACACCTACCGCCTTCATTCCCGCAGCGTGAATGCTGGCGATTCCTGCCGCGGCGTCCTCCACGCCGATACATTCGCTCGGCTCCAAGCCGAGGCCGCGCGCGGCGGCCAGGAAAATCTCGGGATCGGGCTTGGCGCGACTGACGCGGTTGGCATCCACTACGTAGTCGAACAAGTCGGCGATTCCGAGCCTTTCCAGCAAAAGCGGTGCATTGCGGCTGGCTGATGCCAGCGCGGTTTTCAGGCCTGCGCGATGTACCGATTCGATGGCGTTGCGCGAGCCGGGCAACAGGTTGTGCGGGCCGAAGCTTTCGATCTGCTGTCGGTAGTAGTCGTTCTTACGCGAGGCGAGCGCTTCCTTCTCGTCTTCGGAATACGCGCGCGGTGCCCGCTCCAGCAGAATGTCCAGCGAACCGCGGCGATCGACGCCTTTGAGCCGTTCGCCCACCGAGTCGTCGAAGGCGATGCCGATTTCGCCTGCGAGCCGTTTCCAGGCGGCGTGATGCACCACCGCCGTATCGGCGATCACACCATCGAGATCGAAGATCACGCCCTTGATCGAAGGACGTGCGTGCGCATGCAGCGGCAGATTCACCGTGTGGCCGGCATACAGCGACACCATTTTTCCATGATGGAGAATGTCCAGTTGCGCGCCTTCGGTAAGCGCGTATTCCACGCGATCCTTCTTCACCGTCACGCGGATATGGTGATCGCGCCAGCGCACGCCGAAGCGATAGCTGCCCCATGCCGCCGGCAGGCTGGGCGCGAAGGCCGGCCGACCATCGATCACGCGCATGCCGCCGAAGCCCCAGGCCAGCGCCAGCCAGCTGCCAGCCATGGCCGCCATGTGCACGCCGTGCGAGGTGTTGCCATGCAGGTTGTCGATATCCACGCGCAGCGTGTCGAGAAAGTAGGCGTATGCCTTCTGCGCATAACCCACATCCGCCGCGACGATGCTGAAGGTGGAAGCCGACAGCGTGGAATCGTGCACGGTGACGCCTTCGTAGTAATCGAAGTTGCGCCGTTTGGTTTCCATGTCGATGGCATTGCCGGCTAGCACGAATGCCTGCAACACGTCGGCCTGTTTGCACACCTGGTGACGATAGATAGTCAGCGGATGCAGTTGCAGCAGCAGCGGGCGATGGCCGTGTTCACTCGGACGCGCGATCGGTAGTCGTGGCTTGTTGAGGAAGTCATCGTCCTGCGGAAAGATGCCCAGCTCCGGATCGACCGGCAGGTACATGGCATCGGCCGCGGCCAGCCATGCTGCGATTTCTCGGTCCGACAGCTCGAGCATCGTGGCGATGCGCGCGTAATCGTGCGGGCGTTCGCGCCCCAGTTGCGAGGCCACCGAGGCGGCATAGCGCAAATGCTGTTGCGCCATGTGATTGGTGTAATAGTTGTTGTCGACCAGCGCGGTGTATTCGTCGGGTCCGGTAACCTGGCAGATGCAGAACGCATTGCCGCGGCGGGGATTGTAGTGGCCCACGTGATGCCACAGGCGCGCGGTTTCGAACAACACTTCGGCGCCGCCGTGCACCAGGAAATCCACGTCGCCGGTCGCTTCGAGGTAGAGACGGATCGCAAACGCGATTGCCGCATTGATGTGGTATTGCGCGGAACCCGAGGGGAAGTACGCCGAACACTCGTCGCCACTAATCGTGCGCCACGCATAGAGCGCGCCGGCGGGGTGGTTCATCTCGCGCGCGTGATTGCGTGCGCGGTCGAGCGTATTCACACGGTATTCGAGCATGCTGCGCGCACGCTCGGGCGAGGTGAGCGCCAGCACGGGCAGGATGAAGGCTTCGGCGTCCCAGAAATAATGCCCTTCGTAACCTTCGCCCGTGAGGCCTTTCGCCGCAGCGCTGCCGCTACCGTCGCGACCGACAGATTGCAGCAGATGGAACAGGTTGAAGCGCAGCGCTTGTTCGACCGCTGAATCGCCATGGATCTCAAGATCCGCCGCTTGCCAGAACGTCGCGCAGGAACGTGCCTGTTCGGCACGATGCATGTCGAAATCCAAGGTAAGCGCGCGTTCGAGCGTGGTGGCGACGGCATCGAGCAGGGAGGCTTCGGTATCGCCGCCTTCAGGACGGCTCCAGGCATAGGCGACGAATTTTTCCAGCACCACGCTGTCGCCAGGATTCAAATTCGCCACGTAGTGCTGCTGCACGCCTTCGCTGTCCTCGATGATCGCGCGGGCGAAAGCGAGGTTCGATTGCGTCAGGCGATGCCGTTGGCCGCTGGCCAGACGGATGGAGCTGTTTTGCGTGCGTTGGCAGATCGAAGCCAGCGTGCGATCGGCATCGGAGGTGGTGATACCGAGGCCGCCCTTGACGCGCGTGCCGATGCGCGGGTCGTCGCCTTGTTCGGCGGCGCCGATGCTGGCGATCAGCGCGGATTCCAGAGTGAGCGGGCCGCTGTAATCAATGGACGTGACGCGATAGCGGATGCACAGCAGATTCGGCGTATGTAGGGGAACGATCCGCTCCGCGTCGATCTGCAGGGTGACGCCGGTAGGGGAGCGCCAGCGCAGCGTTCGTTCCAGGCAGCCGGCGCGCAGATCCAGCGCTTGTTCAAAGGTCAGCCACTCGCCTTCGCCGAGGTCGATCGGCGCTTCGCCCAGGCGCAGGGCGATGCGGGTGCCGTCGGGTATGGGAATGCGCGTATCGGTGCTGCGGGCAAAACCGGGGAAGCGTTCGTGATATTCGATCGGGGTGCGTTCCCACACACCGGTCAGGAAGCTGCCCTGGCTGGGACTGCGATCTTCTTCGAATCCACCGCGCACGCCGAGCGTGCCGTTGGCGAGTGCGAACAGACTTTCGAGTTTGGCCTGTTCGCTTTCCGCCGGACGCTGCGCATGCACCAATCGCCAGGGATTGGGAGATGCCTGGAATGCCGGTTCCATGGCTATGGCCTGCGCATCGTGGCTGTGCACGCATTCTCCCCTTGGCATGTTCTGGTTGGTCTTCTCATCGGCCGACGCGGCCTGTGGCGGCAAAGGATAAGATTGAGTGATATCGATATCAAGATATCGATATCATCGCTGCGTCGCACCATGATGCGCCTGCCGGCGTCTCGAAAATGTGGTTGTTATCGGAATGCATTGGAGGAAAAGGCAACGCTCGGGCACACTTGCCACGCCGTACCGATCACGGCACACATGCATTCACCAGGGGGCGCCGCTTGACGCAAGCCAAGAAGAAACAACCTCTTGCGCACCGCCCCAGCCTCACCATGGCGGATCTGGCCGAACTGGCGGGGGTATCCAAGATCACCGTTTCGCGGGCCTTGAGCGAAAGCCCGCTGGTCAATGCCGAGACCCGCGAGCGGGTGCAGGCCTTGGCGCGCAAGCATGGCTACAAGTTAAACGTCAGTGCGCGGAACCTGCGTTTGCGCCGCAGCCATACCGTGGCGGTGATCGTGGAAATGAAGCCGTCGTCCGAGCGCACTATGTGGGATCCCTATCCGCTGTCACTGCTCGGCGGTATTTCCCAGGAGCTCACTTCGGCCGGCTTCAGCGTGCTGCTGACGACCCGCCAAGGCGCGTCCAATGCCGCGGTACAGGCAGCGGATGGACTGATTCTGCTCGGACAGGGCGCACGCCAGGATGCGGTGCGCCTATATGACAAGCTGGGCTTGCCGATGGTGGTCTGGGGCGCTCCGGAAGACAGCGGCGACAATCACATCGTGGTCGGCAGCGATAATCGCCAGGGTGGCATCATCGTGGCCGAGCGCTTTCTTTCTATCGGGCGGCGACATCCGGTGTTCATCGGCAACCCCGATCACCCAGAGATGGCGCAACGTCTGTTCGGCTTCGTCGATGAACTCGCCCGCCACGGCATCAAGCCGCTGCTATTGCGCCGAGCCGATTTCACCCTGGAATCGGGCGTTGATGCCGTGCGTTCGCTGTGGGCGCGCAAAGTGCGCTTCGATGCCATCTTCGCGTGCAGCGACTTGCTGGCGATGGGTGCGATTCGCGCGTTGGTTGAACTCGGGCAGTCGGTACCAAATGATGTTTCCGTGATCGGCTACGACGATACGCCGCTAGGTGCGAGTTTTCTGCCACCGTTGAGCACCGTGCGGCAGAACTGGCAGGAAGGCGGCGTGCTGCTTGCACGCAAAGTGCTGACCTTGATCCAGGGGCATCCGGTGCCGTCGCAGATGATGGCGACGACGTTGGTGGTGCGGTCTACTTGATGCAATGGCCGCGATGGCCATGTCACACGTATCAGAGCAAACGTGCAGCCTGTCCCTGCTTGGTGAGCAGATTGACTGCTTGCTTGTCGAACGACACGAATGTGTCAGCACCTAGCCAGTCGCCTTCATAGGCGATGACGCCGTCAGCGAAATCGCCTCCTGCATCAAGCAATGCGAGGCCGGCTTCGACGGCAGGGCGATTCACAACCACGTTATGGGAATCAAGTAGCGATCTGATGGTGTCGGCAACTTCGTCCCTAGGCAGTTTCATGCCCTTGAGCAGTATCCATACCAGTTCGCACAAACACGGCAAAGAAACCGCAATCAGAGAGGCGTCTTTCAGCACTTTGCTAGCTTTAGGACTCTGCTTTTTATCGTCCTGCAGGACTGCGCGAACGAGTATGTTCGTATCGACGGAAACCTTCATTTCTTCCCTGCCCAGCCATTCTCGATAATTTCGTTCATTTCCTCGATGGTGAGCCGCCGCTTGGACTTGCCAGCGAGCCGGCCGATAAACGCGTCAATGGTTCCGGTGGGCCGGACGGCTTTCAATTCGGCCCGGCCATCGGGCAGCAAATCCAGCTCCATCTTTTCGCCGGGTTTGATCCCCAAGTGCTGCAGAACTTCCTTTCGGAAGGTCACTTGGCCTCGTGCGGTGACAGTGAGGATGCTCATGGCGGTTTGCCTCTCAAATACCATGGGTGAATTGTAATGCAAATGTGCATTACACTCAAATGGCCGCAAGGCAGAAGTGGAAATTCCAGCAGGCGGAGATCAGGCGAAACGTGCTCGATTCCTAGACTGTAGGCTCGATCCGCACCGGCGGCGTCAACACCAGCCTGAAGCAGCTCCCACCGCCCGCCACGCGCACATATTCCAGTGCCGCCTGATTGGCCTCGGCCATCTGTCGCGCGAGATAAAGTCCCAAACCGGTGCCGTACTCGTGCGTGGTGTAGAACGGCTCGAAAATCTGCGCCGCCACTTTCGGCGCAATGCCGGGGCCGCGGTCGATCACTTCCAGGATCGGTACGCCGTGTTCGCCATGCCGCACTACCACCAGCACACGCGCTGATTCGCCGGGCATACGCCCGTAGCGCAGTGCGTTCTGCACCAGGTTCCACAACACCTGATGCAATTGCTGCGGATCGGCTACGGCGATCACGGGCGTGGCACTGTTGTCGATCACGCGCAGCGAATCGTTGCCCAGGTCATTGCTTTGCTTGTATTCGTCGACGAAATCGTGCGCCCACTCGCCCAGGTTCAAGGTTTCCGGACGCGAGCGCTCGCGCCGCGACAGCTGCAGGATGTTTTCGATGATGTCGTTGAGGCGGCTGCAGTGGTTGTTGATGATCTCCACCATGCGCAGGTCGGTGGTGCTCATCTCGTGCGATTCGGCCAGTAGCTGCGCGGAGTAGCGGATCGCCGCGAGCGGGTTGCGGATCTCGTGCGCGATCGAGGCGGAAAGGCGGCCCAGCGAGCCGAGCGTAAGTTCTTCCGCGCGGCGCGACACCAGCGAGGTATCGTCCAGGAAGATCAGCACCAGCGAATCGTCGTTCGGTGCGAGGCGGCTGAAGCGCGGCACTACTTCCGGCATGCCGTCGGCCAGTTGTGTGGCGGTTTCGTCCAGCTTGCCCGAGGTGATCCAGTGATAAAGGCGGCGCGACAGCTCCGGCGCCACGCGGCCGAGGTCGCGCTGATCGGACGAGGGATTACCTAGCAGCATCCACGCCGCTTCGTTGATCTGATGGATGCGGTTGGCGTCGTCCACCAGCATCACGCCGGTTTTCATGCGGCGGATGATCAGCTCGTTGACTTGAGCCAGGTTAACTAGGTCGATGCTGCGCTGTTCGGCCAGCGCCTCGCTGGCGCGCAGCTGACGGCCGAGCACGTTGCACAACACCACGATCGCGAAATAGGCCATGCCGAACAGGCCCGATTCGAGGAAATCGCGGTCGTCGACCGAAGCGGCGTGCGGCAGGGCGAACATGGTGCGACCGAGCACGCCCAGCGTGGCGAGCGCGGCCAGGAACAGGGCCAACCGCAGCGGCAGCAACAGGGCACCGGCGGCGAGGTTGACCGCCAGCATCATCGCGATGCCGATGCGCGCGTCGTTCATCGCCGCGATCGCCAGCACCGCCGCGACGATATCCATGAGCAGGGTGCCCAGGATGCCCAGCCAGCCCAGCGTCTTGGTCAGGTGGGTGATCGATATCACCGCCAAGGCAAACAGCAGGTAGCCCGCAGCCACCAGCCGCGCCAGGTCGCCGTTGTCCAGGTGGGGCCAGCCCATGCCGGAAGGGGTGAAGGCGAGCCCGACGTAGACCAGGGCCTGGGCCAGCCGGAAATAATTGAGGAACAGCAGCTCGTGGCGGGTGGTCGTGCTATTGGGCGAATCGACGATCGCGCGGCTGGACACGGGTTTGGACACTCGCGAAGAGAAGTGGCTGCTATCCCCTCTTTCCTCCCGGGAGAGGGCTGGGGGAGGACAATCTTGCGACAGAACAACATCGAAGCGAACTTCGATGCACCACTTTCGCAAGATTGCCCCCTCACCTCAATCCTCTCGCCAAAGAGGAAAGGAAGCAAACGCGAGTGAGTTGCCCCTTTCCATCCCACCCCGCTTCCGCGAAAATACCGGGCCGTATTGCGCGGTTTTCGCCATGTCGAAGCATGGCCGCGGCGCACTGCACGCCGGTAGTGCGTATCACCGCCGTCCGTTCTCCCAAGTCTGTGCCATGGCTATCGCGCAGGCTCGATCCTTCCCCATTCACTCGAGGTATCGAATGAATTTCCACGAGTACCAGGCCAAAGAGCTGTTCGCGCAGTACGGTATCGCCGTGCCGCCGGGCAAAATCGCCAACTCCCCCGACGCCGCCGTCGATGTCGCCAAGCACCTGGGCGGCACGCAATGGATGGTCAAGGCCCAGATCCACGCAGGTGGTCGCGGTAAGGCCGGCGGCGTCAAGTTCTGCAAGAGCCTGGACGACGTCCACGCCGCCGCCAAGGGCATGCTGGGCAAGAACATGGAAACGTACCAGTCCGCCGGCCGCGCGCTGCCGGTGCACCTGGTGCTGGTCACCGATGCCACGAATATCGCTAAGGAGCTGTACCTGTCGATCCTGGTCGACCGCGACAGCAAGGCCGTCACCTTCATCGCCTCCAAGCACGGCGGTGTGGATATCGAACAGGTTGCCAAGGAAACGCCGGACGACATCCACACCATCGTGGTGGATTTCATCGAAGGGCTGCAGCCGTACCAGTGCCGCCAGCTCGGCTTCGCGATGGATCTGAACCCCAAGCAGGTCAGCCAGCTCACGAAGATCATGCTGGGCCTGTACAAGCTGTTCAACGAGAAGGATCTGTCGCTGGTCGAGCTCAACCCGCTCGCCATTCTCGAAGACGGCAACCTCGCCGCGCTCGACGGCAAGGTCAACTCCGACGACAACGCCGAGTTCCGCCATGCGGACCTGGCCAAGATGCGCGACCTCACACAGGAAGACGCCGCTGAAGCGGCAGCCGTGCAGCACAACCTCAACTACGTGACCATGGACGGCAACATCGGCTGCATGGTCAACGGCGCGGGCCTGGCCATGGCCACGATGGACGTGATCAAGCTGGCAGGCGGCGAGCCGGCCAACTTCCTCGACGTCGGCGGCGGTGCCACCAAGGAGCGCGTCACCGAGGCGTTCAAGCTGATTCTCTCCTCCGACAAGGTGCGCGCCATCCTGGTGAACATCTTCGGCGGCATCGTGCGCTGCGACTTGATCGCCGAAGGCATCATCGCCGCGGTGAAGGAAGTGGGCTTGAAGATTCCGGTGGTGGTGCGCCTGCAGGGCACCAATGTGGAGAAGGGCCGCGAACTGCTGGCCAACTCCGGCCTGGCGATCACGCCGGCTGACGATCTCAACGACGCGGCGAAGAAAGCCGTGACCGCCGCGAAGTGAGGAGCGATTAACCATGAGCGTTTTGGTCAATAAGAACACCAAGGTGATCGTGCAGGGCTTTACCGGCCAGCAGGGCACCTTCCACGCCGAACAGGCGATCGACTACGGCACCAAGGTGGTCGGCGGCGTGACCCCGGGTAAGGGTGGCACCGAGCACATCGGCCTGCCGGTCTTCAACAGCGTGGCCGAAGCGGTCGACGAAACCGGCGCCGACGCGTCGGTGATCTTCGTGCCGCCGCCGTTCGCTGCGGACTCCATTCTCGAAGCCATCGACGCCGGTGTGCGCGTGATCGTGACGATCACCGAAGGCATTCCGGTGCTCGACATGCTGCGCGTGAAGAACGTGCTGTCGCAGCATCCGGAAACCGTGCTGATCGGCCCGAACTGCCCCGGCATCATCACCCCGGGCGAATGCAAGATCGGCATCATGCCGGGTCACATCCACAAGCCGGGCAAGGTCGGTATCGTGTCGCGCTCCGGCACGCTGACTTATGAAGCCGTGTTCCAGACCACCAACGAAGGCCTGGGCCAGTCCACCTGCATCGGCATCGGCGGCGACCCGATCAACGGTCTGAACTTCATCGACTGCTTGAAGCTGTTCCAGGACGATCCGCAGACCGAAGGCATCATCATGGTCGGCGAAATCGGCGGCAGCGCCGAGGAAGAGGCGGCGGAGTTCATCGGCGAATACGTCAAGAAGCCGGTGGTGTCCTTCATCGCGGGCGCCTCGGCTCCGGCCGGCAAGCGCATGGGCCATGCTGGTGCCATCATCTCCGGTGGCAAGGGCACGGCGGCGGCGAAGTTTGCCGCGCTGGAGAAGGCCGGTGTCACCACGGTGAAGTCGCCTGCCGATCTGGGTAAGACGCTGGCTGGTTTGCTGAAGAAGTAATCGGCTGCCTTGCAGTGATCGAAAAAAGGGCCGCGGTGACGCGGCCCTTTTTTTTTGTTCTCTAGCTTCTGAGTGGAGGAGCGACGTAGGCTGGGACTGTTATCCCAGCCTACGCGTCGAGCGAGATTCACTCGTCCCCAGCCCACTCCGGAGGAAAGGGGAGTTACATCGCGCACCCTTGTTCCGCAGCTCATCCACTACCATGTAGCGCCAGTTCAACCTGGATAAGCAACACATGGCCGTTATTCGCCTGGCCCTGGCCCAATACGATTTCCCCGTCGGCGCCGTCGCCGCCAACGCCGCCAAAGTCCGCGAGCTGATGACGCGCGCCCGCGAAGGTGGTGCCTCGCTGGCGGTGTTTCCAGAGCTGACAATTAGTGGCTATCCGCCCGAAGATCTGCTGCTGCGCCCCAGCTTTCTCGCTGCCTGCCAGGATGCCATCCAGGAGCTTGCCGCCGGCACCAACGGGCTGGCCGCGATCGTCGGTTTTCCGCACAGCTTGGGCGAGGTGTACAACGCCGCGGCATTTCTGCGCGGCGGCGAAATTGCGCAGATCACGCACAAGCAGGCCTTACCCAATTACGGCGTCTTCGACGACAAACGCTATTTCCGCCCCGGCCGCACCAGCGCGGTGGAGGTGGTCGATGGTGTGCGTGTCGGTTACCTGATCTGCGAGGACGTGTGGCAGGCCGAGCCGGCTGCCGCGGCGGCTGCCGCAGGTGCGGAGCTGATCGTGGTGATCAACGCCTCGCCGTGGGACGACGCCAAGCAGACCGCTCGCGAAGAAGTCTTGGTGGCGCGTGCGAAGGAAACCGGCTGCGCGTTTGTGTATCTCAATCTCATCGGTGGGCAGGACGAAGTCGTGTACGACGGCGGCACGTTGCTGGTGAATGGCGACGGCAGCATCGCTGCACGCGCTCCGGCTTTCGTCGATGCGCTGCTGTGGGCCGATTTCGATACTGATAGCCGCACGCTGCACGCGTTGGATTGGCCCACGGTGTCTGATGGCTCGCGTGAAGCAACGCTCTACGGCGCCCTGGTCCGTGGTGTTCGCGACTACATCGACAAGAACGGCTTCGGCGGCGTGCTGCTTGGGCTCTCCGGCGGCATCGATTCGGCATTGACGCTTACGCTGGCTGTGGATGCGCTCGGCCCGGATCGCGTCACGGCGGTGATGATGCCGATGCGCTACACCTCGCAGCTCTCGCTCGATGGCGCTCGCGAACAGGCCGAACGGCTTGGCGTGCAATACCACGTGATCGGCATCGAGCCGGTCTACGACACCTTCATGGCGGCACTCACGCCCGTGTTCGAGGGCAAGCAGCCGGATGTCACCGAGGAAAACCTGCAATCGCGCACGCGCGGCGTGATGCTGATGGCGCTATCCAACAAGCACAGCCGCCTGTTGCTGGCGACCGGCAACAAGAGCGAGATGGCGGTGGGTTACGCCACGTTATACGGCGACATGTGCGGGGCTTACGCACCGCTCAAGGATGTGTACAAGACGGAGGTCTACCGGCTCTCGCGCTGGCGCAATCAGGCCGAGCAGCGCAGGCAAGGTCCCGAAGCATGGGCGATTCCGCCTGCGGTGATCGAACGCCCGCCTTCCGCCGAACTGCGCGAAAACCAGACCGACCAGGATTCGCTGCCACCTTACGACGAGCTGGATGCCATCCTCGCCCGCTTCATCGAGGAAGAGCAGTCGCAAGCGGAAATCATCGCGGCCGGCTTCGATCCGAACGTCGTCCACCGCGTGGTGCGACTGGTGCTGGTCAACGAATTCAAGCGGCGCCAGTCCGCGCCGGGGCCGCGCGTCACTACCCGTGCTTTCGGGCGCGAGCGGCGGTATCCGATTACGTCGGGGTGGAAATAGCGTAACCATTCGGAGCCATCATTCTCGCGAACACGGGAACGGGCCAAACGATTAAGCCAACAAAAAAGCCGGTGGGCATCAAGCGCACCGGCTTTTTCATGTTTGATCAGACGCTTAGCTCAGTAGTGACCCGAGAACGGAATCAACTTGCGCAACATCGATGGCGAGTGCGGCCACTTCGGATCCTTCAGATATGGATGATCCGGATAGTTCTGCGTCAGCACCTGGCGCACCTGGTCGGCCTGCTGCTTCTGGTTCAGCGCCAGGTAGCTGCGGCACAGGATCGCCAGCGCATCGCCAGCCTGCGGCGACTCCTGGTAATGCTCGATCACGTACTGCGCGCGGTCGGCCGAGGCCACGTAGCCTTTGTTGCGCAGGTAGAACTTGGCAACGTTGATTTCGTACTGGGCCAGTACGTTGCGCAGGTAGATCATGCGCTGACGCGCGTCGGCGGCGTAGGCGCTATCGGGGAAACGGCGGCTGAGTTCGGCGAAATCATCGAACGACTTCAGGTTGTAGCCCTGATCGCGACGGGACTGCTTGCCTTCGGCTTCGCTGGAAAATGCGCGCTCGATGATGCCCGCGGTACGATCGAAGTTGATCATGCCGCGCAAGTAATAGGCATAATCCACATGTGGATTGAGCGGGTTCGACTTGATGAAGCGGTTGACTGTGGAATAGGCGTCATCCGGCTTGTTGTTCTTGTACTGTGCATAAGCCAGTTCAAGCTGGGCCTGCTCGTTGAACGGACCGGACGGGAAGCGGGCGATCAGGCGCTGGTACGCTTTCTCGGCCGCCGAATAGTCGGCATGCATCACATCGTTGTGGGCCTTGGCGTAAAGCTGCGGCAGCGGCAAGGTGTCGAGCGGATCGCCGCCGTGATGGAACCATGAGCAGGCGCTCATCGTCAGTGCCAGGACGAGCACGATCAGTACTTTAAGGGCAGATGTCGGGGCGGCCGGCAGCTTGGTTACGCGCATGAGTAAGGAGTTCAGATGTTTGAGCGAAAAGGGATCATAGCCGAAACCGGCTCACGGCCGGGGATTCAGGGATGAAGACGGGTTCCATCATCCGCCACGAGGCGATCGTGCCCTTGTCGGCGGCAGGTCGGAGGTTCGACCAGGCGTTGGCCGAGATGTTCCCGGACTATTCACGCTCCCGCCTTACCGCCTGGATCAAGGCCGGCGCAGTAACGCTGGACGGCGCATCGGCCGCGCCGCGTCACCTGCTAAAGGGCGGGGAACGGGTGCAACTGGAGGCCGAGCTGGAAGCCGAGGTATTCAGCGAACCGGAGGCCATCGCGCTGGACATCGTCCACGAAGATGAGTCCGTGCTGGTACTGAACAAGCCTGTCGGCCTGGTGGTGCACCCTGGCGCAGGCAATCCGGCGGGCACCTTGCTCAATGCACTCCTGCATCACGCCCCGAAGCTGACCGAGCTACCGCGCGGGGGCATCGTGCATCGGCTGGACAAGGACACCTCCGGCCTGATGGTGGTCGCCAAGACTCTCGCCGCGCATACGGCGTTGGTTGAGATGCTGTCCAGCCACGAGGTCGAGCGGCAGTACGAGGCCGTGGTGCTGGGCGCGCTGATCGCCGGCGGCACCGTCGATGCCCACATCGGCCGCCATCACAGCGACCGTTTGCGCCAGGCCGTGCGCGACGAGGAAGACGGCAAGCACGCCATCACCCACTACCGCCTGCGCGAGCGTTTCCGTGCGCACAGCTTGATCCAGTGCAATCTGGAAACCGGGCGCACGCACCAGATCCGCGTGCACATGGCACACATCGGTCATCCGCTGGTGGGCGACCAGCTCTACGGCGGCAGCTTGAAACTCCCAAAGCGCGCCACGCCGGAATTGGTGGTCGCCTTGCGTGGATTTCGCAGGCAAGCGCTGCATGCGGAACGATTGTCGTTCGAGCATCCCGTTACCGGCGAAGCCTTGTCGTTCGAAGCGCCGCGTCCGGATGACATGGATGCGCTGATCGTGACACTTCGCGCCGATCTGGCGGTCAACGGTCCGAACGAGTAAGCACGGTGCCTTCGATGACGGACGCCTGGATCTTCCCCCACTGGCCCGCCCCACGCGGCGTGCATGCTGCCATCACGACATGCGATGGACCTGGTGTTTCGCAGCCGCCATTTGGGCGGTTCAATCTTGGCCTGCGCAGCGGCGAAGACGAACAGACTGTGCGCAGCAATCGAAGCGCACTACGCCAGTCGCTGGCGCTCCCCGCGGAGCCACGCTGGCTGCGGCAGGTGCATGGCACCACAGTGGCCGAACTCGGCCCGTTGCCCAGTCCGGAGGAGCCAGAAGCGGATGCAGCGGTTTCGCATTTGCCTGGCACGGTGCTGGCGATTCTTACCGCGGATTGCCTGCCAGTGCTGTTCTGTGCCGACGACGGCAGCACCATTGGTGCGGCGCATGCCGGCTGGCGCGGGCTTGCCGCTGGCGTACTGGAAGATACGATCGAACAGATGCAGCGGCCGGCGGCAAGCCTGCTGGCCTGGCTTGGGCCGTGCATCGGCGCGCCTTCGTATGAGGTCGGTGAAGAGGTGCGCAAGGCCTTTCTTCGCCACGATGCCACCGCGGCGTCCGCATTCGTGTCGACGCGCCCGGGTCACTGGCTGTGTGACCTGGCGGCCTTGGCCAGACAGCGTCTGCAGGCCGCAGGCGTTACGCGCATTTCCGGCGGCGACTTTGATACCCGCACGGATGAGCGGTTCTATTCCTATCGGCGCGAAGGTGCGCGCAGCGGGCGCTTTGCCAGCCTGATCTGGCTGGATGCGTAGGTTGGCGGTGAGGCCCGGACTTGATCCGGAGCGAACCCCAAAACCACCATGCACATCATGTGTCGGGGTTCACTACGCCTCACCACCAACCTACCGCTGAACGTCTCACCGGGCGGTCGTCCAGAATCTGCTTGAATCGCCCCGCGGTGTCCGCATCTTTGCCGGCAGTGGCGGCAAGTCCGCCAAAAACTTTTTGGGGATACTCCGATGCGAATGGACAAACTTACCTCGCGTTTCCAGCAGGCGCTTGCCGATGCGCAATCGCTGGCGGTGGGGCGCGACCACAACATGCTCGAACCGGTGCACATCATGGCGGCGCTGCTCGACCAGCAGGGCGGCTCGACTGCACCGCTGCTCACCCAGGCACACGTCAACGTGCCGACATTTCGTCAGCGCGTGTACGAACTGGTTGATCGGCTGCCGAAAGTCAGCGGGCAGGAAGGCAATATCCACGTGAGCAATGAGCTGACGCGACTGCTCAACCTTACCGACAAGCTTGCGCAGCAGCGCGGCGACCAATTCATCGCCAGCGAACTGTTCGTACTGGCGGCGCTGGAAGACAAGGGTGAACTCGGCGCCGCGCTGAAAGCGGCTGGGGCCAACAAGGCTAATCTTGAAGCCGCCATCGACGCGTTGCGTGGCGGTGAAAAGGTACAAAGCGAGAACGCCGAAGAGCAGCGCCAGGCGCTGGAAAAATACTGCGTCGATCTCACCGCGCGCGCCGAGAGCGGCAAGCTCGATCCGGTGATCGGGCGCGATGAGGAAATCCGCCGCGTGATCCAGGTGCTGCAGCGTCGCACCAAGAACAATCCCGTGCTGATCGGTGAGCCGGGTGTGGGTAAGACAGCCATTGTCGAAGGTCTCGCACAGCGCATCATCAAGAACGAAGTGCCCGAGGGCCTGCGCGACAAGCGCGTACTGTCGCTCGACATGGGCTCGTTGATTGCCGGCGCGAAATTCCGCGGCGAATTCGAAGAACGTCTGAAAGCCGTGCTCCATGATCTGGCCAAGAACGAAGGTCAGATCATCCTGTTCATCGACGAATTGCACACCATGGTCGGCGCAGGCAAGGCCGAAGGCGCGATGGACGCGGGCAACATGCTGAAGCCCGCGCTCGCACGCGGCGAGCTGCATTGCATTGGCGCCACCACGCTGGACGAATACCGCAAATACTTAGAGAAAGATGCCGCCTTGGAACGCCGCTTCCAGAAGGTGTACGTGGGCGAGCCGAACGTGGAGGACACCATCGCGATTCTGCGCGGCCTGAAGGAACGCTACGCCATGCATCACGGCGTGGAGATCACCGATCCAGCCATCGTCGCGGCGGCTACGTTGTCGAACCGCTACATCACCGATCGCCAGTTGCCGGACAAGGCCATCGACCTGATCGATGAAGCCGCTTCGCGCATCCGCATGGAGATCGACTCCAAACCTGAAGAGCTCGACCGCCTCGAGCGTCGCCTGATCCAGTTGAAGATCCAGCGCGAAATGCTGAAGAAGGAAACCGACGAAGCATCCAAGAAGCGCCTGGCCGATCTCGATAACGACATCGCCAGACTGGAGCGCGAGTTCTCCGATCTCAACGAAGTGTGGAAATCGGAGAAAGCCGCTTTGCAGGGCGCCACCAAGGTGAAGGAGCAGATCGAGCAAGCACGCGTGGAACTGGAAGCCGCGCAGCGCCGGCAGGACTACGCCAAGATGAGCGAGCTCCAGTACGGCCGCCTACCGGAACTGGAAAAGCAGCTCGCCGCCGCACAGGCTGCCGAAAAGCAGGAATTCAAGCTGGTGCAGGACCGCGTCACGGAAGAAGAGGTAGCCGAAGTGGTGTCGCGCTGGACCGGCATTCCCGTCAGCAAAATGCTGGAAGGCGAACGCGACAAGCTGTTGCACATGGAAGATTCGTTGCATAAGCGCGTGGTCGGCCAGGACGAAGCGGTGCGCGCCGTGTCTGACGCGATCCGCCGCGCGCGTGCGGGTTTGTCCGATCCGAATCGTCCTTACGGCTCGTTCCTGTTCCTCGGCCCCACCGGCGTGGGCAAGACCGAGTTGTGCAAGGCGCTGGCCGAATTCTTGTTCGATACACAGGAAGCGATCGTGCGCATCGACATGAGTGAGTTCATGGAGAAGCACTCCGTGGCCCGCTTGATCGGCGCGCCTCCGGGCTACGTCGGTTATGAAGAAGGCGGTTATCTCACCGAGGCGGTGCGTCGCCGTCCGTACAGCGTGATCTTGCTGGACGAAGTGGAGAAAGCGCACCCGGACGTCTTCAACGTGCTGCTGCAGGTGCTCGATGATGGGCGCCTCACCGATGGCCAGGGCCGCACGGTAGATTTCCGCAACACCGTGATCGTGATGACCTCCAACCTGGGCTCGCAACTCATCCAGGAAAGCGCGGGCGACTCCGAAGCGGACTACCTGCAGATGAAGGCAGCGGTGCTCGGCGTGGTGCAGGCGCATTTCCGGCCGGAATTCATCAACCGCCTGGACGAACTGGTGGTGTTCCGTCCGCTTGAGAAAAAGCAGATCCGCAAGATCGCGCTGATCCAGCTGACGTATCTGGAAAAGCGGCTGGCCGAACGTCAGCTCAAGATGGAGATCGACGACAAGGCACTGGATCTTCTGGGCAACGTCGGCTTCGATCCAGTTTACGGCGCGCGCCCGCTCAAGCGAGCGATCCAGCAGCAGTTGGAGAATCCGCTGGCGAGGGAAATTCTGGAAGGGCGCTTCGCGTCGGGCGACACGATTGTTGTGGGTGTGGAAGGCGGGCATCTGGTTTTCCACAAGCATGCCTGATGTTTCAGCCCTAGGGAGACCGGCGAGGCGAGGGGGCGATCATGTTGCACATCCCCTCACTGCCGTCATTCCCGCGAAAGCGGAGGCGCTTTTCAACAGCGAAGCTGGTCAATCTATCTTCGCTTTTGCATCAGAGCAAGTGGATTGATTTGATCAGAGCATGCCCGCATCGCGGTCGCGATAACGCACCAGCGCATCACCAAGCATGTTCTCGAGTGGACTGAGGTAAGGCGCATACTTCGCCCACTGGTCGACGCCATCGCGGAAGATGGGGCGACGCACTTGTTCGGAACTTGCAGTGCGCACGCTGCGTTCGGTCTTGTGAAATTCCAGGCAATTTGGCTCGAACGGCAGATCGCAGAAATCGAGGATTCGCCGCACGTTGCTTTCCAGGTCGTCGACCACGCTTTCGTGATACACGCGCAGCACGCGACCGGGAAGTACGTCGCCCCAATGCTGCATAAGATCGAGATAGGTGCGGTAGTAGCGCGCGATGTCCTCGATGCTATAAGTGAATTCCTGGCCAGTAGCGAACAGTTGCTTGAGGTTGCTGAAGCAGCAGGCCATGGGTTCGCGGCGCGCGTCGATGATCTTCGCATTCGGCAGCATCAGATGAATCAGGCCAAGGTGCCGGAAGTTGTTCGGCATCTTGTCGATAAAGTAAGGCTTGTTGCCTCGGTAGATGCGTGTGTCGCGCAGGTACTTTTCCCCCAGTTTGCGGAAATCCTCCGGCTGCATGTCTGCCAGCACGCCTGGGTAGCGGGGATCGTCGAGATTGAGATCGCGTCCTTGCAGATCGAGCACGATGCGGGGAATGTCGGCCAGTTCTTGCGTGCCTTCCACCTGCGAATGGGATGCGAGAATCTGTTCCAGCAGCGTGGAGCCCGCGCGCGGAAGGCCGACGATAAAAATAGGGTCCGGACTGGGATTGCCGACATTCGTGCGCTTTTCGAAGAACTCACGGGTGCAGACTTCGATCTGCCTACGCGTATTGGTTTCGATGATGTCCGCGCGATAGCGGCTTTCGGAGCGCTTGAGCGCATTGCCTTGTTCGTAATGGCGCCAAGACTGAGCATAGTCGCCACGATCTTCGAACGCCTTGCCCAGCGCGAAATTGAGATGATACCGATCGATCAGTGGCGTAGCTGAGGACGCCTCCTCGGTGCGCATGCGCGCGATTTCGTCGTCGTCGAAACGGTAGGTCTTGAGATTGGCCAGGCTCCAGTAGGCATCGCCAAAGTTGGGTCGTGCCGCCGTCGCCGCGCGGTAGGCGTCGATGGCATCGGTTTGCCGACCCTGTGTCTTGAGCGAATGCGCCAGCGACAGATGCAGATCGGCTGCGCCGGGTGCATCCTGCAGAAGCTTCCGGTACAGCGCGATGGCGCGATCGTGTTCGCCCAGGCCAACGCTCGCGCTGGCGTATAGCGTGCGGTAATCGAGATGATCGGGGTCGATCGTGAGCAGCTTTTCGATCTCCTCGCAGGCTCGCTTGTATAAATGCCGCTCAAACAGCACGCATGCATAGTCGTAGCGTGCCGCCCGATAATCCGGGGCGACCTTCAGCACGGCTTCGAGCAATATCTCCGCATCATCAAGTACCTCGCGCGCCAGGCCGATACGGGCGAGCAAGCGCATTCCCTCCACGTCGTTGCCGACTTTGAGTAGGTAGGCGCGGATGATCTGTTCGGCAGGATCGAGCTCGCCGTCCGAAAAATGACTGGTTGCGCGCACCACATCGGGTGCCAGGCGCTTGAGCGTGGCGACGTGCGAGGCAGCGGTCGCTGCGTTGGTGGCATCGCCGATCATGCGGTAAAGGCCTTCGAGCAGGTTCCAGCTCGAAGGCAGTGCCGGGTTGATGTTCACCGCATGCAAAAGCGCGTCGATCGCGCGCGGCGCATCGCGCAGCACCACGTAACAGTGGCCGCGCTCTTCGTGCAGACGGCTGTAACGTGGATGCGACTGTTCCATGCGTGCGAGCGTCTGCAATGCGGCGTCGATCTGCCCAAGGTAGCGCTGGCTGCGGGCAATGAGATAGAGCACTTCGTAATGGTCGGCTGCCTCGGTCAGCAACGCTTGGGCCGTCTGTAAGGCTTGCGTGTGCTGGCCGTCCACCTGCCATTGACGGATGCGCTGGATTTCAAGTTCCAGCGGCGAGAGGATCGGATCGATGGCCGTAGCGTTCATGGAAACGAAATAAACCGTAAAAAAAGGGGCGGGCTCTCCGCCCGCCCCATTCTATGTGTATCTGCTCGCGTGCGAAGCAAGCTGCTTAGAACTTGAAACCCACCTTCAAGCCGATTACGCGCGGTCGAATCGGCACTTGCGACTCGATGAACTGGGCCGAGGAGGTAAACACGCTGGCGTTATTGTTGGTCAGGTTGGTGCCATACAGCGACACGT
Source organism: Dyella humi (assembly GCF_044904605.1). Lineage (NCBI taxonomy): Bacteria > Pseudomonadati > Pseudomonadota > Gammaproteobacteria > Lysobacterales > Rhodanobacteraceae > Dyella > Dyella humi. Next base: position 2,365,672 of record NZ_JADIKI010000023.1, read on the forward strand.
CCCAGTTGTCCTTGGCCACGCCCACCGATGCGTCGACCGTGTTATAGCCACCCTGCAGGTACCGCAGTTCCACCGTGGTGATGTCCGTCACGCCCGCGCCGCTCGGATAGGTGGCCGGCTGGTTGTACATCGAACCGGTGTGGTTGAAGCCGACCTGCGCGAATGCCTTGAAGCCGTCGCCGAACGTCCAGTCATAACGCAGACGCATGTTGTACTGCGAACGGGGCGAGAAGGCCGGCACGCTGCCAACTTCACCGAACGGATTGGCGAAGGACGTTTCCGCACCGACGGCGCCGGTTTGGATAATGCATTCGTTGTACCGGGCCGAGCCGGGGATGTTGTCGATCAGGCACGGCGAGGTGGTCTGCTTGGCATGGTTGAGCGAACCGGAACCGATAAGCGTTAGGCCATCGGTAATGCGCGCCTGGAACTGCAGTTCCCCACCATCCACCTTGTAGTTCGGACCGTTGACCGCGAAGGTGGTGTTGCCCAGCACCAGCGGATTGAAGAACTGCATCTGCACGTTGTCCCACCGCATGTCATACAGCGAGCCGTTGAGCAGCAGGCGGTCGTCGAAGAAGGTGGTCTTGAAGCCGATTTCGTTGTTGGTCAGCGTATCGGGGGCGTAGCTGATCGGCTTCTGGTACTGCGCTTGGCCGTCGAGCTTCGCCACGCCCGAGGTCGTGCGGTTGAAGCCACCCGGACGGAAACCCTGCGAGAACGTGTAATACACCATCGTTGTCGGCGTGATGTGCCACACCACGTTCGCACGGCTCTTAAAGCCGTGATAGGTCTTGTGATAGTCCATCACCGTGTCGTTGCCCACGTAGGTGCCGTTGGGAACGTTGTCCTGCGCCGTGGTGGTATAGAACTCCGTACCCGTCTGCCACTCGGAGTAGTGGTAATAACGCGTGCCGCCGGTCACGGTCAGCACATCCGGAATGATGTCGTACGACAGCGAAGCGAATGCCGCTTCCTGCTTGTAACCGCGTTGCTCGACTTCACCGAAGGCCGTGTTGTCGGCCATCTCGACGCCCGGTGACGACATCGCATTGGCTACGCACGGATAGCCGCCGGCGAGCGCACTGGCCAGGTTCTGCGGTGTACAAGACGGGATGGTCTTGTAGTTGAAGTCCATGTGATCGTCGATGTTGAAATCTTCGTAGTACAGGCCGCCGATGACGCGGAAGCGATAATCTTCCGGCGTGCTCAAGCGCAGCTCATGGCTCTGATGCGTACTGTTTACGTGGTCGTTCCAATAGCCGACCGGCGAATAGCAGATCGGCTTGCCCGCGCTGGACAGGCCCGCCGAGGTGCCGGTGCACTGGTAGTACATGCCACCCGCGCTGCGCGAGTAGTTGGTGTAGTCCTGCTGTTCGCTGATGTGGCGATTGGTATAGCCGCCCGTGTACACCAGCGAGAGGTCACCAATCTGGCCGTTCAACGTCCACGAGGTATTGGTGAAATGGTCGTTGTTCCAGGCCGGCACGAAGGCGGTAATCTGGTTGTTGCCGAGCGTCTGGCCGTCTGTGCCGATCGGGTAGGTCGAGGACTGGCCCTTGGCGTCCAGGTTCTGGTAGCTCTCGGCGATCAGGAAGTTCCAATCGTCGTTGATCTTCCACAGCGCGGACAGGCGGGCACCCTGGTAGTCGACCGGGTTCCAGTTGTTCTGCGCGACGCTATCGTTGTTGATGACCGAGGTACCGCCGGCAGCAACGTAAGGCGCCATGGCGCCGCCGCCGTCGGTGGACTGGCGCGTGAACGTGCTCGGCACGTTGTTGATGTAACCGCCTTCATGATCGTGGTAGATCACGCCGCGCACAGCGAGTGTGCCGGGAATGAGCGGCAGGTTCAGCACGGCATTGGCCGAATTGTTCGGCGCGCCACCATCGGTGACGCCGACGCCGGCTTCGGCACTGCCGCTGACCTTATTGAGATTCGGCTTGTTGGTGATGTAGCGCACGGCACCCGCTTCGGCGCCACCGCCGAACAGCGTGCCCTGCGGGCCTTCGAGCACTTCGAGGCGTTCCATGTCGACCATGTAGATGTCGAGGTTACGCGCCGGGAACTGCATCGACTGATCGTCGAGATAGACGGCGACGTTCGGGAACGGTGCGATCGATGCGCTCGACTGATTGCCGAGGAAGCCGGTGCTCAGGCCGCGCATGTAGATGTTGCCCTGGCCTGGACCGTTCGCGGCGAAGGTCACGTTGGGCAGGTATTTGATCAGGTCGTCGAACGATACGACGTTCAACTGCTGCAAGGTCGTACCGGTGAATGCCTGCAGCGTAATCGGCACGTCCTGCATGTCTTGGGCCGTGTGCTGCGCCGTCACCGTTACCGTGCCGAGCGTAGCCGCGTTAGCCGCATTCGAGTTGGCCGGCTGCGCGGGCTGAGTGACCGGCGTCGGCTGGGTCGCTGGAGCGGGCTGCACAGTGTCATCCGCGTAAGACACGCGAGTGACCGCAAGCGCGGCCAGCACCGCGCAAGTGATTGGATTGATCTTCAAGACTATATCCCCCGGGATGTGGTAGTTGCACAACACCAGCACCACTGCCTGATGCTGTTTCGACCAGTAGGCTAGGGGACTGCGATGAAATGCTTATGACTTCGTCTAGTCAACTTGCATAGATGTCTAGTTGAAGTTGCACAGCATGTCGCCCGCCCCCCGAGCGGCGCGCGTACTCTTGGGGTTCCGCATGACAGCGTGATGTCGGAAATACTTTTAAATAATGAATTTCGCTGCATGTGTTCATGCACATGCCTGAATGCGACAAGCCGACACTGACATGTCGCAATATCCTGCCGTGCGTCACGCATGTTTCGGTATTGAGATGGCTCGCGAGCATCTACAGCCGATTAGCGACACCAACCGCTTATCGATGCAGAGAATCATCCGCGGTCATTCCAAGCGCAATGCACGAGGAATGGCACGAGTGGCCCATCAGGACAATATCTGCGGATAGGCTTGCCGACGATTGAAACGATTAGAACGAACGCTGCCCTGCGACCCACACATGGCGCACAATCGGCAAGCCACCCACTGCGCGCATACGCACCACATCCGCACGCATACCGGGCTTGAGCTGTCCGCGATCCTCGAAGCCCAGTGCTCTGGCCGGGTTGCGGCTCACCGTCGCCATCGCGCGCGGCATCGACCAGCCGGCTTGCGTGTGCAGCAGAAAAGCGCCGTGCAGCAGGCTGGCGGGCACGTAGTCGGAAGAGAGCATGTCCAGGCGATCGTTGCGCGCCAATTCCAGTGCCGACACGTTGCCGGAGTGTGAGCCGCCGCGCACGATGTTGGGCGCGCCCATCACCGTACTCAGCCCGTGCGCGTATGCGGCATCGGCCGCTTCTTGCGTAGTGGGAAATTCCGAAATGGTCACGCCGATGCGTTGTGCATGGCGCACCTGTTCGGTGTCCGTGTCGTCATGGCTGGCGAGCACCACGTTGTGTTGCCGTGCCATCGCGAGCACGACGCGCTCGTGTCTGGCACTGTAGTTAGCCTGCTGTTCCGTGCGGCGCTTCACTACGTCGGCAAATTCCTCTTCTGTCCAGCTCATATGGTTCTTGCTGTAGTACTTGCGATACTGCTGCAGATCGCGGTATTGGCGCTGGCCGGGCGTGTGGTCCATCAGTGAGACCAGGCGCACGCTACGGTGATGCATGAGCGGTTCCAGTGCCTCGAGCAAGCGCGGATACGCTAGTTCGCAGCGCAGATGAATCCAGTGATCGGCGCGCAGCGCACCGCTGGCCTGACCTTCGAGAATGGCATCGTAAGTGCTGCGCAAGGTTTCGATGCGCACGCTTTCCTCTTCCAGGTCGCCTACGGAGAGCGCATCGAACACGGTGGTGATGCCGGCGGCGGCTATCTGCGCATCGTGCGTGAGTACCGCGGGCAGCGATGGCCACAACACACCGGCGCGTGGCATCAGGTGTTTTTCCAGGTTGTCGGTATGCACTTCGATCAGGCCCGGGATGATGTAGTCGCCTTCGCAGTCGATCGCGCCCGGCGAGGGCGTGGGGCCTTCGTCGATCATGCGGATCACGCCGTTGCGGGCGAACAGGCTGCCGTGGATCACCGTATCGTCGAGCACGATGCGTGCATTGGTCAGGACTAAGTCGTTCATAAGGGCCGTGGGCATAGAAAAGGGAATTTAAGCGGCTTCCAGCGCCTGCATGGGAAACAGGCGCGTGGCGACCTGGTCGCGCATGGATTCGTCGTGAAAGATACCGAGCACGGCGGAACCTGCCGCGCGCGCCTCGGCGAGCAATTCAGCCACCACCGCGCGATTGCCGGCGTCGAGTGAGGCGGTGGGTTCGTCCAGCAACAGAATCGGCCTTGGTGCGATCAGTCCGCGCGCAATGTTCACGCGTTGCTGTTCGCCGCCGGAAAAGGTGCCTGGCGGCAGCGGCCACAGGCGCTTGGGAATGTTCAGCCGGCGCAGCATGGCGGCGGCGCGGTCCCGCGCTTCCTGCGCATTCACGCCAATATGCAGCAGGGGTTCGGCCACGATATCCAGCGTGGGCACGCGTGGAATCACGCGAAGAAACTGGCTGACGTAACCGAGCGTGTGCCGGCGCACGTCGATCACTTCGTGTGGCGTGGCGCGTGCCAGGTCTAGCCAGCGTCCGGCATGGCGCACGTAGACGGCGCCGAGGCTGAGTCGGTAATTGGCGTAGATCACCCGTAGCAGCGTGCTCTTGCCCGCACCGGAAGGGCCGGCAAGCACGACGCATTCGCCCTCGTGCAGGCACAGGTTCACGTCGCGCAGCACCTCCAGGTGCGCGCCGTGCTGCTGGTGCAGCTCGAACGTTTTGCCCAGGTCGCGCAGTTCAAGCATCAAGGCGGCAGTCATGTGGTCAACACCGAGGAAACGAGCAGTTGCGTATAAGGATGTTGCGGATCGTCCAGGATCTGATCAGTGAGCCCTGTCTCCACCACGCGCCCGCCCTGCATCACCATGGTGCGCGCGGCGAGCAGACGGGCTACGGCCAGGTCATGCGTCACCATCACCGCAGCCAGGTCCAGTTCGTGCACCAGGCGGCGTAGCAGATCCAAAATACGCGCCTGCACCGACACATCCAGCCCTGCCGTGGGCTCGTCCATGAACACCAGCCTGGGATGGGTCACCAAGGCGCGCGCAATCTGCAACCGCTGCTGCATGCCGCCGGAAAAATCGGCCGGCATGTCGTCGACGCGCGCAGGATCAATTTCCACACGCTCCAACCAGCCGCAGGCGATGCCGCGCAAGCGTCCATAGTGGCGCTCGCCCCGCGCCATCAGGCGTTCGGCCACGTTCGCGCCGGCGCTGACGCTCAGGCGCAGGCCGTCACGCGGATTTTGCGTTACGAAGCCCCACTCCTCGCGCGCCAGCCGGCGCCGATCCGCTTCATTCAACTCGCCGACATCCAGCCATGCGTCGTTGCGCTGACGGTAGCGCAACGAGCCGGCGGTTGGAGCGAGCTGCGCGGCCAGCGTGTTGAGCAAGGTGGATTTGCCTGAACCCGATTCGCCCACGATGCACAGTAGCTCGCCCGGATACAGATCAAAGCTCACTTCCTCGCAACCCACGCGTCGGCCATAACGGTGGCCCAGGCCACGCACTTTCAGCAATGCATTCATGCCTGTGCCTCCGTGCGATGCTGGTTACAGAAATCCGTATCCGAGCACACGAACATGCGTGTACCGCGATCGTCGACCACCACTTCGTCCAGATAACTTTGGACGGAGCCACACAGCGCGCAGCGTTCATCCCACTGCTGCACTTCGAAGGGGTGATCGGCGAAGGCGAGGCTATCCACTTGTGTGTATGGCGGAATGGCGTAGATGCGTTTTTCGCGGCCGGCGCCGAACAGCATCAGCGCCGGCGAATGGTTCAGCTTGGGGTTGTCGAATTTCGGAATGGGCGAAGGCGAGGCCAGGTAGCGGCCATCGACCAGCACCGGATAGTCGTAGCTGGTGGCGATGTGCCCATAGCGGGCGATGTCTTCGTACAGCTTCACGTGCATCAGTCCGTAATCGGCCAGCGCATGCAGGGTGCGCGTCTCGGCTTCGCGCGCTTCCAGCGTGCGCAGCGGTTCGGGTTCGGGCACTTGAAACACCAGGATCTGATCCTCGCGCAGAGGTGTTTCAGGAATGCGGTGGCGCGTCTGGATCAGCGTGGCTTCCGTCGTGCGTTCGGTGGTAGCGACACCGGCCACACGCGCGAAGAAGCGGCGGATATTTACGGCATTGGTGGTGTCGTCCGCACCCTGGTCGATTACCTTCAATATGTCGTCCGGCCCCAGTAATGCGGCAGTCACCTGAATGCCGCCGGTACCCCAGCCGTAGGGCAAGGGCATTTCGCGGCTGCCGAACGGAATTTGGCAACCGGGAATCGCTACCGCTTTCAGCAGCGCGCGGCGCAGCATGCGCTTGGTGTCTTCGTCGAGAAAGGCGAAGTTGTAGCGGGATGTCATGCGTGCGCGCCTCCCGCTACATGCAAAGGCTGTTCGACGTGATCGGCAGCGTGCTGTTTGGCGAGCGTGCGCAGCAACGACAGTTCCGCCTGGAAATCCACGTAATGCGGCAGCTTCAGATGCTGCACGAAGCCGGACGCTTCCACGTTGTCCGAATGCGACAGCACGAACTCCTGATTCTGCGCCGGCGCATGCGCAGTTTCGCCCAGTTCTTCGCAGCGCAAGGCGCGATCCACCAGCGCCATCGCCATGGCCTTGCGCTCGCCTTCGCCCATGCTCAGTCCATAGCCGCGCGTGAATTGCGGCGGTACGCCGTTACCGCCGTGGAATTGATTAATCATCTGGCACTCGGTGAGCACGATGCTGCCGATCTCGATGGCGAAACCAAGTTCCTCAGGGCAAATGCACACATCTACTTCGCCCATGCGGATTTCACCGGCAAACGGGTGGCTTTCCGCGTAACCGCGCTGGGTCGAATAGGCCAGACCGAGCAGGAAGCCTTCGTCGCCACGCGCGAGGTTCTGCATGCGCGTGGCGCGATCGGCGGGAAAAGTGAGCGGTTCGCGTGTGAGGTCGAGCGGCTCCGGATCGTTGCCTGCCTTGGCCGGCTCGATCAGCGCCTCGGCTTCCAGAAGATCGAGCACGCGTGGCATGTCGGCAGGCAGAGGCGCATCGGCCGATGTCACCGCCGCCGGCGGAGTCGCGTCAAAGTCCAGCAGGCGTTGCGTGTAGTCGCTGGTGGGTCCCAGTACCTGTCCGCCCGGGATATCTTTGAAGGTGCCTGAGACGCGACGATGCACACGCATGGCGGTGGTCTCAAGCGGCAGCGTGTAACCGAAGCGCGGCAGGGTCGTGCGATAGGCGCGCAACAGAAAGATTGCTTCCAGCATATCGCCGGCCGCCTGGCGGATGGCCAGCGCGGCCAGTTCTTCGTCGTAGAGCGAACCTTCCTGCATCACGCGCGCTACGCCCAGGCGCAGTTGTTCCCTGATCTGCGTCAGTTCCAATTCCGGCACGGCCGGATCGCCGCGGCGTGCCTCGGCCAGCAATTCCAGCGAACGGGCGATGGCTTGCTCGCCACCTTTTACGGCAACGTACATTCAGGACTCCAGCAAACGGGCGGTGCGCGGCAGTGCCAGCACGTGCTGCGCAGTCACGAAAAACACATCAACGCCCAGCGGAAACTGCGTGGCCAATGCTGCACGTTGTGACCAAAAATCAGCAGGCAAACCGTCGATATGTAGCCTTTCCTCGTCGCGAATGCCCGGGCCGACAAAGCGCGTACCGGCGTCGTGCCGGAAACCGTCCACCTGAACGATCAGCGTCGCGGAGCGATCCGGATAACGCAGTTCGCCGTGCGCGAAGGCATTCAGCGGCGGCATGGATGCTGGCGTGGTGATCAGCGCGAAATCGGCCTCGCGCGGCGTATCCACCAAGCGCAGCCCCGTGTGGAAACGCAGATGATCGTGCACCTCCTCCGTCGACTGCTGTATCCACAACGAGGTGGTTGCATCGCAAAGTGTGAGCAATATCGCCATCGCAGCGGACGCTACTGGCGAAGGCGCGGGCGGCAGCGTCGGCAATATCCGCGGCACCGCCGGGCGGGCCATGGCCTGCAACAGCTCTCGGAAACTGCGTTGGCTGTCGAACACCGGATCAGCAAATGCGGCAAGCATCATTCACCTCGCACTACGGTAAAGAACTCCACCTTGCTGGCGGCGGCCTTGCGGCTTGCAGCCTCGCGCCGCGCCTGCAGCGAGCGCCCTAAAGGCTCCAGCACGTCCGTGCGTAGGCGAGGCTGCCAGGCCGGATCCTGCAATAGTGCATCGGCCAGCGCCGCCAGTTCGGCGTGGCGCGTACGCGTGCCACGCACCCAGGCATGGCCGATGCGCTCACCCAGTTGCACGCTGCAACGAGTGACAGTGATCTCGCCGAAATTGAATTGCGGCCCGCTGCCGCCCATGCGCCCGCGCAGCATGTACAGGCCGGTCTGCGCGGGCCGCAGCCAGGTCGCGTCATCGGGCAGCGCAAGCGCTTGCATCGCTTGTGCCAGCTCATCCGGATCGGATTGCGCCAGCAGCGACATCCATTGCGCGCGCGCCAAGTGGGGGGAGGTGTCCATAGGTATTCCCAGGCTTGTCACAAATGTCTAGTTATCTAGACAGGCCCGGGCGCCAAGGCGCCCGTCGAGCAACATTCCAACAGGCCAGCGTGCCGTTGCCATGACGGCAAATAGACAGGTTGAGGACGTGGTATGAGCGAAATCGAACGAGGCCGGGGCGTGGCGCTATGGAGCCAGATCAGCGGCATCCTGGCCGATGACATCCTTAAAGGGGTGCTGCGCCAGGGCGAGCAATTGCCCTCCGCGCAGGAGCTGGCGGCGCGTTTCAACGTCAACCGCCATACCGTGCGCCGTGCTGTCGCTGCCTTGGAAGAGCGCAATCTTGTGCGCACTGAGCAGGGGCGCGGTACCTTCGTGCAGGAGCACGCGCTGGATTACCCCATCAGCCGGCGTACGCGCTTCACCCAGAACATGCGCAACCTCAACGTGGAGGCGGACATCGAGGTGCTGGAAGACGCGCGCGAGATTCCCCCGCCGCAGGTGGCCCAGGCGCTGTGCATGGATCGCCACGCCTATGCCTACCGCATCGAGACGCTCAGCCGCGCCGACGGGCATATCGTGGACCATAGCACCGCGTATTTTCCGGCGGCGCGTTTTGCCGGCCTGCCCGCGGTGTATCGCCGCCTGCGCTCGGTCACGCGCACGCTGGAAGAATTCGGTGTTACCGACTACGAGCGCAAACACACTCGCGTTTCGGCGCGCCTGCCCGACGCGCATACCGCGCGGCTGATGCGGCAGCCCGCCAACCGGCCGTTGCTCTACGTGCAATCCATCAATACCGATACACGCGGCATGCCGGTGCAATACGGCATCACGCGCTTCTCCGGCGATTGGGTGCAACTCGTTCTGATGGCCGATTCCTGATGCGCTATGCGGTTTACTTCTGCCCCACGCCGGACAGCGCGTTGCATGAGCTCGGGCGCGATTGGCTTGCTACCACGTCCGTGCCGGGTATCGGCACCGATCGTCTAAATGTGTTGCTCGCCGATGTGCGGCGCTACGGTTGGCATGCCACGCTTCAGGCGCCATTCGCGTTGGCGACGCATGCAAGTTATGGCGATCTGCACGAGCACGTCACCGATATCGCCGCGCGCATGCCGGCTTTCGAGCTGCCGCTGCAACTGGACAGGCTGGCTGGATTTCTCGCCCTGCGGCCGTGCGGCGACACACATCAGGTGGATGCATTGGCTGCGCAATGCGTGCGCGACCTCAACGCGTTGCGCGCCCCCATCAACGAGGCCGCCTGGCAGCGCCGGGCCGGTGCTCTGGATGACATGGAACGCGCACTGTTCCGCCAGTACGGATATCCCTACGTGCTGGAACGCTATCGTTTCCACCTCACGCTTTCCGCGCCGGCAACGGCAGCCGAAGAACAAGCCTTGCGCACATACCTGCTGCCGAAGCTGGACCCCGTGCCCCGTGCATACATCAACGCACTCACCCTTTGCCGTGAGCCGGCGCCGGGCGCGGCGTTCGAGCAGCTTGCGATTCTGCCGCTGAGGGCCGCGGCATGAACGAGGGGCGTCTGTATTACGTGATGGGTCCTTCCGGCGCCGGCAAGGACAGCGTGCTGGCCTGGATACGGCAGCAGGGCGCAGCGCACGGTGTGCTGTGCGCGCACCGCTACATCACCCGGCCTGCGCATGCCGGCGGTGAAAACCATGTAGCGCTGAGTGAGGATGAGTTCCGACTGCGCGAACAACGTGGCCTGTTCGTGCTGAGCTGGCAAGCACACGGGCTTCACTACGGTATCGGCAGCGAAGTCCTGCACTGGCTGGCGCATGGCATGGACGTGCTGGCAAACGGTTCACGCGCCGCCTTCGAACTCGCGCGCCAGCGCTTTGACAATCTGCAGCCGGTGCTGATCACCGCCAGCGCTGAGCGCATTGCACAACGGCTTGCCGCGCGCGGACGGGAAACGGAAGCGGATATCGCCGCGCGTCTGCAGCGTGCGCAAGCCTATCCGGTGCCGCCCGGCAGTCTGCTTATCCGCAATGATGACAGTGTTGCGGAAGCAGGCGCGCTGCTTTTGCGGGCGATTTGCGAGGCGCGCGAGTCCATGCGCGGCAGGGAAGGGCGGGAGACGGAAGGCACTGCCCAGGCCATGGATTATGGCTCGCCGTTATTCCAGGAATGACATTACGCCGCAGCCGCCACTGGTATCGACACGCGCGCCCGCCGCGCCTTCTCGTAGAAATACAGCGCCGACACCAGCGTGATCAGCATGCCGATACTGGACAGCGTCATCACCGTCTGCGCGTAGAACGATGCCCACGACAGATGCATGCCACCGAATTCCTTCACCAGGATCACCGCCACGCTACCCATATAGCCGCTGCTGTCGGCGATATACATGATGAAGCCCACATTGCCGCCGACCCGGAACGTCGCCAACATGCGTTCGAAGAAAGTGGCGTTGTACGGCACGTAGGCCAGATACAGGCCGAAACCACTCAAACCGATCCAGCCCAACGGATCGATCATGGCGTGATTGTGCATCCAGGTGGCGCACACGGCGATGCAGAAGCCGCCGAAGATCAATACGTGATTGAGCATCAATGCTCGCAGGTTATTGCGCACGATCATGGTGCATGCGGTGATGATCAGCACGGCTATGGCGATCGGCACTTCGGTCTCGGCAAACACTGAGGCGTCGCTACCGCGGCCGAGATCGCTCCAGATTTCCGCCGCGAAGTTGTCGCGAAAATCGCGCGTGACCGTCAGCGCCACATAGGCCATCACGATCATCGCGATGCCGGGCAGGAAACGAGCCAGGAAGGCGCGCCGCGTAGCCGCATCCATCGGCAGGCGCACGCTGCGCGCAGCAACGTCGGCGGCATCGGGCGCGGGCAGGTGTTCCAGAATCCAGGTCGCCAGGCACAGTGGTGCAATAAACAACATGCCGGTGGTGAATGGCATCCAGAACTCGCTCACATGCCAGCGCAGCATCAGCCACATACCCACCGATTTCACCACGCCCGAGCCCACGATGAAGCTGGCGCACATAAGGGCGCCCATCAGCTCAGTGCCGCGGCGGCCTTCCAGATAGCCGAAGATCACGCCCCACACCATCCCTAGCGGCAGGCCGTTGAGAAACAGGAACGGAATATTCCATGGCGCCGGGATCAGCGCGAAACCCAATAGCGCGATCCAGGAGAAGCCGATCAGCCCGGCGAGCGTGCGTGCGCGATGCTGGCGCTGGATTTCGGCGATCCAGGTGATCCCCCGCACCTTGCTCAGCATGTAACCCACCACCTGGGCAATCACCAGCCACACTTTGTAATCGACACCAGCTAGATGAATGCCCTGAAAGGATGCGGCTGTGAATGGCTTGCGAAAGGCATACATCGACGCATAAGCCAGAAACGCGGCTGAGCCGGCTAGCAAGTTGATCAGCGCGGGATGACGGTAAAGACGCGACGAGAGGGGCACGAAAGCATCCGGCAAATGGCCGATTTGGCGATACCGGCAGGGTGGACGTGTCGCGTTACAGCGGCATGGCGATCGCTAGGCTCGGGATGGGTAAGGTCTAGGGCAGCAATCAGCCCCCCTCTCTCCGGAAGGAAGAGGGAGCGTTCCACACAGTCATGTAGATACCAGCATCGGGAGAGGAGCGATCCCGGCAAAGGATGTTGTCAGTGCGGCGGTTCGGTCGTGCTCAGCAGTCCGTTTTCCATATGTCCGCGCAAGCGCATCGACCAGTTGTTTCACTTCACGTGACATGCACGCGCGCCATCACGCGGACAAAAAAATCCCGGCTCATGGCCGGGATTTTTGTGCATGTGTCGCACGAGTTTGGCAGTGGGCTCAAATCACCAGTGATAGATCACTTTGGTGTAATAGTAACGCCCATTGAAGCCCGCGGGTGAAAAATTTGAATACGGGATGGTGCCGTTGACGTTGTTCGCGGCGATTGTCTTGTTCGGATAGCTGTTGGTGGCGTTGTCTACGCCCAGCGTAAACGTCCAGTTGTCCAGGTTGTAGCTGCCGGCCAGGTCCAGCACCCATTGCGGGTTGTAAGTCTGGTTCAACAAGTAGGAGCTGTTGCTGTACGCGGTAAAGCTTCCGTAGCGGGTGAGGTTGCCGTTGAACACCCAATGGCTCAGCGTGTAGTTCTCGTTGAGGATCAGCTTGCTACGCGGCGTAGAGTTGGCCAGCAGACCCTTGATGTCGCGGTAGGTCACACGCTGCAGCTGCAGGCCCAGCGCATCCAGTTGCGTCGGGTTGGGCGCCACATGTGTAACTTGCGTGCGGTTGTAGTTGTAGCTCAGGGTGCTATCCAGCACGCCGGCATTGCCGAAGTCGGAGCGATAGCTCGTCACCAGGTCGCCGCCCTGGGTACGCGTATCCACCGCATTGGTGAAGTACTGTGCCGAGCTGAAGGCCACGTTGGTGACGCCGTTCGCGGCCAGATAAGCCACCACCGCCGGTCGGTTCAGGCCGCTCAACGTGTTGGAAAGCACGACGCGGTTGTAGATGTTGATCTGGTACAGGTCGAAGGTGATCGTGAGCGGATCAATCGGGTTGAACACCGCGCCTATGGTGTAGTTGTGCGAGCGCTCCGGTCGCAAGGCTTGCGCACCCAGCAATTGCGCCACCTGATTGCTCACCGGCAGCAAGCCGGTCTGGTAGATGCCTGGTGCGACGCCCGGTCCCGCGCTGCTTGGTGTGAGGTACAGCGAGCCGATCTGCGAGTAGTCCTCCTGCGCCAGCGAGGGCGCGCGGAAGCCACTCGATACGCTGCCGCGCAGCGCGAAGCGCGACGTGAAGTCGTAGCGGGCGGCCAGTGCGCCGGAAACGGTGTTGCCGAAGTCGTTGTAATCCTCATGCCGCACGGCGAGCGACGTACCGAGTTTGTCGGTGAGGTTGGTTTCCACGCTCACGTACTGCGCCCAGTCGCTGCGGCTCCAGGATCCCACGTTCACTGGGCTGTAGCCGCTGAAACCCTGCGCACCGCCGCTCACACCGGACGTGCCCACGTAATAAGAGCTCGGATCGCCTGCGCTGATCTGGTACGTGTCGCGTTTGTATTCCGCACCGAAGGCGAGCGTCACCGCATTGGGTAGCCAGCTCAGGTTGAAATCCTTCGCCACGTCGACGTCCGCCAACTGCTGCGCGGACGAAACGATGCCATCGAAGAATTGGGTGGGCGTGTAGCCGAAGTCGTGCAGGAAGGCGTAGTTGGCGGTGTGTATGGTATCTAGCGATACACGGTTGCCGCCGTAGTTGGCACTCACGTCCCAGCGCCAGCCGTCGCTGGTGGTGCCGCGCACGCCAGCGACCAGCGACTGGTCGGTGCTGCGCGCCTGCAGCAGTGGCTGATAGCCATCGGGATATAGCGCAGTGAGTGCCGACTTCACCGACGATGGATAACCGAACGGATTGCGATACAACTCATCGGAAATCGCATTGCGCTCGTGATAGCTGCCGAACGCGTAGAACTGCACATCTTTCGTAATGTCGTACTGCGCATTCAAGAACAGGTTGTGCTGGCTCACCGTCGGGTCGCCGAACACCTGCTTGGATCCCAGCTGCGGATAGCGGATGTCGGTGCCGCCGTGGTTGGTCGGATCCTGGTGGCCATCGTCCAGGCTGATGCGCAGCCAGCCCTTGTCGCCGTTTAGCGGAATGCCGAAGTTGGCCGAGCCCTGCCATTGCTTGCCGCCACCGCGCTGGAAGCGTCCGCCGTCCAGCTCGACCGAGCCGCCTTGCGCGCCATGCTTCAGGATGATGTTGATCACACCCGCGAGCGCGTCGGAGCCGTATTGCGCGGAAGCACCGTCGCGCAGCACTTCGATGTGATCGATGGCGGAAAGCGGAATGGTGTTGAGATCCACCGGCGCCGAGCCGCGGCCGATGGTGCCATCCACGTTCACCATCGCGCTGGTGTGCCAGCGCTTGCCGTCGACCAGCACCAGCACTTCATCCGGTGCCAGGCCGCGCAACTGCACGGGACGTTGCGAGTCGGTGGTGTCGGTGGCGGCAGGACGCGGAAAATTCAGCGATGGAATCAGGCGCGCCAGCGCGGTGGAGAGTTCATTGGTGCCGGTGCTTTGCAGCGCCGAAGCGGGGACCACGTCGATCGGGGACAGCGACGTGCTATCGGTGCGGTTCTGCGCGCGTGTGCCGGTCACGATCACGGCCTGCAGATTCTTCGCGTTGTTGGGTTGCGACGGCGTTTGCGAGGTGTCTTGCGCGGCAACGGTAGAAGCGAGTGCGAGCAGGATGGAAGCGGTGAGAAAGCGAGCCCGGCCGGAACGAGTAGCGAGCTTGCCCTGGTAGGGCGAGTTGTTGTCTTGCTTCATGTTGGAGTGTGCCCCTAGCGTGTTGTTATCGCTGTTGCTGTGCAGCAATTGCAGATTAGTGACAACGGCGGTTGGTCGCAACGAATGCTTGGACGCCTAAAAGTCCAAATGGAAATATCCATGCCGAACATGCGGTTAATCGACTTTCCCTGCCGCTAGTGACGATGCAAGTTCATGCGATCCAACCATTGCGCTTCGGTCGAGTACCGTCAAGGGCCATGCAGGCCATATGTAGACACTTATGTAGACACTAGGGATGCTCTGATCTATTCCACGCACCCGTCACCGCATTGCATGCACGCAGCGGTTTGTCGCAGCGGCGAAGGCAGACCGGCTATCTGTCGAGACGCTGAGGCGAAGCGCTGCGCGCATGCAATGCGGCCCCAACATTTTGAAATTAAAGGACGGGGTGACGTCCAGAAGGCCCGCAGGCTGCGCCGCGCGGGGCCAGTCTGCCCTGCGCCGCGCAACACACCCTGCGAGCCTTCTGGACGTCATGCCGGGTACGTGGAATAGATCAGAGCATCCCTAGGCTAGGCGCACTGCAAGCCACCCTCTAAGATGCCCGGGCTTGAGGTGACTGCCGGCATTGGCCGGTGGTTGAAACGGGAATCCGGTGCGTCGCGATGCGGCCATGCCGGAGCTGCCCCCGCAACGGTAGGCGAGCAACGCGATCCACACACCGCCACTGTGCTGCGCGCATGGGAAGGCGTGGACCGGAAGGCACAGGCCTTCGCTCGCGAGCCCGGAGACCGGCCCAGGCTTGAAACCGGACAGGCGGAGGGCCGCGTCACGGGCCGCTGCGTGAGTACCGGTGCCGTTTCATTCCCTCTGCCGCTTGTAACGCCTGGCGAGTACGCCGGGCATGCGGAGGATGTATGAGCGACCACCCATCACGCGACGCCATGACGCCGGAAGAGCGTCACCGTGAACGTATGCAGCGTAAGAAAGAATTGGTCGACCGCAAGATCGCCCGGGCCACCATCGATCGTGGCGTGCTGGTGGTGAACACCGGCAACGGCAAGGGCAAGAGTTCCTCCGGCTTCGGCATGCTGGCGCGTTCGCTCGGTCACGGCTTCCATTGCGGCGTGGTGCAGTTCATCAAGGGCACGTTCTCTACCGGCGAAGAAGCCTTCTTTCGCCGCTTCGCCGACGATCAACTCGATTACCACGTGATGGGCGAGGGCTTTACCTGGGAAACCCAAGACAAGGCGCGCGACATCGAAGCAGCGCAGGCGGCGTGGAAGATTGCCGCGGGCATGCTGGCCGATCCCGCTTACGATTTCGTGCTGCTGGATGAGCTCAATATCGCGCTGGTCAAACAGTACGTGCAGCTCGAGCAGGTGCTCGACGCCGTGGCCGCGCGCCCGCCGCGCCAACACGTGGTGATCACCGGCCGTGGCGCGCCGGATGGACTCGTCGCCGTCGCCGATACGGTGACCGAAATGCGCGTGGTGAAGCATGCGTTCGACGCGGGTATCAAGGCGCAGAAGGGTATCGAGTTGTGAGCATTCGCCATTGCCCCGCCTTGCTAGTTTCCGCGCCCGCATCCGGGCAGGGCAAGACGTCGGTCACTGCTGCGCTCGCGCGTTGGCATGCACGGCAGGGGCGACGCGTGTGCGTGTTCAAGACGGGGCCGGATTTTCTCGATCCTATGGTGCTCGCGCGCGCCGCGGGCACACCGGTCTATCAGCTTGACCTAT
Organism: Dyella humi; assembly: GCF_044904605.1. Classification (NCBI taxonomy): domain Bacteria; kingdom Pseudomonadati; phylum Pseudomonadota; class Gammaproteobacteria; order Lysobacterales; family Rhodanobacteraceae; genus Dyella; species Dyella humi. The sequence goes on from NZ_JADIKI010000023.1 coordinate 2,382,264, forward strand.
GGATGTGCGGCGAGACAGATGTGCGCCGACGCCTGTTCGATGCAGCGGGTGACGCCGACCTGATCCTGGTGGAAGGTGTGATGGGTCTGTTCGACGGCGCACCTTCCAGCGCCGATCTTGCACAGCAATTGGGCCTGCCGGTGCTGGCTGTGATCGACGGCTCGGCGATGGCGCAAACCTTTGGCGCACTGGCTTGCGGTTTGGCGAGCTATCGCGAAGGGCTGTCGATGTACGGCGTAGCAGCTAATCGCATTGGCAGCGCCTATCACGCGCAGTTGCTGCAGGAGAGTTTGCCTGCCTCGCTGCACTGGCTGGGCGCGTTGCCTCGCGATGATCGTCTGGCTTTGCCGGAACGGCATCTGGGCCTGATCGCCGCAGATGAATTGTCCGATCTCGATGCGCGCCTCGATGCGTTAGCGGATGCATGGTCACAGCACGCCGCGACCGAGTTGCCGCCGCCCGTCGTATTCCAGTCGCCGCTCGCTGAGTCCATTCCACCGCTGTTGCAAGGCAAACACATTGCCGTAGCGCGCGATGACGCGTTCTGTTTTCTCTATCCCGCCAATCTGGATCTGCTGCGCCAGGCCGGTGCGGAATTGTGTTTCTTCTCGCCCGTGGCAGGCGATGCGCTGCCCGAATGCGATGCGGTGTGGCTGCCGGGCGGATATCCGGAACTGCATCTGGATGCTTTGTCGAAACGACATGATTTGCATGCGGCGCTGCGTACGCATCGCGACGCCGGCAAGCCCATGCTCGCGGAATGCGGTGGGCTGCTGTTTGCGCTGGAGTCGCTTGCGGATCAGCAAGGGCACACGGCGCCGATGGCCGGCCTGTTACGTGGCCATGCCGCAATGCAGCCGCGACTTGCCGCGTTAGGGCTGCAAGGCGCGAGCTTGCCCGAGGGCGAATTGCGCGGACACACTTTCCATTACGCGCAAGCATCGATCGACGCTGAGCCGCTCGCGCATGCGTTCAATCCCAACCACGGGCCATGCAAGGAAGCGGTCTATCGCGAACGGAGGCTGACGGCCAGCTTCGTGCATTTCTATTTTCCGTCGAATGCGACGGCCGCTTTGCGGTTGTTTCTGCCATGAGCGCGGGAACAAGACTTGCGAAGAACTACAGACTCCCTCCCCTGCTTGTAGGGGAGGGTTGGGGTGGGGTGAACACTTGCCTCAGACCTCCAACTTCCTCGCAAGTGTGGGGGCCCCCCCCCACCACCCCCCCCCCCACCCCGGGGGGCGCCCGGGGGGGGGGGACCACGCCAACCCCCCGCCCCCGCCCGCCGCCCCCCGACC